>CAWHWU010000013.1:0-498317 GCA_963833105.1 uncultured Planctomycetaceae bacterium
GCCTATCGTCGACGGGGTGGCGAAAAATGCGAAACATCAAACAGCCCTCCGATTTGCGTGAGATTCATGTGACTGCGCCGATTCGACCAGTAGCTCGGATGCCGGTTTCAGCCGTGGCGACCACCGGACCTCCGTCAGGTTGGTCTCCGCGGGTGCCGCCCCCCCGAATGAACACGAGGTCGCGCATAATAGAGCTGCATCGCATCGGCGACCGAATCGAGTATTCGGGTCTTGTCGATGACACCCGCAATCTGATCTGGGCTCGCTTCGCGCGGCTCGTTCGAAACCAGCGCCACCGACGCTTGATGGGCATGCAGCGCTTCGACGATGTCAACGAGGGGCGCGGAGCCGGGGACAATGACGTACGGCAGCAACGGCACCTCGCCGACAGAGAGCGCCTTCTCGTGCTGTCGAACCAGACCACGCATCCGATCCTGAGTCAGAATTCCCTCGATCGTGTCGCCGTCGATCACCAGATAAAAGGCGGACGCGTCGTCCTTTTCCAGCAGCGGCGCAACCTGGTCCAGGGGTGTGGACGCGGGGATCGACACGAAATGGGTGTCCATCAAATCGCTGGCTCGCTTCAGAAAGTGCGCGTTTGCTTGTAACGCATCGGGCATGTAGTGCCCACGGCGCACGAGCTTGAGCGTGTAAATGCTCTCCCGACAGACGACTTTTCGAACGCCATAGCTGATGGCGACTGTGATGGTCATGGGGATGATCACCCGGTAATCGAGCGTCATTTCGAATATCATGACGATCGCCGCCATGGCGGCGCCTGTCGATCCACCAACCATTCCGGCCATCCCCGCCACGGCAAACGCGGCCGGGCTGATGGCCATTCCGGGAAGGAGTTGATGCAACACGAGGCCGTACGCGCCGCCGACGGTTGCCCCAAGAAACAGAGCCGGCGAAAAAATCCCGCCGGATGCGCCCGAACCGAGCGTCAGCGATGTCGCCAGGAGCTTCAGCGCTAACAGCAACAGTAACAGTCCCTGGCTCGTTTCCGTGCCGGACAGAATGTCCTGAACCGTCGCGTAGCCGACTCCCTCGATGTAATAGTGCCCGAAGCAGACCGCGAGCGCGTACATGACGGCTCCGACGGCGAGCATTCCAGCCAGGTGCTGCACGTAGTATCCGCCCTTCACTTTCTGGGTGAAGAAATCTTCAAAGGCATAGATCGAGCGGATAAACGCGGCCGAGAGAAGCCCTAACAGGATTGCCAGCGGCACGTACGCGACGAGCAGTCCGGGGCTACTGACGTGAAAATAGGGTTGTTCGAGCTCCGGAATGACAAACGAGGGGTGCGGACCGAAAAACATCTGGCCAACGTATGTGGCCGTCGCCGTGGAGATCACCACGGGGACGAGCGTCCGCGCGCTGACCTCGTGCATCATGAGCTCCAGGGCAAACAGGACTCCGCCGACCGGTGTGTTGAACGTCGCGGCGATCCCGCCGCCGGCTCCGCCTGCAATCAGCGTAATCCGCTGCCAAGGGGGAAGTCGCAGGATCTGTCCCACCGTCGAGCCGAACGATGCACCGATTTGAATGATCGGCCCTTCGCGCCCGACCGAGCCCCCGCTGCCGATCGAGAGGGCCGAGGCCAGTGATTTGACCAAGGCAACCACCGGACGAATCTTTCCTCCGCCGTAGTAAATGGCGTCCATCACCTCCGGTACACCGTGCCCCTTGGCTTCCGGCGCGAAATTCTTCACGAGAAACACGACTCCAACGGCGCCGAGCACGGGGACCAGCACCACCAGCGGGCCCCAAGGACTCAATGGAGTGTGAACGTTCGCATCGTATTCCAGAGAGAACCGGCCGAGGAACAAGGCGTTGTGGAATCCGGCAATCAAACCGCGAAAAATAACCGCACCCAGGCCGGCGACGATTCCAACGAGCAGCGCCAAAAGGGCGAATCTCAGGCGCGGAAGTGAGCCCCGATCGGTCCCTTCCGCCACCATGTCATCACCTTTGCCGGCTACTTCGCCTCGCTTCACCGTGAACGAGTGCATTGTGGAGACGCCGTTCGCGTCAATCAAGCGCGTGACCGACTCATCGAGTCGGCCAACAGCACTTCGTTTGCCTGGGTCTCTGCGTAGAATGGATTTTGTGGAGCCAATTTCGTGCCGATGGCGTGGTATGACGGAAAAGAGCAGGGTGTGGCTGTCTGCGTGATTGCAAAAAGTTACCGCAACGGGAAGCCCGAAATCGAAGGGTTGCTCATGGAGGCGATAACGTCATGCTTCGGATCGAAACATTCCTGCACCCCACGGATTTCTCTCCACATTCTGAACATGCTTTTCACGTGGCCTGCTCGCTGGCCCGCGACCACGGTGGTCGGGCACGGAGGAGCGACAACCCCTTCGCCCAAGGGCGACTGGAAAGCGCTGGAAATGCAGTTGGCTCTAATTAGTGGCGCTTGCGGGGTCCCAGTGGGGCCATCACGGGCGACCCGTTAGCTCCTGCTAATGAGCAGTGGGCGAGTCGGTCCGGCATGCTGAGTTGCCGGGAAATCAGCGTCGATGTCGAAATATGGACGTGGTTGCGACGGAAATGGCTGTTTTAGCGCGCCTTTGGGGGGAATGTAAGCAAATGGGGCCTTTCACGCTTGGGCGGCCATTTTTGTGCCATTTTTGGGCGTAGATTGGAGTGCGACCGTCTTTTATGGCCGCGGTCCTTTTGGCGAGCAGGATTCAGAGGTCAACCTGCGAAGCTCAATCCCGCGATCCTGGATGTGCCGAATGAGGCATTGGCACAGCGTTCGACGGGATATCGAGCTCCCGGCGGGGGATATGTGGCGTTTCGGCGCTGATAGCTGTTACAGATGGCGTCGTGAGGCACGTTATCGGCCCGACAGCCTGCGAAGTCCATTCCGGCCAAAGCAAGAGCAGGTGTCTGAGCCAATTCAAGATCCCCTCTTCGGCCTGGGTGCTTCAAGCCGTATTGCGTACGGTCAAAGCGATCGGGTTTGCTGTCCTTCCCAAGCGCTGGATCGCTCGCTGCGGCCGCGATAACAAGGACTACGAACGAACTACGGCATCCAGCGAAGACACGATCGACATCACGATGATTTCCCTCATGTCACTCAGGCTGGGTTACGGAAAGCGAATTTGAAGGCACGTTCTAAGGCTGAGGTGCCGGCGGCGTCGGATTCGGCGTCGATGGATTTGCCGATGTCGGATTTGGACTCGTCACAAAGTTGCCGCCACCCAGGGCTTGATAGGCGTTCACGATGGCCGCGAGTTGCTCCTTTTTCGTCTCGATCAAGACCATGCGCGCCTCATTGAGGTCACGCTGGGCCAAGAGCACCTCCACGTATTCGGCCCGGGCATTCTGAAAGAGCTTGGTGGCGGTGTCGACGGAGGCCTGGAGCCACTCCAACTGCTGTTTCTTGATCGCAAGGCTCTTGCCGTAGTTCTCCACCTTGGACATGCGGTTGACCACTTCGGTGAAGGCGGTGAGGATCACCCGCTGATAGTTGTAGAGGGCTTGCAATTGCTTGGCGTTGGCGCTCTTGTACTCGGCCTGGATCGCCTTCTTGTTGATCAAGGGCACGACCAGGTTGCCGGCGATGCCTCCGATCAGCGATTCCGGAGTGAGGAACATGTACGTGGGATTGAAGGCCTCGTAGCCGACGCCCCCGGTGATGTCGATTCTCGGATAGAAGTGGGCCCGAGCAACCTTCACGTCGAGTCCGGCCGCCGTTAGCTCGCGCTCCGCCTGGCGGATGTCAGGTCGGTTCTGCAGCAACTGCGCAGGAATTCCCGCGCTCAGCGCGTGAATCGTCAGATCGAAGAATCCGTTCGAATTCCGCGGGACAGGCTGCGGGTAGCGATTGGAGAGCAAATTGATTTTGTTCTCGGCCTCGATAATCTCCTGCCTGACGATCTGCGTTTCGCTCTGGTTCTTGCGAACCTCGGCCTCGAAACGCTGAACCGCCAGCGAGGTCTCGCGTCCGGCCTCTCTCTTGGCCTGGGCGATCTTCAAGCTCTGCTCGAAAAGGTCGATGGTTTTACCGAGATTCTCAAGCCGTTTGTCGAGCGCGACAAGATCGTAGTAGTTCTCGGCGACCTCCGCGACGAGATGGGTTATGAAGTAATTCCGCCGCTCAGTGGCGGCAATGTAGCGCTGACAGGCCGCGTCCCTGGCATTCCGCAGTTCTCTCCAGATGTCGATCTGCCAGTTGAGGTTGAGGCCGGCCACGAAATTGGGCAGCGGATCGGGAAAGTGCTGGTTCCCGGGATAGGTGAGTTCGTCCTCAGCGGCGCCCTCAGGCGTGTATTTGCTGGGTTTGCTCAGACCGGCGCCGGCACCGAGAGAGAGGAACGGAAGAAACGCCCCTTGCCGCGCCAGAACCTCGTTGCTGGCGATCTGGACCTCTTCATCCAGGATCTTCAGCTCCCGATTGCCGGCCAGTGCCTGGTCGATCAAGCTCATCAAGAGCGGATCATTGAAAAACTCATTGATCCCGAACTGCGCGGAGCTTTCGCCGTTGTTCGTTCCCGCGCCGGCCGCACCGTCGAAGTTTGGCGGCGTCTCCGGTCCCGGTTGCGGCGCCCGGAGATCGGGAATGGAACAGGACGAAAGAACCAGCAGCATGCTGCTGCAGGCGATCGCTCGCGCGATCACGCGGCTCACAGGCTTTGTGGTCGAGAATGTCATGCGGGATTACACCGGACGGTGGAAGCATCGCGATGCGAATGATCGCTCCACCTTCTACATTCGACCGATCGGGCCTGCGGTCTTTATCGGTTGTGCCGACAGCGCTCGAGAATTCCCGCGAGAAGGAACAAAAAAAAGTAATGAAACTCCAGCGAGTGGACGACAGGGCCGTGCCGACACGGCCACGAGTCCTGAAGACTCCAGTCTCCTCGCGAATTTCGTCCGAAATTCAGTCAGCAGTGACGTCTGCGAAAAGAATCAAGCCTGGTTGATTCAGGCCTCGCGATCACGTCGAAATAACCACCTGATTCTCATGCCTTGTTGTGCTCACGACCGCAAGGTTGGGGTCCATTCCCGGCTCGAAGGCGATCCCGATCATTGCCTCGCCGGCGCTCGTCACGTCGGACGCCATGTCGCGAGAGTTCTGGAGCGACCAAAACCGCGGCACTGGAACCCAATAAGCAATCGCGACCTCAACGGTCGGCGGCGTGATCGAGGGGAATTGGGAGATGGACAGGCTATCGATCCCTCAAGCGGTTGCTATTCGGCCTTGTTTTTTTGGTTGCCAATCACCTGTTCCGGGCGACGAAACTCGTATTCCACCTTTTGGCCATCGTGGACCTGTCGGACCCCCTCGAGCACGATCCTGTCGTCCACAGAAAGCCCCTGCTTGATGATGAAGATGTCATCCAGTTCGTTTTGGACGGCGATCTCGCGCTGACGCACGACGTTCTCTTTGTCGACGACGTAAACGTACCGCTTGTCGAGAATCTCGAAAGTCGCCCGCTGAGGAATGACGAGGGCGTCTTTCAACGTTTGGTGGATCAACACGTTGCCGGTTTGGCCATGGCGCAAGAGGCCCTCCGGGTTCGGGAAGTCCGCGCGGAAGGGAATGTTCCCGGTCTCGCTGTTGAAATTGGCCTCGATCGCGCCGATCGTGCCGATCTGCGGGAACTTGTTGCCGTTGGCCAGTACGAGTTCGATTGTCTGTGCCTCTTTCTCCTGTTCCGGGTCGGCCATGTATTCGAGGTAGCGGGCCTCGGGGACGTTGAAATACACCCACATCACGCGGTTGTCGGACAAGCTGGTGAGGACGTCCCCCTCCTTGATCAGGCTCCCCTGTCGTTGTTCCAGGCGGTCGACGATGCCGTCGAATGGTGCGGTGATCTGCGTAAAGTTCAATTCGGCGGTCGCCAAATTCGCCTTGGCCTGGGCCTTTGCCAGTTTGGCCTGGTGCAGCGCCACCTCTTGCTGAGAGACCACTTTGTCCTCGAACAGCTTCTGAGTGTTCTTGAACTCGATTCCCACGAGTGTGACCTCGGCCTGCTCGGCGTCCCGCCTTGCCGCATAAAGAGTTGGTAGAATCTTGAACATCGGATCGCCCTTTTTCACCGTCTGGCCTTCTTTGACCGAGACCGCCTGGAGGTACCCGTTCACAAAGGCACAGACATTGATGTGGCGCTGGGAGTGGATCTGACAGACGTATTGCCGGGTGATGATGACGTCCTTTGCCTTCGGGCAAGTGACCAGGATCTTTTGCTGCTCTTGTTGGGGCTGCTCGTCCTGCCCATTGAGCCTGCCGCAAGCAGATAGGGAAAAGGAAAGCAGCGTCAGGAGGAGGGCCGGGGTCGCTGAGACTTTCATAGAGTTTTTCCCTCGCGGGTTGCCTTTCAGGTTGTCGACTGGTTCACTGAACTTGCCTCATGAGGGCGTCGGCGCGGCGGCTATCGGTCGCGAGGCACAGAGGCTGGTGTCCTAGTGGTGCCACCACCCTGGAATGCGATGTTCGTTTTGCGTGGTTTGCGGACGAAATCCCACATTGGAGCTGTCAGTTCAGATCGGGCGGTCCACTCGTTGCACTTCGAGGTCGCGTTCTCTCACGGCCAGGTGGCTGCGATGTTCGCTACTTTCTTCGGGGTCACGCCGACTCGCGGTGGTGCGCCCAATTGAACGGCCGAGTTGGGACCGGGTTGGAGCCGGAAGACCGTCAGCTCCGCACATCGATCCGCCTTTCGACACACCTGTCAACGGAGGAGACCGGGTCACCTGTGGGAGAGTTGGCTCCACGTACCGGTCGGGGATGCGGCCGCGGTCTACGCCATCGACTCCCTGCATAGTGCGGAGGACGGCGAGCGAGTGCTCGAGCCCGACCGGTCAGGGGTGCAGCGGAGGATGCGCTGGCTCCGGTTGCTAGCTGGATAGCGCCTCGAATAGGCGTACAGAATGGCGGTGACCACGACGATCAGCCCCGCCATGACCCGGGAGGACCTGTCAGTCCGGAAAAAGCCGGAATCTGGAAAGTGGAACAACGCCATTTTTTCTCCTGTCGCGCCTTTTGTTGTCTGCACTCTTCGCGGTGCGGCCTTTGTAACGAATCCGACGAGGTCTTCAAATACGAGTGAATCTGGAATGTTTCGCTAAACAAAGTTGTCGTATTGATCCAACGACCTCGAAGCAGTTGTGTGCAGCGATTAGGGTGCGCAGCTGGAAGAACTCCAGATTGGAGCATCCCGAATGCCAAACGCGTCGCATGCACGCGAATACGCCGAAAATTGAATCAGGCAAATGGGATGCGTCGTTCGAAGGGTTAGGCAGGATCGTCACAGATGCATCAATACCGGGCCATGGAGCACGTTTTCTTTCCAGCATCCTGGCCATCGTGGCAAAAGACTGCTAGACCTCGCGGCGTCCGTCAGTATTGGGTTACCCGATAGCGGTTGAGGTCGGTGATAGCCACCCGTTCAGATTGCTCGGGCAACAAAAGCAAAGAATTAATTATCGACACGTCGCTCGGCACGGCGGGCTTCGGGGGTGCGTTGCCTGGCGACGGCCTCGAGCGTTTCGATCGGGAAACCGCCGCTACAGCCCTCGCGCATCAGCCGTTTGAAATTGACGCCTGCGACCGTTACGACGGCCTGGATCCGCTACTCACAGGGCCATGCCGAACGGCCAGGAGTCATGAAGGCTCCCGTCTCCTCGCGAATTTCGTCAAAAGTCCAGGCGTCGCGCCGTCTGCGAGAAAATCGAACGCGATTGGCTCAGGGCCGCGCGATCACGCCATTCTTCCTTCGTGCTCGAGCAACTCAGTGAGGGGTTCGTCCACCTCGTCCCCGAGAAGTCTCCGCCCATCGGAAATCTTGGCGAACAAGTAATACAGGCCGGGAATGACCATGACGCCCATCACGGTGCCCACGAACATTCCGCCGGCTGAGGCGGTGCCGATGGTGCGGTTTCCGATGGCCCCGGCGCCGGTGGCGAAGACCAAGGGAATGAGGCCCGCGATAAAGGCGAAGGAGGTCATCAGAATCGGCCGGAAGCGAGACCGTCCCCCTTCGACGCCAGCCTCCAGGAGGGACATGCCGTCCCGGCGCCGCTGCACGGCGAATTCAACGATTAAGATCGCGTTCTTGCCGAGCTGACCGACCAGCATGACCATGCTGATCTGGGCATAGACATCGTTGGACAACCCCATCAACGTCAGTAACAGGAACGAGCCAAAGATGCCGACCGGCAGGGAGATGATCACGGCCAAGGGGAGCAAGAAACTCTCGTATTGCCCGACCAGGACCAGATAAACGAAGAAGACGACGATCGCGAAGATATAAACCGCCTGGTTCCCCTTGCGCGATTCGTCATACGAGATGCCTTCCCAGCCGATGCCGTAACCGCGAGGCAGCGTCTTGGCGGCAACCTCATTGATGGCGTTGATCGCTTGACCGCTGCTGAAGCCGGGAGCCGGCGCACCTTGAATGGCGGCGGAGTTATACACGTTAAAGCGGGTAATCTCGTTCAAGCCCTGCTTCTTTTTGACGTGCATGAACGAGGAGTAGGGGACCATTTCCCCGCTGTCGTTTTTGACGAACAGATTTCCCAAATCGGCGGGGAACCGCCGGAACTGGGGCGCGGCCTGGACATAGACCTTGTAGAACTGGCCGAAGCGGACGAAGCCTTGCTCGTAGGTGCTACCGATCAAGATGGAGAGGTTGTCCATCGCCTTTTCGATCGATACGCCCTTCTGCATGGCCACGTCGTTGTTGATGTCCAGCTCGTACTGCGGGTAGTTACTGGCAAAGAACGTGAACAGGTTCTTCAGCTCCTTGCGTTTGGACAGGGCGTCCATGAAGGTGCTGGTCACTTCTCCGAGCCGCTTGTAGTCGCCCGAGTTCGTCTTGTCCAAAAGACGCATAGAGAAACCACCGGCGGCGCCAAAACCCGGAACCGCGGGGGGTTCAAAGAACTCGATCTTGGCATTGGTGATCTCATGGGATTTCTCCTCGAGTTCCTCAATGAGCTGGCGCGAGGTCCGCTTGCGCTCCGACCAGGGCTTCAAATTGATGATGCACGTCCCCGCATTCGAGCCTCGGCCTTCGGTCAGAACCTCGTAACCGGCCAGCGAGGTAACCGACGTGACCTCTTTGATCTCTTTGGCAATCTTCTGCAGCTCGTGGGACTTGGAGTTGGTGTACTCGAGCGTCGATCCAGGAGGCGTCTGAATGATCCCATAGAGAACGCCCTGGTCCTCGTTCGGGATAAAGCCGGGCGGAAGCCCAATGTTCACCAAATAGATGCCCGTGCTAAAACCGGCGATGACGATCAAGGTCAACAAGCGGCGCGGGACGAGCCGGCGCAGGACCGCTGCATAACCCCCCGTGACTTTCTCGACGCCACGGTCGAAAAGACGCAGGAAAATGCCAAAAGAATACAGGATACGGCCCAAGAGGCCGCGTTTCTCCTTCGGATCCCTGAGGGGCTTGAGAATCATCGCGCAGAGGACCGGCGTGAGCGTCAAAGCCACCACGCCGGAGAGCACGATCGATGCGGCCATCGTGATGGCAAACTGGCGGTAGAAGACTCCGACGGGCCCGGTCATGAAGGTCACGGGAATGAAGACCGCCGTCATCACCAGGGTGATGGCGATGATCGCGCCGCTGATCTCGTGAATCACCTCCATGGTCGCCTTGTAGGGAGAGAGGTGCTTCTGGTGCATCTTGACGTGCACGGCTTCGACCACCACGATCGCGTTGTCGACCACGATCCCGATCGCCAGCACCAGCGCGTAGAGCGTGATCAGGTTGATCGACAGACCGAGCAACTGCATGAACAGGAAGGCCCCGATCAGGGAGACCGGAACCGCCAGCGTCGGGATGATCGTGGACCGCAAGTCGCCGAGAAACAGGTAGACGACCAGAGCCACCAGCACGAAGGCCTCGAGCAGGGTGTGGAGCACCTTCTCGATGGAGGCGTCCAGGAATCTGGAAACGTCATAGGCGAACCGATAATCCATGCCAGGAGGGAATGAGTCCCCCTTGATCTGCTTCGAGCTCCTTCTTGACCTCCTCGATGACGGCGGAGGCGTTGGAGCCGGGGGTTTGCTTGAGCACGATCGAAGCCGAAGGATGCCCGTCCATGTTCGAGTAGATGTCGAAGAACTCGGAGCCCAGCTCGACGTCGGCGACGTCCTTGAGCCTGAGGATCTGACCGTCGGAGTTGGCCCTCAGAATGATGTTGGCATACTGCTCCGGCTTGTTGTAGCGGCCTTGATAAGTGAGGACGTACTCACGGGATTGCGACACCATGCCCGTCGCCTGGCCAAGTCGTCCGGGGGCGCCGATGACGCTTTGCTCCCCCACAGCCTTCATGACGTCGTCGGAGGAGATCCGGTAGGCGCGCATGCGGTCGAGCTTCAGCCAGATCCGCATCGCATACGTGCGGCTGCCAAGAATCCTGGCGCGGCCCATGCCGTGGATCCGCTTGATCACGGGCAGGATGTTGACGGCCGCGAAGTTGTAAAGGAATTTCTGATCGACGCCTTTTGCCGTGCTGAAGATGTTCACCTTCATCAGCATGCTCGGCATAATTTGGCTGACGAGAATCCCCTCCCGCTGCACCAGGGGTGGGAGCCTGTTCTTCACGATCGAGACCCGGTTCTGCACGTTCACGACCGCCAGGTTCGGATCCGTGCCCGGCTCGAAGTAGATCCGGATCGTGGCCTCGCCGGCGCTGGTCGCGTCGGAGGCCATGTAGCGCATGTTCTTGACGCCGTTGATCGATTGCTCCAACGGAATCAGCACCGAGTTGACCAAGACGGTGGCGCTGGAACCCGGATAAGCAATCGCGACCTCAACGGTCGGCGGCGTGATCGAGGGGAACTGGGAGATGGGCAGGCTTTCGATTGCCAACATCCCCATAAACAACAGCAGGACCGAGATGACGATCGCCAGTGCCGGTCGATGAAGGATTTTTGTGAACATGGTACGGAGACCGTCCGGTCAGGTTCCCTCGCGAAAAGCGGTTGTTATTCTGCCCTGTTCTTCTGGTTTGCAATCACCTGTTCCGGGCGACGAAACTCGTATTCCACCTTTTGGCCATCGTGGACCTGTCGGACCCCCTCGAGCACGATCTTGTCGTCGACAGAAAGCCCCTGCTTGATGATGAAGATGTCATCCAGTTCGTTTTGGACGACGATCTCGCGCTGGTGCACCACGCCATCTTTGCCGATCACGTAAACGTACTGCTTGTCGAGAATCTCGAACGTCGCCCGCTGAGGAATGACGAGGGCGTTTTTCAACTGCCGATGGATCAACACGTTGCCAGTCTGACCGTGGCGCAAGAGGCCCTCCGGGTTCGGGAAATCCGCACGGAAAGGGATGTTCCCGGTCTCGTTGTTGAAATTGGCCTCGATCGCGCCGATCGTGCCGGTCTGCGGGAACTTGTTGCCGTTGGCCAGCACGAGTTCGATTGTCTGTGCCTCTTTCTCCTGTTCCGGGTCGGACATGTATTCGAGGTAGCGAGCCTCGGGGACGTTGAAATACACCCACATCACGCGGTTGTCGGACAAGCTGGTGAGGACGTCCCCCTCCTTGATCAGGCTTCCCTGTCGCTGTTCCAGGCGGTCGACGATGCCGTCGAACGGTGCGATGATCTTGGTAAAGTTCAATTCGGCCTTCGCTAGATTCGCCTCGGCCTCGGCCTTCGCCAGTTTGGCCTGGTGCAGCGCCACCTCTTGCTGAGAGACGACTCGTTCGTCGAACAACTTTTTGGTGTTCGTGAACTCGATTCCCACGAGTTTGGCCTCAGCCGACGCGGCGTCCAGCTTTGCCTTGTACAAGACGGGTCGGATGGTGAACATCAGATCGCCCTGCTTCACGGCCTGGCCTTCCCGGACCAAGACGTCTTCGAGGTACCCGTTTACAAAGGCACACACGTTGATGTGGCGCTGCGAGTGGATCTGGCAGACATATTGCTGCGTGATGACCACGTCCTTTGCCTTCGGGCAAGTGACCAGGATCTTGTGGTGCTCTTCTTGTGGCTGCTCCTCCTGCCCATTGAGCCGGCTACAGGCAGGCAGGCAGAAGGAAATCAGCGTCAGGAGGAGGGCCGGGATCGGTGAGTCTTTCATGGAGTTTTTCGCTCGCTGGTTGGCTTTCAGGTTTTGCACGGGCTCGCTCAACTTGTCTCGCGTCAAAATCAAACGAATCACGTCATGTCACTCCTTCGATGAGGACGCCCGCATCCAGCTTCCCGGCAAAACGCATCTCGAGACTCGCGACGATACTCTTCCGATCGCGGCTCTGGATTGTCGATCGTCAGGGGAACGAACCGTAATTTCACCTTCTCGCCAAGTTGCTCGCATTCCTTTTGACCCTCCGCGGGAGAGAGAGTCCGAATGACGCGAGTTCGAGGTTTCCGAACCAGTTTCTCAGGTAGGATTCGTCCTTCAATTCCATCAAGCGATGAACGGAATCTGACTGGAGCGGCTCGCACCGGCGTGGCTAAAAACTCGATAAGCGCGTTCGAGGAGATTACAGGCAGGGTTCAATGTGCTGCCCGATCAGGATCCGGCAATTGCAGGAAACCAATCGGCAGCGGGCAGGGTGCCAAGGCGCGGCACAATCCGCAGATTCACGGGTCACACCGCGCAGCAATTTATCGATCAGCTGAACTCAGCAGCGCAGAGGGACAAAGAGGCACGACAAGGTCGTGCCGCCTGCCACATAGTGCGTGGCAATAACGAGCAACGGTTGCGAGGCGCGACCTGCGGGATAATTCCTTCAGAGCGGAAACGCGAGCCGCTAATGCCTGAGCGTCGCGCACTTGCACAACGGGGGGAACACGCTGTCGTTGGACGGGCCGATGTCGCGGCGAATGATCACCGGCGACACCACCTCCTGCCGCCGCGATACGAAAATGCGGCACCGTGATCGCCACGGCGATCATCGCAGAGAGAATCAGGCGAGGACGTCGTGTTCTCATATCAACCCTGCATGCACAGGCGCTAGTTTAGGGATAAACCGAACAAAATCAAGTCGTCTCGATGAAGGATTGGTTAACCTACGCGGCGCTTTGACGGCTCGACTTGGTGATCATTTTCACACGTTCTATGTGTTCTTGCCCGAACCCGTTGGAAATATGGTGGTTTCGACGATTCGTTCACGCTTCCCGAAACGTAGGAGCCACGTTAGATGGCCCGCAAATAAATGTGAATCAAGACGCGAGCCGCTGGTCGACACCTGCTGCGTTTCGGGTTCCGCAATTCAAAAACGGTAAGGCTGGCAGCTTGCCCCGCGCGACTCAAGACAGCGTCGAGACGAGCCAGCTTGCGCGTCTGGCGACTTGCAGGGCGTTTTCGGGTCGCCGCTTTGGCGATTTCTCCAGGAGTTGCATCACGAGGGAGGCCACCTCGTCGGGAAGGGCACGGCCCGACTCGGCAGGGGGACTCGGAAGCCGCGTCGCCAGATCGCGGACCTGCTCGATGAGGTTGTCACCTTGAGGCGTCAACGGGCGCTTTCCCGTCAGCCATTCGTAGGCGATCACGCCGAGCGAGTACAAATCGCTGCGACTGTCAATTACGCGCCCAGAAGTTGCTCGGGCGACATATAGGGGAGCGTGCCTACGACCCGCGAGTCGGCCTGTTTGCCCCGCTCGGACAGGTAGGCGATGCCGAAGTCGAGCAGCACGGGGTGCCGGTTGTCGCGCAGCACGACGTTTTCGGGCTTCAAATCGCGATGGATCACGCCGGCCCCGTGCAACGCGGCCAGCGCAGTACGCCATCTCCGAGACGCAGTTGAGGACCTCGCGAACGTCGCTGGGCTGTTTCTCCTCTTCCTGCCGTTTCATCACGTGGCGCAGCGATGGTCCGGAAATGAATTCCTGCAGCACGTATTCCCGCCCGTCGGCCAAGGTCCCGATCGCGAAGACGCGGGCGATGCCCGGGTGGCGGACGTGCGCGGTCGCCTGCAGCTCGGTCCGTGCCGAGTCGATCAGCCGCTGCCGCTGCTGCGGGTCGTAGACGGCCGCCAATCGCAACAGCTTGAGCGCCGCTTCCCGCGTGTGCTCCGGGTCATACACGCGAAAGACGTCGCCGAAAGCTCCCGCGCCCAGATGCGCGCGGATCACGTAGCCCCGCTCCCCCAGGGCCGCATCATGACCGAGTGTGCGTTGGTTCTCCTCGATCGCGCCCTCGACGATATCGAGCCCGGTCATAATCTCGTTAAGCAGGGGAAGAAACCGCAAGAGGCCCATCGCCCGCGCCGACTCGATTCCGCGCAGCAGGCAGCGTTCGGCCTCGCGCGTCTCTTTTCTGGAGAGCAGGGCTCGGGCGAGCTCGATCCGCGCGGCGACTTCCTCGTCGGCAAGCGACAGCCGGCCAAAGTTCTCGACCGCCGAGCGCAGCCGCACGACGGCAAGCGGATTCTCCTTCGCGGCCAGCCACACGCCTTCGGCAAACGCCACATGGGCCACGAAATAGGCCTCGGCATCGCTGGGGAGCAGGTTCCGCGCCTCGCCGAGCAATTCTCCGGCCGCGTCGAGCTGCCGGTCGGCGACTTCATTCAGAATCATATCTTTCTTGGCGAAAAACTCGATATCGCGGTATCCGTGCCGGCGTGCCTCCTGCCCACTGTGCCGCAAGGCCTCGCGGGCCGCCGTATAGTCGCCGATTCCCAGCCAGGCGCGACCGACGTCGTTCAAGGTGCGAGCGATTCCGCGGCGGTCCTGAAGCGCCTCGGCAATCTGCAGGTCGGCGCGAAAGCATTCGATGGCCCGTACGTAACGCCCCGCCTGCAACTGCACGCGCCCCATGTTGCCCAGCGAGATGGCGATCCCCGCCATATCGTTGAGGGTCGTCTTGGCGGCCAGCGACAGGGCGTAGTGATGCACCGCCTCATCGAGCCGTCCCCGCGCCGCCTGGACCATTCCCAGCGTGTCGAGGACCTGGGCCCGTCCGCCCTCGCAGCCGATCTCCTGGTAAATACGCGCCGCCTCCAGCAGCTGATCGATGGCCTGCTCGCCGTTGTCGGCCTTGCAGTCGGCCAGTCCGGCAATGTGGCGGGCGCGGGCGGCCAGCTTCGAATCGCGGGGCCGTGTCGGCAATCTGCCGCGCAACCCCGGCCACCGATGCCACCTCGCCGGGCGTGCGGATGTCGAGAAAGGCCAACTCGATCCGGCACGCGCTCTCGAGGGGACCCCCTTCGCGGCAGGCGGACGCCAAGTCGGCCCGCGCATCTTCAAACCGCCCGATCGCCGTACGGGCCAAGCCGCGGGCGTAAAAGTCGTCAGGCGACTGGCAGGCAGAGTCCGCGACGTCGGCCGGTCGATTGTTGTCGAGCGCCGATTTGAACGGTTCGCCAATCGGAACGGTGTAAATCATCTCGTCACAGCGGGCCAGCGGACACGAAACAGAACCGATTGCGACCGCCCGACCGGTGCGATAACTTGGCGGTGCATCAAACTGGCGAAGCGAACCCGTCTTCGCCGCGCGCGGAATCTGGTCCCTATTGTTGCCGCGCGAGGGACCTTGTTCCACCGAGATGCGGCGACCGTCAAAAGCCGTGGAGACGGCAAGGTGTCGCGTGACACGGCCGCCGAGAAGGCGCTCTCGTTCCAATCGCAAATCACCATCGAGGAAACCGATCGCGATGAGCTCCGACCCCGGTGAGCCTGCCGAGCCGGCCGCGGTTAAGCAACTCGATCGCGCCGTGTTGGAATACACATCGGCCCACTTCAAACTGGGGGACGATCTGCGACACCTCGACCGCGTGCAGCAAGTCGGCGCGCCCGAGGGAACGATTTTTTATCGCGCCCGCATTCTGGAAGTCCTTGCCGCCGACGCTCTCAAGGTCGCCGGGTTGCCGGCAAGCGCGGTCGTGCTTTCGAATCTCATCCTGCTCGAGCAGTTCAGCCTGATCCCGACCACGACGCGGTATTGGGCCCATGCGCTGCGGCGTTTGGGCAACGCGGTGCGGCACCTTCATCGCCGGGTCACGCCGAACGATGCGAACGTCGCGCTCGAATTCACCGAGCGGTTGCTGCAATGGTTCTTCTGCCGCTTTGACGACGGGCGCCGCCTCTCAAGAATCACCGCCGACGGCGGGCCGGTTTGGCACGACACAAATCCGGGGCTGCACGCTTTGATGGAGGCGTTCGACGCTCCACGGTTCGATCCGCTGGTCGTGGCCGAACGGATTGAAGCGACGGAGGTGCTGATGATGACCCCCGCGCTGCCAGCCGTGCTGGCTGAGATCCTGCTCGACCACGATGAATGCGTCGCGGCCGAGGCCGTCCTCTGCCGGGCCCTCACGCTTTTTCCCACGGATGTGCGACTCCAGCAGTTGATGGGGCTCTACCACAGTCGCACGGGAAATCTCGACGCCGGACTGAGCTTCCTCGAGCCCTTGTACGAGTCACTTTCCGACGATGAGGAGACGGCCGGCATCCTGGGTGGCATCTACAAGCGCGCGTGGCGCCAGGAGCGCAGCAAGGGCGATTGGTTGGCACAGTCGCACCGTGCATACCGCCGCGGCTGGGAGCGATCAAAAGCGACCAACGCCTACACCGGCATCAACGCCGCGACGACGGCCCTCTGGCTCGGCCGCCCCGCCGAAGCCCAAGAAATTGCGGAAAAGGTCCGCGCACTTGCGCCGCCGGGCCGAGGCGCTCTGCGCAAAGTCAGGAGCCACGTTCAATTATTGGGACCGGGTCAACCTCGCCGAAGCGGAGTTGGTGGCGGGGAACGCGGCCGGAGGTCGCAAGCTCTACCGCGAGGCCTTCGCCGGGTACGCCTCGCATCAGGGAGACATCAAGGTGAGCAAAGATCAGTTGGGCGAGATCCTGTCCTGCCTGGGCCTGTCGACAAGCCCCGAAGACTTCCTGGCCGATCCGTCACCTGCCGGGTGAGGCCCGTCCCGCCTGACGTGACTCGGAAGGCGGGACGACCTTTCAATGCGTGTCGGCGTACTGGAGCTGCGTCTTGACGATCTCGGGCCGGCAGCGAAAGAAGGCGTCGAGCACCAGCGGATCGAAATGCTTGCCGCGCCCCTCTTCCAACAGCTCGAAGCATCTCTGAAGCGGAAAGGGGGGTTTGTAGGGCCGTTTGCTGCTCGAGCGCGTCGAAGACGTCGGCCACCGCGGTGATCCGCCCCTCGATTGGAATGTCCTCGCCAGCCAGGCCCAACGGATAGCCCGAACCGTCGAACTTTTCGTGGTGGCTCAGCGAAATCGTGGCCGCCAGCGTCAGGATCGGCGAGTCGGTTTCCTGCAGCAGGCGCGAGCCCAGCTCAGTGTGCTTTCGCAGCACATTCGATTCGTGCTCGGGCAACGTCTCCATGATGCGTTTGCCGAAGCCGGCATGCTTGTGCATGATCTCGATCTCTTCCGGCTCAAGCTTTCCCGGCTTGAGCAGGATGGAATCGGGGATGCCGATCTTGCCGATGTCGTGCAGCTGGGCGGCCTGCTCCAGCATGTTGAGCCGCTCGCCCTTCCAGCCCAATTCGGAACCGATGAGCCGCGCGTACTTTCCCACGCGCAACACGTGCCGCCCGGTGTCGTCATCGCGGAACTCGGCTGCGCGGGCCAGGCAGTGGATCACTTCCTGCCGCGAGCGGGCCAACTCGGCCGTCCGCCGCAGCACTTCCGCCTCCAACTCGTGAGCATACTCCTCCATATGGTCGTGATGGCGTTTAACCGTCAGCACGTTGTACAGCCGGGGAATGAGTTCGGTCGGATCGACCGGCTTCGCCAGGAATTCGTTGGCCCCCAGCTCGAGGGCGCGGCGCTTGGTTGCCTGGTCCGTTGCCGCCGTCAAGATGACGACGGGAAGATGTGCAAAGCGTTTATCGGCCCGCACCGCCGCCAAAACGTCGAGACCGCTCACGTGAGGCATCATGATGTCGAGCAGGATGACGTCGGGACGCTCCTTCTCAACCAGGGCGACCGCTTCGCGCGAATCGGTCGTCGTGATGAAGTGTTCGTAACCCTCGAGCTTCAAATACTTGCGGGCAACTTTGACGTTAATCGGCTCGTCGTCGACGATCATGATCTTCGACGAGGCGATCGTCTTGCTCTTGTCCAAGGCCGAGGTTACCGACCCCTGGTTCGGCTCGGACGAGCATTGGGTTTCCGCGATCACTCCAATTTCGGACGTTGACATAATTCCATTCCCTCGGTGGAAGCTCGGCAACGCGCGCTCAAAAAACGGCGCTGTTGCCAAAAGGCCACGGCTTTCGCCGAGAGAACGCTGGCATACGTTTTTCCCTTAGACAACCCGCGGGGGCCGGAAAACGGCCGTCAATGGCGGTTTAGCGCAGGGACGCTGGAACGAACGGCAAACTCGCTAACTCAGACAGCGGGGCGCCGCCGCGCGAACGAAGTTTCACACTGTTTACCGTTCAGCATTGGCCATCCGACTGGGGCGTCACTGGTAGGGTTAGGAGGGAGCAATTAGGATATGCACATTCACTGATGCGTCCGGCACGGCAAGAGTCCCGCGTTTGGAGGGCTCGTTGATGCTGACACTCGAAGGCAATTGCTCGTCGCGCTCGGCGTTCTGCGACCGGGTGACGCGGCGGAACTTCCTCAAGATCGGGACGCTGGGCCTCGGTGGCTTGACCCTGCCGCAGCTCTTGAAAGCCGACGCTGAGCGCGGCGCCGGCCGGTCAGTCAAATCGGTCATCATGATTTACCTGGTGGGGGGCCCGCCGCATCAGGACATGTTCGACCTGAAGCCGCTGGCTCCGAAAGAGATCGCCGGCCCGTGGCGGCCCATTGCGACCAACGTTCCGGGCTTCGAGATTTGCGAAGCCTTTCCGCGGTTGGCAAAAAGGGCCGACAGGCTGGCCCTGATCCGTTCGCTGGTGGGGAGCCAGTCGGACCACGACGCGATCCAGGTCTTCAACGGACATCATCCGAAGAAGCCGACGCCCGCGGGGGGCTGGCCGCAGTTCGGTTCGACCATCGCCCGCCTGCAAGGCGCCGCCAACGTGGCGACGCCGCCGTTCGTGAGTCTGTGCTATCCCTGCACGCATCCGCCGTACAACGAGCCGGGGCCGGGATTTCTGGGAACGGCCCAATCTCCGTTCCGCCCCATGGGACCGACGCGAGACGACATGGTGCTTCGCGGGGTGAGCCTCGATCGGCTCACGGACCGGCGTTCGCTGATGCGGCAGTTCGACCAGTTCCGACGCGATGCCGATGCGACCCGCATGATGGAGGGAATGGACCGTTTCACCGACCAGGCGATGGGACTGTTAACGTCATCGCGGCTGGCCGAAGCGCTCGACCTGTCGCGGGAGGATCCGCGGACCATCGCGCGGTACGGCACGGGCAATCCCAAGATCTTTATCGACGACAACGGAGCACCGCGCGTGCCGCAGAGCCTGCTCCTGGCCCGACGACTGATCGAGGCGGGGGCCCGCGTGGTGACGCTCAACTACAGCAAATGGGACTGGCACGGCATCCCCTACGGGACGATCTTCTCCCGCGAGGCAGAGGATTTTCCTGTCTTCGACAAGTGCCTGAGTGCGCTCTTGGACGATCTGCACGACCGGGGGCTCGATCAGGATTGCACGGTCGTAGTGTGGGGCGAGTTCGGCCGCACGCCCAAAATCAGCCGCAATGTGGGCCGCGACCATTGGCCCAACGCCAATTTCGGCCTGCTGGCCTGCGGAGGCATGAGGACGGGGCAGGTCATCGGCGCGACCGACCGGATAGGAGCGGAGGCCGTCACGCGGCCCGTGACGTTCGGCGAGGTCTACGCGACTCTCTACCACAACTTGGGAATCAACCCGGCCCAGGTCACCCTGCAAGATCTAAACGGCCGTCCCCAATACCTGGTGGAAGACCACGCCAAGCCGCTGCGCGAGCTGGTCTGATTGTTGAGTCGGCTTTCGGGGCGCCAATCCGTGGAACGGCGGCGCGAATCGCGAAAAAGTCGCCAGCTCAAAGCGCGGCACGCCGGCCGGGGCTCGTGCGGGCAAACGACTCGGTGCCACAGCCGCCGGCCGTGGGGAGCATTTTTTGCGGGCTCAAGCGGTGAGTCGGATTGAAGACTTGGCGGACCGCATCCATCACACTCAAGTCGTCGGCGGTGAAGAGTTTGTCCATAAAGTTGATTTTTTCCACGCCGATGCCGTGCTCTCCGGTGACGCTTCCCCCCAATTCGATGCACCGGGTCAGAATCTCGTCGCTGGCCGCCAGCACCCGGGAGACCTGGTCGGTGTCCCGTTCGTCGAAGAGCAGAATCGGGTGGATGTTGCCGTCACCGGCGTGAAACACGTTCACAATGCGGACGCGATGCCGAGCCCCGCAGTCGGTGATGAAGGCGAGGATTTCCGGTAGCCGTGTTCGCGGGACGACGCCGTCCTGCGTGCAGTAGCTGGGACTTAAGCGGCCGATGGCTCCGAAGGCCTGCTTGCGGCACTTCCACAAAAGCATTCGTTCTTTTTCCGACGTGGCCCGTCGGACTTCGCGGGCGCCGGCCGCTCGACACAGGCTGACAATTTTTTCGGCCTCTTCGTCGACCGCGATTTCCAGGCCGTCGACTTCGATCAGCAATACGGCCCCGGCATCGAGCGGAAAGCCGAAATGGAACGCCGCTTCGACCGCTTCCACGATTCCCTGGTCCATCATCTCGAGGGCGGCGGGGATGATGCCGGCGCCGACGATGCTGCTGATCGCCTGCGTCGCCGCATCGACTGTCTCGAAGATGCCCAAGAGCGTGCGATAGGCCGCCGGATTGCGGGTCAGCCGCACAGTGACGCGGGTGCAAATTCCGAATGTCCCTTCGCTGCCGACGAACAGACCAGCCAGATCGTAGCCGGACGGGTCAGCGGTCGGTCCGCCGAATTCCACGACGGTTCCGTCGGCGAGCACGACTTCGACCCCCAGGATGTGGTTGACCGTCACGCCATATTTCAGCGTGTGCGGCCCGCCCGAATTGGTTGCCACGTTTCCACCGATCGTGCAGGCCCCTTGGCTCGAGGGATCGGGGGCGTAGTGATAACCGGTTCCCTTGAGGCGCTGCGTGAGGTGGACGTTGACCAATCCGGGCTCGACGACGGCATAGCGGTCGCGCAAGTTGACTTCGAGGATTCGCTTCATCCGCGTGAGCGTGATCATCACTCCGCCCCCCACGGGAAGACACCCGCCGGAGAGGCTTGTGCCGGCTCCCCGCGGCACAAAGGGGACGTCGAACTCGTTGCACGTTTTGACGATGGCCACGACCTGGTCGCGGGTTGTCGGCAACAGGACGACGTCAGGAACGTTTTTTTCGACGACGTAACCGTCACATTCGTAGACCAACAGGTCGTTGGCGTCGCACAAGAGTCCCTCGTTGCCGACGATGGACCGCAGGCGCTCCAAGAGTTCACGCGCGATCGGGCGGTGGGGCGGCGGAGCGGTTGGCGAAATGGAGTTCGTCATGGGTGGACCTTATTTGAGCAGGCGCCGCGGGCGGCTGCCAGCGTCGCGAATCACGGGCGCCCTCCCCGCACAACAATTCCTGCTTGGAAACGGGCGCCCGGGCTGCTTGACGGTTCGCCGACCTTCCCCGAAGATGCGTTCCGAAAGGGAAAACGATGGAGGTGGTGATCACGGCGGTCGGACCGGATAACTGCGGGCTGGCCGATCCCATTGTGCATTTCGTGACCGGCTCCGGAGCAAACATTCACGAAATTCAGATGTACGACCACGATTCCGAGCAGCTGTTTGCCATGCTGCTGCGGATCGAGTGGCCCGGGCCCCGAGATTCGATCTCCGATCTGCGGAAGCAGATGGATGAGATCGGCCGGCGGAAAGGGCTCTCGCTTCGCACGTGGTCGCGCGATTCGGCCGATCGGCTGCCGCGAGTCGCTCTCTGCACGACCTACCGGCCGGAGCCCGCACGAGCTGTGCTGCAGGCGATGGCGATGGGACATATCCGGGCAAGCCCCGCCGTCATGATCGGCAACCGCGGTTCGTGCCAAGGTTTGGCGGAAGAATTCCACGTCGAATGGCACAACGTGGGGGACGGGGACGCGCGGCCCGATAATGATCGCTTAGTGGATCTCTTCGATCGGTACGACGTTGATTACATCGTTTTGGCGCGGTATATGCGCATTTTGCCGGCCGCCGTCTGCTGGCAGTTCGCGGGGGGCCGCATCCTCAATTTGCACCACGGCCTGTTGCCGTCGTTTCCCGGGGCCACGCCGTACAAAGATGCCTACGAACACCGGATGCTGACCTACGGAGCCACCGTGCACTTCATCGTTCCCGAATTGGACGCGGGGAACCAGATCGTCCATCAAGCAACGTTTACCGTCCAGCCGGGCACCCCGCTGGCTGAGATTCAGCGTCGAGGCCAATCACAGCACGAGCCGGCCGTCCTGGTCGAGGGCCTGCGGCGGGTCGTTGACCGAGAGGTGGAGTTGCACTTCCACCGCGTCGTCCGCGCGAAATCGGCGGAATAGGAGAAAAGGCAATGCGCATTTGGGCCGCTGCCCTGTTTTTGTCCGGCAGTCTGTGCGTTTGGGGTTGCGGGCAGTCGCCCACGGCCAGCCTTTCGGCAACCGCGCCGACGTCCCAACTGCCGAACCAGCCGGCGGGTCCCGTCGGACAGTCGGGCTCGTGGCCTTCCTGGCGGGGCGTGCATCGGGATGCCGTCAGCAGCGAAACGGGTTTGCTCGACTCGTGGCCGGCGGAAGGTCCGCCGCTGAAGTGGAAGGCGGACGGTCTCGGGGGCGGCTACTCGAGCGTGGCCATCGACTCGGGCCGGATCTTTACCATGGGCAAGCTCAAGGATGGATGCAACGTGCTCGCCCTCAATTTCGCCAATGGCCGCCGGCTGTGGGCGCTGCGGACCGGCGACGGCGACCCCAACAGCACGCCGACGGTCGACGGGGACCGGGTTTACGCCCTCGACCGCGACGGCACGCTGGTGTGCCTCGACGTCTCAAGCGGGCGGCTCATTTGGGATAAAAGCCTGACGCGCGATTTTGGCGGACGCATGATGTCCGGTTGGGGCTTCAGCGAATCCCCGCTGGTGGACGGCGATCGGCTGTTGTGCACGCCCGGCGTGAAAGATGCGCTGATCGTGGCGCTCGACAAGAAGACTGGCAAAACGATCTGGAAAGCACAGGCTCCGGCGAGTCTCGGCACGAATGGCACCGACGGCGCCGGATACTCCTCGATCGTCATCAGCAACGGCGGTGGAGTGAAGCAGTACGTGCAAATCGTCGGCCGCGGTCTGGTCTCGGTGCGGGCGGAGGATGGTAAGTTGCTCTGGAACTACAACCGCATCGCCAATGCGACGGCGAATATTCCGACTCCCCTCGTCAAAGACGACTATGTCTTCGCCTCGACGGGCTATGGCGCCGGGGCGGCCTTGCTGCAACTCTCGAAGTCCGCCGAGGGAGTGAGCGCCAAAGAGGTTTACTTTCTCAACGGCGGTAAAATGCAGAACCATCATGGCGGAATGGTCCTCGTCGGCGATTACGTTTATTGCGGCAACGGGCACAACGCCGGATTTCCCGTGTGCCTGGAATTGAAAACCGGCAAATTCGCCTGGGAAGGGGGCCGCGGACCCGGCCAGGGATCGGCGGCCGTGATCGAGGCCGACGGCAATCTCTATTTCCGTTATCAGAACGGAGTGATGGCTCTGATCGGGGCCAACCCCAAAAAATACATTCTCAAGGGGAAGTTCGAGACGGCGACAAAGAACGGCGAAGGATGGCCCCATCCGGTGATCGTCGATCGGCAGCTCTTTCTGCGCGATCAGGACGCGCTGCTTTGCTACGACATCGCCAAAAAAGGCTCGGCCAAGGCCGCCGGAAACAAAGTGTCCGGCGGACCGCAACTCTAACCTAGTTCGACGCACCGCACGACTCGGTCGGGTCCGATCGGTCCAAACGCAGTATTGAGGCGATGCGTGCAACGCAACTCTACTGGTTTAAACGGCAAGGTGAGCCACGAGTTGTTTCAGGTCCAATCTCCGGACGGCGTTTAGTAAGTCAATCTCCTGAATCGGCACGCCGCGCCATGCTCGCGATGTATCCGGCCGGCACGTGACAGGTGCGACCCGTCAACAGAGCACGCATATATTGCGGTCAATCAGGCGGCCGACGACCGTTGTTAGAGGTCTAACGCACCGACTGTTAGAAGCCTCACAAATCGCTTGATCATTTGCGACGAACGGCCAATTCCGTTGTCCATTTCACAATGAATGCGCCGGTAGTTGGTCCCCGAGTGGTCGCCACGGTGATTTGGATCTTCCTTCCGTCTGTTGGTTGGGGAGATCTTTTTGATTGGATTGCTGGCACCGTGTCACGTCACTGGTGGGTATTGATTGTCGCCGATGTGGGACTCGTACTAGCCAATCTTGTTGTTCACGAAAACGTGACAGCAGGACGGCACGCGTAAACACAACTCGGGGACATCGCCAATCGACCCCGTCAATTCTGGCGATCGGTGAGGCTGTGGATCCCTGATTCGCGCACTTTTTGTCGGCAGCTTCCGTTCGGAACGCATCCGAAATCGACACGAGCTGACTGGTCTCTCACATCTTTGGTCAATCGTTCGAAAAGGGGGAGCCGCCGGGTGACATTCGGCCGGCGGCGACGATCATCATTTTATACGATCCCCAAAAACCGCCGACGTCATCCCGACTTCCAATCTACGCGGTCTGCAAACCAGATGACGGCAGTTTTGAGTTCACCACGTACAACAAAGGGGATGGCGTGCCGACCGGATCGTACATTGTCCTGTTCGCTCAAATGGAACAGGTCTTGATGATGAACACAGGATTTTATCCGCCCGATCGACTCAAGAATCTTTACAATGATCCCGACAAGTCGAGTTTCAAGGTCGAGGTGACGGCGCCGGGCAAATCGGACTGGTTGTTTGAACTCGAAGTCGCGGGGAAGGAGCCCAATGACAGTCCCGGCCCACAGGCGATCAAGGAGATCCGGCTGTAAGACATTCGACCGGCAGGCGCTTCGCGAGAGATACGACATGGGACCGCATCGGCGATTGATTTCGTGTGTTTCGGCAATTCTCCTCGCACTCGTGACAGTGCGCCCGGCAGGGTTTGAGGAGCTTTCCTCCGGACGGGCATTCGCCGGCGAGTACGACCGCCCAGCGAAGATGCCGCATCAGAGCCGCTCCGCCGTGCTGGCCACGCACGGCCTCGTCGCCGCCAGCCAACCTCTGGCTGCACAAGTTGGTCTCGAAATCCTCAAGGCGGGCGGGAACGCCGCCGACGCTGCGATCGCCACCAACGCCATGCTCGGGCTGGTCGAGCCCATGAGCAACGGCATGGGCGGCGACATCTTTGTCTGCTATTGGGACTCGAAAACGCAAAAACTGTACGGCCTCAACGGCAGCGGCCGCAGCCCCTACGCGCTCACGCGAGAGATCTTCAAACAGAAAGGAATGAAAGACGTTCCCGGCAAAGGAGTCCTCTCCTGGTCCGTCCCCGGCTGCGTCGACGGCTGGGACCAACTACGCCAGCGGTTTGGAACGATGAGCTTCGCACAGCTGCTGGCCCCAGCGATCCAATACGCCGAAGAGGGATTTCCCGTCAGCGAGATCATCGGCGGTGGATGGAGACGCGGCGAGGCAAAAGCCGGCCTGCAAGCCGAATTTCTCTCCACGTACTATCCGAACGGCAAGGCGCCGCGCGTCGGCGAGCTCTTCCGCAACCCGAACCTGGCCGCCAGTCTCCGCGCAATCGCCAAAGGGGGACGCGATGCCTACTACCGCGGCCCCATTGCCAGACAGATCGTCGCCTGCAGCCAATCACTCGGCGGTTACTTCAGCATGAAGGACTTCGAGGACCACCGCTCCGAATGGGTCGAACCCGTCTCGACCAACTACCGCGGCTACGATGTGTGGGAGCTTCCGCCCAACGGGCAGGGAATTGCCGCGCTCGAGATCCTGAACATCCTGGAAGGTTACGACATCCGGGCAATGGGACGGCACAGCCCGGATTATCTGCATCTCTTCATCGAAGCCAAAAAACTCGCCTACGCCGACCGGGCCAAGTATTTTGCCGACCCGGCGTTCCACAAACTGCCAGTGGCCGAACTCATCTCGAAGGAATACGCTGCCAGGCAGCGCAAGCGGATCGACATGAAACATGCGGCCACCGCGGTGGACGCGGGAGAGCCGCTCTTGGCCCGGCAGGGCGACACGATTTATTTGAGCGTCGTGGACAAGGACCGGAACTGTTGCTCGTTTATCCAAAGCAACTCGGGGTCGTTTGGGTCCTATCTCGTTGCGGGAACGACCGGCTTCGTGATCCAGAACCGGGGCAACGGTTTTTCACTCGACCCCAATCACCTCAACCGCTTCGAACCGCACAAGCGTCCGTTCCACACGATCATCCCGGCGATGGTGACGAAGAACGGCAAGCCCTGGTTCTGCTTCGGCGTGATGGGGGGCGACTTTCAGCCGCAGGGGCACGTGCAAGTGCTCGTCGACCTGATCGACTTCGACCTCGACGTGCAAGCGGCCGGCGACGAGGCGCGCGTCACGCATTCGGGCTCGCAGACTCCGTCCGGCCATCCGATGCAGCCTCAAGGGGGAAAGGTGAGCGTCGAGTCGGGCATTCCGCTCGAGACGATGAAAGAACTCGAACGCCGCGGGCATCACGTGGAACGGGGATTCAACGGCGGCGGCTACCAGGGGATCCGCATCGACCAAGAGCACGGCACGCTCGCGGGAGGGACCGAGCCGCGAAAAGACGGAGCCGCCGTCGGCTACTGATCGATACCGAAGAACGTCATCCGAGCCCGACCGCGCGAAGGAACACTCATGCAGCCGATCACCCGGACGCTGACACTAATCTGCGCCGCGGTTTTGCTCGCTAGCCCCGGCCCGCAAAAGAGCGCGTTCGCGCAGGAGGTTCGGTCCTTCGCCATCAGCGGAGAATACGATCGCCCGGCGAAGATGCGGCACCAAAGCCGCTCGGTGGTGATCGCCAGCCATGGCATGGTCGCGACCAGCCAACCCCTGGCCGCCCAAGTCGGGCTCGACATGCTCCGCGCCGGCGGCACGGCGGCTGACGCCGCAATTGCCACCTGCGCCATGATGGGCCTGGTCGAACCGATGGATGCCGGCATCGGCGGCGACCTGTTCGTCCTCTATTGGGACCACAAGACACAAAAACTGTACGGGCTCAACGCCAGCGGCCGCAGCCCTTACGCCCTCAACCGCGACGTCTTTCGCAGTCGTGGGATGGCCGAGATTCCCGAAGAGGGGGTCTTGTCGTGGTCGGTCCCCGGCTGCGTCGACGGCTGGGACCAGTTGCGTCAACGGTTCGGCACGATGACGTTCAAACAATTGCTGGCACCCACGATTCAATATGCCGAAGAGGGCTTTCCGGTGACCGAGGTCATCGCCGGCCTCTGGGCCAACGAGCAACAAGGGGCCATGAAATACGCCGACACGAAGGCGACGTTTTTCCCTAACGGCCGCCCGCCGGCGATCGGTGAGATTTTCCGCAATCCGCATCTCGCCGCCTCCCTCCGCGCGATTTCGCAGGGAGGCCGCGACGCCTTTTATCGCGGACCAATCGCCGAAGAGATCGTCGCGGCCAGCAAGACGCTCGGCGGGTTCCTCAGCCTGAGGGATTTCGAGGACCATCGGTCCGAATGGGTCGAACCCGTCTCGACGAACTACCGCGGCCACGACGTCTGGGAGCTGCCACCCAATGGACAGGGGATTGCCGCGCTCGAGATCCTCAACATTCTCGAGGGCTACGACATTCACGCCATGGGCAGGAACAGCCCGGACTACTGGCACCTTTTCATCGAGGCCAAGAAGCTCGCCTATGCCGACCGGGCCAAATACATTGGCGATCCCGCTTACCACAAGCTCCCCGTCGCCGAGCTGATCTCGAAGGACTATGCGGCCCGGCAGCGGAAGCAGATCGACATGCGGCACGCGGCGACTTCAGTCGATTCGGGCGATCCGCTCCTGACCAAGAAGGGGGACACGATCTATCTGTGCGTCGTCGACAAGGATCGCAACTGCTGCTCGCTGATCCAGAGCAACTATTGGGGATTCGGTTCCTACGTCGTTCCGGGCAACACGGGCTTCGTGATTCAGAATCGCGGTTCGCAGTTTTCGCTCGATCCGAAACACGTCAATTCGCTCGAGCCGCACAAGCGCCCCTTCCACACCATCATCCCCGCGATGGTCACCAAGGACGGCAAGCCCTGGCTCTGTTTCGGTGTGATGGGAGGCGACTTTCAGCCGCAGGGTCACACGCAGATCCTGGTGAACATGATCGACTTCGGCCTGGACGTTCAAGCCGCCGGCGATGCGGGGCGAATTCGACATGACGGCTCGCAGACGCCGACGGGACAGTCCATGACACCGCCGGGAGGTACGCTCGACATCGAATCCGGCATTCCGGACGCGACAATCGCCGAGCTTCTGCGGCGCGGCCACCACATCGACCGCAAGGGGGGCGACACCTTCGGTGGATACGAAGGGATCTGGATCGATCAGCAGCACGGCACACTGCACGGCGCCACCGAGCCGCGGAAAGACGGAGCGGCGGTCGGTTATTGAACGACCATTCGTCCCCCGGCGCCTCGAGCGCGAATCGTGCGGCTAATGAGGTGTTGTCCGCGCCTAAAACTCCGCCCCTCAAGGGGGCGGCGACCGGCTCCCCGTCAAAACGCCGGATCCGACGTCGACAATCTCGTCCGATTTATGCGGCGACGCCGCTCATCCAGTTTGCAAAGAACTGGTCGATGCTGCCGTTCGCTTCGCTCGGCACGACGTCTGGAGCCGTCGTCGAACGATTGCCATTCGAGGTCTGCACGGACTGTGTGGTGACCGGGACAGGCGAAGCGACGACTTCGACCGCAGCAATCGGCGAGAATTCATTTGCTACCGACGTCGTGTGCGAGTCCGATGGGGGTGCGCTGCCGGCCGCTGCTCCGAATTGGAAGAATGTCGTCAGGGTCGCCGCGCTCACGCTTGGCTGGGCCGCCTGCGCTCCCCAGGGGTTGAAGAGCGCGATCGGCGTGCTGGAAGCTGGATTGTAGCCCGCCATGGCGTAGCAATGATCTGTAACGAGTCCGCTCCCGGCGGGAACGGTTCCCGTGGAGAGGACGACCAGCTTGTTCGCCTGCCAATCCGCGATGATGTTCGACGGGTTGACTCCGAAGTACGAGCTGGACAAGCCAGTCAGCGTCGACAAATAGGCCACGGCGGTCCCCTGATCGCCCCCATTCAGAGCAGCGTACGAATCGCTTCCCGGATACCACGTGGCCAGCCAGCCCTCGGCGTTCTCTTCCACGATTGCTTTTTCGACGAGGGCCGCCCACAACACACCATTCACGGGGCGATCGTAGAGCGTGCCGCCGTCCGGAAGCTGCGCATCGACCGTCACGTAATTGGGGACGCCGTTGTGATAGAGGCGCACCGTGACCGAGCCGTCGCCATTGTTGATGAACATGTTCTCGATCGTTTGTGGCTGGCGGAGGGCCACTTCGGCCAGACTTGCGAGAAGCGTGCAGTCGCCGATGACACCTTGCTCGATGTCGGAGTCGTGCGGTACCCCCCCCTTGGCGAACAGGGAGCCACTCGCCCAGCTTAATGTGACGGAGGAGTTGGTCATGGCGATCGGACCGCCCCCTTCGAACCAATCGTTCACGAGGACCTTGAGCTGCGATGCCACGCAGCCGGCATAAACATCGCCGTTGGCACTCGCGGCCGATTTCAAATAGATGTTCGCCGGATCACCGTTCACGCACTTGCCGGCGAGGTCGGCGACATAACCCGGCATCCCCACCGTGCTCGCATTTGCCACGAGTGTCTGCAGGCTGGAGAGTTCAGCCGCGCTGACGACGTGATCGTTCTCGACCTCGATGAAGACGGAGAGCAGGTCGTTACGCGTGATCGACTGTGTCGCCGCGTAATCGGCTTGAGCGAGCTGCTGAACCGACGGGTCGGTAAGCTTCGCAAAGACCTTTTGCGCCGCGGCCGCCGCAGCGGCGGTCGTCGTCGCCGAGAGCATGATGCGCTCTTCGAGAGGCTCGGTCCGAATGTCCTGTCGTTGCCTGCGGGCAGATTTTCTCGCTGCCTCGCCGCGGGTCCGGACGCCGGCCCGCAGCCAACCACGCCACCCATCCATGGGTTCCGGTTCTTCCTGTCAGAGCAGCCTCCCTGCAAGGTCGCGTGGTGTCGCTAAAAATCGAGTCGAGGAAAAGGTCAGTTTCGGCAGAAATCCGATGCCAAAACAGCAGTTGCGCGGGGAGCAAAACAGTCGAACGGATCAAAAAATGACGGCGGTCTTCAGCTTTTCTTTTTCTTGGGGACTTTGGCCCCTTTTTTCCGCGCTTTGGAGAGACCGATGGCAATCGCCTGCTTCTTGCTCTTGACGGTCTTCTTGGATTTTCCGCTCTTGAGCGTCCCTTTCTTCTCGCGATGCAGGGCGCTGCCGACTTCGCTTTTCGCTTTCGTTCCGTACTTCGCCATGAGTTTTTCCCCTTGCTAGGTTTTTGACGCGGATGCTGAGGCTCCGCGCGGTCCGCTACGGTGACGAGAGAGAAGTGCAAGTGGTGTGCCGAAAGCGGAGGCTCACTTCGACGGCGGCGTCGATAGCAACTGAAACCAAAACTGCAGATCGGCACGAGCCGTTTGATTGTGGCGCGACTGCCACTCGGCGTGAGCCCGGTTGAGGGCCGATTTTCGCACGGCTTCGTCGATCAGCGGCACTTTCCTCACGCGGCGCACGAGTTCGGTCTCGCTGGCGGTTCGTGGGATCAGGCTCGCCAGGAGATCGTCCGCATCGATTGCCACGCGAAGTTCAGGCGTCACGGGCCGCGCGTCCCAAACGGCAATACGACTCTGAGCAGGCAGAGCCGCCGCGAGCCGCGTGCCGTCGGGACTGAACGCGACGCCGACCACTTCGCCGGCTTGCGGCTTGAACGTCTGCAATTCCTGGGCGGTCAACACGTCCCAAATGGTGAAGGTGCGATCATCGCTCGCGGACGCGAGGCGTTTGCCGTCCGGACTCAGCGACAGGCATTGAACGTCGCCGGAATGTCCCTGTCGCGAATGCAACAGCGTCCCCGTCGCGACGTCCCACACGCGGATGAATTGGTCCCGACCCCCCGAAAAAAGTAGCCGGCTGTCAGGACTGAAGACAATCGAACAAATCACTCCGCGGTGCCCCACGAGTCGCCGCAGCAGATGCACGCTGGCCGCGTCATACAGCCGGATTTCGGCGTCAGAGCTGACTTTGCTGTCGCTGTCCATTCCCGCGCATGCCAGATATTTGCCGTCGGGGCTGAAGACAGCACACGTCAAAGACCGGGCGAAGGGCGTGACCTCTCGCAAGCGGCGTCCTTCGGCCGGATCCCACAGGACAATCCGCCCGCTGCTATACCCTGAGACCAGCATGCGTCCATCCGGACTGAAGTCGACGCTTTCACAATTGCCCATGCCCGTCGTCGATAGTTGGCGCAAGAGGCGGCCATCGTGCGCGTTGCGCAGAGCGACGCCCCCCTCTTTTTGAGCGGACGCAAGCATCCGGCTTTGCGGATCGATGGCAACGCCCTTACCGGTCCCCGCCGGAAAAGAGGAAAGGACTTCGGGAGTACTCCACAGCAGTTCCCCGGTCGACGCGCCCCAAACCACCGTCATCAAGTTGCCCCCGGCGACGAGCACGGAGCCATCGGGACTGTAAGCGAGGCTGGTCATCCGCGGGCCGTTGGGCAACTGGAGCGAAAGCGGTTCTTGTCGGCTGGCAGCGTCCCACAGTCGCAGCGTCTCGTCCCAGCCTGCGGTCGCGATCACCTCGCCGCCGGGCGAAAACGCGAGATCGGCCACAGGAGACGAGTGACCGCGGAGCGTCTCGATCACGGGCGATTCGCGGCCGTTACTCGATTCGATTTCACGGGCGGCGGTTAAATGCACGATCTTGACGGTCGTGTCGTCGCTGGCCGACGCCAGACGATTCCCGTCCGGGCTGAAGACGAGCCGGTTGATCTTGTTCGCGTGCAGCTTGAAGCGCAACAGCTCCTTGCCGGTCTCGAGATCCCACGATTGAAGGTGCCCCTCCATCGATCCCGAATAGAGCGTGCGGCCGTCGGGGCTGACCGCCACGGCGGTGCTGCCACCATCCATGACGGAGAACGTGTGCATGCCCGTCCCGTGCTCGCGTCCCACAACCGAGCCGTGGAGTCCCAACCCCCTGATGCCAGGCGGCGGCCGTCCGGCGTGAAGGCCAACGACTCAACATAATGGGTGTGTCCCAACAAGTGGTCCTTGAGTTCCCCGTTGGCCGTGTCCAAAAGAAACAGGTCCGTATAGGAAACGGCCAGTCGACTGCCGTCCGGACTGAGTGCCAGACCGTGCTCCCACGTCGGGTATCCGTCGATCGTGCGGATTTCGCGGCCCGTCGTCGGGTCCCAGATTTTCGCCGTTCCGTCGCGGCAGCCGGTGACCAGCATCTTCCCGTCTTGGCTGAAGGCCAGCATGTTGATGCGAGCGGCGTGCGCAGGGATCGAACGAATTTCGCGCGTGCCGTCGGGGCTCCACATCTTGAGCAGGCCGTCGGGTCCGCCCGAGACGAGCATTTGCCCGTCGGGGCGATAAGCCAGGCAGAGAGCTTTCACGTTCAGGATCCGCCGTTCGCTGTGCGAGACCCGCCACAGGTGGCGCCACTCCCAGCCGCGGCCGTCGAACTCGCCCACGTTTTTGGGAACCTGAGCCTGGAGCAGCTCGTGGACACGGCCCGTGTTGTTGTCGTCCCATGCCCGCTGTGCGAGGTTCATTTGCGAGACGTACAGTTGCCGCGTCGCCACGTCGCGCTGTTGCGTCGCTTCGAGCCGCTCTTTTTCGGTTTCGAGGGCCGAGTTGGCAATCCGCACGTTGGCGCGGCCCAAGAGGATCGTGGTGACGATCAGCCCCGCCATCAGCCCCGCCGCCAGACCGCCCGCGCGGGCCGTCATCAGGCGGTGCGCGCGGAGCCAACGAAAAAGGCGCGTCGCCAGAGGCTCGGCGTAGGCGGTGACAGGCTCGTCGTCGAGCCAGCGTTCGACGTCCTTCGCCAGTGCCGCGCAGGTTTGGTAGCGGTCGGCCGGCGCAAGCTGCATCGCCTTGAGGCAGATCGCTTCGAGCTGCGCCGGAACCGAGGCGTTGCATTGTCGCGGGGGAGCAAAATCGCCCGTGCGGACTTTCGCCAGCAATTCCGCAATGGTTGTCCCCTGGAACGGCTCGCTGCCGGTCAACAGCAGATACAGCGCGACGCCCAGCGTGTAGATATCGCTCGCCGGCCCGATGTCGGAAATCCGGCCCTCGCACTGCTCGGGACTCATGAAGCCGGGTGTGCCGATCGCCGAGCCGGGCAATGTCTCGGAAGAGACCGCCTCCGAACTCGGCTCGAGCCGCCGTTCTTCGCCGTGCGGCATCAATTTGCACAGGCTCGACGCCTTGGCCAGTCCCCAGTCGACGACCAGAGTCTCGCCGTACTTCCCGAGCATGATGTTGCTCGGCTTGAGATCGCGGTGAATCACGCCGCGGCTATGCGCGTATTCGACCGCGTTGCACACGGCGACAAAACGTCCGAGCAAACGCCGCAGGCCGATCCGCCATTTCCGGGGCGAGCAGGCGTCCCGCGCATGGAATTCGTCGATCGCCGCGCGGAACGTCTTGCCGCGGATAAACCGCATCGCATAATACGGTCGCCCATCGTCGGCCATCCCCATGCCGTAGACCGGGACGATCCCCGGATGCTCCAGACCGCCGGTGATTTCGGCCTCGATCAGGAACCGGATGCGGCTGTCGGCGCTTCCCGCGTGGCGCTCCTGCAGACGTTTGAGCGCGACTTCGCGGTTGAGCTCGCGGTCATAGGCGACGTAGACCTCGCCGAGTCCGCCGGTGGCGTGCTTCTGCAGGAGCTCGAATCGCTCTTCGGCCCTGGGCAAATCCCGGCCGTGCGCCTCTCCCTCGGGCGCAAAGTCGGTTCCTCGGCTCGAGCCTGGCGCTGCATCGCCACCAGGCGGTCGATCCCGGCCTTCAGCTCGGGGTCGCCCACCTTTTCCAGTTCGCGCTGAACCGAGTCCAGGGGCCGCAGCGAAGCCGTGAGCCCTTTGGGGATCCCGTCGCGATAATGGGCCACGTGCTCTTCGGCGATGGCGCTCGAACAGAGCACAGTCACCCTCGGCCAGCGATTCCCGCTCGACCAGGAACTCACCGAGCGGCTTGGCCTTTTGCAAAACCCACGCGGCAATCGCGGCCAGAAAGGCGTCTCGCGTGATGAAATCCATCTGGAGCGCAAGCACGCCAAAGAGTAAATTCCGATCGACTCGCGAGTCCGACATGCCCCGACCGATTGGCGATTTCCACGCACCAAGACAAGCCACGCTTCAGGTTTCGTCATTTTGCGGCGCCCGTGCGCGTGGGGCAAGGCGAGTTGTTCCCGTCGCGGGAACGAAGGTCAGCCGTCCGGTGTGAAAATGAGCATCTGTGCACTCACCGTTTTTTAACACTGTTCAAATTTTTGGCCTGTTGATTTCTCGCGATTTTCGCGTAATTATCTATAGTCGAATCGAATGCCCGACTTCCCGCACTGAGCATCGTCAAGGAGGGAGGATCGGCAACTCCGGGCCGTGTTCACCCTTGCCCGTGGAGTGAACGTCACAGGATTGACAGAGAACAATGTCGTGCGGGTCGCGCCCCGGCACGCGCCGCTGTGCGTCGCACTGAGCCCCGCGTACCGGGCCGAAATCGAACCCCCGCCTTTCTGTAACGATTGCCGTAGTCGTTCCGCGTCTCAGGAGGCCGTTTGAATGTCCTGGTCCAAGTGCCTGCGCTTGCTGTCGGCCCTGTGGAATGACAATGCGGGAATTTCAGGCGCGCTCCCACCCACCCGCCGGCGCAGGGGACGCAAGGCGGCAACCCCCCGAGTGGCCCAGCACGAGCCTTGGGTCGTCGAGACACTCGAGGGCCGCCTGCTTCTCTCCGCCACCGCTGCCACGACCTTCATCCTTTCCAGCCAACACTCCTCGGGAGCAAAGCCGAACGCGACGGCGGGCGTGGCTCCCATCGATCCGGCCCAGATGCAGGTGGCCTACGGCGTCAACGCGATCAGTTTCGGCGGCACGGCGGGTACCGGCGCTGGTCAAACGATTGCCATCGTCGACGCCTATAACGACCCCGATATCGTTTCTGATGCCAACAGCTTCAGCAGCGAATTCGGGCTGCCCCAATTCAACTCGGCAGGCAACCCGACGCTTAAAGTGCTCAACGAGACGGGAGGGACATCTCTCCCAACCAACGCGCAACCTGGGACCTGGGACGTCGAGGAAGCACTCGACGTGGAATGGGCCCACTCGATCGCCCCGGATGCCAACATCATTCTGTTCGAGGCCAACTCGAATTCGTACAACGACCTCTTCACAGCGGTCAAAACGGCGGCCGATTATGCGAATGTTTCCGTCGTCTCCATGAGCTGGGGGGGCGGCGAATTCTCCGGCGAGAATTCGTACGATTCCGATTTCGCCACTCCGTCGGGACACCAAGGCGTCACCTTCCTGGCCGCCACGGGGGACAGTGGCACGCCCTCCGAGTATCCGGCCTTCTCGCCGAACGTCGTGGCAGTCGGGGGCACGTCGCTGGATATCAACACGAGCGGCACCTATCTCGCCGAAAGCGCCTGGGATGACGCATCGGGTGCGGGGGGCGGCGGCGTCAGCCAGGTCGAGACACAACCCAGCTATCAGGTCGGCAAAGTCAACGGAACCAGTTCCACGATGCGGACGGTGCCCGACGTCTCGATGGACGCCGACCCCGACACGGGCGTCTACGTCCTCGACAGTGACGACGGCGGATGGTACCAGGTCGGCGGGACCAGCGTGGCCACTCCGATGTGGGCCGGACTGGTCGCGATCGCCGACCAGGGACGGGCCCTCGACGGCCAAACAACCCTCACCAGCGCAAACTCTGTCCTCGCTCTATAGCCTCCCGAGCTCCGACTTCCACGACATTACGACGGGGAGCAACGGCACCTACGCGGCGACGACCGGCTACGATCTGGCGACGGGCATCGGCTCGCCGGTCGCCAATCTGCTGGTCCCGGCGCTGGCGGGCTACACGACGACGACATCGACCCCGCCGGGCATCACCGGTCCGTCGACGATCGACGTCAATGAGGATTCGACTCTCCTCTTTTCAACCGCCAACGGCGACGCCATCACCCTCTCCGACGCTGCGGCCGGTTCCAGCACCCTCGACACGCTGACCCTGAACGTCAACTCGGGCAGCCTCGCCCTCGGACCAACCAGCGGCCTGAGTTCGGTCTCGGGCAACAACTCGGGATCCATTACGGCCACCGGCACGCTCGCCAGTCTCAACGCCGCGCTCAACGGGCTCGTCTACACGCCTCCGATCGGCACCAGCAACCCGGCTTCGCTCCAGCTTTCGCTCTCCGATCCCGCCGACAGTCTCAAAGGGACGAGCAACGTCGCCATCACGGTCAGCCCCTTTGTGCCGCCGACGCTTACCATCCCCTCCACAATCTCGGTCAACGAGAACTCGCCCCTCGTTTTCTCGACGGCCAAGGGGACCGGAATTACCTTCACCGATTCGTTCGCCGGAAGCACTCCCGAAACGCTCACGCTTTCGGCGACCCACGGCATCCTCACGCTCGACACGACGAGCGGCCTGACGTTCGACCAGAGCACAACTAACGGCAGCTCGTCGATCGTCGTGACCGGCACGCTGGCCGAGCTCAATGCAGCCGTCAACGGTCTTACCTACACGCCGGGCTCCAATTTCGTCGGGACCGATACGCTCAAGGTCTCGCTCTTGGATACGGGCACGAACCTGACCGGCACGGGATCCAGCGCCATCACCGTGAATTCACTCTCGCAGCCGCCGACCGTCACGGCTCCGTCGACCGAATCGGTGAGCGAGAATTCGTCGCTCGTCTTCTCCACCGCCAAGGACGACGCCATTGACGGCACCGATCCGGAAGCCGGCACCGCGACGGACGAAATCATGCTCACAGCCACGCATGGGACCCTCAAACTGGCCTCGACGAGCGGCTTGAAGGTCGTCTCGGGGGCCAACAAATCGGCCTCGATGACCGTCAGCGGAACGCTCTCCAACCTCAACGCGGCCCTGAACGGCCTGACCTTCACGCCCACCTCGCGGTTTGTCGGCACGGCCACGATCACCGTCTCGCTCAAAGATTCCGGAGACGGTCTATCCGGTTCGGCCACCGTCGACGTCACCGTCAGTCAGGTGGGCCGCGCGGTGGTGGAAGCAGCGGCCATTCCGCCCGCCAACACCAGCCAGGAGGCAACCAACAGCGGCACTCCGCAGCAGACTTCCGCGGCGAGCCGGCCGGTGGTCCTCACCGTCAATGTGACGAACGACGGCATCACCGTCGATGAATCGCCTCCGGTGACGAGCGGTCCCGTTACGACGCCCGCAGCGGTCCCGGAATCCGGCCTCCCCGCGAATGCGGCAACAGGCACGCTCAACGAGAATCGTCTCGACGGTTCCACGTCCCAGAATGCGGGCGCCCCTGGCCAAAACTCCGCCGACGTACCAGACAACTCCCTGATTGACGAAGCCTTCAAATGGCTGGGGCTGTCGGCGGCCCTCGAGTTCCTGAATTCTTGACCTGAATTCTGGACTCGGGGACTCTGGGCCTTCTCGCGCGAGTGCTGCGAGGACTGAGGTCACGCGGCGAAACCGCGGGTTTGCCGACGCGCAGTTCCGCGTGACCGCTCGATCTGAACGGAACGCAGTCTCAACGCGAGGCAACGCGCCCCGGCCCATCGAGGCACCCCAGCGAACGCGCTCGCGAGACGCCGTTCCGGGCCAGTTCAAAACGCTGCGACCGCACAGGGCCGCCCGGCGTGCGCTCGATTCCTCGACGAGCGGAGCACTCGCCACGCCAACATTAAAAATCTGTAGAATGACAGAAAAGTGAGAAAGCTCACAGAACACTCAGTGAAAATACTGAGAATCTTTGGTGAACAAACGGTTTCCCTCCGTTTGACGGTTGTCGGCGACGACGTGCTTCTTTTTTGCGCAGGCTGTTCAATTCTTTCGGACCTGTACGATTTTTGTTCCGCTCGGAACCATCTGAGAGCGGGAGCGAATCGGCGCCAAAATCGATTCTCGTTCTCCCACGAAAGGGCTAAGCCATCATGAGACATCGACGACAGGGTTTCACGCTGATTGAATTGCTGGTCGTGATTGCCATCATTGCCGTGTTGATCTCCCTCTTGCTGCCGGCCGTGCAAGCCGCCCGCGAGGCCGCCCGCCGGTCGCAGTGCCGCAACAATTTGAAGCAAATCGGTTTGGCGGCCCACAATTATCACGACGTCAACAACTGCTTTCCGCCGGCCTTCACCTGGTTGCTGAACAAAGCGACGCTGAAATTGTATTTCTGCTCCTGCTGCTGCGATGCCCGCTGCCAGGGGGGCAACTGCGCCGACGGCTACAACGACTACAATATCCACACCTGGGGCGAACGGCTGCTGCTGTTCCTGGAAGCGACGAACGTCTACAACAAGATTTGCTTCAACGCGCCCCTCTTCTCTCCGGCCTGTCTGAGCAGTATCGGCGGGGCCAAGTACACGGCGACGAATGCCTCCGCCTGTACTTCGATCGGTCTCGGGTTGTCGATTGCGGCGCCGATTCCCACGTTTGTCTGCCCGTCGGCCCCGGCAATTCGAATCCGTTTTTGGAGACGTCGGCGCTGACGACGCAATCCTGCGGTGCGATCCCCAGCTTTTACGCGGGAGCCAGCGACTACACTGCCACGAGCTGCATCTGCAACGGCTTGGCCTGTGCCTATTCGAATACGGCCTCTCCGAACGATCCGCAGGGTCGACTCTCGTTTTGCGGCGGCCAATATCTTGGCGACCGTCGTTTGGGCGTGCTGACCTTCGACGCCTTCCGGATCGAGCACGTGCCGATCTCGATCGAAATGATCAGCGACGGCACGTCGCAAACGATCTTCTGCGGCGAACTGGCCGGCCGGCCCGACCTATGGCAGCGCGGCGTGAAAAAGATCGCCAAGAGCACCACCTGCGGCGGCAACCTGTTCCTGGTGCCGGACGCGGGAGCTCCCGCTCCGACAAGCGGTGGCAGCGGCGCCAAGGCGCTCAATTCCAATCCGGGTGGATGCTGGGCGTGCCTGGACAACGCCTGGAATTACCAATGGGGTTCCAATTTCGCCGGAACGACGCTCGCCTCGGGCGAGTGGGACGGCGGACCGGCTTCCAGCCCCGCCAACACGTGCGCGATCAACTGCAGCAATGAAATCTGGGGTGGACTTTACAGCTTCCATCCCGGTGCCTGCGGGATCGCGCTGTGCGACGGGTCGGCTCGCATGATCAGCGAGAACATCAGTCTGATCAGCTATTGCCGCCTCGTGACTTACCACGGCAACGTCGCGGTGCTTGATTCTGCGTTCTAACGAACCGAACCAGCGCCGCCTCTCGCGCGGTGCTCATTCGCAGCTTCCGAGCGGATGCGAAGGGGGCCGCCTTCAGGCAGCTCCCCTTCGCAGCGCAAACTGCCTGAAGACCGGGTTCGCGGCGGGATGCGGGCCATCCGCGGCAAATGCCCGGGCTTCGGGCAGTGCGCGTTTTCGTGCTTGACTTTCAATTTCTCGAGTCGAGTCTAATGGCGCCGTTGCGCGGTTTGCCCGGGCCGCCTGCGCGCCTCTCACGCACAGGTCGCTCGCCCAGCGCCGCGCATCGGTGCCTGCTCGAAGCGGATTCGCTTCCCCATCGTGGGCCGCACCATGCGACCGAGAATCGGCCGGAGCTTCATTGGCGAGTGCCAAGTCGCGGCGCAGCGAAACGGAACCGTCGCGGTCGCAGCCGGGCGTTCAAAAACGCCCTCAACTTGCTGCGCTGCATCCGTCATCGCGTCATTTCGCGGTGCAACTCTTTTTCGAGAGGGCCATCAACTGTGATCGCGTCGGATCGAAGTCGTCGACTCTCGGCTCAGTCGTTTGCCGTGTGCGTGATCGTCTGCATCCTGGCCGCCGGATGCGGCGAATCGGCCGATCAGGCCGTCGCCCGGCGGAAGAAAGAACTGAACATCAAGGACGTGCCGACGGCAAAGTTCTCGGGCAAGGTGTCGTTCGACAGCCAGCCGCCGCAGCTCCAGGCCGATCACGACCTGTTGATCTTCCTGTTCGATCCAAAGAGTCCGCCCAAAGCGGGCCATCCGCCGCGGTATACGGTATGCGAGCCGGACGGCACGTTTCAGTTTCATGACGTTCCGCCCGGATCATACGTCGTCCTCTTCGCTGAACTTCGGCGTGGACGCCCCGGCGTGTTCCACGGGCCCGACGTCCTCAAGAATCTCTACAACGATCCCGACAAGAACGGGACGCAGGACGCGTTCAAAGTCGATTTGACCACCTCCGGCAAAACGGGCCAGAGCATCAACCTGGAGGTGGCCGGCAAGGAAGGGGTCACGAGCCCCGGTCCGCAGGCCGTGACCAAGGTCACCCGTTCCGGCCATTGAGCGGCAGGAAAGCCAAGACCGTGGTGCTGGTCTTGGCCGAGGACGAACGAACGGCGTTCCTCGCTCAGGAGGTGCCGAAGACCCGCTGGTGCGCCGTGACGGCTGCATCCACGACGAAGCCCGCGTATTTCGCCCGGAGAGATCTTGCGAAACGGTGTGTCGGCAGGGCCAGCACGATCGACGCGACCGGGCGCCGGCGCCATCCAGGATCGCTGCAGCGACGGCGCTCGTTCCTTCGGCAAACTCGTCGATCGAAACCGCCCAGCCTTGCTTCCGGATGCGCGAGAGCTGGCGTCGGAGCTTCTCGGGATCCCGGATCGTCTTTGCCGTCACTTTCGGCAGTCCGCCGGCAATGTAAGCCTCGAGGGCTTCCGGCGTGCAGTAAGCGAGGAAAATCTTGCCGCTCGACGCGGCATGCAAAGCGACCGGCTCTCCAATCGGAATGAACGAACGAACGGGACGCGACCCTTCGATGCGTTCGATCCCGACGACGCTGCGACCGTCGACAACCATCAGGTAATTCGATTCCTGCGTCAGCTCCTGCAGCTTGACCATGATGGGCAGCACGGCGTCGCGCAATTGACCACTCGAAAGTGCATGACGGCCCAGACTGAAGCTCTTGGCGGTGATCACCCACTTCGCCGCCGAATTCACCTGGACTCGGATCCAACCGGCGTCACACAGGGTGACCAGGCAGCGCTGGGCGGTCGGCTTTGTCAGGCCGAGCAGCCGCGCGAGGTCCGTGACGCCGATCGGTTGGTGCTCGGCGACCGCCTCGAAGACGTCCAAGGTTGTCCTGGCGCTCTGCAACACGTGTGGCGTCCCCTTGCCGGGACGCACGCTGGCGTTTCTGCCGTTTCCGGACACGTCTCTCGCGGCGGGTGGATGGTGGGAGCTCGTTTTCACGATTTGTCGAATCGCCGTTTGACGATGCGCGGATAGGGAGTTATACTGGCACCCTGTTTCACGGAGCGATACATTGTACCACTCTGCGATACGCGAGCGGAAGTTCACTGATCACTTCGTTTCCAAAAATACACACAGGCAGCAACGGATAGACTTACAGTCATCAACGGATTCTGATCCGCTTTCTCATTCGTCGGTTGGTCTCTTTTTCGCGCAGGCTGTTGAGTTCTCTCTGATTCGTCATTATTTGTTCCGTTCGGAACTATCTGAGAACCGGAACGACTTGGCACAATGCTCGCTTCGTGTTCTCCCAAGAAAGGGCTTGGCCATCATGAATCATCGACGTCGGGGTTTCACACTGATTGAATTGTTGGTCGTCATCGCCATTATTGCCGTTCTGATCTCCCTCTTGTTGCCGGCCGTGCAGGCGGCCCGCGAGGCGGCCCGCCGGTCGCAGTGCCGCAATAATCTCAAGCAGATTGCCTTGGCGGCCCATAACTATCACGACGTCAACAACAGCTTCCCGCCCGCATTTACGTGGCTGATGACCAAGACCACGCTGCACAACTACCTGTGCTCGTGCTGCTGCAACTGCCCGCCGCAGGTGGCCGGCGGAAGCTGCTCCGATGCGTATAACGACTTCAACATCCACACGTGGGGCGAACGGCTGCTGTTGTTCCTCGAGGCGACGAACGTCTACCACAAGATTTGCTTCAACGCGCCCATGTTTTCGCCGGCGAATTTGACGTCGCTGGGCGGCGCCTCCTATACGGCGCAAAACGCGTCGAAGTGTTGTTCGACGGGCCCCGGCCTGCCGATCGCGGCGGCGATCCCCACCTTCGTCTGTCCGTCGGCACCGCGCGCCTCGAATCCCTTCCTGGAAACACCTGCACTGTCGACCCAAACCTGCTGCGTGATCCCCAAGTACTGGGCGGGCGCCAGCGACTACACCGCCACGTCGTGCATCTGCAACGGCCTGAGCTGCGCGTACGACCAATTAACTGGCCCCACCGATGCACAGGGCAACCGGTCGCACGGCGGCGGCCAGGCGATGGGCGATCGCCGTCTGGGCGTGCTCACCTGGAACGCGTTCCGCATCGAACACATTCCGGTCTCGATCGAGCAGATCACCGACGGGACGTCGCAAACGATCTTCTGCGGAGAACTGGCCGGGCGGCCCGACCTGTGGCAGCGCGGCGTGAAGAAAATCGCCAAGAGCGCCACTTGCGGCGGGAACCTGTTTGGTTGCTCTCCGACGAGCCCGGGCGGCAGCCAGGCCAAGCTGCTCAACTCCAACCCGGGAGGCTGCTGGGGCTGTCTCGACAACGCCTGGAACCTGCTGTTGGGCTCGACGTTTGACGGAACCCAATTCTCGTCGGGAACTCCGTCGAACACGTGTGCCATCAACTGCAGCAACGAGATTTGGGGGGGGCTGTACAGTTTCCATCCCGGCGCCTGCGGCATCGCGTTGTGCGACGGGTCGGCGCACATGATCAGTGAAAATACCAGCCTGGTCACGTTCTGCCGTCTCGTTACCTACCACGGCAACGTCTCGACGCCCGACTCCTCGTTCTAAAATCCCGCGTTCTGAAAATCCGCAGCGCCGGATTGACGGACGGCGTTCACGAACGGGCGGGGGGCTGTTGGTCGGCCCCCCGCTCGAGCGCCTCGCGCCCTGGAAATCTCAGGAACCTCCCCGGCGTCCCGCGGCCAGGGGGCCTTAAACGACGCGTACCACCACAGGGGATCTTCTCGCATGATGGGACATGACGGAAGTCGACGGCTCAACAGACGGCGGATCGCCGGCTGTCTCTTTTTGGCGGCGTTTCTCGCCGGTTGCGGCGGCCGCGAGTCGGCCGATCGCGAGGTGGAACGGCGTAGAAAGGAGTACAAGGAGCCGGTCGAGACCCGCGCAATTCACGGGCACCGTGACCGTCGACAACCAGCCATTGGTGGTCCAACCGCGGCACGCGCTGTTGCTGATGCTCTACGATCCCAAAAAGCCCGCGACGGAAACCAAGCCGCCGCGCTACGCCGTCGTGCAAAACGACGGGACCTTCAAATTCGGGCAGGGGGGCGTGCCTCCCGGGTCGTATGTGGCCCTGTTTGCCGAGCTCCAGCGGGGCCGGCCGGGGACTTTTCGCGGGCCCGACTTGCTCAAGAACTTGTACAACGACCCCGACAAGAACCAGAACGTGGAAAGTTTCAAAGTGGAGATCCCGGCCTCCGGCAAGACGCAGAACTTCAACCTCGAAGTCGCGGGCAAGGATCCGGTCACTCCCCGCGGCGCAAATTCGATCGTGCAGTTTTTCGCGCCGCCGCAATAAATGGTAAAGGGAGGCGTCATCATGTGACATTTGGTGAATGAACCAACGTGATCTGACATCGTCGGCGAAGTCGGGATTGTCCCTCTCGGACACGTAAGACGAATTTCCCTGATCGGAACCAGGCGGGTTTGCTGGGAATACCCGCGCACCAGACCGAGTCGGGGTGGACTTCGAGCGCTTGAGGCCTGCACCTGTGCTCCTTTAGAGAAAGGGTTTAGCCATCATGAGACATCGACGTCGGGGTTTTACGTTGATCGAGCTACTGGTCGTGATCGCGATCATAGCCGTCTTGATTTCTCTCTTGTTGCCCGCCGTGCAGGCGGCCCGCGAGGCGGCCCGCCGGTCGCAATGCCGCAACAATCTCAAACAGATTGCGCTGGCGGCCCACAACTATCACGATGTCAACAACTGTTTTCCACCGGCATTCACCTGGTTGCTCAACCGAACGACACTGCGCAAATTTTACTGCTCCTGCTGTTGCAACTGCCCCCCGCAATCGGCAGGAGGAAGCTGCTCCGACGCGTACAACGACTTCAACATCCACACCTGGGGCGAACGACTGCTGCTCTTCATGGAAGCAACGAACGTCTACAACAAGATCTGCTTCAACTCGCCGATCTTTTCTCCCGCCAATTTGACCTCGGTCTGCGGCGCCAAATATACGGGGCTGAATGCGTCCGCGTGTACGTCGCTCGGTCCAACCCTTCCCGCGGCAGCCCCCATTCCCACCTACGTCTGCCCTTCTGCACCGCGGGCGTCCAACCCGTTTCTGGAAACGAGCGGATACTCCACGCAAACCTGCGGCGCGATCCCCCAGTACTTTGCGGGAGCCAGCGACTACACCGCGACAAGCTGCGTTTGCAACGGCCTGAGCTGCGCCTACGACCAACTGGCAGGGCCAGTTGATCCCCAGGGAAGCCGGTCGCATCAAGGCGGTCAAGGGCTCGGCGATCGGCGTTTAGGAGTACTGACCTTTGATGCGTTCCGCATTGAGCATGTTCCGATTTCGATCGAAATGATTACCGACGGGACGTCGCAAACGATCTTCTGCGGAGAACTCGCCGGACGGCCCGACCTGTGGCAGCGGGGCGTGAAAAAGATCGCCAAAAGCCAAGCTTGCGGGGGAAATCTGTTCGCTTGTTCGGCAACGAGCGCCGGCGGGTCGGGGGCAAAAGCTCTCAACTCGAATCCGGGGGGCTGCTGGGCCTGCATTGAGAACGGCTGGAACTTTCTCTTCGGCTCGACGTTTGACGGAACCAATCTCTCCGCGGGCACTCCGTCCAACACGTGTGCCATCAACTGCAGCAACGAGATTTGGGGGGGGCTGTACAGCTTCCATCCCGGCGCGTGCGGCATTTCGCTGTGCGACGGGTCGGCCCGCATGATCAGCGAGAATATCAGCCTGGTCACGTTCTGCCGGCTCGTGACTTATCACGGCAACGTCTCGACACCCGACTCCGCGTTCTAACCGGACGCGGTGCCGCTTCGCCGGAAGGACCGAGGACCTTCACGTTCGAGCGGGGGATCTGCGAAGAGCCCCCCGCTCGAACGGCTCGAGTCCAGCGGGACTTCGCGAAATTCCTTGCGACCTTTGGGACGTGCCTCTCCGCGTGGGAGCAGTCTGGAACGAACCGTATCACGACTGGGATCCTCTCACATGATGGGACGCAACGGCCAACAACCCCTTTCCGGACGGCAGCTTGCCGGATGTCTCTTTTTGGCGGCGCTCGTCGCCGGTTGCGGCGGCCGTGATTCGGCCGAGAGCGAGATTGAACGGAAAAGAAAGGAGTACCACGAACCCGTCGTGAACCACGCCGAGTTCTCCGGCACCGTGACGATCGACAACCAGCCACCGGCGATCGAATCGCGGCACGTGCTGTTGTTGATGCTTTACGATCCGAAGAACCCGCCGACACAAATCAAACCGCCGCGCTACGCGATTGTGCAAAACGACGGCACCTTCAAATTCGGGCAGGGAGGCGTCCCCCCCGGATCGTACGTCGCCCTGTTTGCCGGGCTTCAGCGCGGCCGGCCGGGGACTTTTCGCGGGCCCGATGCGCTCAAGAACTTGTATAACGACCCCGACAAGAATCAGAACATCGAGGCATTGAAAGTGGACGTGCCGCAATCCGGCAAGACGCAGAATTTCGACCTGGAAATCTCGGGCAAGGATCAGGTGACTCCACGCGGCGAACATTCGATCGTTCAGTTTTTCGCGCCGCCGCAATAAGTGGGAAGAACAAGACGATCTGATTTTCTAGGAACGAAGAGCCCACGGGATGAGCTGGCGACGCCGTTCCACGGAGGACCGTTTTTGTGCCGGAGATCCCGGTGCGCCGCCGTTGTCGTGGCAAATCCCGCCATTTCCTATTTCGGCAGCGGTGGTGCGGCCGTGTTCCGCTCATTCCGTCCCGCGCGGATTTGCAATCGGAAGGATGACGTCGAAGTGGCCGACCATCATCTCTTCCCAGGTCTGGTCTCCTTCTCGGACGGTTGCTGTCGGGTCCGGATTGTTCAAGTTTTGTTCGGAATTATCGTAGTAGGCCGTGCAGTGCAGGATCGTCCCCTGGGGGAGTGACTTGGGCTTGGCCAGTTCATAGGTCAACTGCCAGCCGAAGTCGTATTGCGGAACATCCAATAGAATTTCCGACCTGCGGTCCGGATAACGGGCCTCGAAGCGGAACTGTTTTCCCCTGAGATGCATGTGGGGATACAGCCGAAAAAGTTGGGCCCTCGCTCCCAACGGCAGAGAATCGGCTTCCACCTTGTAGTGGTCATTCCCGGGTGGGATTGTGAATTGATCATTGTGCGCGTAGAGCCAGCGGACGCGATGCGTAACCTCTTTCGGGTCCGCAAAGATGACACCGATCCTGCCGCGATCCATCTGGACGGAACCGTTGGGAGTGTAGTGCACTTCGAATAAAAACTCGAAGTTCTTCGGAAAGCGCCTGGCGAGACCCGGCGGCAGGATGAGCGGTATTCCTCCGGGAACAAAGCTCAGGAGATACTGATCGCCGCGGGCAAAGTTTCGTCGATGGGCGATTTTGGGGTGCGCAATCACCATGACGTGGTGCACGACGGCGCGATTGTCTGGCCGAAATTCGAGTCCTTTGATCCACTTGTCCTCGTCGAATCCCGGATCGACATGGAAGTATTGATAGCGGATTGGTCCGTTCGCCGGCACTTCGACAGGCTTTTCGGAGATGTAATAGATCTTGTCCGGCTTCTTGGGCAACTGCCAGCCGTCGACAAATTGCGGCAAGGGAGGCAATTCCTGCGGATGACCCTCCGGAGCGCCGGCGGCGGACCAACGATAAAGAATTTGCTTCTCTTCGTCCGGGAGGCTGCGGTCGTTGGAGAAGTGACCGTAACCGGGATCGGCCAACCAAGGGGGCATGCGGCGGTCATGGACCACTTCCGCGATCGTTTCCGCCCAGCCGGAAACTTCCTCGTAGGTCGTCAGCGCAAACGGGGCGATTTCGCCTTTGCGATGACAAGAGACGCACCGCTTGTTGAGGATTCGGGCAACCTGATTGCTGTACGTTACGTTCGACGATAGGTCGGGTGAGCGCTGACGGCCGATGCGACATCCGACGGCCGCCGTTTCAGCGTTGGCCACCGCCTTGCTCTCTAACAACTCATCAACCGCGGTTGCCAAGTACGTTCGGACGGGCGCATTCGCGCATAGCCGATGCCGTACTGATCGTCGATACGGCCGCGATAACGGACCGTGCGACCCGCATCGAGAACGAAGGCCTCTGGAGTGCGGAGGGCCCCGAGCTGATCGGCAATCTTGTTCCTGAGATCTTTCAGGATGGGAAACTCGATCTTGTGCACGCGGGCATACGCCGCGATTTCAGTAATCGAGTCTTGTCGATTGGCATTGATTCCCAGGAATTGGACGCCCTTGTCGGAGTATTTTTTCTGAAGTTCAGCCAGCCGTGGCCCGTAGAGCTTCGCCAAGGGACACTCGGTTCCCAGGAACACGAGGACGACGATCTTTTTTGCCTTGAGATCAGCCAGCGAGTGCGGTCTTCCATAAAAGTCGTTCAGCGTGAAGTTCGCAACTTTGCGTCCCACGGCCGATTTTCCGGCAAAGTCACCGCAGGACGTGGAGGCACACAGTCCGACGCTTCCCATAAGAACTGTAAGCAGAAGCCACGGGCGCAACATAGGAGCACGCACATTCAATCGCTTTTTCTCGGATTCTAGGCCATTTCCCCCGTGAACTTGTCTGGGATCGACCGTCACTCCGTCCGCACGGGCACGTTCCGTTTTTCGCGCCGCCGCAATTGGGCGCGTACCCCCACCTCCCCGGGCCGCATGCTCGCTCAGAGAGCGCGCATGCTCGGATCTTCCAATTATCGTATGCGGGTCAAGGGGGGCCGCCGGGTCATCCGATTTTTCTGTGGCGTCTGCCCTTTTTTTGCGCCGCAGAAAAACCAGAAAAATACCCCCGGCTGTGCAAAAATTATACAGGTCCGCCGGATTGGACACTTGGGTAAACGAGAAAACAGAGCCCTCAGGGGGAATGAGCGACCGGCTCATCTGTTTGAGACAGACGGCCGTCACGCCCTGACCCGCGGGGGCGAGCACAGTTCGACGACGTGCCCGTCGGGGTCGGTCGTGAAGACCTGAATGGCTCCGTCGGGCCGCTCTTTGGGACCGCTCACGATCGGGGCGTTTCGCCGCCGCAGGTACTCGGTCGCCGCTTGGGTGTCTTCCACCTCGAAGGCGAAGTGATGGGTGCGGCTCATGCCGAGAAGGTGCCGGGGAATGTCGATCCCGGCAGGCCCCGATTCGGGGTGCTCGAGGATCAAATGGATCTGCGTTTTGCCGGCCTGGAACCAGCTGCCCTCGAAGGAGAAGCGGGGCCGCTCCATCGGCTGCATCCCCAGGAGGCCGACATAAAAATCGCGGCTTTTCTGCAGGTCCTTGACGACGAGCGTGACGTGATCGAGCGTGCGGACCTTGAGGGCCGATTCGTGCGGTGCCATGGCAAAGAGCCTCACTCTGATGTCCGGTTTTCCAGCGATCGGCTAATGGGCGTGAGCGGCGGCGGCCGGCGCGGCGGCATGTGCTTTGAGCATCAGCTCGACCGCTTCGCGGCCGGTGATTCCGGTCCGAATCCCCATCGATTCGGCCTTGGGCGACGCTCCCACGATTTTCGACTCGAACAAGTCCTCGGGTTCGACGAGAGGTTTCGCGGGTGTTCCTTTACAGATGGCGATGGCCAGATCGAATTCGGCCGCCACTTTGAGGTCGTAGATGCCGCAGCCGACGATGCCCGACTCCGTCAGGATCGAGCAGTACTGGCCCTTCTGCCAGCGCTGACTCGTGCCGATGGCCGAGCCGTTTTTGAATTTCAGTTCGCGATTGACCGTTCTCGGAAGGGGAGCAGACATGAGAGGGCTCCTTTTTTGACGAGGAAACCGAGGGTTAATCACGATAATATCGAGTTCATTCGTTTTTTTCACCCTTTTGAAATTCTTGTCGCGCGGCACATGCCTGGCATCGAGCCCGAAGATTTATTGCCCCATCCCGAGCTGACGCGGAGCCTGAACCTCTCGCAGGCGATTTCGCTCAACGTCGCCAACATGGTCGGGATCGGCCCCTTCATCACGATCCCGATGTTCATCGCGGCAATGGGAGGCCCGCACGCGGCGATCGGTTGGGTGGTGGCTGCGGTGGTCGTGGTGTGCGACGGTCTGGTCTGGAGCGAGCTGGGGGCGGCGATGCCGGGAAGCGGCGGGTCGTACCACTTCTTGAAGCAGGTTTACGGAGGGCTCTTCCCCAAATGGGGCCAATTGATGCCCTTCCTGTTTATCTGGCAGTTTCTGATCAGCGGCACGCTCGAGATGGCATCGGGATATGCCGGGACGATGCCTTACGTGAGCTATATCTTTCCCGGATTGGAATCGCTCCTGACGCGGTGGCGAATTCCCGGAGGGCCAAACACGATCGCCGCCCTCGCGGTACTCGTCGTCACACTCCTGCTCTGCCGGCACATCCGGGTCCTGGGCTGGATGAGCATCGCCCTCTGCGTAGGGACGTTTCTGGCCCTGTTTGCCGTTATTTTCGCCGGACTCACGCACTTTAATCCTCATCTCTACACGGTCCCGACCGACCAGTTCCGTTGGAGCAATGCGGGCGGGCTGGCAAAAGGCCTGGGAGCGGCGATGACGCTCGCCGTTTACGACTACCTGGGGTACTATAACATCTGCCATCTGGGAGATGAGGTGCGCGATCCGGCCCGGACAATCCCGCGGGCCGTGAACCGCTCGATCTGGATCGTGGCCATTCTCTATTTGACGATGAATATCTCGATCCTCGGCGTGATTCCGTGGCAAGAGGCCATGAAGTCCGACAGGATTGCGGCCGACGTCATGGAGCGCGTCTACGGTCGGCCGATCGCGGTGGCCTTCACCTGGCTCATCGTGTGGGCCGTCGTGGCGTGCATGTTCTCGATCACATTGGGTTATTCGCGGATTCCCTTTGCGGCAGCCCGGCAGGGGGACTTTTTTTCCGTCTTTTCCCGCTTGCACCCGCGGGGGCAGTATCCGATCGTTTCGCTCCTGACTTTGGGCGGATTGACCGCCATCTGCTGTTACTTCCCGCTGCAGCAGGTGATCGACGCGGCGGTCGCCGTGCGGATCCTGATTCAGTTCATCGGCCAAACGATTGGACTGCACCTCTTAAGGACAATGCGGCCTGACTTTCCGCTCCCGTTTCGCATGCGGCTGTACCCGTTGCCGAGTCTCGTGGCGCTTGCCGGCTGGCTGTTTCTCTTGAGCACGACCGACTGGAAGGTCTTGACGGTGGCCGTCGTCGTCACGGCCTCGGGAGTCCCCGTGTTCTTTTTTTGGCGCACGTTTCGCGCGAAAAATGCGGAGCCTGAAAGGGCCTGAAGTCGGCCTGCTTTCGTGCCGGCGAGAGAACCAACGGTGTGGAACCGCTATCGCCGTGTCGGTACGATGCTCTAAACCATCGCCAACCCACCCATCGAGAAAGGGACCCGACGATGCCTGGACCAGGAATGGAACTGATCGGCGAAGAAGAGATCCAGGAAGTGCTCAAAGTCCTGCGCGGGGGATATCTCTTCCGTTACGGGATTTCACTCGGCCCGGAGGTTGATCCGCGCTTTCAAGGCAAGGTCTTGGAAGTCGAGCAGGAGGTGGCACGGTATTGCGGACGGAAATATGCCGTGGCCGTTAATTCGGGGACTTCGGCCCTGTTGACGGCGCTCGCCGGATTGGGAATCGGCCCGGGCGACGAAGTGATCGTTCCCGGCTACACGTTTATTGCGAGCATGTCGTCGGTCATTTTTTCGCGGGCCGTCCCCGTGCTGGCCGAGATCGATCGCACGTTCAATCTCGATCCGCACGACGTTGAGGCCAAGATCACCCCTCGCACGAAGGCCATCATGGCCGTGCACATGACGGGGAACCCGGCCCGCCTCAAGGAACTCAAGGCGATTGCCGACGCCCGCGGCCTGTTCTTGATCGAGGACTGCGCTCAGGCGTTCGGCGCGACCTACCACGGCCGCCCGGTCGGTTCGATCGGGACGATCGGGACGTTCAGCTTTAATGTCTACAAAACCATCACCTCGGGCGACGGCGGAATGATCGTCACCGACGACGAGGAGATCTTCAAGCGGTGTTTCGCCTTCCACGATCAGGGGCATTCCCCCTTGCGGAGCGGGGTTGAGATCGGTCAGCGTCCGTTTATCGGCCTCGACTTTCGCTTTACCGAGCTGCAGGCAGCGGTGCTGCTTGCTCAACTGCGAAAGCTGCCGCAGATCGTGCAGAAGCTGCGGACCAACAAGCGGCGGTATAAAGAGATCGTCGCCACGATCCCCGGCATCGAGTTCCGCGAGCTTCCCGATCCGGAAGGGGATTGCGCGACGATGCTGACCGTGATCCTGCCGAATGAGGAAATCGCGCAGGCGATCGCCAAGGATCTCGGCACGAAGGTCATGGCGGAAGCCGGTTGGCACGTCTACAGCAATATGGAGCAGATTTTGGAGCAGCGGACAATCACTCCGGAGAAATGCCCCTTCACCTGCTCGCCCTACACGGAGAAGGGGGGTACGATGCGGTATTGGAAGGGGATGCTCCCCCGGACGGATGCCCTGTTGGCCCGGTCCCTGAATATCAGTATCGGCGTTTCGGATCCGGGGCTCAGTTCGGGCTTCGGCGTAACCATTAAAGATGGTCTGGACGTGGTCGAGGAACGGGCAAAACGGTTCTGCCAGGTTGCCGGCCGCTATCTCAGGGGGGCATCGGCTTCCAGCCCGTCAAGCGCTGCCCGCGTCTAATGCGAATACTACCGATATGAGGGTTTTTACGTAGCGAACACAGTATCTGACGAGTAGAATAAGTACCGATATACGGCAGGTGCGCTTCCTTGGCCGCGGGAGCTTGCTCTCATGAAAACTGCCGGTCTCACAGTCTGTGCTCTCTTCCTGCTTGTTCCAGCCGCTTGGGGCGATGCGAATCTCCCCGAGATGAGCCCGTTCGTGATCGGCGTTTCGCCTTTGGGCGCTCGCCAGGGCGAGGCGGTCGACGTCAAATTCCAGGGCCGGAACCTTGAGGGAACGAGCGAAATCACGTTCGCCCGACCGGATATTAAGGCGAAAGTGGTCGCGTCCGATTTCTTTTTCGTCCAGGCCCATATCACGATCGGGCCGAAAGTTCCTGTCGGCCTGCACGATTTCCGGTTACGGACACCCCGCGGCACGCACGTCGGCGTATTCCAGGTCGGATCGCTGCCCCGTGTCGTCGATACGGAACCCAACAACGACTTGAAGCACGCGCAACGCGTGACTTTGCCGGCAATGATCGACGGCGTGGTCGACGTCGACGATTACGACGTCTTTCGCTTCCACGCGGATGCGGGCCAGACGCTGGTTTTCGACGTCTATTCGACCCGGGCCGGGACACGCTTCGACAGCACACTCACGATTCTGGATGAGCACGGAGCCGAGCTGGAGTTCATCGACGACGCTTACATTCAGAAGGACCCCTGCCTCTTTTTCAGTCCAGAGAAGTCGGGGGATTATTTCGTCCGCATTGCCGGCTCCACCGAGCCGATTACCGGCCTGTTTGACGGAACGCCCTATAGCAGCTATCGGCTCGTCGCCGGCGCTGTTCCGCACATGATGCATGCACTCCCCGCCGGTATGAGGCGCGGTGCCACCAACGAGCTGCGGGTCACCGGTTTCAATCTACAGCGAATCGACCGCGTCGTCTTAGGCGACTCGCTGGCCGAGGGAAAAGTGGTAAAGGCCAACCCCGAGGCGCTCGTGATTCAGATGGCGGTCCCCTCGCGACTTGCTCCCGGGCGTTACCCATTGCGTGTTTTTTCCGGTTCGCAGGAGGCGATGCGACAACTCGACGTCGTCATCTCTGACCTGGAGGAAACACGGTCCGACCAGGCCAGTTCCCGCCACCATCCGCAGCCGATCACGGTCCCCGTGGCGCTCAGCGGCGTGTTCGATCACAAGAAGGCGGCCCATTTCTTTTCGTTCGAAGTGCAGGCCGGGGAAACCATCGTCTTCGATGTCGACTCGATGAAGCTGGGATTTCTCGACGACCCGCTGGTGTCGCTTTATACCACTGACGGAAAACTGCTGGCTTCGCACGACGATCGGCTCCAGCAAAATGGAGACGAGCCGCCCAACCTCGATGCGTATCTCGTCTACACGTTTGAAAAGGCAGGTCGCTACGTGGCGGAGATCCGGGATTGTGCCAGTCGGGGTGACTCGAATTACATTTATCGTCTGGCGGTTTCCCGCGCGAAGCCCGACTTCGATCTGCGGTCACTCACCCCCGAGCTGACCTTGTTCCGCGGCCGGACTGTGTTTTTGCCGGTGCGGGTCCGCCGCTTTGGGGGCTGGTCCACGCCGGTGGAAGTCTGGCTCGAGAAGCCTCCGGCGGGCATCACCGGCGAGAAAGTGGCTGCCGCGCCGAAAGACACCATTGTCAAAGACAACTGCGCCTGGATCGCCAACTCGACGGGACCAATATTCTGGTCCCGATCCACGTGGCTTCCAGCGTGGCCGACGGTCAATACCCGTTGAAGTTGCGCGCTCGCGGAATGATCAACGGCAAAGTCGTCGAGCACACCGACGAGGTCCTTTATTGGTGGGAACGGGTTGGGAAAGTGAGTGGTCCCGTCGAGGACCAGAAACTAATCGCCACCGTCATCGATTTGCCCGCCGTCGTTTTGGAGGTCAACCATAACTCGCGACCGGGGACGTTTGAGCCCGCGGAATTCATCTCTCTCTCGCCCGGCAAGGTTGCTCGCTTGCCGATCCTCGTGCGTCGCTACGACGGAGGGAATGAACCGATCACGATTGAGCCCGACAACCACATCGAAGGTCTGACTTTCGAAAACAATGTCCTGCAGCCCGGCAAGATCATCTGCGAATTGAAGCTGCGGGCGGGACAATCGTTCAAACCCGGCCGGTTCCGGCTGCGTGCCGGCGCCTCGGTTTCACCCCCGATCACATTGATGCCAGATAATCCGGAGGATCAGCAGTGAGGGCCCCCTGTTGGTGCTTGCTGTTTACGGCAATGGTGACGCTGGTGCTGGCGTGCGGTGATTCCTCATCGGCCGCACCGCGAGAGAACGCTAAGAAAAAACCGCTCGCCGGTCGGCTTGTTCCCGCCGCGGCCGCCATCCCGGCCGCCAAACGAGAAAAGCCAAAACTCAGCTTCATCAAGGACATCGTTCCGATCTTCACGAAGTTCGGCTGTGCCGGTTCCAACTGCCACGGATCGATCCGTGGCCAGGCGGGATTCAAGCTGTCGCTGTTCGGCTATGAGCCCGATCTCGACTACAACGCGATCGTGAAGGCTGGCGACGGACACCGGATCAACCTGGCCGATCCCGCCAAGAGTCTGATTCTTTTGAAGCCCACGGCGAGCGTCGAGCACGGTGGCGGTGAGCGATTCAAAGTCGGTTCGCTGGAATACGAGGCCATTCTCGACTGGCTCCGCGACGGGGCGAGTTACGACAGCGCGGGTTCGCCGCGCTTAAGCACGATTCGCGTCACGCCGGAAGAGGTCACACTGGTCGGTCTGCATGCGAAACAACAGTTGTCCGTCTCCGGCACGTATACCGACGGCACGACCGAAGACCTGACGCGCAAGGTCCAATACTCCGCCAACGACGAATCGGTCGTTGAGGTGACGCCGAACGGTGAGCTTTCCGGGCGGCGGCCGGGTGAAACGGCGATCATGGTGCGCACGCTGGGCAAGGCGGTCGCGGCTCGCATCGCCGTGATCGAAAAGCCGCTGAAGGACTACCCCGCCGTCCCGCGCAACAATTTCATCGACGAGCTGATTTTCTCCAAACTCAAACGGGTGCATATCGTTCCGTCCCCCTTGAGTTCGGATGCGGAGTTCCTGCGGCGCGTCTCTCTCGACACGGTCGGCCTCTTGCCGACTCTCGAGGAGAGCGAACGCTTCCTTCAATCGAAAGACCCGCAAAAGCGGTCCAAACTGATCGCGGAACTCGTCGATCGGCCCGAATTCGCCGAGGTGTGGGCGACGCGATTCAGTGATCTCTTCCGGGTCGGTCTTTTCGACCAGCGTTCCAAAGGGGGCCGGCAGATGTACAGCTGGCTCCGCAAATCGCTGCTGGAGGACAAACCGTACAACCAGATGGCGACAGAGCTGCTGACCGCGTCGGGCAGCTTGTATTTCAACGCCACTTCCAACTTTTACTACATCACCGAGTTCTCGGAACCGGATAACATCGCCACGAACGTCAGCCAGGTCTTTTTGGGCGTGCGGCTCGAATGCGCCCGCTGCCATAACCATCCCTGGGAAAAGTGGACGCAAGAGGATTTCTGGGGTTTTGCGGCGTTCTTCGCTCGGATGGGCGTGAAGGACACGTATACGAATGACGAGAGCGAGATCACGATGAAGCCGACCGGCGAAGTGATCAGCCCCAAGTCCAAAAAGGCGGTGGAAGCAAAGTACCTCGATGGCCCGAACGAGAAGGAGCGGCCGGACGAGGACATCCGCGAGAAGCTCGCTCACTGGATCACATCTCGCGATAACCCCTGGTTCGCCCGTGCCTTGGTCAACCGTGTCTTCAAACACTACATGGGACGGGGCATCGTCGAGCCGCTCGACGATTTCCGCGTCACGAATCCCCCGACGGACGAAGCCTTGCTCGACGCGCTCGCCAAGGACTTCGTCAAGAACGGCTTTCACATCAAACACACCGTTCGCACGATCCTCAATTCGCGTGCCTATCAACTCACCAGTGAACCGAACGACACGAACCGCAAAGATGCGCTCAACTATTCCCACTACTATGTCCGCCGACTGCTGGCGGAAGAGCTGATCGACGTCATGGCCGAGGTCACCGGCGTGCCGGAGAAATTCCCCGGCTACATGCTCGGCACGCGGGCGATGACGATTCCACAAGGGGCGCCGACGTATTTTCTGCAGACGTTCGGACGGCTCAAACAGCGCGAGGTAATCTGTGAGCGGGACAACATGCCCGACGTCGCCCAGGCCATGCACCTCATCACGGGGGACACGATCCAGCACCAGTTGACGGGAAAAGACGGCACGCTCGACCACCTCCTGGCCGACGCCTCGTTGTCCGATAAGGAAATCACTCGCCGCCTTTTCCTCGTAAGCCTCGTGCATCCGCCGAGCGCCGCCGAGGAGGCAAAAATCCTCGCGTCGCTAAAGAGCGCCACTGGGAAAGAGGCGCGGTGACGCTTTCGAAGACGTGCTCTGGAGCATCTTCAATTCCAAGGCCTTCCTGTTCAACCATTGAGGCTGCGATGAGAAACTTCGATCGACGCGCATTTCTGAAGGTCGGGTCCCTGAGCCTGTTCGGCTGTTTGAGCTACGCCGACGTGCTGCGGCTGCGCGGCAGCGGCCTCGACCTCCGAGCGCGAAATCTCGGTGATCCACCTGCTTTTGAGCGGTGGCATCAGCCAGATGGATAGCTGGGATCCCAAACCCGAAGCGGGATCGGCCTATCGGAGCCAGTTCCAGCCCATCGACACCGTCGCTCCCGGCTTGCGGATCATCGAACATCTTCCGATGACCGCGCGGCATGCCGACAAGTTCGCCCTCATTCGCTCGATGCGACACAAGTTGATCTCGCACGAATCGGCCATGGTGCTCGTCTGCAGCGGCAATGAGCCGCTCGGGACGATTCAATTTCCGGCAATGCAAACGGTGATCGCCAAGGAGTTGGGACCGCGGAGCGATTTGCCCCCCGCCGTTTCGATTCCTTCCGTCACGGGTAGCTGGGAGAAATGCGGCTTTCTAAGCACGAAGTACAATCCGTTCAACGCCGGTGACCCAAACGCGGGAACCTACAAAGTCCGCGATCTGAACCTGCCGATGGGCGTTGATTGGGCCCGCATGGACCATCGACGCTCCTTGCTCTCGCTGGTCGACGACGAGTTCCGCCGCCTCGACACGGCCGGAGTCAGCGAAAGCATGGATTCGTACTACCAAACGGCGTTCCGCTTAATGCACTCGACCTTGGCCAAGCAGGCGTTTCAGATCGAACGCGAACCGGAAAAGATTCGGGACCGCTATGGCCGCACGTCGCTGGGACAGGGGGTCTTGTTGGCCCGCCGGTTGGTGGAAGCCGGCGTGCGTTTCGTGACGGTGTCTCGGGGCTTCAATGCGTATGATCACCACCGTACGATCTTCCCCCTCTTGCAGAACGCATTTCTGCCAGAGCTCGATCGGACGTTTTCGGCTCTCCTCGAGGACCTCAATCTGCGCGGGATGCTGGAGACCACAATCGTAATCGTCACGGGCGAGTTCGGCCGCACGCCGGAAATCAACGCCAACGGAGGGCGCGATCACTGGCCGCGAGCCTTCTCACTGGCCATCGCCGGCGGAGGAATCACCGGCGGGCGGGTGTACGGCGCGACCGACGAACGCGGCGGCTTCGTGAAGGACGATCCGGTCAGTGTGTCCGACTTGGTCGCGACGATTTACACGAAGCTGGGCATCGATCCCGACAAGGAATACGTCAGTAATATCGGCCGACCGGTAAAAATTGGGAACAACGGCAAACCACTCGATTTCCTGATGGCCTAGCCGATGACGTGGGCTCAGGAATACGACCCATGCGGCAACCTGTTTCTCTCCGCATTGGTTGCCGCGTCGCCGGTCGTCGTTCTGCTCGGATTGCTCGGCCTCTTCAAGGTGCGGGCGTACATTGCAGCTCTGTTCGGTCTGGCGAGCGCGCTTGTGATCGCGGTCGGCGTCTTTGGTATGCCGGCATCGCTGGCAGCGGCCGCGGCCGGTTACGGAGTCGCCTATGGGCTATTTCCCATTGGCTGGATCGTCCTGAATGCGATTTTTATCTACGACGTCACGGTCAGGACCGGCAAGTTTGAGATCGTCAAGCATGGCATTGCCGCCTTGGCGAGCGACCGCCGCATCCAGGCACTCTTGATCGCTTTCAGTTTCGGCGCTTTTATCGAAGGGGCCGCCGGTTTTGGCACTCCGGTCGCGATTTCCGCGGCCCTTCTTGTCGGCCTCGGCTTTAGGCCGCTTCAAGCCGCTGGACTCTCGCTACTCGGCAATACGGCGCCGGTTGCGTTTGGAGCCCTCGGCACACCGCTGATCGCGCTGGCCGGAGTCACGGGCATCGACGTCAACCTGCTGAGCGCGATGGTCGGAAGGCAGCTTCCGTTTTTTTCCCTGCTGATCCCGTTTTGGCTGGTCGTGGTCATGGCCGGGGTACAGGGACTTGTAGAGGTCTGGCCCGCGTGCCTCGTCGCTGGTGGAAGTTTTGCCCTCTCCCAATTCCTTGTCAGCAACTACAACGGTCCGTTGCTTGTCGACATCATCAGCTCCGTCGTGTCGATGCTCGCGCTGGTCGTGCTGTTGCGTTTCTGGCAACCTCGCAACGTCTGGCGATTCGAGCATGAGCGGGGGAGCGAAATCGACCGTTATCAGCCGTCGCGACGCGATTCGATGGTCGCCTGGATGCCCTGGGTCTTGTTGTGTGCGTTCGTCTTTGCCTGGGGTGTGCCGTCGGTCAAAAAACAACTCGAAAAAACCGGCACGATCAAAATCAAAGTTCCCTTGCTCGATAACGCCGTCATTCGCAGACCGCCGGTGGTGCCGAAGGACAAACACGAGGCGGCGGTCTTCTCGCTCAATGCTCTCTCGGCGACGGGAACGGCCCTCCTTTTCGCCGGGATTGTCGCCGGGTTGCTGCTCAAGCTGTCGCCCGCGGCTCTGGCATCAATCTATGGACGGACTTTCCTGCGGGTGATCCCGTCTCTGCTGACGATCGCGGCCATGCTGGCGCTCGGCTACACGTCGCGGTACAGTGGACTCGACACGACTATGGGCCTGGCGTTTGCGCGAACCGGGCGGCTCTTCCCCTTCTTTTCGCCCGTGCTCGGCTGGCTCGGAGTGGCTCTGACGGGGAGCGACACGGCCTCGAACGTCCTGTTCGGAAACCTGCAGCAGGTCGCCGCGGGGCAGATCGGCGTCTCGGCCGTGCTCACGGCGGCCGCCAACAGCTCCGGGGGTGTGATGGGCAAGATGATCGACGCCCAAAGCATCGTCGTCGCCAGTGTCGCGACCGAAAGCATACCCGTGAATCCGGGTGATGCCGGCAACGAATCGGCCGCCCAGTTCGCTTATGTCAGCCCGGCGGAGGTTTTGCGGTTCGTCTTCTTCCACAGCATTGCCCTGGCCCTGTTGGTGGGGGTGGTGGTCCTGTTGCAAGCCTACGTCTTTCCGGGGATGATTCCGTCCCTGCCGGCAACCCACTAGCCAGCCTTGCAACGGCGGGCGGGTCTTTTTAGAGTTGCCATTTCGCCGTGTGGATGGTGTCTGTTTGTCGATGTCCTGGCCAGTTGAGCAGTGAGGAGCGTTTGAATGGGGCGCTATACAGGCGCAAAGGGGCGGATTAATCGCCGTTTGGCGACGATGGTTTACGAAAGTGCCGGCGCGGTTCGGGCACTCGAACGGCGCGAAACGCCGCCTGGAATGTACGGTCGCCGGAAAAAGATGACGACCTACGGCTCCGCCTTCGCTGAAAAGCAGAAGATGAAGCACTATTACGGCGTCCGCGAAGCCCAGCTCCGCCGGTATTTCGAGCTGGCCCGCAAAACCAAGGGAAACACCGGCCAGACGTTGATGCTCTTGTGTGAGCGTCGGCTCGACAACGTCGTGCGGCGGGCAGGCTTCGTCCATACCCGTCCGCAGGCGCGCCAAGGGATCGTGCACAGCCATTTCCAGCTCAACGGTCGGACCGTCTCGACTCCGTCGATCGTCGTGAATGCAGGCGACGTGATCACGGTGCGCAATCGTCCGAATTTGCAGAACATGTATCGCTTAGTGGTCGAATCGAGCACGTTGCCGCGCTGCGAATGGATCTCGTTTGAACCGGCCGCCCTCAAGGCGATCGTGACCTCGCTTCCCGGTTCAAACGATATCAGCGTCCCGGTCGATATCGGCCAGATCGTTACCTTCATGGCACGTTGACTTTCGGCAGCAGCCCGGCAATTCCGGCTGTTGATAACCGTAAAAGGTCTGGCCTCCGGGCAATTGAGTGCTGGCACATTGACGCCGGTTTGCGCGTGCAACTATGATAAAAGTGTCCGTGTGATTCGACGACCTGCCTGCTGCTAAGTGGATCCGTAAGGGCAGGTCGGTTCCGCGTGCGAATCAACGATCCTGAGACCCAAACTGTGTTTCCGACCGAGCTCATGAAATCCCGCTGCCGCCATACGTGGCAGGACTTTTATTGGTTTACCCGCTGGGGAGGCAGGGGCCGCTCGGGGAACGCCTTTGATTGATTCAGACGTTTCTCCCAGAAATCCAAGGCCCTGAAATCCCCGTCGATTTCAGGGCCTTTTTTATTGGCACGCGATTCGTTCCAGACCGGCTCAATCCAGACACCAGACAAAAACGCCCGTTTCAGGGGAAGCTCCGATGATCGTAGTGATGAAACGCAATGCGACGCAGGAAATGATTCAGCGCATGGCCAAACGCGTGGAATCGCTGGGCCTCAAGGCCCACGTGATCGTGGGGACCGAACGAACCGTGATCGCGGCGATCGGCGAGAAGCGGAATGGAGCCGTTGAAACACTCTCCTCCTACGAAGAGGTCGAAAAGGTCATGCCGATCCTCGCCCCGTACAAGGTGGCCAGCCGCGAAACGAAACCGGAGCCGACCGTGGTCCGCGTGCTCGACCTGGTCATCGGGCGCGGCCACTTCGGCGTCATCGCCGGACCTTGCTCGGTCGAAAGCGATAAGCAAATCATGCAGGCGGCCCAGGCGGTGAAGGCTGCCGGAGCCAAGGGACTTCGCGGCGGAGCGTTCAAGCCCCGCACGAGCCCGTACTCGTTCCAAGGTCTCAAGGAAGAGGGGCTCAAAATGCTCGCCGATGCCCGCGCGGCGACAGGCTTGGCGATCGTGACGGAGATCATGACGCCGCAGCACGTCGATCTGGTGTGCCAATATGCGGACGTCCTGCAAATCGGTGCCCGCAACATGCAGAACTATCCCCTGCTGCAAGCGGTGGGCGAAACGCGTAAACCGGTCCTCTTGAAGCGAGGGCCGGCCGCCACAATCGACGAATTCCTGCTGGCCGCGGAATACGTCCTCGATCAAGGAAACGAGCATGTGATCCTGTGCGAACGCGGGATCCGCACGTTCGAGGCGCACACGCGGTTCACGCTACCGCTGGCGACGGTCCCCTACCTGCACGAACGGACGCATCTTCCCATCGTGGTCGATCCGAGCCATGGCACGGGGATCGCGTCGCTCGTCCCCTCGATGTGCAATGCCGCCGTAGCCGCGGGCTGCGACGGACTTTTGATCGAAGTTCATCCCGACCCGACGTTGGCGGTCAGCGACGGGGACCAGTCGATCACGCCGGCCGTCTTTGCCAAGATCATGGAAGACTGCCGCAAGGTGGCCGCCGCTTTGGGACGGACACTGTGATCTTTAGGCAAACGAACCGGGCGGATGGATCGTGGCGGCTCACATTTTCCCGGTCCGGGCAGTGTTGAAGCCGGGTAGGGGGCCGCAATTCGGCCGGTAGGCGGTAAGCGTTCCGTGCCGCTGTAACAGCGTCACAAGCTCCTCAAGCCGCGGCTCTTTGACCCACACTTTCTCGGCCTGGCCCTTGTTGTACATCACGGCCAGGTGGGCCGCGCCCCCTTTGACGTCGGCGGTGCCGAAGAACCCGTCGTTGGCGAGATCGAGGAAGAGTGCGCTCAATTCGGTCTTCGGCATATCAATGACCAGGCATTGTTCGCCTGACTGTGCAGTCGGGGGCGGCGGAGATCCAATGGTTATCGAGAACAATCCGCCACCGCGGCTATTCGCGTTCGAGAAGCCGCGCAGTCCCGGTGGAGGCGCGTCACGAATGCCAAGATCGTTCGCATTCTGACCGGGAGCCAGAGCTCTCAACGTCACATGCACGAAGTCGGGATGAACCCCGGGATACGGATATTGCACTTCGAGGTGAAGGTGAGTCGGTTGGCCGGCCGGTTGCCCGGACTCGACAAGGCCGGCCTGCTGGGTGCCCGGCGTATCCTCGACTCGGCCAAGCCGCCGACGGAGTTCACATCGTAAACGATGGCGAGCTGCTTAAAGTCGGGTGCACCATTTTGCGTGAGACGAACCTTCTCCGTCGACGAACATCCCCACCCGGCCAGACCGATGAGGAGAAGAAGCGGCGCAGATTTAGCGAGCGTCTGTCTCACTTCACCCCTTCCGTGGTCGCGTAATTAGCCGGCCTACAATCGCCAAAACCGGCTCATGACTTTCAGCTGGTTTTATCGACAAATCGAGCAGACCGATTGAAAGTTGAGAAAGGTGCCGCGCAAGTCGCCCAGGCCTGGGGCGGTCGTGAAACAAGTCGCGCGAACTAAGCGCCGGGCAGTTAAAAACCTCAATGAGGTCGATTGGCGGCTTCTGGCGGCTTGAGGGTGCCGATGACCTCACGGAGATCGTTCCAGCCTTCCGCTTCCATCAGCCGTTCCAACTGGTCAACCAACCGTTCTGCCACGCCCGGGTCGTAAAAATTCGCGGTCCCCACCTGAACCGCCGAGGCGCCGCAGACCAGGTAGTCCATCACATCATCGATGGAGGCGATTCCACCCACGCCGATGATGGGAATCCGGACCGCTCGAGCCACTTGCCAGACGGCTCGCAGGGCTAGAGGCTTGATCGCCGGACCGCTGAGGCCGCCGAAGCCGGCTCCCAGGATCGGCCGGCGCCGTCGCCAGTCAATCGCGAGGCCTTGGAACGTGTTGACCAGGGAAACGGCGTCGGCACCGGCGGCAGCGGCCGCTTCGGCAATCGAAGCGATCGAAGTCACGTTCGGCGTCAATTTGGCAATCACAGGATGCCGGGTCGCCGCCCGTACGCGCCGACCAGTTCCGCCGCCAGCTGCGGGTCCGTCCCAAAGTCGACGCCACCGCTCACATTGGGGCAGGAGATGTTGAGTTCAAGTGCCGCGATTCGCGGAAACTCGTCCAGACGCCGGGCGAGCGAGACAAACTCGTCGGCATTACGTCCCGCAATATTGACGATCAGCGACGTCCCCAAGCTCACGAGCCAGTCGAGATGCTTTTCGATAAACGCATCGAGCCCGTCGTTGTCGAGTCCAATCGAATTGAGCATTCCGCCGGCGGTCTCGAACGTGCGAGGCGGAGGATTGCCGAGGCGAGGAAGGGGAGTCACCGTCTTCGGAATGATGCCGCCGAGACGCGACAGCCCGACAAACGACTGCATCTCGCGCGCGTAACCGAAGGTCCCCGACGCGACCAGAATGGGATTCGCCAGTTGCAGGCGATTCAGCGTGACAGCGAGCCGGCGCACCAGGGTGATTAAACCTCCGTGGCCAGCATATCAAGCGACGAAAGCCGACGGAACGGCGTCGGCAACCCTTGAGGTGACACGAAAGAAATGGAGCACGAACGGCGCAAAACGGAGGCCCGTTCCGCGTCTACGAAAGCTGCTGCGCTCGATCGCCTTAGATAACACCGCCATGAGTGCGATAAGGCGTTTCAAGGTCCGGCATGTCGAGTCCCCAAATTCGCTCCCACGATTCCGGGATATGCCGCAGGCTTTCTGAGACGTAGATCAGTTCCTTCGCGCGGACGTCGGGCGACGACGAGTAGATCGGCACGAAGCAGCCGACCTCGAACGTAGCCGCCAGAAGTGCCGCCGTGATCAGGAGCTTCCGCATCTGTCACCTCCGACGGACGGACTCCGCCCGACGTCCTGTCGACGTAAGGTCAACAATCCGACCGCACTCGGCCGCAAAACCGAGTTTTGGAAACGAATTCAATTGCTGCAACGGAAAGTGGTATCGATCGAGATGTCCCCGGAAGGGGACGAGTTCGGAAGGGTCGTCCGAGTGGGAAGCGGGTTCCCTGAAGTTCGATCCGTCGTTCCTTGAACGAGTTACGACTATGCTGAGCACGCCCGAGACTGTGAGAGGAGGGAACCACCACGGCGGTGATTGCCATCCTCTTCACTTAAATCGGCAATCGACGGCCAAAAATTAAACTTGATGTGCGGGTTCTGGCGTTGAGGCAGACCCTGCGGCCGCGCGGGCCGCCGCATCGGCGGCTTCGAGTTGCCGGACTCGCTCCTCCATTTCTTTCCCGGGTTTGAACGTAACCACCCATTTCTCAGCGACATCGACTCGCTCGCCGGTCCGTGGGTTCCGTGCCTTACGTGCCGCTCGCTTCTTGACTTCGAACACGCCGAAGTTGCGAAGCTCAATGCGGTGATCGGCAACAAGTGTTTCGATGATGGCGTCGAACGTCTTCTGGACAATCTCTTTGGTCTTCAGTTGGGTCAGACCAATCTCATCGGAAATCGATTTCACGATTTCTTTTTTGGTCACGTTCAATTCTCCCCCGAGAAATGCGACCGGAGCAGCAACCCCGTCCTTTGAGCAGCGCCGAACGAGCCTCAACTGTAATGCCAAGCTGGACTTAGTGTCAAGTCGATTCACATCGTAACAGATTTGCAACTTTCGCGGCCCACTTCACCCGCTCCTGGGAAATTCGTTTACCCGTGACAGAAAATGACCGAATCGGTTGTTCTCTCTGCTTCCAAACCACGGTGAACGAAGAAGCGATTGGTTCAGGATTCCGCAGAAATACACGCTTGGCGCTCATTTACTAATGGCAAATGCGCCTTTGTGTTAGATCGATCTGCGGATCAAGACCTCGGCCGAACGGAGGGTGCCCGGAAGCTCTGCGGTATGATGGCAACGAGCGCCTAGACAAGTGGCCACGGCCGTCAGTGAAAAGATCTGCTTGGCGAAACGCGGAATACTGATTACGAGCCGATAGGGGGCAGCCGGACGTCTCCTGAATGTAAGTACTTTGCTTCATTAATTTTGCTTAAATCCGCTGTGACACGATCGATGGAAGGCTTCCTGACACCCACAATCCGGTCGACGTAACGACGTCGCAACTCGGCCGCCTATTGCCTACGGCGGCGCTTCGACACAGCGGAGGTATTGAGCATTGCTCGGCACGTCAAAAGCCTTCAGACGTCAATCACGCGTGCTTGGCGCTCAATTACTTTGAGCGGCACGAGTTGACCGTGGCCGGCACCGGGACACGACTGCTGCATCATTTTCCAGGCCTCAGGGCTCTCGAGGTTCGAGTTCCAGAAAGGCCAGGTGCGGCACTGCGCGGGCCGCGCCGAGTAAATCGTGCAGCGACGTGATTCGGAATCGAAGAACGTGCAATCGCCGTTCTTGCGCTCTGTCAGCGAGACCCGACCCTCAACGAGCCGCGTATGCTCTTTTCGCAACTCGTCGATGGTGGTGCCGCGGAGTTCTGCGATTTGAGCGATCTCTTCGTCCGTCACCCACACAACCCCGGGTGCTCCCGTACAGCAGTTGCCGCACTGGGTGCAGCTGAAATGAAGGCCATCCTTGTACCAGGGTAAGCGTTGCGCCATGGACTCAGTTTATGCTGCCGGCACTAACGCGCCAACGATTACCCCCGACACTTCGAACCGTGCAACGCCTCTCGGGCGGTGATACGATTAATCGTTCAGCCTGAATTACGCAGTTGTTGATGGCTGCTTGTTGAAGGTCGCTGGACACCTGGGAGACGGCATGAATCGGTTCGGATGGGCCGCCGTATGCGGCGTAATGCTTTACGTGACGTCGGCTGCAATCGCTGCTGACACGGGGATTCGAATTGAACGCGTCTTTGGCCGAAATCTCCCGGACGCCTATAAACATCCCGTGTCGATCACCGAGCTGGCCAACGGCGATCTCTACCTCGTTTACTATGGGGGGTCTGGAGAGTACGGAAACGATACGGGAGTCCGCGGTTCGCGGCTCGCAAAAGGGTCGACCCAATGGACAGCCCCCGTCGTCATTGCAGACACACCCTTCCGCGGAGACGGGAATGGCGTCGTGTGGCAGGCACCCGATGGACTTGTGTGGCTGTTTTACGTGAACCGCTATGGAAAGACCTGGTCGAATTCAAGGATCAAGTTCAAAGTCTCGTACGACGAGGCTGAGACCTGGTCTGATTCCGACATGCTCTCCTTCGATGAAGGGTCGATGGTGCGAAGTCGGCCGATTGTGCTCAACAACGGCGACTATCTTCTGCCGGTCTACCGCGAAACAGGGAACGATCAGGAATTCGTGGGGCACGAAACGGCGTCCTATTTCTATCGCCAGAAAAAGGAAACGCATGACTGGATCCCCACACAGCCGATCCATTCAAAGAACGGCAATCTGCAACCCTCAGTGGTGCAGATCAGCGACAAATACCTCGTGTCTTACTCGCGGCGGGCCGGCGGGTACGGCCCCAAAGACGGCGGTTTTTTGATACGCTCGGAATCGAATGATGGCGGCTTCACCTGGAGTTCCGGCACGGAGTCGAAGTTTCCGAATCCGAATGCGGCGATTGATTTCATCAAGCTGCAGAATGGCCATTTGCTTCTCGTGTACAACGACAATGGGAAAAGCACGCGGATGCCGTTGACAGTGGCCATTTCCACCGACGGCGATAAGACCTATCCTTACAAGCGGAATATCGTCAACAAGCCGGGCGACTCGGCGGCTTATCCGACGGCCATCCAGACGCATGACGGAAAGATTCACGTCGTTTACACGTCCGAGTTTCGTACGGTGATTAATCACGCCGTTTTCGATGAAGCCGCGATTCTCGCGTCCAAGGATCACTGACCGGATCGATGCCGAACGACCGTTTCGCCGCTCGCCGTGAACGTCTGCTGCGTCGACTCAAGACCGCCGGCGTCGAGGCTCTGCTCGTCACGTCGCCGAGCAACGTGCGTTACCTGACCGGGTTTACGGGCGAAGACAGCGATCTGGTGATCGGCCGCAACGTGGCCGTTTTGGTCAGCGACAGCCGGTTCGAGACGCAGATCCGCGAGGAATGCCAGGGGCTAGATGCCTTCATCCGTTCGACCGCACAAACTCGAATGGAAGCGCTCGCGCAGGTCATCTCCTCCGCGAAGCTCCGCGTGCTGGCGTTTGAGAGTCGAACGACCTCGTATTCGCAATGGGAGTCGCTCCAAGGGTCGGTGAAATCATTGGAACTTGTCCCCCAGGTCGACCACGTCGAAATCCTGAGAGCGGTCAAGGATGCCGGCGAAGTCGCTCAGATTCGGGAAGCCATTCATCAGGCGGAGCGTGGTTTCGGCTTGCTTCGCGCGTCATTACGCGGCGAGATGTCGGAACTCCAAGCGGCCAACGAACTGGAACACGCCATGCGCGGGTTTGGTGCTCGCGGGGCCAGTTTTGAGACCATTGTCGCCGCCGGTCCGCGTGCCGCTCTTCCTCATGCCCGCCCCACTTCCGCTAAGGTGGGCGACGCGGACTTCGTACTCATTGACTGGGGAGCGACGAACGGGCAGGGCTACCGGAGTGACTTGACGCGGATCTTGGTCACCGGTACCATTTCGCCGAAACTTGAGAGGCTATATGGAGTTGTGTTAAGCGCCCAACGACAGGCGATTGAGGCAATCGGCCCGGGAGTACCCGCTGCTGAGGTCGATTCGGTCGCGCGAGACGTTATCGGCAACGCCGGATGGGGCAAGAACTTCGGTCACGGGCTCGGACACGGCATCGGGTTGGAGATTCACGAAGGTCCGCGCCTTTCCCGAACATCGAAGGACGTTCTGCAAGCCGGTATGGTGGTGACGGTGGAACCAGGGATTTACCTTCCAGGTTGGGGCGGAATTCGAATCGAAGACGATGTGTTGGTCACGCGTAAAGGACATGAAGTCCTGACGTCGCTCCCCAATGAAGTCGATCGACAAGAAATGAGTCTTTGAGTCGCGAACATGTCTGACGCCGACACATCCTCGAATGCGCCATTTGATTTCGACAGGCTCTTGACGCTCGTCGAACTCATGGAAAAGCATGGCCTGACGGAAATCAGTCTGCAGCGGGGCGATGAGAAATGGCGGCTGCGGCGAGGAATGGAGACGAGCGCTCCGTCGATGACCTACAGCCAGCCGGCACCGGTCCCCGTCGCGACGCCCTCCGCCACCGCAGCTCCTGCGGCAGGTGCGCCGGCAGCGCCGAGAAACGACGGTACGGTCACAATTAACAGCCCGACGGTTGGCACTTTTTATTCGTCGCCCACGCCCGACGACCCACCGTTTGTTTCCGTCGGTTCGACCGTTTTGCCAGAAACGGTCGTGTGCATTGTCGAAGCGATGAAGGTGTTCAATCAGATCCCGGCCGAAGTGAGCGGGACGGTCGTCGAGATCCTGGTGAAGAACGGCGATTCGGTCGAATTCGGCCAGCCTCTTTTCCGCGTCCGCTCCGGTTAGCCGACAATGTTTCAGCGAATTCTCGTCGCCAACCGGGGTGAAATCGCGCTGCGGATCATTCGCGCCTGTCGCGAAATGGGCATTCAGACCGTGGCGGTCTTCAGCGAAGCCGATCGTGGTGCACACTACCTGACGCTTGCCGACGAAGCTTACTGCATCGGACGGGCTCCCTCGTCAGAAAGCTACTTGCTGATCAACCGCATCATCAGCGCGGCGGAGATCGGCAACGTGCAGGCAATCCATCCCGGTTACGGTTTTCTCGCGGAAAATGCCCACTTCGCGGAAGTGTGCCGCAGCTGCAAGATCGAGTTCATCGGACCGCGGCACGAGGCGATGGCCCTTTTGGGGGACAAGGTCAGCGCTCGCAAGGTTGCCATCGAAGCCAAAGTTCCAGTCGTTCCCGGAAGCGACGGCCTGGTGACCAGCGAGCAAGACGCGATCGCCATCGCCGCCAAGATCGGCTATCCGGTGCTGATCAAGGCGACGGCGGGCGGTGGCGGCAAGGGAATGCGCGTCGCCATGAACGACATGGCGCTCAAGGCAGGTCTCAAGGCGGCCGCCGCGGAAGCGGAGAAATCGTTCAAGAACGCGGGCGTCTACATCGAAAAATACGTCGAGCGGCCGCGGCACATCGAGGTGCAGATTCTCGCCGATAATCAGGGCAACGTGCTGCACCTCTGGGAACGGGACTGTTCCACACAACGCCGGCACCAAAAGCTGATCGAAGAGACGCCGGCCGTTTCGCTGCCAGCCGCATTGCGAGAGGACATTTGCCGCTCTGCCGTCCGCCTGATCAAAGCGGCGGACTATACAAATGCCGGCACCGTCGAATTCATCGTCGACGCGGACAACCGCTTCTACTTCATCGAGGTGAACGCCCGTATCCAGGTCGAACATCCCGTGACGGAGCTGGTGACGGGCATCGATCTCATCCAGCAACAGATCCGCATCGCGGACGGACAGCCCCTGACGCTGAAGCAGCGGAACGTTCCCTGCAATGGTTCGGCGATCGAAGTTCGCATCAACGCCGAAGACCCAGAGAACGGCTTTCGAGGTTGTCCCGGCCGCATCACCAAGTGGCGTGCACCCGGCGGCCCGGGCGTTCGACTCGACACGCATTCACACGAAGGCTACACAATCGGCCCCTATTATGATTCACTGATAGGCAAGCTGATTGTTCACCGGCCCACGCGGTCGGAGGCATTGGCGTGCCTGCGGCGGGCCTTGGACGAATTCGTGGTTGAAGGCGTGAAGACAACAATTCCCCTGTTACGCAAGATCGTGGCCCACTCGAGTTTCATCGGCGGGCAAGTGGATACCACCTTTATTGAAAGGACCTGGCCGTCATGAAAGTGGGCGTACTGACGGGCGGCGGAGACTGCCCCGGTTTGAACGCCGTCATTCGTGCCATCGTCCGGACGATCCACAACGGCGGGGGCGAGACGATCGGCCTCTTGGAAGGATGGCGGGGCGCCATCGAAGGAAATTTCGTGCAACTGGCGCCCGAGGTGACGGACGGAATCATCGACCGCGGCGGAACGATCCTCGGATCGTCGCGCACCAATCCTTACAAGAAGCCCGAAGACGTCGAACGGCTCGTCCAGACGTTCAAACGGCTCGAGTTGGATGCCTTGATCGCGATCGGCGGCGACGACACTCTCGGCGTCGCCAGTAAGCTGTACGCCGATCGGGGCCTGACCACGGTCGGCGTCCCGAAGACGATCGATAACGACCTGAGTTCAACCGACGTCACATTCGGTTTCGACACGTGCATCAACATCGTGATGGAGGCCATCGACCGCCTCAAAACGACCGCCGAGTCGCACCGTCGCATCATGGTCATCGAGACGATGGGACGCCACGCCGGCTGGATCGCGTGTTATTCGGGGGTCGCCTCGGCCGCCGACTATATCCTGGTCCCCGAATCGGTCGTCGATATTGACCGCATGGTCGAGCTGCTCAAAAAACGGCGGGCGGGCGGGAAGCCCTATGGGATCATCGTCGTCAGCGAAGGGGCCAAGCTTCCCAACGAGGCCGAATTCGTGACGCGCGCCGCGGAAATTGACGACTTCGGTCACGTCCGGTTGGGCGGAATTGGCGAGGTGATTGCGGATCTGATCGAAAAGCGGACGGGAATCGAAACCCGCGTCGTGACGCTGGGCCATTTGCAGCGCGGCGGAACGCCGACGGCGTACGATCGGGTGCTGGGCACGCGGCTGGGAATTCACGCGGCGCGTTTGGCCCTCCAACGCAATTTCGGCCGCATGGTCGCGCTTCGCGGCACAAAGATCGTCAGCGTTCCGCTTTCGGAGGCGGTCGGCACGATGCGCACGCTCGACCCCGACTTCCTCAACGAAGCGGAAGAGTTCTTCCGCTGATGAAAGAGCCGGGAAAACGACAAGTGAGGAAAACGCAGCACTCGACGCCGGCAAGCGCAATTCGTCCTTTCCCCGCTGCCACTTGACACCCTCCGAGTGTCCTCGATAGTTGTGAAAGTGGCCGCGGGCAATTCTTGAGGACGTTTCGATGTGCCGATGTCGCCTCCCTTTCGTTCTGGCCTGCGCGGTCTTGGCGACCTCTGCGACAGCCGTTCGCGGCGACGAAGCTTCCGCGAAGTCGAGTCTTCTGGCCAAGGGAATCCGAGTCACCCATTTCGGCCTGTCGCTCACCGATGAAATCGAGCTTGCCAAGGAATTTCGCGAGGGGGTCACGCTCAAGCGAAAGCTGTTGACCGCCGTTCGGGAATTCAACGAAACACAACGCGGCGTCGATGAGCTCACCGCGAGCCTTCACGAGCGGATGCAGGCGAACGTCGCCATCAACGGCCAATTGGCGAACTCGGGCCAGGCGAACATCTTGCAACGCAATCAGATCATCGGAGCCGCCAACGCCAATGCGAGTGCCATCAACCTCCTGATCCAGGAGCAAGAGGGATCAAAGAAGGAAGTCGATAAAGCCGCGAGCGGCCGTGAACTCGGCCCGCGAGAAATATGTCCAGCAAATCCTGAAAATCCGGTCCGCGGCGGACCAGGTTGCGGCCAAATACGCGGAGCTTGAAAAAGACGACGACGCGCGGGCCGCCTTGAAAGAATGGAACGCCGCCGCGCACACGTCATTTGAGATCAAGCCCTCGCGTATCTTTCAGTCCGAGTTGAAACGGCTCGCCGACCTCGAGAAGTCGGTCATCTCCGAAAAGATTCCGCTGCGTCGAGAGGGAAACAGCTATTACGTGACAGTCACCGTTAACGGCGACCATACCGTCGAGATGGTGCTCGACACGGGGGCCAGCTCGATCGTGCTCCCCTATAAAACGGCCATGGAATGCGGTGTGAAAGTCGACAACTCGGCCATCACGGTGCAGATGGTCGTCGCCAGCGGGGCAAAGTTCAAAAGTAAATTGGTGACGCTCGACACGGTCCGCGTGGGAAAATTCAGCGCGGAAAAGGTCGAGTGCGTGGTCTTGCCTCCGGAAGCGACCAACGCGCCGATCCTGCTCGGCATGACGTACTTGGGTCGGTTCAACTTTTCGATCAATGGTACGGAACTGTCTCTCTCAAAGGTTGACGTCGAGCGCAGCGCGGCCGTGCGAAACAAAAAAGGCCGGTCCAGCAAGACTTCGAAGAAGACGGCCCATCACAAGAATGCCGATTCCTCGGAATGACCGGTCCCCGCGGCAGTTTTTTCCGGTTTTCGTGCGAAGTGGTCTTGCGGCAGATTTTGCCGGTCGCTAATCTGCCGCACCTTTCACTCTCGACTCTCTGACCCAAACCCGCTTCCGCCACAACGAAGGTGTTCCTGATGCGCGCCCTGTCGCACGGCGCGAGACCCGCTCGCATTCCGCTCCCGCAATGCGCACGGTTAGACGCGATCAAAGCGGAAGTGGGGGCCCGCTGCACGCGGACGTGGATGATGGCCGCGATCATGCTCCTCGCGGCAAGCGCCGGATTCTCTGGCTGCAACACCATGAGCGGAGGGATCAATAACCAGGTCGGGATGTGGAATTACCAGCAAGGCAACTACGTCGCCGCACGGGAAGAGTTTTATCGGGCCGCGGCGGACGACCCTCAGAACGCCTCGTACACCTGCAATTTGGCATGCGCTCTTAAGCGGCAAGGGGACTTCGCGACCGCCGAAGAAACTTACCGGCGTGCTCTTCAAATCGATCCCTCGCATCAGCCCTCGTATCACGGATTGGCCCAGCTGATGCTGCAAGAAGGACGGCGTGCCGAAGCTACGGAATTAATCTCGACCTGGGCCGAGGCACAACCGTTGCATCCTGGTGCGTACATTGAAATGGCGTGGATTCAACGTGAAAACGGCGATCTGAGCGGCGCGGAACAATCGCTCTACCATTCCCTGGCGGCTCGTCCCAACAACCCGATCGCCACGGCCCAACTCGGACAGTTGTACCAGGAAATGGGGCAGTCCGACCGCGCGGCCAGTATGTATCGTCGATCGTTGCAAGCTGATTGGATGCAGCCGCAGGTCCAGTCCCGCTTAGCCACGCTTCAAAATGCCAACGGATACGCAGCGCCGGGGACGATGTTTCCGTCCGGTGGTTCCGTCGTAGCGACGATTCCCTTCCCGGCATCGGCGCCTGTCTACACTCAAGAGCCGTCACCCGCGCGAACCGTGCTGGCGCCATCGGCGCTAAACGATGATCCGGCGCATCTGGCGAACTAAGCGATCGAGTCTCGGCACCGATTCGCGCAGCGACCGCGGTCTACGAAACGACCCTCGCCCGGCACTTGTCCGGCCGGGAGAGGGTCGCGAAACAGCGGACTCAGAACTGGCCGGAGTTTTCCGGCTGGTGGTTCTGGTCTGGCGCGAACTGATCAAGGTCGATAATCAAGCCTTCGCCTGGGACGAATCGCACTCCCGGGAACGCCATCGAGTTATTGGAAACGTTCAATGCACTCAAAAGATGTGACCGCTCGCTGTGGGGCAGGTCCTTTTCGGTCTGAATGTCTTTCGCCAGTTGATCCCGCGTTCCTTTGAACTGATGTTCCTCGATCTTCCCTGTGTCGTTCAGGTAGCGGATCGAGATCTTGAAGGAGTCCTTACCGGTCTTTTCGAGCGTCATTGAGTCGAATCGTTCCCAATCGGCATTTCCGTGACCGGCATGGGTGCCGGCGAAACCACGTGGAACCATTCGGTGATGCAGTCGGCCACGCGGTCCCTGTGGGGTTGCCTCTGCCCGCGCCAGAGGCCGTGATTCCTCTTTCATTTGCTCGAGCGTGACTTCGATCTTCTCGGTTTTTCCGTTGTGCAAGAGGGTCAGCGGAACCTTGGAACCGGCTTTTTCCGAATGCACCAATTTCAGTAACTGCTCAGGCGACGACAACTTCTGATCCGCAAATGAGATCAAGATGTCGTACGGCTTGACCCCGGCCTTGGCCGCCGGCGAATCCGGGGCGACTCCCTCCACTTCTAACCCCCGATCCTTGCCAAGGATTTCGCCGAATTGTGCCGCGACCCCCGGATGAACCGGAGCTACAACAACACCCAAAAATGACGGACTCTCCGCCTTCTGGGACGATGACCTTGCCGTCTCATGATCAGCGGGCCGACGCGTGTCCGTTGACGGCTTGTCATTTCCAGGCTGCTGAGCGGCCGGCAGCGGGCAGGCCATCCACGCCACCATTGCACCGCCGACGGCGAGTGCACTAACTACCCTAAACGCTTTCATCGCAAATCCTTCCTTCCTACGTCACGTCCAAAAAATACATGGGACTCACACTTCCGTGTCCCAACCTCGCGTTAAATGCGTGAACAACCAACCGGCACAGTGATTAGCGGTCGGCACGGTGGCGACCAGGCCGATGACGAGAGCGGCGACCGCTGCTGTCCCCGTTTGGCTGGAAACGGACGTCCCCACGCTGACTGCTTCGAGCAAGATCAGACCGCAGTATCCGACAACGTGCAACACGGTTCGCCTCCTTCTTCCAAGTGAGTGGCAATTCGTCCTGAATCCGATGCCTGCGGCCTTCATTGCCGCTCGATATTCCCGAACCGCGGCTTTTTCCGTTGCTTGTCCATCGTGCCGGACGCTGCCGGGTTCACGTGTTCGCTCGATGCGGGAAAGCGCCCCGCGTTTTCCCCTTTCCACACTTCGCAACAAACGTGCCGAACGGACGACACTGTCCGCACATCAAAGTCTCACGCGTTGGACTGAAGCGGTGGGCACTTCGGAGTCCGTGCACAAGGCACATCATTTGCAGCCCCGTATTCGGCCTGCTGGAGGTTCTGGGCATTAGCTGGCAGCACAGCAGCGGGAGTACGCGACGTGAGTGCGGACAAATGGGAAATCGGTCCGAAAAAGATCGTGCCGGTTTTTGTCAGCACCGACTACGCTCAAGCGGAGATCGCCAAGAACAAACTGATCGCGGAAGGGATCCAATGCGAACTTGAGCGTCAAACTCAAGGAGGCTTTGCGGAAATCGTGAATATCCGTGTCCTGGTTCGAGCCGAGGACTTCGATCGTGCGCGGACCGCGATTGAAACGCGGTTCGACAACACGGAAGGGGAATGAGAGCCGACGGCACCAGCAAATTGCGGCGAGGACCAAAGCGATGTTCGCGCGACTCGGACGCATTGTGGCCCGCGGGTGGATTGTCTGGCTCGTCGCGTGGGTCTTGCTGTTGGCGGCGACGAGGGCGTTTGCGCCGGCGCTTGCAAGTGTGACTCGACCTGGCGAGTTCGATTTCCTCCCCCCTAATGTCGCGAGTCGCCGCGGTCAGGAGGTGCTTCAATCTGCCTTCCCAGGCGCAGGGTCCGGAAGCAGTGTCGTTCTCGTTCTGTACCGAAACGGCGAAAAACTGCGCCCCGCCGACCGTCAATTTGTGCAAAACGTGCTCGCGCCTCGTCTCGAATCGTTGCAAGAACCAGGTCCGACGACGAACCCGACTGACAGGAATCCAGCCAAATCGTCCAAGCCGGCCCAAGAACGACCGATCGTGGCCCGCGTGCGAACGGCCGGCGAGCGCGGAATGGGTCCGCTCCTCGACAGTCACGACGGCAAGGCCACCTTGGTCGTAGTCGAGTTGCAGGCCGATTTTCTCTCCTACCGCGCCGTCCCTCTTGTGGGACGCATCGACGAGGTGGTCCAGCGTCTGCGCCAGCAGCATCTGGTGCCGGACGCCCTCAATATTGCCGAGACGGGGAGCGCCGTGGTGGGGCGCGACACGGCCGTGGCAAAAGATCGGAGTGCGCATCAAACGTCGTTTTGGACGATTGCCCTGATCATCATCTTGCTCGTCATCGTGTACCGCGCCCCATTGCTGACGCTCATCCCGCTTATCACGTTGTACGTCGGCTTCAACATTTTTTTGGGCGTCCTGACGCTGGCTGCGCGTGACTGGAACCGGACTCTTTGAAGGAATCGATGTCTACACGATGGTTCTGGCGTACGGTGTCGGCGTCGACTACACCTTGTTTCTGATCTCTCGCTACCGGGAGGAATTGTCGACCGGAGCCGACAGGACGCAGGCGACCGTGACCACAATCTCCAAGGTCGGCTCGGCCGTTGCCGCCAGCGCGGCCACGGGATTCCTTGGGATTGGGATGATGGCGTTTGCCTCATTCGGCAAACTGCATCAGGCCGGCTTGAGTATCGCGTTAAGCCTGTTCGTAATGCTCTGTGCGGCACTCACGCTGACGCCTGCCTTGTTGAGAGTGGGCTCGAAATGGGTCTTTTGGCCCTGGATGCCGCGACAGCCGGAAATGACTTCTGGGCCCCCTCCAGGCGGTTCACTGCACACGGCGGCTCCCTCGGGACAGCCGACAATCGGCGTTTTCGATGCACTCTGGCGACGGGCCGGAGACGTCATCGTCCGGCGTCCCGGGACGATGTGGCTTACTGCGTTTTTGCTCTTGGCTCCTTTCGCCGTCGGTGCCATCGTCTGCTACAACCGCGTCGACTATGGGCTGATCACCGATCTCCCGCGAAAAGCGCCGAGCGTAATCGGAACGGACGTCATTCGAACTCACTTTCCGGCTGGAGATACTGGCCCCGTGACCGTGTTGATTCAAAATCCGCAGGCTGACTTCAGCGACCCCGATGTGATCGATCTTGTCGGCACGCTGACGAAGCGGCTCATTTCTCAAAAGGATCGCCTGCAAATTGCGGACATTCGCAGTGTGGCCAACCCTCTCGGAATGACGCCCCAGGCCGAACAAATCCTGGCTTCGGAGGCCTCGCAGGGAATCGCAGAGCGGGCCGAACTTCGCGAACGAACCGTGCAGCACTATGTGGGGCAAGGGAAGACCGGGACGCAGGTGACGCGACTCGACATCGTGCTCTCGGTCGATCCCTTTGCTCGTCAGAGCATAGAAGTGCTGACTCGCTTAGACGACGCGATCCGCCAGGGACTGACGGGCGTGCTTGCCAATAACTCCGAAATCTATCCGGTCGGCCCGACGGCCAGCGTCCGTGACCTCAAAGCGGTGGCCGATCATGACCGGCTGCTGATTAACGGCCTGGTCGTAGCCGTCGTGTTGGCTGTGTTGCTGTTGCTGCGATTGGGAGTCGGTTTGTCGCTCTATCTCGTGGGCACGGTCATTTTCAGTTACCTCGCCTCGCTGGGTGTGACCTTCGCTGTCTTTTGGTCGCTTGATCCGGACAAGTTTCCCGGCCTTACCTGGACTGTGCCGCTCTTTCTATTTGTCGTGCTCGTCGCCGTGGGCATCGACTACAACATCTTCCTTATCAGCCGCGTGAGAGAAGAGTCGGAGCGGAACGGCCAGATTCGCGGCATCGGCGACGCGTTGGCTCACACGGGAACCATCATTTCGAGTTGCGGGATCATCATGGCGGGGACCTTTTCCTCTCTGTTGCTTGGAGGCCAGCTTGCCGAGATGACGCAGCTCGGTTTCGCTTTGGCTTTTGGAATCCTGCTCGACACGTTCGTCGTGCGGCCGCTCCTGGTTCCGAGTTTTCTGGTTCTCGTCCGTGATGGTCGACTGGGGAAGCTGATTCATCATCCGACAACGGCCCCTCCCGGCGGCGTCCCGGTTCGCGAATAACTGGGACACGCAACGACTGCCCGCATTCAAGGCGAATGGGCTTGGCCCTCGCGCAGATTCTGGGCCCGCCCCTTTGCTTCGTCGGCTTCTGTGCACGCTTTGCTTTCACGAACAACATCAGGCCATCGCTCCTAAACTGTTGCGGCTATGAGTCTTATAATATGTCTCCTGTTCGGCTGGGCCGAGTTGTGGGCTGGACATGACCGTGTGTTTATCAATTTGGCATACCGAGTGCACTCGCCGGAACGGCTCGCCGCCCCTCGTACGATCGAAGCGACCTCAAAGCGCGAAACCCTTCGATGCGTCCCGTGTCTGCCATTCCCAGCTTCGATCTCAAGAGTTTGGCGCGCGTTTATCAGTCGCGGGAAGCTTCGCCGCAGGACGTGATGTCACTGGTCCTGGAACGGATCGACTCCTACGCCGATCCGGCGGTTTGGATCTGTCGACTTCCGCGGGACGCCGTCCTAGCCCAAGCGCGGACCGTCGAAACGCGGCGGGAAGCCGGCGAAAAGCTTCCGCTCTTTGGGATCCCCTTCGCAATTAAAGATTCGATCGATCTGGCCGGATATCCGACCACGGCCGCCTGTCCCGCCTTTTCGTATATCCCCGAACGCTCGGCCACCGTTGTCCAAAGGTTGCTCGACGCAGGTGCCATTGCGATCGGCAAAGTGAATCTGGATCAATTCGGCACCGGCCTCGCCGGCGATCGCAGTCCCTATGGGGCGTGTCGCAATGTGTTCCATCCTGACTACATCTCAGGCGGATCGAGCTCGGGTTCGGGAGTCGCCGTGGCAGCGGGCCTTGTGAGCTTTGCCTTGGGGACCGACACGGCGGGCTCCGGTCGGGTCCCTGCTGCTGCCAACAATGTTGTCGGCCTCAAGCCGGCGCCCGGGCTCTTAAGCACGGTCGGCATGGTACCGTCCTGCGCGTCGCTTGACTGCATTTCGTTCGTCACATTGACGGCCGAGGATTCCGCCTTCGTTTATTCCGTGGCGCAGGGGCACGAGCCCGCGGCATTGGGCGATGCAGTACCGACCACATTCGCAGCCCCGGCGGAATCCGCTCTCGATTTTTGCGGAGACGCGGAGCGAGCCGAAATCTTTCGACAGTCGCTCAAGCGGCTCGAGCAGAGCGGTGTAAAGCGAATTGCGGTCGATTACGCCCCGTTTCGCGAGGCCGGTTTACTGCTTTACGGTGGCCCGTGGGTGGCCGAGCGATTGGCGGCCCTCGAGGCCTTCATGAGCGCACACAGCGAGGAGATGTATCCCGTCACGCGATCGATCATCGCCGGCGGGAGTCAGTACAAGGCGGTCGACGTCTTTCGTGCTCAGCAACGGCTCAAAACGCTGCGGGAGACGTGCCTGAAAGTCTTCGAGCAGGCCGAAGTCCTCATCGTGCCCACGATCCCCACCTTGCCGAAGCGAGCCGAGGTCGAAGCGGATTCGATCCTGTGGAGCCGGCGGTTGGGATCGTACACGAATTTTGCCAACTTGGTCGGACTCTGCGCGCTGGCGATCCCCTCGGCCTTCACCGCTGGCGGTTTGCCAACTGGCATTACGCTTTTGGGTCCGCCGGGAAGCGAGCGGCGGCTCTGTGAAATCGGCATGTCTTGGCAGCGGCAGCTCGATTTGCCTCTCGGAGCGACCGGCAACCGGTTACCGGCCGTGTCGGCGCGGAGTGCCCGCAGATCCGTCTCTCCGCCGGCCGAGGGATTTGTCCGCGTCTCGGTCGCGGGCGCGCATTTGCAAGGCCAGCCCTTCCACGCTTCGCTTACGAAATTGGGAGCACGGTTCGTACGCGCCTGCCGAACCGCTCCGAAATACCGATTCTACGCGTTTTTGGAACTCGACCCGCCGCGCCCGGGCTTGTTGGCCACGGACGAGCAAGGGGGCGCGATCGCGGTCGAGATTTACGACCTGCCCTTCGAGGGTTTCGGGCGGCTTGTCGCATCGGTCGCCCCCCCCTTGGCGATCGGTACCGTTGAGCTTGAGGACGGCGAATCGGTCAAAGGATTCTTGTGTGAGTCATGCGCAGCCCGAAGGGCCCGCGAAATCACTGAATTGGGCGGATGGATCGCGTTCCGCAGCCAGTCGCGCAATTCCTCGGCACAAAAACCAATTCCCCGTTGAAGAAGGAATCTGGGCGAGCCCCTGTGAACGGGCCAAAACCAACAAATGACCGCTGACCTGCTCAACCTGAGTGCGAAGCGCGGAACCTGTTGCACGACGGGCATCGGGCCGCTCGCGCTCGGCCTTATCGCCCTCGCGCTTGTGGGCTGCGGTAGCGGTTATGCGTCTGTCGGTGAAAACGGCGGTGGCGATGCGCTTACGGTCGGCTTCGTCTACATCGGTGCGCGCGACGACTATGGCTACAACCAGGCCCACGCCGCCGGCGCCGCGGAAGTCAAGAAAATGGCCGGGATCAAAGTGCTCGAGGAGGAACGAGTCCCCGACACGACCGACGTCCAGAAGACCATGGAAAGCATGATCGAACTGGATCGGGCCAAAGTCATCTTCGCCACCTCGTTCGGCTACTACGATCCACACGTCTTAGTGATGGCGAAAAAACATCCCGACGTCACGTTTCTGCACTGCGGCGGACTCTACGACGAAAAACGGCACCCGAAAAACGTCGGCACCTACTTTGGCTACATCGACGAATGCGAATACCTGAGCGGCGTTGTCGCCGGTTACACAACCAAATCGAAAAAGCTCGGTTTCGTTGCCGGTAAGCCGATCCCGCAAGTCCTGCGCAATATCAATGCCTTCACTTTGGGGGCCCGCAGTGTCAACCCGAAAATCAACTGCACCGTCGTCTTTACCGGCGACTGGTCGCTGCCTGTGAAGGAGGCCGATGCGACGAACAGCCTGATCGACGAGGGGAGTGATGTCATCACCTGCCACGTCAATAGTCCGAAAGTCGTGATCGAAAATGCGGAACGGCGCGGGATCTACTCGTGCGGTTACCACACCAGCCAGGCGAACTTGGCCCCGAAAGGCTATTTGACCGGGGCCGAATGGTGCTGGGGCAAGGTCTACACCGATTATGTGGCCGCACTGAAGGCGGGTAACAGGGTCTCGGGCATGGTGCGCGGCGGACTGAAGGAGGGGATCGTCACCACCTCCCCGTACGGCCCGGCCGTGAGCGAGTCCGCCCGTAAAGCGGCCGACCCGGTCAAGGCGAAATTCCTCGAAGGGAGTTTTGTGATCTTCAAAGGTCCGCTTAAGGACAACACCGGCAAAGTCGTGATTCCGCCCGGCAAGGCCTACGCACAAAACGCGATTGAGTTAGAGAGCATGGATTATCTCGTCGACGGAGTCAGCGGACGTTAGACAGACCGGCGCACCCAATACAACACAACGAATTCAACTACTGAAAGGACCGTTTCATGGATCTCTGCAGACAGCCCCTCCTTCCTCTGAGAATCTGCGCCGTCGCAACGGCCGTGCTTGTCTCGATTGGACTCAGCGGCTGCAGTAATACCGCTGCGACCTCAACCAGCGGCGGCACTCCCGCGAGCAACACGTCGTCGACGAGCCCTGCCAGCGGCGACGGAATTGCCGTCGGCTTCATTTACGTCGGACCGAAAGACGATTACGGCTACAACCAGGCCCACGCCGACGGAGCCGCGGCCGTGCGCAAGATGGACGGCGTTAAGGTCATGGAAGAGGAGCGCGTCCCCGAGACGGCCGACGTGCAAAAGAGCATGGAGAGCATGATCCAGCTCGACGGGGCCAAACTCATCTTTCCGACGTCCTTCGGCTATTTCGATCCGCACGTGCTCGTTATGGCCAAGAAATACCCCGACGTGATGTTCCTGCATTGCGGCGGGTTATGGAACGAGAAACTGCATCCGAAGAACGTGGGGAGTTACTTCGGCTACATCGACGAGTGCCAATACCTCAGCGGCATTGTCGCCGGCCACACGACGAAATCGAAAAAGCTCGGTTTCGTCGCGGCGAAGCCCATCCCGCAAGTGCGGCGGAATATCAATGCTTTTGAGCTGGGAGCGCGCAGCGTCGATCCGAAGATCACGTGCACCGTCATTTTCACCGGCGACTGGTCGATGCCGGTCAAAGAGGCCGAAGCAACCAACAGTCTCATCGATCAAGGCGTTGACGTCGTCACCTGCCACGTCGACAGCCCAAAGGTCGTCGTCGAGAACGCGGAACGCCGAGGCATCTACACCTGCGGCTACCACTGCAGCCAGGCGACACTTGCACCCAAGGGTTATCTCACCGGGGCCGAGTGGAACTGGGAGAAGGTCTACACCGACTACATCAAGATGTTCAAAGCCCACAAGAAGATTCCGAACCTGCTCCGCGGCGGTCTGAAGGAACAGATCGTCAAGACGTCGCCTTACGGGCCGGCCGTCAGCGACAAGGCCAAGCAGGCCGCCGAGGCGGTGAAGTCGAAGTTGGTGGCGGGAACATTCGTGATCTTCAAGGGTGAGTTGAAAGACAACACCGGAAAAGTCGTGATCCCGGCCGGCAAGGAGCTCGCGCAGACAGCCATCGAGCTGGAAAGCATGAACTACCTCGTCGAAGGGGTCAAAGGCGAATAGCGCTCCAACAGCAAAGTTGGGGGGACCTTATGCGTGGACGCGGAATGCTGGAAACGCTGACCATCACCCTGGCGGCACTCGTCGCCTCGCTGGTGCTCTTCAGCATGTTCATGTTTTTGATTGCCCGTGTGCGGCCGAGCGAGCTCATCTATTGGATGTATATCGGCGGCTTCGGCACGAGCTTTTCTTGGCAGAACACGCTGACGCGGGCGGCCCCCCTGATTCTGGCGGCCTTGTGCACCGCGCTTCCCGCGCGGTTGGGCCTGATCGTCATTGGCGGCGAAGGGGCGCTGGCGCTGGGAGGGCTGGCCGCCGCCGAAATGGCTCTGGTGCTGCACAACCTGCCGTCACTGGGAATTCAATTGGGGATGGCCGTCGGGGGCATGATCGCCGGCGGCCTCTTAATCGCACTTTGCGGTGCGCTTCGGCATTGGCGCGGCGTCAACGCCACGATTTCGAGTTTGCTGTTGGCCTACTGTCGCCATTTATCGTTTTCAATTTTCTCGTCGAAGGACCGCTGCGCGATCCGGCGAGTCTCAACAAGCCCTCGACGTACCCCATTCCTGAAGCCGCCATGCTGGGCTCGATGTTCGGCCTGGACGTGCACTGGGGATTGGCGTACGGCGTGGCGGCCTGCGTGTTGACTTGGATCCTGATGGATCACACGACATTCGGTTTTGCCGCGCGGATGGCCGGCGGCAATATCCGCGCGGCGCAGGCAGCCGGACTTGCCCGTTGGCATGCTGATTTTGGTGACGTGCTTCCTCGGCGGAGCGGCGGCCGGGCTGGCGGGCATGGTTGAAGTGGCCGCCGTCCACCATCAGGCGAATGCCGCGATCCTCGCAGGGTACGGGTTTACCGGAATTCTGGTTTCGTTCATCGCGAGGCACCATCCGCTGGGGATTATTCCCGCGGCTGTGCTCTTTGGCGGGACTGAGGGCCTCCTCCGGCATGTTGCAGCGTCGCCTGCACGTACCCGACGCATCGGTGCAGGTCCTGATGGGAATCATCTTCGTGATGATCCTGCTTTCCGAAGCGTTTTACGGCCGTTTGCGTGTCTTTCAGCCCCGCGAAGTGCGGGAGGCGGTCACAGCATGAGTGCGTCCATCGGTTTGGGAATGGGCGGCCTGCTGCTCGCCGCGGATTCGGCGACGGACCTCGGCCGCTGGGGATTGCTCTTCGCCATCGTGGGCGGCGCGATTCGCGTTGGAACGCCGTTTCTGTTTGTCAGCCTGGGCGAATGCATCACGGAAAAGTCGGGACGCGTCAACCTGGGCCTCGAAGGGACGCTGGTGATGGGGGCGATGACCGGCTACGCCATCAGCTACAAACCGGCTCGCCGTGGGTCGGCGTATTGGCGGCGGCGGCGGTCGGCGTCGTGCTCGGCGCGATTCACGCGCTGATCTGCAACCTGCCGCGCGTCAATTATGTCGCCGTCGGCATCGCGATGATGCTGTTTGGCATGGGCCTGGCATTTTATCTCGGCAAGCCCTACGTCCAGCCGAGCGCGCCGCGATTGCCGCGCTCTGGAACTTGGCTATTGGTCGTCGGTCGAGCAGGTGCGGACCGCTTTGCGGATCAATGCGCTGTTTGTAGTTGGCGTCGCCTTGGCGCCGTTGCTGGCTTGGGTGCTCAAAAACACGCGATGGGGACTGATCCTGCGGCTGGCCGGCGAGAGTGAAGAGGCCGCCGCGGCGATGGGCTACTCGGTCACCGCGAATCCGCATTGATCGCCACGGCAATCGGCGGGGCGCTGGCGGGAATCGGCGGCAGCTATCTCTCGCTCTACTATCCCGGCTCGTGGAACGAGCAGATTTCGTCCGGCCAGGGGCTGATGGCCGTCGCCCTCGTGATTTTTGCCCGATGGGATCCCGATCCGGTGCCTGTGGGCTTCGCTCTTGTTCGGCGGCGTCGGCTCGCTCGGGCGTGGCCCTGCAGGGGCAGAACCTCGTGTCCGGCTCCGGTGCGCGTACCTATGGTACGCAGCTCCTTACATCCTGACGCTTGTCATCATGATTGTTACCTGCTCGCGGCTTCGCGCCATGGTCGGGCGCCGGCGGAGTTGTCGAAGTCGCAATAACCTAGATCGTCAGGCGGATCATGATTTCCGAAACCATGACCAAGACCTTCGTGGAAGCCAACCCGTATCCCTGGCCGTACGACGGCGATCTGCGGGCCCGGGAACACGGCGCTGATCGTGATCGACATGCAGACCGATTTCTGCGGCAAGGGGGGCTACGTCGACACGATGGGTTACGACCTGTCGCTGACCGCGGCGCCGATCGAGCCGATCGCGCGCGTCTGCTGGCGGCGTTTCGGGAGCAAGGCATTACACGATCATCCACACCCGCGAGGGCCATCGCCCCGATCTGACCGATTTGCCGGCCAACAAGCGGTGGCGCTCGCAGCGGATCGGCGCCGGCATCGGCGACCCCGGCCCGTGCGGCCGGATCCTGGTCCGCGGCGAGGCCGGCTGGGAAATCATTCCCGAGCTGGCTCCGCTGCCCAGGCGAGCCGATCATCGACAAGCCCGGCAAGGGCTCGTTCTACGCCACCGACCTCGATTTGATCCTGCACCGCCTGGGCGTCGAGAACCTGATTCTGACCGGCATCACGACCGACGTCTGCGTGCACACGACCATGCGCGACGCCAACGACCGCGGCTTCGAATGTCTGCTGCTGGAAGATTGCTGCGGCGCCACCGATCACGAGCAATCATCTGGCGGCCCTCAAAATGATCACCATGCAGGGAGGCGTCTTCGGCGCGGTCGCCACCATCCCGTGCCCTCTTGGAGGTCTTGCCATGACAACGACCGTTCCGCTCAATCGCGACGAGACGTCACTCGCCGCAGCCGAGCCAATGCTCCGCAACCGGTCAACCGCCGACTGCCCGCCGCACATCGAGGTCCGCAACTTTCCAAGCGGTTCGGCGCGGTCAAGGCGCTGATCGGACGTCTCGCTGACGCTCGCGCCCGGCAGCTTTCGCGCGCTGCTTGGGCGAAAACGGGGCCGGCAAGAGCACGCTGGTCAAATGCATCATGGGGACCTACCGGGCCGACACCGGCTCGGTCCGCGTCGGCGACGCACGAGGTCGAACTGAAGAACCCGCGGCAGGCCCATGCGCTCGGCATCGGCATGGTCTACCAGCACTTCACGCTCGTCGAAAACATGACCGTCGTCGAAAACCTGGTCATGGCCCGCGAGCACGTGCCGGCCGTCATCAATTGGAAGGCCGAGACGGAAAAGCTCGAGGCCTTCATGGAGACGATGCCGTTTCGCGTCGAGCCGCGGGCGCTGGTCCGCAACCTGGCGGCCGGCGAGAAGCAGAAAGTCGAGATTCTCAAGCAGCTTTATCTCCGCCGCAAGGTGCTGATCCTGGACGAGCCGACCTCCGTGCTCACGCCCGACGAGGCCGACGAAATGCTGGGCATGGTCCGCGGCATGTGCAAGCGAGGGCACGACTGAGCGTGCTCATGATCACGCACAAGTTCCGCGAAGTGATGGCCTTCTGCGACGAAGTGACGGTGCTGCGGCACGGCAAGCTCATGGGCGAAGGCTCCGTCCGCGACCTGACCCCGAGCAGATGGCCCAGATGATGATGGGCACGCCGAGCTGCCCGAACAGGCCGCCCGCAACGACGTCAACGGCCACTGCCGCGAAGACGTCGCGTCTGGGATCGAAGAGCTGGCGGCCGACGACGAAACGGGCGTCGAGGCGCTCTCGAGCTGTCACTTTCGGTTGGGCGCTCACGAAATCGTCGGCATCGCCGGCGTCTCGGGCAACGGCCAGCGCGAGCTGGTCCAGGTGCTGGCCGGGCAGCGCGAGGCGAGCGGCGGCCAATCATCGTGCACGGCGAGGCCTACGGCGCCGTCCGCCACGAAATGCGCCGGCACCGCTTTCACGTGCTGCCCGAAATGCCGCTGCAGAATGCCTGCGTCGGCAACATGACGGTGGCCGAGAACCTCGCGTTCCGCATCTTCGACCGGCCGCCGCTGACGCGGCTGCGCAAATTCGTCAAGCGACGGGCCATGCAGCACCGGGCCGTCGATTTGATCGGGCGCTATCGCATCCGCCCGCCTTCGCCCGCGGCCAAGATCGGCCACCTTTCGGGCGGCAACATCCAGCGGGCCGTGCTGGCCCGCGAGCTGGGCGAGCGAGTGGAAGTCCTGATCGCGGCCAATCCGTGTTTCGGGCTCGACTTTCACGGCGGTGGCGGAGATTCGCTCGCAGATCATGGAGGCCCGCAACCGCGGCGCCGCCGTGCTGCTCGTCTCGGAGGATTCGACGAAATCCTGGAACTGGCCGACCGCATCCTGGTGATCTCCGACGGACGAATCGTGCATGAAACGACCAGCAAGGAGGCCGACCGGCACGTGATCGGCCGCCACATGGCGGGGCACTGAGATCAGTCCGATCATGACGGCAATTCATGGCCACGCCTATCACCGCGTCCGCCCAACCGATATCCGACTATCGCTCGACTTCGATCCGGCTGCACACTGGCGCTCGTGATCATCGACATGCAGCGAGACTTCGTCGAGCCGGGCGGCTTCGGCGCACGCATTGGGCAACGAGGTCCACCGTTTGACCGCCGATCGTCCCGGCTGTCGAGGCGCTGTTCGGCGCGTTCCGCAAGCAGGGACTCACCGTGGTTCACACCAAGGAGTGCCACCAGCCCGATCTGGCCGACTGCCCGCCGGCCAAGCGGACCCGCGGTCACGGGAAGCTGCGGATCGGCGACCACGGACCGATGGGCCGCATTCTTGATCGACGGCGAGCCCGGCAACGATTTCGTGGCGGCGCTGCAGCCGCTCGACGGCGAGGTGGTGATCGCCAAGCCGGGAAAGGGAGCCTTTTACGCGACCGACTTGCAGGAGCGGCTGGCGCAGCGCGGCATCACGCACTTGTTCATCACCGGCGTCACGACCGAGGTCTGCGTGCAAACCACGATGCGCGAGGCCAACGACCGCGGCTACGAATGCCTGCTCGTTGAAGACGCGACCGAAAGCTATTTTCCCGCACTTCAAGCAGGCCACGCTGGAAATGGTCCGCGCGCAAGGCGGCGATCGTCGGTTGGACCGCGACGAGCAAAGAAGTCATCGAGGCGCTCGAAGCCTGACGAAATTCAACGTCGGCCAGTTGGGCGGCACGTTTTGATCGGCATCGTCTTGCGTGAGATTGGCCGTCTCTCGGGCCCACACTCTGGCGGAGCTACTTGTCCAACAGCTCGGCCGCCTTGTCGCGATCGGCTTCCGCGTCGAAGGCAAAGATCATCACACAGCGCGACTTGATCACCGAAGCCGAAACGCTGCGGAGATTGATGCCGGCCGCCGCCAATTCGCTCGTCAACCGGTGCACGAGCCGTGGCTGATCGCGCGCGACGACGCGCAGACCGTGCGCGTCCTGCGATTTGACAAAGCCGGCGAGATCCGCCGCCTTCGATTGCTTGGCTCCCCGCAGTCCGCCGAAATAGACGGTCCCTGCGCCCGGTTTCTCCGCGCGACGCGTACCAATGACGAATGAAAAATCGACTCCCGCCGCCACCAACGGAGCAATTGCCGAAGCCAGCCCTCCCGTTTCGTCTCGAATCTCGCCCATCCAGATGTCGATCTTTTGCACCTTCATGGCTGTGTCCTCTCAATCTCAGCAGGAATCAAGGTGTTCGTCAGCGACCGGCATCTTATCAAACGGGATCGCCAAATTCGCGCAGAAAGCGGGTTCTTCCCTGCTTTCGAACATGTTCCGTTCTAGAATGGGGCCGGGGAGTAGGAGATTCCTCTACGCCGAATTGCGAGAAGCGCGGAAATAGCCGCGCGAGCATCGGCTATAGAATGGCGGACCGGCTTGCATGCGCACTCAAGCACAGCGAACGGACTTCCTGATGGAGCGACGGGCAATCACCGTGCAGGGGATTGTGCAGGGGGTCGGCTTTCGGCCTTTTGTCCACGGTCTGGCGGTCGAGCTCGGCCTCGTCGGTTTCGTCAAGAACCAGAGCGGCCACGTCGTGATCGAGGTCGAGGGGAAGGCCGCTGCGGTTGATCGGTTTTTGACGCAACTCGAAACGTTGGCTCCCCCTTTGTCGCGGATCGAAGACGTGGCGTGGCAGTCGCGGCCCCCGGCATACGATGTCGCTTTCCGCATCGTGCCCAGTGACGCCGACGCGGTGAGCCCGATCTTCATCTCTCCGGACGTCGCCCCGTGCGACGCGTGCCTGGCCGAGTTGTTCGATCCGTCAAACCGGCGCTACCGCTATCCGTTTCTTAACTGCACTCACTGCGGTCCGCGTCTCACGATCATTCGCGGATCGCCGTACGACCGCGATCGCACCACGATGGCCTCCTTTGTGATGTGCGCGGCCTGCCGGGCCGAATACGAGGATCCGAACAACCGCCGCTTTCATGCACAGCCCACGGCCTGTGCCGACTGCGGGCCGAACCTCACCCTGCAGGCGAGCCACGGAGAGCGGATTGCGACGAGCGATCCGCTCGCATCTTTTGTCGAGGCGCTCAATCAGGGAAGAATCGGTGCTCTCAAAGGGCTCGGCGGCTTTCATCTCGTCTGTCATGCCGGCGATAAAAGGGCCGTCGCCGAGCTGCGTCGCCGCAAGGGGCGCGACGAGAAACCGTTCGCGATTATGGTATCAGACCTCGAGGCCGCCCAACGCTTCTGTGAGATCGGCATTTTGGAACGATCGCTGTTGCAATCCGCCCGACGCCCGATCGTGCTCTTGCGGAAGAAGGCCGTGTACGCCGAAACGGCGAACGGCGATTCACACTCGAGTCGAACAAAAATCGCCGAATCGGTCTCGCCCGGCAATCCGTATTTCGGAGTGATGCTCCCCTCTACGCCGCTGCATCATCTCCTCCTGCGAGCCGTGGGCGGTACGCCGCTGGTGATGACGAGTGGCAACCGCTCGGACGAACCGATTTCCTATCTGGATGACGAGGCGGTGACCCGGCTCGGCTCGATCGCGGATCTGTTTCTGACGAACAATCGGCCCATTCACGTCCGCTGCGATGATTCGGTGACGCGAATCATCGATGGAAGCGAGTCGCCCATTCGTCGCTCTCGCGGCTACGCACCGGAGCCAATCAAGCTGCCACTCGCTTGTCCGTTTCCCATCCTGGCGGTGGGAGGCCAACTCAAGGGAGTTTTCGCCCTGGGCCGCGACCGGCAGGCGTTTCTCAGCCATCACATGGGCGATCTCGATCACTGGGACGCCTACCGGGCGTTCGTCCGGGACATCGGGCTCTATCAGCAGTTATTCGGAATCACCCCCCGAGTCATTGTTCACGATCTGCATCCCGATTATGCGTCGACCAACTACGCCAGTGAGCGCGCGGCGAATGAAGGAGTGACGCTCGTTCCGGTCCAGCATCACCACGCCCACATGGCCAGTTGCATGGCCGAACACGGCCTGAACGAACCAGTGATCGGTGTCTCGTTCGACGGCACCGGATACGGCACCGATGGGGCAATCTGGGGCGGCGAGTTCTTGGAGGGCGATTACACTCACTTCCGCCGGGCGGCTCATTTGCGGTACGTCCGCATGCCGGGAGGAGACAAGGCAATTCACGAGCCGTGGCGGATGGCTTTCTCGCATCTGTGCGACGCCGACTGCGAGCGCTCACTTCTCGACGGGCGGATTCCAGCGACGACACGCCGAACGATCGAAACGATGCTCGATCGCGGCTTTAATGCTCCGAAAACGTCCAGTGCGGGACGGCTGTTCGACGCCGTCGCTTCCCTCGTCGGCATCCGCGACCGTGTCAGTTTCGAGGGGCAAGCCGCCGTGCAACTTGAGTGGCTGGCGACTGAGGCGCGAATCGAAGACTCGTATTCTTTTGAAATCGAACGGTTTCACGACCCGTCGGGAGAGGGCGCCGCCGTCGTCGACACTCGGCCGGTGATTCGTGCGGTGGTGCAGGACGTCCAACGCGGCGTCGAGACTCGGCGAATCGCGCGGCGGTTCCACTCCACGATCGTGAGCATCATCGAAAAGACCTGTTGCACCCTCCGCAAGGAAACCGGAATCGAAGCCGTCGTTCTGAGCGGCGGCGTATTTATGAACGCCCTGATCGCACGCGAAGCGGCACACAGTTTGCTTCAAGCGGGATTTCGCGTATACCAGCATCATCTCGTTCCGCCGAATGACGGGGGCTTGTGCCTGGGGCAACTCGCCATCGCGGCAGTCTTGAGTACGCCCGCACGCAACCCGTCACGGTGGCCGCCTCGGGACCTGGAGTAAGTCCGACCGATTCCGATCAGCCTCCCGCTTCTTGTATCAGTTTCCAAGAGGAACAAGCGCATGTGCCTCGCGATCCCCGGTAAGGTCATCGAGACTTACCACGAGCACGAAATCCTGATGGGCAAAGTCGATTTCGGCGGCGTTTTCAAACGCGTCTGCCTGGATCACACTCCCCACGTGCAGCCGGGCCAGTACGTGATTGTGCACGTCGGTTTTGCCCTCGAAGTCGTCGACGAGGCCGAAGCCAAACAGATCTTCACCTTCCTGGAAGGGATGAACGAGCTGGGCGAACTGCAAACGGAGAGCGAGGTATGAAATACCAGCAAGAATATCGCGATCCGGTGGCGGCCAAGAAACTGCAACAGGCCATCGCGACAGTGACGACCCGACCTTGGACGATCATGGAGGTCTGCGGAGGCCAGACGCACACGATCGTGAAATATGGGATCGATGAGCTGCTGCCGCCGAAGGTGGAACTGGTCCATGGCCCGGGATGCCCGGTATGTGTGACGCCGCTGGAACTGGTCGACAAAGCGGTCGCCATCGCCTCGCGACCCGACGTGATCTTTTGTTCGTTTGGCGACATGCTTCGCGTGCCGGGCAGCCGGAAGGACCTGTTTGCGGTGAAGGCGGCCGGCGGCGACGTGCGGATCGTTTATTCCCCGCTCGATTGTCTCAAAATTGCCGAAGCGTCGCCCAATCGCACAGTCGTCTTTTTTGCCGTGGGGTTTGAGACGACGGCGCCGGCCAACGCGATGGCCGTCCGTCAGGCGAAGCGGCGGGGGATCAATAACTTTGCGGTGCTGGTTTCGCACGTCCTGGTCCCCCCCGCGATGACCGCGGTCCTGTCGTCGCCTGCGAATCGCGTGCAGGGCTTTTTGGGCGCGGGGCACGTCTGCGCCGTGATGGGCTATGAAGAGTATGAGCCACTCGCGGCAAAGTTCAGCATTCCGATCGTCGTGACCGGTTTCGAGCCGCTTGATTTGCTGGAAGGCGTCTACCGCTGCGTGTGTATGCTCGAAGCGGGGCGGTGTGGCGTCGAAAACCAGTACGCGCGAGCCGTCCGCCGCGAAGGCAATCCGGCGGCCCGTAACCTGGTCAATGAGGTGTTTGAAGTCACCGACCGCAAATGGCGGGGCATCGGCACGATTCCGCAAAGCGGTTATCGGCTTCGCCCGGCATACGCCCAATATGACGCAGAATCGAAGTTCGCCGTCCAGGAGCTGCAGGTCCTCGAGTCGGAGACGTGCATCAGCGGACTGATTCTACAAGGCGTGCGCAAACCGCACGATTGCCCGGCCTTTGGCAAGACCTGCACTCCCGAGCGTCCGCTTGGGGCGACGATGGTCTCTTCCGAGGGAGCGTGTGCCGCTTACTACAACTATGGCCGATTCCGTGAGGCGGACGCCGTCCACGCGTGAAGAGCCGTGCATGACGGGACCCAGCCATGGCAGACTCGATCGATTTTGACCGGATGACGTGCCCGACGCCTTTGAATACCTACGAGCACGTGCTCCTGGGCCACGGCAGCGGCGGCAAACTTACGGCCGACCTGATCCAGCAGATCTTTCTTCCCGAATTGGGCAACGACGTCTTGTCTCGCCTCGAGGATCAGGCGACGGTGCACCTCGCGCGTCACGGTGAGAACGGCCGCAAGACGCCCCGCCTGGCATTCACGACCGATTCGTTCGTCGTACGCCCCTTGTTCTTTCCCGGAGGGGACATCGGCCGGCTCGCGGTACACGGAACCGTGAACGATTTGGCGGTGGGAGGCGCGACGCCGCTCTTTCTGTCGGCCGCCTTTATCCTTGAAGAGGGCTTGCCGATGGACGACCTGCGGCGGATCGTCGCCTCCATCCGGCAGGCCTGCCAGGAAGCGGACGTGCAACTCGTGACGGGCGACACGAAGGTCGTCGATCACGGCAAGGGCGATCAAATCTTTATCACAACGTCGGGAATTGGTCTTGTCCCCGACGACGTGCAATTGTCGATCACCGCCGCGCGACCGGGAGACCGCATCATCGTTTCGGGGACCCTCGGCGATCATGGGATTGCCGTTATGTCGCTTCGCGAAGGGATTGAGTTTGAAACGGTCCTGGAGAGTGATTCAGCACCGCTCAATGGTTTGACGCGAGCCATGCTGGACGCCTGCCCGTCAATCCGGTGCATGCGAGATCCGACCCGCGGGGGGCTTTCGAGCGCGCTTAACGAACTGGCGACTGCCTCAAAAGTCGGAGTGAAGATCGAGGAACGTGCACTTCCTCTCAAGAGAGAGGTGCACGCGGCATGCGAGATGCTTGGGTTGGACCCTCTCTACGTAGCAAATGAGGGAAAGCTGATTGCCGTCGTCCCTCCGAATGATGTTGATCGATTGGTGTCTGTGATGCGCGAACATCCCTATGGCCGGAACGCCGCGGTAATCGGGGAAGTCGTTGACGACCATCGGGGAATGGTCATCATGCGCTCGGTCATTGGCGGCGACCGGGTCGTGACCATGCTTGCAGGAGAACAGCTACCAAGAATCTGCTAGGAGACAAGTCATGGCGAAGGGCAATGGGAAGTCTGGCAAGTCCCAGGTGATTCAGGGCAAGCGTGCCCCCGATGTGAAAGAGATTCACATCGTGTGGATGACCACTGGCCTGGGCTGTGACGGCGACAGCGTCTCGGTCACCGCCGCCATGCAACCGAGCGTCGAAGACGTCGTGATGGGGGCGATTCCCGGGCTTCCCAAAGTCCATTTGCACAACCCCGTCCTCGCCTACGAGGTCGGCGACGACTTCATGAAATACTGGTACATGGCCGAACGGGGTGAACTCGACCCGTTTGTTCTGGTCCTCGAAGGTTCGGTCCCTAATGAGGAGATCAAACAAGAGGGCTATTGGGCCGCGATGGGAACCAGCTCTGAAACCGGTCAACCCATCAAGACAACCGAATGGATTGATCGGCTAGCCCCGAAGGCTCTGGCCGTCGTCGCCGCTGGCACCTGCGCCACGTACGGCGGCATCCACGCGATGCAAGGCAATCCGACCGGCTGCATGGGATTGGCCGACTACCTGGGTTGGGACTGGAAATCGAAAGCCGGTCTGCCAATCGTCAACGTCCCCGGCTGTCCCGTCCAGCCTGACAACTTCATGGAGACGCTGCTCTACCTGCTCTATCAGGTGGCCGGGCTGGCTCCAATGATCCAGCTCGACGATCAACTGCGTCCGAAATGGTTATTCGAACACACGGTCCACGAAGGCTGCGACCGCGGCGGCTATTACGAGCAAGGGCAGTTTGCCGAAGAGTACGGCACGCCCGAGTGCCTGGTGAAACTGGGTTGCTGGGGGCCGGTGGTCAACTGCAACGTGACGAAGCGCGGCTGGATGGCGGGCATCGGCGGCTGTCCGAACGTCGGCGGAATCTGCATCGGCTGCACGATGCCCGGCTTTCCCGATAAATTCATGCCCTTCATGGACGAGCCGCCGGGAGCCCGGCTTTCGACCCTTTCTTCGTCAATGGTGGGCCGCGCCATCACGGCGTTGCGGCGGATCACGAATCACACGGTCAACAAAGAACCAAAATGGCGCCATACGGGGATGCGCCTGACGACCGGGTACGCGCCTCCCTATTGAGATCAGCCGGCGTTTCTTCTGTATGGCCTTTCACGGCATGACGACGAAGCGGCCAACTATCGCTCAACCACATTTGCCGGGCGGCGCACCGTCCGGTCACGTTAAGGGAGTCAGCACCATGGCGACGACCGTACTTCCCCGCACCGAAGCGGACACCAAGCGGAGCAACCTGGTCGAGATGAGTTGGGATCCGATCACCCGGATCGTGGGCAGCCTGGGCATCTTCACCAAAATCGACTTCGGCAAACGGGAAGTGGTCGAGTGCTACAGCACGTCGTCGATCTTTCGCGGCTACAGCATCTTCATGAAAGGGAAGGACCCCCGCGATGCGCACTTTATCACGAGCCGCATCTGCGGCATTTGCGGCGACAACCATGCGACCTGCGCGTGCTACGCGCAGAACATGGCCTTCGGCGTCAAGCCGCCGGCGCTCGGCGAGTGGATCGTCAACCTGGGCGAAGCCGCGGAGTACATGTTCGACCACAACATCTTCCAGGACAACCTGGTCGGAGTCGACTTCTGCGAACAGATGGTGAAAGAAACGAACCCCGGCGTCTGGCAAAAGGCCGAGCGGACCGAGGCACCCAATGCTCGCCTCCACGGCTACAAGACGATCGGCGACATCATGCGGGCTCTCAATCCGTTCACGGGTGAGTTTTACCGCGAGACGCTGCAAATCAGCCGCATGACGCGGGAGATGTTCTGCCTGATGGAGGGACGGCACGTCCATCCGTCGACCTTGTATCCCGGGGGAGTCGGCACGGTTCCCACCGTGCAGCTCTTCACCGATTACATCGTCCGCCTGATGCGGTACGTCGAGTTCATGAAGAAATGCCTGCCGCTGCACGAGGACCTGTTCAACTTCTGGTACGAGGCGTTGCCGGGTTACGAAGAGGTCGGCCGCCGGCGAATCCTGTTGGGTTGCTGGGGCTCGTTCCAGGATCCGAACGTCTGTGATTACGACTACCGCACGATGAACGAGTGGGGCAACGCGATGTATGTCACGCCCGGCATCGTCGTTGATGGCCAGCTCGTCACCACGAACCTCGTCGACATCAATCTCGGGATTCGCATTCTCTTGGGCAGCTCGTACTACGAGGATTGGGAAAACCAGGAGAAGTTCGTCGACCAGGATCCGCTCGGCAACCCGGTCGATCAGCGGCATCCCTGGAACCAGACGACCATTCCGCGTCCGCAAAAGCGCGACTTCAGCGACAAGTACACCTGGGTTATGTCACCCCGCTGGTTCGATAAGCGGACGGGCGATCACCTGGCCCTCGACACGGGAGGCGGCCCGATCGCCCGCTTGTGGGCGACGGCACTGGCCGGCAAGGTCGACATCGGCTACGTTAAGGCCACGGGGCAGAGCGTGAAAGTTCTCTTGCCCAAGACGGCGACGAAGCCGGAAGTCGAATTCGAATGGAAGATCCCCAAGTGGAGCAACGCCATCGAACGCGACCGTGCACGGACGTTCTTCCAGGCGTACGCCGCGGGCTGCGCACTCTATTTTGCCGAGCAGGCACTCAAAGAGCTGCACGCCGGCCGAACGAAGACGTGGACCCCCTTCGAGGTCCCCGACGAGGCGATCGGCTGCGGCTTCCACGAGGCGGTCCGCGGCGTGCTCTCGCATCACGTCGTGATTCGCGACGGCAAGATCGCCAATTATCACCCGTATCCGCCGACGCCGTGGAACGCGAATCCGCGAGACATCTACGGCACTCCGGGTCCGTACGAAGATGCCGTGCAGGGAACGCCCATCTTCGAGGAGAACGGGCCCGATAAGTTCAAAGGAATTGATATCATGCGGGCCGTCCGTAGCTTCGATCCGTGTCTTCCCTGCGGCGTGCACATGTTTCTCGGTTCCGGCAAGACGCTGGAAGTGCGGCACCAGCCGATGTTCGGTGTTCACGGAACCTGAGGTTGCCGCGTCAGGTCCCGGTTCGATGAGAGCGGCAGGGAGAGCGAAATGTCACAAGAGGGTCTCGGACCGAAGCAGATCGCGCGGATCGAAGAGTTGGTCCACGAAATCGAGGCCCTTCCGGATCCCAATTCGCGGGCGACGGCGGCCGAGCTCGTCCAACTGCTGATGGACTTCTACGGCCAAGGGTTGGCGCGGATGCTGGCGATCGCCGGGAAAGCTGGCTCCGTAAAGCCCGACTCGGCCGAGGCGAGCGTCGTCGATTCCTTCGCCCGCGACGCGATGGTCTCGCAGCTCTTGATGCTCCACGGACTGCATCCCGTCGACCTACCCACGCGCGTGGGTCATGCCCTCGACAAGGTGCGGCCCTTGCTCCATTCTCACGGCGGCGACGTCGAATTGCTGGGCATCGACAACGGCCAGGTGCGGTTGCGCCTGGAAGGAAGCTGCCACGGTTGTCCTTCGTCGACCCTCACGCTCAAAAATGCGATCGAGGAAGCCCTCTACGAATTCGCCCCCGATATCAGCAGCCTGGACGTCGCCGGCCTTGTCGCTCCGAGAGCCCCGTCGGGCTTCGTGCCGCTCGAAACAATTCAGACGCGATAGAGCAAACTTGAGTACGCACAATTTGATGAACAGAGAGGGCAATCCGCCGGGGCGCACCGCCGAGCCGCTCGTTGCGGATCAAACGCGAGATGAACCGCGCCTAGACGGCTCTCCTGCCGAAAGTGCCGCACCGATGTCGGAAATGGCCACAGGTCTCTCGTCGCTCAGCCGTTCGTTGACGGCGCTACGCAACCTGTCGCCGCGTCGGAAGCCTGTCGTCCGCTGCGAAATGTGCAGCCAGCCGCTGCCCGATGTGCATCAGCACTTGGTCGAGATCGCTCCGCAACGGCTCATTTGCGTTTGCGACGCGTGTTCTCTCCTCTTCTCCAACCAAGGGGCTGAACAGAAATACCGCCGGGTGCCGCGCCGGAGCCTGTTTCTCCCCGATTTTCGGTTGAGCGACGAACAGTGGGATAGCCTCTTGATCCCGATCAATATGGCGTTCTTCTTTCCCAGCACGCCGCGGGGTAGGGTCGTCGCCCTGTATCCCAGCCCCGCCGGCGCGATGGAATCGCTGTTGGAATTGGATTCGTGGAATGAAATCGTGGAGCAGAACGCGGTGCTCCAGGCGATGGAGCCCGACGTGGAGGCGCTCCTGGTAAATCGGATTGGTCGCCTGGGCCACCAAGGCCCCGCTGCCTCTTACCGCGATCCGGCGGCCGGCGCGCAGGAGGCGCTGCATTTTCTTGCGCCCTGGATGAGTGCTACAAACTCGTCGGGGTGATCCGTGCGAATTGGCGCGGCTTGTCGGGAGGAAAAAAGGTCTGGGACGAGATCGACGGATTTTTCGTCGATCTGCGAGCCCGATCGACAACGCGCCGTGAGCGGCTCGAGCAAGGTCCCAAGCAATGCCCGACCTGAATTTTTCCGTCGAAGGGGCCGCCCCGATCCCCTTTGCGGCCGCCCCCACGCTCGCCTTTAAACTGCGGATCACGAACGCCGATCCAGCCGAACACATCCAGAACATCCTGTTGTCCTGCCAGATCCAGATCGAATCGACGCGCCGCCGGTACACGCCGGAAGAGAAGGGGCGCCTGCTTGACCTCTTCGGCGAGCCCGCTCGCTGGACGCAGACGCTCCGTGCGATGCTTTGGACCCACGCGAGCGCCATGGTGCCGCCGTTTGACGGCGAAATCGTTGCCGACCTCCTGGTTCCCTGCACGTTCGATTTCAACGTCGCCGCGACGAAGTACTTCGACGGCCTGGACCAGGGGGAAGTGCCCCTCAATCTCCTCTTCAGCGGCACGGTGTTCTTTGCCGGCGAGGAAGGAGCCCTGAGCGCGACGCGGATCTCCTGGACGAAGGAGGCCCGCTATCGCCTCCCGGTGAGCGTCTGGAAAGAGATGATGGACCTCTATTATCCAAACCGCGCCTGGCTGTGTCTTGAGCGGGAAGCCTTCGATCGCTTGCACGAATACAAGCGGCGGCGCGGAATCCCGACGTTCGAGCAGACAGTCGAAGAGCTGGTCGCGATGTCCGGCCCGCCTGGACCGGTCGCAGAGGCGACGCACATCGAGGCCGGCGCAACCATTGGCGCGGCACCGATCCGGACCACCTGATGAACCTCGAACTCGCCAAGAAAGTCGCCGACTCGGTCCTGTACGAGGGCTATCTCCTGTACCCGTACCGCGCCTCGGCGGTGAAGAACCGGCAGCGGTTTAACTTCGGCGTCCTACTCCCCCCCGCGTATGCCCGTGCCCAGAAGGGCAACGACGCCTGGAAAATGGCGACCGAGTGCCTCGTCGAGGGTGACGACCCGCGGTTCGACATCCGTGTTCGCTTCCTGCGGATTATCGTGCGAGAAGCCGGCCGCCCGCTGCGAGAGGATGGGCCGGCTACCAAAGGCCCCGCTTACGAAATCGTTCCAGAACTGAAGGTTGACGGTCAGATCTATCAGACGTGGCAGGAAGCGAGCGAACACGAGGTCGAAATACTCGACGTGTCCGCCTCTGAGCTAACGTGCGAGCGAGAACTCTCTTCCAACTACGATCCAGACGAAAACATTGAAAGCTTGCGCGACGCCGAAGGCCGGTCGGCCGGCGTGCTCGTTCGCCGCTCGCAAGAAATCGTTTGCTCACTCGTCGCGCGTGCCACGCGGCTCGACGAAGGGCTGTGGAAATTGACCGTCGCGGTCGAGAATCAAACCAACTGCGATGCAAAGGCAACGCGCGACGAGGCGCTGCCGCACTCGCTCGTTGCGGCCCACACGATTCTGACGGTCCGTGACGGGCAGTTCGTCTCGATGCTCGATCCGCCGCCCGAGCTGGCCGATTCGTGCCAGGCGTGCCACAACGAAGGGACGTGGCCCGTCCTCTTGGGTAATGAAGGGGAGCGGGATTGGGTCCTTTCGTCCCCGATCATCCTTTACGACCACCCGCAGATTGCGCCGGAAAGCCAGGGAACATTTTTCGACGGCCTCGAAATCGACGAGATGCTCGCCCTTCGCGTGATGACGCTCACGGATCAAGAAAAACTCGAAATGCGCTCCGTCGACCGCCGGGCTCGCGAAATCCTGGAACGCACGGAGTCGATGCCCGAGGAACACCTATTGAAACTGCACGGCACGATCCGCGGCCTTAAACCCGCCACTCCGCCGTAGTGCAAGCTGCGCAAATCGTGGTGCGAGCTGCAAGCTTGCACATGAAACTTGATCCAAAACCAAGGGCAAGCTGGCAGCTTACCCCACGAGAGACCATATGGCCGAGTCCGATTGGAACAATTTGGAAGTCCCCTGGGAGAATCTCGAGGGGCGCACGCCTGTCGAGAGCGTCCGGGTCTTCGGTCGTGATCTCCGCCCGGGAGACCACGTGCGGTTGTGGCCCAAGCAAGGGGCCGACATCATTGATATGGCGCTGGCCGGCAAAGTGGCCACAATCGAGGCGATCGAACGCGACTACGAAGACAACATCCACCTGGCCGTGGTCATCGACGACGATCCGGGCCGCGACCTCGGCCTTTTGCGGCAGCCGGGCCATCGGTTCTTTTTTTCTCCCGCGGAGGTGGAACCGATGACGCTGCCAGACAATCAATCCGAAAACGTAACACGGAACGGTGACGCGGCCGATTGATGCACCCAGGTATCGAACGAATATGTCTCCTCCCCCGACCATCCTGATCGCCGGCATCGGCAACATCTTTCTGGGCGATGATGCCTTCGGAAGCGAGGTTGCCCGGCGCCTGGAGCTGCGCACCTGGCCGGAAGGGGTCCGCGTCGTCGACTTCGGCATTCGCGGGCTTGATCTCGCATATGCAATGCTCGACGGACACGATCTGACGATTCTCATCGATGCCACACCGCGGGGTGGCACGTCCGGCACGCTCTACGTCATCGAACCCGACCTCTCGGTCGTCGACGAGGCGGGACAAAACGGAACGCTTTTCGACGCCCATACACTCGATCCGCTCAAGGTCCTGGGCATGGCCCGGATGATGGGCGCTTCGTGGCGGCGGATGCTTCTCGTCGGTTGCGAGCCCGGCGACCTCGGCGGGGAAGAGGGGCGACTGGGGCTCTCGGATGCCGTCCGTGTCGCCGTCGACGAGGGGGTCGAGATGGTCACGCGGCTGGTTGACGATTTTCGTCACGGTGTTCTTCACGGGCGGCCGCTCGGTGACGGCGGGCAGGCCGTGCTTTCAAAGGCAGCCCCAAGCGGGAATGGCGAAACGCGCTCTCACGAAAATGTTCTGGCAAAGGAGCCGCAAGATGTCTCAAAACTCACATAACCATGAGTTGCTCTACCTCGCGGGGGGAGTGGCTCTCGGAGTCGGAATCGGGATGGTGCTGGCCAATCGCGAAATGCGGGAAAGCGTGAAGACGGCCCTGTCGCACAACGACCACCCGAAGCGGGGGCTCGGACTGCCGATCGGCCTGCTGACGCTCGGGGGAACGCTCGCTGCCGGAGCGGCCAGCATCGGGCCCGATATTGCCCGCTACATCAAGATCAGTTCCATGTGACCGATGCACGAGCTTTCGATCGCCTTAGGGATCGTCGACATCGCCGAACAGGAGTCGGACCGCCGGGGAGGCGTGCCAGTGCTCAGTGTCCACGTCAAGCTGGGCCCCCTCTCGGGCGTGGTAAAGGAGGCGCTGACGTCGGCCTACGAGCTGGCCCGCGAAGGCTCAGGCGTCGCCGATTCGCGACTGGTGTTCGAAGAGACGGCGATTGTCATTCGTTGCCCGCAGTGCCAGGCCGAGTCGACCGTCCCCTCGGTGTATGAGCTCGCCTGTCCGCGGTGCGGCACGCCGTCGGCCGATATCGTCAGCGGCCGCGAGTTGGAAGTCACGGCCTTGGAGATCCAGGAATGAACTCTGCCGCAGAAGCGATCACCGTCGGCCCGACCCCCTCCCGGCTTGTGCAGGTCCGCACGAAAATCCTCAAGGAAAACGACGTCGTCGCCCGCGCGCTCCGGCAATCGTTTCAAGAGGCGGGCGTCTACGTCGTGAGCCTGGTGTCGAGCCCCGGCGCCGGCAAGACAATGTTCCTCGAAAAGACCCTCGGAGCCTTGCGAAACGACTACCACGTCGCGGCTCTCGTCGGAGACCTGGCCACCGACAACGATGCGCCAGCGCCTGGCCCGTGCCGACGTCCCAGTAAAGCAGATCACCACCGGCACGACGTGCCACCTCGAGGCCGAGATGATCCGCACGGCCCTCGCTGGCTGGTCGCTGGCCGATCTCGACGTTCTCTTCATCGAGAACGTCGGCAACCTCGTCTGCCCGGCGACCTACGACCTGGGCGAGAACCTGCGGCTCGTCCTCTTCTCAGTCACCGAGGGAGAGGACAAACCTCTCAAATACCCGACGATCTTCAACACGGCCGATCTCGCCGTTATCACCAAGGCCGACCTCGCGCCGGCGGCCGAATTCAACGCGGAGCTGGCTCAAAAGAACATCCAGACAGTCCGCCCCGGCATGACCATCCTGAGCGTCTCCGCCAAGCGGGGAGATGGCATGCACAACTGGCTCTCGTTCCTCTCCTCGCGGATCGCCGAATCGCGCGGGGTCGTCTCTTGAGTGATCGCCCGGCAGCACGGGCGTGCGGTGGCCATGCTTAATCTTTCCCTGACAGGCGATCCGCCCCCGCGGTCGGCCGCGCGTCGATTGCCGTGAGCTGCTTACCTCTCGCGCCGACAAGCCGATAGCCGTCCGACGAAGCCTCCGCCTCGAAGATCGAGTCAGTTTCCAGCAGGCCCATGCGGTGCCACGAGCTGGTTTGCCAGAGACAGGGTCGCGCCAACTCGTCGCCAATTAGCAGCGTGCGTCCCCCCGCCAGGAAGCAGAGACTTCCGCACTGTCCATGGTCGGGAAGTGAGGCGATGACGCCGAGCGTCGCCGGATTGAAGATTTTCACCTGATGAAATCCGCGCACCGCGCCGTACTGATGATCGGGAGAAATCGCAATCTGGTGCAGCTCACCCGCGTGCATCGGGACGCAGGTCTGCTCGCGCTTGTCCCGCAGCGACCAACGGCACAGGTCGCCCCCGAGGCTGGATGTCAATACGGTCGAGTCATCGAGGAACGCGATGTTCCGGAGCGGAGTCTTGTGCGGCCGGCGGGCGACGACGGTCCTGCGGGTGACGTCGACCACGATTAATGCTAAGGGATCGCCGATCGCGATGAGCCGGCCGTTGGGCGAAAATGAAATGCGATCGTTGCTGGACCTGTCCGGCACGGGGATTTCCAAGGGGCGTTCCGCCGAGGAATAGAGCCGGAGCGGCTCGTGTTGTGCAAGGACGGCGAGCGTGGCCGAGTCTGGTGAAAAAGCGATGCCGCTCGGAAGTCCCCCCGGGCGCGGGTTCGGCGAATCAAATTCAAAGTCTTGAAGTCGAACAGTTGCGTTGCGCCGTCGAACGTGGCGACTGCCACGCGTGTGCCGCTTGGGTCGAGCGCCACCGTGAACGCTTGTGCCGCGAGTTCGTGCCTCTGCACCACGCGGCCGGACCGGCGCAGATTCCACAGCCGCACACCGCCGTCTTGCGAGCCCGAAACGAGAGCACTCCCATCGGGAGCTGAGCGCGACGGTGTCGACCGTTTGCGAATGTCCCCGCAGCACGCGCATGTCGTAGGGCGATCCGTACCGCCTGACGCGAATGTAAGAATCTTCCGAGCCGAAGGCGACAAGTGGATCATTCGCCGCGCCCTGAATCGACGCGCAACGGGCGTTGCCGGCAACCTTCTGTCGGTGGATCTCGCCGGTGTGCCCGGGCCGCAAGTCCCACACGATCTCCGGTTGATCGGCAAAGGGAACGCCCAGCAACGTGTTTTCCTCGGTGTCCAGGGCGAGACAGCGAATCCAGAATCGCCCCGGATTTTCGAGCAGACCGTTCGGCACGAGCTTCGATCGGGAGCCTGTTTCGAGATCCCAAGCGCGTACCGTCCCATCCTCGGCCGCGCTGAAGAGGACGCGGTTTCGCCGCTGGAAGGCGAGCGACCGCACGGTATCGGTGTGACCGGAAAGCCGTCGGAGCACCTTACCGCTTTTGGAATCCCACACGATCACTGTCCGGTCCTGGCCGCCGCTGGCGAGAGTCGCATTGTCACTGACAAACGTGACAGTGCTCACCCAGCCGGAATGTCCGCGCAGGCACACGAGCTGCTTTCGCGTTTCGAACATCCCAGATTCTGACGGTCTGGTCGTTTCCCGCCGACGCGAGCCGGGAACCGTCCGGACTGAAGTTGAGACCGCTGATATGGTTTTTCGCATGTCCGCGCAATTCGCCGGCCGGCGCCCGTGGCTAAGTGCCACAAACGCACGATTCCGTCCGTGCCGCCACTCGCCGCCAGATCGCCCCTCGGGCTGACCGCGGTCGATTGTGACGCCCCCTTGGTGCGTGCCCAATTCTTTCGAAGGCGTGTCGACATTCAAAAGGTTGTGATAGAACCACCACTCGAAGCCCCGCAGATCGGGGCTTCCTGCACTCGGGACGTGGGCCTGGAGCAGGCCGGTGATGGCCGGAGCGCACGAGGTTTCCCACGATTCGGCCACGAGCCGCAGATCGGCGGCGTAAGCCATGGTCTCGGCCGCCCGTTCGTGCCTGAGGGCCCACTCCTTGTTCTGGTCGGCCAGCCTTTCGTGATATTCGGCTCGCTGGCGACCTTCATTGGACTCGATCACAAGTTGTTGGAGGCGGCCGTGGCTCCATAGGATATGCGCGAGCAAAGCGAAAAGTGCCGTTGCCAGCAATCCCGTCAGCCCCGCCAGCGCGGGCTTGCGCCGGCACCAACGAGCGAGGCGTTCTGCCCCGTTGAGGGGCCGCACTCGCGTCGGCTCGTGCGACCGAAAACGTCGCAAGTCGGTGGCCAGCTCGAAAGCCGAAGGGTAGCGTGCTTTGGGATCCTTCTCGAGGCATTTGAGGCAAATCGCCTCAAGATCGCGTGGGAGATCGGGACGCAGCTTGCACGGCGGAATCGGTTCGACGGTCATCACGCGACGCAGCGTGTCGAGGACCGTGTCGCCTTGAAACACGGGCACCCCGGTCAAAAGCTCGTACAGAATCGCCCCTAAGCTGTAAACGTCGGTGGCGCCGTCCATCTCCCGGAAGCGTCCCCCGCCTGTTCGGGGGACATGTACGCCGCCGTTCCCAGAATCGTTCCCGTCACCGTCTCCTGGCCTTCCGTTTCCAGCATCCGCGCCACGCCGAAATCGGTGATGCGGGGAACGAAGGGCAATTCCCCTTCCACGGCGGGAGGGGCCGGCCTATCGTTGTCGGCCGAGGGCACTCCGTCCAAGAGCACGTTCGATGGTTTCAGGTCGCGGTGCAGGACGCCGCGCATGGGCGTACTCGACCCCGTCGGCCAACTGGGCCATGATCGACGCCGCTCTGCATGGGGAAATCGGCCGGGCTTGCTGTTTCTGCCAATCGGCCAGCGTCGGACCGGCCACATAGGCCTGGGCAAGGTAGCAAACCGGACCAATCTGTCCCGCCTCGAGCACGGTGACGACATTGGGGTGCGTGAGGATCGCGGCCGCGTGCCCCTCCATCACGAACCGTCGCCGCATGACGGCGGACATGAGGAATTCAGGCCGTGGAACCTTGAGCGCGACGAGACGATTGAGTCGCGGATCGCGCGCCAAAAAGACAATTCCCTGTCCCCCCCGCCCAAGTTCGCGGACGACTTCAAAACGGCCCAGCCGTTTTCGATCCGCCCCCGCGTCAATCTCGAGCGAGATCGGAACTGCCGGCCGATTACTCTCGGCGCATTCCGCGCCGGGAGCCAGGGGCGGATTGTCGACGTCAAAGAGCAGCGTGCTCTTCAAGCCCTTCTCGCCGGGCCGATTTTCCCGGCGTGAGTTGTAAAGCAGTTCCAGGCAGCGGCGCGCCTCGCGAAGGCGATCGGCTTCCTCAGAGCTCAGTCCCGCCAGCGAAGCCTCGTGCAAATCGGCCGACGCGCCCTGTGAAACCGCGTCGTCGATTTCCAGCACGAGCGAACAGAACAGCTCCGAAAGATCCGGCGAATCCGGATCGTCGTCATTTTTGGCTGGCCGCTTGATCATCGGCTCTCATCCGAGATCGCAGGTCGTCGATGGCCCGAACGAACAGCTTGCGAGCGGCATCTCCCGTCCGATTCATGGCCCGGCCGACTTGCGCATAAGAAAGTGCCTGGTTGACCCGCAAATCGATCACTCGGCGGTAGTCGAGAGGCAATTGCAAAACGACTGCATGGATGCGAGCCCCTTCCTCATGGTTGGCCAGAACGTCGCTGGGAGGGCGGCACAACTCGTCCCTGAAGCCGTCCAACAGGCACGTGTCGCCGCTCAATTGCACTTCACGCGACGCATCACGCTTCGCCGCCCGCAGATGCCGTTTGACCGCATTTCCGAGCTTGTTCTCCAGAATTCGCGTCAACCATCGCAGCAACTCCTCGGTGGAGCTGCCGGTAAACCGTTCGAAAATCTCGCCCGCTTCGAGAAACGTTTCCTGAACCAGATCGCTGGCCGCCACGCGAGCCCGCAAATCATCCGCCACGGAGATATTCGCCACGAGCAACAGGTAATTGCGGCACGTCTCAAACAGCTCCCCCATTGCCGACCGCGAGCCGCCCCGAGCCGCGTCAAACCGTTTGGCGTTTTCGAGATCGGCCGCGTCGACTTCCGACGGTCCGCCGGAAGGAATCGCGGTCGACTGGTGCTCGCTCTTTCCGGAATCGTGCGGTGTCCGCTCGGGGTGCTGGTCCATTCCATTAATCTCCCGAACCTCGAAAAACGGACTCAGAAAAACGCTCCTGAAGATTACGGAAATATAATCTTGCGGGCAAGTCGCTTGCTGAAAATGCGGGAAATCGACGACTTTTAACCGGCGGCTATCCAGGCGGACGACAAGCAGCCCGGCTCACCGCAATCTTTGGCCGCGGGTGCGTTTGAGACGTTCCCGTGCGAGGGGCGGCTTTCCGCAGGGCGTGATCGGCGCTCGAAATCGAAAGGTCGGCGACGCGCCGCCGGAAAATGCTTGCCGCTTCGAGTCGAGGCCGGTACTGTGGCGTGCGATTTCTGGTTCCAATCCGGTTAACGATTGAAGACCGAGAAGCCGACGACTGCGGGCCATGGGCGTCTGTCTTTCTTGGGCGGTGATTAAAGGCTGCGGCAAGGATCCGGTGCAGGATCTGCTCGGGCTCCGCGGGACGGGGACGTTGTCGGAAGTTCCCGATTCGGACCTCAATGGAGCGACCCTGCCCGATGGTTCGTACGTCATCGTCTCGGTGCGCGACCGGCTCAAGCTGGCCACCCAGGATGTCGTGGCCCGCCGGCTCTCTGGACTCGGCGAGACGATCGTGTGCTTCGTCGAAGAGCACACGATGTGTAGCTACGCCGCATGCTGGCGCGGCGGCCGACGTCTCTGGTGCATTTTCCACGAGGCAGGACGGGGGGACGTGATGCACCTCGAATCGGACGGGCAGCTTCCGGCGTGTTTTGCCGAGGTCTACAAAGACTTACGCTCGCAACAACGGACTCAATCCAAGATAAAGCACAGCGTCGACTACATCTTTGAGATCCCCGTCGAAGTCGCCTGCCAGGAAGGTGGGTACCGCTACAACGAGGATCTTCCCGGACCCGTTGCCAACGCCTTCGAGGAACTCGTGAAGGGGAGCGAGGCCGGCACCCGTGAGGCGGCGCGGGCCCGCTCGGCGTCACAGACTTCAGCGGAGCTGACTTCGCCGGCAAGCCACCCTCGTGGTGGTCCTGGCGGCGTTGGATTTTGCGGCCATGACGCTGTCGACTTTGGAGAACGGGACGTTCTTCTTGGAATCCGTGAGCGCGATCGGCTAGCGATAGGCGCCGGGATTCTGGCCAGTGGTAGCAGAACGTCATCTGGGCTACCATGTGCCCTTCTCGGCGGCAATCGTGACTCGGCGCTGGGTCCAACTCACGAGGTCTTCAATGAAGGAATCCACCGCCATGTTTTCTACGCTCGTCAGATTCCGGCGTCGCAAGGCGTCGGAAGGGAGAGTCCAAAATGCAGGGTAAGCAGACCGTGATCGATGTGCTCAACGCAGGCCTGACGATCGAGCTCACGGCCATCAATCAATACTTCTGCCAATCCAAGATGTGTCGCAATTGGGGACTGAATCGCCTGGCCGCCAAGCATTACCATGAATCACTCGGCGAAATGAAACATGCCGAGCTGTTGATCGATCGGATCATTTTTCTCGAAGGCACGCCCGAAATTGCCCGCTATGACGTCATTCGAGTTGGCACGAACATCCCCGAGCAGCTCAAGAACGATCTCGAGCTGGAGACAAAGGGGGTCCGCACGTACAACGACGCCATTGCGCTGTGCCTCCGGGAAATCGACGGCGGCAGCCGTGAACTCTTGGAGAAGATTCTGGTCGAATCAGAAGAGCACGTCGACTGGCTCGAGTCGCAGTTGGATCTCATCGAGAAGATGGGACTCGAGAACTATCTGGTCACGCAGGTCGGCGAAGACGCAGAGCCGTCGCACTGAGAGCTCAACTGTTCGTGCAAACGCTCTCGGTCCAGCAGGTCTCTAATCGCGCGATGGCAGCACGTGCAGCCGGTTCCCGCGCCCGTCTCGCGCATGATTGTGCGGAGGCATTCGGCAGTGCCCTCCATCAGGGCACTGCGAATTTCCGATTCCGTGATTCCCAGGCAGCGACAAACCACACGATCGGCAGCGATGATGTCGGCGATGGCCATGCGGTCAAAACCTGAATCAGGAAGCCATGGTCGGTTTTACAGACCCCAAACCTCTTTAGGCTTAAATGAGACTGAGTCTCAATCGCATGCAATTCTAACCTTCCATGCCTTGTTCGTCCAGACACGATTTCCCGTTAGCGTTCCACAAGCTTGCGGCACACGAAAAAAACGCGTTGCCGAGCCACTGAATCGTCAGGCAGTCTGACGACGAGTTTGCCGGTGTTCTGCCCTGCTGGATATTCGTCGATTTCCACAGCGAAAACTTCAACGGCATCGGCCTCCTAGCTCTCCTTCGCCAGGGCGTTGGATTCCGCATTGGTGGCCAATTCGCGGAGTGATCGAGAATCCTCCTCGGAGCCCCCTTTCATCCAACCCGCTACCTTTTGCGTGTTGGGATCGCTCCCTTGGATTCCGCGGCGAAGTGCGGTCTCGCGCCTTCGTCGCGCTCCTTTTGAACTCGGCGAAGACTGTGCAAAGCAGCGCAAATCCTCCGACCGACCTCCGATCGTTGTCACCGCATCGCAGCGATGGCAGAATCTGCTCTCAGCCTTCGTAGTTTCCGTCTGTGAATTGAAGCAGAAAGCCAAACCATGCGTGTGGGCGTCGCGACCGATCACGGCGGGTTCAGCCTGAAGGCGGAGTTGGCCGACCGGCTCCGCGACGCGGGGCACGAAGTGATTGATTTCGGTGCTCTGCAATTGAACGCGGGAGACGACTATCCCGATTTCGTCGTCCCCATGGCACAGGCGGTCGTCGCGGGGAAGGTCGAGCGTGGGGTGGCGGTTTGCGGCAGCGGTGTCGGTGCGTCCGTCTGCGCGAACAAGATTCCCGGGGTCCGTGCCGCGCTCATCCACGACCATTTTTCGGCCCGGCAAGGGGTCGAAGACGATCACATGAATATCCTCTGCGTGGGGGGCCGGACCGTGGGGCCCGAGGTCGCCTGGGACCTCGTCCAGACATTCCTGGCCGCCGAGTACAGTCAGGCCGAGCGGCACCTTCGCCGCCTGGGCAAGGTGGCTTCGCTGGAAGCTGCACGCCTCCAACCGTAAATCCGAGGAAGTGGTCCATGACCAACGAACAATTGGATCAGTTGTCGATCAACACGATCCGCACGCTCTCCATCGATGCCGTGCAGCAGGCCGCCTCGGGGCATCCCGGCACGCCGATGGCCCTGGCGCCGCTCGTGTATACGCTGTGGAACCGCGTGATGGCCTTCGATCCCAAGGATCCGATTTGGCCTGATCGCGACCGGTTCGTCCTCTCCAACGGGCACGCGTCGATGCTGTTGTGGTCGGTGCTCTATCTCACCGAAACGCAGGCGGTGAACTCCGACTACGAACTGGTCGGCCATCCTTCCGTCACGCTCGACGACATCAAGCACTTTCGCCAGCTCAACAGCAAAGCGCCCGGACATCCGGAATATCACTGGGTCTCGGGAGTCGAAACGACAACCGGCCCGCTCGGTCAGGGAGTGGCGACCAGCGTCGGCATGGCCATCGCACAAAAATGGCTGGCCCAGCGATACAACCGCCCAGGCTTCGACATCTTCGACTACCACATCTTTTCCGTCTGCGGCGACGGCTGCCTGATGGAAGGATCTCTTCGGAAGCGGCCTCGCTCGCCGGTCATCTTGGTCTCGATAACCTCTGTTGGATCTACGACAACAACCATATCACGATCGAGGGGAATACGCGGCTTGCCTTCACGGAAGACGTGGCCGGCCGATTTATGAGTTACGACTGGAACGTGCTGCGGGTCGGGGACGCCAACGACCTCGATCGGATCGAGCATGCGCTCGACGTCTTTCGCCAAACAACCGGGCGGCCGACGATCATCATCCTCGACAGCCACATCGGCTATGGGTCCCCGCACCGACAAGACACGGCCGAGGCCCACGGCGAGCCGTTGGGCGAGGAGGAGGTCCGGCTGACCAAAAAGGCCTACGGTTGGCCGGAGGATGCGAAGTTCCTCGTTCCGGACGGCGTCCGCGAGCATTTTGCGGCGGGAATCGGGGCACGTGGCGCGCGCCGCGCGAAACCGATGGACGGAACTGTTTGCCGCCTACCGGGCCAAGTATCCCGAGCTGGCCACCGAAATCGACCAGATGCAGCGGCGCGAGTTGCCGGCCGGCTGGGATCGCAACCTGCCGCAGTTCCCGGCGGACGCGAAAGGGATCGCCGGACGTGAAGCGTCGGGCAAGGTGCTCAACGTCCTGGCGCAGAACATCCCGTGGTTCCTGGGAGGTTCGGCCGATCTCGGTACATCGAACAAGACAACGCTCAAGTTCGACGGGGCGGGCGATTTCGAGCCGGGCCATTTCGGGGGAAGAAATTTCCATTTTGGCATCCGCGAGCACGCCATGGCGGCGGTCGTGAATGGAATGTCCCTCTCGAAGTTGCGTTCGTTCGGAGCGACGTTTTTCATTTTCAGCGATTACGCTCGCCCGGCAATGCGGTTGGCCGCTTTGATGGAGCTGCCTTGCCTATTCATCTTCACGCACGACGCTATGGGGGACGGAGAAGACGGCCCAACGCACCAACCGGTCGAACAATTGATTTCGCTCCGCGCGGTCCCCGGTCTGGTGACGCTCCGCCCCGGCGACGCCAACGAAGTGGTCGAAGCCTACCGCTGCGTGGTGCAACTGAAGCATCAGCCGGCCGTCCTCGCACTCTCGCGGCAACCGTTGCCGACACTCGATCGAACCAAATATGCGGCGGCCTCCGGCGTGGCGAAAGGGGCTTATGTGCTGGCCGATCCGCCGGGAGGCAATCCGCAGGTGATCCTGATCGCCACGGGGAGTGAAGTGATTCTGGCCGTGCAGGCCCACGAACAGCTTGCGGCCGAAGGGATCCGCTCTCGGGTCGTGTCGATGCCGTCGTGGGATCTCTTCGAGGACCAGAGTGACGCTTACCGGGAAAGTGTGTTTCCGCTCGCCATCAAGGCCCGCATCGCCATCGAGCAGGGCTCAACCCTCGGTTGGGACCGCTATGTCGGTCCGACGGGCCGCGTGATCGGGATGAAAACGTTCGGAGCCTCGGCCCCGCTCAAAGAGCTGCAGAAGAAATACGGCTTCGAGCCGGAACATCTGGTGTCGGCGGCGAAGGAACAGCTGAAACTGGCACGCTGAGCTTTTCGACGAGCTGCGTGTTCACGAGCCGCCTGCGTTAGGCCGGTGGTCATCGAACAACACGACGCGCCACTGGAAGGACCACCGGTGTAAAGGCGGCGGCTCGTCAGACCGTGCCACCGAGATTTGTCGACGATCGCGGATCCTTGCCAGCCCGCAGACGTGCCGCTACGATCGTTCAAACAGTCAGACAACTTTAAGAGGATTGTGACTTCGAAGGTTTTCGCGCAATCCTTGGAGCCCGAGTCAGGAGTTCTCGCCATGCTGACTTCGAGCGTCGACGTGGAGCGGTATGCGGCGGACGGGTTTGTCATCGTTCGCGGATTGCTTTCGGCCACCGAAATTGCGGAAGCCGACGTTGAAGCGGGGCGACTCTTCTCGCGGCGCAATCTGATCGACACCAAAAACCTCCGCTGCCGCTGGCAAAACCACTATGAGAGCGGCGAGTGCCGTTTCGATACATTCGATCCCGTCATCGACTTGAGCCTGGTGATGGATCGGTTGGCCCATGACGCGCGCATCCTCGCCGCTGTCGGCGATTTATTCGGCGAGGATGCGTTTCTTTTTAAAGACAAACTCATCTACAAGCCACCCGGGGCGACCGGGTACGGCTTGCACCAGGATTACATCGCCTGGGAGAGCTTTCCCAAGAGTTTCGTCACCGTCCTTGTTCCGATCGACGCCGCCGATGAAGAGAATGGCTGCACCGAAGTCTTTCCCGGCTATCACCAGTCGGGGTACCTGTCTCCGAACGACGGCAATTACCACGAGTTGCCCCTCTCGACGATCGACGAGTCGCAGGGGGTGAAGCTGGTCCTCTCGCCGGGTGATATCGCGATCTTCGGCTGCATGACCCCCCACCGTTCGGCCCCCAACCGCTCGCAAATGTGGAGGCGGCAACTTTATCTGAGTTACATTTCGCGTTCGGACGGCGGGGACCAGCGCGAGGCCCACTACAACGAATTTCGGACCTGGCTCAAGTGCAAGTACGCCGAATTCGGCAAGCACGACACGTATTTTGCCTAGCCGTCGCCCACCGACTTTGAATCCTGCCGCGCCGACCGTACGACTGTCACCGTGCGACCATGACGGAAACTCACGCTACCTCTCCCGCCCTTGAAGCCGCTTCGCGGTCTCGGTTTCCCATTTACTACGGCTGGATCATCGTGGCGGTCGCCGCTTTGGCGATGACGGCCACGCTGCCCGGCCGTTCCCACGGCCTGGGTCTCATCACGGAGCCGTTGATCGCTGATTTGAGGATTGCGCACACCCTCTTTGCGCGGATCAACCTGGCGACGTCGCTGCTTGGGGCGGCCTTTTGCATTCCGGTCGGCTTTCTGCTCGATCGCTTCGGCGTGCGGGCGGTGCTGACCGGAGTCGTCCTGACGCTCGCCGTTTCCGTCCTCGGGATGACACGGGTCACCGGTCCGCTGGGGCTATTCATCGCCCTGCTTTTGGTCCGCGGCCTGGGCCAAAGCGCGCTCTCGGTCGTGAGTATTGCCGCCGTTGGCAAATGGTTTCGCCGCCGGCTCGGCATCGCGATGGGCGTTTATTCACTCCTGTTGACGGTCGGATTTGTGGGGAGCATTTTGTGGATGGGCGCGGCCGTCCGCGATGACGGTTGGCGCGGCGCGTGGGCGACGCTGGGTTGGGTCCTGCTCATCGTCGTGCCGGTGAGCTGGCTCTTGCAGCGGAATACACCCGAAGAATTGGGCCAGACGCTCAACGCGCCGCCGACGCCCGAGATGGACTCGGCGACGCATTTTGTCGATTTCACGTTGGGGCAAGCGCTCCGCACGCCCGCGTTTTGGGTCTTTGCGCTCGGGACGGCGGTTTTCAATCTCGTCTGGTCGGGCGTGACGCTGTTCAACCAGTCGGTCCTGGCGGAGCGCGGATTCAAGCCCGAGGCGGCCGTGCAAGTGATGGCCATCCTGACCGCGACCGGGCTCGTTTCGAACCTGGTCGGTGGTGCTGTGGTGCGCCGCGAGCGACTGGGCATCCTGCTGGGCCTCGGGATGGCGACCTTGACGGCGTCGCTGGCCGCGCTCCCCTCGCTTCGCGGTAACACGGGGCTTTGGCTCTATGCCTCGGCGATGGGACTGACGGGCGGCCTGGTGATGGTGATCTTCTTTGCCGCCTGGAGTCACCTTTTCGGCCGTGCCCACCTGGGGCGGATTCAGGGGGCGGCCCAGTTGATCTCGGTGCTCGCCTCGGCCGCCGGGCCCGACCTTCTGGCCGAGTGCCAGGCAAAAGTTGGCGCCTACTCCCCGATTTTCTACGCGCTCGCCTGCGTGCGCCTGCGTGACGGGGGTGTTAACAGTGGCCTCCGTCCTTGTGCCGCTGCCGCGGATCCGTACGCTGACGGATGCGGGACTTGCTCCGGACGCGACGGTGCCGCAGATCGCGGCCGCCGTCCAGGAGACCTAGTCGAGGAGTAACGAGCCATGTCGAGCGCGGTTGGCGGTCACTTGCCGGTGGTGGAGATTCCGACCTGCTGCGGCAGTCCGTCGGCATCGATCGCCCCCTCGGCGGCGCAACCGGTCGTCGCGACGAAATTTCACTTCGCGCTCAACGTGTCGGACCTCGAACGGTCGATCGCCTTTTACCAGATCTTGTTCGATGTCCCGCCCGCGAAACACTATCCCGATTACGCCAAGTTCGAGCTGGCGCAGCCGCCGCTCGTTTTTTCGCTCGTCCCCAACCCACCCGCATCCGGTGGGACGTTGAGCATTTTTGGGCTGCCGGTCGGCAGTCGGGAAGAGGTGCAAGCAGCGGCCTCGCGTCTCGCAGCGGCCGGGCTCGACACCTCGTGCCAGGAGGGGACGGTTTGCGGTTACGCGCGGCAGGACAAGGTGTGGGTCGCCGACCCGGACCGCAACTTCTGGGAGATCTACGTCGTTTATGAAGACGTCGATCCCGAAACCGTGCGGCAGGCCTTCGACGGCGTCGCGCCCTCGTCCGTTTCTCCGGCCGCGGCCGAAGCTGGGCACGCTCAGCCCGTGCTGTGGGAACATCGCATCCTGATGCCGCTTGCCGAACGGATCCCGCACGAGAGCGAGACGGTTGATGAGGTGCGACTTGTGGGAACGTTCAACGATGAGCTCACCAGCGACGAGCGGGCGCATTTACTCAACGAAGCGCTCCGCGTGCTGCGGCCCGGTGGAAAGCTGTCGGTTCACGGCCTCGTTGGTGACCGGACGCTCGCAACACTTCCCCAACTGCCGGGAGTGGCGGGAATCGTCCAGCGGGTGCCGAGCGAAGAAGAGACGCTCGGCGAATTGCCAAAAGCAGGCTTTGAAGCCGTCTGCGTGACAAAACTCGCGGAAGCGGCCGTCTTTCGCGACGGTTTTGCCGAAATGCGTGAAATTAAGCTCGAGGCGCGGAAGCCCGTTCGCTCGGCAAATGACGCAGCCACGCGAACCGTCGTCTACAAAGGACCGTTCTCCGCCGCTGTCGACGAAGGCCAGACGTTTTCGCGGGGAAAAAACGGCCGTCACCGAGCGGACGTGGGATCGACTCGCCGCGGGGCCGAGCGCGTCTCAATTCCTGTTCATTGGCGACCCCGGTTCCGATGCTTGCGGCTGCGGCTCGTAAATAGCCCGTGGAAACAATCCGTCAGGATGAAGTCATGAGTATCGACACGACACTGCCATCGGTTCGCACGGAGACACGGAAATTCCATTTCGGCCTCAACGTGGCTGATATCGACCGGGCGGTCGCGTTCTATCGGATCCTTTTCGGAGTCGAGCCGGCGAAGCATTTCACCGACCACGCGAAGTTCGAGGTCGACGACCCGCCCTTGATTTTGTCGCTCCATCCGAGTCCCCGGGCGGCCGGCGGCGCACTCAATCACGTCGGCTTCCGGGTTGCCAGCTCCGAAAAACTGGTCGCCGTGCAACACCGTCTCGAAATGGCCGGCATTCGCACCGAGCGTGAGGAAGGCGTCGAATGCTGTTACGCCCGGCAAACCAAGTTCTGGGTCCTCGACGCCGACAAGAACCTGTGGGAGATTTACACGCTCGAAGAGGATCTTGATCACGCGGGCTTCGGCGGCGCAGAAGGAGGAGGCGTCCCTCGCGTCGACGACGGACACGAGCCGGTTGTGTGGGAGCACATGCTCTACGCGCCGCTTCCGCAGGAGATTCTGTTCGCCGACGGGAGGGTCGACGAAGTTCGGCTGGAAGGGACGTTTAACGCTGACCTGGCCGACGTCGCGCGACACCACTTCATCGCCGAAGCTTTTCGCGTCTTGCGACCCGGTGGGAGAATCGTCGTGCGCGGGCTCGTCTCGGACCGTCCATTCCCCGGCGTTCCAGCCCTGCCGGGACCGGCGGCCATGGTGCGGCACGTTCCGGTCGCGACGGCGGCACTCGACGAACTGGTCGCAGGCGGCTTCACGGGACTTTTTTACGAACGGCTCGGCGACATCCACTGTTTTCAAGCGGGCGGCGTCGAACTCCGCGAGATGCGTTTGATTGGCGTTAAACCGTTCGACGAGAAGTCCGCGGAATCGAACGACGGCGGCACCGAATACTTCGTGCTCTATCGCGGCCCACTGGCGCAGGTTAACGAAGAGAATCGCGTCTTTCCGCGCGGTAAACGAGTGCGGGTCGATGCCGCGACATGGCGACTGTTCCGCGAAGCCCCGTTTGCCGAGCAGTTCACGTGCTTTGTGCCCATCGCGGCGAAACCGCTGCGGTCGGCCCGGCTGCACAGGCGCGTGCTTGAAACGCTTTGCGGACCTCAAGAAAATGCACCGACCTGACACGAAATGGCACCGTTCGGATTGCGGTCGAGGAGTGACGGATTACTGGCAAAGACCTGCGGCGTTGAGAGGGCGCGACTTTTTGTCCCAGGTAGGTGAGCATCGTGCCGCCCGCGATTTGGCGGTTGACCCGGCACCGGACCGCGGTTGCTGAAGCCGCGGCCCGGTCGAGATGAGACCGGGAATCAAGAAACGGCACAGCGGCTCTGCCGCAAACCGCCTCACAACAGGTTCACGATCCGCTCCGAGAGGCCCTTCTCGCCGACAACGACATTCAGCTTGCCGTTGACGGCGATCTTCTCCAGGACTTCCAACTCACGCAGTCGCATGAGCGTCGGGTTGTCCTGAAGCAGCTTGGCCGTGTTGGCCTGGCTGCGGATGGCGGCCGTTTCCTCGCGACGGACGATCAAGTTGGCCTCGGCGGCCTTCTTGGCCTCCGTCACCTTGTTCATCAGGTCCTTCATATCGCCCGGCAGGATCACGTCGCGGATACCAACCGATGCGATCTCCAGACCCAATTCACCCGCCCGACGCCGCACGCTCTCCTCGATTTCCTTCGCCACGGCGTCCTTGTCCGTGAGGAAGGCGTCGAGCTCGCGAGCGCCGATCACGCTCCGCAGCACGAGCTGCGTTTCGCGATAGAGCGCCTGACGGAGATCGTCCGTCTGGCTGACGGCCTGCCGCGGATTGACGATCTTGTAGGTCACCACGGCATTGAGCCGCAGCGTGACCTTGTCGGCCGTCATGATCTCCTGACCGCCGACGTCGACCATCGTTTCGCGCAGGTCGACTTCAACGACAAGAGCCTCGGCAGGGCCCTTCCAGAAGGCGTACTCGCCCGGAGCCAGCATGTCGACAAAGCGGCCATCGATGAACAGCACGCCGGCGCAATCGCGCTTGACCGTGCACACGTCCAAGAGCCGCTGTCCCGTCGCCGAGCGCACGATCACCTTGAACTGGTCGTGCTCGAAGCGCACCTTCCGCGCGTCGAGAACCTCGACGTCGACCTTCTTCTGGCCCGTCCAGTAGGCGTACTGTCCGCCGGCCAGGACATGGGTGAACCGGTTGTCGATCCAGACGAGGGCCCGCTCGTAGTCCTTGAGGTCCAGGACCACGGCTCGGTCCCCGAGCGTCCGCGACTTCACGATCAGGTCGAGCTTCTCGTGCACGAGCCACGTGTCGCGGCGCGAGACAACGTCAACCGCCACCTTGCCGAGCGGGTCGATGAACCAGTGCGTACCCTTCTCGAGGATGCCGCGGAACTCGCGGTCGCGGAAGTACAGCCCCATCTCGTAGCTGCGAATCTTGTAACGCTTGATCAAGAACATGCTGCCCTCCTTCCGGGAGGCTTTTTCAGGGGGGCGAGGTTTCCCTCGAGCCGTCCGCCTTTCGCAGAGATTGGCTCAGTCGGAACGCCGCCCTCCCAAAACACAAATAGAACCGAACAGCCGCTGACTTCGTGCGCGGCTCTTGAACCAGATAAATAGAGACGCCGTGAGAGGGAGAATCGTTCGCTGATCACACGCAAAAATGCGGAGGATGCTTGAGCCGCAGGCTCGATCGGCGTCGACGCCTTTCGGAAATGGCGTTCGTTCGGAAGGCGAGCCTCCGAACCCATCGGCCACTTCGTCCACGCGCCGTTGCCGAACGAGCGTTACGGCGGAATCCGCGCCCTACAGGGCATCCTGACGTGCTGCCTCCGGAAATACGCTTTGAACGTCCGTGTTGAGGCGACGCTTTCGCGTGCCTCGGCCGGAATCCAAAACGGCCCTCGAGCTGATCAAACAAACGAACTCCCTCCGCCAGCGCCGCAGCGAAGGTCGATGACCTCCGCTGTCTTCACAAGCGACTGCTTGGAGGTCGGTACGGGATTCGAACCCGCGACTGCCAGATTCATCAGTCTGGTGCTCTTCCCACTGAGCTAACCGGAATTGGTCGCGACCGTTTAGACACCATGTCCGGAACACGGAAAGCAAATCCACGATGCCACGACGAGTAGCTATCGGGAACCCCCCGCGCCGCTGGACGGACGCCACCAACGAACCATGCCTGAAAGAGACGCCGGTGGGAGTCGAACCCACTCAAAACCGCTTTGCAGGCGATTGCCGTGCCGTCTGGCTCCAGCGTCTTTTTTTCACAGCCCACGGACGGCCGTCCGTGGGCTTATTTTGCCAAGCGGAAGCCGTGGGACTCGAACCCACAATCCGCCTGTGGCGGACACCTGTTTTCAGGACAGGCTCCTCATCCAGCCGGATGACTTCCGAGTTTCGCAGTCGGCGCGGTCGGATTCGAACCGACGATCTCCTGGTTCCGGACCAGGCGGATTCCCCAGCTTTCCCACGCGCCGTGACAGCAGTGATCGAGCGCAAACAACAAGGCCCGATGCCGCTGTGACACCGGGCCTACGATCGGAGCGATGCTCCGTAGACCCGTGTCACTGATACGGTGGAGATGAGGGGGTATAACCACTCGGCGCAAATTCGCACCCTGCGGAGAAAGCCGCTGAATTGAACTCGCCGACCGAATTTTGACACCGCGAATTCATGAAAATGTTTTCCTGATACCGGCAAACGCGTCAACGCAGACCGTATTCGAATGAGATGCTGCCGCGGCTCACAGAGTTCGCGCCAATCGCCCGGCACGTAGAATTTTCGCGAATGTCATCACGAACGGCGACGGTGCGTTGAGAAAGGATTCCGCGAGCGGCAAACTACAGCGGTCCGACACGATTGCCGCTCCGTCCTCGCTTCACGTTTCTCTGGAAATCGCCGGGAGTCATCCATGAGCCGCCTCTTGTTTGCCGGTGTTCTGTTTTCATCGATGGTCTGTGTGGCGGGCGAACCCAAGCACCGCTCGGAGACCTCGGCGGAGGATCGACTGGCCCTGTGGAATCACCATGTGCCGATTGGCGGCGGCAAGTTCGCCAAGGAAGAGGCCTGGATCACCGTGCATCGACCGCGCGTCGCGAACGGGGCGGCAGTCGTTATCTGCCCCGGCGGCGGTTATCACGTGAAGATGATGGAGCCCGAAGGGCACGGCATTGCCCGTTGGCTCAATCGCCACGGCATCACGGGCGTGGTCCTCGACTATCGGCTTCCCGCCGGGCGGCCCTATGTTCCGCTGCTTGACGCCCAGCGCGCCATCCGGATGGTTCGTGCCAATTCCCGAGAATGGAACCTCGATCCGGCCCGTATCGGCGTCATGGGCTTTTCGGCCGGCGGACACCTGGCATCGACGGCGGCGACGCATTTTGACGACGGGAATCTGTCGGCCGCCGACCCGATCGACCGTGTCAGCTGCCGCCCCGATTTTGCGATTCTGATTTACCCGGTCATCAAGATGGGGGAGACAACGACTCACAAGGGCTCGCAGGCGAACCTGCTGGGATCGGCGCCTCCGCCCGAGTTGGTGCGGCTTTTCTCGAATGAAAAGCAGGTCACGTCGCGGACGCCCCCCACATTTCTGGCTCATGCGCTGAACGACACCGTGGTCCCGCCGGACAACAGTCGGGCCTTCCACCAAGCGCTCCTGGACCACAATATTGCGTCGGAATTCCTCGAACTGCCCTCTGGCGGACACGGGCTCAACGGCTACAAGGGACCGATGTGGGACGCGTGGCAGGAGAAATCGTTGGAGTGGCTGGCCAAAATGAATTTCATGCCCCGCGCAGACGTAAGCCGCACGTCGGCGAAATGAGCAGCCCCGCGAAGTCACAAATCTCTCCATCCTCCTGTCGAATGGCATCGGCTTTTCCCCATCCGGCGAAGCGATGAACACGGCGGCTCCCAAAATCCTCATGGTCGGTCCCAAGGGAGCCGATCGGACGATCGCCTTGGCTCACGGCGCCGGTGCCCCAATGGACACGCCGTTTATGAACGCCTTCGCTCTGGGCCTGGCGGCTCGAGGCTTTCGGGTGGCGCGATTTGAATTTCCGTACATGGCCGACCGCCGGCAGCACGGGACGAAACGGCCGCCGAACCGCGAACCGGTGCTCCGCGAGACCTGGCTGAAAGTTGTGGCGAAGTTGGGTGACAATCACCTTGTCATCGGCGGCAAATCAATGGGTGGCCGCATCGCGAGCCTGATTGGTGACGAAGCGGCTGTAACCGGGCTCGTCTGCCTGGGCTATCCCTTTCATCCCACCGGCAAGCCCAACCAGCTCCGCATCGCCCATCTGCAACACATCAAAACGCCCACGCTGATCGTGCAGGGTGAGCGCGATCCGTTCGGCGACCGGGAAGAGGTCTCCGCATACAAGCTGGCCTCGACCGTGCGAATCGTCTGGATGAAGGACGGCGACCACAGCCTGAAGCCTCGAAAAAAGTCAGGAGTGACGGAAGAGGAGAACTGGCACGCGGCAGTCGAGGGAATTGATCGGTTTGTCTCACGCATGAGTCGTGCGTAAGGCAACGCAGCCGTCGGTCGGATTTGAGCCATCGACTTGCGGCGCGGACTCGATTGACGCGAGGTCGTCAGGATGCAAAAGATGAATGCCGCCCGCGCCCGCAGCTACCTCGATGGAGCATCCCTGTGCACACCTGTCGACGATTCCACGCCGTTTGTCTGATCGGTTCGCTTCTCTGCGTCGCATCTCCGCTCGCTGCTCAAGCGGAAACTCGGGTCGGAGTCGCGGAGGCCGACATCACGCCGCCGACCGGCTTCCCGATGGCCGGCTATTATTACGAACGCTTGGCGGCCGGCACGCACGATCCGCTCAAGGCCAAGGCCATCGTGTTTGTCGGCGACAAGGACCAGGCGGCGATTGTCGTCTGTGATCTGACGGGCATCAGCACCGACCTGACGGCCGAGGTCCGCCGCCGGGCCGCTCAAAAGACCGGAATCCCCGCGGCGGATATCGTGGTGAGCGCGACGCACTCGCACACGGCACCCGATTACGGCAAGGATCTGTACGAATACCTGGACGGAAAGGCCGAGGGGAACAAGCCGCGGTATTCCGAAAGGCTGATTAATCGCATCGTCGAAGCGATCGACAAGGCGAGGCGGGGGGCCGGTTTCCCTGTTGGCCGGCTCGGCGACGCAGACGACGCCCATTTCGTTCAATCGTCGTTTTCTGATGCGCGACGGCAGCATCCGCACCTGGGCGAATTTCAAGAATCCCGACGTCGTCCGGGCCGCGGGTCCGATCGATCCCGAGGTCGGGCTGCTCCTCGTGCGCTCGGCCAAGGACCAAAAGCCGTTGGGGCTCTTCAGCAACTTTGCCCTACACCTCGATACGGTCGGCGGCCTGTACTGGAGCGGAGATTACCCGTATTACGTCGAGCAGAACCTGCGGAAATCGTTGGGTGGCGACGTCGTTTCGATCTTCGGCAACGGCACTTGTGGTGACATCAATCACAACGATCCGAATCGCAGTACGCGAAACAAAACCGATTTCATTGGCCATTCGCTCGCCGCGACGATCCAGGCTGGGCTGTCGACCTTGCATCCGATCGACAAGCCTGTGTTGCGAGTCGAACGAATGACGGTGAGGCTGCCCCTGCCCGAGATCTCTGCGGCCGACGTGAAGCATTCGGAGCAACTGCTCAAGGCGGCGAAAGCCGGCCAGAAAGTCGAGTTCTTCGAGCATGTGACGGCCTACAAAACCGTGATGCTCGACGGATTGCGAAACCGGCCCTCCTACAGTCACCCTGAGCGGTACCTCAAGTGGGGCTTGTCGCACAGTCTGGCCGGCGTCGGTGACTTCATCCCTGTCGACGTCCACGCGATCTGCCTGGGAAAAGACGTGGCGATCGTCTGCCTGCCGGGCGAGGTGCTTGTCGATCTGGGTCTGGCGATCAAGCGAGGTTCGCCGTTCCGCACGACATTGATTGTCGAGCTTTCCGATGCGGTCGAGACGATGTACGTTCCGACGCGAGCCGCCTACGTGGGCGGCGGCTACGAAGTCACGAACTCGGCGGTCCAACCGGGCTCCGGCGAGATGCTCGTGGAATCTGCCCTCCGCCTGTTGCGAACGGCTGCGTCGGACGCAATGAAACATTGAATGGTATGTCTCGGATGACTGCGACCGATGTTTTCGTTCGGGAAGCCCTCCGTACACGTCAGCGATCGACGCCGTTGACCGCTGCGCCCGTCGCGATCGTCGTGCTGCTGGTGTTCGTCGGCAGCACAAGGGCCGCCACGCCGGCGAACGTTCCTCATCGTCTCCTGCCGGCTGTCAAGAGTCCCGTGTCGGCCCAGGAGTCTCTGTCGCTGTTTGAGCTCGCCGATCCGCGGCTCAAAATCGAATTAGCGGCAGCGGAGCCGCAAGTGCTTGATCCGGTGGCGATCGCCTTCGACGAGAAAGGACGAATGTGGGTCGTCGAGATGGGCGACTATCCGAACGGCCCCAAGCCGGGAAAACCTCCTCTCTCGCGCATTCGCCTGCTTGAGGACCGCGATGGCGACGGATTCTATGAAACAGCGCACGACTTTCGCGATCACCTGTTGTTTGCCACCGGCATCCAGCCGTGGCGCGGCGGCGTGATCGTCACGCTCTCCGGCCGCGTCGTGTGGATGAAGGATACCGACGGGGACGGCAAGGCTGACGTCGAGGAGACGTGGTTTACCGGCTTTTCGGAGCAGAACCCGCAATTACGGGCGAACCATCCGACGTTTGCTCTCGACAACCGAGTCTACATCGCCAACGGGCTACGTGGCGGCAACGTCATCGACCGCAATCCGAAGTGGAGTGCGGCGGCCAGGCCTGTTTCGATCAGCGGACGGGATTTTTCATTTGATCCGCTGCAAGGGACCTGCGCCGCGGTTTCGGGCATCGGTCAATTCGGCACAACGTTCGACGATTTCGGCAATCGCTTCGTCTGCAGCAATCGCAATCCGTGCCAGCACGTCGTGCTCAGTGACGCCGATCTTGCGCGGACGCCGTGGGCCGCCGTCCCTTCGGTAATGCAAGACGTTGCGCCTGCGGGAAATGATTCACACGTTTATCCACTGACCCGTGCGTGGACGACCTCGAACCTGCATGCGGGCCAATTTACGGCGGCCTGCGGTGTAACCATCTACCGCGGCGATCTGCTGGGCAACGCCTACTACGGAAACAGCTTTACCTGTGAACCGACGGCCAACCTCGTCCATCGCGACGCGCTCGAACCCGACGGGGCGACCTTTCGTTCGCGGACGGCCGACGCCGGAGTCGACTTTCTGGCCAGCCGCGATGAATGGTTTCGGCCGGTCAATCTTGCCAACGGCCCCGACGGGGCGCTCTACGTCGTCGACATGTATCGAGCCGTCATCGAGCATCCGGAATGGGTTCCCGACGAGTTGAAGCATCGCCCGGATGAACGGTACGGCGACGATCGCGGTCGCATTTACCGGATCGTGCCGGCGAGCTTTCGCCGAGAGGGTTCCCGGCACAAGCGTTCTCCAATAAATGCCGCGTTGACTTCCGAGCTGGTCACACTTCTCGATCACCCCAACAGCTGGCAGCGCGAAACGGCCGCCCGCCTGCTTTATGAACGCCAGGACAAATCGACCCGCGGAGCGCTCGAACGCGTTGCCTCAGGCGCGACGCGCGGTCCGGGGCGAGCCCTGGCGCTCTATGTGCTCGACGGATTGAGCGAGCTCTCACGCGGTGTTGTTCTCCGAGCAATGGCCGATCGCGAAGCGGGCGTGAGAACCTGTGCCGTGCGGCTCGGAAGACGATGGCTGGCCAATGATGAGGAAATCCGCAAGAGACTGTTCCAGCTCGCCGAAAACGAACCAAACGCACGCGTCCGTTTTGAGGTCGCCTTGGCCTTGGGCGACGTGATCGGCGAACCGTCGGCGGCGACGGCCCTGGCACGAGTGGCGATCCAGGACCGTGCGGACGAATGGGCCCGCCGGGCGGCTGCGACAAGCCTCGGTCGGCAGGGCGCGGCTGTTTTTTCGCAAGTGATCCACACACTCGATCCGCATACGATGCCGCCTCAGGACGTTGATGCGACCTTGGTAGGCGAATTGGCGGAGGTCGCAGGCGCGACTCCGGGGCCGTCGGCCGCGAGGGATGGGTTTCGCTCGCTCGAACGTTTGATTGAATCCACCGCACGCGAACGGCCCGATCGGCACGAACGAGCACTGCTGCTCTCCGGCTTCAACGGTCTTGTTCGCGGCGTGCGTCGGCGTGGCGGCTCCGTTGATCCAAAGTCGATCGGTATTTCCAAAGAGCGACTCTTACGATTAAAGGCGATAGCGACCGAGGTTGCCGAACGGCCAGATCGCCCGGCCCAACGTCGCGACGCCATAGAGGTCCTGAGGTTCACGTCCGATCCATCGAAGGTGCCAGCCGTCCTGACTCGACTCGCCACGAGCGAGCCCGATCAGTCGGTCCGACTCGCCGCGCTGGCAGCTTTAGCCAGTTTTTCCGATCCGTCGATCGGACGCACCGTGCTGGAGAACTTTGGGGCGGAAATGCCCCCCGTTCGCCGCGCGATTCTCGACGTGCTACTCTCGGAGACGGGGCGAACCCGGCAACTCCTGGAGGAACTGGCAGCTCGTCGGATTTCGGTCGCCGAACTCGATCCATCCCGCGCGATGGCGCTCGTTCACCATCGGGACGCCGATGTGCGAAAACGGGCCCAAGCCCTCTTGGCGGCCGCCATACCGGCTGATCGTCGCAAAGTCATCGCGGAATACCAGGCGTCGTTGACGCTCGTCTCGGACGCGAAGAGGGGCCGGGAGGTCTTCGCCAAGAACTGCACGGCCTGCCATCGGATCGGAGACCTCGGCGTCAGCGTCGCTCCCGACATCGGCGATTCGCGCACGATGACGCCGGCGCAGATCCTCGTCGACATTCTCGATCCGAATCGCAAGATCGATAACAATTATTTCAGCTATACGGCGGTGACCAAGGAGGGGAAAGTCTACACCGGCATTCTCGCCACGGAGACGACCACGTCGGTGACTCTTCGCCAGCCGGAGAACAAGACCGTCAGCTTGCTCAGAGACCAGATCGAGGAGCTTCACTCCAACGGCGTCTCGCTAATGCCGGTCGGACTCGAGAAGAATATCGATCGGCAGCAGATGGCCGACCTGATCTCCTTCATCAAGAACTGGCGTTACCTCGACGGCCGCGTCCCCTTCAGTCAATCGCGGGCTCCGGCCGCCCGTTGACGCGAGCGCACGCGGCTCGTAGCGGCCACGGAAGTAGCCCAAAAGGGGAACGTTTGACGAGAAGTCAGCGGCCCGCGTCCGATCTCGGCAGGGGCAGAACTTGCGCCAGGAATTGGTCCATGAACCAGACGCAACGGACATTTACTTCGGCGACCGCGTCCATGCCGTGGTGCCAGCCTTCTTGGCGGTCGTAGAGATAGGGGACGCCGAGCTTGCTCAGCCGAGCGGCCAGTTGATCGGACTGTGCGATTGGAACCAGCTCGTCGACCGTGCCATGCAGAATCAACGTCGGCGGGGCATCCTTTGTGAGGTAGGTCATGGGGGACGCCTTCGCGTAAAGTTCCGGCGCCTCGTCGGAAGTCTTGCCTCCGAGGAATTTGACGACCGAGGAAGTCCTCCGGCCTTTGAGTTGCGGGGGGCCATAAAGGTCGACCACCGCTTGCACACGGCTGCTGGTGCCGCCGTATCCACCGGTTCCTTCGATCTCGGGATCGTCGTTGTTGGCGTAGGCAGCCAAGAGGACGAGATGTCCCCCTGCCGATCCGCCGACCAATCCGATCATGTTCGGGTCGACGCCGAGTTTTTTCGAGTTGGCCCGCATCCAGCGGATCGCGCATTTCACGTCTTGAATCGCGGCCGGAAAGGGAGCCTCGCCGCTCAAGCGATATTCGATCGTCGCCGCGACATATCCCTCCTTGGCAAAGTGCTCACAGTAATAGTGATAGATTTTGCGACTGCCGTGACTCCAGGAGCCGCCGTGAACAAAGATCAAACCGGGGACCGGCTGCCGGTTTTCACTCGGCTGAAAAAGGTCGAGCAGCAGCGACTTATCGCCACCTTTTCCGTACTCGACGTCGTTTGTTTCCTTGACTCCCTCGGGCAACGCCTTGGGCGGACGAACCCGCTTGAGTTTTCCCGATTTGATTTTTGCCTTGATCTCGTCTGCCGATTTGCCGCCGACAGAAATTGCCGGCGGCTTACCGGTAAGTTTTGACAAGAGGGAACCGGTGACGGCCGCCTCGACCGCGGAACCCGGAAGACAATCCAACGCGCAAAACAACAAGCAGAGACCGAAAGTCGTCGTGGCAAGCAATCGCTTCATTCCAGAGGCTCCACAGGCAGCGCGTTTCATTCGAATTGTCATTACGCCACAATCGGTACCCGCAGCAGGTGAGCGGCGCTTCACGAAGTCGTCAAAATGGGACCGCCGCGTCGCGGGTGGATCAGGAAAATGAAAGGTATGGAAGTCCAACTCCCTCATTCGCCGGGGACTTCAGGCGACCAGATGGTGGCGGCGATGTAGCGCTCGGTGTTCGGATTGTCGTTGAAGTAGTAGGCCGTGACGATCCGGCCGTCGGGCCGCTCCACCGAACGTGGATATCCGAGATCCCAGCAACCGCCATCCTTGCGCAGGACGATCTCTCGGCTCCAGGTCCGCCCCTGATCCGAACTCAAACGCGCACGAAGGCCGTGCGGCGGTGAGCGGAACCCGTATGTAATGGCGAGCCGGCCATCGTGCAACCGGATGAGATGCGGCGGATTGCCCACCGATCCGCCCGTATCGGGGACCGGCTTATTTAAAAATGTCCATGAGTTGCCGTTGTCGCTCGACAGGTACGCATCAATCCAATGCGTTTCCCCTTCCTCGCGACGGATCGTTGTCAAGATCGTCGACTTCGAGAGCCGTACGCTCGACGGCATGATGGAAAAGCCGGTCGGCTCAGGGCCGATCCAAGAAACGAAACGCCAGTTGAGACCGCCGTCCGTCGTGCGGGCCACGAAGATGCGGCCCTCTTCACCGTCATGCTTCGCCGCAGTCAGAATGAGCGTCGCCTCATGCGGACTGCTCACCAGGCAATCAGTGCGTGCCATTACGCGCGGCTGACCGAAGGTCGGTAGCCGAAACGGGCCGTTCCACGTTTTCGCCCGGTCATACGAAAAATAAAACCGCGAGGCCGGATCGTTCTTCGAGTAGCGGCACATGAAGGCAAAGTCCGGCTGCGTGAAGTCGATCGGCGTCGTGAGTTGCCGGGGCACCGGTCCACCCTCCTTTATTCGAGCGAGCGCCGCCGGCTGCTCGGTTTGCCAGTGCAGGCCGCCGTCGAGGCTGCGGGCCTGGTAATCATATTGCGGCTGCTTGCTGTCGACGGCGTGTCCCTTCTTGTTCACCTTGAACGTGGCGACGCGATGCCCGAGCACGATTTCGTTGCCCCAGGCCCAGATCCCATGGTTGGCGGGCCAACCGCCAAACCGTCCAGCCTCTTTGTAGACGATCACATTGACGGGCGGTTCCGCTGCGCTCGTTTCGTTCGAGAGGAGAAATAACGAGACAAGAGAAACCACACACGACCAGCAAGCCCAACGCATCAATACACCTTGGTCCAAGAAACTCAGAGTTTCACGACGCGACATGTTTCCGAAAATCCGCTCAGTCGATCAGCCCCGAAAGGCCTCCGCGACCTTTGTAAATCCGCCAACGATATCGTCGATGTCCTGCCGGCTTCCCAATAGCAGCCGGTGCTCGAGCCAAATGGCCTCCTCGCGACAGGCGCGTTCGGCAATCGGGCAGCGCTCGGCATAGAGGCGATAATCGGGCAGCTCGATTCCAGCCGCTCGGTAGCGCTCGCGCGTCTCTGTGCTCGTCATGAACGGGTTCGCGTAATTGGGAAACGCGTAACCCGAAAGGGCCGGAATGCCTTCGGCGGCGAGTGCGGCGACAAATTCGTCGCGGTGTCTTCCTCCCAGTTGAGCCGCATCGTAGCGGAGCATCACGAGGTGGTGGGAATGCCTGGTGATGCCGGGAAGGCTTTGACACGCGCGGAGGCCCGGTAGTTTCGACAGGCCGATCGTGAGGCACTCGTAGTTTTCCATGCGACGGGCATTTTGCTCGAAGAGCCGGCCGAGCTGCACGATGCCGATCGCCGCCGTCAACTCGCTCATCCGATAGTTCCAGGCCTGGTGAAAATGCTTGTACCAGGCCTCGCCCGGCAGGCGGCCGATGTGATGCAGCGAAAAGGCCAGATCGAAGAGACGTTTGTCGTTCGTGAGCAGCATGCCCCCTTCGCCGGTCGGCAGATTTTTCGATTCTTGAAAGCTGAAGCAGCCCATCTCGCCAAAAGTCCCGGCGAACTGTTCGCCGCGGTACTCGACACCGTGGGCATGAGCGGCGTCTTCAATCACGACCAGCTTGTGCTTGCGGGCGAGGGCGACGATCACTTCCATGTCGCACAGATTGCCGGAAAAGTGCACGGGCAAAATGGCTTTGGTCCGCTCGGTGATCAGCCCTTCGATCTGGCTGGCGTCCATGTTGTAGGTGGCCGGATCGATGTCGGTATAAACCGGCACGGCGAAGGCGTTCATGATGCACATCGACGTGGCGATGAACGTGTAAGGAGTGGTGATGACCTCATCCCCCGGTTTTATGCCGGCCGCCCGCACGGCGATTTCGAGCGCCGCCGACCCGCTCGTGACGGCGACGGCGTATTTCGCCCGGTGGGCTTTCGCGAACCGCTCTTCGAAGACGTCGACGCGGCTGCGCCCTTCGAGCGAGCCCGGTTCGGGTTTTTGCAGCTCGGCATCGCTAGAGGCGCAGCGCCACCACTTGCCCGAGGCCGCCACGTCGGCGACGGCTTTCACTTCCTCGTCGTTGTGGAACGGCCAGCTTGGAAAGGGACACGTGCGGTACGGTTTGCCGCCGTTAATCGCGAGTCTTTGAGCCTTGATTGACGAACTCATATCGAGCTTCTCACGTAACACTCAGTCGGCACTGATCCGCATCCAGCTTTTCCAGAGCACGAGAGCCGCACCAAGCGAGATGACCGCCAGGACGGTTCCAATTGCGAAGTTGTCGTAGAGAAAATAGCCCGTTGCGAACAGGCGCCGTAAATCGAAATGCAACCGGCAACGATGCAGGTAATCGCCAACGGGACGTGCGTCGGCGCGGACGCCATCGGCACGCCGCTGACGCGAGCCCGCTCGACGACGCGTCGCCAGCCGATTCCTCCCGGTTTGACTTTGTTATAGAAAGAGCGGAGTTTCTCTTCGTCGTCGGGAGGCGTGACAAGGGTCGTCAGCACCCAGGCGATGGTGGTGATCCCGACGCCGAGGATCAGTTTGACGCCGGCGATGCCGTCCTCGGTCACGCCCAGATGGTTCATGATCCAAATGGATGCCGATTTGGGAAAGAAAATCTCGGTCCAAACGGCCATGGCGAAGGAGACGCACATCGCCACGATTTCGCTATAGGGATTGATCCTCCACCAGAACCACCGCAGGATGAACAGCAGCCCCGTCCCCGCGCCGATTTGCAGCAGAATCTCGAATCCCTGAACGGTGCTTTCGAGATATCGGGCGGCGGTCGCGGCAAGAATCATGAGCGAAGCCGTCGAGATCCGCCCGACGAGTACCAATTCCCGGTCCGTGGCGCCCGCGCGCACGAATCGTTTCCAAACGTCGAATACGACGTACGAAGACCCCCAATTCAAGTGCGTCGCAATCGTCGACATATACGCGGCAATCAGTGAAGCGACCACCAGGCCCTTCATGCCGGCCGGCAGCAAAAGGAGCATCGCCGGGTAGGAAATGTCGTCGGTGATCACCTTCGGGTCGACGTTGGGACACGCAGCCCGAAGTGATTCGAGCGTTGGATAAATGATGAGTGAGGAGAGACCGACAATAATCCAGGGCCATGGTCGCAGCGCGTAATGACAGACGTTGAAAAACAGGGTGGCACCCGTGGCGTGTCGGTCACTCTTGGCGGCGAGCATCCGCTGGACGACGTAGCCTCCGCCGCCCGGCTCGGCCCCGGGATACCAGACGCTCCACCATTCGACGACGAGGGGAATGATGAGCGTCGTAAAGAGGGCCGTCCGCGCCTCGCCGGCGCTCCAGTCAAAGACCGGCACCTTTCCGTTCCAATGGAACCCGGGTAAGAACTCCATTCGCTTCTGGACGGCCGGGTTGGAAAAGAGTCCGGAAAGGCCGCCGACATGGCTGTCCCTCAGGGCCACGACCGCCGCGCCGATCGAGCCGACCATCGCGACCAGGAACATGAACGCGTCGACCCAAATCACGCTTGTCAGGCCCCCCGCGGCACTGAAGATCGCCGTGATCACGCAGGCCGCGGTGATCGTCGTCCACGGGTGCAGTCCCAACATGACGCCCGAAATCTTGATCGCGGCCAGCGTCACGACGGCCATGATCATGATGTTGAAGAACGTCCCGAGATAAATGGCGCGGAAGCACCGCAGGAAGGCGGCCGGCTTGCCGCTATACCGCAATTCGTAGAATTCGAGGTCGGTGTGCAGGCCCGAGCGATGCCACAACTTGGCGAAGACGAAAACCGTAAGCATGCCGTTGAGCAGAAAGGCCCACCAGTTCCAATTCCCGGCCACTCCCCGCCGACGGACCAGACCGGCCACGAATAGGGGCGTATCGGCGGCAAACGTGGTGGCGACCAAGGAAAAGCCCAACAGCCACCAAGGCATGCTGCGACCGGCCAGAAAGAACTGCTCGGTGCTTTGGCCGGCCTTGCGGCTCACGAAGGCTCCCAGCGCGAGCCAGAACACGAAGAACCCGACGATAATCGCCCAATCGAGGCCGGCGAGCTGCATCAACTTGCCTTTGTTAGGCCGGCTACTCGTGTCGCAGCGCGGCCACGGTATCGATTTTTGCGGCTCGACGCGCGGGATAAACGGCGGCGAGCGTCGTGACCAAAACGGCAAAGACCATCACGGTCAAAGTGAGCCAGGGAGGAAAGACAAACAACGTTCCCTTGAGATCGACCTTCATGTCCCGCGAGACCATCGAACGTACCCACAAATCGCCGGGAAACGAAGCGCCCAGGGCCAATAACAGTCCCACGCCGCCACCGACAAAACCGATGATCGCTCCCTCGATGAGAAAGATCACCTGCAGTTGGCCATTTCCCGCGCCCACGGCTTTCATAATGCCAATCTCGCGCGTCCGTTCCAACACGCTCATCAGCATGGTATTGGCGATGCCAAGCGCCGCGACGACGAGTGCCACCGCGGCGATGCACGTCATGCTGCGAAAGATCAGTGAATACATGAGCCGCTCGCGCTTGAGGCCCTCGCGAAACGCGAACGCGCTGACTCCCATCCCCTTGATCCGCTCGACGACGCCGTCGACATTCGGCTCGCGATCGACCATTACGGCGGCGGCAATCCCCCGCACGGCCTGGCGAGGGACCTCAAAAAACATGTCGACGGCCGTCTGCGCGGGAAGCAGGAGTTCGGCATCTTGATTGAGCATGTCCCAGCGATCCTCACGCTCTTTCGCGTCTGAGAGTCGCGAGATGCCCACGATCGTGAACTCCCGCGTGAGCGTGTCGGCGTCGGTTGCTGCTGACTCTGCGCCGCCTTGACCGGGGGACCGCCCCATTGACGAAAGTCCCAGCCCGGCCAAAAACGTCGGGAGTTGCCGGGCGAGAAGGGCCAATGCGGCATTCTGCTGTCCTCTGCCGACGGCCCGATTTCGGCCGTTCCCGGCCCGACGAGCGGACGCAGCAGCGCCGTATCCATGAATTTGACGGATCTGAAAATGGAGCGTTTTGCCCACGAGTCCGGTCATCGAGGCCTCGTCGATGAAGCCCAGCCGATAGGCCAGCACCTCGTTGACAATCGCCGATCGCTCGTTCGGGTCGTTGAAAAAGCGGCCGGCGATCATCCGCTTGCGATGAAATTCGGAATCCGCCGCGACGCCGAACGCGTTGGCAGTTTGCGTATGTCCGTCGATCGTGACAGCGCCGTTCTGCCACGAGATCGGCACGACTTTCTCGACGTGTTCCAACTTACCGATTGCGTGGAGCTTCTCCTGGTTCACGATATGCTCGGGCGGTTCGGGATCCTCCCATCGCTTGCGCGTTTGGAGTGCTTGCCGAAGGCGGTCCCGCTGGGCTGCGCTCATTTGGCCTTTGAGCTGGAGTTCGTGTCGAGTGGGCCCACCGTTCTGTTCCCGGACCTGAACGCGTCGCAGGGCGTCGGCTTCGCCCAATTCGCGGCTGATCGCGTCTTGCACGCCCTGATTCGTGGAAAGGCTCGCCGCCAGCACGAAGGTGCCGAATACGACGCCCATGGTCGTGAGCAGCGTCCGCGTTTTCTGTTGCCAGAGAGCGGCCAGGGGGAGGCTGATCAGATCGGACAGACGCACGACGGTCTCTCTACGGTTCGCCGTTCAGTCAACGAGATGCCCATCCTTCAGGCGGATCACGCGTTGGGTGTACTCTTTGGCCAATTCTTCATCATGCGTGACGAGGATCATCGTCGTGCCATGCTTGTCGACATGGTCCATGAGCAGCCCCATCACCTCGCGTGCCGTCGCGCTGTCGAGATTACCGGTCGGCTCATCGGCCAGCAAGATTCTGGGTTGATTTACCAAGGCGCGGGCGACGGCCACGCGCTGGTTCTCGCCGCCGCTCAATTGAGCGGGCCAGTGATGGACACGCGCCCCGAGTCCGACGGCCTGTAACGCATGCTGCGCCTCATCGCGGCGCTGGCGGCGCGGACGGCCGGCGAAGATCATCGGCAGTTCGACATTGTCGAGCGCGGTCCGCGACGGAATCAGATTAAACGATTGGAAAATCATGCCGACCGAGGCCAGGCGGAACGCGGCCAATTCCCGGCGCGACAGCTTTTCCAATTTTTGTCCGGCCACTTCCAGGTCGCCCTCTGTCGGATGGTCGAGACCGCCCAGCAGGTTCAACAGGGTCGATTTACCTGAGCCGGATTTGCCGAGAAGGGCCACTCGCTGGCCGCTGGCGATTTCAATCGTCACGCCGCACAAAGCATGAACGGCGGCCTCTCCCTTGCCATAGGATTTTTTGAGACAGCTGGTGCGAACTGCGAAGGGCGCGTCCGCAGGCGCGTGCCGGGGCAAGGTATCAAGCACGTCGAGATTTCCGGGCGGAATTCGGATCGGACGCCTGTTACAGGCGTCTGTTACGGGAACGGCGCTCCCAGGTCTCACCGCGCTTGTAGCGATTGGCCCGCTCGATCACCACGGGGTCTTTGCTCGTCGCAATGACCTTGTCGAGCGCTTTGTCGAACTCGGCCTTGTGTGGATCGCGGACTTCGCGATGGTGGGCAATTTCAACAATCGTTTGGCACGCCCCTTGCGCAAACTGTGGTTGGTCGAGGTACGGAAGCAGAAACTCCACCGACTCGACGGCGTACGCCGTGCGCAGACGATTGATCACGAGCGAAATCTCTTCCGGCGTTTTGGCCTCCTTCATCGCCTCTTTGAGCCGGGTGAACCGTTCCTTGTCGCTGCGCCGATCGCGGGCGGCAGAAACTTTCACGTAACCGCGAAACGCCTCCGCGCGCTGGGCCGGATCGGTGGCATGACTGACGATCTCGAGCAGTTTGTCCGCGACGCTCGCGTCGGGCCACTTGCTGAGGGCATCAATGGCGAGCTCCCGGCGATTCGCATCCGGCCCCGTGGCGATCTCGGCCACGAAATGCAGCAATTTCTTGCCGCCGACACGTCCCAGGAGTGAGAGCAACTGGTCTCGTTGGGCCGCATCGACCGTGTTGAGCGCCTCGATCAATGCGGTGCCGCGTTGGTCCTCGTTATCGATCCGTTCGCAGACGAGGGCCACGTTCTTTTCGGCCTCGTCCCGTTCGAAGCCTTTCTGTGCCTTAAGGACTCCGGGCAGCATCTGGGCGATCTCATCAGGACGACCGATCTGGCCCAATGCGTTCATCGCCGCGCGGCGAACGCCGGGCTCTTTATCGAGAGTCGCCGCCAGGAGCGCGGGGAGCTGATCACTCGCGCGGCGTGTCGCCAGGACCTCGACCAATGCCTCTTTCGCTTTGGGGCGGGCCGATTGCAATGCCGTTGCGAGCGACTTGTTGACCGATTTCACCAGAGAATTGCGTCAGAGCGTCCCGTGCCGCCACACGTTCGAGCTTTCCGCCCTCGGTGGCCGTTTTGATCAATAGCGGCAAATCGTCCGCCTCACCCAATCGGCCCAATGCGCCGATCGCGGCGGCCCGCACGGCCGCAGCATGATTCGCCGTGACCAATTCGAGCACGGCAGGGCGAGCTGCCACGTCGCCTCGATCGGCCAGGGCGTCCAGGAGGGCGATCTGCCCCTCGGAGTCGAGTTTGGAAAGCTCGCCGGCAAACACGCGTGTCAATTCCGGGCCGCGGGCCGAGCTTCGCACCTGCTCGAGACCTGCCGCGCGAAAATCCCGGTCCTTGTCGCCGATCAGCTTGAGGATCCGCTGGATGTGCTCGTCCGATTGCTTTTCAGCGGCCGGCAATGCCGTCGTTGAAAGCACGAGCAACGACACGGTAACAAACGACCCGACCCACACTCGAAGCGCCATCGCGCCGTCTCCAACCATGTAACGAGGAAAGACAACGGAGTGAAAACAAAGATGTCGTTAAGCCCGTTTGGCCTCGCAGGACAACACGCCGCGCGTGGCCGCCAACCGCACCAGTCGGCCATGAGTTTCGCCATCCAGCGATTTGTAAATTGCCAGGGCGTCGGCCGGTTTGTCCGAGGCCAGCAGCGATTCGGCACAGTGCAACAGCCCGTCGATCACGGCCTGCTTGTCGCCGGCCGGAGATTGAAGGGCGCTTTGCAGCACCGTCGCCGAGTCCGCCGTACCGATCGCGCCGAGAGCCAAAGCCGCCGCCCGGGCGATGGACGGATCACTGCCGTGCAGCAAGCTCCCCAGGGACGAAACGGCGGCTGCGTCGCGGCGTGAACCCAAGGAGGTGATCACGCCAATTTTCAGGTTTCCAGTGAGCGACCCCAGCGCCTCGCGCAGGGCTTGCCCGGCCTCAGGAGCCTGGATCCGCTCCAGAGCGTATCGCGCCATGTGAGCGGTGGCCTTGTTACCCAACAAGCCGGACAGAACCGGCACACAGGCCGCCGTCCCGACGAGCGTCAGTTTCCGACAAACATAGTCGTGCGCATCGCGAGAGAGGTTGCCCTTGAGGGCGGCAATCAGGCGGGCTTCCAATTCTTGAGCCGACTGCGGATTCCCTTCCACCGCGACCGCGGCGTCGTCAATGGGGGCGATTGCGGCCATGTCCGTGCCCCAGTCGTATTTCTTCAGCGCTTCAAAAGCGTCGTCCAGCATCTTGAGAATCCTTGTGGTGGAGATTCTACCTGTTCAAATACGTCGCGTGGGCGTGTCGACGGTTTTTACAACTGCCATGGCTCGCGGCGAGCGCGGTCGATCAACCGGTTGGCCTCGGTATCGCCGATGAACTCTTGCTTTGCGGCATCCCACTTGAGCGACCGCTTGAGCAGGTAGGCGATGTTGCCCAGATGGCAGACGACGGCCGTATTGACGGCCAGCTCGATGTCGCGGAACGGTTTCTCGCGCGTTTTGACGCAGTGAATGAAGTCGGCCCCGATCGTCGTCCCCCCTTTGTAGGACGGCACCGGTTTCGGCGGCAGCTTTTGGCCCGGCGTCCCTTCAATGTGCATGTTGGGCGTATTGGGGCGGTTGTGATACAGCGTGAGACCGTTGGGATAGCGGTAGGCGAGGTAGCGGCCCTCCTTGTTGTCGTGATACACGACTTCCTCGGGCTGCAGCTCGCGGACGTTGCAGACGAAGGTCGCTCCGCCGAAGTGATGGGCGCCCCAGTCGGTCATGCCGCCGCCCGAATAATCGCTGAACGACCGCCAACTCGACCCATTGATGTTGTAGCTGCCGCTGCAGCGTTTCGGGTTGTACGGTCCCCAGGGAGCCGGCCCGAGCCACATGTCCCAGTCGATCTTCTCCGTCATTGCTTCGGGCGGAAGATTGCACAGTTTGGGCAGCGGACCGACGCTGACGTTGATCGATTTGATCGTGCCGAGTTCGCCGGCCCAAGCCGGCTCGAGATATTTTCGATAGTCTTCGAGCACTCGCTGGCTGCCGCCGGAAACGACCCGGCCATAACGCCGCGCCGCCGCGATCATCAGCGGGCCTTCCCGCAGCGTGAGCGTTTCCGGTTTCTGGCAGAAAACGTCCTTGCCGTTGCGGCAGGCTTCGATCGTGATGATCGCGTGCCAGTGATCGGGTGTCGCGATGTGCACCGCGTCGATGTCGGGCCGCGCAAGCAACTCGCGAAAATCGTTGTAGGTCCGGCAGTCCTTGTTTCCGTAGTGCTCGTCGATCGTCGCCTTCGACCGGTCCGCGGACCTCTTCACGCACGTCGCACATGGCGACGTACTGCACGTCCTTCCGATGGAGATAACCCGACTGATCGCCTCGGCCCATGTTGCCGATGCCGATCCCGGCCATCACGATGCGATCGCTCGCGGCCGGCCGCTGGCTGTTGCCGAGCGCCGACGAGGTGATGATGAACGGGACGCCGAAGGAGGCGCCGGCAGTCTTCAAAAAATCACGTCGAGTGGGTCGCTTGCTCAGGCTCATGGGCAATCCGTCTCTCAATTCGTGATAAAGTGCAGCGAACGGGGGTCCGCAGGGGAGGCAAGCGCGGCGAAGTCGTACGCCGCAGTCTCGGTTTTCGCACTTTGGAGGCGATTCTTCAAGTCGGCCGGTCAACCGTTTCTCAATCGGAGACCCTGCCGTCGTACCAACTCCTTGAATGTTGAACGGCCCGAATTAAAGGGGCACGCGACGCGCGCTTGGATTGTTGATTGAACACGACTACTTTGGAGTCGGTGTGTTCACGAGAACCGTCAGAAAGGCCCGACAATGACCAGCGAGTCGCCGAAGAAAAAGTCCGCCCCGCAGAGTTCCAGACGCGCGTTCCTGGCTGCCAGCGGGTCAATAGCGATGGGTTTTACTATTGTGCCCCGGCATGTTCTGGGGGGCGCGGGTTATCTGCCTCCGAGTGAGCGGGTGAATCTGGCGGGGATCGGCGCCGGCGGCATGGGAGGCGGCGACATTGCCACGCATGCCCGCAATGGGGCCAACGTGGTGGCTTTGTGCGACGTCGACGACCGTCGCGCGGCCGGCTCGTTTAAGGCCTTTCCCAAAGCGCGGCGATACAAAGACTTTCGCATCATGCTCGACAAGGAGGCTAAACACGTCGACGCCGTGACCGTCGGCACGCCCGACCACATCCACGCGGTCGCCGCAATGGCCGCCATCCGGGCGGGCAAGCACGTCTATTGCCAGAAGCCGCTCACGCATACGCTCTACGAGTGCCGCACGCTGACTAAGGCCGCCCACGACGCGGGGGTCGCGACCCAGATGGGCAATCAGGGACACGCGACCGAAGGGGCCCGCCTCACGAATGAATGGATTCAAGCGGGCCTGATCGGCGACGTGCGCGAAGTTCACTGCTGGAGCGACCGGGCCGGACTGCTGTGGAAACAGGGGATCGGCCGGCCGAAGGAAACACCTCCCGTCCCTCCGACTTTAGACTGGAACTTATGGCTCGGACCGGTGCACGAGCGGCCTTATCATCCGGCGTATGCGCCGCACAACTGGCGCGGCTGGCGCGATTTCGGCACGGGAGCCATGGGCGACATGGGCTGTCACATTATCGACCATCCGGTGTGGGCTCTCGAATTGGGCCCTCCGACAGCGATCGAAGCCACGGCGACGCTCGACGGTTCGCAAATCGACGGAAAGCCGAACTTCGAGACGTATCCCATCGCGGCAATCATCACCTACGAATTTCCCGCACGCGGCCCGAAGCCCCCGGTGACGATGACCTGGTACGAAGGGGGACTGATGCCCCCCACACCGGCGGAAATGCCAGCCGGCGCGGGCTTGCCGGGTAACGGCGTCCTGTACATCGGCAGCAAGGGGAAAATGTTTCACTCGTCGCACGGCGGGATGCCCCAGCTCCTGCCGGTGGGGCTGATGGAAGATGCCAAGAACGTGCCCAAGACGATGGCCCGTTCGCCCGGGCACTACGAAGAATGGATGGCCGCCTGCAAGGGAGGATCGCGCCCGGTCTCCAATTTCGATTACGCCGGGCCCCTCACGGAAATTGCGCTGGCCGGAGTGCTCGCCTTACGCGCACCGGGTCGGCGGCTCGAATGGGACAGTGCGAACCTGAAGGTCAAAAACGCGCCGGAGCTCAATCAATACGTCCAGATCGAATACCGTCGCGGGTGGATGTTGTGACCGGCCCGTTCACGCTCGCGAATTCGGTTCGATCGCCTCAATCGAGAACCGAATTCCGGCCCGCGTAAATGCCTCGGGCAACTTGTCGATCGCTTGTTGTGCTTCTTCGCGGGTTGCAAAGAGGGCAGCATCGGCACGTTCGCCGAGCGAGCGAAAGCCGCGGTGGTTTGCGGCGGAGATCCAACCGATGCGTCCAGCATCATTTGCTTTGATGGCGAAGCTCATGGGCAGAGAGGCACATAATAGCGGTGCTTGTGGGTGCAAAAAACCCTGAATTAATAGGGGTTTTCCCTCAGGCGGACCGTTCAATGTCCTCCCGGCGCGCGATTGCCCGCGAACCGAACACGTCGGCATCATAGGTGGCTCAGCAATCTTCGGCTACGCAGAGTCGGTCGCGCGGACAAAAAAAATCCACAGGTCTTCGCCGTCGCGGAAACACCGCTCACGGCAAACACCTTTGGATTTGATTACCCCCAGAGGGATTTGAACCCTCGTCACGGGACTGAGAACCCCGGATCCTGGGCCGCTAGACGATGGGGGCCTGTCCACGTTCTTTACAGGATCACATCGAAAGAGTCAACAATCGCCAGCGGCGTGGCCCCTGCTACAATCGAGCCCTGCGGAGGCCCTGTGGAAGCTGCCGATCGACGCTTCAAAATGAAATGGTGGGGTTGGGGCGCGGAAAACGTCCGTGCCTCCTTGTCGCAATCTCCGGCCACTTTGGATTACCTTCGCAATCGTCTGGGCGTCGAGCGACTCGAAACTCCGTCCGCGCTGCGACTCGAATCGGTCCACGTTCCACCAAGCCGCCTCGATGAACCGCTGCGGGAAAAGCTGGCCGCCATCGTCGGGCGGGACAATTGTCGCGATGACGCCCGCGAGCGCGTGCTCCACTCGTTCGGTAAAAGCTACAAAGATTTGGTTCGCCTGCGCCGGCTTGAGGTGGACAAAGCGACTGACGTTGTCGTTTATCCGCGAAACGAAGCCGAAGTCAGCGCCGTCCTCGCCTGTTGCCGCGAAATGCGACTGGCCGTCATCCCTTTCGGCGGCGGGACCAACGTGGTGGGAGGACTCGAGCCTGAAGCGGGCGGACACCGGCTTGTCGTGACGCTCGATTTGGCCCTCCTGAACCACTTGCTCGAAGTCGACGAGACGGCCCAGACGGCCACCGTCGAGGCCGGCATTTTCGGTCCTGAACTGGAAGCCCGGCTGGCCGAGCGCGGCTTCATGCTGGGCCATTTTCCGCAATCGTTCGAGTTCTCGACGCTGGGCGGTTGGATCGCCACGCGTTCCAGCGGTCAGAATTCACTCCGCTACGGCGGCATCGACAAGCTCGTCGAAAGCGTGCGGATCGTCACTCCGCAGGGAACGATCGAAACGCTCCGCGTTCCCCGCCGGGCCGACGGGCCGGACCTCACGCAAATGTTGATCGGCTCCGAGGGAACGTACGGCGTGATCGTTTCCGCCACGGTCCGTATCCGTCGCCTGGCGGAAGCTCACGACTATTGGATGTACGCGTTCAAGGACTTCCCTACCGCCGTGGAGGCCGGTCGCACCCTGGTGCAAGCGGGCATGCCCCCTGCCCTCTTGCGAGCCTCCGACGAGGAAGAGACGGCCGCGTCCTTGGCGTTGGGACACCGGTCGGCCCGCGGCGGACGGGCGCTGCGGCGGCGATTCGGGCAATGGTTGCTCACGCGGCGGGGATTTCGCCCTCCGCAATTGTCGACGCTGCTGGTCGGTTTGGAGGGCTCGGCCGAGCAAGTTCGCCGACAGCGTCGGGCCGTCCGCCGACAGCTGGCGAACTTTGTGTGCGTTTCGCTCGGCCGGTCGTTGGGAAGACGTTGGCTGGCCTCGCGATTCGAGCTCCCCTACCTCCGCGACGAGCTGCTCGACAACCACTTGCTGGTCGACACGCTGGAGACGGCCACAACCTGGTCAGGATTGCACGGACTCTATGCCGCGGTCCGCTCGGCAATCGAAACGGCGGCCGCCGCACAGGGAGAGCCGATCGTCGTCTTCACGCACGTGTCGCACCTCTATCCGGATGGGGCGTCGCTTTATTTTTCACTCCTGGGGCGACAAAAAAAGGCCGATCCGATCGGCCAGTGGTGGGCCATCAAGCGAGCCGCCGGCGACGCGATCCGCGCGCACGGTGCCGTCATCAGCCATCATCACGGCGTGGGCATGGACCACCGTTCGCAGACCGGTTGGACCCCTCTCGAACATGCAATGCTCGTTCAGCTCAAGCAGACGCTCGATCCCACGGGCATCATGAATCCCGGTAAACTCTTATGAGCCAGCGGCGAAGTGCGATCTTCGCGGCCCTCCCCGAGACCGCCTACGATCTCCTGGTCGTGGGCGGCGGGATCACGGGGGCCGGCATCGTCCGCGACGCCGCCGGCCGTGGGCTGCGCTGTCTGCTCGTGGACAAAGCGGATTTTGCCTCCGGCACCAGTTCAAAATCGGGCAAGCTGATCCACGGCGGCTTGCGGTATCTCAAGTACCGGCAGTGGCGGCTGGTGTTCGAAGCGTGCCGTGAACGATGGCTGCTGCAGACGCGGATTGCCCCGCACCTCGTCCGCCCGCTCCGTTTCGTCGTCCCCTGCTATGCCACGAGCCGCACGCCCCGATGGCTGTTGGCCTTGGGACTTCTGGGGTACGAAGTCCTGGCCCTCGGGCGGAATCACGGCCATTTCCGTCTCCTTTCGCCGAGGAGTCTAGCCGAGCTGGAGCCCGCACTCGACCCCCGCGACAGCCGCGGGGGCCGTCTCCTATTCCGATTGTGCGGCCCTCGATTTTCGCCTGGTGATCGACACGCTGAAATCGGCCGAACGGCTGGGAGCTCACCTCTTAAATTACGCGGCTCTCGAGCATCTGGTTCCATCGAAGTCCGGCTTTGAGGCCACCGTTTGCGACACCCTTTCGGGAGAACGGCACCGGGTGCACAGCCAATGCGTCGTCAACGCCGCCGGTCCTTGGGCCGACGATGTGCAATCACGGCTGGGAGCCGCCCAGCATTTCGGAATCAAGCTGGCGATCGGCATCCACCTGGTCGTACCGCGCTCGCGGCTGCCGGTGCGGGATACCGTCGCCCTCGAGATTCCTCAAGACGGCCGCATGATTTACGTCGTGGCGTGGGGCCAATCCGTGCTCATCGGCACGACCGACACGTTTTACAGCGGGGACAAGGAATCTCTCCCGGTTACTGCGGAAGCGGTCGAGTACCTACTGGCCGGCGTCAATCGCTATTTTCCGCAAGCCGGCCTGACGGCAGCCGACGTCCTGGCCAGTTTCGTCGGGGCCCGCCCCTTGTTGGGTGACGGGGAAGAGCAAACCGAAGACGCCGTCTCGCGAGATTATGAAATCATCAATGCCGGACCCGGACGTTGGGCGATCACCGGCGGAAAACTGACAACCTACCGGGCGATGGCCGAACGGCTGGTCGACCAGGTTGTCCGCCACGATTTTCGCGGGCGGTCCTTACGCCCCTGCTCGACCACCGGCCCCCTGGTCGGAGCCGAGCAGCGGCTTCCGCCAGATGCGACACCGCGGCTGCGCGAATTATGGTCGAGGTACGGATGCGAGGCTCTGGCGATCGAAGCGTCGATCCGCAAGGCTCCTGAGTTGGCAGAACCGATCGACCCACGGGCGCCCTTCTGTTTTGCCGAGGTCGTCTACGCGATGGAACACGAATACATCGAGCAAATCGACGACCTGATCGATCGGCGGCTCGGCGCGTTTCTCCTGGCGCCACAGGCCGATTTGCGGGGGAAAATCGAGGCCTGGCTGCGGGAGCGACAACAGGCCGGCCTCTTGCCGCAGGGCTTGGCGGAGTCGCGGCCGTGAAGCGCGTCTTCGTCATCAATCCGAAGGCCGGCCGCGGTCTGCCGCGCCGTCGGCTGGAGCGGCTCGAAGCCTATTTCCGCAGCCGCGGCAGCACGTTCGACGCCGTCTTCTCCCTCAGCCGGCAGGATGTCATCGAGCGCACCCGCGAGGCTCTGCGGCAAGGGGCCGAGCAGATCATCGCCGTCGGCGGCGACGGAACGGTCAACGCCGTTGCCAACGGGTTTTTTGAGGACGAAGAACTCGTCCGCCCCGAGGCGTGCCTGGCCGTCGCCAAGGCTGGGTCGGGTTCCGACTATTTCCGCGGACTGACCCGGGCCACCCGGCACGACTGGCGCGACATCGTACTCGACCCGGCCATCCGCACCGTCGACGCGGCCCGCTTCGAGAGCCCCGCCTGCAACGGCCCCCTCTATTTTCTCAACATGGCCACGTTCGGCATGAGTGCCGAAGTCGTGCGGCAAAAGGCCCAGCTCTCGCCCCTCTGGCCCAAGTCGTTGCGCTATCTGTTGCCGACGGTCCGCGGTCTGTTCACGGCCCGCGAATCGCGGGTCCGCCTCAAACTCGATGGCCAGATCCTCGAGCGTGAAGCCTTTTGCATCATGGTCGCCAAGGGGGCCTATTCGGGAGGCGGCATGCGGTTCGGCAGCCACGTCGCCCTCGACGACGGTCGCTTCGAGGTGACGCTCTTCCGCCCGATGCCCGTGTGGAAGATGCTCGTCAAAACGCCCAAGCTCTATAGCGGCCAACTCGACAACGAGCCGACGATCGAAAAGCTGAGCGGCTCCCGCATCGAACTCGATGCCGACCCGCCCATTCTCGCCGAGGTCGACGGCGACGTGATCGGCCGCTCGGCCGTTTCGATGACCGTCCTGCCACGGCGAATTCCGGTCTGTTTTCCGCGCGTTCAGTGCCCGAACAGGCTCACGCACCCCAATTTATTCGTTTGCGGCCCCAATTTTTCTGTGGTGCCGCGGACCGCATCAAACCGCCTGCGCACGCATTTCCCAGCACGAACTCCCGCTCCGATCGCAACTTGGAACGCGACGATACAGGAAACCGGCCCGGGATTTTTCTGGTTTTTCTGCGGCTTAAAAAAAGGGCCCGCCAAACCACAGGAAACTCGCCAGCGGATCGGCTGGCGTTGAAGGCATCTGGCGATGGGTTCGCAAGACCAACAAAACCCGCCGGGGCTCCGATTCGCGCCGGCCCGCGCAGTCTCATCCGGTCGCGTTTTTTCTCGCGAGTGTCAGAATTGTACGCGGCTATCACTCGGCCTGTTTGAAGTTTTTCTCTCGATATGTTATGTGCCAATAAAATCACCATTGATCTTGAACGAACCGCAGTCTTTCTGCTAAAATTAGTTCAGACGTGCGACACATGACCGACCCCCTCACCCCTTTGATCCTCGACCTTCTGGAGTGGATCGCCGCGCGGCCGCGGACTTATGCGGAAGTGATGGACGCATGGCGGACGTCGTGCCCGCGGCTCACGATTTGGGAAGACGCGAACGATCGACGCTTTGTCGTTCGCAGGCAGTCGGACGGCGGGCCAGCGTTCGTTGAAGTGACGCCGCTGGGGCGGAGTTTTTTGGAAGAGAGCCGGCGGGCGAAGAGCTGAATGGGCGATGAAAATCGGACCACGGCCATGGCGACGCGTTTGATGCGGATCATCCTGGGGGCCAGCGGGAAAGTCTTAGTCACCGCCGTGCTCTTGGCTGTCGTTGCTTCGTCGACGATCGCCGACGACAAAGCGGCAATTCGGCCGGACGACGCGTCCGCGACACTCAAGCGTATTTTTGCCAATTGGAAAGCGCGGGCGGACCGCGTGAAGTCGTTCCATTTCGTCTGGGACAGTCGAGTCGGAATTCCGAAAGGAGCAACCGATCCGTTCGCGCGCCACGGCGACCCGCTGCCCAAGACGTTCTGCGAGATCAAGTACAGCCTGCGTGATACGGAATTCTGGGCCGAAGGGAATGACCATTTCCGATATGAGTTTTTCAAGCCGAGCGTGCACCGCGACGGGTCATTCGACACGAAGGCGCGGCATCGAATCACCTTCGACGGCACGCACTATCTGGTGCTGTCTCTGCCCTTTGGAGACCCGCCGCAGGGCTATATCAGGCACCTGCAGCCGAGCGATTTTGAGTTGGATCCGCTCAATCCGCTGGTTCCGCGGCTCAAGCGACGGAGAAGCTCGCGCTATCCCGAGCGGAGCTTTTACGACCTTCACGATGCCATACTTCAACCGCTCGTGGTGACCTTTCGCCCGTTCGTGCCCGTGCCAGGCTGGGAGATCGAGCACTGCCGCGTGATTCCCGAAGAATCGGAAAAAGGGGGGTTGATCAAGCTCGAATGCCAAGACCCCTCCTGGCCCGGCGAGAAATGCTGCTGGGTGGATTCGACCCGGGATGACATCGTCGTCGACATGGAATTCTGGGCACATTCCGGGAAGCACAAACCGCTGGTCTCGACGTCGATCGAGTACCAGCGCGATAAAACGGTCGGTTGGGTTCCCACTCGATGGACCGTTGAATTCGTGGGGCTCGCGGGAATTAAAAATCAGTTCAGCGAATACACCGTGACGAAATACACGATCAACGAGCACGCCCCGCCGGAGACTTTCTTATTGACGTATGCTCCGGGAACGTTGATTTTCGATCGGAGTCAGAACGAGTTCTTCGTCCGCCGCGACGGGTCGATGCGGCCCGTCCCAAGAGACAGGAAGCGTCCGAGTTACGAGCAGCTGTTGAAAGAGGACGACACCGTGCCCCCACAAAACAGAAAGTGAACCGACGCGTGAATTTGAGGCGGCGCCGGGTGGCACTTCTGCACCGCTGCGGATCGGCAGTGAGCGGTAGGGCAGGCTGTGCCTGCCGGCAATTCGATACCGAGGCTAACGAACGCGAGCGGCAGGCACCGCCTGCACGACAAGACTTGGCCGGAACCGGAGCTGTGGCCGACACGATTCAAGTTGTCTCTTGGGCTCTCGAGCGATCGTGCGTTTTCCGCACGGGTCCGGAATGGTTCCTTCCTGACCGGACAGAGGTGCAGCTTAACGTTCTGCAGACCGTTGCGCGCAGCGAAGCAGAGCATCGGATTATCGATGGGGTCTGCCTGACTTCCTACGGTATCGAAGATCCCACGATCGGCTCCTCTTTGAGGATCGGCGGCACCGAGGTTCCTTACACGGGATTTCGAGTCGAGGACCGCCTCAAAAACTATGGCGGCCTCTCGGAGGCGGAGCGGATCTGCGGTGCTTGTGACGCGAACATTGCTCGGCAGCGCTCCCTCAAAATCGCGGGTTGCTTCGGCTACCTGGACCTTGGGCCGGATTCGCCGGAGCTGAACAAAGCGCTGTGGCGCGTCGTCAAGGAGCGCCGGCTCAAGGATCGACTGCGGAAACTGTTTCCACCGACGAAACCGCTCTGGTATGGATTCTGGATCAACTCGCCACTTCGACATGCGGAGAACGCACTGCTGTTGGAGCTGTTTGAGGCCCTCTCGACGGACGACGAATTCCGGCAGAGCGACGTCTTTCATTTCCGAAATGCACTGCAGGCTGCGCTCGCCTGGGACTTGCCGCTTCACGTGAGCCTCGCTCCGCTGGGCCATACGGACTTTGGCTATTGCACGATCTTCCCCCATTGTCCCCGATGCAAGGCGTGTGCTCCGTTCAAGCGTTGGCAGGAAAGTTGTCCGACCAGGCGGCATAAGTGCCGCGCCTGCGGGCACAAATTCATTCCGAATGACCATCACAGCATGGCGCAAGATGATGAGGAGGAAACCGAGGCGGGCAAGCCGCCGCTTGAAAAATTGCTCGGCCACGAGGAGTACCTGCAATTCTTAGGGCGGTACCTGCATCATCGCGGCTTCTCAGACCCGCAAATCGAGAAGATCGTTTCGAGGAGACGTCGAACCTCGGCCAGTCAGTGACGTCGTGGTGTGACCACGCTCAATTGGCATGTAAGACTGTGCCTTTTGGCCGCGAAACTCGCAGCTGAGGCTGTCAATTACCGCCAGAGGGTGCAGTACGAGCCCCACGAAGTTCCTTACCGAATTCCTTCGAGCATTGTGACAATTTGGCCTTCGTGATATGCAGCCTCATCCACGTCGACTTCGATTGTCGTCGGTCCACCTTTTCCCTCGAAGGTACCCGAGACGCGCCGGCGCGTGTGGCGAGTCTCGGGATCGATCCCTTGGCTGAACTCGAATGCGCACTCTTTCCCTTTGACTCGAATCTGCTTCATATGGGATTTGACGTTCAGCAGTGGCTCCGTCGTTGGTTGGGGATGCGCTGGCTGCCCTGCAAGAGATTGCTGAGTCGCCATTTTCGCATCATGCATGTTTGTCGCAACTTCAAACAGTTGAATTCGCCCGTCAGTCTCCGGGTTCACATAGGCAACCCCCCGAAACTCACCCAACCGCCCGTAGACAGCGGGTAGGTATCCCGCAGGAAGGTTCAGTTCCGCCATTTCATGCCGAACCGCCTCAATCGTGGTCGGATCCGACGATCCTTCCCCCGTGAAGTTGCGCACGCAATAAACAATTCCTCCCAAGCACAACAGGACCAGAATGGCGGCGGAGGCGAGGAACATGATCCAGGCCCGTCTGCCGGTGCCCGTTCGACGCATGCGCAGTTGTACCGCCGGCGCAGCTCGGTTGACGATCGCGCACGGGATCGACCGGATGGCCGTCTGACTGAGCCGCCGAATTCCTCGCGACTCATTGTGTTCCGCCTTTATCGACCTGAATCCACCGATCTCTGACGGTCAAAACGATTGGCGTCGCTCAAATCTAAAGACAGCATTTTCGGCGTAGTTATTCCCGCGAGTTCCCGACTGTCGGGACGTGACGCTCATTTGCAGCATTGATCCCCGTTGCGATCCGCAGGCGGCTTAAAGCCGCTGCCTGCGGTGACGAGAGTCCGTCAGCGACGACAGGACCGAGAAAATCGGCCAATCCGTGCGGAATGTGATCGGTCTCGTTTGGCTTTCGGGCACCAGCCAGGCTGCCAGGAATCTGCACTCTTCCAATTGTGGAGTGATCCAGCGACCGCAAATCTCCGTTCCCATTCTCGCGGCGAGGAATTATTCGGCCGAAAATGAGTTTCCGCGAGGAGACCGCGTGACGTCGGGTGATCGCTTGCTCGGGCACACAGAGAAATTATCCCTGAGTCGTCGGCAATTTTGCCGGATCCGATCGCGACGCCTGCGTCGCGCGGCGTGGGGAGCGGTGTCGGTCGTCATCGGATTGCTAGTTCTAGTTTGGGCACTTTTGTCCAGCATGCCCGCGCTGAATCATGCCGGAATTTCCGCGGATTCTCCTTGGCGGGCAATTCCCGTCGTCGTCTTTATGGTCTACTCGTTGGTCGGCGCTGGCGGCATTGTCTGGCTCATGAGACATCCGCTGCTGCGCTGTCCGGAATGCAAGCAGTCGCTCGCTGAGGGGATGGCGCCTCCCATCGCAATCGTGACGGGTCGGTGCTCAAAATGCGCGGCAAGGCTCTTCGAGGACGATGCGGCCTTGGTCGCTCATGAAAGCGCAATAGGAACCGGCGTGAAGCTCCTCAGTCGAGCGGAGCTGCTTGCCGCCGAACGCGATGCTCGGCGCTCGGCGAGGCCGCGGACGATCAAGTGGATTCTCTGCGGTAGTTTTCTGCTGGCACTTGGTGGCGTATCGGGCGCATGGCTGAAGAGTGTGCTGGCTGCGCGGCTCGGTCAGTTATGGACGCCGTTTGTGGTGCCGATCCTTCTTGCTCCCGGAATCGCGGTTGGATGCTGGGCGATTGTCGTATGGGATCGAGTTTCGAGCGTCGCGAGGCTTTGTCCTCACTGTTCTGCCGAGATTACACCGCAAGGTTTTGCCGCCGTCACGGGAAACTGCTCTCGATGCGGTGGGCAGGCTGTGAGCGATCCCTTCCCCGGAATGCTGCCAAGATCGCGCCGGAGGGAGCGACGGAGTGGTCGCTCGTCGAATACCGCGATTTGGCGAAGCACCGTCATGACCGTCTCTGGATCGGGTGTCTGTTGGGAGGGGCACTGAATTGTCTCTGGGTTGTTCCGTTTCTGAAGACGGTGCCCACGAATATGAGGCTTGACGGATCGCCGGAAACATCGGCCGCCTATTTCGCTTGCCTGGCCGGCATGCTTATTTGCCAGTGCAGTGGTGTGCTCCTTTGGCAGCGATACTCTAGTCGCCGTCTTCGCTGCCCCGCTTGCCAGCGTGAGCTCGTCAAGTTCTTCGAACTCGTGATCAGCTCACGCCGCTGTTACCACTGCGGCACGACGCTGCTGGAGCCACACCACCTGGAAGCGAGCGTATCGAACAAGAATGCCGCTGGGTGCGAATGCTGAGCCGCTTCAGACGAGAGGTGTTCTAGCGAGCGTTCTTGCACTTGCGATGGCTTCGCTCGGTTTCGGGCAGGGCAAAAGTGCCGCAAGAGCCGCAGTGGACGTGTTACGAATCACGTCCAACGTCAATTCGAGAATGGCACTGCGAAACGGAAGGTGTTTCGCCGTGGCACCTGGCGCGAAGGAGGTGACAAGATGGCGGAAGCGGGTGACAATGTCCTCGACCGCGATGTGAGCGAATCGATGACCCGCGGACCGATTGGCTGCGCAGTGATCAGCGCGATTACGGAGAACTGGCGCGAGACGGTTGAGGAGGTCCGGGAAGTGACGTCAACAATGCCTGCAAAGCGCCGAAGTCGACCGGCTTGACCAAGTGGTGGTCGAAGCCGGCTGCTTTCGACCTGCGCCGGTCCTCTTCCTGCCCCCAGCCGGTCAGCGCGATCAATGTTGCCTCCTGGCCGATGGAACGTTGCCGCATTCGCCGTGCGACCTCGTAACCGTCCATACCGGGCATCCCGATGTCGAGGAGCGCGATCGAGGGGGCGAATTAAAGGGGACGTGAGTCATTTAAATGACTCACGTCCCCTCTAATTGCGGCGGGGTCCTTGTTTGGCTCCTGCGGAATCCGCTTCTCCGCTGTCCGAAATGCAACCAATCGCTTGCTGAGGGGATGGCGCCTTACTTCGCGATCGTGACCGGTCGCTGTCCAAAATGTGCAGCGACGGTTTTCGAGGACGATGGGGCTTTATTTCCCCCACCTTGATTTCCCACGTCGCATGACGATTAGGGGCGGTAGTAACTGTCGCGGGCGTCGTACCAGCCGTAGGTGGCGTAACCCTGGATCAGTTCGACGGTCGCGCCGACCGTGAACATCCGGGGGGCGGCGTAAGCCGACTTGGGGGCTTCCTTCTCGTTCTTCTCGACGTTGACGGCCGGGAGCAGATTCTTGGTAAACATGGGACAGTTCCTTTCGAAGGTGCCCACGATCAGGCACGAGGCGAGTCCAGCGGTTGACAGGACCGCTGCCGGCTCTCCGTCGCACGCCTCATCGGGGACGGCACCCATACTGGCCGCCTCCATCCTCGTGACATCGCCGGGACATTTTTCTGGAAGAATTCCGAGAATGTGGCAGCCTCTCGCCCGCGTCGATTTCGATTGCCGATAGTGTCCGGCTAAAATGTGCCGCAGGGAGCCGTAGCTCAATCGAGGAGAATTAAAGTGAATTGAAGCGGACGGGAGTCATGTAAACGACTCCCGTCCCCCTTTAATTCCCCGTCCCCCTTTAATTCCCCCGGCGTTACTTTGCCCGCTCGGGTGGGGTCGCGTCTTCGAGCAGGATGTCGTCGGGCTCGAACGTGGTGAGCAGGATCCGCGTGATGGGGGCGATCTTGACGATTCGGTTTGCCAGGCGGCCGACCGCCCGTTCGAACAGGTTGCGGGCCACGCGGCCGTTTCCGAAATACTCGTCGCGGCCCGCGACCAGCGTCTGGAACACCGTTCGCAGCTTGACCCGCGCGGGGTCGGTCAATTCGTATTGACCCCGCGTGCAGAGGCTCTCGAAGATCTGCACCAGCTCGTCCGCGTCGTAGTCGGCGAAGTTGAAGGGCGCTGAAACCGCGAACGCAGGCCGGGGTTCGAGTCGATCATGCGGTCCATCAGCCGCGGATAGCCGGCCAGCACCACGACAAGCCGCTGGCGGTCGTCCTCCATCCGCTTGAGCAATACCTGGACCGCCTCGTTGCCGAACGGGTCGTCGCCGCTCTGGGCGATCAGGCTGTAGGCCTCGTCGATGAAGAGCAGGCCGTCGAGCGCTTGGTCCACGCGCTTGTTGACCTTGGGACCGGTCTGGCCCGCGTACTCGGCCACGAGGCCGGCCCGGTCGGTCTCGACCGTGTTCCCGCTTTTCAGAATGCCGAGCCCCGCGAAAATCCGCGCGAGGATGCGGGCGACCGTCGTCTTGCCCGTCCCCGGATTGCCCAAGAACAGCATGTGCAGGCTGATCTCGGTCCGCGGCAACTCGAGTGTTTGCCGCTCCTTTTGCACCTTCAAGAAATTCACCAGGTTCTTGATCTCGCGCTTGATCTCCTTCAGGCCGATCAAATGATTGAGCTCGTCGGCCGCTTCGTTGAATAATTCGTGCGGCGATTTTTGGGGCTCACCGGGCTTATTGGCAGAGTCCGCCGTCCCCTGGCGGCCCGATTCGTTCGGGCTGGGGTCAGTGCGGCACTGGTCCTGCGGCCGCGGTGGCAGTCGCTGCGCGACCTGCTGTCCGGCTTGTGCCACGCGCGGAGCGGCCGTCCCCGCCCCCGGATCGCTCACGCGGAGGATATTTTCGAGCGTGGCTTGCAGGGAGCGCAGGCGGGCCGCCTCGGTGGGAAGCACGTGCGAATCGGCCTTCACGATCAAGTTGGCAATCCGCATCACGCAGGTGTTGAGATCGGCGGCCTGTTCGGCGAGTGCCGGGATGCGGACGAACGGTCCCAAAACGCTCTCCCACGTGAGCGTTTTATCGAGCTCCGCCACGTTGCGAAGCACGCCGGGCAACTGGTCGCGGCCCAGGTCGGCGCCCCACACGTGATTTAACAGCTCGCGGGCCACCTCGGCCTCGGCCGGATGCCAGCACCGCTCGCAACCGGAGACTTCGACGAACAGCTTGATTAACAGGCCGCGATGCAGATCGATCATCAGCTCGCAGAACTTGTCCGGATCGCCTTCGATCTTTTCCGGACACGTCTTGCGGCAAAGGTGGGCGCCGGCCCGATAGATCGATTCGCATTCGTTCATTTCCTCGCGAAGGTGAAACACCAACTGCGGATCGGCGGCCGGCGCTTGCGACTCGTCGCCGGCCGAGGAGAACAAGCGTTCCATCCAATCCAACATCGCCACCTCCGCCACACCACGCACGAACCGCCAAATCGGCACTGAATCATTTCAATGCGATGTCATTTCAATGCGATGTCATTTCAACTCGGGCATTCCAACGCGATGTCATTCCAGCCGGCCAACTCGATCGTAGCCCTTCGCCAAGGGGGGACGAAAGGGGAAAGTGGACGGACGGCGTTGGCGGTCGCCGAAGAGGCCTTTTCAAACGCCTGCGAATCTTCGCGCGGCTGAACTCACACTCGACCCAACTTCGGGAGTTTGTCTGGCGCCGCGTCCCGTCGTCGGCCCATACGATCCGGAGCATGAGGCAAAACCGCGGCACATCCAGCGACGGATCGCCCGCTTGAATGGGGGTCGACTTTCCCGGATCGCGGGGACGCTCGTCTGAATTCGGTTCGCATCGTCGACGAACGCGGATCGTGCGTGCTCGTCACGGTACAATTGCAGCCGTGAGGCGAGAATCGGCCGAACTACACCGGGAAATTGGTCCGCGTCGTGCCGTTCGTCTCTCCCGCCGTGCGATTGCCCTCATGCGCTGCGGAATTGGAGACCACTTCCGGCAACGCGCGCAAGCGGCGACGTCTCCACCGCGATTTGCCTTGAACCGAGCCCGTGAAACGTCTCTGGGAAGGACCGGTTCGACGACCACTTTGTTGCGCGAAAACGGCAAGGATTACGCAGTGATCCACGGTACGGCCCAGCGAGTTCTCTCACCAAACGGCGTCAACGTCGCGCAGCGGAGCATCGATGATTCCTTTGAAGCCGATCCGTGGGCTGCTTCGTCTGGTTCTCGTGGCCATTGCCCTCCTGGCCGGACGGGGACCCCAGAGGGCCGCTGGCGACGAAGAATTCCTGGGTCCGTTCCCGGGTTGGAAGGATGCGAAAAAAGATTTTGGGGCGGTCGGAGACGGCAAGACGGACGATACCGCCGCGCTCCAGGCCGCCCTGTCATCGCTCCTGGACGCCAACGGCTCGGCTGTGTCCCTGTACCTGCCGCGGGGGACGTACCGGATCACCGGGACGCTCCAGCTGCCTCGAAAGGGGGGCCGCGAGGCGATCGGCCTCAACATCCAGGGCGAGGACCCCGACCGCACCGTCATCCGCTGGGGCGGTCCCCGCAAGGGAGTGATGTTCGAGTGGAATGCCTGGTACTCCAGGCTCGGGCGGATGACGTTTGACGGCGCGGGCAAGGCCGAGGCGGCAATCACGCAGTCCAAGGACTTTGTGACTGCCAACGAGATGGCCGACCTGGTCTTTCGCAATGTCGCGTTCGGCATCCGCGCCGGGCTCAACCAGGGGGCGGGGATTGCCGAAACCGCGGTTTTGCGCTGCCGCTTCATCCGCTGCTCCGAGGCCGGCTTCTCGAGCGAGGACTTTAACACGCTCGACTGGTGGTTTCGCTGGTGCACTTTCCAGAATTGCCGTCGCGGGCTGACCAACGCCGTCGGATCTGGCAACTTCCACTGCTATGAGTGCGTCTTTCAGCGCTCGGCCGAGGCCGATATCACCATCAACAACACAGGTTACTTCAGTTTCCGACACAACCGCTCCACGGGGTCGAGGGCGTTTTTCGTCGCCGGCGCGAGTGGAGCGGGGTGCCAACTGACGTTCCAGGGGAATATCATCGTCAATACGGTCGACGCGACGGCCATCCGGGTGGGAAACGTCGGGCCGGTACTCCTGCTGGACAACACCATCGTGTCCCGCGCCCGTGCCATGGGCCCCGCCGTCGCCGGTGAGCGGTCCGCGGCCGTTTCGGCCGGCAATCGATTCTCCGTGTCCCAGCCGTTGCGTTTCGCCAATGGCGTGCGGAGCATTGATGACCGCGTCATCCGGCGGACATCCTCGTCCCCGGCGGAGCCGAAATTGCCGGTGAGGCCGCCCCGGTCGACGGCCAAGGTGTTCGAGGTCGCTGCCGGGGCCGACGGTGCGGCCGTGCAGGCGGCGATCGACGCCGCTGTCTCCAGCAAGACGGCCCGGCCGATCGTTCATCTTCCTGCCGCGGCGATTCCGGTTGGTAAGACGATCACCGTGCCGGCGGGCTGCGACATCCGGCTGGTGGGTGAAGGAATACCCTACGTCACCAGGCTGGAGTGGGCCGGCGAGGGCGAAGGGCCCATCCTGCGGGTCGAGGGACCGAGCCGGGCCGAGATTGGCGATTTCGCCTTGATCGGCGGGGATAAGGCGGTGGGGTTGGTGATCGGAGGCATCGACCAGGCGGGTTCGCGGGTGTTGTTCGACCAGGCGCAGGCCACCGGCGCCAAGGCCTGTGGCTGGCGGATCGAGGGCGTGAAACAGGCGTCGGTGGCGCTGTGTAATGTCGGCCACTCTGACTGTGCGGTGGGGATGCGTGTTGCCGGCGGCCCCGGCCCGGTGGTCATTCTCTCGGGTGCGTCCAGCAACAACGATCTCAGCTACGAAATCGCTGACGGCGCCCGGCTGCTGGCCCGAGATATCTGGTACGAGAGCAACTCCAAGGCACGATTCGTTCGCTTCACCGGTGGCCTCTCCGGTGACTTCACCCTGCATGGGGCCAAGGTCGCCCATCCTCGCAAGGCCGGCGAGCCCGGCTGGGAGATCGACGGTTTCCGCGGCCGGGTGAGCCTGCTGGGAGTACAATTCACGGAAGTCGGCGACAAGGGCACGCCGGACCTGGCCGTGCGTGGCGAGACAGCGCGGGTTGCTCTGATCGGCTGCCATGGCACGGGCGACTACCTTCCGGCGGAGAGCCCGGCGGTGCGGCTCGCCAGTATTCGCGAGATCGCAGGCGGCGGGGGTGAGCCGGTCGCTGACGTCAACCGCAACAAGGCGTCCGACGATTACTTGCGGGACATGCTCGCCCAGGCCCGTGAGCCCCACCGGTTGCTCGGGTTCCGCACGCCGCCGGCCGGCACGAGCGACCTGCGCATCCACCGAGTTTTCGTCCGCGGCGGCCGCGACGGCATCGTCGTGAACGGCGGGAAATGAACGAGACCAAGGCTTGCGAAGGTTTGCCTCGTGAGCTGTCTTGTGTCGACGGGAGAGCGAACGAAGCAAGCGGCACGAGACTCCCAGGGCAGCCGTCGGCAAATATCGAGAAACGTTCGATTTACGCCGCACTCTCAGGAGACTTATTCCATCCGTCGTCGCGACTCGCACGACTCCGCGATTACGCATGAGTTGTCGGCATGCGAAACTGCGTGCCGAAAAACTGGGCAACACGCAGCCACGCCCTAGCATCCGACCAGCGATCGTCTGCGCCGCGAGACTGAATTCCACGCGAGTTCGCGTTATCTTCAGATGCTCCCCTGCCATTCCCCCGAGGAGGCCGGTTGCGAGCGCCGAGGTTCGCGACGCTGTCGAACGAAAGCCCCAAGTGATTCAATCGCGGGAAAAGTGCGAGCGGCTATTTTCAGGAGATGCAGCGTGATTCGGCGATTCGTGTTCGGGGCGTTGATTCTCGCGACGGCCATTCCCACCGCCAGAGGCGACGAAGTGCCTCCTTTGGCCCGTCAGGTGACGATCCATCGCGACGAGTGGGGCGTGCCTCACATCGACGGGCCGACCGACGAGAGCGTGGTCTTCGGGTTTGGGTACGCACAGGCGGAAGATTTTCTGTGGCAGGTCGAAGACTCGTTCGTCCTGGCAACGGGCCGTTATGCGGAACTCTACGGTCCGTCGGTCTTCGCCATGGACGACACGACGCACCGGTTCGAGATTCCCCAACGGGCCCGCCAGGATTTCGAGACGCTTGATCCCAAGCTTCAATCGCTGAATCGGGCGTTTGTCGAGGGGCTCAACTATTACGTGAGGCGGCATCCCGGCGTGAAGCTCAGGCTGCTCGATCGATTCGAGCCGTGGTTTCCCATCGCTCTCGATCGCTATGTGCTCTATCGCATGGCGACGCACTCGAAGACCGTACCGGACGCATTGCTGCACGCGCAAGCCTATGTGCCGAGCGGGGCCGTGGGGAGCAACGCCTGGGCAATTGGTCCCTCGAAGACGCGATCAGGCAAGACCATGCTCTTCTGCAACTCGCACCAGCCGTACTACGGATTCGGGCAGTATTACGAAGCCCACTTGCGTAGCGGAGAGGGCTGGAGTTTTACGGGCGCGACATTCTTCGGCAGTCCGATGCTGGCCCTCGGACACAATGAACACATGGGCTGGACCTACACGGTCAACGACGTGAATTGCGGAGACGAATGGGTCGAGACGTTCGACGATCCGAAGCATCCCCTCAATTACCGGTACGGCGACGGCTACCGCCCGGCCACCGAGTGGAAGGACACGATCCGCGTCAAGACGGCCAAGGGGTTCGAGACGCGAACAGTGACGTACCGCAAGACCCATCATGGGCCGATCGTGAGGCACTTAAACGCGACGCGGCAACTGGCGAGCAATGTCGCGCGGATGAACGACGCCCTCTTCGGCAGACAGGCCTATCGCATGGTCCGGTCGCGAAACTTTCAGGAATTTCGCGCGGCCGTCGCCACGTTGGACCAGCGGATGTTCAACCTGGTCTATGCCGACTGCGAAGGCAATATCCTTTACCTCTACAACGGCATTGTGCCGCGACGTGATCCCAAGCTCGACTGGTCCAAGGCCGTCGACGGCAGCCGGCCCGAATCCGACTGGAAGGGGTTCCTGTCCCTGGACGAACTGCCGCAGGTTCTCAATCCGATTTCGGGCTACGTTCAGAACTGCAACCAGTCTCCGTATACGACGACCGACGATCAGAATCCCGAGCCGGGCGATCTCGACCGCAATATCGTCGGGGAGACGACTTGGGACAATCGGCGGGCCAAGGTCTCGCGCCATTTGCTGCGGAAGGCGCACGACGTGACGTTTGACGACTGGCAGGCCCTGGCCTTCGACACGACGATGTATTGGCCCCTGGAGGAGCTGCCCATCTATGAACGAAAGTTCCGCAAGCTCAAAAAAACCGATCCAGCACTGGCGGCAGAGGTGGAACCGTACCTGAAGCACCTGCTCGACTGGGATTGCCGTTGCGGTGTGAACTCAACGCAAGCGACACTGTGCGTTTTCTGGTACGAGCAACTCTATGGCCTCTTGACGAGCAGCACCCGCGAGACGCTGAGGCCGGAAATGCTGTCCGATGTGTCGATGCAGTTCCGCGCGCTCAAGAATGCGGCCGCCAAGTTGCAGGCGCTCTATGGAAATTGGAAGGTGCCGTATGGCGATGTGAATCGCCTGCAACGGCACGCGAACATCGCGGACTTTTTCGAGAAGATCCCGTTCAACGACCGCCTGCCGAGCCTGCCGGTCGCCGGAGTGCAGGGGCCGGTCGGGTCCGTCTTCACGATTTATTACACGCCGCCGTTGCCGTTCGTCAGACCGATGTGGAAGCGCTACGCCGTCGTCGGCAGCTCGTACATGGCATCGATCGAGTTCGGCAAGCGGATCCGGACGAAGAGCCTGCTGCAGTACGGCTCCAGCGGAAACCCCGATTCGCCGCACTTCTTCGATCAGGCGAAGCTTCTCTCCGACCGCAAGCTGAAAGACGCCTGGTTCTATTGGGACGACGTGCTGGCCCATGCGAAACAGAGCTATCATCCCGGTGAAGAAGGCACCGCGCAGCAGGCGATCTCGAACCGGTGATCGGGGAGATCGTCTCACGAGAGGCCGCAACGTGCCGGCGTGAGCTTATCCAGTTTCGTAGAGCATGCTGTGCATGCCGATCTTCTTGGCTGGACGACGCGCTGATCGAGAAGCGGCATGCACAGCATGCCCTTCCGGACTGTGCAAGGACCGCTACGGGACGTGTTACGAATGACCTCCAATGTCCATCCGAGAAGAGCACTGCGAAACGGAAGCCGTTTCCCAGTGGCAGCTGGCGCCGCTCGTCATCCTGTCCACCGCGGGCGCTATTCCAGTTCATGCACGTCGTGCAGGACGCCCCGCGGCACGCAGACGGTCAGAACGGTGAGTCGGCCGATGGCTTTGTGCTTGACGCCGCGGGGTACGTACACGACCACGCCGCGGTGCAGCTCGATCTCCTCGTCGTCCAGGATCATCGTTCCTTGGCCGTCGATGATGTAGTAGAACTCGTCCGTCTTTTCGTGGTAATGCAGCTTGGCGTCGTGGATTTCGACGTGGTGCACTTCGCCCGCCGCGCCGTCCTCCTCCCGGACCAGGCAGCGGATGGCGCCGCACGTCTCCGCCCAAGGTTCGACGTCCGAGGGGTCGCGCCGCAGAAACTTCGTCTGCACTGGCTTTGTTTGCGCGGGCATCGCCGGCTCCTTGAGCAGGGGGGGAGGACAAACGAGTGGTTCCAAGATACTCCATTCGCGAGAATCGCCGCCAGCGTGCCGCGATTTGTCCGGACCCCGCTTCGGACGGGGGGACGTTTCGACACGCGACTCTGCACGCCGGCAGCATCGGTCAGGGATGAGCCGCTCGAGGTACGCTTCGGTGAAGGTTTCGGCCCGATCGCTTACCGCGCTGGAACGGGTGCCCGCAGAAACCGTTTCCAGTCGACTGGGACGTCGTTCTGTTCGAGCGGACCGGGCGTGCTCCGACCGTGATCGACGATTTCCGTCATCCGTCGCGTGAGCTCCGCCACGATTTCGGGTCTTGCGACCGAAAGGTTTTTCGTTTCGCCGATGTCGTCGGCAAGGTTGTAAAGCTGCATGGGGAGCGGGTCGACTCCGCCTTTGCTGAATCCGCCGGAGCCGCGGCCGAAAATGAGTTTCCACGGCCCCTGGCGGATTGCCAGTAATCCCTCGACGGATTGGCTGACGCCGATCGTACGCACCGGTCGGTGCGCTCTGTCGAGAAGACTGCGCAGGCTCACGCTGTCTTCGGCACTCTTCTCCGGCAGCCGGGCGCCCACGATTTCCGCGAACGTCGCGATGAGGTCGGACTGCTGCACCAGCTGATCGCAGCGGCTTCCCGGCGAGATCACGCCCGGCCAGCGGACCAGGAACGGCATGCGATGCCCGCCCTCCCAAATATCACCCTTATAGCCGCGAAATGGCCCGCTGGGAAAATGCCCCTTGCGCTCGAGTTCAGCAACCCCGATGTAAGGCGCGCAGCCGTTGTCGCTGGTGAAGACAACAAGCGTCTTCTGCGCGGCGTGGCTTCGCTCGATGGCCGCCAGGACTTGTCCCACGACGGCGTCCGTCTCCATGATAAAATCGGCGTAGGTATTCAAGCCGCTCTTGTTCTTCCAGGCATCGCTGACCGCCAAGGGCGTGTGCGGCGCCGTCAGGGGCAGGTAGAGAAAGAAGGGCTTGTTCTCCTGCGCGGACTCTTCAATGAAGCGGCACGCCCGATCAGCCAGCGTGGGCAAGATCGGCTCCAGCGTCCACCCGGGGAGCGCCGGTCCCTGGTCGCTTGCCTGGTTGTGCGTCAACAGCGGGGCGGGAAGGAATGCTGACGGAATGCCCACGGTGTGGTCATTCTCGATAAAACAAAACGGCGGCCAGTTCGGGACATCGGTGCCGAAATACAGGTCGAAACCGCGTGTCGTCGGTCCGCCGGCAATCGGCTGGCGGAAAACTTCGCGCCACGGCGCCTTGAGTTCCTCGCTGGGCGCCGTGACCGACTTCTTGGGTTTCGCGAAAAACAGAATCTTGCCTTCGTCCGGGATCGGCCAATCCCATCCGAGATGCCACTTCCCGACGCAGGCCGTGCGATAACCGTTCTGTTTCAGAAGTCCCGCGATGGTCAGGCGATCGGCGCAATCAACGGATTTCCGAAGGGCCCGACGATCCAGGACTGCAATCGTGTCCGCCAGTGATAGCGCCCCGTGAGAAGGGTGTAACGAGTGGGGGAGCACACAGACGAGCTCGAGTGGGCGTCCGTAAACCGCATTCCCTGCGCCGCCAGCCGGTCGATGCACGGCGTGGGGATGCGGCCGCGCTCGGGATTGTTGCAGCGGACGTCACCGTAGCCAAGATCGTCGGCAAGGATGATGACGATGTTTGGGCGCTGTCGCTCCGATCCCCAAGTGTTGGACACCATCGCCAGCAGGGTGGCGAGTGCGAGACACGACAAACGGCACGATCGTTCAACGCATGACATGGATTCGGGGATTTTCCATTTGCCGGGTGCGGCGTGCCTGCGCGGCGACGCCGCGGAGTCGTTGGTCCCCTATTGTGGAATGTCTTGGACGCGAACGCCAATCCCTGGGTCAGACTCGGGCCTGCGAAGGCGCCGCGGCCCGCTCAGTGCGAAACCCCTTTTGGTCCTGACGTTTGCCCGGTTCGACCGCCCGAGTTAATTTCCGGCGGAGCCTGTACAATCATTTCCGCGACGGCCCGCATTCAATCCGATGCGGCAGAGACCCTGATTCGCGGGACCCATTCAGGCGTGTCTTGGAACAGAGTTTCGTAGGGCATGAGAACTTGATGAAAAAGACGTCCTTGACCGCCACGCTGAAGACTGCTCGTCCGACGGATAAGCGGGGAATCACTCCCGAAGATCTGCTCGGGCTGCACGCCGTCGCGGATCCGCAAATCTCGCCGGATGGCACGTCGATCTTGTTCGTCGAAAAGCACGTCGGCGAGAAGAACGAGTACGAGACGAACTTGTGGCTCGTCGCGACAAACGGAGCACGTGCGAATTCGAGCGGGGAGCCGCGGCAATTTACCTCCGGCAAGCGCGACTCGCACGGCCGCTGGTCGCCTGACGGACAAAGAATCGCGTTCCTATCGGGACGCGACAAGGACAATCCCCAAGTTTTTCTCATGCCATCGACCGGGGGCGAAGCCACGCCGCTCACCCGGTTTCCGCAAGGGACCATCAGAAGCTTCAAATGGTCGCCTGACGGATGCCTGCTCGCCGTCGCCTATCGCGAAACGCCGGCTGATCGAACGTCGGAGGCGAAGCAGGACCGCGAAAAAAGCGGGGCCAGCACGCCGCCCCACGTGATCGACGACTTCTTCTACCGGTTGGACGGCGACGGGTATTTCGGCGGGCAGCGATTTCAGCTCTACATTGTCGACGTGGCGACCGGCGCGCATCGCCTGCTGCGTCGCGAGCGTGCGCCGTCGTTCGAATTCGACTGGGCCCCGGACTCGTCCGAGCTCGTCATGGCCGTCAATCTCAGCCGCGAGCCGTTGCTGACCTGGTGGAAAGACGAACTGCTGCGGGTCAACGTGCAGAGCGGCAAGTCGCAGACGATCCCGGGCCTTCCCGAGGGGCCTAAGCAAGTCGTGCGCTGGTCACCGGACGGACGGTTCATTGCCTTCGCCGGCCGGGAAGGCAATGAGACGTGGGGCGTCCACAATGTGCGTCTGTATCTTTACGACGTGAACAAAAAGCAGGCTCGCGATCTGACCGGTGGTGAAGATTACTGTCTGGCGGCTGCGATCTTGAGCGATAGTGCCGATCCCGCGTTCGGCGCACACTTGGAGTGGAGTTCCAACAGCCGCCGCATTTTCACGAACATCGGCTGGCATGGCGAATCGCACGTCGCGTCGATTTCCGCCTCGGGCGGCCCCGTGACGTTTCACACTAAGGGCCGCTCAGTAATTTCCCTGGGAAACCTGAGCGCCGACGGGACGCGCGTCGCGCTCACCATTGGCGACGCGCGGACGCCTCTGGAAATCGCCGTCGGTACCTTCGCCAAAGAAGCCGGCCCGCTCGGGACGAAGGTTCTCTCGCACTTCAATCGCACGCTGATAGAAAAGATCGAGATCTCCGAACCGGAGCCCCAGTGGATTGAATCCGCCGACGGCACGAAGGTGCATGTGTGGGTGATCAAACCCGTGGGATTCAAGGCGGGCCGAAAATATCCGGCGGTGCTCGAGATCCATGGCGGTCCGCATGCACAGTACGGGGAGACGTTTTTTCACGAGTTTCAGCTGCTGGCCGCTGCGGGTTACGTGGTGGTCTACAGCAATCCGCGCGGCAGCAAAGGATATGGCGAGGCCCATTGTGCTGCCATCAAGGGGAATTGGGGACACGCGGATTGGTGCGACGTGCAGGCCGTCATCCGGTTCGAACGCGGTTTGCCGTTTGTCGACGCGGCTCGCATGGGAGTGATGGGGGGCAGCTACGGCGGTTACATGACGAACTGGGCGATCTCCCACACGGACGAGTTTGCCGCCGCGATCACCGACCGGTGCGTTTCCAATCTGGTGAGCATGGTCGGTTCCAGCGACTTTCCGCTGGTTCCAGGGGAGTATTGGGACGGCAACAGTTGGGACAAAACGGACGCGATTTGGGAACAAAGCCCGCTGAAACATTTCGGCCATGTCAAGACGCCCACTCTCGTCATCCACAGCGAGGGCGATTTGCGTTGCAACGTGGAGCAGGCCGAGCAGGTCTTCGTCGCGCTCAAACTCCGCAAAGTTCCGACGCGGTTTGTGCGTTATCCCTCGACCACCAGTCACGGCCTCAGCCGATCCGGGGCGCCCGACTTGCGCGTGCACCGTCTGCGTCAGATCCTGGACTGGTGGAAGAAATATCTCGGCTAGTGGTGCGACCACCCTTGAATGCGATGTTCGCTTTGCGTGATTCGCGAACGCAATCCCACTTTGGAACTGTCAGTTCAGCTCGGGCGGTCCACTACAGATTTGATCCGGCCCCGAAGCGACCAGGGCAATCGGCCGCAGCGACCGACGGGCCTATTCCATGTCGGCTATCAAATCAGTAGGCTAACTCGTGTCATTCCAGGCTCGTGCGCACGCACTCTATGACACTCGCACCTGGCTAAGATGTCCGCTTACCTGATCTACGGCGCCAATGGCTACACGGGTGCACTTGTCGCACGCGAAGCCGTGGCGCGCGGCCAACGTCCGATCTTGGCGGGCCGCAGCCCGACGGCGCTCGCTTCCCTCGGCACAGAACTGAACTTGGAACATCGCATCTTTTCCCTGGCCGATCCCGCCGCCGTCGCTGCCGGACTGCGCGATGTGACGGCCGTGCTCAATTGTGCCGGTCCCTTCTCGCACACGGCTCAGCCGTTGGCCGAAGCCTGCTTGCGGACCAGGACCCATTACCTGGATATCACGGGTGAAATCGCGGTGTTCGAGTCGCTGGCGGCACGGGACCAGGAAGCCCACGCCGCTGGCGTCATGCTCATGCCCGGAGTGGGCTTCGACGTGGTTCCGTCGGATTGCCTGGCCGCCCATCTGAAACGGCGGCTCCCCTCGGCCAGCCGGCTCACCCTGGCGTTTCACCTTTTATCCCGTCCATCCCGAGGGACCGCGACAACCATGGTCGAGAATTTTCCAAATGGCGGCCTGGTGCGGAAAGCAGGCAAGATCAAGCCGGTGCCGGCTGCCTGGAAGAGCCGGCCCATCGATTTCGGCAGCGGCCCGCTTCGCACCATCACAATTCCGTGGGGCGACGTCTCGACGGCGTACTACAGCACGGGCATTCCCGACATCGAGGTGTACATGGCGGCGCCGGCGGCAACACGTTTTGCCGCCCGCCTGAGCCGCTACGCCGGCTGGCTGCTTGGCAGACCGCGGATGCAGGCCTTCCTCAAACGTCGCATTCAGGCCGGTTCGCCCGGTCCAACGGCTGAAGAGCGAGCCTCCGGCAAAAGCTTCCTGTGGGGCGAGGTGGCCGATGACGACGGGCGACGTGCGGTCTCACGCTTGCAAGGCCCCGAAGGATACACGCTCACGGTACTGACGGCGCTCGCGATCCTGGAGTGGGTCGTTGCCGGCGACGCGCCTCCAGGTTTCAAAACGCCGTCGCTGGTCTACGGGCCCGACTTCGTGCTGACTGTCCCCGGCATCGTCCGTGAAGACGAAACCGTGCCACCGACGCAGGCCGGTCCCAGGCCGCGAGATTGAACTCGCGCCAATTTGACATCGCTGATTCGTCGCGGCAGACTGGCGGGCTGCGCACTTGTTGGATCATCAATCTTTGGGCGAACCAGAGGGATGTCGAGGCGAACACGGAACCCGGGCAAGTTTTGCCGCGTAAGCACAGTCACAGCACGATCCACGAATCAGGCATGTCAGCGAATCCCCTTCCGCAGGCGGTCGACGCACCCTTAGCGCGGGCCGCCATCTTTCTGGTCGCGACCATCAACCCGGGCGCCAGTCCGCGGGCCAGCGTGCGTTCGTTGTGCGGCGACTTGTCCGCACTGGTGCGCGCCGTCGGTTTTCGAGCCACGGAGGCCGACCTTTCGTGCGTCTTGGGAATCGGGTCGCAGGCGTGGAATCGGCTCTTCGGTCCGCCGCGACCGGCAGAATTGCACCCGTTTCGCGAGTTCTACGCTGCGGGGCGGCATGCGGTTGCCACGCCGGGCGATCTACTGTTTCACATTCGTGCCCAGCATTTTGACCTGTGCTTCGAGCTCGCCTCGCAGATCGCGGCGAATCTCGGTGACTCGATTTCCGTGGTGGACGAGGTCCACGGTTTTCGGTACTTCGACGCCCGCGATTTACTCGGTTTTGTCGACGGCACTGAGAACCCCACCGGACAGGAGGCGGCGGACGCCACGCTCATCGGCGCAGAGGATGCGGCATTTGCGGGCGGAAGCTACGTGATCGTGCAGAAATACCTCCACGACCTGGCAGGGTGGAACGCGCTCCCCACCGAGGAGCAGGAACGGATCATCGGCCGCGCCAAGCTGTCGGACATCGAAACGGCGGATCCCAAGAAAGCCCCCTACGCGCACAATGTCCTCACGTCGATCGAAAAGGACGGCCAGGAGTTCCAGATCATCCGCGACAACATGCCCTTCGGTCGGGCGGCAGGCGAGTTCGGCACCTACTTCATCGGTTACAGCCGGTCGCCGGAAACGATCGAGGAGATGCTCGAGAACATGTTCATCGGCAAGCCTCCCGGCAACTATGACCGACTGCTGGATTTCAGTCAGGCTGTCACCGGGGGCCTGTTCTTTGTGCCTTCCGCCACGTTCTTGGATAATGTGACGGCTTTTGACAATGTGCCTGTTTTGGAAAATGTAACCGCCGACGAGTCCTCCGCCCCGCGGCTTCCCGGCCCCTCCGGTGTCGAGCGGGTTCCCACCAACCGACTGATGCCCGACGGTTCGCTCGGCATCGGTTCACTCAAAGGAAGGCGAGAGCGTGAATAACCTCCATCGCGGGCTTGCGCCCATCTCGGATGAAGCCTGGGCTCAGATCGAGGAGGAAGCCACGCGGACCCTCAAAGTGCATCTGGCCGGCCGGCGGGTGGTGGACGTCCAGGGGCCCGGCGGCGTCGCCCTCTCCGCGGTCGGCACGGGCCACCTGAAGGAGATCGCACCGCCGGGGGGAGGCATTATCGCTCGGCAGCGTGAGGTCAAAGCACTGGTCGAGCTTCGCGTCCCCTTTGAGGTGACTCGCCAGGCCATCGACGACGTGGAACGGGGGTCCAACGACTCCGACTGGCAACCCGTGAAAGACGCCGCGCGCCGCATCGCCTTCGCAGAGGACGGCGCGATCTTCGAGGGGTATGCCGCAGCCGGGATCGAGGGAATTCGTGCGGGAACCAGCAACGCGATCGTGACGCTCCCAGCCGACGTGCGCCAGTATCCGGACGCCATCGCTCAAGCCCTGAGCCAACTCCGCGGCGTCGGCGTCAATGGTCCCTACGCCGTGCTGCTCGGAGCAGACGCCTACACGGCACTCTCCGAAACCAGCGACCACGGCTACCCGGTCCTGGAGCATGTGCACCGTTTGATCGACGGCGAGATCATCTGGGCCCCCGCCATCACGGGCGCCTTCGTCCTCTCCACGCGCGGCGGCGACTTCCAGTTGCAGATCGGCGAGGACATCTCCATCGGCTATGCCAGCCATACCGACAAGATCGTCCGCTTATACCTGCAAGAAACGATCACATTCCTCTTTCTCACCAGAGAGGCCGCCGTGGCGCTGGAGCCCGGAAAAGGGTCCAAGTGACGACGGACCGGTAGCGTCTTGAACCGTTCTCTGTCGAGCATGCTGTGCATGCCGATCCATTTGACCGGACGAAACGTTATTTTCACAGCGATTTATGAACTCCGGGAATTGCTGATGATCCGATGCTTTTTGCCGTTGGCGGCCATTGCGATTTTGCTGAACACGTGCGGCGCGAGTGCCGCCGATGCGCGGAATGATCCGTCGGGCGAGATCGCTTTTTCCATCAAGCAATGGAAGGGTGACTACGTCACATCGGACAAAAATGTCTCGAAAAACACACGTTGCAGCGGTGGGATTTGGGCCGCCGATCTCCGGTCGGGCAAGGTGCGGAAACTCGTTGATGTGGGTGGCCTGACTGCCAATCCTATTTTCAGCCGCGATGGCCAGTGGTTGTATTTCCAATCCAACGGCACGGGCACGTACGAAATCTATCGCTGCAAACCCGATGGCAGCGAAGTGCAGAATTTGACCGGGCCGCACAACGCCAAACGCGAATTCTGGTCCTACGGTTTCTCGATCTCCGCGGATGGTCGCAAGATTCTGCATACGATGCACAACGGTCGCTTCGCGCAGCTCGCGATCATGAATGCAGACGGATCGGATCGGCATCCGATCGACGTGCCGGGTGTGAAGTATTTCTACATGGGTGCGCTGAGCCCGGACAGCCGGCGCATCGTCTTCGCGAACGTGACGACAGATTATTCGCTGATGATTACCGACTTGGCCGGCGGCAAACCGCGCCTGCTGGACAAGGGATCGCCTCGCGTCCGCTGCATGGTCCCGCAGTTTACGTCTGACGGAAATCGCATTCTGTATCTCAAGACCGATGGAGACATCTATTCGGTCGGCGCGGACGGCTCGCGGTGGAAGCAACTCACGCACGGCGACCGATACAACACGCTGTACCTGAGTTCGACCGACGAGCACGGCTCTTCGGATCCGCCGAGCTTTTCGCCGGACAACAAGCACGTGGCGTTCATTGCCCGCCGGGAGGGAGTGCCGCAGGTGTTTACCATGAACCTGGAGGGTGCGGATCGACGGCAAATCACCTTTCGCGCCTCTGCGTGTGGGCGAGTCAAATGGAGCCCGAACGGAAGGCAATTGGCTTTCGTCTCGTTTGAAGGCCCGTACCCGCAACTTTTCATCGTGAGTGCCAACGGCGGCGAGCCTCGCAGGCTGACCAATTTGCCAGCGGCCGTCGATTTTCTTAATTGGCGACCGCATCTTCCTTAACCGGTGCCGCGAAGCCCTCGTTCCGCAGCTTCAAAGGGGGGAGAGGACAAAGGGGACAGGCAGCGGTTCCGAGCCCCGCGTCACGGAATACGGACTCTTGACGGTCATCGAAGCCAAGCCGTACGTTCATTTCCAACGGCTCCGGGCTCCTTGTCGGCAACGTTGATGACGGCGTTTGATCGACTTCGCCCCCAATTGCCGTCATAGGTCCGCCGTTCAATCGCGGCTTGATTGTCCCTCTCCGCGCTACGAAAATGAAGTTCGCGCCGCGCCGAACGTGAATCGGCCGACGACCACGAGGATGGCCAATGTACCGCTGTCTGTCTCCCGGCGATTTTTTGGGCAAGGTTGTCCGCCGCCAAGTTCTTACCGGTCTTTCGATCACGGAGACCCGGCACCCGGCTCGCGCCCGCATGCCGCGCCATTGTCACGAGTACGCGTACTTCTGCCTGATCCGTCGCGGCACCTACCAAGAGGAATACGGCGGCCGCCAGCGGTTGTGCTCTCCGGGCATGCTCGCTTTCCATCCCTTCCAGGAACTCCACGCAGAACACACCGGTGCCGAGGAAGTGTGGTCTTTCAACATCGAGATCACGCCGGACTGGGCCCGCGGATTGGGAGGGACGGTGTCGTCTCTGGACCAGCCATTTGACTGCCATGCCGGCCCCGCGATGAGCCTGGCGCTGCGGCTTTTCGATGAGTTCAAGCAGTTCGACGCGTCTTCGCCCTTGATCGTCGAAGGCCTGACGCTCGAGCTGCTCGGTGTCTGTGACCGGCAGGCGAGCGGCGAGACGGTTGTGCCGCGGTGGCTGCGGCACGTGAGCGAGCTGCTCCGCGATCGCTGCGCCGAATCCTGGAGCTTGTGCGACATTGCCGCTGAGTCCGGCGTGCACCCCGGCTACTTGGCCACGGCTTTTCGCCGCCACTATGGCTGCACGATCGGTGAATTCGTCCGGAGGCAGCGCGTGGCGCGGGCCTGCCGAGACCTGGCCGGCAGCGACGTTCCGCTGGCGGACGTCGCTTTGCAGGCCGGATTTGCCGACCAAAGCCATTTCACCCGCACGTTCAAACGGCAGACGGGCCTGACTCCGGCCGCTTACCGCAAGCTGGCGGCACACGCCGCGAAGCGTTCCAAAAGCTGAATCGGGTTCAAGGCGCGGCACCTGCAGCAGGCTAGGATCAGATCCGGATCAGTGCGCCGCTCACTGGGCGAGCGAGCGCCACGGGTTGTGACATCCACCGCGTGAATTGAGCGAGAAAGAGTGTTATGGTTCGCATCCAATGGGCTCGATGGTCGCTTGTTGCCGCCATGGTGTTGTTAGTGCCTGCCACGAGCTGGTCGCAGGTGACGTTACGGTCTGACAAGAATCAGCCGCCGCTGCCAATCGATGAAGCGACCGTCAACACGGTTATCGATCAGGTGCTCGCGCGCCTCGATGAGGAATACGTCTTTCCCGAGGTGGCGGCGACAATGGCCAAGACGGTGCGGAAACGACAAGCGGACAAGGAATACGCCGGCATTAAAACTGGTCGGGAGCTGGCCGAACGGCTGACCAAAGACCTGCAAGCGGTTTCCAAGGACAAACATCTCCGGATTATCTGCACCCGCGAAGAGGTGCCGAAGCCGCCAGCAGGCTCAGGGCCGGACACAATTCCACCGCGCATGAAAGAGAGGAGGCAGCGGAGGGGTCAGTGGATCAACGGCGGTTACCGCAAAGTCGAACGCCTGCCGGGCAACATCGGTTATCTGGCCGTGGACAGCTTTCCGCAGGTCGAAGCGGCAATTGAGCCGGCGGCCGCGGCGATGAATTTCCTCGCGAACACCGACGCCTTGATCATCGACGTTCGCCGCAACGTGGGCGGCATGCCGGGGAGCGTGGCACTGTTATGCAGCTATTTCTTTGACAGCAAGCCGGTCCATTTGAACGACCTGTATCGTCGCAAGGGAAATCGCACCCAAGAATCCTGGACGAGCAAGGACGTCGCCGGTAGACGCTACCTGGGCAAGGACGTCTACATCTTGACCAGCTCCCGCACGTTCTCTGCAGGTGAAGAGTTCGTGTACGACATGCAGACGCAGAAACGGGCGATCGTCGTCGGAGAGACCACCGGTGGTGGAGCTCACCCTGCCAGGATGGCCCGGATCGGCGACCATTTCGTGATGTTTGTGCCGACCGCGCGGGCCATCAACCCGATCACGAAAATCGACTGGGAAGGGACTGGCGTCAAGCCCGACGTGCCCGTCCCCGCCGACGCGGCACTCGAAAAGGCCCAGGATCTGGCGATCAAGAAGCTCCTCGACAAGCCCAGGGACGACGATACGCACCGGTGGATCGAAATGGAGCTCAGGCGCTTGCACGATCAGCCGCCGGATAAACCGACCGTGCAAGCCCGCTGACTTCCCGCGATCCGCGCTCAATTGTGAGACAGCCCAAAGTAGAGCCGCCACCGCGAGGGAGCGGACACCACGCCAATCACACAATTTGCGCCAGAAGCCCGCTCCCTGACGGTTGCGCTCGCCGCCGGGCCGACGTCCACGATCGGGCGTGCATGAAGTCGGCAAGCTCGATACGGGCGCCTCGCAGACCAAAACCGGAAATACGACGCTCACTGAACCACGGGAGTGCAATCGATGATGCGATACAAGAGCGCGATTCTAGCCACGGTCCTTGTCCTGGGACTGGGCCGGCGGGCGGAAGTGCCATTCGTTCCTGACGCCTTTATCGCCCGCAAACATCCCAGTTCAAAGCGTCCGACGCGCTCATCCCGCGAAGAGTACCGCGGCAATCGGAATCGGGCGTCGTTGCGTCAAGTCGACGGAGCTTCCTGCACCGCAGTGACGTCGGCGGGTTGGAGTGTGCGCAGCGAGTTTTCAAAGAGTTTGTTCGACACGAGCCAAGGCATTGTAGATGAACCCAGGCAGATAATGGGGGATCAGCGACTGGTTGAAGATCAGGAGCTGCAAGCGCGTCTCAGAATCGATGAGGTACGTAATCCGCGCTCTCGATGTAACCCATACACGAAAACCGCCAAAAAAACGGCGAAACTTCCTCGACGTCGGCGGCCCGAATTTGGTACCGTCGCCAAGCCCTTCGATCATCAGCGCCGATTTTGTTCATCAAAGAATAACAGCGCCCCTCACCCGTGCTCATCAAGAGTGCCATTCGCGACTTGGCACCATCGAAAACCATGGCGCCCGCCACTTGCGCAAATGGTGATTGCCGCAGAAGCGCGTCGACACGTCCGCCGATCAGCCAACGGACGATTCGCTCAAAGAATAGGAAGGGCGACAACAGCGTCAGCGGCCCCGCGAAGAAGCAACAGATCACAAGGAGAGCCAGCGCGAGCCCGATTGGACCCTGAGCGTGGAGTAAACCTCGAGGAAAAGGACAGGAGCCGCAATCATCCAAGCCAAACACAAGACCGTCACGATGAGCATGAATCGACCCAGCGTCCAGCCGACAAACGGCTTCCTCCCCACCGGCAGACAGAAGGAACCGGGATGGGAAAACGGGTCGTCCCGGCCGGAGTCGGTAGCGCGCGGATGGACGCTTGAATTGCCGGATAGCGGTAATCTGTCTCCCACGTCTTGATGGCCATGATCCTCAATGCCGCGACAGTGAATCCGTCACGGCGTCTTGATTTTACCGGGCCCCCCTGCGACGGCCAGCATTCTGCCAGAGCCCGCGACGCTGCCGCTGCCAATTCTGCCACGTGGCATCGTCACGCTGACCATCCGCTCCGATCCGAATGTCCTTGTACTGTCGCAGGCTCCGCTCGCGTTCGCCCGGCGAAAGAGCGCAAGGTCCCCTCTTGGACGTCTTGCCATCGATCTCCGTGGACGTTCGGAAAGAACACTGCTCAACGGAAGCCATTGAGCAGTGGCACACCTTCCGGGTGGCACTGCTGAGCCGTTTCGGATCAGCAGTGTTCTTCCGACTGTCCTTGCAGTGACGAAGGCTCCGCCCGGGTTTGTGCTGGGAAACAGAATGCAAGGGCACTTGTGGGCCGTGTTGCAATCCATCTCCGTGGACGTTCGAAAGAACACTGCTCAACGGAAGCCGTTGAGCAGTGGCACACGGTCGAAGTGGCACAGATTTGCCAATCCGCCAGAGCAGGCAGGCAACAAGGGGATGTTGCCCGCCTGTCCTGAAACGGATGGGCTGAACGCCTATTTCGAGAACTGCAGGCCCGGATCGTTCGGGTTGCCGTTCTTCAGGCGGAATCGCAGTTCGTTCGAGCCCGTCATCGAGACGAGGCCCTCCATCTTCTGGCCGTCGCTGCGGGTGAGGACCACATCGTTCCCGTCTTGGGTATAGGTGCCGGAGAACGACTGGTTTTGCCCGTTACTGCTCACCGTCCAGGTGAACGTGTGATTGGGCTGCAGCGAGAAATCGACCGTGGCAGACGGCGTGGGATGCGCGTGCCACGTTCCCTCGAGTGCCTGGAGCGAGACGGGAGCCGCTGCCTGGCCTGAGGCACTCGGCCCCGAGGCACTGGGTGTTTCCACGCCCGGCGCGTGCTTGAGGGCCGCCAGGATGTTGGCCGAGAGTTTGTCGCGCGGCTCCAATGAGACGACTCCCTGGAGCTGATGTTCGGCCGACTGGAAGTGGCCCAGCATCAGGTACTGGTCGGCCAGCAGAAACCGCGGGGCCGCGTCTTGGGAATGCGCACTCACGTAGTGCTCGAGGGCCCGCAACTGGTTCGTGTAGACGTCGGGGGAGGAATAGAACGATTGCAGAATCGTCCAATCCCAGCCGGGGCCGGCGTTCAAGACGTCGTAGGTGACGGCCGCCGCCTTGTTGTAGTCGCCCATGGCGAACAGGGTCAGGGCGAAGAACTCGTGGACGTCCTGGTTGCCCGGCAAATCGACGATCGCCTGCTGAATGTCCTGCAGGGCGTTTTGATAGTTGCCCCCGTAAAACGCCTCGCGAGCCGCCGCAAAGTACTGATCGTTGTCGGGATTCTGCTCGTTCGTCGCCTCGGGCAGCGGCGAGCCGTAGTCGTAGTTGCCGTAGTCCGCCGGGTTCATGTCGTAGTACGGATTGGAGTAATTGCCATAGCCCAGACCGGCGTACCAGAACGGGAACCCGCCGTACCACCAGGGATACGCAAACCCCCAGTACCCGGCGCCCAGCCACCAGCCCCAACCGCCGCCATAACCGCCGAAGTCACCCCGGCGAAAACGATTGAAGCGATCGCCCCGCATCTCGTTGTTGCGAAAACCGGGCGACATCGGCGCGGAACTACGGGTGAAGGCAGACGAGTTGCCCGCGTTGCCGAGCGTTCCCGTTTCGCCGCGATAGCCGGTCCCGTATCCGCCGTTGTAGCCGCCTTCGTTTCCGCCGCGGAATCCGCTGTTATAGCCGCCGTATCCACCGTTGTAGCCTCCGCCGTAACCGCCGAAGCCGCGATAGCCGCCTCCGAAGCCGCCGCCGCGCCCGCCACCACCAAACCCGCCGCCGCCGAAGCCGCCACCGCCAAAGCCCCCGCCGCCGCGACCGCCGCCGCCACCTCCGCCGCGAGCTTGGACCGTCTCAGGCACGATCATGGCCAGGCAACCGAGCGCGAGTAGCAACATCGGAATCAGACGAGCACGCCTCCACATGGAACAACCCCTCCTTTTGTGATGCTGGCTCGGCACACGCCTGCACAGATTTGGGGGCCGGCGTGCCGAACGATTGGTGCAGCAAAGTCCCCGCTGCACTCTTCGTCTAGACTGCCGCAAGTCACGTTCCGGAACAACGAGCGCAACGTTAAAGATCGTTTGGATGCGGAGGAGTTCGCGGCGCGTCGAGAGGCGACGCACCCGGCGTTTGTCCGGACGTCATTTTATCGGGCCCGCATTTGTCAGGCCCGCATTTGTCAGGACAGTGGTGGCGAGTCGCGGCGCAGCAGGACTTATCCCGGGAGCGACGCCGCCTTCTCGCACGGGACAGCGAACGACACTCCCATGATCCATTCTACAGCAACGGTCAAGGGGGGGTGCCGGCCTCGGCGAATTTTCTGTGGTCAAAACCCTTTTTTTGCGCCGCAGAAAAACCAGAAAAATCGGGTTTGCTGTACAAAAATAGTTCAGGTCCGGCGTGTTGGACACTTGGGTTTTTGAGAAAACAGGCGCTCGCGCCCCAGTTTGAGCCCTCTAAGCGGGGCGCAATACCTGCACGTTGAGGTCCCGCAGGAACGTCCGCAGGGCCTGGGGGGCGACGGGTTTGGTCAAATGGGCGTCGCAGCCGGCCTCGAGCGATTGCTGGAGGTCGCGCTCCTGCCCGAACCCGGTCATGGCGATGACGATCGTGCGGCGAAAGGCCTCGTGCGACCGCAGACGACGGGCCACTTCGTGGCCGTTGATTTCGGGCAGGCCGATATCCAAGAGGATCACGTCGGGGCGGCGACTTTGGGCCGTTTCGAGTGCCGCCTTTCCGTCGTGGGCCGTCCAGACCTCATGGCCGTCGAGCTGCAACAGGGTCGAGAGCATTTCGGCCGCGTCGACATTGTCATCGACGACCAGGATGCGGTACTGCGGGTTGGAAATCCGCTCGGGGTCGGTGCAGATGATCTCGGGAGCGGAGGCCTGCTTTTTATGGATGGGCAAACGCACGATAAATTCAGCCCCGGTGCCGAGCCCGTCGCTGCGGGCCTCGACCCGTCCGCCGTGCATCTTCACCAGGCTCCTCACGAGGGTGAGCCCGATGCCCAAGCCGCCTTCCGAGCGGTCGAGCGACGACTCGGCCTGTCGGAACAGGTCGAACAGGTGCGGCAAGAGTTTGGGATCGATGCCGATTCCCGTGTCGCGGATCTTGATCGCCAGCTCTTGCCCGCGGGTCTTGGCGATCAGCCGGATGACGCCGCCGCGTTCGGTGTATTTGGCGGCATTGTTGAGGAGGTTGGAAATGATCTGGTCCAGGCGGACGGGGTCGGCATACAGCTCGATGGGAGATTCCGGTACGCTGACCACGAGTTGATGCTTGTGCGCGTCGATCAGGGGGCGGGCCGTTTCGATCGCACGGGTGACGATGTCGCCCAAAAAGACGCGCTCCGGCCGAAGCTGGATTTTGCCCCGCATGAGCCGCGAGAGGTCGAGCAGGTCGTCGACAAGGCGGACCATGTGATCGACCTGCCGCTCGAGGACGGAGATCGCTTTTTCCGTGACTTTCGCGTCGACCCCCGCGGTCCGCACGATTTCGAGCGCGTTGCGGACGGGGGCCAGGGGATTACGCAGCTCGTGGGCCAGCGTGGCGAGGAATTCGTCCTTGCGGCGATCGGCCTCTTTGGCCTCTTCGTAGAGGCGGACATTTTCGAGCGAGATCGAGGCCCTGTGGGCGAAGTCCTCGGCCACCGCGAGGTCGGCGTCGCCGTATTTCCGGCTCGTCCCGGAAAGGACGAAGGTGATTGCCCCAAAAGTCAGGTGATGCGTGGAAAGGGGGACGCAGATCAGCGATTGGGGATCGAGACGGAGCAAGAGTTCCCGAACCTCGGCGTTTCGCACTTCGGCATATTCGAGGGGATCGGCGACGCCGGCCAACAGGCGGGATTTCCCTTCCCGCAGGACTTCGCCGACGACCGACGCCGGGCCAAACGACGAGGGGAGCCTTTTTTTAAGCCGCTTCAGCACGGTTTTTTGTTCGCGGTTCTGATGGGCCACGGCAGAACGGGCCACGCGACCCTCAGCTCCTGCCAGATCGACGATGCACCAGTCGGCAAACAGGGGAACGGGGAGCCGGGCGACCCGGGAGAGCAGGCTTCCCGAATCGACGACGCTGGTTAAGAGGGCCGTCGCGCTGACGAGGAATTGGGTGCGTTCGTCGGCCCGTTTCCGCTCGGTAATGTCGCGGATGATGCCGGTGAAGAGGCGTTTGCCCTGCAGCATGAACTCGCTGACGGCGATGTCGATGGGAAAGACCGTGCCGTCTTTTCGCACTGCGACCATCTCGCGGATGTTGCCGACCACTTTTCCAATGCCCGTTTGGAGGTAGCTGTCGAGATGGGAGTCGTGGTGGCTGCGGTGCGGCTCTGGCATCAATCGGGAGACGTTCTGGCCGATCATCTCTTCGCTGGTGTAGCCGAAGATCCGCTCGGCGGACCGGTTCCACGAGGCGACGATGCCGCTCTCGTCGATGGTGACGATCCCGTCGACCACGTAATCAACGACCGAACGGAGCCGCTCGTTGGCCTCCTGCTGCTTGAGCTCAAGTTTTTTTCGCTCGGAAATATCGCGAATAATTCCCGTGAAATACTGCCGGCCGGTCCGGAGAAAACTGCCGATGGCAAGATCGACGGCGAAGAGCGATCCGTCTTTGCGGCGGCCTAGCGATTCACAATTCGTGCCGGCGATCGCGGCAATCGCTGTTTTCGGTTCAACTGCATCGAGCGCATTGAGGGTGCCTTCGCACGGCCCGGAAATCAGGATATTGATGTGCTGGCCGAGCATCTCGGCCGCCGGATAACCGAAGAGGCGTTCGGCCGCCGGGTTGACCGTTTCGATCCGCCCGCCGTCATCGATCGTGATAATGCCGTCGACGACGTGATCGACCACGGAGACAAGACGGTCCCGCGCCTCCTGCAGGTGGATGCCAGAGGGGGATACCGCTCGAAGAAACGCACTGTCTGACGGGCCAGTGAACATGGCAATGCTCCGTCACGCACCATGTCTCGTGTCGGCGCAAAATTGGAGACCAGACTAGCCGATGGCCCGCAGGCGCCGATCTAAGATCCGCCATTCTCGAAGAAAACGGCTGGTAATTCAAGCAGGCGACGCACGGCACGTTCGGGGGAGAGGACGAAAATCTCTGCGTCGACGATGGTTTTCGCGGCCCGGACGGCTATATCTGGGTGCTGAATGGGACGAAATGCGTAGTGGGAAACGACCTGCCGAACGCTCCTTCGCCGTCGAGGGATGGGCGGGAGGTCGATCGCCGGCGCGGGCCTCGTCCTTTTTTAGGCACGCCAAAACGGGAAAAATTCCCTGGCCAAGGAATCGAACGTGGAAACGATTGAGCTGGCGGATAACCCCTCTTCGGTCCCGATCGTGACAGAATCGCGCTTCGGCCAGCGGCTGATCATCACGGCAATGAGCCTGTTGATTGTGGCCCTGCTCGTCTATTTGCTCAAAGAATTCGCCATTGTGCTGCAGCAGCTCCTGGTGGCCGTGTTCCTCGCCTACCTGATTGTGCCGATTCACAACTGGCTGGTGCGCAAGGGCATCTCGCCGCTGCTGGGGTACACAGTAATTGCGCTGACCCTACTACTGGCGGCGTATGCCCTCGGGCAGACCATTTACCGCAGTGTGGAGCACCTCACGGCCAATTTGCCTGTGTATCGGGACAACCTGAATCACACGGTCCAAGACTTGATTCAAAAGACGCCGGGCGTGGACCGCCGACAGTTGGAACGGTTCATCAAGGGCGAGAGCGATTTCTTCGACACGGGGATGCGCACCATGGCCAGCGTGGCCGGCACGTTCTTCAGCTTTTTGTCGCAGATGATCGTGATTCTGGTTTACCTGGCCTTCCTGCTGGCCGAGCAGTCCGGCTTCGGCGGGAGGATTCGCGCGTCGTTCAAGCCGGAGTCGGCAGACTACATCCTGGCGATCATCGAGCGGATCAACACGTCGATCGGCCGGTACCTGGCCCTGAAAACGTTGATCAATGCCGTGACGGGTCTGCTGACAACCATCGTGCTTGTGCTGTACCGCGTCGATTACGCGATTCTCTGGGGGATTCTGGCCTTTCTTCTCAATTACATCCCGTATCTCGGCAGCGTGATCGCCATCATTCCGCCGGTGCTGCTGAGCCTGGTGCAGTTCGAGAGTTTGGGGTGGTCGGCACTGGTGCTGGCTACGTTGCTGGTCATTCACAACGGGATTGGCTACCTGGTCGAGCCGCGTTTGACAGGGAATAGCCTCGACCTCAGTCCGATCGTGATCCTACTGGCGCTGGCTTTTTCGGCCTCGATTTGGGGCACGGTCGGAATGGTCCTGGCCATTCCGATGACGGTGGTGATCAAAACCATCCTCGAAAACATCCCTGAAACGAGGCCGCTGGCACGAATGCTTTCGAGCGGGTGAACCGCAGCGCGTTGCCGCCTGCAAGAGATTGCGACCGGCCCGGAGCGGGATCCGCCCGTCAACGTCGCGTATGAGATGACGCGTGGATCGCGACGAGCCGCGCGATCAGGGTCGCAACGAACAGCGTGCCGGTCGTGGATTCCATCACCGCCAGCATGCGGGCCGCCCGCGTCACGGGAACGATGTCCCCGTAGCCGACCGTGCTTAAGGTCACGAAGCTGAAATAAAACGCATCAAAGCCCGTCATGGCACCGGCCTGGAGTGGCTTCGTGTTCAACGCAAAGGAGTCAGGCCGGATAGACGTGAGCATCATGTAGGCCATCGTCCACAGCATTCCCAACATGAGGTACGTCGAGACGGCGGCACAGATCACGGTCAAATTCACCACCGGGGCACGGAGAATGTATCGGAAATACTGGACGAGGACGAAGCCCAGGAACAGCATGGCGGCGCTCAGAGAGGCCGTGATCGGAATTAGATCGGGGCGATAATAGTGCACCCAGCGGCTGGCGATCGCCGGGACGGCGAGCACGATGGCCGTGATCCGAATGGTACGACGGTCGGAGACCGCGACCACGGCTGACGCCAGCACTAAGGTCACCAACACGGTCTCAATCTCTTGTCCGTGGCGGATTTCGACGATGAACGGCGAGGCGAAGAGAAACACGATCATCGCGATCAGGAATTCAACGGCCGACCATTGGGAAAAGTGGAGCGCAGGCCGGCGTCGGGCATCGATCTCCGGTGCAATGTTCGCCGCCTCAACGAGGTCTTTGGACATGCAGGGACTCTTCTTCAGACGGCCCGGACCATAATTGAAGTTTCGAGTGCGCTGACCCGTTATTTTCCAACGGCGGCTGGAGCCGGTTGCGGAACGGGTGCTGTCGGCCACAGTACTTCTTGGTTTGTCAGCACGTACGACGCTAATGCGACCAGAATGAGGACGACGCCGACCCAGACTCGCCAGTCCCGATGGAAGGGCCGCCGCGACTGGTGGTGCTTGTGTTGCTCATCGTGCGCTTTGTTCATAAATCACCAGACTCTCCGCGAGATTTACTCCGACAGTCGAACGGCGGTGCCAGACTTCAATTTAGCGTAAACCGCGACCGGTCGTGGATGAAAACCGCTCCTTTTCAGGAGAATCCGACAGCGGCGTTCGACTCGTCGGCCACGCAATTGTCAAAGCACTTAAAATGAGCAACGAATGCGGGTTGGTGCAACCGCGGAGTGTGGTAGGCTCCTGTTTGAGCTCAAAAAACAACACCAGCCAGCCCGGTTTCCCACCCGTCGGCACCCCGTCTGGGAAAGCAGGTCGGGCGACTGTTACGGCCTTCGGACGGCCGGTATGATCCTGGCAGGATGCTTTGGCACGATTTGGCCGCGTGCCGACGTGTAACTCGATTCCCAGGAGGGGGCTAGGGTGGGGAGCAAAAACGCAAGTATGGGCGAATCGTCGAAAAACGAGAGTTGGGTGGGATTCGATTTGGGCGGCACCAAGATGCTGGCCATCGTGTTCGACGCGAACTTCTCCGTCGTGACCCGAAAACGACGCAAAACCAAAGGGCATGAAGGAGTGCAAAGCGGCGTCGCCCGCATCATCGAGACGATTTCCGAGGCGCTCTCCGAAGCGGGGCTCGAAAAGGGGGGCCTGCATGGCATCGGCCTGGGGAGTGCCGGCCCGCTCGATCTGGATGAAGGTATCATCCTCGACGCACCCAACCTCGGATGGAAGGACGTGAAAATCAAGTCGATCCTCGAGAAGGAATTCGGCTGTCCGGCCGTCGTCCTCAACGACGTCGATGCCGGAGTCTACGGCGAGTACCGCTTCGGAGCGGCTCGGTCGTCCCGCTGCGTTGTGGGAGTCTTTCCCGGCACGGGAATCGGAGGAGGCTGCGTCTACGACGGCAAGATCCTCCGCGGCAAGACGAATTCATGCATGGAGATCGGACATATCCAGGTCGTTCCCGAAGGTCCTCGCTGCGGCTGCGGCTTGCAAGGTTGCCTGGAGGCGGTCGCCAGCCGTCTGGCCATTTCGGCGGCCGCGGCTCAGGCCGCGTATCGAGGGCAGGCTCCGCACCTACTCGATATCGCCGGAACGAGCCTCGACGAAATCCGCAGCGGCGCCCTGGCTGACGCGATTGCCGCCGGCGACACGGTCGTCGAATCGATCGTCCGACTGGCGGCCGGGCATATCGGAACGGCCATTGCCGGCGTGGTCCATCTCCTCGCTCCCGATTGCGTGGTTTTGGGGGGGGGCCTGGTCGAGGCGATGCCGCGACTGATCGTGAGCGAAGTCACGGCAATGGCGAAAAAGAAGGTGCTGCCTTCGTTTGCGGAGACGTTTACCGTAGTGCCCGCCGAATTGGGCGACGATTCGACTGCGATGGGTGCCGCCGCGTGGGTGCGGGAATTCGCGTCGGAGCCGGTCGCCGAGAAGGTGTAACACGAGCAGTCGGTTATGAGCACAGTGTCGCGTGAAAGTCCGGTGATCAGCGCGGCGGAGCCCCTCCGAACGGTCCGGCCCGCGGCCGTGATCGACATCGGCACGAGCTCCATCCGCATGGCGATTGCCGAAATCGATTCGGCAGGCGGCGTGCGCACGCTCGAAACGCTGTCGCAGGCGGTCAACCTGGGAAAAGACACGTTCACAAAGGGCTCGATCGAGAAGGCGACCATCGAGAAGTGCGTCGAGGTGCTCAAGAGCTACCGGCAGCGCCTGCGGGAATACCAAATCGACCGGGACGACCAGATCCGCGTCGTGGCCACCAGTGCCGTTCGCGAGGCGACGAACCGGCTGGCATTTATCGACCGCGTCTATATCGCCACGGGAGTCCAGGTCGATCCGATTGACGAAGCCGAGGTCAATCGGATCACGTACTTGGGGGTCGCTCCTTTTCTGAACGCGGAACCCTCGCTGGCGGCGGCCCATACGATCGTCGTTGAAGTCGGCGGTGGAAGCACCGAAGTTTTAATCGTCCGCAACGGCGACGTCATCTTTTCGCACACCTACCGTTTGGGATCGCTCCGGCTGCGGCAGACCTTGGAATCGTACGGGGCGCCTGCCGGTAAGGTCCGGTCGATCATGCAGAACCAAATCCAGCGGACGGTCGACGAGGTCGTCGCCCCGCTCCCGGCGGACGCCGTTCCGGCGCTCATCGCGCTCGGGGGGGACGTGCGTTACGCGGCGTCACAGTTGCTCACGAAATGGAATGCGGATCGCCTGGGCAAGCTGCGGCTGCCGTCGCTCGAGAATTTCACCGACAAAATCCTCAACATGTCGGTCGACAAGCTCGTCAAAACGCATCACTTGTCGTTTCCCGACGCGGAGACGCTGGGACCGGCACTTCTGGCGTACGTCATGCTGGCCAAGGCCGCCAAGCTCGATCACATCTACATCAGCAATGTGAACCTGCGCGACGGCCTGTTGCAGGAGATGGCGCACCGAGGGCAGTGGAACGAGGCGTTCGTCAACCAGATTATCCGCTCGGCCGTCGAACTCGGGCGGAAATTTGATTTTGACGAAGCGCATTCGATGCGGGTGGCCCATCTCTGCCGGCAACTCTACCGCGCTCTTCAGGACGACCATCACCTGGAGCCGCGGTACGAAGTGATTTTGTACATCGCGGCCGTGCTGCATGAGATCGGCCTGTTCATCTCGAACGCCAGCCACCATAAGCATTCGCTCTACATCATCAACAACAGCGAGATTTTCGGTTTGAGCCGCAAGGACGTGCGGCTGGTCGGGCTTGTCGCCCGTTACCACCGCCGGGCGTCGCCCAAGCCAACTCATCCGTATTACGCGACGCTCGACCGCGAGAGCCGCGTCGTGGTTGCAAAACTCGCCGCGATCCTCCGCGTGGCCGACGCCCTGGAACGGTCGCATAGCCGGCGAATCAGTGAAATCCGCTGCAAAAGGGAGCCGGGCCGGCTGGTCATCTCGGTCCCCAAGGTCGACGATCTGTCGCTGGAGCAACTGGCCTTGGCGCAAAAGGGATCCCTGTTTGAAGAGACGTTTGGCATGAAGGTCCTGCTGCGCAAAAGCCGCGGATAGTGGCAATCGGCTCCGTTCTCACCGATAATCCCGTGCACACCCACTTCGACGCACTTCCATGGCTGACACTCCTCCTGCCCGCTACTTGAACCGCGAACTGAGCTGGCTCGAGTTCAATCAGGGCGTGCTCGATGAAGCGCGGGATAAAAGCGTCCCACTCCTGGAGCGATTGAAGTTCCTGGCGATTAGCGCCAGCAACCTCGATGAATTCTTCATGGTCCGCGTCGGCGGGCTCAAGCTCGTCATCAAACAAAACGGACCCCTGGCCGACCCGTCGGGCATGACGGCCCGGGAACAGTTGGAAGCGGTCAGCCGTCGGGTCCATCGCATGTCGGCCGATCAATACGCCTGCTTCCTCGACCTTGAGCCGCAGCTCGCCCAGGCGGGCGTGCGGCTGGTTCGCGGAGCCGACTTCTCAGAACGCCAGAAACAGGCCGCCGCCCAATTCTTCCAGGACGAAATCGCGTCGGTCCTGACTCCGATGGCCGTCGCGCCGGGGCCCGGTTTCCCGCTTTTGGGCAATCAGATGCTGCACGTGGCCGTACGGCTTGATCCGCGGCCGGGCGAGACGGCCATGCGGTTCGCGATCATCCCGCTGGGACGCTCGCTGGGCCGGTTCGTGACGCTTCCCGCAGAGCGCGGGTCCTCGTTTGCTTTGCTCGAGGAGGTCGTGGCCCTGCACGTCGGCCGTTTCTTTCCGGGAGAGAGCCTCGCCCACAGCGCGGCGTTTCGCATCACCCGGAATGCCGATCTTTCGATCCGCGACGATATCGCGCACGACCTCATGGCGGAGATCGAGGAAATCCTTGACGAGCGGAAGCTCGGCGACTGCGTGCGCCTGGAAGTTTCCGCCGACGCCGACCCGCAAACCGTCGACTTTCTGCGACAGGCGCTCAACGTCGAAGACGGAGATATCTATTCGCTTCCCGGCCCGCTCGAACTGGGCGGCTTGATGCGGATCGCGGATCTCGATGGGTTCGATAACCTGAAATACGAGCCGTGGCCTCCGCGGATTTCTCCGGACGTCGATCTCGGCGCGGGGATGTTCAACATGATCGCCCGCAAGGACATCCTCCTGATCCATCCTTACGAGAGCTTCGAGCCGGTCGTGCGGTTGATCGAAGAGGCGGCCGACGACCCGGACGTGCTGGCGATCAAGCAAACCCTCTACCGCACGAGCCGAAACAGTCCGATCGTCGCGGCGCTGGAGCGGGCCGCCGGACGGGGCAAGTACGTGACCGCCGTGATTGAGCTGAAGGCCCGCTTCGACGAGGCACGGAATATCGAATGGGCCCGCAACCTGGAACGAGCCGGCGTACAGGTGATTTACGGCGTGAAAGGGCTGAAGACGCACGCGAAGATTTGCATCATCGTCCGCCGGGAGCCGCACGGAGTCGTCCGGTACGTCCATTTTGGGACGGGCAACTTCAACGAGATCACGGCCCGCATCTACAGCGACGTGAGCCTCATGACGTCGAACGACGAGTTCGGCTCCGACGCCGTCGACTTCTTCAATGCGATCACCGGGTTTTCGATGCCGCAGCGGTTTCGCAAGATCGATGCGGCCCCCATCGGTCTCCGCGAGCGGATCGTCGAGATGATCGACGCGGAAACGGAGCGCAAAAACCACGGCCAGAAATCGCGGATTTACGCCAAGCTCAATTCCCTGGTGGACCCGGAGATTATCGAGGCGCTGTACCGGGCCTCGGCCGCCGGCGTCGAAATCAAGCTCAACGTCCGCGGTATCTGCTGTTTGCGGCCCGGCGTGACCAACCTGAGCAAGAATATCGTCGTCATCAGCATCATCGACCGATTCCTCGAGCACTCTCGCATCCTCTATTTCCACCACGGGGGCGACCGCCGGCTGTTTATTTCGAGCGCGGATTGGATGCCCCGGAATCTGGATCGTCGGGTCGAGCTTTTGGTCCCGGTCGAAGATCCGGTCCTCAAGGACCGGTTGTTGCTCACGCTGAAGACGTACTTCAAAGACAACGTGAAAAGCCGTCGTCTGCTTTCCGACGGCAGCTACGAGCGGATCGCTCCCACGCTCAAGCATCCCGTGCTGCGGGCGCAGGAAACCCTCTATCGACGCGCGTGCGACGCGGTCCGCCGGGCCGAACAATCCCAACGAACGGTCTTCGAGCCTCACCAGGCTCCGGAAAACGGGCATTAGAACCACGCCCTCCACCAGTCTCACAGCAAAACTGACTCCGATGAAAACGCTTTTGCTCCTCCGCCATGCCAAGGCGAGCCGTGACGAGGTGGACCTCGCGGATCACGAACGGCCGCTCAACGAGCGCGGCAAGCGGGCAGCGAAGGAGGCGGGACGCTTCCTTCGCGACCAAGAGCTTGTTCCCGACCTGATCGTCAGTTCGACCGCCGTCCGGGCCCGCAAGACGGCGCAAAAAGCAGCGAAGCAGTGCGATTACCCGCGGGCGATCGAGTTGGAAGAACAGCTTTACCTGGGCAACGCGCAAACTCACTACGCGGTCGTGCGGAAGATCAAGGCAGGCTGTGAGCGCCTCCTGCTCGTGGGGCACAATCCGGGAATCAGCGAGTTTTTGAACCGGCTCATCTCGGGCGACGACGAAATGCCGACGGGCGGCTTGGGGATCGTGCAACTTCCAATCAAACACTGGAAGGACTTGACGGCCCGCACTCGGGGCAAGCTCGTCCAATTCTGGCGGCCAAGCGAATCGAAATGACAGTTCCGAGCGTTGATCGCAGCCCGCCTGGGTCAGGCGGACTGCGGTTCCGCCGGAGTCGTCGTGGTGAAGACGAATCCGTCCGGCTGCGTGTCGACGTGAATCTTGCAGCCCTCGGGGAAATTGCCAGCCAGGATCTCGTTGGCCAGCGCGTTCTGGAGTCGCTGCTGGATCACTCGCTTGAGTGGTCGCGCCCCGTAAACGGGGTCGTAACCCTCAGCAGCCAGCACGTCCTTCGCTGAGGCTGTCACTTCCAGCTCATATCCCTCATCCTTGAGCTGCTGTTCGAGATGAGCCAGCTGCAGGTCGACAATCTCGCGGATCTCGCCGCGACCGAGCGGGTGGAAAAAGATGACTTCATCGATCCGGTTGAGGAACTCGGGGAGGAATTCCCGACGGAGCACCTCGGTCACGCGTGCCCGGATTTCCTGCTCCTGGCCGCGGCCGGCCAATTCCATCATGATCGGACTGCCGATGTTCGACGTCATCACAATGATCGTGTTCGTGAAATCGACGGTCCGCCCTTTACCGTCGGTCAAACGGCCGTCATCGAGCACTTGTAAGAGGACGTTAAACACGTCCCGGTGTGCCTTTTCGATTTCATCCAAGAGGACGACGCAATAGGGCTGCCGCCGCACCGCTTCGGTCAATCGGCCCCCCTCTTCATATCCGACGTAACCCGGAGGCGCGCCGATGAGGCGGGCGACCGAGTGCCGTTCCATGAATTCGCTCATGTCGATGCGGATCATGTTCCGCTCGTCATCGAAGAGGAACTCCGCCAGTGCCTTGCAGAGTTCCGTCTTGCCGACTCCCGTAGGTCCCAGGAAGATGAACGAACCGATCGGCCGATGCCGGTCTTGCAGGCCGGAGCGCGATCGCCGGACGGCGTTGGAGACCGCCTCGATCGCCTCTTCCTGGTCGATCATCCGCTTGTGAATGTCGGTCTCCATCCGCAGGAGTTTTTCGCGTTCGCCCTGCAGCATCCGCGTTACGGGAACTCCCGTCCACAGGCTGACGACGCGTGCGATGTCTTCGTCGGTCACTTCCTCGCGTAACAGCCGCTCCCCCGGCTCCTGGCGCACTTCGCTGAAATGCTTTTCCAGCTCGGCCAGGCGCTTCTCGGTGGTCTTGATCTGCTGCTCCGCTTCGAACGCGCGCATGAAGTCGTCGTTGCTGTTGGTGAGCTGCGCCTTTTTGAACGCCTGGTCGTATGTCGGTGCGCAGCCGGTCGATTTCCTCTTTGAGAGGCCGGACCTTGGAGAGTGAATCTTTTTCCGTCTGCCAGCGGCGTTTTAAGAGCGTTCACCTCTTCTTCGCGGTCGGCGATCTCGCGTTTCAGCTCTTCCAATCGCTGGCGGCTCTCGGCGCTCGTCTCGCGGGCGAGGGCCGCGGCTTCGATCTGCATCCGCGTCAGCTGGCGCGTGGCCTCGTCGATCTCGACCGGCATCGAGTCCATCTCCATCCGCAATCGGCTGGCGGCCTCATCGATCAGGTCGATCGCCTTATCCGGCAGGAACCGGTCGTTGATATAGCGGTCCGACAGAGTGGCGGCGGCAATCAGCGCGTCGTCGGTGATCCGCACGCCGTGGTGCGATTCGTACCGCTCCTTGAGGCCGCGCAGAATCGAGATCGTGTCCTCGACGCTCGGCTCTTGGACCATCACCGGCTGGAACCGCCGCTCGAGTGCCGGATCTTTCTCGATGTATTTGCGATATTCGTCGAGCGTTGTCGCGCCGACGCAGTGCAATTCACCACGGGCCAGTGCCGGCTTGAGCAGGTTCGAGGCGTCCATTGCCCCTTCGGCGGCCCCGGCTCCCACGACGGTGTGCAACTCGTCGATGAAGAGGATGATCCGCCCCTGCGATTCCTGCACTTCGCGGAGGACCGCTTTCAATCGATCCTCGAACTCTCCGCGGTATTTCGCACCGGCAACCAAGGCCCCCATGTCGAGGGCGATGACCCGCTTGTCCTTGAGGTTCTGCGGAACGTCTCCCAAAACAATGCGGTGGGCCAGCCCTTCGACAATCGCCGTCTTGCCGACACCCGGCTCGCCAATCAATACCGGATTGTTTTTTCGTCGTCGGGACAGGACCTGAATGACGCGTCGGATCTCGGTATCGCGGCCCACGACCGGGTCGACCTTCCCCTGGCGAGCCATCTCCACTAGGTCGGTCGAATAACGCTCCAGTGCCTGGTACTTGTTCTCCGGATTCTGGTCGACGACCTGTTGGGTGCCGCGCACGGCCTTGAGCGCCGACAGCACGTCGGCCTCGCGGATGCCGTTCAAATCGAGCAGTCGCTGCACTTGATCGCCCGACTGCACGAGTGCCAACAGCAAGTGCTCGGTCGAGACGAAGGAATCCTTCATCTGATCGGCAAGTTGCTGTGCCTTTTCCAAGACCTTGATGGTCGCCGGAGCGGCGGCAGGCTGCACATTGGCACCGCTGACCTTGGGCAGCCGGTTCAGCTCCGACGCGACCATGGTCTCGAGCTGGCCGACGTTGGCCCCGATCTTCTGGATCACGGCCCGCACGATGCCCTGCTCCCCATCCAGGAGAGCCTTGAGCAGGTGCAAAGGCGTCAATTGCTGGTGGCCGTGCTGCTCGGCAATTTCCTGCGCGAGCTGCAGGGCCTCCTGCCCCTTGACGGTCAGCTTTTCGAATCGGAACGCCATCGATCACTCCGTTTTTTCGAACTCGGCATCGATCACGTTGTCACCTTGAGGGGCCGAAGTGCCCGCGGAGTGGCCGTTGCCTGCCTGTTGCGCGCCGCCGGTCCCGCCGCCCGACTTCGCTGCCGCTTCGTACATGTGCTTCGACAGCGCGTGGGCCGCCTGTTCCAGGTCCTTCACGGCCGATTCGATCGCGCCCGTGTCCTCGCCCGCGGTCGCCTTGTTGACACGCTCGATCGACGACTCGATCGCGGAGCGCGACGCCGCATCGAGCTTGTCGGCGTGTTCCTTCATCACTTTTTCGGTTTCGTAAACGAGCCGCGCCGCCTGATTGCGTGCCTCGGCCAGTTTTCGTTTGCGGAGATCCTCCTCGGCATGCGAATCGGCATCCTTCTTCATACGGTCGATATCGGACTCGGAGAGGCCGCTCGACTTCTCGATGCGGACCGACTGTTCCTTGCCGCTGGCGATGTCGCGGGCGGAGACCTTCAAAATGCCGTTGACGTCGATGTCGAAATTGACTTCGATCTGCGGCACGCCGCGGGGCGCGGGCGGGATTCCGTCGAGGTTGAATTGCCCCAACAAGCGGTTGTCGCGGGCCATCTTCCGCTCGCCTTGAAAGACGCTGACGGTGACCGCGGTCTGATTGTCGGCCGCGGTGGAGAAAATCTCTTTCTTCTCGACCGGAATGGTCGTATTCCGCTCGATCAAGACCGTCATGATGCCTCCTTCCGTCTCGATCCCCAACGACAGGGGCGTGACGTCCAAGAGGACCATTTCTTTGACCTCGCCGCCGATGATTCCCCCCTGGATCGCGGCTCCCACGGAGACCACTTCGTCGGGATTGACCCCCTTGTGCGGCTGTTTCCCATTGAACTGCTGGCGGACAAAGTCCACAACCTTCGGCACGCGCGTCGAACCGCCGACCAGCACGACTTCGTCAATGTCCTTCGGCGAGAGCTTCGCGTCACGCAGAGCCTGCTCGACGGGATGGCGGCAACGCTCGACCAGATCGTCGATCAGCCGCTCGAATTCCGCGCGTGTCACGTTCATCTGCAAATGCTTGGCCCCCGAGGCGTCGGCCGTGATGAAGGGCAAGTTGATGTCGGTTGTCGGCTGCTGCGAAAGTTCTTTCTTGGCTTTTTCCGCGGCTTCGCGCAAACGCTGCAGCGCCATCGGATCGCGGCGCAGGTCGATGCCGTTTTCGTTCTTGAACTTGTCGGCGATGAAATTGATCAGCCGCTCGTCGAAGTCGTCGCCGCCGAGGTGCGTGTCGCCATTCGTGGAAAGAACTTCGACAATTTCGTCCCCGACCTCGAGGATCGAAACGTCAAACGTCCCGCCGCCCAAGTCGAAGACGCAGATCTTCTCCTCTTTTTTCTTCTCCAAGCCGTAAGCCAGGGCCGCCGCGGTCGGCTCATTGATAATTCGCTCGACCTGAAGCCCGGCAATCTGGCCGGCATCTTTCGTCGCTTGGCGCTGCGCGTCGTTGAAGTAGGCGGGCACCGTGATGACCGCGCGATTGACTTTGTGCCCGAGATACGACTCGGCCGCCTCTTTCAGTTTGCGGAGCACGAACGCCGAGATTTCGGGAGGGGTGTATTCTTTATTGCCGACCTTGACCTTCACGTAGTCGTTCTGCCCGCCGACGATCGTGTAGGGGACCATCTTTTCTTCGGTCTCGACCTCATTGTGCCGGCGCCCCATGAACCGCTTGATCGAATAAACCGTGTTCTTCGGATTGGTGACGGCCTGGCGTTTGGCCGGCTCCCCGACGAGGATCTCTCCTTTATCGGTAAACGCGACCACGCTGGGTGTGAGGCGGTTCCCTTCCTGATTGGCAATCACTTTGCACTCGCTCCCCTCCATGACGGAGACGACCGAGTTCGTCGTACCCAAATCGATCCCAATGATCTTTTCGCCCTGCACCGCCATGGTGAATCTCCTTAGGCCGCAAGCGCTCCGGAACCGGGCCCATCGCGGCGGCTGATCTCGAACTTCGACTTTGGATTGTCTGTGATCGGGCGGACCCACGCTCTGTGGCAGCGCATCCGCTCCCGAATCGGTGGAATCGCAAAGGTCGTGCCAAGTCGCATCGCCTCCACGTCCGATTGCAACTCATTAATTTATTAGTGCTTACGAAATGAACTCAAAACCAGGCCGAATCGTGCCCGCGAGTTCAACTGTCAAATTGGCACCGTTACCAAGAGTTCGCAAGCCAACGGGTTGTGCCATTTTGGCATGAGAACCACTTCGGGTGGGGGGATTGTTTACTTTCAGGAAGCACCCCCGTAAACTTGAGCCGCAAATCGCGTTTGGAGACGCGAGTTTAGATCGGGGGGCGTCGCCAAGAGCGGCCAGGGTCGGCCTTCCCCGAATTGACCGTCTCGTCCCTATTCGAGAGGTCCTTCATGGCGACTGGTGATATCGAGATCACGTCCGTGCCCGATGGAGCGGAGGTTGGCTCGTCAGGATTGAACGAGCCCGGAACTGCCCTCTCGACCTATGTCGCACCGCGCACCTATGCCAAGGCCAGTCCGCTGGCCCCGAAGGAGCGCGATCCACTGGTCAAGTCGACGCTTCGCAAGCGCTGGTGGATGCTCCTCTTGTGCGCGATGGTCAGCGGCGGCGTAGCCGCCTTTGTCGGATCTCGTTTTCAAACGCAAAGCTTTGAAATCGAGGGGAAGCTCGAATACAAGGGGCTTCCCGAGATGACCAAGACCAATGCGTGGACGCCCGAGGCTGTCGAGACGCATTCGGAACTGTTGCAGTCTCCCACCTATCTCACCACGGTGATCGAAAAGCGCAACCTGGGCGCCGAACTGGACGTCATGGGGCTGCAAAACGCGCTCAAGGTCGAAGCCGACAGCCGCTCCAAAATCATCACCCTCATTTTGAGCTGGGACGATTTGCCCAAGGGGATCGAGGTCCTCAACGATTTGATGCGAATGTACATCGACCGCGTCGTCGAGGATCGCCGGCTCACGGCCTCCGAACACGTCAAGCACGCCGAGGAAGAACTCTTCCGGGCCGAAGCGAACGAGGACAACGCGCGGAAATTGCACAGCAATTTCAAGGAAAAAATGGGGATGACCCCCTTTGAGCAGCAGCAAATTCCCGAAACCCTGCGGCAATACACGACGGCCCTCAATGCGGCCCAAATTATGATCACCGATCTGCAAACGCGCATCAAAGAGACCGAGGCGTCGCGCGTGCTGCAGACCAACGAGCTCAAGAAGAAAATCCTGGAGGCCAAGATCAGCGTCGTCAAATCGCACATCGGCCGTTATGAGAGCGGGAGCCAACCCTACGACCAGCTCGAAGGCGTGCTGGCCGAATTGAACGCTCTGGCCGGCAAAGCGGCGAAAGTCGACAACATCCTCGCCTGGCGGGAAGCCGTCGATGCCGTCGGCAAAAACCTGATATCTTTCTCGGGGTGGATGAGTCAATACATCCCGAAGGATCTCGAAGACGAAGCCGCCCAGATCGATCGTGTGACCCAGGACGGCGAAAGGGCGCAGCTCGATCTCAAGTCCCACCTGGCCCAGATCAAGGAACTGACCGGCAAGATCGACGAGACAAAAAAACAACTCGAATCGGCCAACAACGCCATGCGACCGCAGGTGGAGGAGCTGCGCACGTTAGAGGACGAAATGAACTCCGCCACGGCCTACAAGCAGCAAGTCAAGATGCAGCTGCAGGCGCTGCGGCAAATCAAGGCCAGCCCCGTAAAAGAATTCAGCGTGGCGGCCCCCGCGTCGTGGAACGGCACCGCCAAATCGACCTTCAAAAAAATCTTCGCCGGCGTGTTCATTGCCATGTGCCTGGTCCTTTCCGCGCCTGTCTTCGCCGGTGAATACTACTTCAGCCGCGAAAGTCCTGCGGACGAGACGGCCCGCTTGTTCGGACTCCCATTGTTGAGCCGCGGAACGTTCAGCAGCCGGCTGGGACGTAAAAAGACCGGTGAGCTGACTCTGTCGAAACTGCCGGGGGACAACGGGGAAGATTCGCTCCGGCTGTTGGCGCTTCGTATTCAGCAGTCGCTGCGCCGGCCGGGTGCGGTGATCGTCTTCAGTCCGCTCGAGCATGAAGAGTCGCCCATTTCGCTCATTTGCAAGTTGGCCGTCTGCTTTGCCGAGCGCGAGGAACTAGTGCTGGTTGTCGACGCCGGCGCCACGCTTGCCGAAAGCCGCTCGGTCCTGGCGGCGCTCTTTCAGGGAACTCCGCACCGCACTCCGGAGGGTGCTCCGCTCGATCCGACGCTCGGCGATGATTCCGCGGGCTCTCGGATGGCGACCTTTGGTGTCTCTGATTTCCTCTGCCACGAGGAACTCGAGATGGGAGACCTGATCCTGCATACGAAGTTTCCTCGGGTCGATTGCATTCATGGCGGAGTTTGCGCTCCTCCGCGCGAGGGCCTGGCTTCGCGGCGGATGTCGGAACTCTTGGACCAATCTCGCGGTCGTTACAGCATGATTCTGGTCGCCGGGCCGTCGACCAAGAGCCAGACTGACGTGCAACTCCTTGCCGCCCGGGCCGACGGCATGCTCTTTACCGTCTCTCCCAACACGCCGATTTCCAGCCGCGGTCATGAGGTCATCCAGGACCTCATCGACCTCGATGCGCCCGTGATGGGGTTGATCGGCTAAGCGAGATTGGAACACGTCCCCATGGCGTGGATCACAGGCGGATTGTTCGTCATGGCGGCAGTCGTCGCCCTGCCGTGCCTTGTGCTGTTTGGTCAATGCCTGGTCGCGGCGCTGCCATTCAAGGCACGATCAACCGCTCAAACTTCGCGGCCGTCGCTCGGCGTGCTTGTGCCGGCTCATAACGAAGAGCGCGTGATTCAGGCGACCCTTGAATCGATTCGGGCGCAATTGAGGGAAGGCGACCGGCTGGTGGTGATTGCCGACAACTGTTCCGATACAACGGCTCGTATCGCGACGGGATGCGGCGCCGAGGTCTTCGAGCGACAGGATCTCGAGCGGCGAGGCAAAGGCTACGCGCTCCAAAGCGGCGTCGAGGTGTTGAAATCCCATCCGCCCGCCGCTGTTGTCGTCGTCGACGCTGACTGCCGACTCATGCCCGGGTGTCTGGACGCCTTGGCCGCCCAGGTCGCACAAACAGATCGGCCAGCCCAAGCCTGTTACCTGATGACGCCGCCGGCTGCCCCTCGGGCAATCGATGTTATCTCCTCGCTGGCGGTGCTGGTCAAGAATCGAGTACGGCCTCTGGCCATGGCGAAACTGGGACTACCGTGCTTGATAACCGGCTCCGGTTCGGCATTTCCCTGGCAAGCGATCGCGTTACGATCGTTTGCGGGCGGCAACATTGTCGAGGACATGCAGTTCGCCGTCGATCTTGCGCTGGCCGATTTTTCGCCCTCGTTCTGCGACGCCGCGGTGGTGCTGGCCGGTTTGCCGGAGTGCCATTCCGGATTCGTGAGCCAGCGCCGGCGTTGGGAGCATGGGCATCTGCAGACTCTTCTCCATCAGGCCCCCCGGCTGTTGGCCGGTTTTTTGAAATCGGGCCGCGTTGATTTGCTCGCCATGACGGTGGATCTGGCCGTTCCGCCCCTCTCTTTGTTGACGGCGACAAACGCCCTGGCAGTCGCCCTCACAATCTCCTGGATGCTTTTGGGCGGGATGTGGCTGCCAGCCGTCGTCGCGGGCGGAGCCGCGCTGGTGCTCGTGGCTTCGATATTTATCGCTTGGTGGCGCTTTGCCCGCGAAAGCGTGCCATTTCGGTTGCTCTTGGCCATTCCCGGCTATGTGCTGATCAAGCTGCCGCTCTATGCGACGTTCCTTTTTCGGCGCGAGCGGACATGGATTCGCACGACGCGAGGCTCAAGCGCGGGGAGCGTCGTCGACTGACCTCCTGCCAGGGCGTCTCAGGTCCCTTTGGACCCAAAACAAAAGACGCTTCCGCCCTGCACATCAGACCCGATGACCAGGCAATGTTCGCCGACAGCCGGTGACGCGGTGATCGAATGGCCGCAGCGGTATTTCCAGAGGGGCCTACCGCCGTTGAGACTTACCGCATAAAGATTACCGTCACCCGAGCCAAAATAGACCCGCTCTCCGACGACGACCGGGGAACTTTCGATCCGGGCACGGGTCTTGAAATTCCACACCTGGTTTCCCGTCGCGCGATCCAGGCAGTGCAGTTCCTTGTCGTACCCCCCCAGAATCACGAATTTGTCAGTCACCGCGCAGGACGAACGGTACTCGAGCGCGTGATTTGGATCGGTATACGTCCACACGATTTTCTGTTTCCGCCAGTTGACGGCGACAACGCGACCGTCATGAGTGCCGACGTAAAGGATGTCTCCCAGCACGGCGGGTGAGGCGATCAGATACGCCCCCTCACCCAGTGGCACCTCACTGACCTCTTTTCCCGAATTCAGATTGATCACGCGAACCTTCGTGTCACAGCCGGCGATGAACGTATTATCGGCCTCGATCGCGGTCGAGCAGTTGATGAAGTTCTCCGTTTGGAACGGCTTCCAGACGAGTGAATGGTCCGACGCCTTGAGGCAGTAGAGAAAGCTGTCGTGGGAGCCGAACACGAGTTTGTCCCCGAAGAGGGCGACCGAGCCGGCCAGTTCGGCTCCCGTGCGGAATTTCCATTTCGCATTGCCCGTGCGTCGATCGACGGCATGCATCATGCCGTCTTCGTCCCCGATATAGACGATGTCGTTCGTGACCGTCGGAGCCGCCTTGAAGCCGGGAGCAAAGTCGTTCGGATTTTTGCTTTCAATCGAGCGGTATGACCACTGTCTCTTGCCGGTCTTGCGGTCGACGCTGACCAACTCACCGTTGAGACAAGGCACATAGACCTGGTCTCCGACGATGGCCGAGCACGCGACGACGCCATCGGATGTGGAGAATTCCCATAAGACATCGGGCTTCTCCGGCAGAGTCGTCTTGGCAATGCCGAGCTGACGATTTCCGTTGCGAAATGTCGCCCAGCTTTCCGGTCCGACGGGCGAGGGGACAACCGTGACCGATTCGGCCGCGGCTGGGGTGACTTTTGGAGCCGCCGAAGTATCCCCTTTCGTGGGGGCGGGGGCATTGGACGAAACCGGTTTGCGTGCCGTCTCCAGGCTGTCGAACTTCGCAACAGTCTCAGGGGCGGCACTTTCGGCGTTCTTGCGGCTGGCCGCTCGCCGGCGGGCGGCTGCTGCGGATTGCGGAGTTGCGTTCGCCACATTTTTATTCGCGTCAACCTGCGAGACAGGCGGCGAACCGGGAGAAGGCGCTCCACCGGAGCACCCGACGAGCGAAATGGATGCGGCAGCCAGACTCAGGGCGAAAAGCGGGCAGAACGGCCGCGACAGTTGATTCGCGCGCGTCGGCCCCAGCGACACCGCTCCCTCCTTGAGGCGGCTCCCACTCGAAGGTGACATCAGACTCCTCCGGTTGGTTCGTGGAAGGCGGCGCGATACAGCGCTTCAAATTGCGGGCGATCAACAGGACGTGGATTGAAATTGGCCGTCCACTGGGCGGCCGCCTCTTCGGCCAACACGGGGATCAGTGAGGGATCCGCGCCGGCCGCTTTCAGATTGTTGGGACAATGTGCTTCGGCCAAGAGCTCTTCCACGAATTGCGCGAGGCGGCCCGGCGCTTGTGGATCGTCGGGAGAGCACAACCCGGCCTCCGCTGCGAAATCGCCGTAAAGCTCGCAGACGGCTTCTCCATTGTACCGAATCACGTGCGGCAACATGACGCCGATGGCGATGCCATGCGTCAGATTGAAATGGGCCGAGAGAGGATTGGCCATCGCATGGGTCGCTCCCAACATCGAATTCTCGATTGCACCCCCAGCCAGGTGTGCTCCCAGCATCATGGCGGCGCGGGCGTTGAGATCGCCCGGCTCTTTCAGCACGCGGCCAAAGCCCGTCGCCAGGAGACGCCAGGCATTGCGGCTAAAGAGGTTCGAGATCGCGTTACGCGGCTTGGTAACGTAGGTCTCAAGTGCATGGCTGAGCGCGTCGATACCGGTGGCCGCCGTCACCAAGGGGGGCATGCTTGCCGTGAGATCGGGATCGAGAATCGCCACGCGGCAGGCCGCCTTTTTATCCCCGCAGGCCATCTTCATGTGAGTCTTCGCATCGGCAATCAGCGCGTACGACTGGGCCTCGCTTCCGGTTCCCGCCGTCGTGGGGACAGCGATGAGCGGCAGAAAGGGGAGCTTCGCTTTATCGAGGCCGCGGTAATCTTCCATGCGGCCACCGTTCGTGAAGAGAAAGTTGACTCCCTTCGCGCAGTCGAGGCTGCTTCCCCCACCCAGACCGACCAAGAGATCGATCCGTTCGCGGCGAGCGACTTCGAGCGCGCGGTCAACGTCTTCCGTCGTCGGATTGGGAGTCACGTCGTCAAAGAGCGAGACTTCGAGTCCGCGTGCACGAAGAGATTCGACGGCGTGCCGTTCGTGGCCGGCTTGTTTAACGCCCTTGTCCGTGACGACGAGGACCCGTTTCCCGCCCAATTCCTGCGAGACTTCACCCAGCCGATCGACGGCGCCCCGCCCGAAAATCACACGGGTCTGGGGATCGTAGTCAAAGGGTCGCAAGAGGTCCAAACGCGGTCCCCGTCCCGGAAAGAGCGCGAAGCACGAGCCGCAAAGCTCAAGCGGCGATCAGGCGGGTGAAACCCGCGCTATCGGCGCAAATGCCTACTTGCCTCCCGCGCTGGCCGCAAAGAGCGTGGATCGATTGGCGATGTACAGCACATTGTTGGCAACCACGGGCGAGGTGTAGACCGCGTTGCCCACATTGAATTCGGAGAGGATCTTCTTTTCCTTTCCGACCTGGAACACCGTGACGTCGCCGTCGGCGTCGCCGATGTAGACTTTTCCCTCGACCACGAGCGGCGAGCCCCACGACTCGCTGAACATATCATGCACCCAGTAGCGATGGCCCGTTTTCGCATCGAGACAGTGGAAGAGCCCGCTGAAGTCAGCAATGTAAAGTAAGCCGTCTTTGATCGCCGCCGTGCCGATCGTGCGATGCATTTCATTCTCGAAGGGGACCTTGCCTCCGGCAGCCGGGATCTTGTCGAAGTGCCAGACTGCCGCGGAATTCGGATTCGGAATCGCCTTTTCGCCGGCCTCCGGGATGACGGCCTGAATTCGCCGTTGCGGGAGCAGTTTGCCGTCCTTGTCGACGGCCAGCTCCGAACTCACGTCGCCGCTCTTCGTCGGATCAATGCACCACAAATGGCCGTTGCCGGGGCCATGCTCGGGATCCTCGCCAACGGCACAGTAGACCAAGCCATCATAAATTACCGGCGTGGCAATGATGTGGTTTCGCGTCGCGCGGCCGTCGATCGAGTATTTCGCCGTTTTCGGATTGCAGTCGAACTTCCAAATCACGCGGGAGTGACCGTGGCCGTCACCGGCCGGGTCGAAGCTGTACAGCCAGCCATCCCCTGCGCCGAAGAGAACTTGCGGCTGTCCGCCCAACACGGCGTAGGCCGGGGACGACCATTGCCCGTGCAGGATGTTGAGTCCGGGCGACCGGTCCGTCCACAGCACCTTCGCCGTGTTCTTGTCCATGGCGAAGAAACTGGGCGCGTCGGGCGAGGGGATATTGATGTGGTCGAAGTCGACCCCGTTTGACGTGCAGACAAAGAGCACGTCCCCCACGCAGCAGATCGAGCAACTGCACATGTTGTGCTGCGCGACCTTCATCTTGGCCATCATGTCGTACTTCCAGATGACGTCCGCTTCGTCCTTGTTCTCGTTGGCCTCGGCCGTATAGGGGCCGTCGTTTTTACCGTCATAAAAACCATTGGCGTCGAGGCACACGACCTCGCCGCGGTTATTCACGTACCACAGGCGGTCACCCTCGCAATAGGGCGTGCTGCAGACTCCCTGCTGAGGCCAATCGTTGACGCGCCCCTGCGGAAGCTTCGGGTTGGAATCCTGCCAGAGGAATTTGCCCGTCTTCTCGTCGAAACACAGCAAGCAGCCGAGGTCCACGGAAGCCGGATAACGCTTCACGTAGCCGGCGCCATTGTTGGTTCCCACAAAGATCTTGCCGTTGGCAATCACGGGGTTGCCGTAAGTCTGCGAACCAAGCTTTGCGCTCCAGCGAAGATTTTCCTTCTCGTCGGCGCTGAACTTGATCGGAATGTGGGTGCCTTGCGGCGTGTTGTTGCGCGACGTCCAGCCACCCCACTGCGGCCAGTCGAGCGGGCGGACGTGCCGATGGGAAATCTCTTCCAGGGCCAGCGCGGTCGGATCGTATTTTCCATTTCCGCCGATGGCCCCGCCGCCAAAAAGCGAAGTGCTGACCGCCCAGAGCCCTGCGGTCGAGAGAACTGCGGCCGCCGCCGCCAAGCTGCCAACGCGATGCGCCGGATGTCGAAACTTCATGAGCGATTCACCTTGTAATGAGTGGGTCAGCAGCGAGCGGCGATCTCTCATCGCCGCATGTCGCCAGAGCTATTTGTGCTTACCCACTGGCTGGTTTTTGGTCACCAGGATGTTGTCGTAAAAAATCTCCGCATGTTGGGCATCGCCGGCGATGCCGGGACTTCCATGGGTCTCGGGATGGAAACTGGGATCCGTCACCTCGAGCGTCCAGGCGGCCGGTTCCTTTTCCGCTCGCGGCCAGACCTTGCCGCGCAGGACGACCTTGCCGTCTTTATTGCTTGCTTGGAACTTGAGCGTGTACCAGACTTCCCCCTTCCAAGGATAGTGAATGTCCTTCCGGATCCGGAAGTCGTGGGCGGGCCAGGTGCGAATCTCCACTTTTTGGGAGTCTCCCATCAGAATGAGCGAGTAACGCTGCCCGATCACGCCCACGTCGGGAAGCCGTCCGTGGCTGATGGCCCCGCAGACGTCGGCTTGGATCGTGTAATCGTGCAGGTCGGTCTGCCCGAACCACGTTTGGCTCCGCGCTCCGCGCGGAATGGTCGTGACCTTCAGCAACACGCCGTTGCCATCGATTTTTCGCGGACCGCGATCGACGGTCAACTGGATTCCCTGCTTATCGGGCCAGGCCCACTTGGAGATCACCTTTTCCTCGTTGAGGAGTTTCAGCAGCGGGTCGAGTTCAGCCTTCGCCTTCTCCGGCGTCGTGGCCTTCTCGATCAGATCGAGGTATCGCAAGAGTTCGGTCCACGCCTGCTGAGGCGTGCTGTTGTCGTACGTGAGGGCCGGGCGGTTCTGATTGATGAACCCGGTCATCAAATACATGTACAGCCGGCCGGCGAGCGGATTCTTTTTCTCGAGCGTTTTGAGCAGGTCGTAGTCGAGCGGAATGTGCCGGCCCCGCACGCCGACCCACGTGATCGGAATCTGCCCGTTGTTGAAGTCGAACTTCCAATTGAGGTCGGGAATCACACGGAGACGCGACGTTCCTTTCAAACCGAGACATTCGGCCTGAACGACGACTCCCAGGGCACGATGCCCGGCAGGCGCGGTGAACTGTCCCCCTTTGTCGATGTGGCCCAGTCCTTTTTTGTCGGCCCCCGGCCGCGCGGGCCCCGCCGGCAAGAGGGTGAATTTCACCTCGTCGGCATTCGCCATCCTCAGAAATTGGCCGTGCCCGTTATACAAGCGCACCTGAAAGTCCTGCGAACCCTCGGGTAAGAGGAGCGATTCGCTCGGAACGACTTCCACCTGGGCGGGCTTGGGATCGTGATCGGCCGGCGTTTCCTTGGGTGGCTCCGGCCGCGGCGTCGCTCGCGGTTCGTGGTTGGCCTGCCCGATGCAAACGAGCATGGTGGGAAGTTCTTGATAGATCCGCCCGTGCGAAACGATGGGCGAAGCAATCACCTCGCCTCCCGAGAGCCGCATGCGGTACACGACATCGACGTTCTTGCCATCGAGTTTCAACGTGTACCAGATCCCGCCCAGCGTGCAGACGTAGATTTTCCCGTCCGCATAGAGGGGGCTGGCCGTATTTGCCGTATCGAGTTTTTTACCTCGGGCGCCGTTCAAAAAGGCGCCCGTCTTCGGATCCACGACGTGCAGGTATCCCCCGCTGTCGATGACGACCACCTTCCCATCGACCTCGACGGCGGCGCTTTTGTCGATCGTCACCTCTTTCTTGCGCCACAGTTCACCCGACTTGATGAGGTCGCCGCGTTTCGACGCGTCCAGGCCGAAAAACGCCCCCATCGTGCTATCGTCGCGGTTTTCCTCGGCCTGGCCGACGAAAACGTGATTCTTAACGACGAGCGGCGTCGCCTGAATACCGCGGGCCGACGCATGATAGGACCAAAGCTTCTTTCCCGTGCGCGGCTCAATACCGTAAACCGATCCATCACCCGAGGCAACGACCAGCATGGCGACGCCGTTCACCACGGTTGGGACCGGCATGCTGTACGAAACGTCTTCGGGGTGCGGTTTCGTGTCCGCATACCAGACCTGCGCACCGTTCCGCTTATCAAACGCGATGATTCGCTGTGCCGGCGGCGCTTTGTTGCCCCAGTCGACGAAAACCGAGCTCACATAGACCAGGTTCCCGCAAATCACGGGAAAGGCGGCCCGTCCGCCGAACGCGCTGATGACGCCGTGCCGTTCGGAAAGCGAGTGTTTCCAGATCGTCTGTCCGGTCGAACCGTTAATGCACTGGAAAAAGCCGCAGACTCCCTCGGAAAAGACGTTGCCCGTCTCCGGATCGCCGACCACGCTCGACCACGCCACGCGCGGACCCGGCACGTCGGACAGGAAGACGTTGAACACGTTCTCCCAAAGGGTCTTGCCCGTCGCCGCGTCGAGGCAGACGACTTTTTCCCCCTCGATGTCGGTATCAGGATGGTCGCGGACCAGCATGTAGAGCTTGCCCCGCATGCAGATCGGCGTGGAGCGGCCGCCGAGGTCGGTCCGCTTCCAGAGGACGTTCTCCCCCTCGGGTGTCCAGCGATCGACGAGGCCCTTCTCCCGCGAAACGCCGTTCAGCTCAGGACCGCGCCAGTTCGGCCAGTCCATCGCCGCCGCCGCCCAGGCGTCCCCCGTCTTGGCGACGGCGGTTTTTTGTGCCAAGACACGGTCAGGGCGAGCGAAAACAGCTGAAATCCCCAACAGCAGCGCCGCGCACAACGGATGCCGCGTGAGGGAAGACATTTGCCGCAGGGAGTGCATCATTGGGAGGGCTCTCAACGGTGGGAAAGCGGGTGGGAAAACCAGAGCGCCCGGTAGAGCCGATTGCCTTGAGCACAACCCGTGCGGCTGGCCCAAGGCAGAACATCGCCAGAGAATCTTCGTCGCGTGCGTATCTGTCCAACTGTTGCCGTACAAACTTCCAGCGGTTCGCGCTCACTCTGCTCCGGCGCCAAGGATACTGAATCGACTCCGAGGCGGCAAGGAGCCGAGGGTTACCCGTGTCCAACGCCACAGCATTCTTTAGATTGTCGTCCCGTTTGAAGCGGCGCACGAGCTTTGCTAAACAGGAGGCGCATTCGGAGGTGCGCCGTCATGGGATTCGTCATTGGAATGGATGAGGCCGGCTACGGTCCCAACCTGGGACCGCTTGTCTTAACGGCCACCGTATGGGAAGTTCCCGGACGCTGGCCCAAGAAGACCGATTTCTGGAAGACCTTCGACTCGGTCGCGCAGCGCGAAATTGCCAGGCAAAAAAAAGGCGCCGCAGGGAAGAAAGCCGGCACAGAAAACGGCGTTGACGACGGTACGGCAAATCAGCCGCCGGTGGACGATCGATTGCATATCGCCGACTCGAAGGAAGTCTATTGCCCGGCCACCGGCTTGGGAGCACTCGAGCGCGGGGCGCTTGCCGCCTTTGGCGTGGCCTCGCGGGTTCCGTCCGATTTCGACGAGCTGCTCGACGAATTGTGGGGCCGAAACTTCGAGGAACAGACCGGGACCAACGGTCGCGGCTGGGGACGCGATTTGTGGTTCTCGGACGACGTCTCGCTCCAGTTGCCGGTGAGCGAAGAGGGGCGCTCGGCAGCCCTCGCCGCACAGAAGTGGCGGGACGTGTGCGACGCAACCGGCGTGCGGCTGCGGTCGATTCGCTGCGACGTCGTTGCGCCGCGACGCTGGAACCTGGCCACCCGCGAAACCGACAATAAGGCAACCGCCTTGTCACGGCTTCATTTGCAGTTGCTGCGGCGGGTGTGGGATCCCGATTCCTCGGGCCCCACGATTGTGTTTGCCGACAAACACGGGGGTCGCAACCGGTACGCCGAACTCCTGACCGAATGCGTTGACGGAAGGATGGTCTGGTGCCGGCAAGAGTCGCGAGATTCGAGCGTCTACCGGATCGGTCCGACTGAAATCCATTTCGAGGCGCGGGCCGAGCGGCACTTTCCGGTCGCGTTGGCCTCGATGGTTTCCAAGTATGTCCGTGAGCTGGCGATGGAGCTGTTCAACCGCTTCTGGCGGACGCACCTGCCGGAACTCAAGCCGACCCACGGTTACCCGACCGACGCTCGCCGTTTTCGGGAGGAAGTCGCCGCAACCCAAGCCCGCCTGGAGATTCCGGACGACATGCTGTGGCGCGAGCGGTAAGGTGGCAGCCGATCATTGGGCATTAAATCGCGCCGCCATCGGCATTCGGCGGCCGCTGCCGAATGCGCGCTGCGAGAGCTTGATCCCCGGTGGCATTTGGCGTCGTTTGAATTCATTGCGGTCGAGTTGGCGGGCGACCCAGCGAACTGTCTCTGCGGGGAATTGCTGAATCAAAGCCGCCACCGACAGCTCACGCTCAATTAGCCCCTCCAGGATTGCGTCCAAAAGGTCATATGGCGGCAAAGTGTCCTGGTCGAATTGATCGGGCGCCAGCTCGGCACTGGGGGCCTTAGTGAGCGTGTTTACGGGAATCACCTCCCGACGTTCGACCGTTTCGTTGATATATCGGGCGACGGCATAGACGTCGCGCTTGAAGACGTCGCACAAAACGGCAAAGCCCCCCGCCATGTCGCCGTAAAGCGTGCAGTAACCAACGGCCAGCTCGCTTTTATTCCCCGTGGCCAAGGGGAGCCAGCCGTACCGGTTGCTGCGAATCATGACGAGCGCACCGCGAATCCGCGATTGCAGGTTCTGATCGGCCAGGCCGCCGGGCTGGCTGCCGAGATCACCGGCGACAACGGGCGCCGCCTCGTAGGCCTGCTGCATCGGGTCGATCGGAATGAGCTCGTGGTCGACTCCCAAATTCTTCGCGAGTTGCCGGGCATCCTCGACGCTGTGCGTGCTGCTGTGTCGGCTCGGCATGAGGAGGGCGTGCACGTGCTCCGGCCCGACCGCACGGGCTGCGATATAACAGGCCAACGCACTGTCGACTCCCCCCGAGATGCCGAGCACACAATCGGTAAAGCCGCACTTTCGCATGTAGTCGCGTAAACCCAGCACGAGGGCGTCGAGCAGAAGCGACTCGCGGCCAGCCGGGTCGAACGGCACGGGTTGCAGCCGGTCGAGATCGCAATACCGCAACTCGGAATCGAATCCGCACAGCGCCAAACTGCCGCGTCCCGCCGCGTCCAGCACGAAGCTGTTTCCGTCGAAAACCAGATCGTCGTTGCCGCCGACCTGGTTGACGAACACGAACGGTTTTTTCCACCGCCGCACGTGCCGCGTCACGATCTCCAGCCGGTGGGCCGGCTTGTTGAGCTCGAACGGGCTCGCCGAAACGTTGATAAAACAGTCGACTCCGGCCTCGGCCAACAGGGCGACCGGATCGGGGCGCACCGCCGGGGGAACGTGGTACGAGGTCGATTCGTCCCCCCACCAGGCGTCCTCGCAAATGTGCAGCCCCACCCGCCGGCCGCGAATCACCACGGGCGCAATCCGGTCGGCCGGGCGGAAATACCGCTGCTCGTCAAACACGTCGTAGTTGGGCAAGAGCATCTTGTGGACATTGGCCGCGACACGCCCTTCCTCGAGGACGCTTGCCGAGTTGGCCACGCGTCCGCCCGGCACATCGCGGTGGGTCGGATGGCCCACGATCACGGTCAGCCCGGGCGGCACGCGGGCCGCCAGCTCCTCGACGGCCCGATCGCAGGCTGCAACGAACCCTTCCCGCAGCAGCAGATCCTTGGGCGGATAGCCGCTCACGACGAGTTCGGAGGCAACCAGAACGTCCGCCCCAGCCTGCCGGGCCTCGCGGGCGGCGGAAACGACCAATTCGCAATTGCCCGCCAGGTCCCCGACCGTCGGATTGAGTTGCGCCAGCGCGATTTTCACCCAAAACTCCCTGTCACAGTCACTTCGGCCCCCGCCGTCGTCCTCTTTTATTCTAGCGTTCGCCCCTTGCCGACGGCTCGCGAACGGCCGCCGACCGATTTTTCTGGTTTTTCTGCGGTGTAAAAAAAGGGCCGCCCGCCACAGAAAAATCCGCCGCACCACAGAAAAATCGAAACGCCCCCGTGGAGGGCCACCTTGGAACCACGCGGTCCGTCCGCGAGCCGGTGCTCACGCCGCGCGGATCGCCCCGCCGGAAATTTTTGCCTTTTTACGACAAAAGTAGTAAATTGATCTTGTCCAACTGCCAAATGTTTGGCATAATCGAGCCAGAATGACTCCTGCCGGCTGCGATCCCTTGCGGCCCGTTCCGTCTGTGCGGTTTCGCCCGATATTGACGCGCGTTTTCCTTTCGCCTCATTCCGTGTTGCTTTTTGACAACATGCCATTTGCGTCGTAGGCTTCAGGCCGGACGGTTTTCGATTTCCGACTCGAAGGCGACACGCATGTCCAGCACACCGAACACAAATCCTTCCCTCAAAATCAGTTGGCTCTCTTCGGCTACCTCGCGCAGCGTAATCCTGGTCCTCTGCGGCTACCTGGTCGGCATCACCGCCGCCCACGTCTGCACGCCGGCGATGGAGGTCTGTGCCTTGGCTGCCGCCGCGATCGGCTTGATCGCCCAGGCCGTCTTTGCCGCCCAGGCCCGTCAACGGCAGGCGGCCGACGCGCGGCTCGCCGTACAGAAAGCTGCCGTCCGGCTCGAGCGGCGGGTCGAACAGCACGTCCGCATTCCGCACGCCCGAATGTTGAGGATGCTGCACGCGGCCCGCCCGCGGCACCATCACGAACAATACATCACGGTCGTCCGCTCGCCTCGCGCCGTGACGAGCCACTCGTTCTAAGTCGACCGCGCGGAGTCGCGCTGACCTGACGAGCCGCCGGCTTCACGCCGGCGGTCCTCCGAGCGGCGCTCGAGTCGCTGATGAAAAACCGCCGGCGTGAAGCCGGCGGCTCGTTAAAGCGTTTCGCAGCAATCGTTCGCAAAAAAAGGCGCTGTGGACAAGATGAGTTTTCTTGCGAAGTCTTCTGCAATTTTGCGACGCACCGGTCGGGTGGCACTGGCGGCTTGCCCGCCAGTGTTCGATCGACGTCGAGCGCACAGTTCCACTGGCGGGCGACCCGCCAGTGCCACCCAATTCATCTCGTCACTCGTCTTCCTCGGCGTGGCGATCTTGCTCCTCGCGACGACCGCCAGCGGTCAGCAACGCCGCGACAAGTCGCCCGTGCTGGTGAAGGTCAACGGCACGCCGATCACCGAGAACCAGGTTGCCCTGTACCGGTTGATCCATCACGTTCCCGACGACCCGAGCCCCGCAGCGCACCGCAAAATCGTCGAGCGGTTGATCGAAAATGAGCTGATGCGGCAGCTTCTCGTCGACCGCCGGGCCGAAGCCGATCCCAAGCGGCTGGCCGCCGCCGTCGAAGCCCTCAAAGGCCAACTTCGCCGCAAGAATGCGAATTCCGATAAAACCCTGCGGAATCTCGGCTTCAGCGACTCCGCCCTGAAGCGAGAACTCTTTCTGCCGCTCGCGTGGGACTACCATCTGGGGCGCGTGCTCACACAGTCGATGCTCCGGGCCGAATTCGAAAAACACCGCGCCGAGTACGACGGCACCGACGTCCGCGCGAGCCAAATCTTTCTGAAGGTCGCCCCGACCGATCCGGCCAGCAAAGCCAAAGAGGCCCAGGACAAGCTCGCCCGCCTGCGTGCGGAGATCCTCGCCGGCAAGGTTTCGTTCGCCGACGCGGCCCGCCGTGATTCGGAAGCACCCAGTGCCGCCAAAGGGGGCGACGTCGGCTACTTCGCGTTTCGCGGCACCATGCCGGCCGATGTCTGCCGCGTCGTGTTCGCGCTCAAGAAAGGCGAAATCAGCCAACCCTTCCGCACGTCGTTCGGTGTGCATCTCTACACGGTCACCGAAATCCGTCCGGGCACCCTGAGCCTGGAAGACGTCCGCTCGGCCGTCATCCGCCGGCTCGCCACGGATCTGTGGGACCGCCTCATCGCCCAATCCCGCACCACAGCCAAAATCGAATGGCAGAGCGGCGCCCAACCGTAGGGCAAGCTGCCAGCTTGCCATTCTCTCGTGGGGCGAGCTGCCAGCTTGCCCGTGCGACATCTCCCGAAGACCTTTTCAATCGCAAACCGGCAACTGGGGCTCAGTTGTTCGTCTTGCCTCAGAGACATGCCGAACTTGATCAAATTCTACGAGGACCATGCGAGCCAGCGATGCCAATTTGAGATCGTCTCGATCTGCATCGATACCGAAGGGGAGATCAAATCGATCGCCGATCTCGATCGAAGGCTGCAGCCGATCGTCGATCATGTCTGGCAAAAGCCCCTGCCATTTCCGGTCCTGCTCGATCCGACATTCACGACTTGGGAACGCTATGGGCTTCCCGGATTGGGCACGCGCATTCTCGTCGACCCACAGGGAAACCTGGTCAAGGGTGACGAGACGGTGCTCGCCGAGAAACTCGAACGACGCTGAGTTCCGAAGTTTCGTAAGGCATGCTGTGCATGCCGATTCTCGATAACATCTCGTCGAGACACGAAAAGCCGGCATGCACAGTGTATAGACCGGACACATAGGTAACAGTCGTTCGGACACTTGTAACCCTTGTGTCCGGTCCAAACAGGCAGCTCGCCCTACGTGCAGAGAGCCGCACCGTCGGAGGGCAAGCTGCCAGCTTGCCATTTCAAAGGGGTACGGTCCCTGCATGGCTGAGGTTTATGCTGCGTTTTGCAGGGTTTCATGGGATATGTGGACGCGGGCCTGGATTGGATGGGTACTGCGTGGCGTGAGGGTGCGGGCGTAGACTTCGGTCCAGACGCCGCTCAGGACCAGCATGCGGAGGTTGAGGACGACCTGGAGTCCGTGACGTTTCCAGCGCATTCCAGAGAGCTTGACCCGTTGCGTGAAGAGTGTCTTGCAGGCGGCCTCGGTCACGCCGCTGCCGATGGGCAGCCCCGCGTCACGGAACGCGTGATACCGCATCCAGACGCTGCGTCGCCGCAGGTACGAGCAGGCCGTTTCGTATGCGGCAGCCTGGGTTTTGTTCTTCGTTCCGGACCGAGATTCCAACGCCGCGGCCGAGTGCAGGATCCGGTGGACGGCGTTCGGTTCTTGTTTCAGCACCCGGCGCATGCGGCGCACCCAGGCTGTCGCAGAGGCCTCGTCCAGGTTCAGGGATTCGGCGATTGTCGTCAGCCGCGAGGCCGCATGGTAGTAGTCCACCACCCGCTGCCACCTCAGACGCGTCTTCGTCACCGGGTGTCGCATGCGGCACAGGCGTTTGGTGTAGAACGCTTCTTCCTGATCGCCCGCATCGCTGATATACGCCAGTTGCGGGAGCGGGTCGGTCCACTGCCGCAGGATCTCCTGCAGCAGAGCCAGCAGTTCCTCGGTCATCGTCTGCTGGCCGAGTTCCGGAGCGAAGCCCAGCGACACGGTTCCCAGCCGCCGTCCCCGCCGGTCATGCACCGAAACCGTTGCGCAGGTGGCCACCTCGAAGAACCCGTGGGGCTGGTTGCCGACCGTGATCCCGTCACGGCCTACGGCCAGCGTGGGCTGGCCGCGTCCCTTCCGGGCAAAGGCCCGTTGGAGCAGGTCCCTGATCCGCCGGGCCTGCATTCCCGCCGCAAGGGAGCTGTGGCGTCGGACAGGCTCAAGAGCAACTGGCGTAATCGGCCAACGCCCATCGTCACTCCGTGATCGCGTTTCAACAGATCCAGAAGGGTGCGTTGCGTGGCTCCTGCCTGGCCGGCATGAAACCCCACCCGTTCGGCCAGGGCGGGCGTGCAGCCGTGCCTCAAACCCAGCGCTTCTTCCAGGGGAAACAGCGACGGCTCCCCGGCCGCATCCGAGCGGTATCCCAGCCGCCGCAGCGTGGCCGGACCAAACAGCGTCGAGATCTCGTGCGGCGTGGCTTCCGCACGACGCCGGTAGGTTTCGCCTTCGTGCCTGACGTGCGTGGGCCAGTCCGCATGGCTGGAAACTTCCAGCCGGTTCAGCACGGCCTCCAGAATCTCGCGGCCCATCTCCCGCAACACGGCCTGCAACTCCTGCTCGAATTCGAAGATCGTCTGGGGAGTGACTTGACCCTGCATCAGTCTTGCGACCAGCGGCCACAGCCTCTCCGCGTGCCGCTCTTGAAGCGCTCGCGCCTGGGCGATTGCCTGAACCACGTCTCCTTGCAACAGCAGACAGAAAACGATTCCATATGCCATGAGGGTGTCCTTTCCCTGTCGAGGCCGGTTTTTCCTGAACACAGCCTGACAGAAGGACACCCTCTTTTCATCAGCCAGCCAACTCCCGAGCCGGTGTCTCTCGAAACACCCCCCAAAACGCCGATTTCACCCGCCACAGCCGGATCGCACCCTTTCAAAGCGCGGTGCTCGAGACGCTATTGGAAACCCGCCGGCATCAAGCCGACGGCTCGTTCGATTGGTGCGCCCATTGACAGCGCCCGTTGACACGCCCGTTGACAGCGCCGTTGACAGCGCCCGTTGACAGCGCCCGTTGACAGCGCCCGTTGACAGCGCCGTTGAAAGCGCCCGTCACGAGCCGACGGCTCGTAGGCGGCGGACCGTCTCCACGACGATCGTGATCGCCCGGTCAATCTGATCCGCCGTAGTACTTCTACCGAGCCCAAAGCGCAGGCTGGCTCGCGTGAGGCTGTCGCTGCGGCCCATCGCTCGCAGCACGTGGCTCGGCTCCGGATCGGCCGACGTGCAGGCGGAACCGGAACTGACGGCGATTCCCGACAGCCCCGTCATCAGCGCTTCGCCGTCGACCCCTTCAAAACTGAGATTGAGATTGCCCGCCAGCCGTTCCGAGGGGTGCCCATTCAGCACGAGGCCGTCGAGCTGACTCGACAGTCCCTCCCACAGCCGGTCCCGCAAACCGGCGAGCCGCGTCCTCTCGGGCGGCAGTTCCAGGCCGGCGAGCCGGCACGCCTCGCCAAAGCCCACAATCAAAGGAACCGGCAGCGTCCCGCTCCGCAGGCGTTGTTCGTGCCCTCCGCCGTGGACGAGCGGCTCAATCGCGATCCGCGGCCCACCGCGGCGAACAGAGAGCAGGCCCACCCCCTTCGGTCCATAAACCTTATGCGCGCTACCACTCAATAAATCGACGGCCAGCGTGGACAGATCGACCGCCAACTTGCCGATGGCCTGCACGGCGTCGGTGTGGAACAGAATGTCACGTTCGCGGCACAGTTCGCCAATCTCTTGGATCGGATTGAGCGAACCGACCTCGTTATTCGCCCAGATGACGGAAACCAGGACTGTATTGGGCCGAATCGCCCGGGCAATGTCGGCCGGAGCGACCCGCGCAGTGGAGTCGACGTTGAGAAACGTCACCTCCGTTCCCCGCCGTGCGAGATGCCGCAACGGATCGAGAACCGATCGATGCTCCGCGGTCGTCGTGATCACATGACTCTGCGGAGGGGCCGCCTGCAGCACGCCTTTGATGGCCAGGTTGTTGGCTTCCGTCGCGCCGCTCGTAAAGACCAGGCTGCGGGCGTCCGCTTGCAAAAGCTCGGCAATTTTTTCCCGCGCGGATTCGACCGCTTCGAACGCCTCCCAACCGTAAACATGGTTCACACTGGCGGCGTTGCCGAATTTCTCCCCGAAATAGGGAAGCATCGCCTCCAGCACCCGCGGATCGAGCGGCGTTGTCGCGTGATGGTCGAGATAAATCGGACGGTCAGCCTGAGGCATGACCCCATTCTAAAGGGCCGCGCACGATTTCGAGAGACATCGGCTGATCATCGCAGAAGCCTCAAAGGCGGCAGCCTCCTTCCGAAACAGCCGCGGTCGGCCGTTCGCGGTTGACCACACGGTACGCTTAGCCGCCGACAAGCGTTTGGGCACGCCCTGGCATTGCCGCGTTTTAGCGACTCGATCTCCCTCTGGACGTCAACCGAATTGATTCACGTCTCCTTTAGTTCGCCCGCCTAGATCATGGAGCGAGCGAGCGGAGTCTCTCCGTTGAGACTCGCTCACGGTCGATCTGCGACGTAATCGCCCCGGCGACGATCAGGAACGTCAGCGCCGAAATAATGAGACCGGCGACGCTCGGACCGTCAAAGGATCTGGCCAAGCCGATAAGCCAAAGGCCAACGCAAGCGGCGAGCACGAGGGGAAAGAGCATCGGTGACATGAAGCCGGCAAGCACGACGGCGACACCGAGCGCCGCAAGGACGAAGGGATCGCTCACTTTTCGCCGGATCGCACCACAATGCGGACAGCTCGGAGCCCGCCGGCTTATCGCCTCTCCGCAGTCGTCACAGTTGGCGAGCCGCCCCTTACGAAGCGGGCGCCTCTCTGCAGGCTCGGGGACCGGAACGAACATTGAATGTGGCTCGCGGCCCTGACCAGAGGGCGAGAGCTTGGCGCTGTTCGGAACGTCCGCGGCGGTGAATTGGATGACAAACTGTCGCGAACAGCGCTTGCACGCGGCCGTGCGGCCTTCGTATTTCTCCGGCGCTTCGTGTCGCATTGAACAGTGCGGGCATTCGATCGTCGGCACTTGTTTGACCCCTTGATGTCTATCGAAGCGTTCGCGCGGCGAGCGCCGCCAGGCCAATCATCGTCACGATCAGCGACCAGTACACGTTGCAAAACAAGCGGCTCCCTTGCGCGAAGGCGAAGAGTCGGCCGTCCATCCAGCGGATCGCCTGGCCCGCAACCGCGAGCACGAAAAGACTCGCGATGCTAAAGGCATTGAGGGACCCGCTCGCGGCCGCGCCGACGACGGCAAGCCAGGAAATTGATTCGACCCGAGTGAGCCGATGTTCCGTGAGGGTGACTTCACCGCTAACTAGCATCCGCTCGTCGTCGGTCTCGAATTCGTACAAGTCGGAGAGCGTGGCCGTGAATTCGACCTCGCCGGAATCGAGTGCGTGCGCGTACCAGGGGGCCGATTCAGCCGAGAGGTATCCGATCTGCGTCCCGCCGGCGAAAAGAGCGACGGCATTTTTGTCAGCCGGATTGTCCGGCTCCCGGAGGACGTCGACCGGCATGCCGAGCCGACACTGGCGCAACGCGTGCTGGCGGCTCGTGCCGTTCCGGTTTTTGTGCGTTACGCCGGCAAGCCTCTCGGGAGGGCGAACCCTGTATGGTCGCCACTTGTGCGCGGAGCGTTTAAAGCGGTGAAGCATGGGGCGGCCCTGCCACATTCCGGCGAATGGGACGCCTGCCAGTTTGCGGACCGGCGGGGCCGGAATCAAGCAGTTTTTCGGCAACGACCGGAGAGCGACTCACCTTCACTCTTCGAGGCGATTATCGGTAAAGCCGCATTCGGTGGATTCATAAAGTCGCCGAAACATATTGGCAAACGACGTGCGGCGCGCTAATCCGCTGGCAACTGAGCAAATAAGAAACCGGCGCGGCGTCACGGACCGCTACGTATCCAATTTGCGAGTCGGCCTACGCACAACAGAATTCTTGTCCCGCCAGGGACATCCGACAATAGCCCATCGCTTTCAGCGATGGGACACCATTTCCCAAAATCGGCCGAGCCCCTCGGGGGCGACAGATTCCTCCGTCGAAACCGTAACGTTCCGTTTCTTTCGTCCCTAGCGGGACTCATCGTGAAAGCGCGATCTCCGACCCCGCGATGAATCGCGGGGCTATTGTCGTTCGCCCTAACGGGCTTTTTCAGAAACGTCCTTCGCACGTTTGTTTTTGAACTGCTTCACAGGGCCACTGTCGCTTTGGACCGCCCCGTGGTTTCGCATCCGCGCCTTGGCTTTGCATCCGCCCCAATGGCGGAATTGCGGAATGGCGGGCACTGGTGCTCTAATCGAGCATCCACTCCTCGTATGCGATGCCATGTTTTTTGAGGATGCTTTCGAGCTCCTCCCGAAAAGTTATCTTTTGATGGTGGGCCGCCTGGTTCTCGATGTAGGCAATCGTGTCGGCCATGCCCGAGATGCCGATGCTGAACGCGCCGTAGCCGGCCTGCCATTCGAAGGCCTGCTGGTCGGCGAATGTCTCGTGAACCCACTTCGAAGAATTTCCTTTGAGGAGTTGCACGGCTTTCGCGATTTCGAGTGTGGACGGCAGCGATAGCAGAAGATGCACATGGTCCTCAACGCCGCCGGCCTTAATGACCTTCATTTTGTGATTCCGGGCGATGCCGCCGAAGTAGGGCCAAAGCCTGGCTTGCATGTCGGGTGTGATCAGCGGGCGACGATCCTTCGTCGAGAAAACCACGTGTAATAGGCAACTCACAAATGAGTGCATTTGAGCCTCCGGTTCATTTGTTTTCGGCCCTTCGAGATTGTCGTTACCTGGTCGCGTCGCCGAAATGAAGTCTTGGGAATTCCAGTTCCCGCAATTCGGTCAGGTACGGAATGAGTTCGTCGCCTGGCGAAACCGAGATCAAGCGGGACTTTTCCATCCAGAGACATCCGACTCGATGCAACTTGTCCCGCCAGGGACATCCGACAATAGCCCATCGCTTTCAGCGATGGGACACCTTGTCCCCAAATCGGCGGAGCCCCTCGGGGGCGACAGACTCCTCCGTCGAAACCGCAACGTTCAATTTCTTTCGTCCCTGGCGGGACTATGATTGTAGTGCGATTTCCAACCCCGCGATCAATCGCGGGGCTATTGTCGTTCGCCCTAACGGGCTTTTTCAGAAACTCGCTTCGCACGTTTGTTTTTCACCTGCTCCGCAGGTCCACTGTCGCTTTGGACCTGCGTTGTGGCTTTGCATCCGCCCCATGGCGGAATGACCCAATGGCGGCCTCTCCTGCACGATTCACCTGCGGCGAATCCGCCGGCCGTTCCCAAGGGTCCGGCCGCGCGGCATCGCCGTGCGGTGTTTTTTAGCGATCGGCGGCCATTTCCGCGAAGGTGGCTTCGGTGCGTCGCTCATGCCGTTATCGACTCGGGCGGCGAGGCGGACACGTCGACTCGTCGCACGCGAAGCGCCTCCCTCAACCGAATCCTTGCGGAATTCGGACCGTTCTCGGATTCATTAGACAAATCCGCCGGACCGGGCGGTCTTGATTCATGCGAGAATTGGCTGCCGTTCTGCTCCCACGAACCTTGGGACGTAACCTCACGAAGATACGCACAGCCGGCGATCCGGTTGAATCAGGCGGGTTTCGCTCTCCGATGGGATCACACCCGCCGCACGGGATCGCCACATATTGGCCGCGACTGAATGGACAGGGGGATCGACATGGTGCTTCGTGGATGCCTGATTGCCCTCGTTCTTCTCAGTGTCGAGCCGTCATTGGCCGCCGTAAAGCTGTGGAGCCTGCAAGGACGTGTGCTCGATCAGGAGGGGCGCCCGGTGGCAGGCGCCTTCGTGACGACCTATTGGGGCGCAAATGGTGTCACTCTCGAGCAACTGCATCGATTCGAAAAGGACGGCAAGGATCATCCAGAGCTGTCAATGAACGAAGGCCGGTTGGAACCTTGGGGCCTCTCTCCAGTCCAGACGGACGCGAACGGCAACTTTTCGATCCAGCTTCACTCGACAAACGACTACAAGTTGATGGCCGTCGATAAGGAGCGCAAGCGCGGCGCTCTGATCATCGTCGATCCACGGAATCCTCCGGCACGCGTCGAATGCAGACTTGTCCCACTGATACGCGTGCACGGCCGACTCCGCGTGGCGGCGACCGGTCAGCCGGTCCGTTCGTCGAACGTCGTGGTTGACCTCCCGGCCAACGCAGACGTCCCGTTGGGTCATGATCGTCTCAGTATTTGCTCTTCGGTGAAGTCTCGCTTCGAGCTCTGGTTGCCTCCGGGCGACTATCAATTCGAGGCAGGCAACTATGAACCGCCGAATCTCGAATTGACTGAGCCCCACCCGATCCGATTGCGACCGGGCCAGCGTGAGTTCGATTGTGGTGTCTTCGATCTCGGTCCGGCGTCGAGTTTGTTCCTTGAGTTCCAGAAGGCTAAAACGTCAAAAAGCTGGCGCGACCTCAAACAGAGGTACGGTGAGCCATGTCCCCCGTGGCATGTCGTCGCTGCGCGGAGCACCGAAAGGCGCAGCCCTCGGATTTCCGAGGTAAGTGGGTGCTCGTCTATTTCTGGGGGATGTGGTGTCCACCTTGTGTGGAAGAGAAAATTCCAAAGCTCCGCGAATTCTGCGAGGCACACAAAACTGAGCGCGACCGCTTCGAGCTGATTTCCGTTTGCACCGAACTTGACCCGAAGATGCAAACGATGGCCGATTTCGATCGCAAGTTGCAACCGATCAAGAAGGTCGTCTGGCAGGGAACAGAGCTCCCCTTTCCCGTGCTGTTGGACAACACCTCCCAGAGCATGGAAAACTTCGGCGTGGACTTGTTGGGAATCACCGTTTTGATTGATCCGACCGGGCGCCTTGTCGAAGGCGATGAATCAACACTCGCGGCCATTTTGAAAAAAGGGAGGTGACGGAGCGGAGGGGTGCGGGGTGAGCGGTCGGGGGTCGGGGGTCAGGGGTCAGGGAAAAAGGCCCTGCCGGTGGCGAAAAAAGTGGCAAGCTGGCGACTCGACCGAGCTCGCCGAAGTCAGCTCGCCCCACGATGAAGCGGCGCCGTGAACTTGGGGCAAGCTGGTCGCTTGCCATGAACGTAGGGCAAACTACTAGTGTGGTGTCTCACGCAGTTGGGATCTTATTGAGCGCGGCTCGGGCCCGGCGGACTTTGGCGAGGATGTCTTCGGCTTTGGCTGTCCAGACGAACGATTTCGGAGAAGCGTTGTGGCGGTTGATGTAGTCTTCGATCGCCGCCTCTAACTGCTCGACGCTGCGGAATGCGCCGCGGCGAATGCGTCGCTCGGTGATGTCGCGGAACCAGCGTTCGATCACGTTCAACCACGAACTGCTCGTCGGAATGAAGTGCATGCGGAACCGCTTGTGCCGCTTCAACCACGACTGCACCTTGGGATGCTTGTGCGTGGCGTAATTGTCGACAATCAGATGCAGATCCAATTCAGCCGGCGTTTCGGCATCGATCTTCCTCAGAAACGCCAACCATTCCTGATGGCGGTGCCGCGGCATGCACTCGGCGATGATCCGGCCTTCCGCCAGTTCGATCGCCGCAAACAGCGTCGTCGTGCCGTTGCGCTTGTAGCTGTGAGTCATGGTTTTGAGGTGGCCTGGGAACAGCGGCAGGCTCTTTTGAGTGCGATCCAAGGCTTGGATCTGGCTCTTCTCGTCGCACGACAAAACCAGAGCATGTTCCGGCGGGTTCAAATACAGCCCCACGACGTCGACCAGTTTCTCGGCGAAGCGGGGGTCGTTCGAGAGCTTAAACGTTTTGACCAGGTGCGGTTTGAGCCCATTGTCTCGCCAGACCCGCTGCACGGTCGAATAGCTCACATTCACCGCAGCCGCCATCGTGCGGACGCTCCAGTGTGTGCCACCTACCGGCGTTTCCTGCGTCGTCTTGGCGATGATTTCGGCCTCTTTGGCGGCGCGGACCGACGGCGTGCGTCCCCCGCGGGGAGCATCTTTCTCGATTCCCTTCAGCCGCTGCTTTGCAAAGCGATTCCGCCAAGTGCCGACCGTTCGCCGCGTGCAGCCGAGTTCGCCGGCAATCTCGTCGTTCCGCATTCCACCGGCAGCAGCCAAAATGATCTTTGCCCGCTGGACCAAGCGGCTCGGCGTGCTGCGTCCTCGCGCCCACTTCATCAACGTGAGTCGCTCGCTGTCGCTCAACAAAATCGTCTTCGCAATCCGCATGGCACTGATCCTCCGTGTTTGAAGATTCAGACGCCAGCGAACTCAAATAAGTTCCATTAATTAAGCAACACTACACTAGCTTGCCATTTCGAATCCACAGTCGAGCGCGCAAGTGACGGCTGGCAGAATGTGCCTGCCGGCTCGGTCGAGCGTCATGAGAGCGAGCGGCAGGCAGAGCCTTGCCCTACGAGAATTCGGTTTTTTCTGGGCCTGTCCCTCGCCCCGCACCCCTGTAGCGACCGCCGGCGTGAAGCCGGCCGTCGCTACTGTTCGAGATCATCGACCTCAGGGATCTCGTCGTCTCCGAGCGAATCGTCTTCCGACGCGCGCGGGACATCTTTCTTTCGCGCAGGTCGAAACACGGCGACGACGTCGTCGATGGGCACGACGAACAGGAGATTGTCGGCCTCGAGGTCGACCGGGATGGCATTCTTGGGATGAAACAGAATCTTGTCGTACTTGCGGATGGGAAAATCCTCGTCGTGCGCGACCTGCGCGCTGACCTCGACCACCCGTCCGGTGATAGTGGGAATCTCTGCCGCGTCCGGCAGCACGATTCCACCCCGCGTTTTCTGCCGGCTTTCATCCTTGCGAACCAGGACCCGCTTCCCGACGGGCTCGACGAACTCGCTCACGCAGTCACTCCTCTGCGAACATGGACGGCAAACACCACTCACTCATTATAGGCGAAACGAGGAGGCGCGGAGGAGTTCGCTTTCGGATGTTTCGCCGTAGCCTGGGTGGCCTGGTCCGCCTGAGGCGGATCCGCCAGTGTCTTCCTTCGGAGACCAAGCGGCATCGGCACTGGCGGGCCAAAGCCCCCGCCAGTGGCACCTCCGTGCACGACCGGAGGCAGGACCGTCAATCCGCCGGCAACGCGACGTGGAAGCGGCTCGCCGCTTGTTGGAGCTGCTTCCAGGTGTTCTCTTCGACGGGAATGCCGTCCCGCAGCCGCTGCCAGCGGGTGCGCCCCTCCAACTCGCCGGGCACGAGGATCTCCACCGTGCCGGCACTCGGAGGGGCCGATTTCACATGGGCAATTTGCCGCTGGATCATGTTTAGAAACTCGGCCGGCCGGCAGAAGGCGCTCACGTTGATGGCGACGATCAGCACGCCGTCGGTCTGGCCCGCCAGCGGCCTGTCGGCATCCGTGCAACAGCCGGCCCCCGACAGGCCCCCCGCCAGCGCGTTGACGAGCATGGAAAGTCCAAAACCTTTGTGGCCGCCGAACGGCAGGAGCGCGCCCCGCGGCGGACCATAAAGATCGGCGGGGTTCGTCGTCGGCTCGCCGCGGTGATCGACGGCCCAGCCCAGGGGAATCGGCTGGCCGGCCCCGAGTTTCGTACGGATTTTTCCCTCGGGAGCGACGCTCGTGGCAATGTCGAGGAGCAGCGGATCGCCCGCTTCGGTCGGGACGGCCAGGCTGAGCGGATTGGTCGCCAGCCGTCCGGCCGCCCCGCCGAACGGCGCGACCCATTGGCCGCAGCCGCCGCTGTTGACCATCATCAGGGCCGCCATCCCTTGCCGCGCGGCGTGCTCGGTATAGGCCCCGATCCGGCCCGTATGGCCGCAGTTGTGCAATGTCACGACAGCCGCCCCGGTCCGCCCGGCGCGTTCGACGGCGATCTCCATCGCGCCGCGGGCCATCACCTGTCCGAAACCCTTGCCGCCATCGAGCCTGACGGCGGACAGGGTCTCGTGCTCGATCCTGAGCCGCGCGTCGGCTGCCACCCGCCCCGCCTCGACGGCCTCGACATATTGCGGGACGCGGATGATGCCGTGCGAAGCAACGCCGCAAAGGTCGGCGTCGACCAGATGCTCGGCCACGACTCGGGCGGCGTCCGGCGGCACGCGCAGCGCCAGAAAGATTTCGGCGATGGCGGAGACCAGCACCTCCGGCTTGATGGTGGGCATGAGAATGTCTTTAACGCCGCGGGGAATGGCACGGGCCAATCGATCTCATTCTGTCCCCCGTCCCGGCGTGCCACAAGCATCATCGCCTTCGCCTTGTACACTTTGGCGGCGGTCACATTCGTCGGACTCATTGGGGCCGTTTGTTTCCTCACTCGAGCGTCCCGGAAGAATCACCGCCGCGCGTGCCGAGGGGATCCGCCGGATGGCGGCCATCGCGCTGGACGGCGTTCGAGAAGTCGCCGGTCCGGCCCTGCCGTACTTCTTGGCGGGCCGTCAGCCCGCTGTATCTGTTCAGTCGGAGCCAGGACAACTGCGCGGCAGCGAGCGCTTGAATGCCCGGCAGAACTTGACGGGAGACCCCGATTTCACAGACGGCAAACGCGCCGTGATCATTCTCTCCGTGGCAAGCACAACACCGTGGTTCATGGCGTGGCAGGGACTGCTGGATCGGAAAAGTCTTCCCATTCGATACAACCGGACTCTGCAAGGGATCGGGTTGGTCCGGTTGACGCGGTTGTACGGCGTCCTTTCATTCCTCAGAAGTCGTCAGATCGCTATCGCCGATAGAATCGGCATTTCGGCCAATTCCGTTACCGCTGTTGACCCCCGGCGGGACCGGATCGGGGCAAGGAGGTGCGATGATGCGACTCTGGATCGGCGCTTTCGGCGTCGCCTTCACCCTGGCGGCGTTGGTCGCATCGGGCCGATGCGACGACACGATCTATCAGAATTACGTTGCTTCGTTCGCCACGGCCGACGCGCCCACGGCGCCGCCCACTGCCTCCGCGCTCTCCGGCGGCGCAGGGCAGCCCTGCGACACGCAGGCCTCAATGCCGGCCGCTATGCCCTCGCCGTTCGCCGGCGATTTGTGCGAGCGGCCGTTTCTCTTGGGCGATCTCTGCGGCGCTCGCGATGAGCTTGCCGCGCATGGGATCTCCATCAACGTCGACACGTATCAGTTCTACCAGGGTGTTGCGGCCGGCGGCGTTCACGACGTCGGCGAGTATGCCGGCCGGAACGATTACTTCATCAATGTCGACGGCGAAAAGGCCGGACTGTGGAAGGGTTTCTTCATCACGCTGCATGGCGAAACACGCTACGGCGACACCGTGAATCTCGACACGGGTGCCATCCTTCCGGTCAACATGCCTGAGGTGACTCCCAAAGCAACGGGGTCGGAGACGGCGCTCACCGCCGTGAAGTTTACGCAGGCGCTGTCGGAGAACTTCGTCACCTTCGCCGGCAAGCTCAACATGTTCGACGAGTTCAAGATGCCCTTTACGGGAGACCGACTTTTCGACGGCTTCTGGAACCTCGGCATGTCGTTTCCCGTTGTTGTGGCCAGGACGGTGCCTTACTCGACCCTGGGGGCCGGAGCCGCCATTCTTCAAAACGGCGTGCCCGTCTTTACGGTCATGGTGCTCGACACCAACAACACGCCGACCACCAGCGGCTTTAGCACCTTTTTCGACAACGGGGCGACGCTCTTTGCCAACCTGACGTTACCGACCAAGTTCTGCGGCCTGCCGGGAAGCCAGGGAATGAGCGGGACGTTTAGCACCGGCAAGTACAACGACTTGCAACCCACGGCCTACTTTGATCCGGAAACGGGGCTGGTGATCACGCCGGGATTCGAGCGCGACTCCTGGTCCTTGTTCTATACGGCCACCCAGGCGCTGTGGGTCGATCCGTCCAATCCGAAACATTCCTATGGCGTGTTTACGAATATTGGGACGGCGGACGACGGCCCCAGTCCGATCCGTTTCGCCGCCAACGTGGCGCTTTACGGCAGCAGCCCTGTCACGACGCGTCCTCTGGATACGTTTGGAATCGGATACGCGTTTACCCGGTATTCATCTCCGGTCGTCAACTTCGCGCCCAACCTCTTGCCGATCGGCAACGATCAGGCCGTCGAACTGTTTTACAACTTCGCCGTCACGCCCTGGTTCAACGTGGCACCCGACCTGCAGGTCGTCTTGCCGGCCCGCGAGGAAACGCTGCCGCCCAACCGCGAGTCGAACGACACGGTGCTGGTTCTCGGCGTGCGAGCGAAGATCAATTTCTGAGCATCAGGCGTCGATCGTCGGGTCGACGTTCAGCGGCCCGCAACGGGGAGCGTCAGCGTCGGCCCGCCTTTTCTCGTGCCGAGCAGATTGATCCGCGTCATCGTCAACAGCAGCGAGAACGTCGCCTTCGAGTCAGCGTCACGGTCGTCGATGTAGAACCAATAGTCGCGGTATTTCACCGCGACCGACGCGCACGCCGGCCGACGATATTGCTGGACAGAGTGGACGGTAAAGAGGCCGCCGAAGAGTTCCTGCCAGTCGAACGACCGGCCATCGTAGAACACGGGCGACTTGGCCAGCCCGCAGGCAACGTGTTCCGAGGGAACCACAACGCCATGCGACAAATAATACGAGGCCTGGATCACTGATCGCGGGAAGATGTTGAACGTGGTTGAAGCGGTTTGGCGGCCCTCGCTGCTCAGACTCTCCTTGCTCCCAACGGTGACTTCGTACCGCGACTGACCGGGCTTCAGATGCAAGAGCGAGGTCAGCTCGGTCAACTCGGGGCGCGCAGCGCCTCGGGCCGGATTTGAAGCATCAATTTCCGCTCGCGCTTGACGAGCGACCACGACTTGTCCGGCTGTCGCTGGTACTCGAACCCGTTCTTTGCGGCCTCGACGAGCGCCCCGGCCGTCACGCTGGACTCGCTCAACCGACTGCCGTATTCGCTGAGTTTCTCCTCGCGGACGAACTGCAAATCGCCGAGGTCCTTTAACTGTTGCAGGATTTCGGCGGCCCGCTTGAATTCGCGAAATTCAGGGACAATGCCGCGCGGGGGGCCGCTCGCCGAGGGCGCGTTGGGAACGCCGTTAATCGACTCGACGAAGAGCTGAAAGACCGTCGACAGCGGATAGCTCGTCTCGGCAAGAAACACGATCCCGTCGAGCGTTGCCGGCGTGAACAAGCCGCGAATGGTCTCGGGATCGTCGAGCGGCGTCAGGCTGATCGTGGGACGGTTTGCCCCGCTTGCCATCAGGTCAGGCAAGATCGCCCCGAATGTCTCGAAGACAGCTCCCGCGGGGTTCGGCGCCGCGAAAAAAGGCCGCGCCTCGGCACTCGCATCGAGTTCGTATTGTGCGGCGATCGACGCCACGTCGAGCCGGGTCGGATTGTCGTTATACCGCAGCCGAACGACATTGAGGAGCAATTGCTCCTCGCTGACCCGCGTGACAGCCGCGTTGTAGGGGCCGACCGATGACTCGAGCATGTGCGCGCCGAACGTGCAGCCACACGCCGGCAGACAGATCAACATACCCCAGAGTACGAGGGAGCGGATCTCAATCGCCGCGCGAACAGTGGAAACGCTGACGTCGCGCAAAGTCGCGATCACACGATGATCCCAATCGCCTACGGCGTCCATGCTGCTGTATGAGCGCGCTTCCTACCGAGATTTCGCAGAACGGCTGGCCGCTTGAGAGAAAGCTGGATCCCCGATTCACTTATCGGCGAGAGGGCGCGGCAATCTGAAACGATTTTGCGGAATATGACGGCCTGGCCGAAGAACCTCATGCGGCGGCAACCGGAGACTTCAATCAGCGCGACGGACCGGGTGCGCTGGCTCAGAGCAGGCCTGACAGCGCGGTCGTTGACGATCGGTTTTCGGGAAAGCCCGTTTCGCGCGTTCGATTCAGAGACAGTCTACGATGCGGCCCCTCCGACGATCGCCTGAAACCCTGCCAGTCCGCGAGGCGGCTTGACATTCGGAGAAGTCCTGACCACACTGATGACCGCTCGCTGATGAGCGGCGGGCTTTCCTGGCATTGACGGCCTTTCGTCTTCCGGACTGACGGTACTGGGATTTGTCCGTCCATCGCAGGGCCCCGGCATTATGTCGCGCGGGCCGGCTCGGCAATCTCGTTCATTTCGCAGCCACCGTCCATTTTCAATTCGCATTCACTTCGCTTCAAAATCGAAACGCTGACGCACGGCAGCGACGGAGCTAGCGGGCCGCGCTGTCAGCCGTTACGAACGGCATCGATTGCCACCGCAATCCCATAAGAACCACGTTCGAAGGCACTCGACGGCTATTTCGGTGGCGATTGCGATTTGGACCACAGGAACAACAAAGTGCGCCGATGGTTGGAAGAGGAAGCGATAACGGCAACGCGATGAGCGCAAAAGGGGACACAACCGGTCAAACAGTGCGCGCCGTGGGTGACAACCGCAGACCACAATCCTGGCGATTGGCGGCCATCGCGTTGGGCGCCTTTGCCATCTCGTACTCCGCGTTTGCCATCGTGCCGCGTTTCTTCGGGAGATCCGCTGGTGGCGTCCCGGCGGGCATGGTCTGGATCCCTGGCGGCAATTTCACCATGGGAACCGATTCGTCACTTGGTTGGGCCGATGAAAAACCGGCGCATCGGGTTCATGTCGACGGATTTTGGTTGGACGAAACGGATGTCACGAACGCGCAGTTCCGGAATTTCGTGGACGCGACGGGATACGTCACGACCGCCGAAAAGACTCCCGATGCGGACGCCATTCTGGCACAGTTGCCGCCCGGTACGCCGAAGCCTCCGAAAGAGAACCTGGTCGCGGGATCCTTGGTTTTCACGCCGACAAAGGGGCCGGTTTCTTTGAGGGATTTCTCGCAATGGTGGAAGTGGACGCCCGGCGCCAACTGGCGGCACCCCGACGGTCCGGGCAGCGACATCAAGGGGAAAGACGACCATCCTGTCGTCCACGTCTCGTGGGATGACGCGGTCGCGTATGCCAAGTGGGCCGGCAAGCGGTTGCCGACCGAGGCGGAGTGGGAATTCGCCGCGCGCGGCGGCCTCGACAACAAACCCTACGTTTGGGGCGACGATCCGCCGACCGACACCCACATTCACGCGAACATCTGGCAGGGCGAGTTCCCCTACAAGAACACGGCCGCCGATGGCTATGTCAACACGAGCCCCGTGAAGGCCTTCGCTCCGAACAGCTATGGCCTGTACGACATGTCGGGCAACGTCTGGCAGTGGTGCAGCGACTGGTACCAGGTTGACCTGTACCGCGAGCGAGCGGGGCGGGGCGTGATCGCCAATCCGCGTGGACCGGAAAAGAGCTTCGATCCGCGACAGCCTTACAGTCCGCTGCGCGTTCAAAAAGGCGGTTCCTTTCTCTGTAACGATTCGTACTGCTCGCGCTACCGGCCCAGCGCCCGTCACGGGTGCACCCCGGATACCGGCATGTCGCACATTGGATTTCGCTGCGCAAAGAGCCCGGACTCAGCACGATAAAACGGCAACGATTGATGAACAGCAAGAGGCGGCCCCAGTTTCCACGATCGCTCACCGTCCTGGTGATTTTGTGCCTCAGCTTCCTGCCCGGAGAGGTGCACGGACAAGACGGTTCGGACCCATTGACCAGCTGGAACGAGGGTGCGGCCAAAAGCGCCATTCTCACGTTCGTACGCGAGACGACAGAGCCAGGCAGCCCCAGGTTCGTGCCGCCGGCCGAGCGGATCGCGACCTTCGACCAGGACGGCACGCTCTGGGTCGAGCACCCGGTCTATACGCAGGTCGTTTATTGTCTGGAGCGCGTGCCGTTCGTCGTCCGCCATCGGCCCCATCTCAAGGAATCCGCTCCGTTCAAAACGGTGCTCTCCGGTGACCGCGAAGCGATCGCCCGGCTGGCGCCGAAAGACCTCGAAGCGATCTTTTCGGCAACGCTCACCGGCATGACCGTGGAGGAATACACGGCGGACGTGACGAAGTGGCTGGCATCGGCCCGGCAGCATCGTTGGCACCGGCCCTATACCGAACTCGTCTATCAGCCGATGCTCGAGCTGATGCGTTATCTCCGCGCGAACGGATTCAAGACCTACATCGTGACTGGCGGCGGACAGGATTTCGTGAGGGCCTATGCCGAACGGATCTACGGGATTCCTCCCGAGCAGGTCGTCGGCACGGCAGGGGGGACGAAGTTCGCCTACGGCAAGAACGGGCAGCCCGCGCTCTTCAAAGAGCCGAAACTCGTGCTCAACGACGATAAAGCCGGCAAGCCCGAAGGGATCCATATGATGATCGGCCGACGACCTGTCGCGGCCTTTGGCAACTCATCGGGCGACCGGGAAATGCTGGAGTACACGGGTGCCGGAGGCGGCGCCCGATTGATGATGCTGGTGCTGCACGATGACCCAATTCGCGAGTACGCGTACGGGCCGGCCGAGGGCCTGCCCCACACCCGCATCGGTGCTTTTCCTCTGGCTCTCGAGGATGAGGCCAAGCAGCGGGGCTGGTTTGTGATCCATATGAAGACCGATTGGAGACGAGTGTTTGCGTTCGACAAGTGACAACGGAGCAAAAACAGACTGAACGGAGTCGTGGCATTTGCCCGGAGCGACCCGGGCCCCTGATCCTCTCACACGCATCCGGAGAAACAATATGCAAAAGACCGGCAAAACCCAGTTGATCGCCGTCTTGGCGATCGGCGGGCTGCTTGGTTACGTTGCTGCGTCGAGTCGAATCGGCGTCATGGGCAACGCGAAGGCCGAGCCATCCCCACAAGGCGCAAGTACAAAGACTGCGGAACTCACGCATCCGCTGACAATCGCGGCACCGCAGAGCCGTGATCGACTTCGGTCCAAGAACTCAGACAGCAGCGGCGGGGCCGCGGCTACTTGCTGTTCGGTGGGCTCGGCCAAAAGCCAGCTCGTTGCCCTGGGCAACGTCAAGGCGAAGCTGGCGAGCTTCGAGACCGAAGGTAAAAAGCCGAACATCCTTTTCATCATGGGCGACGACATCGGCATGTGGAATATCGGTGCCTACCATCGCGGCATGATGGCCGGGCGGACGCCGAACCTCGACAAGATGGCCAAGGAAGGCATGTTGTTCACTGACTACTACGCCGAGGCCAGCTGCACGGCGGGTCGCGCGAACTTTATTATGGGCGAGCTGCCCATCCGCACCGGCATGACCACGGTCGGCCAGGCGGGTGCCAAGATCGGCATCCCGGCGGAAGCCTGCACCATCGCCACGGCCCTCAAAGCCCAGGGCTACGCCACCGGCCAGTTCGGCAAGAACCATCTCGGCGACCGGAATGAGTTTCTGCCGACCGTCCATGGCTTCGACGAATTCTTCGGCTACCTCTATCACCTCGATGCGATGGAAGACCCGGCGCATCCCAACTACCCGCAGAAACTCTTGAATGTCGTTGGCCCGCGCAACATGGTTCACTCTTGGGCAACCGACGTCGATGACCCGACCGAGATGCCGCGCTGGGGAAAGATCGGCAAGCAGAAGATCGAAGATGCCGGCACGCTTTACCCGAAACGGATGGAGACGGTTGACGACGAGATCCGCGACCTGGCCCTCAACTTCATCGACAAGGCCAAAAAGGACGGCAAGCCCTTCTTCTGCTGGCTGAACCCGACGCGGATGCACATCGTCACGCATCTCTCGCCAAAGTGGGAGGCGACGCGCAACTCCGAGAATGGCTGGTCGGAACAGGAAGCGGGCATGGCCCAGCTCGATGCCGACGTGGGTTTGGTGCTGCAGAAGCTCAAGGACATGGGCGAGGACGACAACACCATCGTCGTCTTTACCACCGACAACGGCACCGAACTCTTCACTTGGCCCGATGGCGGAACGACGCCGTTCGCGCAGTGCAAAGGGACGGTCATGGAAGGCGGCTTCCGGGTCCCGTGCATCCTGCGCTGGCCCGGCCATGTGCCGGCCCATTCGGTGCAGAATGGCATCTTTTCCGGCCTGGATTGGTTCCCGACATTCCTTGCTGCGGCCGGCAACCCGGACATCACCGAGCAGTTGCTCAAGGGTGTGCAGCTCGGCGACCGGACTTACAAGAACCATCTGGACGGCTACAACCAGATGGCCGCCATCACCGGCAAGGGTCGGTCCGCGCGTCACGAGATTTTCTACCTCGGCGAAAGCACCGTCGGCGCGGTGCGGATCGACGACTACAAGTATCGTTTCATCGACCAGCCCGCCGGCTGGCTGGGTGAGAAGACGCATCCCGACGTGCCTTATATCAGCAATCTGCGCCTCGATCCGTTCGAGCGCATGGGCTGGCCCAACAGCGGGACGAAAGAGGGGGGACAGCAATACTTCGATTGGTTCAAATACGAATTCTGGCGCTTTGTCTTCGTCCAACAGCTGATGGGCAAGGAAATCCAGACCTTTCTCGCGTACCCGCCGATGCAGCGGGGTGCGAGCTTCAATCTCGACGCCCTGAAAGCGGAGATGGGGAAACGGATGCAAGAAGCGGAGGACGCGGCCAAGGGACCCGGCAAGTAACTGGAATGATCTCAGGGCGAGCGGCGCCCTGTTTCGCGCCGCTCGCCCTCTCTTTACGGAACTCGAGGTAAAGGAGGGCGCGACCAGTTTCCACGAGCCGCGCAGTCCGCAAGGGCTGCCCGCCTTACGTCAAGATGCAAATCGACGACGCGGTCAGGCACCACGCGGGAGAGTAGGACGTCACGCCGGCATGAGGGGCCCCTCGGGCGCTCGCTGCGTGGCAGCGTTCGCGAAAGGGAGGCTGCCTCGCGGGCCATTCAAGTCGATTTTCGACGAAGCGATGGCACCCTTTTTTCAAATCCGGGAGGTCGATTGAGCACCGATCGGCAAGTTCGCGCGGATGAGGCGAGCCCCTCTCCAGAGACTGCCACGCAGCCAATCGCGCCGACTGCCAACACGAAGATTTTGAGAACTCACCCAATGAATAACGATCTATCGACTGGAGAACTGCGTCATGCCCGCGCAAGATTTGAGACGTTCGCGCTGTTTGTTGAGGAATGAGCGAATTGCGCTCGCCGTTGCGGCGCTCGCCTTTTCCACGTTTGTGTCAGGTGCTGACCAGAAGCCTCCGCAAGAGAACACGGCGAAGTCGACTCCGACCACGACGACAAAAGTCGCCGCCGAGAAGAGACCGACAGCGAACGAAGCCGCCATTCGCGCAACGGCCGTCGCGTTCGTCAAGGCCTTCAACAAGGGCGACGCCAAGGCGATCGCCAGCATGTGGATGTCCGACGGGACGCTGGCCGACGACGAAGGCAGGCTGATCAAGGGGCGCAAAGCCATTGAGGACGAATACGCCGCGCTCTTCAAGGCGCATCCCACCGCGCGGATGGAGGTCAGCGTTCAATCGGTCGAGTTTCCCACTCCCACGATGGCAATCGAGGATGGGATCTCTCAAGTGCTCACGCGAGACAGTGCCCCGCCGTCGGCCGCTCGCTACACCGCCGTGCACGTGCTCGAGGACGGAAAGTGGCTCATCGCCACGGTCCGCGAGACAGCGCTCGCCGTTCCTTCCAACTACCATCGATTGCAAGAACTGGGCTGGGCTGTCGGAACCTGGGAATCCAATTCCGAGAATATCCGCAGGCGGTTCCGCCTGCGTTGGATCGCCAACAAGAACTTCCTCGAGCGCGATTTTACTGTCGAACAGGATGGCCTACTGTCGACCTCGGGCACGCAGGTCATCGGATGGGATCCCCGTTCACAACAGATCGTCTCGTGGACGTTCGATTCCACCGGCGGATACAGCACCGCTCGCTGGTTGCCGCTGCCCGACGGATGGCGGATTGAATCGGAGGGCGTGTCGGCTGACGGACTGCCGACTTCCTCGAAGGACCGCGTCGTGCACGTCCCCGGAGACGACAACGTCTTCGGCTACAGCTCCCTCGATCGCCGCGTCGGAGACAGGCGATTGCCCGACCATCGCGAGGTTGCTTTCGACCGGGTCCAGGAAAAGCGGTAACGCTCGACCTCACGAGTCGCCGGATTCTCGGCGGAAGGAACGGGCGGCACGTTTCGATATCTTGGACATTTGTGGCTGCGATCGTCTCCAATGAATCCCTGACGAGTTGACAACCCAAAGAGCACTCCCATGAAAAGATTGTTTTGTTATCTGGCGTTCGCGTTTCTGACGTTCCTCGTCGGCCTCCAGGCGGTCGCCTCTGCCCGAGGCTTCGGCGGCTTCCGCGGCGGCGGCGGGTTTGGAGGGGGCGGGTTTGGAGGCGGCGGGTTTCGAGGCGGTGGAGGTGGAGGCTTTCGCGGAGGCGATTTCGGTGGCGGGGATTTCGGACGCGGCGGCTTTGGAGGTGGGGACTTTGGGCGGGGCGATTTCGGCGGTGGAGACTCTAATCGCGGCGGTTTCGGAGGCGAGGGAGGATTTGGTCGCTCGGACGAAGGCAACTTCAACGGGATGGGCCAGCGCGCATCGAGCGGCTATCGCGGGGGTGACGCCAGCGGCTGGAACCGCGACGGCTCGGGTGGCGGCAATTGGGGGGCCAACGCTGGGCGTTTTGGGGGCACGGTGAACCGCGGCCAACTCAACAACTTCCTCGGCTTGTCGAACGGCGCCGGTGCGGGGGCAGGCGCCGCTCTGGCCAATCACGGGATGGGCTCGGGGCAGGCACTGGCCAACTACGGGACTCATCCCTTTTCGCAAACGTGGGCCCATTCGCAGGGGAATAACGTGCAGAATTGGGCCTCGAATCATCCGGAAGCGACGCAAGCCTGGACGAATGCAAAGAATTCCTGGCCTTGGAATCCCGCGGGTGTCGATGCGGCGGCCTGGGGCGCAGCCGCGTGGACTGCGGCGGGTTGGCCCACTCTCGACAACTGGCTCGGTTGGGGCGACGCGAGTTACTATCCGTACGATTACGGTGACAACATCACCTACGATGGCGACAATGTCTACTACAACTCTCAACCGGCCGGAACCGCGGGACAATACTACCAGGAAGCCAGTAATCTGGCGGCAGCGACTGCGTCACCGTCGTCGGAGAACAGCGGAGATTGGCTCCCGTTGGGCATTTTTGGACTGATCGAAGGCGACAGCAAGACCCCTTCGCGCACGTTTCAGATCGCTGTGAATAAGGACGGAACGATTCGCGGAAACTCGGCGAATCAATATTCCAACGTTCTGCCAATTCATGGCGCCGTTCAGAAAAAGACGCAGCGCGTCTGCTGGACGGTCGGAACCGATACGACCACGGTTTACGACACGGGCCTGTATAACCTCACCAAGCAAGAATCTCCGATTCTCGTCCATTCCGGACCGAAAGAGACGCGGCAGGAATTGTTCCTTCGCATGAAACAGCCGCCCTCACAATCCGCGACCGGTTCTCTGGGCTCGACAAAGTAGATCGTATCGCCGGCTGATTCCGAGGGCTGCTCTCCCCCTTTTTTCAGGAGTTTTCCTGTGCTTAAACCCGCCAAGTTAGTCTGTCCCGCCGTGACAGCGGTCTTGCTCGTCGGCGCGTTCTTTTTGGTCCAGGGGGGCGAAGCGCCAGATGTGAGGCTTTCGTCTCCGGTCCTCATTGCGATGCAAGCTTCGCGTCCCGCCGCCTCACAGCCGGCACCCCATTTACCGCTGTCAAACGTCGGTTGGATCGGCGTCATGCTCGACGAGAATAAAGCACAGGGAGTGCGCGTGACGTCCGTCTTCCCCGGCGGACCGGCTGCCCTGGCCGGAGTGCGAGTCGGCGACATCTTGCTCCGGGTCGCAGACGTGGATCTCGTTTCCACGCAAAATGCCGAAGCGGCCATTGAGCGGCTCGTTCCTCAAAAACGGGCGTCACTAAAGGTGATGCGAGCCGGAAGAGCGGTCGAACTGAAAGTGATTCCCGGAAGTTTGGCTGAATTCAAACAAGACTACATCAACGAAATGATGCGCCGCGATCCGCGCGACCCCAAATATGGCATGCACCACGGGATCAGTGAAGCGGACATACAGGCAGAACTCGTGCGCCGGCTCTTCGAGCAGCACGAACGCCTCGACCGCTCGCTGCATGAAGTCCTCAAAGAATTGCAAGCGTTGCGTCAGGAAGTGGCCACTCTGAAGGACAAAAGGTGATCCATTATGACCTGCTTCAAACCGTCAATCCTCTTGTTATTGGCCGTCGGAATATTCGTTTTCGTCTCGGGAGGGTCCGCGCAACAATCAACGTCACCTTTACAAGGATCGGGAACCCGGCAAGATTCCGTCGGCGGACTTAACATTGCCGTCCGACAAGATGACCTCGATTCGTATTGGCTGGATACGCAGAACTGGTACTGGTACGGCTACCGGCCTTACACCAAGGTTCACATCAGCCGATATGCCTCGAGCCTTCCCACGTGGTCCGCGGGCAGCCGCGAAGGCTATTCCTTTGGCATGAACGAAACGGCCGGAAACGCATCTTGGGAAGGCGGGCCACCGGCGAAGTTCCAGCTCACCAAGTATGGAACCTGGCACTGATCCTCTTGGGGAGCGATGGCGGTGGACGCTGGACCAAGACCTCGCAATCGGTGGAAACGGATCGCCTGGATTGTCGGAGGTCTCGCCCTGGGCGATGTGGCAACCGCTTACTTGGTTGCCCCCTTTGGCTGGAAGCGGTACGCCCTTCGGCACCCCGAGCTGGAGGACGTTCCGCGCGTCGCCGACACGGGCTCCGGCATTTGGGCCGACCCGCTCAACGTCGAGTTGATTAGACCCGAGGACAATCTCAAACGGGCCATGGAGAAAGCGCATTGCTATCCCGCCGACCCTCTCACCTGTAGACGGCGGTCGAAAAACGCAGCGCCGGGGAGAGATCGTCGCGGCCGTCGAATTGTGAAGCGCACATTCGTGCAGACGCTGGGACCTGAGCAGAATGGGGACGTTTTACGCGACCCATGGACGCATCCCGCATGAGATCGAATCACTTTTTGCTACAACTCACTCGCGAGGGCTCCGGTAGGCGCCTTTGCGTTATCGGGCTGAAACGGATAGACTAGGACTCCTCTGGAGAGCTGGATTTAGTCCTGGTCTCCAATGAATCAGTCGGTTGACTAGATAAAGGGCGACCCGTCCGCGGGGAGCCCGTTGACGAGTAAGCCGACATGGTCGAACTCCAAAAAATGGGATTCGACCATGTCGGCTTTTTTATTTGCTGGTGTGGAGAATCGCAACCACCGGGACAGATGCGTGACGATGTCGTGAAACGCACAAAGCTTCGAACTCACACAACCCACGGAAGGACCGTGCACGTTGACCAATAAAACAATTGCCAAACGGGAGCCAACTGTCTTGCCGACGATTCGAATTCCGATCGCCGGTCACAATGAATTGCTTCGGATCATTTACCGAGAGGGCTTGCGCGACGGGTGCGCAGCAGTCACGACAACAAGCACGATGGAATCTGCTGCTCGAATTTACGCTCGTAAACCGGAGGTGCTCAAAAAGTACGTGCCGACGCGGGAAGAGATCGAACGCCAGTGCTCGGTGATTCGGAGGCAATGGAGTCCCGCCGAGAGAGCAAGACGCTGGCGAGGCGATGCGACGAATCGCGGGCACGAATAGCGGCGGTCTTTCGTGACTTGCGCCGTTGGCACGCCGGCCGCGACCTTTGAACTGATCAAAACAACTTGACTTGGAAGGAATGGCCCGTGATTGGCGTGATTTCTTGGCTCGCGTGCGGTCTCGTCGTGGGTTATCTCGTGGGCGAGTCGATTTCCTCCCGGGACAAGGGCTTGTTTGTCCTGACTCTCTCGGTCGGCTGTGCGGGCGGGCTCTTTGGCGGGCTCTGCGGCCAGATCGCCGCCATCGGCAATGGGACAACATTCAGCTATTACGGGCTAATCTTCGCTGCGGTCGGCGCCGCACTGGCATTGTTCGGTTATCGACGCCTGCTCGGAGTCTGAGCGGGACCGCGCCAGCCGCGGATCATGGGAACGAGATGCACCGAACAGCCGATCGAGGCAAATCGCCGAGGGTTCTCGCATGACACAAGAGATTGGGATCACGGTGGGCGTAGTGACTGTTGCGGCGGCGTTGGGGCTGTTGTTCGTCTGGGTCCGGATGCCCGTCTATCGCTGGTCGTGCCGCCACTGCAAGAAAGTTGTATCAACCAGCCGATTTCATCCTGCGCGCTGCACCTGCGGCGAGAACACGCTGGTGGCCAGTTTCTGCAAGAGGTGCGGCAGCTGGAACACCACGCCGAAGCCGCCCCGGCATTGTGTCGCTTGTTCGTCGAGCGAGTTGAGCCTCGGGGCCGAATATCACTTCGTTACGAGTCGATGGAGGATGCGTAATCCGAATCCCCGCCGATCCTATTTTTAGGGAGAAAGCAGCGTGCGCACGGTCAGTCCTCTATTTGTCTCGACGTTTCCGCCGGAAGAGTGCGGCATCGCAACCTTCACCAGAGATTCCGCCGACGCGGTGGATCTGGCGGCGGGCGAGCCGATCTCTTCGATAGCCGCCATTCTGAAAACCCAATCGCTCGGCGACGATGATCCGCGCGTGGTGCATGTCATCGACAACAGCCGCCAAGACGCCTATCGCCTGGCGGCCGGAGTGGCCAATGATGGTCCCTGCAATGTGGTGAGCTTGCAACATGAGTTCGGTCTCTACCCCGGCGAATGGGGCAACCGCGTGCTGGACTTTGTGCATGCTTGCCGCAAGCCGATTGTCACCACGTTCCATACGCTGATGACAAACCCGGATCCGCTGCCGCGGCGACTCATCCAGGACTTGGGAGCATGCAGCCAGGCCATCGTCGTCATGACGAAAGTTGCCGCCGGGCTTCTCGACTGCGTTTATGGCGTGTCAGGACCACATGTGCAGGTCATCCCGCACGGGGTCCCGGTTGTCCCACGTGAATGTGAGAATTCTCAAAAAGACCGACTCGGGCTGGCGGGCCGGCGGGTGATTTGCACCTTCGGACTCATCAACCGCGGCAAAGGCCTCGAATACATGATTGAGGCCATGCCCCAGATCGTGCGGGCCTGTCCGGAGGCCCTGTATCTGGTTGTCGGTGCCACTCACCCCCAGGTGAAGCGCTGGGAGGGGGAAGCTTACCGCGAGAGCCTGGTCGAGAGAGCCAACGCGCTCGGCGTCGCCGAGCACGTACGCTTCGTGAACAGATTCCTCGAGTTGGACGAACTCCTGAAATACTTGCAGGCGTGCGATGTTTACGTGACCCCCTACCCGGGAAAAGACCAGATTTCGAGCGGAACTTTGGCCTACGCGATGGCTGCGGGACGGGCCATTGTGAGCACTCCCTATCTCTATGCCGAAGAGGTCTTGGCGGAGGACCGCGGACTGATCGTGCCCTTTGCGAAAAGCGATGCTCTCGCCGATGCGACACTGCGATTCCTGAATGACTCGGCATTCCAAGCCGAAACGAAACGCCGAGCCTACGAATACGCGAAGCCCATGTTCTGGCCAAATGTGGGCCGGGAGTATTTGGAAGTCTTCCGCCAGGCTGCGTCTGCAAATGCGAAGGCGCCAAAGCGCGTTCGCCGCATGGGATTCGCGACCCCCGGCGGCCAAGGCCAAGCGGCGAAACTGATGCAGGGGGGCGCGTAATGTCCGTCTGCGATGCGATTGTGTTGGATCACCTGGACCGTATGACCGACTCGACAGGGCTGATTCAACACGCCATCTACAGTCTGCCGCGGCGCGACAGCGGCTATACGACCGACGACAATGCGCGGGCCTTGCGACTTTGTGTCCGCCTGTGGAACCGGCACCCGCAGGACCGCATGCTCGACCGCGTATCGTGCTATTTGAGTTTTTTGGAGCACGCCCGGTGCCGCGTGCACGGATTTCACAATTTCCTGAGTTACCAGCGGGACTGGCTCGATGTGAAAGGAACCGGTGACTGCCAGGGCCAGGCGGTCGTTGCGCTGGCCGAAGTGCTCGGTAGCAGTCTGCCGGATGGATATCGCCGGATGGCGCGGGAGTTGATAGCGGCGGTCCTTCCCGCATTGGCTGATCTGCGCAGCGTGCGCGCCCAAGCCTACGTGATTTTGGCCTGGGGACATCTGTCGGCGCAAGGCGCGGACGGTATCGAAACAGTCGAAGACGTGGCGCAGTCCGCGGCGCGGCGCCTGGTCGAATGTTACCAACGGTCGATGCGACCGGGGTGGCCCTGGTTCGAATCGCGAATGACGTATGCCAACGCCGTCTTGCCGCACGCCCTGTTTGTTGCCGCCAGGCATTGGCCGGAGGAAGGCTTTCTGGATGTCGCGACAACTTCATTTGCATTTCTGGACCGGGAGACGACGACGGAAAACGTCTTCTGGCCCGTCGGAAACAGCGATTGGTATCCGCACGGTGAGGAGAAGGCTCTGTACGATCAGCAGCCTGTGGAGGCCACAACAATGGCCGAAGCGGCACTTGCGGCGTTTGATCTGCTCGGCGAGGAAAGCTACCTCGCGACATTCCGGCGGGCACACCGCTGGTTTCATGGCGAAAACAGCTTGAAACAACCTCTTGCTGACGCGACATGCGGCGCCTGCCGCGACGGCCTGGAATCAACCGGTGTGAATTGGAATCAGGGAGCCGAATCGACGCTGAGTTATTTGTGGACTGAGTTGCGCAACTCTGAAATTCAGCCAGAGTGGCACGCGAACATGAAGGCTTCGGTCGCAAGCTTGTGACCGCAGCGCCGATTCATTCAAAAACCGCTTTTAGCACCGCTGCGAAGGCTGAATATGAACTCCGAAATCAGCAGTAAGCTGTCTGCGCAGGAAATTGGAGAGCAATTTGACCTGCTGGCAACCGATGCCAAGGAGTACGCCCTCTTTCTGATCGGGCTTGGCGGACAAGTCATCTGTTGGAATCCTGGCGCGGAGCGCCTGTTCGGCTACCCGTCCAGTGAAATCATCGGGCAGCACTTTTCCCGATTCTTTACGCCCGAAGACGTTCGCACGGGCGAGCCCGAGCATGAACTCAAGACGGCGCTTGGCGAACGGCCGGGCCGACAATGATTGCTGGCAGGTTCGGAAGGACGGCACGCAGTTTTGGTGTCGGGCGACCGTCACGCCGCTGCTCGACGAGAACAAACAGGCTCGGTCATTCGCCCGCGTGATGCACGACCTCACCGAAAGCGAGGCCGTCCAGGACCAACGCAAGCGGGCAGACGGTCTGGCCGAGGCTAATCGGAACAAAGAGGAGTTCATGGCCCTGCTCTCGCACGAACTCCGCAGCCCCCTCTCGCCGATTCGCAACGCCCTGGACATCCTGCGGCAGATGAAGACGAACGACCCCATCATCGCGCAAGCCGGCAGCATCATCGACCGCCAGGTGGGCGTGATGGTGCGACTGGTGGACGATCTGTTGGACATCGGCCGGATCACAAAAGGCAAATTGCGGCTGAGCCAAAGAGCAGGTCGAACTCCGCAACGTCGCCAACGACGCTGCCGAGACGGCGCGTCCCTTCATGGACGCGCGAAAACACGATTTCTCGGTCTCGCTGCCGACCGTGCCCATCTGGGTCGAGGCGGACCCGGCTCGAATGGAGCAGGTCGTGGTGAATCTGCTCAACAATGCGGCGAAGTACACCGAAACGGGCGGACTCATTCGGATGACCGTCAGCCAGGAAGGCACCGAGGCGGTGATCCGCGTGCGGGACAACGGCGTGGGCATCACGCCGGAACTGCTGCCGCACATCTTCGAGCTATTCACCCAGGTCGACGGCTCGCTCGGCCGGTCTTACGGCGGATTGGGCATCGGCCTGGCTCTCGCTCGTAACCTGGTGGAGATGCACGAAGGTCGGCTGCAGGCGTCGAGTGCCGGTTTGGGAAAGGGCTGCGAATTCACGATCAAGTTGCCGCTGCTCTTGAACGCCGTGGTCCCCGAGTCGAAAACCGTGCTCGAACAGGCTGCGCAGATTGGACGGTCACTGCGTGTGTTGGTTGTGGAAGATAACGTCGACACGGGCGACAGCCTGAGCTTGTTGCTGCGGCTGCACGGACATGACGTCCAAGTGGCTCGCACCGGCCCGACTGCCCTGGAAATGGCCTCGGTGTCTCGGCCCGACGTGGTGTTGTTGGATATCGGTTTGCCGGGAATGGATGGCTATCAGGTTGCCAAGCGTTTACGGGAGCGGCCGGAATTCAAGAGTGTGATGTTGTGTGCGTTGACCGGCTACACGCCCAGTGAAGCAGACCGCCAGCGCCAACAGGAAACAGGATTCGACCACTACTACGTTAAGCCTGTCGAAATGGCGAAACTGCTCGAACTGTTCAAAACGATCGGGACCCAAGAATCCTGATGCTTCTGCCGTCGAGAAGAAAGTGCCTCAGTGACACAAGAACCATTGGTCGGGGAAATCGAAACCTACGCGCAAAACATCGTCGACACGGTGCGTGAGCCGCTGTTGATCCTCGACACGACGTTGCGGGTCCAGTCCGCCAATCGCGCTTTTTATCAAGCCTTTCATGTCTCGCCTGAGGAGACCGAGGGACGTCTGATCTACGAGCTGGGCAACGGGCAATGGGACATTCCCGACTTGCGCACGTTGCTGGAGGACATCGTCCCCAAGAGCTCTGTCTTCGACGACTTCCAGCTCGCACACACATTTCCGGTGATCGGACGCAGGGTGATGCTGCTCAATGCCCGCAAGCTGCAGGCGGGTCACCACGGCGAACTGCTGGTGTTGGCGATGGAAGACGTGACCGAGCGACGGCGATCCGAAGAAGAAGTGGCAAAGGCCAAGGAAGTCGCCGAAGCCGCGAACCGCGCCAAAAGCGCCTTCCTGGCAAACATGTCGCACGAAATCCGCACGCCCATGAACGCCATCCTGGGGTTCTCTCAGCTCTTGCTGCGGGATCAGGCCCTCAATTCGCAACAAAACCAGTACCTGGGAATCATCAACCGGAGCGGCGAACATCTCCTCGCGCTCATCAATGACATCCTGGAGATGTCCAAAATCGAGGCCGGACGCACAACGCTGAATCCCACCACGTTCGATCTGCCCGACCTGCTGAATGACCTGGAGATGATGTTCCGCGTGCGGACGGAAGGGAAGAAGCTGTCGTTCGTCGTGGAACTGATCGGCGACGTTCCGCGCTACATCGTGACCGACATCAACAAGCTGCGTCAGGTGTTCATCAACGTGTTGGGCAATGCGGTCAAATTCACCGAGCGGGGCGGCATCGGTTTGCGGGTCCGCGCGGATCGTCGGAATGCGAAGGGCCCTTGCCTCCGCGTGGAAGTCGAGGACACCGGCCCGGGCATCTCGGCCGACGAACAAACGAAGCTGTTTCGGCATTTCGAGCAAACCAAGACGGGACAAAAGGCGGGGACCGGCACCGGGCTGGGACTGGCGATCAGCCGTGAGTTTGTGCGTCTGATGGGAGGAGACATCACGGTCACGAGCGAAGTCGGCAAAGGCACGGTCTTCGCGATTTACCTTCCCTTGACCGAGAGCGACGTGCAAGCCGTTCCGTTCATCGACAAGCCGTCCCCTGTCTTGAGCCTGAAGCCGGGACAAAAAAAGTGCCGCGTACTGATTGCAGACGACGTCGAGGATAATCGCGAACTGCTGGTGCAGATCCTCAGGCCCGCCGGCTTCGAGGTCCGGTTGGCGTGCGACGGGGAGCAGGCCGTCAATGAGTTCGAGAGTTGGCGGCCCCACCTCATCCTCATGGATGTGCGCATGCCCGTGATGGACGGCCGGGAAGCGATCCGCAGGATTCGGGCAGCGGCCAAGGGCGAAGCACTCACGATCATCGCGGTGACGGCCAGTGCGATGGACGAGAACCGCCAGGAACTGTTGGCAATCGGGGCCGACGATTTTATCGGCAAACCATTCCAGGAGGCTGAACTGTTCCACAAAATCCAGACTCACCTGGGAGTCGAGTTCCTCTACGCGAACGATGTCGCAGCCGCGCCGCCGGAGGCGGCGGCCGAGCTCACGCCCGAGTCTGTGGCATGCTTGCCGCACGATCTGATCCATCTGATGCGCGATGCCGTCATTGCGGCCGACCTCGATCAACTCTTGGCAAACGTCGAGGATGTCGAAGCCATTTCGCCGGACATTGCTCGAAAGCTGCGAGCTCTTGCGGAGCAATTCGAATATCAGAAGCTGCTCGATTTATTCGGTCCGGAAGTCCCTCGGCCAAAGGCCTCGCACCCCGACCGCGCCGATTCGTCCCAAGCCGAAACTTTGCGGGAGAGGCCAGGTCATTGTCGAATGGGTTTTGCGCAAGCCGCCGATTGATCGCAATCACTTTGACGATTCGTTCGATCGCACTTCCGGGGAAATTGGAACACGTATGCAAGCGGAAACCTCCGAATCTCGGAACGGGCAAATGGTCATGCCCAGGCCCGCGGCTGCAGAATTGCCCGTGGACCGGACGGCCAGCATCTTGGTCGTGGACGATGTCTCGGCCAATCTTCGCGTACTGAGCGGCATGCTCAAGGATCGCGGATACAAGGTCCGGCCCGTTCCGAGCGGCGCGCTCGCACTCGTGGCGGCGCGGAAGGACCCGCCGGACCTGGTTCTGCTGGACATCAATATGCCGGAAATGAACGGCTACGAGGTCTGCCAGCAGCTCAAATCCGACGAGGCTCTCAGGGGCGTTCCTGTCATCTTCATCAGCGCCCTCAACGAAAACCTCGACAAAGTGAAGGCGTTCGCCCTGGGCGGCGTGGATTACATTACGAAACCGTTTCAGATGGAAGAATTGCACGCGCGTGTGGAAACGCATCTGAAACTCCGCCGCCTGCAAGTCGAGTTGGAGGAGACCAACTCACGACTGGAACGGGTCAATGGCCGGATGTCTCGAGACCTCGAAGCGGCGGCGAAGATTCAGAAGACGTTCTTGCCCTCCGCCGCGCCTCGAATCCCGGGCACAGAGTTCGCCTGGTGCTATCAGCCCTGCGACGAACTGGCCGGCGATGGGCTGAACATTGTCCCCCTGGGCGATGGAAGGGTTAGTCTCTACATTCTGGACGTTAGCGGCCACGGCGTCTCGTCGGCCCTGCTGTCGGTGACGCTCAGCCGTCTCCTCTCGCCGCCGTCGGACCCTTCCTCGATTCTGATCCGGGATCGAAACGTTCTCGATTGTCTCGAAGTCACGCCGCCCGCGGAGGTCGCCGACGGCCTGAACCGGCTCTTCCCGTACGATACGGCGACCGAGCAATTCGCGACGCTGATGTATGGGGTCCTGGACGTTTCGACGGGCGATTTCCGCTATGTCTCCGCAGGGCACCCCGGCCCGATTTATCTACCCGCCGGCGGGCCTCCGGTAATTCTCCACAACCCGGGATTTCCGATCGGCTTGGCGGACGAGGCCTATAGCGAGTGCCGTGTCCAATTGAAGGCGGGAGACCGGCTGTATCTTTACTCCGATGGACTTCCCGATGCGATGACGCCGAACGGCGAGCGGTTTGGCGACACGCGGCTCCTGGACTCAATCGGCCGCGGAAGGATCGAACCGCTTCGGAAGGGGATTGCCATGCTGCTCGACGAGATCGCGCGGTGGCAGGGAGGCGCGAGATCTCAAGACGACATCTCCGTCCTGGCTGTCGAAGTCACGGCCGCGCTCAACCCGGACGCGACAGTCAACTAAAACTTATCGTTTGTGGGATGAAGCGGATCGCCCTGTTCGCATTACTGGAGCTGAGGTGAGCCATGGGATTTGTCGTCAGGCAATCGGACAACCGTCGTCACGGCTGGACAAATAAACCAATGCGACTTGGGTAGGGGGGAGCTATCTCGGCTGACGCGACCGATTCCTACCCCAGCAGGGGATCACTGGTCGAAGGGCGATCTCGACTCCCTGTTCGCGGCCCGGACGGTCCGCTCTGATGTGATCCGCGCCGACGATGCGGCGAGTGGCTTGAGTTCGTCGGACTCACGCTGATCGACGGAATCAATGCCACGGTCGTGACTCAGCGACACACGAACCATTGGTCGGGGATATCGAAACCTACGCCCAAAACATCGTCGATGGTTCCGTCTCAGTCGGCGGGCCGCCACCATGCTGGCGTGCCGGCCGGCCAATACGGACCGAGCGCGCCATCCGAGCAAGGATCGACCGGCCGTCCCATCAGTTCCATTCCGATGCCGCTCGTTTTCTCGCAAACGGAGATGTCGTGAGCGATCGCCTTCGCGAGGAACTCGCCCTCGCCGAGTTTCTCAAAGCTGATTGCCGTTCGAACGGCATCGCCGACGAGAGATGCGATCAATAGACGGACGTCGTCCGTCACCTCGTGTCCCGGTTCGTTCTCGCCGAATGCTATGGCAACCTGCTCGCAACGCCGTAAAACATCATCGGCGCGGCCCCAGCACTCCGGATACTTTACCTCCCGATGGATCGGGATTTTTGGCCGGATCGTGTCCGTCCCGGTCGCCAAATCGAATAATCGTTCGATGACACGTTTGGTCTCGTCCGACGCTGAGACCAGGGGCGTCACCCGAAACGCGAGCCGAGCCGCAATCGCGAGGATCGCGCGGGGTGCGAGTCGGTTGAGTTCATTTTCGGGCGCAAGGCAGGTCTCGTCGTTTCCGATAAACCCCCGACGGCGGTCTCGCCACGGACACCTGTGCCTCGCATGCGTCTGCCGGCGAGGGTTCAAAAGCCGGCTTACTTCTTTCCTTCACGATACGACGGCGAACTCGCCAGGGTGAAAATGATAATCTCTTCGCCGGTTGTCGTGCTGATGTCGTGGTGCAGGCTCACGGTTTTGACGCCGGTGGCCTTCTCGATCATCGCTTCCATCACGGGCCGCGCCGTTTCGACGAGGTGGGTGCGGACTTGTTTCAGAAGGTCTCGCCCCTTCTCAGCCGGGAGCGCCGGACCAGTTGCTGCTCGGCCGCCGTCAAGACCCCCTTGAGGCGGACGACGACCAGATCGCCGATCAAGTGAGTGTGGATGTCCTTGGGGCCGCGGCCCATGTAATCCTGCTCGAAACGATTGATTCCCTCACAGATGGTGGCTTCGATCTCTCCTTGCGTCTTCATCGAATCCTCGACCAATTCCGAATTGCCACTCGACGGGCCCAATCGGCGAACCCCCGACAGCGGGAGTGGCACAGGCCGTCAGTTTTGACGCGATCCGTACGGCATGATACCAAGCGCGAAGGTGGAATCCGTAGTGTTGGCGTATACATTACTCGATCCAGATGCTACAATTGTAGTGCCTGCGGAGCCGCAACCCGTTCTTGGCCCCGCAAGACATCGTCGGATGACTAAATGAAGGGCGGCCCGGCTGCGCCGGGGAGCCCGTTGACGAGTAAACCGACGTGGTCGAGCACCTGAGGGTGCTCAGCCACGTCGGTTTTTTTATTTCGGTAGTGGAGCACGGCGACGCGGGACCGGGACGACGTCAAACGCTGGATAGGCCCACTCCCTACGCCAGCAAATCATCCGAAACACGGGTCGCGCGCCCGTGCCGAGTTAACGACAGCGTCAAATAACTGACACCTCCACGCGTCGGTGTTGTCCGGATGCCGTGGCGGCTGTTTTCACCACAAATGACGGAGAATTTGGTCATGAGAAAGCGAATGGCGACAGTCGGCTTGGCAGTCGCGAGCGTGCTCTGGGGCGTGGCCTTCGCAGACAGCCCGCAGCCAGAGGCCCCCAAGATCGAGCCCAAAGCGGAACAGTACTTGAAGGCCATGTCGAACTATCTGGCGGGCCTCCACACGTATTCGTTCCAGGTCGAGGAATTCTTCGACGAGGCCGAGGACGGCGGTCAGAAAGTGCAGCTCGGCAACCAGCGCCACATGTCCGTGAGTCGGCCCAACAAAGTGTTCGGCGAGACCGAGGGGGACACCGTCAACTCCCAATTTTACTACGACGGAAAGACGGTCACCGTCTTCGACCGCGGTCAAAAGACCTACGCCATCGAAAAAGTGCCTGGCACCATCGATGCCATGCTCGACGACCTGCACGAACGATTCGAGACGGACCAGCCCCTGGCAGACTTCCTGTTTGCCGACCCTTACAAGCAGTTCACGGAGAACGTCAAGAGCGGCGCGTATCTTGGCCTGCATTACGTGGGCAAGGTGAAATGCCATCACCTCGCGTTCCGGCAGAAGGCTTTGGATTGGCAGATCTGGATTGACGCGGGTGACGAACCTCTTCCGCGTAAGCTCGTGATCACGTTCAAGCAAGAGGCGGAGCAGCCGCAATACACGGCCATCATTCACCGCTGGGACGTGAACCCCAAACTGGGTGATGAGATGTTTCAGTTCCAACCCCCGGCAGGTGTGCGGAAGGTCGACTTCCTGAACCGGCACGCCGAGCCGAAACCCGCGAAGAACCCGGCTGGCGAGCGATCGGACAAGTGACTGACAAGAGCGTCATCGGGCCCCGGGCCTGTGGCCACGTGCGCATCCGGCTCGACTTCGAGTCCTTCTCACAATGATAAAGGAGCAGCATCATGAGGCGTATCATTTACCGGACAGGCACATTGGTTCTGGGCCTGGCCGCCTCGATATGGGTCACGGCCCCTCTCCGCGCTCAGCACGCAGGCGGCCGCGGCGGACCCGTCGGACGAAGCCATCCGATTGCTCGAATCGGCTCAATCCACTATGGGGCCCGTGCGGGCCGCGACCCTGCCGGCGCCACCGAGCGACTTGGGGGCGCCGACCGCAATCCCTACCACGAGGAGTATTCCAGGCGCTTTCGTCCCGGTTATCGCCCGATCATGCTTGGCGGCGCAATATTACATGTACGACAACCTGCCGATCGGCTGCCAAACAGTCTTAGAGAATGGCATTACCTATGACGTGTGCGACGGCGTGTATTACCAGCCCTATATTTACGGAGGGCACACCGTGTATTTGGTGATCCCAACGTAATCGCGCCCGGCTGATGGATTGCACTCCGAAGGCGGACTCTCTTGGATCAGACGGTAGTGCATCTCGACCATGTGCTCGATTCAATGTGAATCGTCATTGGCCATCTGAACGTGGCCTTATGCAAACGCTTCAACTCTTCTTCAGTTTTTTTGAGGTGATCTATGTTGTGGACGCTCTTACTCGTTCTGCTGATTATGTGGGCATTGGGACTTGGGTTCGGTATCGCGGGCAATTTGATCCACATTCTTTTGGTCGTCGCGGTCGTGGTATTGATTGTCGGCATGCTTCAGGGACGCAGAGTCGGTTAACCCATTGGGAAGGAAGTTGAAATGAAACGATTGATGATCCTCGTCGTCGTCGTGGCCTGCGTCGCTGGCCTCGGCTTCTACCGAGGTTGGTTCCACGTTGGCTCGGACGCCAATGACGACAAACGCAGCGTCACATTCACGGCGGATCCGAACAAGATCAAAGCCGATGAGAAGCATGTTGTCGAGAAAGTGAAAGACTTCGGACACGAGGCGAAGGGCAAGGCGGCCGCCCCGACCGAGAAGACGAAAGGCGAGACTACCAGTACCGCACAACGGCCGGAGTCGCACGAGTGAGAGGCTGTTTGTGACGGCTCTCACTGCGCCGACGGTTCCTCAGCCGTCAGAAACTCGACGCGTTCTGTGTCCGGCGTGATGCAGCTCGACAAGCGAATTCACGACCGACCGTCAGCACAATCGGAGCGTGACGTGGATCAAGAGTCGGACACTTTCACACCTTTTTTCATAGGACAATCATGACGACTGACGACAGATCGGACCGACCTGCAGCAGATCGACTGCGTTCGCAGGCGCAAAAGCTAACGACCGACCTTCAGGAAATCGAAAACATCGCCGGCGACGTTGTCCAAGAGAATCTCGGGCAAATGCGAGACAACGCCTCCGAATACGTTGAGCGGGGGCGCGACGAAGTACGAAAGGCCGAGCACACCATCGAGGCCCTCATCAGGGATCGGCCGCTCAAGTCGATCTTGATCGCAGCCGGCGTGGGCTGGTTTGTCGGGCGCTTTTGGCAACGCCGCTAATCCGATTGCAGTTCGCACGGGAGCGAGAATCGTAGAAGAGTAATCGCATGGCTTCCGCTGAGCCTTTCGCCAAGTTGTCGTGGATGCTGACGCTGGCATCGATCGCCGTGGTCACGGGGGCTCTTTACCTGGCCAAGGGGGTCCTGGTTCCTTTGACGCTGGCCGTGCTGCTGAGCTTCCTGCTGAGCCCGATTTGCGATCGCCTCGAGCGTTGGAGAGTGGGCCGCATTCCGGCTGTCGTGGCGACAGCGATGCTGGCCTTCACGCTGCTCGGCGTCGTGGCATGGATGGCCGTGGTCCAAATGACCAACCTCGCGCCAAAACTGCCTGAGTACCAGAATAATATCCAAGCCAAGCTACGGTCAACGAATGATTATATCGGCGGCCTGTTAAGTAAACTCACACGAACAAACGAGAAAAAAGGCCAGACTCTCTCCGCGTTAGGAGAGACCGACGGGCCACAAGGTCGCGGCGACAGGCCCTATTCGGTTCGCGTGATCACATCGCCACCGAGCCCCCTGGAGCTCATCACCGGAATGTTCGGCACACTGCTGGAGGTGATGGGTTCAACCGGGATCGTGATTGTGCTTGTCGTGTTCTTCCTCGTGCGACGCGAGGACTTGCGCGATCGATTCATCCGCCTGGTCGGAAAAGGCGACGTGACGGTGACGACTCAGGCAATCGAGGATGCCGCGACGCGGGTCAGCCGCTATCTGTCGATGCAGTTTCTTCTTAACGTCACTTTTGGCGTTTCGGTCGCGATTGGGCTGTATCTGATCGGCGTGCCGAGCGCCATCCTCTGGGGAATCCTCGGGACGACTTTGAGATTTATTCCCTACATCGGCGCCTGGATTGCCGCCGCGACGCCGATTGGTCTGTCGCTGGCCATTTCAACGGGGTGGGTCGCACCGATCCTCACGATCGCGTTATTTGCGTCTCTGGAACTCTTCATCGGCAATGTCATGGAGCCCTGGCTCTATGGCAAGAACACAGGCGTTTCTCCGGTGGCCGTCTTGGTGGCGGCCGTCTTCTGGACCTGGTTGTGGGGAGCTGTGGGACTGCTGCTCGCGACGCCCTTGACCGTATGCCTGATGGTGCTCGGCAAGTATGTGCCCCAACTCTCATTTTTGGACATTCTGCTGGGTAATGAGGAGGTGTTCGAGCCTCCGAAGCGCGTCTATCAGCGGCTCTTGGCCGGAGATCAAGAAGAATCTGCCGATTTGATCGACGGCTATTGCAAGCAGATGCCACTCGTCGAAGTGTATGACACGGTGCTCATCCCGGCACTCGCGATGACCGAGACTCATTGGCAACGTGGCGAGATCAATGACGAGAGACACAAACTCATCTTCCAGAGCCTGAAGGAAACTGTTGGGGAGCTGGGTGAGCGCGAGCGGGAGATTCACATCAAAGAGGCCGCCAAAGAAGCGAAAGAGCCGGAGGGAACGAACGGTTCCCTGGTTGCAACCAATGCGGCAAGCCTGTGCATTCTCTGCCTGCCCGCGCACGACGAGGCGGATGAAATCGCCGGGACGATGCTCTCGCAGTTATCGGCGATGAGTGGTTGCGTAGTGGAGGCCGTCTCGGTGACGTCCCTGGCCAGCGAAATGGTTGAGCTTGTCGAGCAGCGGAAGGCCGATGTGGTTTGTATTTCTGCCATGCCCCCGGCGGCCGCGACGCATGCGCGTTACCTCTGCAAACGTCTGCAGGGCCGATTTCCCGACGCACACCTGATCGTGGGATTATGGAACGCCAAAGGCGACCTGACAAAAATGAAAGAACGCCTCGGTTGCGGCGCCGCAACTCAGGTCGTCGCCAACCTGGCGGCCGCTCAAGAAAAAATCCACGGCCTCCTGCAGCCGCTTTTGCATCGAACTGATCAGCCAGGGCAAAAAGACGCCGATCAATTTGTGATGCAGGAGGTCCCTCAGTGACGGCAACCTCTGAAATCGCTTTTTCCTTGCGGCGTACACGTCCTTGAGAGTTCAAGGGCGCGAAAAGGCAAGTGGGAAGTTTTAATGGGAATGCAAATCGTAAAGTCCAAGCGATCGTTCACAGAGCGAATCCAAGTGAGTGCCGTTTGCTTTCCTCGCTCCAAGCGATAGAATACATTTGTTCGCGGAGCCAGAATAAATGTTTGGCCTCGCAAGACATCGTCGGATGACTAGATAAAGGGCGACCCGGCTGGGCCGGGGAGTCCGTTGACGAGTAAACCGACGTGGTCGAATACCTGAGGGTGTTCAACCACGTCGGTTTTTTTATTTGTGTGGCGAAGGCGGTCGCAACCGCCAGGGATGTATGCGATGGACGGCCCCAGTTCGACCATGGCGAGACAAATCGCGCAAGTCGCCAGCGCGTTTCAGGAACAGCGAACGGGCCACGTGCCGCAATCGGTGGCCGTTGTTTTGAGTGGCGAGACGCTGGTCATCACGTTGCACGGCGCCTTGTCGCCGGCTGAAAAGGACTTAGCCAGGAGTCCGGAAGGGGCCGCTCAGGTGCAAGAGTTCCATCGGCAGTTGTTCGCCAACGCCTCCGACTCGCTGCGCCGCGAGATCCAAAACATCACCGGGGTGCAGGTGCGCGAGGCGACCGCGGAAGTCGAGGCGACAACGGGTACTGTCGTGCAGGTCTTCACGACGGGCACCATGGTGCAGGTCTTCCTGCTGGCTCAAAGCGTTCCGGCGGACACCTGGAGCGGGAATGGACGACGCGATCAGCCATAACACAGGAGGTATTGGAATGCTGGTCTTGACCAGAAAAAAGCGAGAATCGATTGCTGTCGGATGTCGGGACGGTGGCGAGCCCATGCTCACCGTGACCGTGCTCGAAATCGGCAGCGGCAAGGTGAAGCTGGGCTTCCACGGCGATCCCGACGTTTCCGTCCACCGTTCGGAGCTGTGGGAACGGATCCGTCCGCGCGTTGCGCCAGACGAACCATCGGACGCGGCGACCCCGACAGCATGACGACGCCGAAGACGAAATCGCAGCTCAGTTGGTACGGCATTCTGTGAAAGGGAACTGTATGGGCTTGCTTCTGCTGATCATCGTCATTGTGCTGCTGCTGGGTGGACTCCCCACATGGAATCACTCTCGCAACTGGGGCTATGGTCCCAGCGGATTCTTGAGTTTGGTGGTGGTTGTCCTCCTGGTCCTGATGTTGATGGGGCACATTCCCCGAGGCATCTGATCGTGAGGGAAATCATCGCCGTCGGGGCCGAGAAACATCGTAATCGGCCTCGCTGGCAGGGAACGGCTTTTCACAAAGGCTAAAGCATGAACTGGAATCAGATCGCGGACAATTGGAGGCAAATCAAGGGCCAGTTGAAAACGGAGTGGGGCAAGCTGACCGGCAACGACCGGACGGCAATTGGCGGGAAGCGGGCACGGCTCGCGGACGAGCTCCAACAAAACTGCGGCTACTCAAAAGAACAAGCGGAGAATGCACTCGGTGAATTTCCACACGGGCTCATCCCCGTGACCATTTCCAACTCTTCCCCCAGACGCCTTTAGGGATCGCCGAACGCTGACGCGGGATTGAATCGGTCATGCACTCGAACCAATCGGGAGTCCATCAGGATGGCGCTACAGATTCAGAAAGACAGCCAGGCAAAGACCAGCGAAGGGAACAACACGAACGATCCGCCGAAGGCCGTCACTCGGCAGGAACTCATCGACGGCCTCAATCACGATCTGGCCGGTGAATATCAGGCCATCGTGATGTATACGCACTATTCGGCCAAGCTGACGGGGCCCTACCGCCGGGAGCTGCGCGGCCTGTTCCAAACCGAGATTCCGGACGAACAAGGCCACGCCCAGTTTTTGGCAGACAAAATCGCCAACTTGGGCGGCCAGCCGGCAACCAAGCCGCGCGTGGTTCCTCAAGCCGAGCAACCACGGGAAATGCTTGAAAACGCGCTGGCTGCGGAAAAACAGGCGATTTCCGATTACGAAGAGCGAATTCGTCAAGCCGAAGCCCTGGGGGAGGTCGGCCTGAAGGTGAACCTCGAGAGCCAAGTGTCAGATGAGACGCGGCACAAAGAGGAGATCGAACGCATCCTTATCGGATGGCGTTAATCGGGATTTCGAGCCAAACCAGGTGAATCGAGTGATGAACGCAACCAAGGATGACCGGGCCGAACACGAGTTACCGACAAACGACGGAGTTGTGGAGCCTGTGAACGAACTGCGGAGGGACGGATCGCTCCCTGCGTGCAACGAGCACCACGCGGTCTGGGATACGGTTGACGAAGCGTCGGCAGAGTCGTTTCCGTGCAGCGATGCGCCCGCCTGGACGCGGCCCCGATCACTTACATAGGCCAGTTGCTGGCTCGCGCTCGGGAGTTCTACGGTTCTGCGGTCAAGCTGCAAAAGAGGTGAAGGGCGCCGTATCGACTAGTGCTGCGAGCACTTCGGTGACACGATGGAAATCGCTCATTTTCCGACGATTTCCGCTGCGTGACCGCTACATCTGGATGGGACGCGCTCTAAAGGGGCTCGTGTCGATGCGACTTCGCTTGCATGAAAGGACTGCGACGATGGCGGTGGAATTCAGCATGAGTGCGATGCGGCGACCACAGCCTGAAAAGGACAGGGCAAGCCAAGTCGAAACCCTGGAACGTCCGCGAGTCGTAGGCCGTCGACCCGACGAGCAAGGCGTGTCGGACGATTTCTGCCGCCTGCGGCGTGCGATCAAGCGATTGCATGGCTGCCACTCGACACATGTGGCATCCGTGTCCGTCACCGACACGTTTCGCGGTAGAACCGTGTGGGTAGGGACGGTTGAGGTCTTTTCTCTGCGCGCACCCATGCGCGAAGCGATGCTTCGCTTGGTGTCATTTCCCGGAGCGAGACTGGGACAGCGAGGTCGCGGTTCTTGAGATTCCCACGATCGATTCTCCCCTGGCCGCGGTTCGCGCTGTCATCCTTGCCGAATCAAGACAAGCGCCAAATTAACACACGACCGAACAACACCAGGTAGGGTCGGATCGTGCGGACATGAGGCATGGGCGCTGTTCCTTTTGAGACTATGCGCTGCCATGGTTCCTTGTCGAGGACTGAGTGAAACTTCTCGCGCATAAGCTTTAGTTCCTGCCAAACCCACATTTGGTAATTAAGAATATATTCGATTTTCGGAATGCAAACTGGAAAGCGTTTCGGCAATGAGCAGCATGAGTCAACAACTCCCTCTAGTTTACCTGGCCCGGCACGGTGATACGGCCTGGACCGTTTCGGGCCGGCACACGGGCTTGATCGATCTCCCGCTTACCGAGCGTGGCGAGCAGAATGCTCGCCGACTCGGCGAACGGCTTAAAGGCTTGACGTTCGTGCGCGTCTTCACCAGCCCGCTGCAACGCGCCTCGCGTACCTGTGAGCTGGCCGGTTTCAGCACGGTCGCGAGCGTGGATCGCGACCTCGTCGAGTGGAGCTACGGCGCCTACGACGGAAAGACGAACTCAGAGATTCGCAAGCAGCGTCCCGGCTGGGAGCTCTTCCGAGACGGCTGTCCCGGCGGCGAATCGGTCGCGGAAGTAGCCGTGCGAGCGGACCATGTGGTCGGCCGGATTCGGGCTATTGACGGTTGTGTGCTGCTCTTTTCCAGCAGGCATTTTCTCCGTGTCTTCACGGCTCGCTGGCTGGGACTGGATCCTGCGGCAGGACGGTATTTTTTCCTGGACACGGCTGCCCTGAGCATCGTTGGTTATGAGCACGGCAAGCACGATCCGGTCATCCGTCTTTGGAATGATTGTCCTCACGAAGGCGATTCAGGGGGAGGAGGTCATGGCAATTCCTCCGCAGGCGGGGCATCCGAACCGCTGCACAAACAGACTGACGGCAGGAATCGAAATGCACCATTGCGAAGACAGGTAGAACTTCGGCGATCTCGATGACCTGACGGTCGTGATCAAAGCTTGGCATGGCGATCACTACGCACCCCTCAACGAAACGACGACGACGTGCCACTCAAATTCGGCGAAAGGAAACGCGGATGGCCGGGGTGTCTTGCGCAGCCCCGAACGCCATCCCCGAGAGCTAAACGACCATGCAGAGGCATTCGCGTGCTGGGCCTTTGTTTTCGTTGTGGCAAGTGATAGAATCAGGCCGTCGAAGGGGTCAAAATAAGCTTTTGGCCTCGACAGAGTTCGTCGGATGACTAAATGAAGGGCAACCCGGCCCGTGCCGGGGAGCTCGTTGATGAGTAAGCCGACGTGGTCGAATACTCCAGGGTGTTCGGCCACGTCGGCTTTTTTCGTTATTGCGGCGCAGACTTCTGGGGATCCGTCTCATTAACGGCGGAATATCAGCCCAACCGCGTGCGGCGTACGCATGACGATTTCCGATTCTTGTCAGGGATGTTGTTAGGGATCTGCATGGACCGCGCTTGGCGCAAGCATGAGCGGGCCTCGTCATTTCAGAAAAGGGGATCTCCGGATGAAGAGTTTATTCGCTGGTTTGATGGTGACGGCGTTGGCTGCGTCGATTGGCTGCAATCAAGGGACTCCTGGAGGGCCCGGGGCGACCGAAAGAACCGCCAACAAACCCGTCGTCGAACGGGCCGACGATACGTTCATCTTGGATGTGCCGATGACATCAACCAAGCTCAAGCAGGAGGAGACAAAGGAACTCGCGATCAGTGTCGCGCGGGGCGGGAATTTCGACGAAGAGGTGACGCTGAAGTTTGCCGGAGTACCGAAGGGCGTGACTCTCAACCCGGCAAGCCCCGTCATCAGGCACGGGGAGAAGGATACGAAAATCACGCTCGCTGCTGCCGACACTGCCTCGCTGGGCGACTTCACGCTCAAAGTGACAGGGAAGCCGACGAAAGGCGCAGACGCCACAAACGAGTTCAAGATTGTTGTCGCGAAAAAGTAGCGGCTACGGCGCACGGCGTAATACGGAGATACCCGCCTCGCACACGTTGTCCAGCCTGTCGAGTTGCCCACAAGGTATTGCCGACACGGAAGGTTTCACTTGGCTTTCGTTTCCTGGGGTGCCGCCGCACCGAGGATCCTCGGCCACGAAGATTGATGAAAGATCGAGATTCGGACAAGCCACTCGTCTTGCCCGAAAATCAGTTTGGGAGATTCAGTCATGTCGATGATCGATATTGGGTTTGGTCTGGGGATTGCGCTGACAGTCGTCGTTTTGTACCTGTTGAGTTGCATCCGAGTGCTGACGGAATACGAACGCGGTGTGATCTTTCGCTTGGGCCGCGTCATGCCCAAGCCCAAGGGACCGGGGCTGATCATGGTCTTCGGGCCGGTCGAGCGGATGACGCGCATCGGCTTACGGACCGTAACCAAGGTCATCGAGCCACAGGACGTCATCACAAAGGACAATGTATCGGTCAAGGTGGATGCCGTGCTCTATTACCGGGTGATCGACCCCATGAAGGCCGTATTGCAGGTGGAGAATTACATGTACGCCACGTCGCAGGTCGCCTTGACGACATTGCGCAGCACGGTGGGCCAGGCGGAACTCGATGAACTGCTGACCGAGCGGGACAAAGTGAACCACCATTTGCAAGCGATCATCGATGGGCACACCGAGCCATGGGGGATCAAGGTCTCGGTCGTCGAGATCAAGGATGTCGATCTCCCCGACGCGATGAAGCGCTCCATGGCCGCGCAGGCAGAGGCCGAACGCGCACGTCGCGCGAAGGTCATCAATGCCGAGGGTGAGTTCCAGGCATCCACCAGACTCCGTCAAGCCGCCGAGATCATGACGCCTTTCCCGATGGCGATGCAAATGCGCTATCTTCAGGCGCTCGCCGAAGTCGCCGCCGATAAGAATTCGACCATCATCTTTCCGTTGCCGCTCGAACTCTTGGCGCCGTTTCTGAAGCACGGCGGCGACGGTGCGAATTTCGCCGGAATGACGTATGGGAAACTCGAGAACGCATCTCCGGGTGCAAAGGATCAGTCCCAATCCGAGAAGTCCGCCGCATTCGGAGCAACACCTGCGATGGTGGGGGGAAACGGCCGGTAGCCTGCTCAACACCGAATCCCACGAGATTGATGGCGCAGTGCTGTTTCACCATACCAGTCGGCAATAACCAAACGAGGAGACGAACGATGTCGGTCGATCTGCACGAGGACGCGGGCGGGAAGATCTTGGTGATCAAGCTCACCGGCAAACTCACCAAAGAGGACTACGAGCATTTCGTGCCGAAAGTTGATGGCCTGATCAAAGATCATGGCAAACTGCGGATACTCGTTCAGATGCACGATTTCCAAGGCTGGGCGGCAGGTGCCCTCTGGCAGGACATCAAGTTCGATCTGAAAAACTTCCGGCACATCGAACGCCTCGCCCTGGTTGGCGAGAAGTCGTGGGAACACGGTATGGCGGTATTCTGCAAGCCATTTACGACCGCCACGATCCGATACTTCGACCGCAGCGAAGTCGAGCAGGCCGAAACGTGGATCCGCGCTGACCTGATGCTCGCTCATGAATCTGAGTCTGCGTCTGAAGTCGGGCAAGTGAAAGGTTGATGGATCGAAAGCAGACGCATGGTGCTTCTGTTCAAGAATGTCTTCTCGACCATGCCTTGCGCGCGTCGAAGGGCCAAGGCGACAGGACGATTGAGGAATGGAAAGCGGATCAACTGGCTGGGTTGTTTGGATCGGGACAGAAACCTGAAAGGGAAATCGATGGCTGACGAACACGACCGAGAGAGGGAAGACGAGGACGAACGGGACAGGGACATCATGGATCGCGACGAAGCCACAGCGGTGGATGAGGCGGCAAGCTCCGTGACGTGTGCCATGTGTGGAAAGGAGATCCCTCACGGCCTGAGGCCAGAGTGTGACGAAGGCGAGAAGGTGTTTTGCGACGGATGCGCGAAAGTCTAGCTGCGGTCAGAGAAATTCACCGATGAAGCCGGGCGGCTCGAAAGCGACCGCATTAGCGCTTCTTAAGGAGCGATTCGATTGGAAACCCACAACCGCTGGGCGGAATCACAATCGCCATGGCTCCGGATGTCGCTGTGGTCGCTCTCGCCCGCGCACTCCTAAGACCGTGAAGACACTGCGACTCAGATCGCGCGTTTGCTCCAGGGGCCACGAATTCATCCTCCTGGAAGGGATGGCCGGGCTATTTCGCGCAGCCCCGAACGCCATTCCCGAAGAGTCAAACGACGATGCAGAGGCATTCGTGCGCTGGGCCTGTGTTTTCGTTGTGGCAAGTGATAGAATTAAATTGTCGAGGGAGCGGAAATAAGCTTCTGGCCTCGATAGAATTCGTCGGATGACTAGATGAAGGGCAACCCGGCCGCACCGGGGAGCCCGTTGACGAGTAAACCGACGTGGTCGAATACCTGAAGGTGTTCAGCCACGTCGGTTTTTTTTGCTGAAGGGCACGTGGCAATGCAACCAGAACTCACTCGAACTCACTTGCGCACCTATAAGACGGTCTTCCAGCACCCGGCGGCGCGCAATCTCGAATGGCGGGAGCTTCGCGCTATGCTGAGCGAGATCGCCAATGTCGAAGAGGAACCGAATGGAAAACTGAAAGTGACGCGAAACGGGCAGACGCTGGTCATGGAGCCCGACCGCCACAAGGATGTCGCGGAGGTTGATGAACTGCTGAGAATCCGGCACTTCCTCGAACGTTCGGATGCGGCTGAGTCGCGAGAACCGAATCATCCCGCAGCCAAAAGCAGATGATGGGGGACGGGAGCACGGTGCTTCTGTCTTTTGAGGCCTGTAATTTTTTAAGGAACCAAATGATGTCAATCACGAATTCCGTCGTCGCGGTTTTTGAGTCGCACAGCCAGGCAGAAGAGGCCATCCGCGAGCTTCAGAGGGATGGCTTCGACATGAAGAAGCTCTCGATTGTCGGTAAGGATTACCACACGGAAGAACATGTCGTCGGGTATTACACCACCGGCGATCGCATGGAATATTGGGGCAAGCAGGGGGCCTTCTGGGGCGGCCTTTGGGGCGGCCTCTGGGGGATGCTCGGCGCCGCGTTCTTCTGGGTGCCGGGCTTGGGTCAGTTGCTCGTGGCGGGACCGCTCGCCATGTGGATCGTCGGCGCCTCGAAGGCGCCGTCGTGACGGGAGGGATCACCGCTCTCGGCGCTGGCCTGTACAGCATCGGCATTCCGAAGAACAGTGTCATGCAATACGAGACCGAGGTGAAGAACGGAAAGCTTCTCTTAGTTGCCCACGGGACGGCCGACGAAGTCGAACGCGCCAGGGCTATCCTGCATCAGACCCAAGCGAAGACAACAACGATTCACGCCGAGAAGAGCGCCGCCGTCGGCGCGTAACCTCGCGAAGTTCCGTGTGACGGAGGTCACACTCGTTCCGACAGGAACCTATAACCGGAAGCCAGCCTGCGCGGAACAGGCTGGCAAGCCGGACAGGGGATGCGAAACGGGAGCGGTGTTGGTCCGATGTCGAGAAGGAGATCACGCCATCTCACGCAAGCGTTGAATAAGGGACGCGAGGAACTATTGTTGGCCCGCCCGATGGCAATTCGCGACTGACGCGTCGATGTTCGCGGCTGCAGGACGACTTCTTCGGCCACTGGATTATTGGCTTCGGCTCAGGCGATTTGCATCTGCAAACGATGGGTGGCCAGGGAGACAAAATGAACGTGCTGAATGTCCTGTGTGTTGGCTCCAAGATGCTCAAGATCGAGCGATTCATCGCGACAATTCCCGATTTGCCCCGGCATACGTGATCGACATCCTTAAATTGGCATCGGAATTAAACAAACGAAATCACCCAACACTTAGGGACAAAATGGCGACAGGGGTGCAATCGTCCAAGTCGAAAAAAAGACACGGCATGCGCCAGATACCGCTGTATCCTCTGCGTTTCGAGCCGATTTACCAGTACCGGCTCTGGGGCGGCAGGCGCGTGGCCAAGTTGCTCAAAGCACCGCTGCCCGGCGACGGACCGATCGGTGAAGCTTGGCTCCTCAGCGACCGCGTTGACCACGCCAGCCAAGTCGCCAATGGGCCGCTCCAAGGAATGACTCTCCGGCAATTGCTGGAGCAGTTCCCGGAGCGGTTGTTGGGAACGCTTGCGGGACGTTTCCCACGGTTCCCCGTGCTCCTCAAATTCCTCGACGCGCACGACAAGCTCTCGGTCCAGGTGCATCCGGCGGATGGGCAGAATGAGTATATCCCCCCGGGCGAGAGCGGCAAAACCGAAGCATGGGTGGTGTTGGAGGCAGGACCGAAGAGTCGCATCTACGCGGGCCTTAAGCCAGGCACCACTCGAGACGTTCTGAAGCAGGCGCTCGCGGCTCGGGCCGTGGGGGACCTTCTGCCAAACTTCATGCCCAGGGTCGGCGACGCCGTTTTGATCCGAGCCGGCACCGTTCACTCACTCAGCGATGTCGTGGTGTTCGAAGTGCAGGAAAACAGCGACGTCACATTTCGTCTTGATGACGGGGATCGTATTGACCCCAACACGGGTAAGGTTCGACCGCTGCAAGTCGAGCAGGCAATGGCCTGCATCGATTTCGAGCAGGTCGCAATCGGGCCGGTCGCGTCGATAGTGGAGCAGGACGCTCCGGTACGGAGAGAACGGCTCTTTCATTGTGCGCATTTCTCGGTATGGCGACACACCGGACAATCGCCGTTCACCGTCGGCGCGGCAGACGCGCCGCGGGTGCTGGTTTGCATCGGCGGCGAAGGAGAGATTCAGCACGGCGGCACCAATTACCCCGTAGGCTGTGGCGACGTCGCGCTCTTGGCAGCCGAGATCGGCGCGTGTTCCTATCGGCCGCGCAATCCAGTCACGTTGCTGGAAGTCGCCTTGCCGGAGTAATTCCAGTCGAGCTGGTTCGGGATGGTATGCAGAGTCGAGAACGAGGACACGCAAAGAATGAAAAAGCTCGTCGTGTTCGACCTGGACGGAACGCTGGCCCCGAGCAAGTCATCGATTGATGCAACGATGGCGGCATTGATCAACAAATTGCTGGGTGTTGTCAAAGTCGCCGTGATATCCGGCGGCAATTGGCCGCAATTTCAAAAACAAGTGGTCTCTCACCTTACCACGGACGAACGCTTGAAGAATCTCTCGCTCCTTCCCACATGTGGAACGCAGTTTTACCAGTACGACAAGAGTTGGAAAAAGATCTACTCAGACGATTTATCCAGTCAACAGAAAGAGAAGCTCATTAGTTCGCTTAAGCAGGCCCTTGTGAAATCGGAACTGAAGGCCCCCGGTAAGGTCTGGGGAGAGGTCATTGAAGACCGTGGCAGTCAAATCACCTATTCCGCATTGGGTCAACAGGCTCCTTTGAACGAAAAGGTGAAATGGGATCCTGATTTCGCCAAGCGGAAGAAAATCAAAGCCATCCTCGACACTTTGATTCCCGAGTTTTCCGTCCGATTGGGCGGCTCGACGTCGATTGATCTCACGAAGCCGGGAATCGACAAGGCGTACGGGATCAGAAAGTTACGGGACATTCTCGGCATTGCCATTGAAGAAATGATTTATGTCGGGGATGCCCTGTTTCCAGGCGGCAACGACTATCCGGCCGAGCAAGCCGGTTGCGCTTCGATCCGAGTCAGAGATCCGGATGAGACCAAAGCGGTCATCGAAGCCGTCATTGCTTGTTTAAGTTGAAGCAGACAAACTGGAACTTATGGAGAGCGGTGATGGCCGGCTTTCAGTTGAGGCGGCTCGGGCTGCTGATGGAGCCCGAGCCGGGCAATCCGCTCGAGGTCGAAGGCGTTCTGAACCCCGCCGGCGTTCGCGGCCCTGACGGTCAATTTTATCTCTTCCCGCGTCTGGTCGGACGGGGTAATTACTCGCGCATCGGTATCGCGCGAGTCAAGTTCAACGAGGCCGGCGACCCCACAGGCGTCGAGCGGCTTGGCATCGCGTTGGAGCCCGAAGCGGAGTACGAGCGACGGCCGAACGGCGGTGGCGGCTGTGAGGATCCGCGAATCTCGTTTGTCGTACCGCTTCAGCGTTACGTGATGAGCTACACAGCGTATTCGCCCGAAGGTCCTCGGATTGCCTTGGCCCTTTCGCAGGATTTGTTCCACTGGCAGCGCTTGGGGCTGGCGACTTTCCGCCCGTATGACGGCATCGAATTTGAGGGTGTCGACAACAAAGATGCCAGCGTCTTCCCTGTGGCCATTCCCGATCCTTCCGGAAAACCGGCGATGGCCATCCTGCATAGACCTCTGTTTCCCGGAACTCGTCCGGAGGAAACCGCCTGCGCCCCGGCGTCCCGCGAAGTGGATCTCCATCGAGAGAGCATCTGGATTTCCTACTGCGAGATGAACAAGGATCCTTCTGAGCCCTATCACCTCAGCCACTTTAACTTGCATAGCCGGCTGGCCAGTCCAGTTGCGCCCTGGGAGCGGCTCAAGATCGGTGGCGGAACTCCTCCGATCCTGTCGCGGCACGGATGGCTCGTGATTTACCACGGCGTTTGCGATTCGGCGAAATCGAGTGCTCACGGACCCAATTTATGCTACTCAGCCGGCGTGCTGGTCCTCTCCCGAGAGCATCCGCGGGTCATCCGTTTTCGTTCGTCTGAGCCGGTGCTGACGCCGGAATTGCCGCAAGAACGCGTCGGGACCATCGCCGACGTGGTGTTCCCCACCGCCATCGACCGGCGCGACGATCTCGGCTTGCCGGACCGCTTCGACGTTTATTACGGGATGGCCGACAATCGGATCGGCGTGGCTCGTCTCGACGTGCCGGAATTTCTGCCGTCAGGGGCACTTGCTGACCGCCCTGTACAACGGTCAAACGCCTCAGCAGCAGTGAGTCTGACACCGAATCTATAGAAAAGAAGAGCAACATGAACTACCTGGACCGGTTCAAAGTACAGCCCGGCACCGAGGTCAAGCTCAAGGACATCGACCCGTCGTTTAAAAGCCACCACGATGGCCACAAGGAAGCGGCGGAAGAGATCGAGCATTACCAAAAGAGGCTGTGGGAGCTCCAAGAGTTGCTTTACGCCGATGGACGGCACTCGCTGCCTGCAAGCCATGGACGGCGGCGGAAAGGACGGAACCATCAACCACGTTCTGGGTGCGATGAATCCTCAGGGCTGCCGAGTGGTGGCGTTCAAGCAACCGACAGCCGAAGAGCTGGCGCACGATTTCCTGTGGCGAGTCCATCCCGCTGCGCCCAGGCGCGGAGCCGTGGCCATCTTCAACCGCTCCCACTACGAAGACGTGCTGGTCGTGCGTGTCCACAACCTGGTCGACAAAGCGGTCTGGTCCCGCCGGTACGACCGGATCAACGCCTTCGAGAAGGAACTCGCCGAGGACGATACGCACATCCTTAAATTCTACCTGCACATTTCCAAAGAAGAGCAACTGCAGCGATTCAAGGACCGATTGGACGATCCGGCGAAGCAATGGAAGATCAGCGAGTCCGATTACAAGGAGCGCAACTTCTGGGACCAATACTCGGCGGCCTACGAGGAAGCTCTCTCCCGCTGCAGCACAGAGCATGCGCCGTGGTTCATCATCCCTTCCGACCACAAATGGTTCCGAAACCTCGCCGTGTCCCGAATCGTCGTCGAGCACCTGGAAAGAATGAACATGCAGTTCCCACCTCCCTCGGTGGATATCGAGCACATTCGCAAGGAGTATCACGCGGCGAAGCAGCAAGGCCACTCATCGCAATTGAAGGGCAAACATGTTCACGAGCGGGCGAACACGGAAGCTCGAGGATAGAGACCGTGCACACGGTCACAAGCGAAAGGGTTGTGCACGAAGGCGCATCGTTCCTACGCAGGGGGAATCGACGATCGCGAACACGGGCTGCGGGGTCTTCAGTTTTACCATTGGACGGAAACAGGGTCATGAAAGCAAAACGTGCGTCTGAAGGGAGCATCGTTATGAAAGTGCGAACTCGCGTTAGGGAAAACATCGTCAAAACAAGCAAGAAGATGCACACAACGGACAAACCGTTGACGCCCGAACTACTGCGAAGGATGAATTCGTATTGGCGAGCTGCCAACTACTTGTCGGTTGGACAGATTTATCTCTACGACAATCCGCTGCTGAAGGAGCCACTGACGCTCGCGCATGTGAAGCCGCTGGTCGTAGGGCACTGGGGCACGACGCCGGGCCAGAACTTCATCTATGTGCATCTGAACCGGGTCATCAAGGAGCACGACCTGGACATGTTCTACATCGCCGGTCCTGGTCACGGCGGCCCGGCAATCGTGGGCAACGTTTACCTCGAAGGCACGTGGAGTGAAGTTTATCCGGACGTGACCCAGGACGAAGCCGGGCTGAAAAAGCTGTTCAAGCAATTCTCATTTCCCGGCGGTATTTCCAGCCATGTCGCTCCGACGACCCCGGGATCGATTCACGAAGGCGGCGAGCTGGGATACTCCCTCAGTCATGCCTTCGGGGCCGCGTTCGACAATCCCAATCTGATCGTCGCCTGCGTCATCGGCGACGGTGAAGCGGAGACAGGCCCCCTGGCGACCGCATGGCAATCCAACAAGTTGCTCGACCCGATTGCCGACGGCGCCGTGCTGCCGATTCTGCACCTCAATGGCTACAAGATCAGCAACCCAACCGTGCTGGCCCGCATCGAGCATGAGGAACTGGACAATTTTCTGCGAGGCTGCGGCTGGACACCCTACTTCGTGGAGGGCGATCAGCCGGAATCGATGCATCAGCTCATGGCCGCCACGTTGGACAAGGCCGTCGAGGACATTCGCGAGTTCCAAGCGAATGCGCGAAGCACGAACGACACGACTCGGCCGCGCTGGCCGATGATCGTTCTGAGATCACCCAAGGGCTGGACCGGACCGAAAGTTGTGGATGGCCTGCAAGTCGAGGGTACCTTCCGAGCGCACCAGGTGCCGCTCCTGGTGGACGCCGAACATCCCGATCATGTCAAACAGCTTGAAAGCTGGATGAAAAGCTACAAGGCTGAGGAGCTGTTCGACAAAAATGGCCGTTTGATGCCGGAATTGGCCGAGCTGGCGCCGCAGGGCGACCGGCGGATGGGTGCCAATCCCCACGCCAACGGCGGTCTGCTGCTCCGCGACCTGCGTATGCCGGATTTCCACGACCACGCGGTGAATGTCCCGTCGCCCGGCGCTGTCGACGGCCAAGATACGCTCGTGCTGGGTCAATTTCTGCGTGATGTGGCCCGGCTGAATCAGGACCAGCGCAACTTCCGCATCTTCGGTCCGGATGAGACGCTCTCGAATCTCTTGGGGGCGGTTTTTGAAGTCACAAATCGTCAGTGGGACGCCCGCAAAGTCAAGAATGATGAATTCCTCGCCCCGGCGGGCCGCGTGCTCGATTCGATGCTCAGCGAGCACCAATGCGAGGGTTGGTTGGAAGGTTATTTGCTGACCGGGCGGCACGGGCTGTTTAACAGCTACGAGGCCTTCATTCGCATCGTTGACTCGATGTTCAGCCAGCACGCCAAGTGGCTGAAGGTCACGTCGGAACTGCCCTGGCGTCGGAAGATCGCCTCGCTCAACTATCTGCTCGCCTCGCACGTCTGGCAGCAGGATCACAACGGCTTCACCCACCAGGATCCCGGCTTCCTCGACCACGTCATCAACAAAAAAGCCGATATCGTGCGCGTCTACCTTCCACCCGACGCCAACTGCCTGTTGTCGGTCTTCGATCACTGCCTGCGCAGCCGGCATTACGTCAACGTGGTGGTGGCCGGCAAACACGCGCTCCCGCAATGGCTCACCATGGATGCCGCCGTTGTGCATTGCACGGAAGGAATCGGGATCTGGCAATGGGCCAGCAATGACCAGAACGCCGAGCCAGACGTGGTCATGGCCTGTTGCGGAGACACGCCCACGCTGGAGATTCTGGCCGCCGTTTCCATTCTGCGTCAGCATCTGCCTGATCTGAAAATCCGGGTGATCAATGTCGTCGATCTCATGAAGCTGCAATCCGCGAGCGAGCACCCGCACGGGCTGAGCGAAACGGATTACGATTCGCTGTTCACGAAAGACAAGCACATCATCTTCGGCTTCCACGGATATCCGTGGCTGGTGCACCGACTGACCTACCGCCGAACGAACCGTAACCTGCACGTCCGCGGCTACAAGGAGGAGGGCACGATCACGACGGCCTTCGACATGCGAGTGCAGAACGACCTGGATCGGTTCCACCTGGTGCAAGACGTGGTGGATCGCCTGCCCCACTTGGGCACTCAGGGGGCCTACCTGAAACAGATGATGCAGGACAAGCTGATCGAGCACAAACATTACATCGATCAACACGGTCAAGACTTGCCGGAAATCCGCAACTGGAAGTGGGCGAGCCGCAAATGAATGCGCAAGAGCTAATTGATGCCGCGATGGAAGGGACATGCGCATGACAGCAAATATCCCGCAATGCACGCGACCTGCGGCCTGGCAAAGACAGAAGGAGCACACACGATGACAGCCAATGTCGACCAGCCCAAAACTCCCGACTCGAAACCGGGGGCGAAGCCCGATGGGAAGGACGATCTGAAAACACTTCCCATGCCGGAAGTCGAGAAAAAACTGGGATCGTCGCCGGACGGCCTCAGTCAAGCCGAGGCGCAGAAACGGCTGACCCAATATGGGCCTAACGAGATTAAGGAAGAGAAGACCAATCCGATCCTGAAATTCCTCACGTATTTTTGGGGTCCCATTCCGTGGATGATTGAAATCGCGGTGATTCTGTCGGGCGTCGTCGGGCACTGGGAGGATTTTGGGATCATCCTCTTTTTGCTTCTTTGCAACGCCGTGGTCGGATTCTGGGAAGAACGCCAGGCGGGCAACGCCATCGACGCCCTGAAGGCCAGGTTGGCGATCAAGGCCCGGGTGAAGCGGGATGGGAAATGGGTCAACCCGGCAGCGAGTGAATTGGTGCCGGGCGACGTCATCCGCTTACGACTGGGAGACATTGTGCCGGCGGACGCGCGCTTGCTGGACGGCGACGAGATATCGGTGGATCAGTCCGCGCTGACCGGAGAATCACTTCCCGCCACGCGCAATCCCGGCGAGGCCGTGTATTCCGGATCGATCATGCGTCGGGGTGAAATCGGCGCACTGGTCTATGCCACGGGCACCAATACCTACTTCGGCAAGACGGCGCAGCTTGTCGAGGAAGCCCACACCGTTAGCCATTTTCAACAGGCCGTCCTCAAGATCGGCAAGTACCTGATCGTCCTCGCGGTGGCTCTGGTGGCCGTGATTATTGCGGTCGGTCTCTTCCGCGGCGAACCGATGCTTTACGCGAAACCTCCCAAGGACCCTGTCCTCTTATTCGCCCTTATCCTCACGGTCGCGGCCATTCCCGTGGCCATGCCGACAGTGTTGTCGGTGGCAATGGCAGTCGGTGCGCGCCTGCTCGCCAAGAAGCAAGCGATTGTGAGCAAGTTGGTGGCCATCGAGGAATTGGCGGGCGTGGACGTGCTGTGCGCCGACAAGACCGGCACCCTGACGCAGAACAAGCTGACGCTGGGCGATCCGTTCAGCGTGAACGATGTCCCCGCCGATCAAATTATCCTCGATGGCGCGCTGGCGTCGCGTTCGGACGATAACGACACGATCGATCTGGCCGTGTTGGCCGGCCTCAAGGACAAAGATGCGTTAAAGGGCTATGACATTGGGCATTTCCAGCCATTCGACCCCGTGCATAAACGCACCGAGGCGGCCGTCAAAGCCAAAGACGGAAAACCGTTCAAGGTGACCAAAGGCGCCCCACAGGTCATTTTGGCATTGTCGGCCAACGCCGGGCAGGTGAAATCCGCTGTCGACAAGGCGGTCAACGACTTCGCCGCGCGCGGCTTTCGTTCACTGGGCGTGGCGCGCGCCGACGAGGACGGCCCATGGCAGTTTCAGGGTGTGTTGCCCTTGTTCGATCCGCCGCGGGACGATGCCAAGGCAACCGTCGCAACCGCTGGCAAGATGGGCGTAAAGATCAAGATGGTGACGGGCGATGCACTCGCCATCGCCAAAGAGACCGCCAAAAAGTTAGACATGGGCACGAATATCCTCGATGCCAGCAGTTTAGGCGACTCGAAAAAGCAGGAGACCGCAGAGGTCGCCGAGTCCATCGACAAAGCCGACGGTTTCGCCCAGGTGTTCCCCGAACACAAGTACCACATTATTGACGTTCTGCAAAAACGCGGGCACATCGTCGGCATGACGGGCGACGGGGTGAATGACGCCCCTGCACTGAAGAAGGCCGACTGCGGCATTGCCGTTTCCGGCGCGACCGACGCGGCCCGCGCGGCGGCCTCGATTGTGCTGGTAGCACCCGGCCTGTCGGTGATCATCGACGCGATCAAAGAGAGCCGGAAAATCTTTCAGCGGATGAATAGCTATGCGATCTACCGCATTGCTGAGACACTGCGCGTGCTGTTCTTCATGACGCTGGCAATCCTGATCTTTAAGTTCTATCCGTTGACCGCGGTCATGATCGTGATGATCGCGTTGCTCAACGACGGAGCCATCCTGTCCATTGCCTATGACAACGTTCATTACAGGAACAAGCCCGAGGCCTGGAACATGCGCATGGTGCTGGGGATCTCGACTGTGTTAGGTGTCATCGGCGTCGTATCCGCGTTTGGACTGTTTTATCTTGGCGAAGTGGTCTTTGGACTCGACCGCGCGGTCATCCAGACGTTGATGTACCTGAAACTTTCTGTAGCTGGTCATCTGACCATCTTCCTGACGCGCACGCGCGGCCCGTTCTGGTCGATCCGGCCCGCGCGGATTCTATGGGCGGCCGTGCTCGGTACGCAGATCGTGGCCACATTGATTGCGGTCTTTGGAATTTTCATGGAACCACTTCCCTGGAAATGGGCACTCTTCGTGTGGGGCTATGCTCTGGCTTGGTTCCTCTTGAATGACCGCGTGAAACTGCTCGCCTATCGGATTTTGGATCGCACCAAAACTGGGGCCACACCGGAAGCCAGAACCCGAACGAAGCCCGAAGCTAAACCTATGCCCGCAGCCAAGACTCCGCCCAATCTGACGCCGCAGGTCGCCTAAGGGCTGGGGGTCGATCAAACAAAACTGTCCGTGGACTTCTGTCGAAGCCGCTGCAAACGTGTCGGTGTCGTAGTTGCCTTATTCGTCGCTGATCCGTTTCTCGCATTCGGCACTTGTCGATGCGGTTTCCGCTCGAGGCACTGCCGAACCGTAATGAGTAGGGCTCGCGAGCATGCTAGGGAGACGGCGCGGTGGCAGAGGGGTGAAAGACCTTGCGCGCTTAGTGCAACGGCGGTTGAAATTGGCTGGGCTGGTACGGCAATGATTGCATGTCGAGTGGCCGTTCTGTTGCGCAACTCGTCAACGAGTTCGATGACGACGAGAGCTTCGCACTGGCGACGCCGGCATTTTTGTGATAAAGTGACCCTCTCGGATGACTAGATAAAGGGCAGTCCGGCGCCGCCGGGACGCTCGTTGCAGAGTAAACCGACGAGTTCGACACCTGATGTGTTCGTCCACGTCGGTTTTTTTATTGCTGTTGCTGTGAGTCGAGAGGAGCGGTCATGTCGAACGACCTCACCGACCGGCAACCAAGCGAGGACGCGCTGAAGCTCGCTCTGGATTATGCCGAGAACATCATTGACACCTTGCGAGAACCGTTCCTCGTCCTCAACGGCGATCTGCGTGTCAGGACGGCAAATCGCTCCTTTTTCGAGTCATTCCACGTCTCGAGAGAGGAAACGGAAAATCGCCTCGTCTACGACTTGGGCAACGGACAATGGAACATTCCCGTCCTCCGCACGTTGCTGAACCAGGTCATGTCCAGTAGCCATCCCATCCACGACTTCGAGGTCGAGCACAACTTTCCCGAGATCGGGAAAAGGTGCATGCTGCTCAACGCCCGCAAGTTTCCTCCAGAGTCCAGCAACCCAAAGTTGATCCTGCTCGCCATTGAGGACGTAACCGATCACAAGCTGGCGAAAGCGGCTTTGAATAACTCGGGAATCCGGTATCGGCGGCTATTCGAGGCAGCCAAAGACGGCATTTTCATTCTCGACGCCCAGACCTTGAAAATCATCGACTCCAACCCCTTCATGACGGACTTATTGGGCTACTCGCACGATGAGTTTTTTGGCAAACAACTCTGGGAGATTGGCCTGTTCGCCGATAAAGAGGCCAGCCAGGCGGCTTATCGAGAACTGCAAACAAACGGCTTTATCCGCTACGACCATTTACCGCTCGAAAGCCGAAACGGGCAGAAGGTCGAAGTCGAGTTCGTCAGCAACGTCTATGCCGAAGACCATCAGCAAGTCGTTCAATTCAACATCCGTGATATCACCGAACGCTGCCGCTTGGAGCGACAGCTGGCCGATCTGGATCGCCGCAAAGACGAATTTCTGGCGATGCTCAGCCACGAACTTCGCAACCCACTTGCTCCGATCCTCAACTCCGTGCAACTGCTGCAACGCCAGAAAGACGAGAACCCCGTTCAGCGAAAAGCACACACCATCATCGAGCGTCAGGTGGGGCAATTGACGCATCTGGTGGATGATCTGATGGAAGTCTCCCGCACGCTCACCGGCAGGATTCAGCTTCGCCCTGAACAGGTCACCGTAAGCGGCATCGTGGAACGGGCGGTGGACACGGTCCGCCCCTTAATCGACCAACGCAAGCATGAACTCACGGTGTCGTTGCCTCCGGACCCGATCTGGCTCTACGCAGATGCCGCCCGGCTGGAGCAGGTGGTCACGAACCTGCTCACCAACGCCGTCAAGTACACGAACGAAGGCGGTCACATCTGGCTCTCCGCCCAGCAGGAGGGGAACAAGGCGGTGCTGCGTGTGAGGGATACGGGACTCGGCGTCGCTCCCGCTTTTCTGCCCCACATCTTCGACCTGTTCTCGCAAGCGGAACGGTCCTCCGACCGGTCGCAAGGCGGGTTGGGGATCGGATTGGCTCTGGCCATGCGACTGGTGGAAATGCACGAGGGAACGATCACCGTTTCCAGTACTTTGGGAAAAGGCAGCGAGTTCGTCGTGAGTCTTCCTGTGGATTTGTCGACGGCGCTGCCTAGAAAGACACAACCACCGGCAACCGAAATCGCCAGGCCGCTCGACACCGTCTTGCGGGTCCTGATCGTGGATGACAACGAGGACGCAGTGACGGCCTTGGAACTGCTGCTTGAAGAAGCCGGCCATTCGGTGCGGGCGGCTCACACCGGGCCGGCCGGACTGGCGGCGGCCCTGGAATTTCTGCCCGACGTAATGCTGCTGGACATCGGCCTGCCCGAGTTGGATGGTTTTGAAGTGGCGAAGCGGATACGTCAGCAAGCCGCTTTGCACAACGTCGTGCTGGTCGCCATGACGGGGTATGGCCGAGAGAAAGAACGCCAACGCTCGCGGGAGGCGGGATTCGATCATCACCTGGTCAAGCCCGTCGACTTCGGCGCACTGGAGCAAATCTTGGCGGGAGTCTCCGAGAAGGTGCGTCAGGCCCGGAGCAGGCAGGATAACTGACGCTGCGCGGTGCGGACGCTGCCGGGCTGCCAACGGAGAAGAAGCATGGCGACGAGCGAAAAAACGTTGCGGGTTCTCGTGGTTGATGACAACCGAGACGGCGCCGACGCTCTGGGTTTGCTGGTGGAAGATCTCGGCCACCAGGTGCATGTGACCTATGGCGGGACGCAGGCACTGGACGTTGCGAAAACATTTCGACCCGATCTGATGCTCGTCGATTTGGTCATGCCCGAAATGGATGGGTCCGGTCTGGTGAGTCGCCTGCGCCAGATTCCCGGCTTCGCCCAAACACGAATCGTGGCCATCACTGGCCAGAACTCACAGGAACACAAATCCACGGCGATGAAAGCCGGGTTCGACACGGTCCTGTTCAAGCCCGTGGCGCGGACAGAAATCGAAGGGGTCTTAGCGAGTGTTGTTCGTGTGGCCACGTCTTCGGGACGAACGGCAAAGCGGACCAACGGGCGCGTGGCTCCTACCGGAGCCGAGCGGCATCTGCCGATTGACGAAGCTCGGCGAATCAGGAGCGAGCGCAAATCAAAGACTCTGACTCAGAAAGAAAGCGAAGGAGCGATCTGTGATGGAATCATTCGTTTTCAGGAAGAGTATCTGGGATGGCGGTCGGAACGGATACACGCCCATCTCATCAAAGATCTCCTGGTGATCCGCATTTTAGGCGCTTTGACACTCGCCGAACGACAACTGGGTAAGTCCGCGTCGCCGGGGAAAGGAAGGGATCTGATCAAAGAAGTGCGGAAGCAACTGCTGGAAATTGCACGCCCAATGTTGGAATCGCTGGTTCACGAGGTTACTGGCGTGAAGGTGGTGAGCATGCACCATGACCTCAGTACGGTGTCCGGTGAAGAGGTGGTGATCTTTTCCCTGGCCGACACGCCTCGCTTCCAATAAGCCACCCTGTTGTCGAGCCGTGTTCGCTCGAGGAGAGACGACAGGTGCCGGTTCGCGCGATTCGGTGACGGAGTGACGTCTCGGATCCCTTGGCGAGATTGGAGCGGCTTAAATCAGGAGGTGGACCTGCGCCACAAGCGGCGGGCAATCACTCCCGATGAGGTCGGGTCTCTGCTCGCGTCGGCCAGGGCCAGCGGCTATTCCATTCAGCAATTCGACGGGGAGCCGCGGGCACGCATTTACATCCTGTCGTATATAACTGGGCAGCGACGTAAGGAATGGGGAAGTTTTCCGCCGCGAAGTTTCGACCTCAAGGCCGATCCTCCGACGGTGACGGTCGAGGCGGCGGCATCGAAGCATCGCCGCAACGACGTTCTGCCTTTGCACCCTGAGCTCGTCGACATGCTTGGGCAGTGGTTTAAGGGACTCGAGCGAAGCCAGAAGTTCTTTCCGAAGCTTGAACGCAAGAAGACGTGGTTCATGGTCAAGAAGGACCTGGAGCGCGTCGGTATACGCCCACGAGGTCACAATCGCGACGTTAGCGTTTCAGAAACTCGCCGAATCCGGGACGTCCCGTTTAAGGAACGGTTTCCAGCACGGCGATCCTTCACGACAATCGCTTACGGTGAGCTGGCTGTCAAAGTGGCGAGCCGATAGCTCCTCAGGATCTCCGCCGCCGTGAGGCAGCGTGGATAGATTGCCACCTCGTCGAGTCCCCCTCTCAAGAAGCTCGTCAGATCCCGACAGCCGAGTCGCACCGGCGCCCCGCCGGGTCGAGGAGTCACGCCGTAGGAGCGATACAGCGTGGGCGGCTTTGGCGGTCCGTTCTTGAGGACGCCGTTTCGATAAATGGCGACGCCCGCGTTGTTGCCGGGCGGTTGATACACCGCCACGACATTGATCCACGTCCCCGGGATGATCGGTTCCTCGAAATAAGCACCGGCTCCTTCGCGGCCTTCGGCATTCCAGATGTACGCGGAGATTCGGTTGGGGCGGCTCGAGTCCTTCTTGTAAAAGCGGAATCCCCACTCGAAGCACCCGGCGTCGCCTTTACCAAGCCAGTGGATGTATTCGGCGCGGGCGCGCAGGGGAAATTGAGCACGTCCGGCGCAACCAGGCTTGCACTGTCAGCCCCGACGGGCCGATGCTGAAGTCACTTTGGCTGGGAATCTCGACGTAGGATCGGCCGTCGAGGCCGACGGCTGTGTTTGCGTCGTTCCGGATCGCGCCGAGTTGGCCGAATGCGGGCGATCCACGGTAGGTGCCGTTGTTCTGCAGGCCCGACCAATCAAAGGCCGTGGGCGCGTTTGTCTCGCCCAATCGCCAGTATCCGACCGGCCTGAGAGAAAGCACGTAATTGCTGTAAACCGAGTTGCCGATCACCGCTTGTCGCGGCCGACTTCCTGCCGCAAGCGCTGCTCGGCTCGTCAATCCGATGCCGGCAACGCCGGTGCCAGCAGCCCGTTTCAACCACTCGCGTCGATTCAAATCAGAAGTGACCATGAGTCGCTCTTTCTGGATCTTTGGTCGCTTTGAATTTGCTCGCGCCAACTCCCCATGAAGACTCCGGGCCCCGTGGGCCGCATGAACGAAGGATTGCGATTCGTTCGCGTCGGCCCTTGGGAGACCGGAGGACTGTGGATGCTTTGCATCGGCGACCAATCAGCGCGGGCTGTTCGTGCGTCGACTCGTGTTCCCTTTTTCCGCGGGCTTGGAGTGTCCGCGGTTCGAAGCTTGAGGCACAAATTTCGGGTTTGCCAATCGCTGAGCTGGGTGCTCCTGAATAACGTGCTGCCCGAGTCCCGCCGTCGACACGGGGCGACGTGAGACGACCGGCGGAGTGCGGGTCGTTGTCCGATTTCGCGACGCCTGGGACTCCCTTCTCTCATCCCCGATCTTGGACTCCCGTCTGTCCTCGAATTTCGACTCTCGTCTGTCATCCGCGAGTCTGGACTCTCGTCTGTCATCCTTGAACTCCCTTCTGTCGTCTCTGAAATCCCTTCGATCGTCCCTGAAATCCTTTCTCTCATCCGCGAACCTGGACTCCCTGTTGATCTCCCGATTCGGCTCGTGTCTCGAAAATCTCGTTTCGAACTCGTTACGCCTGATCGAAGCGTCGTGGAAGCGGCGGAGAGATCGGTCGATCTCGCGGCGCCCATCCCTGCTCACTCTCTCGAATCGCAACGACGACGGGTCGGAGCGAGTGACGAACCTGCTGAACGGCAACGCCAACGGCTCGGAATTTTTTCCTGAGCCGCGGGCGCGAGTCACGAGCTCGTCGAACGTTCGTGGCGGACGCAATCGGGCGTCGTCGCGAAACGTGCGGAAATCGGCAACGAGTCTCTCGTGCCAGCCAATGTCCGCGCGATGGGCCCAACTGGAAAAGGCGAAGAATGGATCGTAGCCGAGGCTGCTCATGTGGAACGCGAACCAGGGGAAGATGCCCGCTTGCACGTCGCTCGCTCCGAAGTAGTCGCCGAAGCAATAGCAACTGCACGGCGAGTTCACGAACAGGAACTCGGTCAACCGATGGGTATTGAGAACCACGCTGGGTGTGAAGACAAATCCCGGCGCGACAGAGCCCCGGCGGAAGTTAACCGGCGCAAACAACACACCACGTTGCGCGAGCTCGTAGTCAAAATAGCCGTCCACGAAGAGATAGCCGGCCGGAGTCCACACGTACCGAGCGGGAACCCAGATCCATCCGCGATGCACTGGCGCCCATTGGCCGGCGAGCCACAAAAAGCGACCGTGCCTGAAAATCCACGTGCCAGGAATCCAGGTGAAGTTCGCGTTCGGCGGATTTCCAACTGGGCCCGATTCGAGGGAGGCCGGCGGCTTCGCCAAAAAGGGACCTCCCGCCGCTAAAGTGGCGCCGGGATTTCCGGTTCCCGCCGCGGGCGCGGCGGCAGAAGGAGCGCTCGCAGCACTTGCCGCTGGAGGATCGGCCGCGCTGACAGGGATTGGTCCGACACCCGTCGGATTCACAGCTGCATTTGCCGACGGATCCGCTGCTGTCGGGGTCGCCGCAGTTGTCGGCGGGTTCGCTGATGTGGGGCTCGCCGCGGTTGCGGTGGGAGCAGGTGCCGTGCCAGGGGCTGCACTGGCCGCAGTCGGAACGGGTCCGGGGACCGCTCCGAGATTTGGGGACTCGCCTGCGGCCGCCACGGGGGCGTCCGCGGAGACCGGTGTATTTCCCGGCGGGGTGGAGGGCGCGGCGGTTACCGGAGTGCCGCTCGAAGCGGCCGCTTGAACGGGTTGAGCATGATCGGGAAAGATCGCTCCGTCGCGGACCCAGCGCTCGAAGTCCGCGATCACGGTCGCGGGCAGCTTTTTGTTCGGCGGCATTTTGGGCTCGCCGGTATAGCGCACGGCCTGAATCAGAAGACTTTTGTCCGGATCTCCGGCGACGATCGCGGGGCCTGAATCACCTCCTTTGAGCAGACCGGCTCGACTGTCCAGGCGAAGGTTATTGCGCGGCTTCTTGCTGCCGTGGCATTTGGCGCAAGTGCCCAGCAAAACGGGCCGGATTCTCGATTCGAAAAATGCAGCGTGATCGTCGAAACCTCCGCCGGCGGCGGCCGGATTCGTTCCAGCAGCCGCCGGATTGAAAGCGGAGGCCGTCCCACCGGGGACCGTCGAATTGGATCTCGGATCGGGCACAGCCGCGGGCGTCAAATTCGCGACGTCGGGCAGGTTGCTGTGCGCCGGGTTTCCGAGGCCGCTTGCTCCGAATTGCCTGCCGAACGATGCCAATGCAATCGACGTTTCACTGCGACGCCAGTACCCCGAGACCAATTGGTAGCCGGTTCCGATTTGAGTCCAATAGCCCGGCACCCAGGCAAGTCCCGGCGGGATCACCCGCCAAATCCCGCTGGTCCAAACGAACTTTTGCTGAGCGGCCTCAAAGCTCCAGTAACCCGGAATCCATTCAACGTTGTTCCCTGCCGGTTTTGTATCGGGAGGCAATTCCTCGACGGGAGCCGGGGGTTGCTTGGGAATTTGCGGGTTGGGGCTGGGATTGAACAGAACAGGCTGGCCGAACGCTTCGTGCACCGAACCTTGCGTCAACACCTGAAGGTTCGGGTCGACCTGCGAGGGGAGATTTGAAGCGGTGGGTGCGCTGGCGGACCCTGCTTGCGCAGGGGTTGTGCCGGGGGCCGCGGTCGGTGACGCGGGATCCGGGGCGGCCAATAGCCATTGGGACGGCGACGCTGCCCAGGCGACGACGAGTGCTGACGTCGCGAGCAATCGAGTTGTCTGAAACCGAGACATCGGAGTTTTCCTTAGTTCATTTTCTCGGGTAACTCTGGCCCGCGGCGAATCGCATCGGGCACATCGCAACAGAGGATGGCTAGCGGCGAATTTCGGTCCCGTTCTCCGGGCGCCGTTCGGTTCGGATTTGTGGACGGACCGCCGGCTTACTCACCGTGCGTGTCTCAACTCGCCTCTCGACGCCACCTGGCGGGCGCCTCGACCTGACATTGCGGACAGAGTTGTTTCTCAGAATTGCTGCTCCCCGCGGGCTCTGGAAGAAAGTGTGCACCTGCTGGAGGAACGGACGATTGAGTTGCCCGAGCTGAAGCAACCGCGGCAGCTCGCCAACCTGCGCGAATGTCATGTTCACCTGCAGGATTCGCGGACCCGGTTCAAAGATCGTCAGGCTTTGCGGAATCGTCACGAATCCGCTTGGGTTGGCGACTAACAGGTACTCGCCGGAACCGGCGACGGACAGCATGTCCTGGACGGTTCCGATCGGAACGCCACCGACCAGGATGGCCCGCGAACCGATGATGTGGCTGCCACGAGTCAGGCTCAGGTTCGGAACTCCGGGCACGGGGACCGTTTGGATTCCGGCCGGCGGGAACGGTTGGATTCCGGCCGGCGGGAATGGTTGGGCAGCGGCCGCCGGGTCCGGCTGGACTTGGGCCACTGGCAGCGGCTGAACTGGGGCCGCCGGCAGCGGTTGGGGTGCGTCCGCTGCGACTGGTTGGGCTCCGGCTGCGGGTTGAGGTTGCGCTCCGGCGGCTGGCAGCGGTTGGGGTGCGTCCGCTGAGAGCGGTATTGGGGCCGCTCCACCAGCGCCGGCCGGCGCGGGAGGGGCTTGGCCGAAGGAATTTTGTGATCCCGACAAGGCGAGAACCATGAGAGCAATCAGGGCAAATGATCGGGCGGCGTTCATGAGTCGATTCCTTTGTTTTGTGGTCGCGTCCGGCGCGACAGTTTTCATGTTGAGGGCGACATCACCTGGCAGATCCCAGGAGTGGGTCTGCCAGAGGGCCAATCCGCCCCGGGGACCGAACGACGATCCCCGAGGCGTATCGCACCCGTTGGACCACAGGCGCTGGCTGGCGTCGGTTCAACGGGTCGTCCGGGCTTTTCTGACGACAGCCGGAGTTGCGGACGGCAACGGTGAGGCGCTGCCGTTACCCCGAGTGAGGCGGACGACGACCTGGTACGTGCCGGCGTTGTCCGAGTAATTCCAGTCCCAAGCCAGGACGTAGGCGACGCCATCGGTCTGGCAGACGGCCCCGCCGTTAGGGACGGTGTGCCCCAGGAAGTACAAAGGAACGATGTTCGCATAGGGCGCCAGGTCGGCCGGCAGACCGCGAGCCTGGCCAAAGACGTGCGGCAATCTGGCCGAGGCCGGGCTATGGCCGCCACCCGAGTAGTAGATGCCACCCGCTTGAGGCATCATCACGACCACGCCACCCTCGTCGAGCCCATAGCTGTTCGATCCCTGCACAATTCCGAAGGGATCGCGCGGCATTGTTCCTTTGCCGGAACCTTTGGCCAGTGTCTGCAAGGTTTGTGTCGCAGACTGGATGGTGCTATTGAACTGCGTGCTGCCGGACTCCGCATCGACCACGGCCTCAGCCCCGTCGCCGAGCAGGCCGATCAAGCTGGAGAGAAGCGGGTTGCCCGTGTCTTTGTCGAAGGTACAGACTCCCGTGGCTTGCACGACCTCAACTTTATCGCCCGCCTTGAGGCCGCCGATCGCCACGCCGAGGGTGTCGGCCGCGTTGATCGCCATTCCCAGGAGGCACGCCTGCTGCGACCGGTCCCAATCGAATTCCACGCCCAGTCCCGCCGCTGCGCTGCCCACCTGGATGATGCTCGACGTGCTCGCTTGATTCGTGGAAAGGTTGACGGCCGCCACGCGTTGCGCCGTGGCCTTCTGCAACACTTGCTTGAGTTGAAGGAAGCCATTGGCGGATCCGTTCACGGTGACCTTCTTAGATGAACCGGCCGCATTGCTCACGGTCCCGAGGCTGATCCTCTTGGACTTGAGGATCTGTTGTGAAATCGCTGAAAATTGGGCGCGGGCCTGCGCGTCCGGATTCTGGGTCTTTTTGGCTTGGGCGCGGGCCCGTGGGCCCACAGCCAACGTCAGCGCGACCGTCAGCCCTGCTACCGCAAGGCAGCCGAAACGAATGCGCAGTCATGGGATCCTCTCGCTTTCTGGGACGTTGTCCCGTTTGGAAATGGAGTTCCGAAATTCCGTCCTCGATCGAGGCGTCGCTCACCCATGCGACATCCGAACACCGATCTGTCGAAAAAAATGAAAAACCCCGCAAAAACGCTGCGCCCTCTGTTGTCGCCGCGCGTGCCGGTCGTACCTTGTCGCCTGCCCTGAGATTTCGCGCCGGGAATTGTGTCGAGCCGCACACATCGACGCTGGTATACTCGTCTCGATGTCCGACCTGTCGACCATCCTCTCGGCGTTGAATCGGGGCGATCGAATCGCGGCCGAGAAATTGCTGCCGCTGGTCTATGACGAACTACGCCAGCTGGCGGCGCAGCAAATGGCTCAAGAGCGCCCGGGCCAGACACTTAACGCGACGGCCTTGGTCCACGAGGCGTATCTGCGGCTGGTCAAGGACCCTGAGGCTGCCAACTGGGACGGGCGCGGGCATTTCTTTGCTGCTGCGGCCGAGGCGATGCGACGAATCCTGGTGGAAAACGCCCGCCGCAAAAATCGGCTCAAACATGGCGGCCGACGGCGGAGGGTCGCAGCCGCCGACGTTGCCCGAGACGACGATGACAGTCGCATCCTGGCCTTGGATGACGCTCTGACGCGGCTCGCGGCGGAGGATCGTCAGGCCGCACAAGTGGTGGAAATGCATCACTTCGGTGGTTTAAGCCATGAGATCGTGGCCGAGTCGCTGGGGCTGACCGTTTATCGGGTTCGCCAGAAATGGACCTACGCCCGGGCCTGGCTGCAGAATGATCTGAAACGCTAAGTTTTTGAATCTTTTTCTATATTGTCGACAGGCCGCTCCGCCCGCGTCGCATGGAATGGTGGATCGCTCCAAGGGGTTTCCATGTCGATTGATCCGGATCGCGTGCAGGCCGTCTTTCTGGCCGCTGTCGAAGCCAAAGACCCGGCGGAGCGGGCCGATATCTTGAACTCTCAATGCGCGGACAATCCCGATTTGCGCGCCGCGTCGAGACGCTGCTCCAAGCGCACGAGCAATCCGGCGAGCTGCCCGACGTCGGGAGGAGCGATTTTGCCGCAGCAGGCCAGGCGTCCGTCATTGATTCCATCACGGCTGCCGCGGGCAAGATCATCGGAGGCCGCTACAAGCTGCTGGAGCAGATTGGCGAAGGGGGTTTTGGCATCGTCTTCATGGCCGACCAGCTAACGCCGGTCCGCCGTCGCGTGGCGCTCAAGATCATCAAGCCCGGCATGGACACGCGGCAGGTGCTCGCGCGATTCGACGCCGAGCGGCAGGCGCTGGCCCTGATGGATCACCCCGGCATCGCCCGCGCGCTCGATGCCGGCGCCACCGATTCCGGGCACCCCTACTTCGTCATGGAGCTGGTCCGCGGCGTGCCGATCACCGACTACTGTGACCAGAACAGTCTGGCCATTCACGAGCGGCTGGAGCTCTTTGTGAACGTCTGCCGCGCCGTGCAGCACGCGCACCAGAAAGGGATCATCCACCGCGACATCAAGCCGTCGAACGTGCTGGTCACGATGCAGGACGGGCGCCCGGTCCCCAAAGTCATCGACTTTGGGGTCGCCAAGGCGATTAACCAGCAGCTCACGGAAGCGACGCTGTTCACTCGCTTCACCGAGATGATCGGCACGCCGCTTTACATGAGCCCCGAACAGGCCGCGATGACTAGCCTGGATATCGACACGCGGAGCGACATCTATTCACTGGGCGTGTTGTTGTATGAGCTGTTGACGGGCACCACGCCGTTTGACAAGCACCAACTGAAGCAGGCGGCCTACGACGAAATCCGCCGCATCATACGCGAAGAAGAGCCGGCCAGGCCGAGCACGCGGCTCAGCACCTTGGGGGACAAGTCCGCGGCGGTGGCGGCTCATCGGCACGCCGATCCCAGCCGCTTGAGTCAGCTTGTGCGGGGCGACCTGGACTGGATCGTGATGAAAGCGCTCGAGAAGGATCGCACCCGCCGTTACGAAACGGCCAACGACCTGGCCCTGGAGATCCAGCGGCATCTGGCCGATGAGCCTGTCTTGGCCCGTCCCCCGTCGACGGCCTATCGCTTCCGCAAATTTGCCCGGCGAAACAAGGCGGCGCTGGCGACGGCGGTGGTCGTCACGCTGGCGCTCCTGCTGGGCGTCGTCGGCACGACATGGCAGCTCTTCCGGGCGACGTGGCAGCGGGATCGCGCGGTCCACGCTGAGAGACTGGCCGCCACGCGGCTCGAATCCGAAAGCTTAGCCCGCGCGGCCGAAGCCGAACAGCGGCGTGAAGCCGAGACAGAGCGCGAACACGTGGAAGTGCAGCGACAGCAGGCGATCACGCAGCAACACATCGCTCGACGAGAAGAGCTGGCCGCCAGGCGAAATCTGTATACCGCCCGCATCACCTTGGCCGAGGAAGACTTGGAGAAGAAAAAGACGGGTTATGCGCTGGCACTGCTGGAAGCGGAGCGGCCGGCACCGGATCGGGCAGACCTGCGCGGTTTCGAGTGGTATCACCTCTGGTGGCGCTGCCACCAGGGGCACCGGTTGACGTTGCGCGGTCACAGCGGCAGTGTCTGGTCTGTCGTCTTTTCTCCCGACGGAAAGACATTGGCGTCGGGGAGCGCCTGATGGGACCGTGAAGCTGTGGGATGCCGCCACCGGTCAGACACGAACAACCCTGTTGGGGAACACGGCTCGAGTCAATTGCGTGGCATTTTCCCCTGACGGGAACACATTGGCGTCGGGATGTCATGACGGAACCACCCGGTTGTGGAACGTCGCCACCGGTGGCGAACGGGCCACCATTCGGGGCCGCAATGGTGCGATCACTGCTGTGGCGTTTTCTCCCGATGGCACGATCTTAGCCGCCAGCATGTTTGCCACCAGCACGGGGAAGACCACCGCCAAATTATGGGACGTTGCCACCAGAAAGGAACGCGTAAGTTTCTCAATAGGAAACCCGATGCAAGGCCCTCAATCCCTGGTGTTTTTTCCCAATGCCAAGACGTTGGCCATCGGGACCTTAGATGACGTCAAGTTGTGCGATGTTGACACGGGCCAGGTGCGTTCCACCGTGAGGGGGGACCGCATGGGGCTGTATTCTGTTGCGCTTTCAGCAGACGGCAAGACGCTGGCGACAGCAGGAAGCGACGGGGTTAGGCTGTTCGACGTGGAATCGAGCCAGGAGAGGACTGGCCTGAAAGGGGGTATCAACTACGGCACTTGCGTGGCGTTTTCTCCGGACGCCAAAACGGTGGGCCTCGGAACGGGATCCGGCGACGTCGTGCTGTGGGATCCCCGCACCGGGCAGAAGCGGATCTACGCGCACCAAGCGCCGGTACGGTCCGTCGCGTTTTCTCCAGATGGTAAGCTCCTCGCGTCTGCGAGTGATGACCGAACGGTCATGCTCTGGGAGGTGAGCACCCAGACACCACCCAGCACGCTCGCGATCTCCCGGGGCCATCTGTGGGGCGTGGCGTTTTCGCCCGACGGCAGGACGGCGGCATTGGTGGGTGACTCGAGGATCGTCAAACTGTGGGACATGGCCACGATGCAGGAACTCGGTGATCTTCAGGGCCACACGGATAACGTCATCGGCGTCGCATTTGCCCCGGATGGCAAGACCCTGGCTTCGTGCGGTGATGATACGACCATCCGATTCTGGGACACGTCGACTCGGCAAGAGCGAGCCCTTCTCCACGGTCATACCGGACCGGTCTACTGCGTGGCCTTCTCTCCGGACGGCAACACTTTGGCCTCGGGCAGTGCCGACAAGACCGTGAAGCTCTGGGACGTCGCCACAAGGCACGTGCGGGCAGAGCTTCGCGGCCATACGGACTGGATCTGGGCGGTGGCCTTTTCGCCCGACGGCAAGACCCTGGCATCGGGATGCGACGATTCGACCATCAAGCTGTGGGATGCCGCGAGTGGTCGGGAGCTGCGGACCCTTCGCGGACATCGGCGCAACGTCCGATCCGTTTCCTTCTCCCACGACGGCGGAACCCTCTTCTCGACCGACTATGTGACAATGAGAACCTGGGATGCGACGACGGGCCAGGCGCTCGGAGCCTCACGACCGATCGAAAACCTGGCACCGCTGCATGGCTGCGTGACTTCGACGGACGGCAGCACATTGGCGATTGGCAGCTATGCGGCCCTGAAACTTTGGGATGTGGCGACGGGGCGCGAGCGGGCGACGCTCTATGCGCACACGGCTGACATCAGCTCTGTCGCGATCTCCCCGGACAACAGGATCATCGCCACGACGAGTTATGACGGCTCCGCGAAATTCTGGCGCACGGCGACCGAGCAAGACGTGCTGAGACAGACGAGCGACCTCGATCTCCGGGAGAAGCGGAGCCAAAGCGACACCAAGGAGGCGTTACAGCTCAAACAGGACCGCGAGGTCTACTTCACCAACCGCGTTGAGCAACGGCCGCACGATCCATTGGCTTGGTTCGATCGGGGCCTGTTCTTTGTTTCCGGCCGTCAGTGGAAGCGCGCCGCCGATGACTTTCAGCACGCCGTCAAGATCGGTCTGCACGACATGGACTACCTCGAGGAAATCGCCCAGTTCTTTGAGACTCATGGAACTCGGGATCAGGTCACGGGCGCTGTTTCGAAATGAGCCGGGCTTGGAAAAGCTGCCTCTTGAGCCTTTTAACGAAGCGGCATGGGCCGCCAGCTATCTCGATGCGGCTGCGCATTTCTTTCAATCGAAGGGCCGTTCACCAGCGGCGGAGGAGATCGTCCGCCGCTTCCTATCGCGGATCGAGGCGCTCCGGAGCGCGATTTCCGGAAAGGTCGACCATCGCGAGCTCCTGCCGCGCGTCCATCACGAACTGGCCAACTCCCTTCGCGACCTCAAGCGGAAGGAGGACTCGGAATCGCATTATCATCAGGCCCTTGTCAACTACGACGCGCTGGTCACCGCTCTTCCGACAAATCCCGAATACCGTCTCGAGCGCGCTCGCTGTCACCGCGACCTCGCCCTCATGTTTCAGTCGGCCGGCCGGCCCGCCGACGCCGAACAGGAGTACCGGCTGGCGCTGGCCCTCGAGGAAAAGCTGGTGGCCGATGCGCCTGCGAATCCCGATTGCCGCAGGGATCTGGCCGACTCCTATTCTGGATTGGCCATTTTTCTGAGTGACAACAAACGGGCGACTGAGGCTGAAAACTTCTACCGTCAGGCGCTCGGCCTGTTTGAAAAACTGGGCGACGAGTTCCCGGCCAGAGACAACGACCGGTTGGAAGTTGGTCACACGCTGTGGCACTTGGCCGAGACGGCCTGGTATTTGGGTCGGCCAGACGAGGCAGAAAAGCACCATCGGCGGGCCCTGGCCGTGTTTGAAAAGCTGGCCGCCGACTTTCCGCAAGACCGCTACTGCCGATGGGAACAATGCTTCAGCGACTTGGGTATCGCCGGGCTGATGCGACCGCTCGGCCGTCTGAAGGATGCGGAAAAAGCCCTCCGAGACGCCGTCGACGTCTGCGAAAAAGTGCTCGCACAAGCACCGGACGACGGCGGATTTCAGGATCGGCTGGCGCGGAGCCACTTCGAACTGGCGGAAGTGCTGCGAGCGGAAAACCGGCTGGACTAGGCGGTGAAGTATTACCGCCTCGCCGACGCCGCGTGGCGAAAGCTGGCCGACGAGTACTCGATGGACTTCGTCTACCGAGTTCATGTGATTGAGACTTGCACGGACCAATTCGGCCCATTCCTTGTGAAAAATGGCCGGATGGGTGAAGCCGAGGAGGTTTACCGGGGAGCGGTCTACCTGTTGGCGCGCCTCCCCGCGAGCGAGCTGGTCGCGGACGACCGCCGCGATCTGACCGATACGTGTTACGGCAACCTGGTTCGCTTGCTCAAAAGCAGTAACCGACCGCAAGAGGCGACAGCCGTCTTTGGCGAATGGGTCGACCTGCGCCGAAAATCCTTCACCAAGAGCCTGGAACAGAACCCCAAGAGCGCAGAACCGTTTCGGCGAGGCTCTGGCTCGGTTAGGCCTCTGGGACGAGGCGCTGGCGGCGATCGACAAGGCGGCGGAACTGGAACCGGCCAATCATTGGTACCCGTTCCGGGCCGCGCCCCTGCACCTCCGGGCCGGCGACGTTGCCGGCTACCGCCGAGTCTGCCGGGCGATGCTGGAGCGGTTCCACGCGACTCAATCACTCGAGATCGCGGAGCGGACTGCGAAGACCTGCTTGCTCGCGCCCGATGCCGTGCCGGATTTCAATCGCGTCCAGAAGCTCGCCGACTGGGTCGTGACTGGGACCGAGAAGAATGACGGTTCCCGCTGGTTTGCGTTCGTCAAAGGGCTGGCTGAGTACCGCGCCGGCCGGCCCGCAGAGTCCGTGAAATGGCTCGAGCAGCTTAGGCCCCGATGCCCACGCCGCACACCTCGACGCGAGCGCGTTCGCGGTGCTGGCCATGGCGGAGCACCGCCTGGGCCACCAGGCGAAAGCCCGCGCGGCGCTCCACAGCGGGCAAGCGATCGTCGCCGAGAAGATGCCCGACCCGGCCGTCGGCCGGCCATTTGACGGCATGTGGCAGGATTGGTTGCACTGCCAGATCCTCCTCCGCGAAGCGGAAGCCCTGCTGAAGCCCGATCAAACACACCTGTCCCGGACACGGCAAAAGCAGGCCAAGGTGGCAAAGTAGTCGTTGATCGTCGTGCCCAACGCGAGCTGTCGGGACTGTCAACCGGCAGCCACAGCCTACGTTCCAGCTCGATCGTGGCGCGGGCCGACCTCAGCTCAATTTTGCAACCGGCGTCCGGACTCCTCAGGAGGCGACTCTCGGTGCGCTGGCGACACTCGAGGAATTGGCCACCCGGATCGTGGTCCAGACGTGACCCCTGCGGCGACCCAGCCGATTCGTTGAGGACAGGCGCAGCTCAATACCGTCCGGGTGCACGCCGCCTTTTTCCGGTTCTTTTTCGAACAGCGGCGCGCACACTTCGATCATGCATTCTACGGCAAGAGTCAAGGGGGGCTTCCGGGACGCGCGATTTTTCTGTGGTGCTTTCCCTTTTTTTGCGCCGCAGAAAAAACAGAAAAATCGGGGATCTGTGCAAAAATTGTTCAGAAATTTCGAGCTGGACACTTGGGCAAATGAGACAGCGACGTCGTAGGGCAAGCTGAATACCGTCCATCGGGGTACATCAGCCACAGCCTCCGACGTTGTATCGAAAAGCCCTCAACGTACATTCTGCTAGTGTCCTGGGAGAAACCCGAAGATCACACCATCGGATTTCGCGGCTCGGCGGAGCATCGGGAGTGGCAGTCTCTGCTACATCACTACTACGATCCGTTTCCAGAGGTTGAACACTATGTTGAGGTCGACGTCTGACGATATGCTGCTTCCGTTGTCCGCGTGGTCATCCCGAATTCTCAACCCTTTTCCGGGAGTGCCGAAAATCGACCGTGTTTCCGAAACTCGTTCCCCGAGATCTGCGAACTCTGAGACGATGCTCGGCGTCCAACATCAAGACGCACATCAAGTCTGACAACAGAGCAATTCCGTGATCGCCTCTTCCGACGGCGCTCGCTTTGTCGGATATGCTCGGGTCAGCACCGAAGGCCAAGAGCTGGCTCTCCAACTCGATGCCCTGCGAAATCACGGAGTCGCGGACGAGCTGATCTTCACCGACAAGGCGTCAGGCGCGAAACGTGATCGACCTGGGCTCGACGCCTGCTTCAAGGAGCTGCGTCCGGGCGACGTCCTACTCGTCTGGAGGCTCGACCGATTGGGACGATCTGTACGGCACTTGGTCACGCTCATTGACGAGCTTCGAGATCGAGGCGTCGGCTTTCGTTCAGTCTGTGACAGTGCCATCGATACGACGACTCTTTCGGGCGAGTTGATTTTCCACATGTTTTCGTCGCTGGCGCAATTCGAACGTCGGCTCATCCAGGAACGAACCAAAGCTGGCCTCGTCGCCGCTCGTGCGCGAGGCCGAACAGGTGGTCGGCCTCAACTCAGTCCGAATGACCCCAAGGTCGTTCTCGCGAAGAAGCTATTTGCCGACAAGTCGGTGAATCTCGACGACATCTGTGTCACCCTAAAAATCTCGAAGACCACGCTGTACCGATATGTGGCGCTCGGGACAGGCCGCGTAGTACGGTCCGAAAATCGGGGTTGTTGATGCCTGAGTCGGGGTCGCGACTGTTAATCCTTGTGGCGCTGGACTGCAGTCTGCAAGATTGCTGCACTCCGAGAAACTCATGCCTTTCTCGGACGCGCGCCACTTCGGATTTCAGCGTGTTGTCGCGCTGCGTCTCGCCTAACTCAGAACAGCCTGGGCGTCTGGAAACGACAGTCGAGTGTCAGAAACTCGTGGTTTTCGAGACAGTGCCATTTATGGAACGTTTTTCCACGCACTCCGAAACGCACGGCAACATTACTTGACATGGCGACAGTTTACATATAAATTAATACTAGACGGATTAACGAGGCACTCGGCAATGACGACCCCGAAGCTGCAACACGAACTGAAAAAGAAACGGCCCTTCGAGTCGCCGCTCGACGAAGCGGTGCTGAGCCTTGTGCGAACCAACGATCAGCTGCAAATTCGCGTCGCGCGGCTGTTTCGGCAGCACGGGCTGACCCCCTCGCAGTACAACATCCTGCGGATCCTGAGAGGCGAGGGCAAGCCTTTGCCCATTTTGGAAATTGCCAGCCGCACACTGACCGTCGTTCCGGGGATCACGGGATTGATCGACCGGCTCGAACAGGCGGGGATGGTCAACCGACTGCGCTGCGAAAAGGATCGCCGCGTGATCTACGTGGCTCTCACGGACATGGGGATGACGAGTTTGGCGGCACTGGATCAACCGCTCGACGACTTGCACCACAAACTTCTCGATCATCTGTCCCGGACCGAATTGAAGGAACTGATCCAACTGCTCGAAAAGGTTCGCGCGCCCTGGGCCGAGGCGGAATGAAGTTTTTTTTGTCCATAAACATGACATATCAACATTAGTTATATAAACAATATGGCAACCGGAACGTCCGCACGCGCCACAGGGGCGCGGCGAAGTCAGTTTGACCAAAGTTGGCCCTAATCCGATGGGAGAAAAGTCATGTCGCAACTTCGAGGTATCGTGACGCTCCTGGCCCGTGTGATGCTTTGCACGATCTTTTTCATGGCGGCTGTGGGGAACAAGATTCCCCATTTCAATGACGTGGCGAAGGTGATGGCTTCCGTCGGAATTCCCGCACCGCAATTGATGCTGGTCGGCGCCATCGTCTTCCTGATCGCGGGCAGCGTGTCCGTCATCGTCGGCTATCGCGCCCGATTCGGCGCCGCCCTGCTGCTGACGTTCCTGGTCCTGGCGTCGTACTACGTCCACCCGTTCTGGAAGTTCGAGGGTCAAGCGCAGCAGGATCCGATGATTCATTTCATGAAGAATCTCTCGATCATGGGCGCCATGCTGTTTGTCATGGCGCATGGCTCGGGGCCGATGAGCGTCGATACGCTCTTGCAAAAGCGAATCAAGCCGTCTGTCGAGAAGCGAGGGACGCTGACCCCAGCGAGCGTCGCCTGAGCGAACGACCGAGGAGTTCGGTGTGAAACTGTTGCAACCGACTCCTGAAAGTGGTTCTCGAATGCCTTCAGACAGGAGCATGAGATGACCAGTGTTCTCTTTCAGCCGTTCCAGCTGCACGACCTGACCTTGCAGAACCGAATCGTGCTCTCACCCATGACCCGCGGCAGGGCCGGAGCCGTTCGCCTGCCGAACCGCCTGACGGCCGAATATTACGCCCAGCGCAGTGCGGCGGGCTTGCTCATCACCGAGGGGACCACGATCTCCGAGGAGGCCAACGGCTGGAACGAGTCGCCGGGCATCTACACGGATGAGATGGTCGAACGCTGGAAGCACGTCACGAATGCCGTGCATGAAAAGGGAGGGGTGATCTTCCTCCAGCTCTGGCATACCGGACGGGCTTCCCACAGCAGCTTCCACGGCGGAAAGCCCGCCGTCGCTCCCTCGGCAATCAAGATCACGGAGGGGGAAATCCACACTCCGACCGGAAAGCATCCGCAGGAAGTCCCACGGGCGCTCGAAACGTCCGAGATTCCGCGGGTCGTGGCCGACTATCGGCGGGCCGCCGAGCGAGCGAAAGAAGCGGGATTCGACGGCGTTGAAATCCATGCGGCCAACGGCTACCTGATCGACAATTTTCTCCAGTCGAAGACGAACCACCGCACCGACCAGTATGGCGGGAGCATCGAGAATCGTTACCGCTTCTTGCAGGAAGTGATCGAAGGGGTCACGTCCGTCTGGCCCGCCCACCGCGTCGGCGTGAGGCTTTCGCCCAACGGGCAATACAACGACATGGGCTCGCCCGACTTCCGGGAGCAGTTCACGTTCGTCGCCCGGCAACTTGACCGTTTCGGGCTGGCGTATCTGCACGTCATCGACGGGTTGGCCTTCGGCTTCCACAAGCTCGGCGAGCCGATGACCCTGGCCGAGTTCCGCAAAGTGTTCCACGGCCCGCTCATGGGCAACTGCGGCTACACCAAGGAGACGGCCGAAAAGGCGATTGCCGCAGGGGACGCCGACTTGATCGCATTCGGTCGCCCCTTCCTCAGCAACCCCGACCTTGTGGAACGTTTCCGGAACGGCTGGCCCCTGGCCGACCCGGCGCCGCTGGCCGATTGGTACTCACCCACTGGTGCGAAAGGTTACACCGATTTCCCGACCTACGCCCCGGCCTGAACCTCAAGGAAAAACCATGATGTCAAAGAAACTTGAAGGCAAAGTGGCGCTCGTCACCGGTGGGAGCAGCGGCCTGGGCCTCGCGACCGCGCATCGATTCGCGTCCGAAGGCGCGAAGGTCTTCATCACCGGGCGGCGGCAGGAGGAGCTTGATCAAGCGGTTGAGGCGATTGAACAGGGCGCAATCGGCGTGCAGGGGGACATCTCCAAAATCGCCGACCTGGACCGCCTTTACGAGGTCATCAAAAAGCAGGCCGGTGTGCTCGACGTGCTGTTTGCCAACGCTGGCGGCGGCGAGTTCGCGCCCTCGGGCACATAACCGAGGCGCACGTCGACAAGTGGCTTGCCATTAACATCAAGGGGACGCTGTTCACCGTGCAAAAAGCCCTGCCGCTCATGCCCGACGGCGCATCGATCGTCCTGAACGGGTCGATGGTCTCGCTGAAGGGCGTTCCAGCGTTCGGTGTGTATGCGGCGACAAAGGCGGCCCTCAGATCGTTCGCGCGGACCTGGTCGGTCGACCTGCGGGAGCGGAGAATCCGCGTGAACGTCGTTGCCCCCGGAACTGTCGTCACCCCCGCCTATAAGAGCGAATTGGGAATGACGGACGACCAGGTCAAACAGTTCGAGCCCCAGGCGGCAGCAGCCACACCGCTCGGGCGCGGGAACGCCGGACGAAATCGCGAAAGCAGTCGTGTTCCTTGCGTCGGACGACAGCAGCTATGTGAACGGAATCGAACTCTTCGTAGACGGCGGAGCGGCGCAGATCTAGAGACGGACCGCCCGAAGATCCCCAACGTTCCGTCAGCTCGCTGTTCACCATCCTTTGATTGGTTTCATACGCCTTGAGCACCAGGATTTCCTGCCCGCTCGACGCATGCCAGATTCTCGTTCTATGCGACCGGGCCGAGTGAGAGCTCGCTCGTGGACTGTGCGAAAAGCAGACTCCGGTTCCCCGGGCGGCTCGGAATCATTGCGGGAAAGGGAAAATCATTGATTCACCGATCCGATCGGCCTACTCTGGGAGTCGGCCGCGTGGCCCTGGGTCGAGTCAGAATCGGTCTGGAGAATATTGGCCACGGCCGGAACCGGAGCGACCATGACAACTATCGACCCAGCATCTAAGCCTCGCCTGGGCTTCATCGGCTTGGGAGCTATGGGCAGTCGAATGGCCGGTCGGCTGCTCGCCGCCGGCTATGATCTGACGGTCTACAACCGCAATCGGGAGCGCGCTCGTTCCCTGGAGGCGCGCGGTGCCCGAGTCGCCGCCACGCCCCGAGACCTCGCGGCGGGCGCCGACATCATCCTCTCCTCGCTAGCTGACGACGCGGCGGTTGAGAACGTGATGATGGGTGCGGAGGGTGTATTGGCAGCGGCCCGGTCGGGTGCAGTCGTCCTCGAGATGAGCACGGTCTCTCCAGGGACGCCCCGCAAGCTGCACGCAGAAGCTCGCCGGACGAGGGTCCAATTTCTCGATGCTCCCGTGTCTGGCAGCACGCCGCAGGCGGAGCAAGGACAGCTCGTGATCTTTGTCGGTGGGGAGGAAGCCGTCTACAACGAGTGCCGGCCGATCCTGGGTGTGCTCGGCAAGGCGTCGTTTTACCTGGGGCCTTCCGGGTCCGGTGCGACGATGAAACTCTGCGTGAACGCCATGCTCGGTCTGGGGGTGCAGGCGCTTGCGGAGTCCATCGCGCTCGGGCTGAAGTCCGGCCTGGACCGCATGCGCCTCCTCGATGCGCTTGCTGAGACCGCCGTTCTTTCCGCCAGCCAGAGGTCCAAGCTCGAGAACGCCAGGACCGGCGTGTACCCGGCTACGTTCGCCTTGCGCCTGATGTACAAGGACTTCGGATTGATCATGGACACGGCGAGGGAATTGTCGGTCGCGATGCCGATCACGTCAGCTGCGCAGCAAGTGTGCGCCATCGAGCATGGTCAGCAGGCCGCCACAGGGCGAGACGAAGATTTTTCCTCGGTGATCCGCGCGATGGAACAAATGGCCGGAACTCCACAGTAAGGATTCCGATCCCAACGCGAGTGACCGTTTACAAAGCCGGGGCTGACCGCGAGTTCACCGTGGAGTTTCTCGGCAAGAGCTCGCGCCGCGCCTGCGGACCAGTTCGGTGAGCGCCCTCCAGATCTCCAGTTCAAGATCAATGGAAGACCCTGAGACGCCATACTTGAGCGCCACGGGATAGGCAGCATCCGTCAGCTCGGCAGCAAACCTGACCAGGTCGGCGTCCTGCTCGGAATCTGATACTTGTCGCTTGTCCATGGAAAGTCTCTATTCGGTCGACTTTGCACTGCGTCTATTCGTAACGACTCGTGTCATTCCTCGAGCGGGTCTGTCAGCAAACAATCGCTTGGTAAATCAATACGAGCACCGTTGTCACGAGAACGGCGAGCGAGAAGGACGCCACTAGGTTTTCGCTGCGACGCCACACTCTGAATTTGGAATGGCGCGCCCTGGCCACCAATCGGGAACGGACGTCACCAATCTTTTCCTGCCGGAAATGCCTGTTTACGACCGATGAAGTTTGCATGGCTGTCTCCTTTTCCTCAAGACGTGAGGAACCAAAGCACCAACCGTGCCAACGGACGGTCGAGAAGATATGGCGGCCTCAAACAGTCTCGCCAGCCGGATATGCAGCCTTCCGCGTCCTTGGAACACCGGCGGGACAGCATGGCGGGGCAAAAAGAACGTCAAAAATCTTGCCCGGTTGACAAGATTGCTGCCCGGCGATGGCGGAAAATGGGCGCTTAATCGCGATCGTTTTCTTGGGATTGAATCGAATGCGAGATGCTCAGCCCTAAATCGCGGAGTTTCTGGCGAAGGGTCTGGCGGGCGATCCCAAGCATCCGGGCGGCCTGATGCTGGTTGCCGTCAGAAAACCGCAACACCAGCGGGAGCAGGATTCGGTCGAGCTGTTCGTGAGCCGCGGCATAAATATCGATGGCACCCGATTCAAGCCGCTGTTGAATGAAAGACTCGAAGCGGAATCCCGCGGCTGCTTCTGATTGTGACGCTGGATCGCCTTCTTGGTGGCGGTTCAGAAACTCGGGCAGGAATGCCGGAACCAGGACAGTCCCGCTTGCCTTAAGCAGCGCCTGCTTAAGCACGCTCTGCAGCTCGCGACTATTGCCCGGCCAGGAATACGACGCCAAAAGCGCCGACGCTTCCGGGGCGATTTCCCGTACGTCGCGGCCGAGATCGCGATCGAAGTTGCGGATGTAGTGATTGGCGAGCATCAAGAGATCGTCGCCTCGCTCCCGCAGAGGCGGCAATGGAATCGTGAACACACTCAGCCGATAGTACAGGTCGGGGCGAAATTTGCCGTCGTTGCACATGGCCTGCAAATCCCGATTTGTCGCGGCGATCACCCGGACGTCGGTTTTGATCGTTTCGTTTCCGCCGACTCTCTCGAAGGTCTGGTCCTGGAGCAGGCGGAGCATCTTGCCCTGGGTCGCCAACGGCATATCGCCGATCTCATCGAGAAAAATTGTGCCGCCATTGCACTGCTCGAATTTGCCGATCCGCCGTCGGTCGGCTCCGGTGAATGCCCCTTTTTCGTGGCCGAAAAGCTCGCTTTCCAGCAGGCTCTCCGGGATGGCGGCACAATTGATTGCCAGAAAAGGCGCTTTCGACCGCGAGCCGTGCTGGTAGATGGCCCGTGCGACCAACTCCTTTCCCGTGCCGCTTTCCCCCGTAATGAGCACGATGACCGTTTGGTCAGCGACCCGACCGATCCCCTTATAGACTTCGCGCATGGCGGGACAATGGCCGATGATCGCATCCCCGACGGCTTCGTCAGGGACGGTTTCGGTCATCACCGTCGGCACCCGCATCAACCGCCCAAGCTCGAAGGCCTGGCCCACGACACGGGTCAGTTGGTCCAAACCGACTGGCTTAAACAGGTAGTCAAAAGCTCCCTGCCGTACGGCTTCGATTGCCGTCTCGGCGGTCGTCGTCGCGGTAATGAACACGACCGGCGTCCGCGCATCGATCTTGTGAATCTGACGATAGACGTCCAATCCGGAGAGATCGGGCAGCCTGATATCGAGTAGCACGACGTCGGGACGAAGTACCTCGAATTGCCGCAGCCCTTCAGCCCCGGTGCCGGCGACCGTGATTTCGACACCGTCGCGGGCAAAGACATGCTCGACCTGGTCAAGCAGGAGACTAGGGTCGTCGTCAACCAGCAACAAGAGAGTCATGACTCGGGACGCCGTGAGAATGTTTGTGTAACGATCGCCGGCTGCACGGCCGTGGACTGTCGGCCGGTCAATTTTCGAGCTCTCTCCGATCGATGTCCAGTCGGCACGCCCGTCACATCGACGATTGAGCCCTGTCCGGCACGCCGAATGCATCACGGATTAGTTGGGAGCAATTAACAGTTTTCGGTGCCGATACTCCGGTGCCACGTACAGCTGAATCAGGAGGCAGTTCCATGAACACGAAACAACTTGGCAATTCGGACTTGGTTATCACTCGCCTGGGTTTGGGGACTTGGGCCATTGGGGGGTCGGGCTGGGAATTCGGATGGGGCAGCCAGGATGACCGCGACTCCGTTCTCGCGATTCGCGAGGCGCTTGATGCGGGAATCAATTGGATCGACACGGCCGCAGTTTATGGACTCGGCCATTCGGAGGAAATCGTCGCGCGGGCGCTCGAGGGCGTCCCCCGGAAGCCATACGTTTTCACGAAGTGCAGCATGGTTTGGAACGACCGCCGTGAAATCGGCCACAGTCTAAAAGCCGATTCGATCCGTCGCGAGTGCGAGGCAAGCCTCCGCCGGCTGCGCGTCGATTGCATTGATCTGTACCAGGTTCATTGGCCCGACCCCGATGCAGAAATCGAGGAGGGGTGGACGGCCCTGGCTCAACTCCAAGATGAGGGGAAGGTTCGTTACCTGGGGGTCTCTAACTTCAATGTCGAGCAGATGAAGAGGGTGCAAGCGATTGCTCCGATCACCTCGCTTCAACCCCCCTATTCGCTGGTGGACCGACGAGTTGAGAACGAGATCCTGAGGTTCGCCGCCCGTGAGAAGATCGGCGTCATTGCTTACTCCCCCATGGCGTCCGGCCTGTTGACGGGAGCCATGACGCGTGAGCGCGTGGCGGCATTGCCGCCCGACGACTGGCGCAAAGCGAATCGCAATTTCCAAGAACCGCTCCTGACGCGGAACTTGCAGCTGGTGCGGCGACTGCGAGACATCGGCGTTCGACACGGTTGTTCGGCGGGTGAAGTGGCGGTCGCGTGGGTGCTGCGGAATCCGGCCGTCACCGGGGCAATTGTTGGGGCACGCAGGCCCGGCCAGATCAAGGGAGTTGTCGGTGCCGCTCGACTTCAGCTCAACGAGCATGAGATTCAGGAGATCGACCAATTCCTGACGCGGACGGCTGCCTGAACGTTGGAAGATGGCGATAATGAACGGAGACCATCTCGGTTCCGGTCAGGTGACCCTCGCGGCAACGTCCATGGCAGCTCAATCCGAATTCCCCGGAGGTGAACGGAGCCGGCTTGTCCGCTATGGCGTCGCCGTCGGGATCACGGGCCTCTCGCTGTTGGTCCGGTGGCCGCTGTGGCCCGTGTTGGGGAATCAGACCCCCCACATGACGTTTTTCCCGGCCGTTATGATCAGCGCCTACTATGGCGGATTCGGGCCGGGTCTTCTCGCCACGTTCTCAAGCGCCCTGGCGGCACACTATTTTCTGGGCGACACGCGGTTTCAAATCGGCAGCGTCCAGGGCGCTATGTCGCTCACGTTGTTCCTGCTGGTGGGAGTCGTCATCAGCGGCCTCACCGAGTCGTTGCACCGGATGAGGCGACGCATTGTCGCCGACGAGGCCTTACGCGAGAGCGAGCAACGCTGGCGGAGTCTCACCGACGCGCTACCTCAGTTAGTCTGGAGTGCCGGGCCCGACGGTGCCTGTGATTACTTCAGCACGCAATGGACACAACACACCGGCATTCCCGAGGCCGACCTGCTGGGCTGGCAGTGGCTGAAAGTCCTGCACCCGGACGATCGGGAGCCCACCCGGAAGTTCTGGACCGATTCCGTTGCAGGTCGCGGACCCTACGACGTCGAATACCGGGTCCGTCGCCTCGACGGAGAGTACCGCTGGTTTAAGACGCGCGGCGTCCCGATCCGAGATAGCGAGGGGGCCATCTTCAAATGGTTCGGCACCTGCACCGACATTACGACGAGCAAACAGCTCGAGGAGGAGCTTCGCCAAGCCAACAGCCGGCTCGATCTTGCGGTGCGCGGCTCGAATGTCGGCATCTTCGAGGTCGATTTGCTGGACGGTGAATATATCGGCGGGCGGGCCCACTTCATCAATGTCTGGGAGCAGCTCGGCAATCAGCCACCCGACAGCTCAGTCGATTCGACGGCCGATTCGACGGCCTGGATGGCGTCCCTGCATCCGGCCGATCGTGAGCAAGTCTTGTCGGAGATTCGGGCGCAGTTGGAGGGCGTGGGGAACGATTACCACGTCGCCTATCGCGCGCGTCACCGGGACGGCTCCGATCGGTGGATGCTGGCACGGGGCACCATCATCCGGGATGAATCCGGCAAAGCGGTCCGCGTGACGGGGTGCCGCGTGGACGTGACCGACCTCAAACAGATCGAGAACGAGCTGCGGCAGGCCAAGGAGGCAGCCGAGTCGGCCAACCATGCCAAGGACGAGTTTCTCGCTAATGTCAGCCACGAGATTCGCACGCCGATGAACGCCATTCTCGGCATGACGGAGCTCGCCTTGGATACGCCACTGACGAATGACCAGCGGCAGATTCTGAAAACGGTGAAGTCGGCCGGGGACAACTTGCTCGGACTGATCAATGATCTGCTCGATTTTTCGAAAATCGAGGCCGGCAAGCTGGAGCTGGACATTTCGGAATTCTCGCTGGCCGCAGCGCTCAGCGACACCCTTCGGGCCCTGAAGGTGCGGGCCGATGCGAAGGGACTCGACTTTTCTTGGGATGTCCGGCCTGAAGTACCCGACTCGCTTGTGGGCGACGCCGGCCGTCTGCGGCAAGTGCTGCTCAACCTCGTGGGCAACGCCGTCAAATTTACCGACGCGGGCAAAGTGAGCGTCCTCGTCGACGTCGCGGACGCGGCGCGAGACGGGCTTGTCGCCCTGCGGTTCAGCGTGACAGACACGGGCATCGGCATCCCCCAGGAAAAGCAGCAAAGAATCTTTAGGGCCTTCGAGCAAGAAGACACCTCGACAACGCGGAAATATGGAGGGACCGGGCTCGGATTGACGATCGCAGATCGACTGGTCTCGCTGATGGGCGGTTCAATCTCCGTGGAGAGCGAACCGGGGAAGGGGAGCACATTTGCTTTCGCAGTTCGCTTTAGCCTTCCGTCCGGGCGGGCTGACAGTGTTGGCGCAACGCTCAAGGAATGCGATACGGCCAGGCAGGAACCGTTGCCCAGTCAGGCAAAGCCATTACGTGTGCTGGTGGCCGAAGACAACGACTTCAACGCACAACTCATCGAACACCTGCTCATTCGACGTGGACATCGCGTATCGCTTGCGCAAGACGGCCGCGGCGCGCTGGCTCTGTTGCAGGGCGATTCAACGTTCGATCTGTTGATCCTGGATATTCACATGCCGGAGCTCGACGGCTTCGATGTCACGCGCGTGATCCGACGCCGCGAACTCGAGACGGGAGGCCATCTGCCCGTGATCGCCTTGACGGCGCGTTCTCGCAGCGAAGACCGGGACAAGTGCCTTGCGGCCGGCATGGACGACTTCCTGACAAAGCCGTTTCGGGCGGATGATCTCTGGACGGTGATGGACCGCGCACTCGGCTCGCGGCGGGAGATCGCGCCAATCAATGCAATGAATGACGAGGCATCGCCAGCTGGCGCGGCACTCGATCGGTCAACGATCCTGGCAGCCTGTGGTGGGGATGAGTCGCTTTTGCGAAAAATGTGTCATTCGTTCCGCGAGCGAATCCCCATGTATCTGGCAACAGTCGAGGATGCGTTGAGCCAGCAGGACGCACCGCGACTGCGTGACGCCGCTCATAAGATTTGCGGAATGATCGCCGCGTTTTCGGCCGGCGCGGGCGACGTCGCCTCAAAGCTCGAACAAGCCGCCGCGCGTAGTGATCTCGAAGAGTGCCGCCCTCTCGTCGAGCGGCTTGTGACGATCGCTGCGCCCCTTGTCGAGTCGGTGAGCGGCCTTTCGGTCGACGCGCTGCGAGGTCCGACCGACATTTGCGGCAAAGGAAAGGCCGACGGTGCGATCGGACAAATTATTGGACCGATTGGCTGATTCTCGTCCTTGCCTGTCGTCGAGCGCATCATTTTTCGGTCGGCCCAACGCGAATTTCAGGCTGACGCTCCGCATCGCATGACCACCGCACATCGAAGCAGCCGCTGGCACGCTAGTTGCCAGACGTGTCTGCCGAATCAAACGCCTGCAGAGATCGGGAACATTGGCTCTTCGTCAGCGGGTCGGTGAAATATGCAATTCGGACCACTTGTTGAAGTTTTGGTCGTCCTGGCGATCCTGGGCGGTCTCTGGCGGCGTTCCCGCCTCCGCGCACGCAGGCGATGGCACGCCGCGCTGAACACCTTTGCGAAGTTGCAGACCAATCGCGAGACGCCGCGACGAGGCGTGCAGAAAGGTGAGACTCGTTCTACCGCGTTCAATTCAGAGGAGAATGCTACGACGAGCGCAACCGTCGGCTTTAAAGGGATGGCGCTGATCAACCAGTGCCGAGCTTTCCGGTTTGGACCATTTTTGGAGGATGGCCGTATGCAACATCAAACCAAACGCCTGTTCGTGGTTGCCGCCGCATTGGTGCTGGCCGCCGTCTTGATCGCCGGCGCAGCCTGTTACGCGCGGCCCCGTCCAGGAACTCAGCAGGTTTCCGCATCGAGCGTCCTCGCCGCCAAGGAGGAAAAGCCCACCGTGTCCTACTGGCACGTCTGGACCGACGAGAAGGGAGTCAGCCACCAAAAGCGCTGCGAGCTGAGCGCCTTTCAGCTCCAGAGCATCTCGCCGGGTGCCGCGCCCTCGTGGCTCGACAAACAGAGGGCCCCGGGCGCCACGGTGGTGATGGTCGTCCAACCGGTGGGTTGGGTGGGCGAGTGGCACGAGAACCCGAAGCCCCAATGGATCGTGCCGCTCTCCGGCCGCTGGTTCGTGGAAACCATGGACGGCAAGCGCGTGGAGATGGGGCCGGGCGAGATGTCGTTCGGCGGAGACCAGAACTGCAAACCAGACGCCCAGGGCCGGAAGGGACACCGGTCGGGCACGGTGGGCAACCAACCTTCCGTGAACCTGATCGTGCAACTGGAAAACGACCCGAGCGCCGGCCGTCCCTGCGGCTTCAAGTAAGGCCCGGCGGCGCGCGGCTCCAAGATCGAAGCCGCTTTGAAACGGCGAACATTTCCCCGCAGTGATGCGGGCGGAAACCGGGAGACCGCGAGGGGGCGATGTCTACCTGCGTCTCAGGAACCAGAATCAGGCCATTATCGTTCGGGTCGGCGCAGTGGCGGGTGCTGTGGGGAGGACAGCTTCGTGCTGGCATCCCGCTCGCTCCCGATGTACTGTTTCGCATGTCGTAAATCGATGCTCTCGTGCACGACATCGTTGGCCCCAATCGTCCACGCGTGGTCATGCGGGAGCGATTTGGTTTGATTGGCGGAAGCCCTCGAACGTCAGGGAGTCATGCTACGACACCCCAACGTCCGGCTACGGCACTCGTTTCACACAACAGCTATTGCCTGAGGTCAACAAGCGCGGTCTGGCCGCGCCTGGCATGAAGAGCTTCGGGGGAACGGCCGCGTCCCGCGGCCCCGCCAGTGTCTCCCCATCCTAGCTCTTTGAGCGGTCGACCGAATACGCGAGGAGCCGACGATGTCTGAAGCCGACGTCGACGTGAAACGGACGAACGGGGCGCCGCGAGGGGCGGCGCTTGGCTGCGGACCGAATGAACCGGGCCGATTCTCCCAAGCAGACTACCACCATCCGGCGGCCGCGTGGGGCGCGGCAAAGAGCGTCGGACTTGTCCTGCTGCAGCAAGGCGAACTGATCAACGGGACCCGGGCCGTCTTTCGGATGAACCACGAGAACGGCGGCTTCGATTGTCCCGGCTGTGCCTGGCCCGACGATCGCAAGGGCCTGCACATGGACATCTGTGAGAACGGGATCAAGCACGTCACCTGGGAGATGACTCGCAAGCGCGTCACCCGCGAGTTCTTCGCCGCCCACACCGTCTCGGAATTGATGGGCTGGAGTGATTTCGCCCTGGAAAACGAAGGTCGGCTGACCGAGCCAATGGCTTACCACTCGGCCACCGATCGCTACGAACCCATCGCGTGGTCCGACGCCTTTGCGCGGATCGGTCACAAGCTACGCGGAGCTGCCGAGCCCGCACCAGGCTTCCTTCTACACCTCGGGGCGGCTGAGCAACGAGGCCACTTTCCTCTATCAGTTGTTCGCCCGCGAGTTCGGCACTAACAACTTGCCCGACTGCTCCAATATGTGCCACGAAGCAAGCGGGCGGGCGTTGACGGCGGCCCTGGGCACGGGCAAGGGAACCGTGGACCTCGTCGATTGGCAGAAGGCGGACGCGATTTTCGTTATCGGCGCGAACGCCGCCTCCAATACGCCGCGGATGCTGACCGCCCTGGCCGACGGGGTCAACAAGCGAGGGTTGAAGATCGTTCACGTCAACCCGCTCGTGGAAGCAGCGGCCCGGCGAGCCATCACGCCGCACGAGATCACCAACATGCTGCTCTTCCGTTCGACGCCGACGAGCACGCTGAACCTGTGTCCGCGGGTTGCCGGCGACTTCGCACTCATGCGGGGAATTGCGAAGCACGTGTTGGAGGCGACCCGAACCGACCCGCACGCCATCGACCGTCAATTCATCGAACGCCACACGGCCGGCTTCGACGCCTACCGCCGCGTCTGCGAGGCCGTCTCCTGGACCGAACTGGAGCGCCAGTCGGGCGTGCCGGTCGACCAGATTCGCGCCGCCGCCGAGATCTACCGGCAGGCCCCTTCGTGCGTCTTCGGGTGGTGTCTCGGCGTGACCCAGCAGGAATTCGGAGTGGACGCGATTCGAGAGATCGTCAACGTCCTGCTCCTGCGCGGCAATATCGGCCGAGAGGGGGCTGGCCCCTGTCCAATCCGCGGTCACAGCAACGTTCAGGGCAATCGCACCTGCGGCGTCGATCACCGTCCGGCGGAGGCGTGGCTCGCCCGCCTGGACGCCGCCTGCGGCATCACTTCGCCGCGCGCGCACGGGTTGGACACGGTGCAGACAATCCAGGCCATGCACCGGGGGGACGTGAAGGTGTTCCTGGGGATGGGGGGCAATTTCGCGCTGGCCACCCCGGATACGCTACTTACATTCGAGGCGCTTCGCCGCTGCGAGCTGACCGCCCATGTCAGCACCAAGCTGAATCGCAGTCACCTGGTGCACGGCCGGGAGGCCCTGATCCTGCCGTGCCTGGGGCGGACGGAAAAAGACGACCAGCGTTCGGGCCTGCAGCAGGTCACCGTCGAAGACTCGATGAGCATGGTCCATCTGTCCGTGGGCATGAATCACCCCGCCTCGCCGCAGCTTCTTTCGGAACCGGCCATTATCGCCGGGATCGCCCAAGCGACGCTGCCGGGTACGCGCACCCCCTGGGAGGAGTACGTGGCCGACTACGACCTCATCCGAGACAAGATGGGCGACGCGATCTCCGGATTCGAGGGCTGCAACCGGCGCGTTCGCCAGCCGTTGGGCTTCCGGCTGCGGCAACCGGCCCGCGAACTGGTGTTCCTCACCGACACGGGACGCGCGAACTTCTCCGCCGCACTCTTGCCCGACGTGGTCCCGCCGCCCGGCAAGCTGGTGTTGATGACCATGCGGTCGCACGACCAGTTCAATACGACGATTTACTCCGACAACGACCGCTACCGCGGGGTCAAGAACCTGCGGACGCTGCTGTTGCTGAATGAGGACGACATGCGGGAGCGCGGCCTCGAGGAATTCTCCCTGATCGACATCACCAGCTTCGCCAAGGACGGCTCGACTCGCTCATTGAGAGGTTACCGGGCCGTGCGCTATCGAGATCCCGCGAGGCTGCGCGGCCGGCTACATGCCCGAACTGAACGTGCTTTGCCCAATCGGCGACTTCAGCGCCCAGAGCGACCAGCCGCTGATGAAGCACTTAGTGATCGAGGTGACGGCTTCTCATGTCGCGAACACGGCAATTGAGGAGCCGATCAGCACTAACGCATAAGGCGGCCGTATGTCATCGCTGCCGATCATACCGAGCACAATCGATTTCCCGTCGGCACAAGAGTTGGAGAGTCCGAAACGGCCCTCCGCCGCGCCGGACAAAGCCATCGCACGAGCGCCGGGTTGGCAGGCCGTTGTCCTCGCCGTAATCGCCGGGTATATCGACTCCTACGCCTTCCTGAACTACAAGGTCTACGGATCGTTCATGAGTGGCAACACCACGCAGACCGGATTGCAGACCGGACAGGGGAAGCTCGCGGAAGCGGGACTCGATCTGTTACCGATCCCGCTCTTCGTGGCTGGTGTCTTCGTGGGGACTTTACTTCTGCATTCCAGCCTGCGTCATCGGTTGTCTTGGTTATTCGGGTTGGTTGCGACCCTGCTGGCAGTGGCGATGGCTGCTGCTAACCCGGGGGTGCTGCCTGGATGGTTGGGCATCGTTCTCCTCAGCCTGGCAATGGGCATCATGAACACCACGGTCAACAGTGTGGGCGAGCAGTCTGTGAGCCTCGGCTACGTGACGGGTGATTTGAACAATCTGGCCCAGCACCTGGCGCTGGCCGTCAAGCGATTGCCTGTGCCGCACGGACAAGGTCCCTGGGATACCCACAGGCGGCGGGCCACGCTGCTGGCCGGGATATGGGCTGCATTCCTAATTGGCGCGGTGCTGGCTGGGGCCGCGACGCTCCGGTTGTCCGCGTGGACTCTTTTGCCGCCGATACTCATCCTGTTGACGCTGGCTGCGTTCAGACGCGCCAAGAAGTAGCAATCCAAAGCACGATTCGCCGCTGCGAACGGAGGCTGACGATGGACCGCAGTTCCCCAAGTGAACCTACACAATTCTGCGAAGGCGCTCTTCGGAGCCGCCACCGTGAGGGAACGGTTCTACCGACAAACGTGATCGTCTTGCCGGCTGTCCGCTCCCTTACGTTTGCGGCTCTTTTACGGATGTGTCTTAGAGTGGCACACGGTCATCTAGCAGCTCTGCTCACCGCGACCTTGGTGGCGGCTGTTGGTGGCTGCCACGAAGTGCCGATGTGCTCCTCTGCTCGATCATCGGCATCAGCCTCGCGCGGATGGAGGTGACAATCTTCACGCAGATCGGTTTCGTGGTGCTCGTGGGACTGGCCAGCAAGAACGCGATCCTGATCGTCGAGTTCGCCAAACAGCAACAGGAGCAAGGCCGCCCGCGCCGCGAAGCCACACTCGAAGCGGCCCGCCTGCGGCTGCGGCCCATCCTGATGACGTCGTTCGCCTTTATCTTCGGCGTCTTGCCCCTGGTAATCGCCACGGGAGCCGGTGCCGAAATGCGCCGCTCGCTGGGCCTGGCCGTCTTCAGCGGCATGCTCGGCGTGACGCTGTTCGGAATCTTCTTAACGCCGGTCTTTTATTATGTGATTCAGTGGGCCAGATCGTCGAAGACGCTGGCTAGAAATGGTTAAACGTCGGCTCCGACTCTGCAGACGCTTGCCCCCATCCGCTTCGGCCCTTGCTCGGCCTCAATTGAGGGTGAAGGTCGACAGCGACAGCGGACGGGGCATAGGACAAGCGTTGCGTTCGTCGAAAAATCATTTTCTGAATGGATCAAACTCTGGGGCAAGTCCATAAGACCGAAGAACGATGACTCTGTCTTCAATAGGGGTGCCCCGCCGTGCCGCCCTGGGTGCCGCCGCCCGAGAACGATCCACCCACTCCGATGGTTGTCGCGTTACTTCCGCCGTACGGGTTGCCGGCTGTGCCGTAGTCGGAGCCATTCCCCGGTGTACCACCGATGACGGTCCCGTACAGGCCGGTGGGATTATTTTGACTGGCGTTCAGGTTGTCGGGGTCTCCATAGGTGCCCCCGTAGTACGTTCCACCAGAGACCATGCTTCCTGGAGCGGTCGTCGTCACCGCGGGTGCAGGCTCGGCCGAAAAGCTGCGGTACGTCGAGTTATTCGACTGGGTCGTTTGAACGGCGGCCGGAGCGGGATTCGACGAAACAGGAGTGGCCGGGGCCGCCGGAACGAGCGCCTGCGGATAGTAATACCACGAATAACCACCGCAGTAGCGGTACTGGGCGTTTGCCGTCTGGACAGCTCCAAAACTGATGGCAGTCGCGACGAGGCCGAATGAAAAGAGTTTCGACATAGCTTTCTCCTTACGTGGAAACGGTGATTGTTTTCGCTGTCCTACTTGATCCAGGCAGAAAGCATTGGTCGTTCCATTCCTGAAAGAAAATGACCACAACATCTAAGATGCTTGGCGGCCCCTGGGTTACGCGCATCGACATCGAGGGCTCGCGGACGACGCGAGGTCTGGAGTCGGAAACGTCTCGTGCCCGGATGGCACCGAACGTGCCCACAGGTGGTTGCATTGCTAGAAAGCCAGGGCGGCGGCAGGGTGCCTAACGAGCAGGCGCTCGCGTGGTCCGGCCTGCCGGTCGTCACCATCCGACCGACCGTCCTCCTGGATGGCTTCTTCCCCTCTCACCGGTCCGAGCGTCCGCGATCGAGGCCGCATCGAACCGCCGTTCGGGCGGGGCAGGACTTCTCCAGTTGTGATGGCTGATGTCGCTCGGGTGGTCGCTGCCGTCCTCGCCGATCCTGGGCCGCATGTACGAATTCACCGTTCTGCGGTCGCAGGACATGCACGCGGTCGCCCGGGAGTACCCGGGCTTGCTGAACCGCACTCTGACATCCCCTCGAGGATTGGGAACGGGAACTGAATATGGTGAAATTGCCGGAGCACCTGAACCGGCATCTGCAGGAGATTTCCGAGTTGAAAAGGGCGAGTCGGTCTGAGCGGATGGCGTGGAGCGGGTGACCGGCCGACCAGCAATGAGCGTCCGGGAATTTCGGTCGCTTCACGCGGCGGTCGTCGATCTTAATGGTCTGCCACGCCGAACAATATGCTGCAGTCCGACCGGGACGCCTGCCCTTACGGCTTTCCAAAGTACTCGTCTTTGCAGGCGCCCGACCTGACGAAGGACATTGAATTGGACTTGATCCGACCGCGGATGAAGCAATTAAATTGTGGCTGAATGGAGATATCAAAAGGAAATTGCCCCGAAGCTGCGATCCTCTCAGGGCTACGTATCTCAGTTGTTGAGAATTGGAGCTGCGCGGATGGGAACGACGCTCGAGGCGCTGCGAAGCCAACGAAAGACGCGGTCCCTCGATCCTGGTCGAGTGCCGCGCTATAAAAGAATTGCCAACGAGGTGAAATCGCTGTGGTGGGACGAACTCTATCTTTACGCAGTCGTCGCCAGACGGCTGCGTTGCAGCACCACCATGGTCAAGGCGGCAGTTCGTTTTTGGTCTGAGAGCCGCGGACTTCCGGTCCCGACATTTGAGGATTGGTCGCACAGACTCGAACAGCGTGTTGTCACACTTTTCGACGAGAACGTGCTGGAAATCCAGGCAATCGGCGATGCTGCTCACCTTGGTCGGACGGGAGTCATGGAGATCGTCCGCGACGCTTACCGGCCCAGGAAGGTCTGCTGTCACCGACTGCCGCGCGTAACGTCTCACATCTTCGGCCGGCGCCCATCGAGACTCAAAGGCCCGCTGCCGAAATAGGCAATCATGAGGGCAGCGCCTAACATCGAGATGTTTTTCATGAACATGATCTGGACGGTCACTGCAAGCTTGGGATCGGCGACGGCCCAAAAGTTGTGCATCATCAGAGTGACCGGCACCAGGAAAACGACCAGAAGCCACGCACCGATTCGAGCGTAGTAACCCAAAAGAATGCTGACGCCACCGAACACGGCGATCACACCCGACACAGGTACTGCGACCTGCGCTAAGGGAACGCCGTGCTTGGCCACCTCCGCTGTGATGCTGTGTGCCATGAGGAGATGTTGGAACCCGGAGAGAATGAAAATTGACGAATACAGCAGTCGACCGAGAAGCACGATAAATTTCATGGCGATTTCCCCCCCTCAATCGCGGCCAGAAGTCAAACACCAATGGAACCGTCGTCCCCGCCAGTCTGGACGAACGCCGCTCCATTTTGCAACTGAGTTGCGTTATTTGAGCGCGGCAGCGACAAACGCAGCGTTCCGCTTGCCTGGTCCACGCGCGAGAGTGCCATCCGCCAGCCTCGGGACGGCACAAGCAGAACGATCACTCGACATGTCCCGCGGTCTCAATTTCCGCGCTGTTGGCCGGCTTTTCGAGATGCGCGAGGAAGGCACGGGGTTGCGGCAGGTCAGGATTGAGATGCAAGGCCTGCTTGAACTCGGCATCGGCCTCCGCAGGGCGTTGATGCGAGGCCAGGATCACGCCCATGTTAGAGTGGGCAGCCGCCGGTCCTAGGACTTTGGAAAACGCCTCGAAACTTTCCGAATAACGGCCTTGTTCTCCCAGCGCCAGGCCCAGGTTGACCCAGGCCCTCTCGTGGTCGGGGGCCTGCGCGAGCGCCTTGTGGAAGTACTCCTCGGCCTGTTTCCAATCGTGTCGCCGATAACAGTGATAGCCGAAATCGTTGAGCAGGTCCGGATCGCGCGGCGTCAGCTCGAGCGCCTTGTGATATTCAGCCAAGGCCCTCGTGTCGTTGCCCTGCTGATCGTAGAGCGAAGCCAGAAAGCGGCTCACCTGGCGCTGATGCGGATCGAGCCGACGAGCCCGCTCAAATAGCAGAATCGCCTCCCGCGCGTCGCCGTGGGCCTGAAGCTCCTTGGCCGTCTCCAAGCAGGCCTGCGCCGCTTGTTTTGGAGGTAATTCGCCTGAGCCGCCAAGCCCCGTCTCCGACGCCCCGCCGGCCGGCGATGAGGTCACGGTGCCCCAGTTCAACAGCGAGTGGTCCGCACCGGCAGCGCACCCCGCGACCTGCAACGCAGCCAGGAGCAATGCGGCACTACCGGTTTGTCGAAGGCAAGTCATTCGGCACGTCGCCTTCTGGTTCCTGCGGTTCCTGGACGGGGGCGAGATGCGTTCACTCAATAGATCCCCATTCCGCCGCCGTATCCCCCAAGTCCTCCACCGGACGTTGTGCCCGCGCCGAATCCGCTGCTGCTGGGTCCGAAGCCTCCTGGTGACGCATTTGTCCCAGCACCGGCTCCGGCGGTACCCGTGCCACCCAGACGCGTTGTTCCGTAGCGGACGGCTTCCTGTCCATAGAGACCTTCGGCCACGGAATCGCCGATGAGGACGCGCACGTCGGCATCGGGCACGCCGAGTTTCTTGAGGTTCTCGACAACGGCCTTTCTGCGATTTTCGTTTAGCTTGTCATTGTTGCTCGCGGCGACGATAACGTGCTGCGAGCTGTCGCCGAGGCGATTGGCGACCGCTCGGAGATGCTTCTTGCCGTCGGGGCCGAGTTGTTGGCCCGCCAGGTACCACTCGTATTCGTGGACCACGAAGAAATCCTGTTTGGCGCGCCCGATCTGCTCGGTCTGCCATTGGCAGGAATAGGTTCCTGCGGGCGGGGGAATGGCGCCTTTCGGAATGTCGGCACATTGATCGGTGCACCAGGCACAACCATGGTCATAGCTGCAGCCGGCCGAGAAGGCAGCCCAGCCGAACAGGGCGAGCACCAATGTCCGGTGATTCATGGCGAGATCCTTGAACGGGCGGCCTTGCCACAAGCCCGAGCCTTCACGCAATTTTTGGAGATTGCTCATGGCGACGGGGGCTTCGATTTCTGCTGGGCCGGCACAGGCATGAGTGCCGGCGGCGATGCGGACGGAGCCTGCGGAGCGACGTGCGCCTCTCCTGCGCCGGAAACAGCCGGCAGTGGCGGCACGCCCGCGTCCGGAACAGGTCCGGGTGCCGCGTAACAGGGCCCGTTGGCCGGGCAGCAGTTGTTCGCCTGCCCGTGTGCGCCGATGATAAACACGTCGTCGCAGTGCTCGTACCGCTTTTGCCGTGCACAATCGGTGCGGACGGAACTGCGATAGTCGTAGCTCCGGCGGCTTTCGAGGCGGTTGAGAAGATAGAACTCGACGTCGCCGGGTTCGAAGACGTCGGCGCCGGCGACGGGCGGCGTCGCACATTCCTGGAGCGGATGCGTGAGCTCCGGAGTGATGAGAATCATGACCTCCTGCTCGCCATGCGAGGTCTGATTCTCACCCGCCAGGGGTCCCAGAATGGGCAAATCGCCAAAGAAGGGGACTCGGACCGTGCTGGCGCCGAATGTGGTCTGTGTCAAGCCGGCCACGGCGAAAGTCTGTCCCGAGCGTAGCTCGACGGTCGTTTGAAACGAGCGCGAGTTGAGGCCGGGGACGCTCGTGCCTGTTGAGCCGGTGCCCGCGCCGACGGTGGCCCCCAGGCTCGGATTGAGTGTGCTCACGGTCGCACCCACCGAGAGCCGGATGCGGTCGCGGTCCGTGATGTACGGGATGAACTGCATCTGGACGCCGAAGGGGATGAAAGAGACACCCTGTCCGACGGCCCCGAAGGTGAGCGTCGCGGCCGGGACGGGGAATTCGCCTCCCGCTCGGAATCGGGCCGTCTGGCCATTGAGTGCAACGAGGTTCTGTTCGGCCAATGAACGGGCCAGGTTGAGGTTCCGCAGGGCCTGGATCGCCAGGTTCACCTTGCCGTTATCGATGATCGCCGGCAGGTTCGCGCCCGTGAGCGTGGTGCTGGACCCCATTCCCGTGATGGTGACCGGGAGCAAGCCGCCGGTTGTGTTTTCAAAGACTGCCGTTCCCGCTGCATTGAGGACGGATAAATCGAGTCCGATGCTGCGGGCCGCAGTCCGGTTGATCTCGGCCACCGTCACCCGCAGTTGGACTTGCTGCTCGCCCGAGACGCGGAGCAAGTTGACGACGTTGCGGTTCACGTCCCGCAAGAGGTAGTTTTCCAGTCCTTGCGTCGGCAAATTGCCGGAGGCATCGGGAATGGCCGTCACATTGAGGTTGCCGATCGGGATTTCGTTGAGGTCGCCTTGCTGGCCCCTCGCACCGCCCGGCGCATTGGCGGAAGCGATGCGGAGGATTTGCGACGCCTCGACGATGTCCTTGGCTTCGCCGCTGACGACCAGCTTGTCTCCCAGGAGCGCCAGATGGACGGCGCTATTGGGGAAGGCATGGTTGATCTCGCTCTCGAGCGCTTTGTAGATGCGTTCGAGCCGTTCTTTCTGGTCCGGATCGGGAATCACGCGGAGCAGGTAGCTCAAAACGGTTTGGCCCCCGACAGGTTCCGCGAACCACAGGTTGAGGATCGTGCTTCCCACATGCAGGCCGGTGATGGAGAATTCAAGCGAGTCAATGGGAAGGACCGCGGCGATGCGGTCGTCGGCGATCTGAAAGCGGATCGGCGTGCGTTTGAGCACCAGGATCCGCGGCCGCCCCTGCACCAGGTCGAGCGTGTTTTCCGGATCGATCGTTCCGGTCACGAATTGCTTGAAGTGTTCCAGTGTGGCCGGCGTTGGATGCGGCGTGATTCCCGCTCCACCCAAGAGAGGCAGACGGACTTGCCCCGGCCCGAATGCTCCGCTTACTCCCGAGCGCGGTTCTTCGGAGGGAGTGGCTGGAGTTGGTGTTGGCACCCGGTTGGGAAGCGCCGGGGCGGTGGGTGCCTGGGACGGCGGCTGCGCGGGCGGCTCGATCTGGCTGAAACCGACAGGCTGAATCATCCGCTGCGGCAAACCGAAAGCCGTTGGCCCGTTCTCGATCCCCGTCTCAGGAACGCTCGGGAACGCGTTCGGCTCCTGCGCGAACGAGGTCCGCGTCGTCGCCAGGGCGAACGTCCATGCGAGTGCCGCGATCGCGAGGAAGCAACCACGTGGCAGCCGCCGGCGTATCGCCGCTCCAAAAGATTCGCCGCCTTGTCGGCGCGGGAAGTCGTCGGAATGGACTTCGCACAGTACCCTCTGACCTGAAGACTGTCGCCCCGTTCGACGAGGACAATCGTCGCCCGGGAGACCGTTCGATTGCTGAACGATGCTCGTCCCGCGCCTGCCGCGCGAAGCTCAACTTGGAACTCCGGCAACATCACGGTTGGTCAGACCGGTAGCAGAGGAGATATCGTCGCCGCCGACGCAGAAACTTTTGCCGGATTTAACGGTTTTGACGATCTTGCCGGCAACACGCTATTGACGCAGAAATTGCAAGGACTTAGGGAACGGCCTTCCGTCTGGTCCGACGACGCATAGCCTCTCGTCCGGCTGAATCTGGCTGTCGCCGGAAGGCAGCTCCAGAATCGCATAAGTCTGCCGGGTCGGTAGAGGGACCCGCCAAGGGCGAACGCCGACACGCACGGCTAGCACCCGACCCTGCCTATCGAGCATCACGAGATCCAGTGGAAACCGCACCCAGAATGTATGAACGGACGAGCAGGGGACGAGCAAGAGTCCGCGCCCCACCTCCGGCCGGCGGCGCCATTGCCATCCGATTAGCCGCGACCAATATCCGTCGGCCACTTCGAGCGTACGGACGACCGTTTGTCCCGTCTGTGCGTCTACGAGGCGCCACGGTTCGTCCGATCGGTCACATTCCTCTGAGCGCGCGGGCGTGGCCATAGGTGTCCGCGAGGCGGAAGAATTCATAGAACGCCGGTCCCAGCGTGAAGACCAGAATACCCGGCAAGAAGCAGATCACCAGCGGAAAGAGCAACTTGACGGGTAGGGCCATTGAGAACTCGATGGCCCGTTCACGACGGCGCTGACGCAGGTCGTCGGACTGGCTGCGGAGCACCTCTGCGACGCCCGAGCCGATCTGCTCCGCTTGGACGAGAGACGAAATGAAAATCGTCACCGGCGTCACCTCGAGCCGACGGGCCACGCGCCGCAGTGATTCCACCCGGGGCCGCCCGGCGAGGATCTCGGCTTGCAGCGTGCGGAACTCCTCGACGAGCACCCGGTCCGGGGGCTGCGACCCGAGGATTCGATCGAGCGCGGCGTCGAAGCCGAGTCCCGCCTCGGCAAGGGTTGCCAACAGTTCGAGTGTGATTGGCAAATCGGCCTGGACCTGTGCGACTCGCTGCCGTCGCGCGCGACGCACGACAAGCAGCGGAACGCCCGACACCATCGCCAGTAACATCCACGGAACGCCCAGAAGCATGGGGTGCGCCATGTTGCTCAACCCGCCGGGAATCACGCCAATGGCCCTGTCGGCAGCCGCCAAAAGGCCGGAAATCCAGATGACGTAGGCGAGCGTGGCGCCGCAACCCACCGCGACGAGCGTCGCCGCGATGAAGCCGGCCGCCGCTCCCGGACTTCGGTAGCCAGCGAGGAGCATCCAACGGGCGAACCCCGTTCGGCTGACGGCGTCCAGAATGGTGCATTGATCGACCTGTGTCGATTCGAACACCCGTCGCTGAACGCACTGCCGGTTCAGGAATCGCAGAACCAGCATCGCAGTCAGGAGCAGTCCGATGCACCACACCAATGTCACGAAGGCGACTAACATGGGAGAGTCTCATTCAAACGCGGGCCCGGCTGAGCGTTGAAGCCCACACGATCCCGAGTGCTTGCAAGATGATCGCGGAGGCGACGAAAAAACTTCCAACATTCGTGGCCAAAAAGGCCTCCATACGTTGCGGATCGTCGAACCAGATGATGGTGGCGATGAAATACGTCAGCCCCAAAATGGCAATGATCGAGACCCGCACCTGCGTCGTCATCGCCCGCATCCGTCGCGAGATTTCAATCCGGTCCCGAATCGTCCGGCCCACGGTTGCCAACGTCGAGGCCAGGCTTCCTCCGACCTCCCAGTTGACCGAGAGCGCGGAGGAGAAGAGCACGAAGGTCTCGAGCCGCACGCGCTGCGGCAGACTGTGAAAGACGGCTTGGGGATCGTCGCCAAAACGGATCCGACCGGCCATCTCGTCGAGTTGTTCGTGAAGAGGAGAATGGCTTTCACGCACGGCACTCTCGAGCGCATTCATCATGCCCGAGCCCGGCGCAGCGCGCCCACCATCAGGTCAATGGCGTCGGCCAGTTGCACTTCGACGCGCTGCACGCGCCGTTCGGCAAACATCGCCTCCACCTGCCATGCGAGAAGGGCCACGACCAGTCCCCCCGTGCCGCAATAGATCGTGCGGATGCCAAAGACCAGCCACAAGACAGAGGCCACGACCCCACCGGCCAGCCAAGGCAAGAGCCGATGCCGCCGTAACAGGGGTTCGCCCCATCGCGGGTTCGGCAGGGGCGAATCCTCCGACTCGGCTTCAAAGAGGCTGTCCTCAAACCGCCGGCGACGATGTTCTGCAGTCGCGCGCTCCACCAGAGGTAAAAGGCGACGGCGGCGATCGCCCCCAAGCCGGCGAGGGTGAGAACTCTACTCATGGTCGACCCGGCGCGGCTTCTGGAAGATTTCGAGGGGGACGGGAATGTCGCGCTCGCGGAGTTCTTCGGCGAAGCGCGGCACGATGCCCGTGGCGACGAATTCGCCCACCACGCTCTTGCCGCGGCGTCCCCGACGCTCGAAACGGAAAATGTCCTGCAACTGCGGCGTCGTCCCTTCCATGCCGGTAATCTCGGCAATGCTCTCGACGCGGCGGACGCCGTCTTCGTAGCGGCGGACGTGCACGATCAGGTGCAAGGCGGAAACGATTTGTTCGCGGATCGCCCGCGACGGCAGCTCCAAGCCCAGCCATGAGGACCATCGTCTCCAACCGCGACAGGGCGTCGCGGGGACTGTTGGCGTGAATCGTCGTCATGCCTGCCGTCATGCCCGGTGTTCATCGCCTGCAGCATGTCGAGGGCCTCCGGACCGCGGACTTCGTCACGATGATTCGATCGGGCCGCATCCGCAGCGAGTTGATCACCAGGTCGCGCGCGGTGATCCGGCCCGGAGCCTTCGACGTTCGCCGGTCGCGTCTCCATCCGTACGACGTGCTCCTGGTCGAGGATCAATTCGGCGGCGTCCTCGATCGTGACGACGCGCTCGGTGTTGGGAATCGCTTCCGCCAAGGCACCCAGGAACGTCGATTTGCCGGCGCCGGTGCCGCCCGAGATCAGCACGTTCTTGCGCATCTTCACCGTCAAGTCGAGGCACGGCGACATGTCGGCGGAAAACATGCCGAGCTGCAGCAGGTCCTCGCGCCGCAATCGCCGGCGACCGAACCGGCGAATCGAGAGGGTCGGACCGTCGAGAGTCACCGGCGGGAGCGTGGCGTTGACGCGGCTCCCGTCGACGCAGGCGGGCATCGACCATCGGAGACGTCTCGTCGATCCGACGCCCCACGCGCGCGGCGATCCGCTGAATGATTCGCACGAGGTGTTCCGGGTCGCGGAAGCGGACGGATGTCCGTTCGAGCTTGCCGAACCGCTCGATGTAGACCTGATCGTAGCGGTTGACCAGGATGTCGGTGACGGCCGGATCGGCCATCAGCGGAGCGAGCGGTCCGACGCCGAGCGTCTCTTCGAGAAGATCGGCCGCGAGGAGGCGCCGCTCGTGCTCGTTGAGGGGAATATCGTCGGTTTGGAGAACGCGCTCGACAAAGTCGCGGACTTCGGCCTCCAGTTCCGCCTCGCCGGCTCCGAGCAGGCCCCGCTGGTTGATCTCGTCCAAGAGCTGCTGGTGCAATTGGCCTTTGACGGAGAGGTGTTCCGCCTGACTCACCCGGGGGGCCGGCGCTCGGCGCGGCACCGGCTCGCGGGAGGCCGTCGACGCCGGACGCTCGACCTTCACACGCCCCTTGGGCAGCGAGAACGTCGAGCGCATCACCGTCTCGCGCGACCGGGTGCGCACGTCGTTCTCCGCCTCGGCTGCTTGTGGACGTTGTTCGGTCGACATGGTGAACTCCGAATTCAGGTCTCCGCCTCGGCGCCGCCTGGACCGGCAGCAACGGTGCGAGGCCCCTTGCCGTTCAGCTCGGGATGGACCGTCGTGTGCTCCAGGACGTCGTCGACGATTGCGGCCAGCCGTTGTCCGCAGCGCGAGAAACGCCAGGTTTGTCCCAGAAGGGGCCTTCCCAGGTTGGCGGCCGCGATCAACCCGCGGTTGTACGGAACAACGTGGTCGATGTCGCGGTTGAGCCGCAGGGCGACGTCGGTCGGTCTCAGACAGCCGCTGTGGCTGGTGTAGCGGTTAATGACAACCCGTTGTCGTTCGCGCGGAAATCCAACCGCGTCGAGCAAACCGAGTAGCTTGGCCACCCCCAACAGCGTGGGGACGACATTTTCCAACACGATGTAGGCCAGGTCGCTAGCGTCGACGACCGCCATCACGACGGAGTCGAAGAGCGGGAACGTGTCGACGATCACGTAGTCGTACGCTCGCCGCGACAAAGTGAGCACGCGGGAAATCAGGTCGTCGTTGATTTCGGCTCCTTCCATAGCATCCGAGGGAGCAGCCAGCAGATGCAATCCCGACGAGTGCACCGTCGCCAGTTGGCGGATCAGCATCTCGTCCAGCCGGTCCCGCTCGCGGGCGGCGTCGGTCAACGTCAACGCCGGTTCCACGTCGAGCATCGCCGCGCACACGCCCATTTGAAGCGATGTGTCGATGAGCAGCACCCGCTCCGGAAAGCGCATTGCCAAGCCGATCGCCGTGTTGACCGCCAGGGTCGATTTGCCGACGCCCCCCTTGTTGCTGATGAAGGAGACAATCTTTCCCCAATGGAGCGGCCGCGCCGATCCCTGACGACGCAAGCGGTCGACTAGTTGCCCCAGGTCGACGGCCGAAACGGACGGCGCTGAGAAAGTCGCGCACGCCGGAGCGAAGGGCCTCGATCAACAGCCCGCTTTCTGAAACGTCGTGACCGAACAGCTCCGGCCGAAAGGTGGCCACCGTCAATGTCTCTGGCGAGACGGCCGCGATGTCGGTCACGACGTTTTTCAACCGCGCAAGATCGGTGCCCATCTCGGCGATCGCCAGCTGCGGCCGCCGGCTCCGCGCGATCTCGACCGCCTGCCGCAGTTCGGCCGCGCGATGCACGACCGGTGCCTCGGCCACCTGCGACGAAAGGGCCGACTCGCACTCGGCCGCCAACTGGGGATCGGCGCCGATAATCAGAATTTGCAAGGGACCGGCCATGCTGCGCCTCAAGGCTCCGTGGGTGGACCGAGAAGTGACTGGCGACCACCGGAGCCAGAAGAGATCCGCTCAAAGCCTGGTTTTCGGTGAAGATCTGCTGGATCAGCGTTTGACAGTTCGCTGCAGAGGTGATTGTCGTCGGAAACTGCGCGACCAGTGAGGCGGTCGCATTCTCGGAGGCGATCAGGCTCGTCGGCTGGCCGAGCGTGGTGTTCCAGGGAACCGTCAAGGACAAAACGCCCGTCGTATAGCTCCACTGAACGTACGCGAAAGCGACGATCGTTCGTGGCGTCAACCCGATCGTGTCGTAAATCGGCACATAGGCGTACAGACTGGGGGATTGGCTCAGCGGCCCATCGGTTCCTGCCCCTGTGTAAACCTGGCCGATGGCCTCGGTCACGGTCTGGGTCAGACCGACGATCCCTGCCTCGCTCGCGTTGGGGTTAACGGTCGCGGTATTGCCGGGGGGAACGAGCGTCGACGTGATTTCGCCGGTCGCCGGATTGACGGCAGGGGTGTCGGTCCCGGGATTTGTATTCGCCGGATTGACGAGGCTGTTCCAATAGGTCGCTGTCAGTCCAAAGGGCGCGATTCCCATAATGCCGTTGACCGGATCGACCGGCCCGGCAACGAGGACGTGTCCCATGGGGACCGTCACGGCGCCGGAGCCGGGCACGGGAACCGTGACGCTGCCGGCCGCCGCGATGCCGGTCGCCCGCACGGTCATCCCCGAGCTGGCCGTCAGATCGTTCGCGTTGGCTGACGAGCGGGCCATCATCGTCCCTCGCCCGAATAGGAAAGGGACGTTGGGCCCGTTCGACGCGACGCCGACTTCTGCGTCCAAGTTCTCATACGAACGCCGCAGCCGGGCCAGAAAACCCGTTTCCTGTACCGAACCGGACGGGCTGTCGGGAACGAAGTCGCGACGGTTGTAAGCGGAATCTTCATCAAGCGGCAGAGTCGGGTTGTAGGCGGCATTGTTGCCGTATTGTCCGGCGACGAGGTCCCCGTTGATCGTGTTGCTGAGATTCGACTGCAGATTGGGCTTGTACACGGGAGTGGCCTGCACGCTGACCAGGCCCCCGGCCTCTAAGTCACCTCCCAGCGTGTCCGTCACGGAGGCCACCGGGCCCGCCCCGAGCTGTAACGTGTCTCCGTCGGCCGGATTCAGATCGTCGTCAAATGTCAGGCTGACGGTCGTACTGGCGGCGTAGCGCCGGGCGCAATCGCACCATTCCTGCCATTCGGGGTTGGTCGGATTGAACGTCGTCGATGGTTGAGGCCCGCACTGGCTGACGAGGGCGGCCGGCAGATTGGGAGTCGTCGTCCCGTTGGGCCGCCAGGCCGCCGGCAGGAAGTCGCGATAGCGGAGCCCTTCGAGGGCGGCGGTGTCCGCGGCCGTTTGCATCTCGTGCTGCGTCAGGCGGGCAAAACCGACGTCGAGGACGATCGCCGCGATTGCCATGCAGGCAAAGACCAAAAAGCCGAAGATGACCAGAACGTTTCCGGACCGGCGCTCACGTCGACAGGATGTGCGGTAAGAAGACATGGCATCCCGTCTTTATGGCTGGCGCTGCGGGGGCACGTCGCCGCTCGCCGGCAATTCGCCGCCGCTGAGGGCAACGCCCGGCTGTCTGCTGCGGGCCGGCGGACGACGGCCGCGATGCCGCAAGGTCGGTGCCTTCCGCGGCCCCGACAACGCTTCGTTGGGGGGTTGCAACACGACGGCATCGCGCTTATTGCCGACGATGGCATCGATGACCGGGTATTCCCCCAGCGGATCGGAGCCCGGTGTTTCGCTGTCGTCGTCCCCCGGCTGGCCGGAGCGCGCGACGGCCGTAATCTTCACGTCGGTCGCCAGCGCCTCGTTGATCATGCTGACTTCCTCGGGCTTGACGGCAATGTCGACTTCCTGGACAGGGATCATCCTGACCCGCGTCCCCTGCGACAGCGATTTCGAGATGGTTGGTTTTTCTCGAATGTGCTCGGCGGTGACGAGAATGGCGTCCTGCGCCAGCGGACGGACCCGAGCCCGCTTTTGCATCGTCGCGAACTGGGCCTCGACCTGCAGGGTGCTGGCAAAATGGCCTCCGCCCCCTTTCGGCATTTCGATCTGGAAGGTGGCGATCAGATCGACGTGGTCTCCCATTTGGAGGCCGAAAAAACCGTCGACTTTGCTGACGTCGAGCGTCATCAGCTTGCGGCCCAGCGGAACGCCGGCGGTGAGCCCCGCGCGGGTGTTCTTCGGCAGGAAGTCCTTTTCCGTGAAGACGTAACCGGGCGGTTTGTCGTGATTCAGCACGCGCCCGGTGATCTCGCTGGGATTGGTGATGATCTTCCCCTTCGCGATGTCTTCCGGCTTGACGTAGAAGTAGACGTATCTGTGCTGGCGATCCATCAGGTGCTCGCGCGTCAGCTTGGTGTAGGCCTTGATGAGCTGGCTGCTCTTCGGAACGGGGATCGTGCCCGGCTCAATCTGATCGCCTCGGTGCAAAAACGGCAAATCGACCTGACCCAATTCCCACAACGTGCCGACGGCGCCGACGATGCCCACGGGCACCAGGACACATCCCAGCAACACGACGGATTTGAGGGGAACGCCTTGAGATCGTGAGCGGACAGGACGCATGCGACACCTCGGCCAATCGTTTCTCGTTATGAACTTCTCTTGCCGTTCTGACGGGATTCCCGTGAATCAACTAAGAACCGAAAACTTCGCGGCGGAAAATTGCCTGGGCGGAAATGACCTTGCGAAAGGGACGCACCGTTTGCAGTTGCAAACCGAACTCACCAAGACCGTACGTGCCGCCGTAAGGGCCGGCATAGGCCGCGCCCCCTTGCTCATCCGGCGGCGGCAGGTCCGGCGCCACCGGCGTGCCGCCGCCGTTTGGTGAATTGACGGCGGTCACGCCACCGTCCTCAGCCAGGATCGGATAGCTCAGGTTCGGAGTCGTCTCGCCGTTGGCATCGAGCGGCTGAGCCTGATAGCCGGCCATCGTCGCCGCCTCGAACGCATAATTGAGCCGCAGCGCCACCATTCCTCCGGGAAGAGGATTCGTCCCCGACGAATCGACCCACGAGACGCTAAAGGGACCGTTGCCGCTGCTGTCCTGAATCTCCTCGAGCACGTCATGCCATTCGATGATCTCCGGTCCGCCGGGGGGCGAGTTGGCCGTCACGATGGGCACCTTGACGGTGTATCCGCTGGGAGCCGTGCTGCTGGTGACGAGCGCGCGGGAAATCGCAAGAGCGGCTTGCCCCCGACGGTATCGATGAACATCAGCGGCAACATGGCCTGGTTCACGAGCGGAACCGACGGTGTCTGGCTCTGCAGGAATTGCACGAGGCTCTGCGAGGAGCCGCTCCACGCGGAGATGTCGATCGCCAGGTAGTCTTCACTGTAAATTGCCTGGACCCGCGGATCGGTGAGCGCCTGGGCAAAGGTCGTCGTGGAAGAGAGTGGCACGCGCGAAATCTCGCGCGGCCTGGTCGACGATCGTCTGGACGGTCTGCGACCCGTGCAGCAGCCGGCCAAACTCGATAATCGTGGCGATCAGGAGATAGAACCCAATCGCGATCAGCGCAAATTCCAAAAGGGCTTGGCCGCGCCGCCGATGAGGTTTGCGAATGCTTTTCGCACAGCATGCCGGCGGCATCGCGATCGCACCAACCTTTGACGGGGGCGATTCGATCATCGGGCGATCGGTGTTCAACTCTCGCCTAAGCCGACGCATGAGCCGCCAATTCCAAATGAATCCAATACAGCAAAAGCCCCATCGCGATCGCCGGGGCATAAGCCAGCTCTCGCCGCCCCCGCAGGATGGCAACCACGGCGAGCACGCCTCCGCACATGGCCACCCAAAACAGGGCGGCCAGCAGGGGAACCGGGCCGAGGGCCGCGCCGAGGGCCACCACGAGCTTCACATCTCCGCCGCCAAACCCTCCCACCGCGAAGAGCGGGACAGTCACGGCGAGACCGATCAGGGCCCCCAAAACGAATCCGCTCCAAGTGACGCCGCTGAGGCCGGCTGCCGTACCGACGGCCGCACAGACGAGGAGCGACGCGGCGATCCAATTCGGGATCTCACGCGACCGCAAGTCGAACAAGGCAGCAACGCCGGCAAACACAAGGGCCAACCCGGTCATCGCAGACTCCAAGACGGGATCTCACGGCCGCGGCGCCGTCCCAGTGCTTTATGCCCACGCGCAGGGACGGCGCCTTGCGCCGCGAAAGGGTTCAACTCATTGAGTCTCGATGATCATGCCGCCGACGCCATTGGCGGCGCCTGGCGAGTTGTACCCGTACAGGTTGCCACCGAGCCGGTCTTTGCCGTTGTCGGTGAGGATTCCCGTCGTGCTGACTTCGATTGCGCTCCCGGTGAGTCCGCCGCTCGCGTCGGTCTCAATCAGGTGGCCGCTGGCGATCGTGTTGTTGTCATCGGTATGCGCACCGGGGAGTAGTACAGCCGCCGTCCCCATCAGGTCGGACGTCTTGTGCCCGAGTTCCGAAATTGCCGCCAGCGAAATCGTGGCAATACCGACGAGAAGCAGAGCATATTCGACCAGGCCTTGACCTTTGCGGTCCCGTAGCAACTTGCGCAACATGAAATCACCCTTCCAAAAAAGAGACGAACAGAATTGTTCCAGCAGACGAAACCGATTCACGATCGATCACAGTTCATCGAGAAAAACCGTCTCGCCTCCGCCGCAGTTCGGCGCGGGGCCGCGGTCTGACCAACCATTCGCCTCGCGCTTGGCCGCGATCGGAGGCGAGAACGGCTATCTCACCGTGCGGTCGAATGCCGCGGCACGGCCGATTTCCATTTCGACCGGATTCCGAGGGCTGCAATCGCGTGTGTCGGGAGGCGCTGGCTGCGCTTTGAAGCGCAGCACTCATCGCGACCAGCGGACAGGTGAAAGAGCGTCGGAATCAAAGACCGCGGCAAAAGAGAATGTCAGACAGAGGGCGGCGGTCGCGGACCGTGGACGCCGGGTACCCGAACCTCGAAGACGAGCGGGATGGACACCGGTGCGGCTGTTGTGACAGATTGCCGCAGATCACCTCCTCCGGTGACGGAGGGAGTCAACTGCCCTTGCGCATAAAACTGACAGAGGGGGCAAGTCGCAGGGTCGTGCTCGCTGTCGAGACGATCAACGCCACGCGAGACGGTCGTGCCCGTTTCGGCGACGGAGCTAGTGCGGGCAGCGGCGAAATGCCCGTGTTCGTGCTCGCACCCCATGAACTCGTGCAAGCCCTGACCGAACAGCATCATCCCCGCGTAGAGGACGGCCATGCCGCCGGAGAAAAATGATTTGTAGGACCGCACCATGGGGTGACTAACTCTCGATGTCACTTGCAATCAAGATGCGATTATGTGGCCCACCTTTTTCCGAAAGTCAATCATTTCTTGGCCACTCGCAGCGATTTTCAGGAAGGCGATCTTTGCGGCCCCGGGAATGAGATCCAGTCCGGTGAGCGGTGCAGACTCATTCATGTGCGACCCGTGGCGATGCGGATCTGAACTGATCTGACGTAGATTCCTCCTGGTTCAGAGGCGTTATTTTCGAGCTCGCGGTTGGTTCACTGACCGCCGCGGCTGAGAATTTCCAGGTGCTCTTGCCATGAGCACGCTCAACTCTGCACGTGCCTCCGCATCTCCGGGTGACGCAGCCACGACGGAACGCAACCGGTCGACCGCCTCGTCGATGCGCCCCTCGTCGCGAAGATCGAGTGCAATCAGGCGTTGACAGGGCAGCCACGTCGGCTCGAGTTCGAGCGCTCGTTGCCCGTACGTGATCGATTGTGAGTATTCGCCCAGGGCCCGATACACGGTCGACAAGTTCGCATCGACCTCCGCATTATTTCCGTCAAGTTCGAGGGCGCGGTGGAATTCGCGTTCGGCTCCCTGATAACGGTGCTGCGCGAAGAGCACCACCCCCAGTCCGTTGTGCGTCGCAGGATCACGTTCTTCAATCGCGATTGCCGTGCGATAAGCGACGGACGCCTCGTCGAATCGTTTCAACTTTTCCAAGACGTAGGCCAGCCGCGCATGGCCGGTCGCTTCCTCCGGCGCCAGCTTAATCGCCGTGCGATACTGCTCGATCGACTCGTCGATCCGCGATTGCACAAAATACGCGTATCCCAGCGCACACCGGGCGAATGGATTGTCGGCGGTGACCGCCACGGTGCGACGCATCAGAGTGACTCCGTCGCGCCAGTAGCCAACTTGGAAAATGGCAAGTACGGCATAAACCGCGACCATTCCAGCCGCGATCGTCGGCAGCAGGCGGCCATGCCCCGTGGGACTTGGCACGAGCGCGGGAACCAGCCACGCAATCGCGACGTAGAGACCCAAGAGCGGAAAGTACGCGTACCGGTCGGCCATCTGCTGCGAGCCGAGTTGCACCAGGCCGATCATCGGAAACAGCCCGCCGAGATACCACAGCCAGCCGACCAACACGAAGGGCCAGCGTCGCCAGTTCCAGATCGCGAAAACGGTGATGCCGGACAACACGACAAAGGCGAGAGCGACCTGAGCCATGCTAAGCCGGCGACCGGGATGCGGGTAATAAGCAGCCAAACCGAACGGAAAAACAGCATGCTTGAGATATAGGCCATAAGCCAGTATCGCGTTCAAGGCTCGAGTTGACAGCGGCAACTCTTCGAAAGAACGTACGGAATGGCCCTGCGACTGCGCCCAGAACGCAACGATGCAAAATGCCGCGCTGATCACGAAAAACGGCAGTTTCTCAAGCCACAATCGACCCATGTCCTCCACGCATCCCGAAGTCCTGACGCCTGGATCGAACTGACCCGCGTCGGTCCTCGCAGCGTGCGGACCCGAAGCCAGGCGTTTCAAAGGCCAATAGTCCAAGAGGAGCAGGACGAAGGGCAGCGTCACCAATGTCTGTTTGGAAAGCAGGCTGCCGGCGAAACAAATTATCGAGAGCGCGTACGGGGCAAGTCGTCGGGTTTGCGCGTAACGCACGTAGGCCGAAAGCGAAAGCAGACCGAAGAACAGACTGAGCACGTCCTTTCGTTCCGTGATCCACGCGACCGACTCGACGTGCAACGGATGCACTGCAAACACGGCGGCCACGAAGCGCTCCGTAACGCGGACCCCGTCGCCGCGCTGAAAAGTCCGAAAACCAGGAGCACGTTCGCCGCGTGGAGCACAACGTTTGTCAAATGATATCCGCCGGCCCAGGAGCCGTAGAACGTCGCGTCCAGCATGTGCGACAAGCGGGTCAGCGGCATCCAATTCGAGTGATAGCTCGAGCCAAATGCCCAGCGGATCCCGTCGAGGCTCAAACCGTTTCTGACGTGCTCGTTGGCGGTGACAAAAACGGGATCATCCAACGAAACGAAATCAAAGCGATAAGTCCGGAGATAGACGACCAGCGTGACTACCACGAGCAGGAGTTTCAGAGCGTCTGCTTGGCAAAGGGGTCGGAACAGGCTCGAGAACGGTGGGCCAAGTCGGCTGCCCACAGGAATGGACTCCATATTGGTCGCCCGAACACGTCCCCGGATCAGGGGCCTCCGCAGAGAGGATCAGCACGCCGCAGGCAGCGATTGGCTGCAAGTGCTGGAACCATCGACCGCGGTGTCTCTGATTACACGTTGCGGCACATGCAACTTAGTTGCGATTATGCTGCTCCGGTTCGGGGAGTGTCAATCATTTCAGGTGTTAACGCAGTGCCTGAGTGCCAATCACTCGCGATTGCGGGGGCCTCAGTCCGGCAGGCGTGCCTCTTCTAACGTATCTTGCTAAGATTTAATCCGACCAACCAAATTAAACGACCGGTCGCGGCATGCAAGCGGCGGCGTATCGCCATTCGCCTGCGCTGTTTGCGACTGGCTTGATCGCGGTCTCATGAAGGCAAAGCAATCACGTGGCGAGCGGGAAGCGCTTCGCACGCAAATCCGGGAGGCCGGATTGCGATGTACGGCTGCGCGCCTGGCGGTTCTCGCGCAGCTCAGCCGGTCGACGGCCCCGCTCAGCCATTCTGAAGTCGCCGCGTCCCTGGCTCCGCTCGGATTCGATCGCGCGACTGTCTATCGCAACTTAGTGGAATTGAGCGAGGCTCGTATCATCGCGCGGGTCGAGCTCGGCGACCACGTGTGGAGATTTGAGTGGCGAAAGAACGGACACGGCGATTTTGATGAGCACGCGCATTTCGTTTGCACGAAGTGCGGTGACGTTTCGTGTCTGATCGGTGTTGAAGTGAACATCAGTCCGGCACCCGGAACGAAACGGTCCGCCGTCGGTGCAGTCACTGAGATCTTGCTCAAAGGCCGCTGCATGCGATGCTCTTAGCATTCGTGGACGTGCGGAATGCTTTGGGTCGAGCCGTAGAACGGCGTGAAAATCTTCTAAAATTCATGCAACTCAGTTGCATTTGCACTTCCCCTTTCCGCCGCCTCATCATGTAATAGGAAGCGGCGATCTCTCCAGGGACGGGAGTCGGAGTGCAGATGACGAATCGTCGGAACCGCCTGTGTGTCGTGTCTTTGCTCGCCAGCTATCTGCTGGCGACGACCGGCATCCACGCGCTCCACGACCATTCCGCATCCGAGCACTGCTGCACGCAAACCCCGGATGATCGGGAGCCGACGCACGGAGGCGCCTGCGATTGTGATCATCACGGTTCCCCTCTCCGACCGGCTGCTGGCGAGCATTCGTGCATTGCCTGCCGGTTCCTGGCGGTGAAGTCGATCACCCCAGTCGTCGTGACGATCGTTCAGCAGATCGAGCCGTTCCGTCCGCTCCGGCCGCTGCCAGTTCTTGTCGCGGAGGTCGTTCAAGCCGATCTCCCTCTTTCTCGCGGACCGCCGCGCGGCTGAGTTCCACCCGCTGATTTCTCCGCGCGCTGGCTTTGGCCGATTCCGCGCTGCGCCGCTCGCAGGTTGCGGCTTGATCAGCCGAACGATTCCGGGTTGGTCTGCACCCCTTGTCGGGGGTTGCTCCGGGAAGACCGAGGGAGACGGCTGCGCAGAACGTGCGGTCAGGATTCCGTCAGGCCGGCCTGAACGCCGTCGTCCTGCATCGGGCCCGGTTTGCCGCGTGGCGACTTTTCGTGCCGTTGCGCGAGAGGGTCTCCTTGTTAATTGGAGCACGTTGAATGCTTCGTCTTTTCGGACATTTGGCAGGCGCCCTGAACCGCGATTTCTGTCCCGGGGCGAATCGTTATGTCTACTGGCTCAAGCAGCCGATCGGCTGGTTCGTTCTGGCCGCGGCGGCGGCGTTGTCGATCGGCGTCAGCGTGGCCACGCCGGCGCTCGTGGTCTTTGCGGCAATTTTGACAGTGATCCTGTTGGGAGTGGCGTGGCCTTGGATCGGGCTGCGAGGCGTCTCGTGCCGGCTGCGTTTCGAACAGCGGCGGACGACCGAGGGCTCGGCGGTCGGCGTCCGATTGGCCGTCGTCAATCGGTGGCCCTGGCCCGTCTGGGGATTGACCGTGGAGCAAAGCTTTTCCCTGTCGCCTGCCAATGCGGTCGACGAGGGTACGGCGGCTTGTCTGGCCCGGATTCCCGCTTGGTCACAAACGACGTTTCGCTGGGATTTCGAGCCCGAGTGCCGCGGTCGCTATCCCCGCGGTGTGCCGCGACTCGCCTGCGGGTTTCCCTTCGGAATCTGGCACGGGCACCGGCCGATCTTTGTGGAGAACGAACTGGTCGTCTGGCCGCGGATGGCCTCGTTGACGTCGGTACCGCCGCTTTGCGGACGGTCACTGGCCGTGGCCGGGATCGCCAATCGGTCGGCGGGGCAGGAGGGCGACCTGTCCGGCGTGCGTTTGTTTCGGCCGGGCGATTCGCTGCGGCAAGTCCACTGGGCCCAATCGGCGAAGTATGACCGCCTGGTCGTGTGCGAACGCCAAGGCACCGGGCGGCGACAGGTGAGATTGATCCTGGACCTCGATTCGCGGGCTCAGCCGAACGGCGTCGGAGACGCGTCCCTTGAAAACATCATCCGCGTCGGCGCATCGATCGCGCGGCAATTTCACGCTCACTACGCGACGATCGAGGTGTGTTTTGGCCGACAAATCGTGCGCGTTGACCCCGGGTCGGCCGGTCTCGGTTCTTTACTCGACGGCCTGGCGACCTGGTCGCCGGGCGACGAGAGCGCCCTCGATTTTTCAGCGGGGTGTGAGCGCACGCGGCAAACGCTCTTCGTGGTGGTCACGACAGACCTGGCCGCCGGGCGCTGGAAGGGCCGGCTCAGCGGCAATCCCGATGCCCAGTTCGTCGTCCTGCGCTTCGGCGACGGGAGCGATGAAATGAGAGCGAACGAGGATGGCGAAGAGGCCGAGGCGTCTGGCGCGTGGCGTGCGCGGAGAGGCAGCTCGTTGCTCGCGCTGGATGGTCGCGACGACGTTCTGGGCCGGCTGTGGCGCGAATGGGGGCGGATCTGCCACGGCGGCTGGTCGTTCGAGACTGCAAATACGTGGGTGCGGCCATGAAGTCGAACGTCAAGACGGATGCGGGAGAAAGAACGCGCTCGCCGGCCGGCGACCGCGTCAACCGTGACCGGTGCGCGTCGTGCCTGGTCCTGGCGCTCCTGGCCGCGGCCAGCTTCCACGTGACTCGACAGTGGGATCAGGACCAGATCTGCAAATATGCCGTCGACACGTTCACGGTTGTCGGCGGGTGGCTGGGGCTGTTCTGGATGGCCCGGCGCGACCGGCTGCGTGATCCACGGCTCCCCCCGTGGCTCGCGGTCGGGTTGAGCGGATATGTGGCTCTGCCTGTCTTCGTCGAGTTTCTCTTGCGGCGCTCCGTCGGGGAAGGCGAAGCGATCGAAATGGTGATGCTCATCTGTCTGCGAAACGCCGCGTTGGGGACGGCCGCCTTGGCGCGGCGCCGCGCAGGGGCGCTCTCTTGCGTCTTCAGTGGCTTTCTCACCCTGTTTTCCATTTCGATTTCCGACGGCCACTCGGCGGTGTATGTGCCGGCGGCGATTTTTTCGGGGGTTGGCCTGTGGTTGCTGATGGGGGCTTACTGGGACCGGGTGCAGGGGACGTTCGCCGTGGAAAGCCGGCGGCAGATTCCGCTGCGCGTAGGGTTCCTGCTGGCCGTTTGCGGAATCCTCGGAGTTTCCGCGGCTCTGGTCGCCTCGACCCGGCAGGAGCTGTGGGCACTTCCCGGCTTCATGCCGACGTCGGGAGGTCAACACGGTTCGGACCCGTACGCCCGGCAAGGGATTGGCGACGGCGACATGCTGGCCGCCGCAAAGGATCAGGCCATGACGTTCGGCCCGGTCGACTCCGAGCAGTTTCTCGAATCGGACATGCCGAGCCTGTACGACATGCTCGACGACCGATATGGCGAGCCGGCCGTCAAACGCCGCCGAGCTCGGCGGGCCGTTGCGCTTGGCGGGAGGAACACGAGCGCGCGACCGCGAAATCCGTCCGAATCGAAGCGATCGGGCCGTGAATTCGCCGCCGCACGCCGCAAGACGAGGGGCCAATTTTCCCAGCCGCGAAGCACCAATTCGAAGGCGTTGGTCTACGTGCTCGGAGCGGTACCGGTCCATCTCGGTTTGGAGACCTACGACGCGTTTGACGGAACGACATGGCTTCACGAAGCGGACAGTCCGGCGAAACCCCCGCTGGCGATGAACGCGGCGAGCGGGAAACCCTGGCTCGAATTCCCGGCAAGCCCCGCCACCTGGGTGCTGGCCCAGGAGCGCCATGCCGTCAAGATCGTCAATTTCCGGTCGCCGCGCTATCCCTCACCTCCGTTGCTGACGGCGGTGAACATCGATCGCGTCAATCGGCGCGACTTATTCAGTTGGACCGCCGACGGCGTGCTCCAGATCGAGGGACACGACACGGTCCCGCAATTCACCGTCGTGCATCTGGTGAGCAACGTGCTGGGTGCGGAGCTCGTGCGGCAGCACGGGTTTCGCGAGCCCGTCGCCACCCAGAACGCTCCCTACTTGCAGCTCCCGGACGTGCCTTCCCTCGCGGAGATCAAGAGGCTGGCCGAACGGTGGACCCGGGGAATTCCGACCGGCTGGCCGCAAGTCGAAGCGATTGTCGAGGGTTTGCGAAACGATTTTCTGCACGACGAGGACGCTGTCGCGCCGGAAGAGTGTGGCGACGTCGTCGGACAATTCCTCCAGGCGCGTCGCGGGCCGGATTACGTGTTTGCCAGCGCCGCTGCCCTCTTGCTCAGGTCGTGCGGCTATCCGACGCGGTTGGTCAGCGGATTCTATGCCGACAGCAAGCGCTACGATCGCCGTGCCGGACAAACGGCCGTCGTGACGGACGACGCGCACGTCTGGCTCGAAGTCGGCGCGAGTCGCGGAACATGGGTCCCCGTCGAGCCGACGCCCGGTTATGAACCGCCGCGGATGGTGCTGACCTGGCTCGAGTTTGCCTGGACGCTGGTCAGGTCGCTCGCGAAATGGAGTTGGAAACACTCGGAACTTGTCATCGGCGGTACCTTGCTTCTGTCCGTCGCGATCAGGCAGCGCCGCCGTCTTGTGGACGCGGCTGCGTCGCTGGTTTGGCGCGCGTCGCTCGTCGGCGGGCCGAAGCGAGCGGTCTTGGGGACCGTGCGGCTGCTGGAATGCCGGGCCCGGCTGGCCGGCTGTTCGCGCCCCGAATCCAAAACGTTCGCCGCCTGGCACGAACACTGGCTCGAGCGGCCGGCTCCGCCGGCTTCGGAGGCCGCTCTCCAAGTGATGTCCTTGATCGATTGGGTGCTTTACGCGCCCCGCGGTGCGGGCGAGTTGCCTGTGCCGGCAACCGAGGTGAAACGGGCCTGTCGTGACGCCGTACGATCCGCGTCTGTGCAGGCGATGCGCCAAGCGTGGCGGGGCTTTTGTTCACTCAAAGAGAGATCTTGATGCTGACTCAACACGATGGCGAGACCGCGAACCGACACGCGTTACGGGATTACGGCGACACCGACCCGATGGAGGCGATCGACGCCGTCAGGCGCGCACTCAACGGGGCTCTCGTCGGCAAGGAACAGGTGACCGAGTTCGTCTTGGCCTGCCTCTTGGCCCGCGGGCACTTGTTATTCGACGACCTGCCCGGCCTGGGGAAAACGACACTCGCCAAGGCCCTGGCCCACGCGATCGGCGGCCGCTTTGCGCGGGTGCAATGCACGCCGGACCTGCTTCCCGGCGACATCACGGGCTTCAATATTTTCAACCAGAAACTCCGGGAGTTCGAGTTCCTGGCCGGCCCCGTCTTCTCCGACGTCCTGCTGGCCGACGAGATCAACCGCACCACGCCGCGGACGCAAAGCGCCCTGTTCGAGGCGATGGCGGAGCGCCAAGTGACGATCGACGGCACGAGCCGCGAACTCTCGCCGATGTTTTTCGTGGTCGCGACGCAAAACCCCGTCGAGAGCCACGGAGCCTATCCGCTTCCCGAGGCGCAGCTCGACCGGTTCGCCATGAAGCTGCGGATCGGCTATCCCGACCGCGCCAGCGAGCTCGACATGCTGGCCTCGCAGGCACGGCTCGAGCCCGCTCAACAGGACGGCCGGAAGCCGGTGATCAGTCCGGCGACCCTCGTCGCATTGCAGGAGCGGATCAGTCGAGTCGGAGTCGCCGACAACATGCGCGAATACCTGGTCGATCTGGGCAGGGTCAGCCGCGAGCATCGTTCCGTTCAACTGGGCCTGAGTCCGCGCGGCCTCTTGATGTGGCAGCGGGTGGCCCAAGCACGGGCGGCGCTGGCGGGCCGCAATTTCGTCACGCCCGACGACATCCAGGACGTCGCCGTCCCCGTCCTGTCGGTTCGCCTGGTGGGCGACTTCGATTCGGCCGAGCGGATCGTTTCGGAGATTCTCGGCGCCGTTCCTGTCCCTGTTTCCGCGTCGGCTCGCTGACGCGGCCAAACAAAGGATCGTCGAATCACCTTGGTCGGAGAAAAGAATCATGCCTCAGATCAGTGAACAGCCGAAGTTGTTCGTTGCCCTGTTTGTGAGCTGCGCCCTCGCCGCTGGCTGCGTGCGGAGCGAAGCGTCGGTTTCGGGCGTAGAGAGCGGCGACCGCTCGGCCTATGCACAACAGGAACACCATGTCCCCCCGCATAAGCCAAAAGATCTCGTCGGCGGCGTGAAGAGCCTGCGAGACCGGTGTGCCGAGCTTTTCAAAATGCGAGCACAATCGGGGGCCGGGACGCTTACCGTGCAATTCCGAGAGGCGCTCGACATCGCCGGCTGGCTTCCCGAACTGGCCGCCGACAGCGACTTGGGCCGCGCCGAATGGGAACGCGTCAACGATGCGAGCAAGCAGCTCGCCGCGGAAGTGACGCGGCTGCGGGCTGCGAAATCCGAGGAAACAGCGAAAGCGGCCCATGACGAGATCGCCAGTGCGCATCGATGCCATCGCCGAGATCCTCCATCGCAATGCCGAGTTGTTTCCCGAAAGACCCGCCGGCGGGGAGCACAGGGAGCACGACCACTCCTCCGGACATTCACACTCATCGTTCCAATTCGATTGGAGAAACGACCATGTTGGAATCGCTCTTATGGGGCGGCTTTTTGCGGGGCGCACAGGCCCTGCTGCAGGCGTCCCCGTTCATCCTGACCGGCTTGGTGGTTGCCGGTGTCTTCCGACGGCTCTTCACGCATGAAGAGCTGCGCAAACTGTTCGGCCACGGGACCTGGCGGGCCCTGCCGCAGGCCTGGGCGATCGGCATGCTCTTGCCCATTTGTTCGCTCGGAGCGATTCCGGTCGTGCGGCAGATGCGGCGGGCCGGATTGAGCGGAGGCACGATCCTGGCGTTCGCCTTGTCGGCTCCGCTGTTTAATCCCCTGTCGTTGCTCTACGGGCTGACCCTGTCCGAGCCTGGCACCATCATCGCGTTCGCCTTGTGCACTTTGGTGGTGGTCACGTTCGTCGGACTCATTTGGGACCGATTGTTTCCTCAGTCGAGCGTCCCGGAAGAATCACCGCCGCGCGTCCCGCCGGGGATCCGCCGGATGGCGGCCGTCGCGCTGGTCGGCGTGCGGGAAGTCGCCGGACCGGCCCTGCCGTACCTGTTGGCGGGCCTCTTTGGCGTCGTCTTGCTGAGTTGGGTTTTGCCGGCGGGCTCGCTGCAGCGGGCGATGGGTCATGGCAACCCGTGGGCGCCACTGTTGATGGCGGCCGTCGCACTGCCGGCCTACGCGACACCGATGATGGCCATGTCGCAGCTTGGCTCGATGTTCCAACATGGAAACTCCGTGGGCGCCGCCTTCACCCTGCTGACCCTCGGCGCGGGAACGAACTTGGGATTGGTCTGGTGGATGCACCGGTCGTACGGGCTGGGGAAAGCCGCCGTCTGGTTGGGGCTTCTCTTGGCAATCATTCTCGGCCTGTCGTACGCCGTCGAAAGGCCCCTGTATCCGGCGGCGATCGAGGCGGCTGACCACACGCATGCCTTTGACGTCTACTGCCGGCCCTTCCCCATGGGCACGGCGAACCTGCCCACGCGCGTCCTGGACAAGATCCGCGACGAGACGCAGATCCACGAAGCGTATGCGGCTTCGTGCCTCGCGATGGTCCTCGTGGCGGGGATCGCGTTACGGCTCTTCGACCGCAGGTGCCGCCTCGAGTCGTGGCTCGAGCAACCCCGTCCGGAAACACCAGAGCGGCGTGTGTGGCGCGATGTCGCGCTTCCCGCACCGGTTTTGGGGTCCGCCGCCCTGGCGATTCTGGTCGTGATCAGTCTGGTCGGGTGCTACACGTACTATCCAGCTCCCCAAGAGGCGCTGGAACAAGTGACGACGGCCAACCTGGAGACGTTGTCAGCCGCTCTCACCGGAAATCGCAAACAGGCGGAGCACTGGATTCCGATCTATGCGGATTGGATCCGCAAGCTGCAAGTGGGCGTCTATTTGCGAACCGGAACGCTGAGCGAATACCACCGCACCAAGGCGCGGATCGTTGAGAGCCGGCTGGAACTTCTGGAGCACGAACTGGCGGAAGGCGACACGGAAGGCGTTCACGACCTGGTGGGCTTGATCTCGAAATCGCAACGCCGTCTTCGCCAGGCCTTTCGGGAGGAACCACAGCTTGCGGAACAATCGGGCCCGCTCCCAATGCCCAAACGAGCCGCCGCTCAGGATGAACGCGTCCTGTTTCTGACGCCCAAGGGTAAATACACGCTCGCCGACATTGCGGCCAACGGCGGCATAACGCCCTCCGAAAAGTACAAGAACTTTTCGTCCGTCCACGACTTCAAACCGAAACGGGGCGATGTGATTTGCCCGGTCACGCAAACGAAAGCCAATCCCGCCTGCTCCTGGATCATCGGGGGCAAGAAGTATCTCTTCTGTTGCCCTCCCTGCATCAATGAATTTGTGAAACTGGCCCGGGAGAATCCCGACAAAGTCAAAAGCCCCGAGGAGTACGTCCAGCGATGACCGAATTTCACGACAGGCCGCTTAACAGAGACGAAAATGCCGTTTAACAAAGACAACACAGTGAAGCACCTGGTCCTCGCCGTGTGGGCGATCGGTGTATCCGCGTTTTCAGCCGGTTGCCGGTTCAACGAGGCGAGCTATCGACCAATTCCCAAGGACGTACGAGTCAAGGAATCGCCGGCCCCGCATGAACATGGTGATGAGGGGCCGCACGGCGGTCACCTTGTCGAACTGGGCGAGGAAGAATATCACGCCGAGGTCGTCCTGGACGTTAAGACCAAGGCGGTCAGTGTCTATATCCTGTCCTCCGATCTGCAGAAGGCCGCACCCGTCGATGCCAAAGAAGTCGTGCTCGAGCTGACCATTGATGGCAAGACAGGACCGCACGTGGCGAAGCCATCACCCCAAAAGGACGATCCGCCCGGCAAAACTTCTCGTTTTATTCTCGCCAACGACCCGGACATCAAAGCAAAGATTGACGATGAGCATGAGCTCGAGGGCCATGTTAACGTGACCATCAACGGAAAGGCGTACTCGGGCGAGATCACTCACGAGCATCGGAGCCACAACGAGCACAATCAAACAAAAAAGAGCTGAAGCGAAGTTTCGCCCCTGACGCGAATGCGCCAAGCATGAGACATTGGCTACTGATGGCACATGGAGGGGAATCCAAAACGTCCTCACCGACTTCGACACCTTGACGAGTTTCGCGAGTAGGTCGCGAGACTTCCGGTGTTCGGGCGGGCGAGGATCATCGCGGCCCTCTTAACACCGCAAGATAAGGCTCCGCCGCTCGGCCTGTACTGAACCCGTCGTCTACTTCATCGTATCTCGACGACGAGGAAAAACGCGTTAGTTCTTTAAGTCTCAGCTGGAGGGATGCCGCAACAACGGCGGCCGGAACGAGCGCGAATCCTGCGGTCCTCACAAAAATCGAGCCGCGACCAGCAAAAGCGCTAGGCCAGCATCGACCACGAGCTCGCCTTCTCCCGCGAGACTTCCATAGAATAAATCGACGCCAGCGAAATCGCGAGGAAGACCATTTCCGGCATGGGACCAAATCCGTCAAGGCCGGAGCTTCTCAACCGCGCCGGCCGTGACTGTAATCTAGGCTTCGTAAATGTCGTTCAGATAGAATGCAACTCCCGGAAACGGCAATACGCGGCATTCCACGAACGATTCCGGCTCCGGCCGCAAACGTGAAAAGCTCGGCCTATCGGCCTTTTGCATCCGTCAAACCTCCGAGCTGAAGCAAAAAGTTGCCGGCGGCGTTTTAAAGGAGGTCGGCAAGCGCTCGGTCGAGCAACTCGGTGCGCTCGTGCGAATCGTGCCCGGACGACGAAATCGCATGATGGTTCACCTACGGAACTTACCTGTTCCCCACTGCCCGTCTCTGTCCTGAATTGACGATTCTGTGGGCTCGTGACCGTGCGAATGGGCCGGTTCAAGAAAGTGAATGGCCCAGCCCAAGGCGAGACCGGCAAATAGTGCGGTAGTGAGTTGAATGCGGTTGTGCCGATGAAATTCCATTTCGGGAAGCAGGTCGGCTAGCGCGATGCAGAGAAAGACTCCGGCCGACGCGGCGAGTGCCATGCCGACGATCGTTGATTGATAGCCTGAGAATTCGTGAACGCCCAGCACGAACAGCCCGGCTCCCAGCGGGCAAAGCACGGCGAAGGCGGAATTGGTCCAGGATTGCGAGCGCGACGACCAGCCGCCGACTGCCATCAAGGACGTGATTGACGCCGAATCGAGCGGTTTATGCAGGAAGACGGCCAGGAAGGTTCCCAGCCCGAAGAGGCCGGTGACGCCTTGTCGAGCGTCTGCCTCGACGCTGGCTCCGAGCGCGAGCCCGTCGATCAGCGTGTGCAATCCCATCCCAAGACAGACGCCAACCCAACTCAGTGAGTGCGTGGCGTGGGAGTGGCCCGGAGAGTGCGCTTCACCTGAATCATGATCGCAGACGTGGCTGCGCGGATCGGAATGCGGCTGCCCATGCCCCAGGGCATCGCTCGGGATCGGGTGGCCCGAATGTGAATGCTGGTGAAACGAAAAGATTCGCAAGAGGAGAAACATCACCACGAGCCCGCCCATCAGGCTGTAGGCCGCATGATCGGCGCCGTCTTCGCCGAGTTCCTCAATCGCGTGCGGCAACATGTGAAAAACGCCGATCGACAACATCAGGCCGGCGATCACACTGATGATCACCTGCATTCGCGTGTGTGAGATTTGCAGTCGCCGCGGAAGCCAACCGCCGAAAAGCGACGCGCCGACGATCAGGACGCAATAGACAGCCAAGACAATTCGCGATCGTACGATCGATGCGTCAGCCCGCCCGCCGTCTGAGTTTCCGCGTCGGGACGGATCGCGGATCTGCCCGTGTTGGGGAGCCTGCTCGCTGGATGAGTCTCGAGCGCGGAAATCCGCGGACGGCGATTGGTTCGCGCGCCCAGCACAGACGAGGCAGCCGAAAATTGCCGCCGCGAGGATGGCCTGTCGAAAGCGCACGTCGATCCTTCCTGTTCCGGCGACACAAAACGTGCCGGCGGATGCGCTGGTGGCAACGCGAAACGTAACAGGTCAGACCGACTGGGTTGAGGAAGCCCTGATGCTGATCTGAGTTCGGCAAAAGTGCAACCCAGATGCGTCCGTTCATGTGGTCGCGCTCCGCTTGACGCCGACGACACACATGAGGGACCGCAATTGCGTGAAGAACCGCAATACTTGGCAAAACTCCGGTTGACGGCCACGGTGCTGCGCGATAAAGTTCAACAGTTGCACGCTTCATGAAATGAATGATTAGCGAATCGCTCCGCATGCTCAAGCGTAATCCCCGCTGTTTGCCGGTCGATCGCGCCCGCCGCTCGAAGGTCGAGGTGGACCGCGACGCCTGTGAGAAGGCGGCCGGGATCTTTCGTGCTTTGGGCGACACGGCTCGGTTGCAAATGCTGGCCATGTTGTCTGAGGGAGATTTGTGCGTTACGGAGATTGCCGACAGGCTGGGCGACAGCCTTTCGGCCGTCTCGCAACGCTTGAAGCTCTTGCGCAGCGAGCGGATCGTCCGGCAGCGGCGCGAAGGTAAACACATTTTTTATTCCTTCGCCGATCGCCACGTGGCGGAAATGATTTCCAATGCGATGGCGCATGCAGAGGAATAGCCGATGTATTCCGCCCAGAATTTGCCAATTGAAAAACTCAAGTGCGGTCTGACCATTTCGATTTGAGAATCGCCTGCGTCCGTTAAATTGTGCGGCTTCAAAACTCGTCTTTGAACGACAAAGGAGAGCGAAATGGCGACGTCTGTGCACGAAAATCATCCTCACAAGCACGGGACCAATTGCGGCCATACGGCCATCGAGCACCAGGGGCACGTCGACTACCTACACGATGGGCATCTGCATCACCAGTGTACCGATGGCAAGATCGAAGAACACAAATTGTCGGTGGGGGGCACCAATCCAAACGCGTGCACGCCGAATCATCATTGCGGCGGCCACCCGGACGGCCACGTGCATGGACCGAATTGCGGACATCCCGCTGTTCCGCACGGCGACCACGTGGACTATCTCGTAAACGGCCACTTGCATCATCCGCACGGGTCGCACTGCGACGACCATGGGCCGGTAACCGTCAAATAAAACCATGCGAGGCGAACTCGTCTCCTCGTAAGCCAAGATGCCCGCGCATTCCCCAAGATTGCCGCGGGCATCTTGTTCGTTCCTCCCGCTCACAATTGCCCGATCCACAATTGACGGTTCGGCCGAACTCGAGACGGCATGGCACACGACTGTTCCAGCCCTAGTCACGACCCGCACGGGCACGACCCTGCGCACGATTTGGTTGCGCACAGCGACACAGGCAAACTGCGCCGGCGCTCGTGCTGACGGGCGCGTTCGTCGTGGGCGAAGCCATTGCCGCTTACTTCGCGCACAGCCTGGCTCTTTTTTCCGACGCCTGCCACAACTTTGCCGACGCGGCCGCATTGGGTTTCTCCTGGTACGCCGTGTGGATCGCCGAGAAGCCCTCTCACACCGGGATGACTTACGGCTACCATCGCGTCGGGATCCTGGCTGCGGTCGTGAACGCCGTCTCGCTGGTGGTGATTGCGCTCTTCATTTTTTGGGAGGCGGTGGAACGTTGGCGCCATCCCGAACCCGTCAGCGGGTGGCTGATGGTCTGGGTGGCCGGGGTGGCGATCGCCGTCAATGCGACAATCGGCCGCTGGCTGCACGCCAGTGCGGCACACGACCTCAACATCCGTTCGGCCTATCTGCACATGGTGGGAGACGCACTCTCGGCCTTCGGCGTGGTGCTGGCCGGTCTTGCGGTCGTCGTCAGCGATGCGCGGCTGGCGGATCCGATCGCCTCATTTGCGATCGGAGGACTGATTTTGTGGAGTTCCTGGGGCGTGCTGAAGGAGAGCATGAACGTTCTGTTGGAAGGAACGCCCGTCGGTCTCGACATGTCGAAAGTCGAGACGGCCATCTCCGGCGTCCCCGGCGTGCTGAACGTCCACGACCTTCATGTCTGGACGGTGGGGCCGGGAGTCATCGCTTGCAGCTGCCACGTCCTGGTCGCCGAGCAGACGATTCGCGAGGGCCAACAGATTCTCAAGTCGGTCGTCAATGAACTGGGCCATCACTTCGGCATCAGCCACACGACGGTCCAAGTCGAAGTCGAAGGTCATGAGGCCGACGAGCTGTACTGCACACTCAAAAGACACTCCCGAACCCATCGCGGCCACCGTCATTGACGAATTCGGAGCTTGCCAACTCTCTCCACGCTTTGCTTTGCCGACCGACTGACATCGGCGTTCACTCAATTGATTGAATTGATCTTGTTCCGGACCTGGATCAAGCTCATTTCAATCCAGATGGTGAAGCGGCACAATGGCGTTTTGCGGATCTAATTCGCCGGCGACATGCATGGAGGCATGCGATGAAACGGAACGGCACCGTCCATGGGTTTTCGGTCTGGCAGCCCTTCTGGGCAAAGTATTTTGCGACTCATTCGAAGTGGTTAGAGGCACGGCTGCGCGAGGTCGACGAAATCTTTTTCGTGCGTATCGCGGGCGCTACCGGAGACGCCTCTGCGTTCAACCTCGAAGCCGACCGAGTTGCAGCCGAGAATGACTTCGCCGATCTCTGCCGCCGTTTCCAGATCGTCGGCGTCGGCGCCGGTGATGCGGTCGCCGAGCGGTCGACCGCTCGGCTAATCCAATACCAGGGGCTCGAAGCACCGGAGTCGAATCCTGATTCTAGCTGGCTGGAACGCGGTCGCGAGATTGGCTGGACCGACGAGTATATCCGCGAGGCGCGAGCTGCCTTCGAAAAGGCCCACGACGTTCAGTTGCACGTAACAACGCAGCCGGGCGGCTCGTATGCATTCCGGAGTTTTCTTGCCCAGCGCAATGCCTTGCGGGAAACCTGGACGTTGATTCGGCCGGGGGAGCGACCGTCGCTGCCACTTCGGCCAATCGTGCGCATCGCCCAGCAGCCGCTGGGCACATTGCTCCAGCAACCTTCCGCAGCGGCGGTGGCATTCGCGGACGACTTCGAACGCTTTTGCCAGAAATGGGAGCTGAACGGATTCGAGACGTGGGATCTGCCGCTTCCGCGCGGTCCTTTTTGGCCAGATATCCGTTCTGCACGGTCCGACCGTGCATGCACGGCGACCTTGAAACTTGAGACGCCTTGGCACTTCGTGGCCTGGGACAGCGATGGTCTTGGGGAACTCGCGATGGAGCAGTTGCGCCGAGCAGGAACGCCGCGGGATCGACGATCAGCGTGCCTGGCGGACATTCGCGCAGCTATTTCGCCTGGACTTTTGGGAACGAATCCTGCGCCTACGATACGCCGATCGGGCGCGTCCTGAGACTTTGTAAGCCAGATTGAGCGGCTTCTTGCCGATTTTTGCGATGTGTCCCTCGATCGCGTTGAAAAGCCGCGAAAGCTGCACAGCGCATTGATTTCAGGGCGCAGGAGGTCTTTGGCCAAAACGGCAAAGACAATTCTCCGCTCACGGGACGCCGCGCGAGAACGCGCTGCACTTCCTCTAACGTCGGCGCTGGCTTCGGCCGGCTGGTTGGCTTCGCAACGCGGTAGTGTTTCAGCGGGGTCTCGCCGATAAGCTGACGGCTTTTAGACCAGTGCAGGAGTTGTTTGATCACGATCGACTCGTGAAAGACGGTCTTGGGATGGTGTGTTTTGCCGCGCACCGCACGGTAGGCGTCGAGAAGGGATGGAGCGACCTGGGGAAGTCGACGAACGCTGCGTCCGGTGCAATAGGCTTCGAATGTGGCCAATTCTCCCCGATAGCGGACGACAGTTTTTGCCGCGCGTCTTTTCGCTCTTCAAAAATTCAAAGTATTGCTGGATGGCGTCCGAAAGGGACAAAACCGGGACAAGTGGGGGGCATCAAAAAAACCGAGGCTTGCAAGTTTCTCACAACACGCAACTTACGAGCCTCGGCTCTTTCCAGGCGGAGAGGATGGGATTCGAACCCATGGTCCCCTTGCGGAGACTCCGGTTTTCAAGACCGGTGCAATCGACCACTCTGCCACCTCTCCGAAGCGTGATTCGTCCCGAAGCCGTTTCTCCCCCTTCATCGACGGCGCATCCGTTTATTTCTGTCTGCGGAGGTCCTATGCTAGCCTTCAGCCTGGCCGATTTCCGCAAGATGCCGCCGTACGTCAGTGCCTAAGTCTACTGCCTCCGGTCGTTCTCGCAATCGGTCGGGCCGCGACCGAGAGGCGATCCCGATTTTGGCGGCCTGCCGGCAAACAATGACGGCGGTCTCTCGCTTCGCGGTCGGTCGGACGTGACTCGCAGGATCAAGACCATGCAAATTCGACGCTCACTGTTGGCGATCGCTGTTTTCGTTCTTATCGGACCCACCGCACGGACCGCTGAGAAATCAGAGACAATCCACGGGGCGGGGATCGTGCTCAAGTGGGTCCGGGGGGACAAAGAGGCGAACTTTCGCCGCATCGAGCCCATGATTCGGGAAGCGGCCCGGCACGGCGCGCGGCTGGTTGTCACGACGGAATGTTTTCTGGACGGGTACGCCTTCGACGACCTGACGATGCCGCTGGCGAAATATCGGGCCCTCGGCGAACCGATTCCCAACGGGCCGTATTTTCAGCGACTGGCCAACCTCGCCCGCGAGCTGAAGATTTATCTCGTGGCGGGCATGCTCGAAGCCGACGGCAACAAGCGCTACAACACGGCCGTCTTTATCGGCCCTGACGGAACTTTGATCGGCAAATACCACAAACAAAACCTGGACGAAGAGATCACGCGGAACACGCCTGGGCACGATTCGTCCGTTCACAAGACGCCCTTTGGGAATGTCGGCATCCTGATCTGCGCCGACCGCCGGGACCCCAAGATTGTCCACCGCTTCCGCGAGAATGGGGCCGATTTTCTGATCTGCCCCTCCGGCGGGATGTTCGGTCCCAAAACGAACGATTGGATGGTGCAGGCCCGCTCCAAGGAGAACAAGCTTCCAATCGTCTTCGTGCATCCGGCCGAGTTTCTCGTCACCAATCCGGACGGTTCCATTCGCACGCAAACGCTCGTCGGCAGTCAGCTCGTTCTGACCCGGAAGCAACTGGGCTCCGACAGCGACAGCAGCCGCATCTTTTATTTTGACCTTGCCGCCGACAAAAGCCCCTCTTCACCGTCTGCCGGAACTCACTAGAATGCGCCTGCCACCAACACCTGCCAACGGGAACCGGGCGTGACGCATACGGTCATCGAATGGGCTTCGTTCAATGTCTTGATTGCATTGCTCGTTGCCTTCGACCTGGGCGTCTTTAGCCGGCAGGCTCACATCATCCATGTTCGCGAGGCGATGGTCCGCTCGGCCGTGTGGGTGGCCCTCTCGTTTTTGTTCGCGGGCTATCTCTATCTGCGCCGCGGTCATGAGGACGCGCTGCTCTACATCACCGGCTATTTAACGGAAGAGGCGCTGAGCGTCGACAACCTGTTTGTCGTGTTGATCATCTTCTCGTACTTCCAAGTGCCGCGGCACCACCAGCACAAGGTGCTCTTGTGGGGGATCTTCGGCGCCCTGGTCATGCGGGCTGTGTTTATCATTGCCGGCGTCAAGCTGGTCGCCTGGCAGCACTGGGTCTTTTACCCCATGGGCGCGCTGCTGATCTACACCGCGATCAAACTGTTGGTGAGTGAAGAACAGTATGAGCCGGAAAAGAACATGTTTTTGCGGTTTTCAAGGCGGTTTCTGCCGGTCACCGAGCACTACGTGCGCGACCGGTTCTTCACGCGCGTCGACGGCCGATTGATGATGACTCCCCTGTTCGTCGTCTTGTGGGTCGTGAACACGACCGATCTACTCTTTGCGATCGATTCGGTGCCCGCCGTCGTGGCTGTGGTCAGGCCGCCCGGCGGCTCGCCCGACGCCTTCCTCGCCTATTCGTCGAACGCCTTTGCCGTCGTGGGGTTGCGGAGCTTGTACTTCGCTTTGGCAGGGATGCTCGACGCGTTTCACTATCTGCGGTACGGATTAAGCGCAATCCTGGCCTTCGTCGGCGCGAAGATGCTGCTCGACGACATTTTCCCCATTAAAAACGGCGTCGTCCTCGCCGTGGTGGGAGGGTGCCTGGCTCTGTCGGTCGTCGCGTCACTCATCTTCAAGAAGGAGCCGGAGCCGGCGGAGACTCCGGCCGTTGACGGCGTCGACACCTCGAACGAGCGGGTCGAGTCGGCGCCCTGAGGCACGCTGTTCGGCGCTCAGACGATCAGAACTCGCGGTGATAGCCGGCGATCCAGCCGCCGTCGACAACCAGGACGTGCCCGTTCATGTACGTGTTTTCCGGGTCGGCCAGAAACAGAGCGGCGACTGCGATTTCGTCCGTGGTCCCCGGCCGTCCGAGCGGAACATGGTCGAGCATCTGTTGCACGCGCGAGTGAAACGTTCCGTCTTCTCCGTAAAACAGCTTTTTGGTCCCTTCCGTAAGCGTCGAACCGGGGGCGATGCCGTTGACCAGAATTCCGGAAGGCCCCAACTCAAGCGCCATGACTTTGGTGAGATTGACGACGGCCGCCTTAGCGGCAACAAACGCGCATTGCAGCCGCAGAGGGACGAGGCCGGCGATCGAGGCGATGTTGATAATCCGCCCGGAGCCTTGCTTCTTCATGATCTGAGCGGCCGCCCGACTGACTTCGAACACGCCGTTGAGATCGACATTGAGCACGCGATCCCATTCGTCGCGAGAAAACTCGTCGATCGTGACACGATCCTTGAGCGTGTTGACGCCGGCGTTGTTGACGACGATATCCAACCGGCCGCATTCCCGCTGGATGCGGGCGATGAGCGCCCGCACCGCCTCGCCATCAGTCACGTTGAGCGTGGCTGCGCGACAACTGGGAAACCGCGCCGCGGCGGCGACGGCCTCCGGGCCATCGATATCGGTGTAATAGACGGTCGATCCGCTGGCGGCAAAACGATCTGCGATCGCCTGCCCGATACCGCGCGCCGCTCCCGTGACGAGGCTAATCGTTCCTGAAAGATCGGATTTCATCGTGTTCCTGTGTGTCCTTGGCACCATTGCCGCCACAGGAATCGATAGGCCGATTCTATGTGGCGAGTGAAGCGCTCCGCGTCCATGAGCGGCGAGCGTTCCATGCGGCCGCGCAGCGTCGCGCGAAGTTCGGACAAGCGATGGAAATCGCCGGCCAAACGCGACGCGATTGATACGAATTGGTCGACGTTCCAGGCAACCAGGTCCGAGAGGCCGAGATTCGACAACTGGCTGTAGCCCGCGCGACCGACGACCGTGCGGCCGACGCACGTCACAACCGGCACGCCCATCCACAGTGAGTCGAGGCTCGTCGTGTGGCCGTTGTACGGAAGCGTATCGAGCGTCATGTCGATCTCGTGATACAGGTCGAGATACTTGGACCGCGGGCGATGTTCCACGAATTCGATCCTATCCGGATCGATTGCCGCGTCGCGAAATCGATTCCGCACCGACTCGCGGTGTTCGCCCGATGGTGATAACAGGACCAGGCGAGAATTGTTCACGCTGTGAAGGACTCGCGACCACATCGCCAACGCGCCGTCCGACACTTTACAGAAATTGTTGAGGCAGCCGAAAGTGATCCGCCCCCTGCGATTGGCGGGCAGAGAGTTGGGCACCGGTTGCTCCGCGAGGGGATCATAACACCAGAACGTTTCCGGCAAGCGGACGGATTGTTCAACAGAGTCGTCATCGGTTTCGCCTGGCGGATCGAGGTACGGATCCGTGAGGCGGTAATCTATGGCCGACAAACCGGTGGTTCCGGGATAGGCGAGATACGCGACCTGCACCGGCGCCGGCATGCGCGCCATCACGAGAGGTCGGCCGTTCGACATGTGCATCGTGAGGTCGACCAGAATATCGATGCCATCCGATCGCACTTGGCGAGCAACGTCCTCGTCGCTCGACCCGACCGTGTCTCGCCAGCAGTCTGTGCATTTCCGCACTCGCTCGGTGAATCGGTCCGGCCGCGGCACGTTCGCATAGCAATAGATCTCGAACTGATCGTGGTCGTGGTGCGAGAGCAGGGGGATCGTGAACAGCGATTGGCAGTGTTCCCGGAAGTCGGCGCCGACGTAACCGATCCGCAACCGCCGCTCGGGATCGGCGTCGTTGCCGTGCGCCTGGGAACCGACGTGGAGTCTTGCCGTCTGCAGCTCGCTCCAGCGCCGGTTTTCGGCGAGAATCGCCGCCGAATCGTAATCGGGATGATAATAAACCGAATACGCGAGATTGCTGTGCGATAGGACGTCGGACGGACAAATCTCGACGGCCCGGCGGAAGCATTGGATCGCTTCGTCGATGCGGCCGGAGTCTTTCAGCGCATTGCCCAGGTTGCAATAGGCGACGTGAAAATCGGGTCGCAAAATGATGCACTTGCGAAAGGCGGCGATTGCCGCGTCGATTTGCAGAGAACTTCTCAGCGCGTTCCCCAAGTTGCTGAGCGCCTCGACATCGTTCGGCCGCAACTCCAGCGCCCTGCGGTAGCAGACGATTGCCTCTTCCTGTTGACCAGCGGCCTGGAGGATATTTCCCAGATTGACGTGAGCTTCAACGCGTTCGGGTCGCAGCGCCAGAGCGCGGCGGCAGGCGGCGGCCGCTTCGCTGTATTTGCCTTGTTCTTTGAGGGTGCTCGCAAGGTTGTACCACGCCTCGGCAAAATCGGGCCGGAGGGCGATTGCCCGGCGAAGCAAGTCGACCGCCTCGGGAAGTTGACGAGCCGCCGTCAACGCGCACCCCAGGTTGTTGCAGGCCATTGTCGAATCGGGTTCGAGTGCCAAGGCCCGCCTGCCCGCGGCAATCGCCTCTTCCAATTGGCCGCACCGATAGAGTGCGCTACTCAGATTGTTGTGCGTCGCCGCGCGGTCCGGTTCCCGCTCCAAGGCGCGTCGGTAAAGCGCGACGGCCTCGCCCAGGTGTCCGCAAAGCTCGAGTGCGCTGGCGAGATTGTGGAGTCCCTCGACGTGGTCTGGCTCGAGCGCAACCAATCGCTGGTAGGCCTCAATCGCTTCCTCCTGGCGATTGGCCGCTTGAAGAGCGATCCCCAAACCGAACCAGGCGTCGGCCAGGTCGGGCGCGAGTTCGGTCGCCTGCCGATAAGCAGCAACGGCTTCCTGGAGCCGTGATTTGGCCGAGTGGACTTGTCCCAAGCTGAGTCGGTAAGCCGCCGCGTCTGGCTTGACGACGATGGCGTCTTCGATCAATTGAAGCGCCTCGTCGTAACGTCCGAGTTGCAATGCCGCGACGCCTCGCAAGTGCAGGGCGTCCGCATGACGCGCGTCCGAAGGGAGCACTTGGCGATAGAGCATTTCGGCGTCTTCCAGGCGCCCCGCCCGATGGCGCTCGACGGCTCGGTCGAACGTTCCGGATTCCAATCCGTCGACCACTCGATCAGTTCCTTATGGCCCCGTTCAGACCGGCTCGAACCAGGCAAGATCCAGAATCGAGGCGGTCCGCTTCTCCGCGAAAACGGCGCGGACACGTCCGCCGACCTTCAGTCGGTCGAGATCCTGCTGCCGCACGACGTGCGTAAGAGCCGTATCGGCCCCGTCGAGGCGAATCAGTGCCAGAGCGTACGGAATCGGCAGCGGTTGATAGGGCTCGGCATAGCGAACAACCGTGAAGCCCGTGACCGTCCCCTGCGGCCCGACCTCGACCCAATCGGTAAGCGGCGTGAAGTCCCGTTCGTCGACCTGGCGCGGCGGCACGAAGACTTTTCCCGTACGCGGATGGCGCACGCCGTAAATCTTCTGTTCGTCTCGGAGCGCGACCAGCCAGGTACTGCCGATCCGCCCGGCGAAATAGTTATAGGGCAACGCAAACGTGCCGTTGACCACGAATGCATCGGAAGGCTGCGCAGTTAGACGATTGTGAACCGTCGCCGGAGGGGCCGACTCGGTTGATCCGGGCTCCTCTTCGACGATCTCAAAATACTTGATATCGCTCGTGGCCCCTTTGCGTTTGCCATCCTCCTCGAACACAGCCCGCACGCGGGCGTCGCGGCGTAGCTTGGAGATGTCGGTTTCCTTCAATTCGTGCCATAGCGTTGCTCCGCCTTTGCAGCCGTCGAGCTCGACGTAACCGCTCGCGTACGGGACCTCGCGGCTGTGGCCGGTGACGGGGTCGGGACTCGCGTAATAAACGACGTCAAAGTTGCGCAGGACGCCGCCCGGCCCGACCTCCTCGAATTCGGTCACCGCGACGCGGCAGACGGCACACACCTCGCGCGGCGGCACCTGTGACCGGCCACACTTCGGACAGACGTTCGCCAGGATCTTTTTCTCATCGCGAAGCGCCTTGAGGAATCGCCCCATCACCGGACCGGTCGCCCAGCGCTGCGGAAACCGGGCCATATGCGGGTGATGCACCAGTTCGTCGGTAAGTTTTATGGGAGACATCAAGTCGTTTCTCGTTCCGGCACTAGTCCGGTAAGTCCTTCGACAACAGCATCAACACGGTCCACAAAGTTCCTCCGAAACCGGAAGCCAATGCTTTGCGGACGGTGCGTGGAACCTGGTGTTCGCCGGCGTCCCCGCGAACCTGCAAGGCGGCTTCGAGCGGACGCAAGAGGGCCGTCGCGCCGATCGGATTCGTAGCGGTCACGCCGCCGGACGGATTGACGGGAAAACGTCCTTCGATCTGGATGTCGCCCCGCTCGACCATCTGAAGATGTTCATCCCCCTCGAGCATGAGGAAATCGCGGAGCCAGCTCACTCCCCACCAGGCGCTCGGATCGTACATCTCGAAGACGTCGATCTGCTCGCGCGGGCGGGTAATGCCGTTTCGCGCGAAGAGTTGCTCGGCCGCGAATCGCTGGGTCGTCACCTCGATGCGACCTCCCACGCCGCGGGTCTTCACACCGTCAATCGCCATCGTCTCCTCACGATGGACGGTGACGTGGTCCTGCACCCAAACGGGCGGCCGGCGCATGGATTCGGCCCGTTCGCGCGAGGCAAAAATCAGGGCCGCCGCTCCGTCCGACTGCGAACACATGTGGATCAGCCTGCAGCTCACCCACAAGCGGCGGGGATTTCTTCATCTGATCGTCGATCATGTCGAACGAGAGGTGGAACGACCGGTGGGCGTTGGCATTGCGGGCGGCGTGCATGTCCATGATCACGCGGTATTTCATCGCCGCGCGGCGGGCCCGATCGGCACCGAATTCCTTGATCACTTCAAGGGCCGCCATACCGGTGAGGGCGCCCGTTTGCAGATGCCGTGCCCAGAGCGGATCGGCCATCGCCGTGATGCCGCCCGTCGTGTGACCCTCTTGCTGTTTCTCGAAGCCGATGGCGAGCACCACATCGTGGAGTCCGGAGGCGACCAGGTTGTCGGCCGCACAGAACACTGTCGCTCCGGTCGTGCCGCCGGTCGAGACCCGCAAACACGGTTTTCCCCAGGCCCCATTCCCCAACACTTGCCACATGTCGGGCTGATGGATCCCCTCGAACATCTCCATGTTGCCCGTGACGACCGCGTCGACCTCGTCCAAGGTGATGCCGGCGTCGTCGAGTGCCGCCCGGACCGCCTCATGGACCATCTCGGTCTGGTTGACGTCTTCGCGGTGGCTCGAGTGCCGCGTTTGGCCGAGACCGACGACGGCGACAGGGCGATGTTTACGGGACACGACAGATTCCAAAATCAGGGCTTAAGCGTCCTACGTTTCCAGAACGATCACCGTGTGCTGCTGGCCGGCGGGTCCAGTTGTTCCATGGGCGAGGGCACGCCGGGCCCCCTTGATCTGGCGAGCGCCCGCTTCGCCCCGCAGTTGCAAAGCGGCTTCGGCCGCGCGAGCCAGACCGCTCGTGGTCTGCGGCGTACCGGCGAGAGTGCCGCCGGAAGGATTCACGCTGGCGAGGTTTGCCTTTAACCAACGCTTCGGCGTATTGGTGTAGCCGAGCTGGCAGGCCCAAAGCGGCAACTGATGCGCGTAGGGATCGGAGATCTCAGACACGTCAAACGCCGCCGCCGGTTTTTCCACGCCTGCCATCCGGTACGCCCGGTCTGCCGCGCGCTGTAAGCTTATCGATTCCGACAGGTCCCGATCGCCAAGAAAAAAACTGTCGATGCACGAGCCGAGCCCGGTGATCCAGACCGGCCGATCGGTTAGTTGGCCTGCGCGCTTCTCGGTTGCGAGTATCAGAGCCACCGCGCCGTCGGACGGGGGGTACACGTACGCCGCCCGAATCGGATCGGCCAGCATGGGACTGGCGAGTGCCTCGGCCGGCGTGATCGGAGTCGTCTCGTTGGCGAGCGGATTGCGAGCGGCTTTGGCGCGCTGTTGCGAGACGAGTTCGGCCAGTTCGGCATCCGTCACGTCATGGCGTCGCATAAACGCCTGCGCCTGAAGTGCCGCGGCCGACAAATAGTCGAGGCCCACCGGCCGCGTGTAAAACGGGTCAAACGCCGCGTGCGTGATCAGGTTGCGATCGCCAACCTGGCTCTCCTTGGAGTGTCCGACGACCAACACGACGTCGGCACTGCCCGAAGCGGCCGTCGCGTACCCGTAATAAACAGCCTGGGCTCCGTCCTGGGCGACTTTCTCTTCCCCCTTGTAGTGTGCGCCGACAACGTCGGTAATCGCGTTGTCCGAGATCGTGCGGCAATCGAAAAAATCGTCGGAGTTGCTGACCACCGCGCCGATCTCATCGCCCGCGAGATCGAGCCGCGTCTGGCGCACGACCTCGTGCACCACTTCCCAGCACATCCCCTGGAAGCGGTCTTGCCAACGATCGCGGACGTATTTCGTCTGGGCGACAGCGCAGATCGCCACGCGTGGCATGCTCGAACCGTTCACGTGAAGGTAATGACAGGCAACTGGGACACAGTGAATCAGATGCGGCAAGCGGAGTCAATTCGAACACGGTCCGACGCGAGTCTGGACGCAATGATTGAGACTCGTGCGATCAAGGTCGGTGGAGGGGCGCCGGCAGGGCTCGTCCTTGGACCCAATTCGTGAGCCGGCCTGCGCGAATTTCGCGCAGGATCGCGTCCTTTTCCAGTGGAGAGTCGACCGTGATCCACGACCGACCACACATGGCCCGCGTGTGGGCGTCGTCGGAAACGACTTTCGCGTACGGAATCTCCGGCAAGTCGAACTCCGGCGTATAGAAGCCCTTTTTGGTCACTTCCACACAATCGATCGGCATGCGCGACGCCACGGCCGAGATGACGGCGATCACTTTTTCGAAGGGCAAATCGTACTCGGCCGGGTGATTGAAGATGTGGAGCGTCTCGCGATCGCCGCGGATTTGCCCGACGTGCACGTAGCCTCGCTCAAAAACCGTCAGCTCGACCCCTTTGAAGACGACGAAGTCGGTCTCGTCTTGCGGCAACGTCTCCCAGTAATCCGGCCGCAGGAGATGGTCGTGATCGGTGATGGCGACGAACTGGAAACCGAGTTCTCGATAAGCGGCGACCAGTTCCGTGGGTGTGAGCTGGCCATCGGAACAGGTGGTGTGGGTGTGCAGGGCGCCTTTTAAGACCGGCATAATTTTCTGTTTAATCCATCGCCGCTGCGAAGGAAGATGGCAAGCTGGCAGCTTGCCCTACGGCTGGCGAGTCGAGCGAACGAGGCCCTGCGACAAAATGGTCTCGACCTGCGCGACGATTTCATCGACGATTTCTTTGCAGGTTTGCACCTTGTGGATGGCACCGCAGCCTTGGCCGGCGGGAAAACAGTTGTGTTCGGGGTCGCGCTCGGCCATTTCGGGAAACAGAAACCCGAGCAAACCCTTGGCTGCCATCGATTCCGCTTGATGCGGGAAGGGTTTAATGTCCTGCGGATGGCGCTCCCATTCTTCCGTCGTGGCGTTCCGCAGGGCCCGCAACGTCTTGCCCGTCCAACAGCGGGAGACAACCGTGTCGCTTTCGCTCGCCTTCACGATCGCGTTCTTGTAGACCTGTGCCGCTCGGGCCTCTTGCGAGGCGACAAACCGCGTGCCGATCCAGACGCCCGCGCAGCCGAAGGCGAGGGCCGCCACCAGGCCGCGACCGTCAAAGATCCCGCCTGCCGCGACGACGGGAATCGGGACCGCGTCGACCGCTTGCGGCAACAAGGCGAACGCTCCGACCGAGCCAGTGTGGCCCCCCGCTTCGGAACCTTGGGCGACGATCAAATCACAGCCGGCCTCGGCCGCCATGCGGGCATGTTTTACCGTGGCGGTGACCGTGATCACTTTGAGCCCCGCCTCGTGACACATTCCCATCACGCGTTTGGGCACGCCGAGTCCGGCGGCAAAGCTCGTCGCACCACCGTCGATGATCCGCTTGACCTCTTCGACGGGGTTGTCGTTGATCGCATGCAGCAGGTCGACGCCAAAAGGCTTGTCGGTCAGGCTGCGGACGCGGGCGAGCTCGTCGGTGATCTCGTCGGGGCTCATGTTGCCGGCCCCCAGAACGCCGTAACCCCCCGCTTCGCTCACCGCGGCCACGACTTCCGCCAGCGAGACTCCAGCCATCCCCGCCAGCATGATGGGGTACCGGACATTGAGCATCTCGGTCAGTCGCGTGGCCAGCATGATGTGCCCTTGAGACGGGGACGACTTCGCACATTGTCTATGGGGAGTCGGGCCAATGCAAATGGAAGTCGCGGCCGGAGCCGGCCCCTCATCGCACAATCGCAGCCTCGTCAACGCAAAACCCGCCTGGAAATTTTACTTCCCAAGCGGGTTTACGGATTCGCGGGAATCCGATGATTGCGCCAATCGACTTGTCCGAGTCGGTCGTCCGCAGCGTGTGATTCCTACCTTAATAGTCGGTCGAATCTGCCGGCGCTCTTTACCGCACTCTCGATTTGAAGGTGACGAATCCCTTGGTCTTGCCTTTGAGCGGCTCTTTGAGCGACCAGCTCAGGATGACGCTTCCTTCGCCGTTGTCGGTCACGCTGAGCGCGGCCGGCCGGCTGGAGCTGGCGCTGTCGGCGACGTATTCCAACCGCGGCGTGAGGTTGTCGATGATCCGCACGTCCTTGAGCTCGCGATCGCCGATGTTCTCGTATTCGATGCGGAAGCTGACGATTTCCCCCGGCTGGGCAATCTGCTTGTCGGCGAGCTTCACGATCTCCAAGCGACCGGGCTTGCGCCGGTCCTCGATGCCGACCAGCTCGCTGGCCACGAACTTGACGACGACCTGTTGCGCACCCTCGAGAGAAGCGGCAATGACGGGAAATTCGTTCCGCGTCCAGGCGATGGCCGCCTGCCGTTCGCGAGCGATTCGCGCCCGGTCGGACTGCCGCATTTCGGGGGCGACCTGGTTCTGGACACCTTCGAGCGAACCGGCCAGTTCCGTGTTCTGGCTCAAGATCGTCTGCTGGTTGACGCCCATCTGGCCGGCCTCGGTGTCGAATCCGCTGGCCCGCGATCGCACGCGCACGCTAAGCGACGGCATCCGCTGTTCCTGGTCGACGGTGCCGACCCGGTTGCGCACGCCTTCGCCACGCGTCAGGTCGATGGCACTCGCCGCGCGAGCGACCGTCACGCCCGCCTCCAGACCGGTCTTCGTTCCCACAAACCCGAACCGCGGCGAATAGATCGCGACTCGGTTCGTCGGCAGCAGGTGTGCATTGCCCGCGTGATCGACGTATTCGGCAACCGCATCCTCGGTATCGAGGCCTTCGCGATGCCCCGGCGTTTCATGCACGGGCAACCCGCGATCCCCGCCGTCGAGCAGGTATTCGTCGGGATAACGTTCCCAGGGCGGAGCAGGGGGTTCCAGTGCGAAATAAGGACGCGGCGGCGTCGGACCGAGCAAGCCGCGGCGCGTCGCTCGGCGAATCGCGTCGGTCGGCTCGATTTCGGAACGCGGCACGGCCGGCGTAAAGGTCGTCGCCTTGTCGATCACGACGGTATGGCCCGAATCGGCCTCGCTCGGGCGGGCGTGCAGCTCCGCGAGGCGGAACGGGGCCGGCGGCAAGAAAAAGGCCGCATCGGCTTGTGAATCGTCCGGGGTCCGGCTGCCGATCCGCACCAGGATCATCGGCCGCCCCGCGCGGTCCGCCTCGATCAGCAAATTGCGATCGGGCGGCAGAAAGCGGGCCAACATGGCCTGCGTGAGATCCCCCGTGACCGCCAGTTGCGGCTGCTCGAGGTAGACGACCTTGGTGACCAGGCGTCCGTCAATTGCGGATTCGATTTCCTCGGCCGTGAAGCGGATGGGAATTGGAAAATCCTGCGCCCGGCCCGGCGGAGGATGCAGCCGATCAATCATCTCGATCGTCGGATACAGCTCGATCCCGGGGAATTCCGGCATGTCGGCAAGACGCAGGCGATAGACGAATCCGATCCCCACGTTGAACTGGGCCGGTGAACCCAGATCGATTCCCGTTTCGCGGCCGCCGTTGTAAACGGTCACCTTTCCCTTGGACGGCAGAGAAACCTGCACCGACTGCAGGACGCCCGCCAGCCCTTTCCCCATCTGCCCGACCCACAGGCCGACGCGTCCGACGGGAGCGTTCTGGTCAAAGGGGACGTAGCGGTTCTCTTGAGCGACTGCGGGCGACAGAGACAGGCCCCAAAAGAGGGCCGCCGGCAAGAGGGCCGAGACGAGTCCCGCGTGACGCCAGGGCCTGACGAAGTCGATCCCCCACCCGTGGGCCACGGCCGCGCTCCTTGACCCGCCTGAGGCGAGTCGACTTGTTGTCACGATCGTTCTGTGCGTTGAGCGAGGCGGGTCGAAGCGGGGGGGACCTGGAACTCAATCGCACCGGGAGAATTGTGTTGCTGATGGGTTTCTGGATACGCCGCTCGCGGAGCGACGTCTGCACGTCGCTCCGCGAGGTCGGCCAGTTCCTTGCCTTACCGTTGAGGCATTCCTTGCGGATCAGGCGACGGGGGCATCGCGGGTGCACCCATCGGCGCTCCCGGCGGAGAGTTCCCGCCTCCTGCTGCTCCTCCTTCCGGCAAAGCCCACTTGGGATACACCACTTCTCCTTCACGATAGACCGGATGGTCCTCCGTGTAGGTGATGTGCTTGACCGGAGGCGGCACACTGAAGCCCGGGTTCTGTTTGACATCGATCAGCACGTGATCGACCGGGCTCGGCATATTGTTCACAGTCAGGTTGCGAATCGTGTGAGACTTCAGGCTCGCGTCGGCACCGAACGGAATGTGCGGAGGTCCCGGCAGGCCGATCGGCGTCCCCGTCATCGGGTAACCCCAGACCGGTGGAGTCGCCATTCCCGGGTAACCGTAGCCGGCGGCGATCATCGCGGCCGGCACGGCCGACAATCCCGCGTCGAGAGCAGAGATCGGCAACGGCTCGGCAAATTCCTGCTTCTCGCCGTCAAGGTACACGACCTGGTTGACGCCGCCGTAGCCGGCCATTCCGGCCGCCATACCGTTGGGCATCTCCATGTCCATGTTGCCCATCCGGAAGACCGCCAGGATCGTGCCGCGGCGATTGGCTTCCGCCACCGGATCGACACCCGGCTCGAGCCGCGTCGACACGAGAGTCTCGACGCCGGCCACGGCCAGTTCCTGGTACCGCGGATCGGGCAGGTAAATCACCTTGGTGACGAAGTTGTTGCTCTGAACCTGGTCGAGGTCCTCGTCCGTCACTTCGATGGGAACCGTGTCATGCGACAGGTAGGCGTCGGTCATCGGACTGGCCGGATAGACCTGCAACGTCGGATACAGCGTCAGGCCCTCGCGGCCGGCGCCGGGAATATGTGTCAGCTTGAGGCGATACGTGCCTCCCTGCATGAAGTTCTTGCGGGCAGGAGCCGTCTTCTGGTTCTCGGCGAATCCGTTGGGGATTTGCCAACCGATCTGCATGCCGGTCGGTCCCACAAAGCGGATCTGCGTCACCTTGAGGATCGGAGCCGGCGGCGCCGGGTTGGCCATCATCGGCATCACGCCGGGGCCGGGCCCGTCCACCATCGGTCCGGGACGCAGCATTCGTTCGGCCGGAGGTGCGTTATACACCCCCTTCTCGTTGCCGTTGTCGAGAATGTATCGGCCGTCTAACGAGCAGCCGACGCACACCAAGAAAAGCGTTCCCAACGCCAGGAAGTAATACTTCATCACGACCCTTTCCCCTGTCTCTCTCAACCGGGCACGTCGCGAATCGAACTGCCGTCGACCCATCGTCCGAAAGGACTACAATGCGTCGGCGCCTTCACGGCTTGATCCGGGACGACGGCACAACATGGACGGTGGACTCTTCTCTTTTCGGAATGGCGGTGCCGGAATCTTTGGTAAATCCCATACTTTCCGAAGAACATGAAAACTCATCCGACTTTTACAGTGGCAATGGCCGTCGTCCTGGGAAACCTGTGGTTAGGCGGACCTTGGGCAATCTGTGCCGAAGCCCCAAAGCCGGCTGGAGCCGCACCCGTCCCAGCCGCCCCTCCGGTTGCTCCACCTGCCGCCGCCGCCAAAGCTCCGCCGGCCAGCGGCGATCCGCTCAATACGCTCCGCACCGCGCGTGAGAAACTCACCGCACCCGGCGTCCGCTCCATCAAATCGCGGATTATCGAGCGAGTCGCGATCGGCGAGCGAAGGTTCCGGCTGGAAGGGACTTACGTCCAGGGGACCGATCTACGGCTGAAATTGGAATTGAAGGTTTTACCCGACTCGTCCGAGGAGGTTCTCGAAGGCTCGTTCCTGGAAGTCTGCGACGGCACGATCCTGTGGGCCCGGCACCAGATCGGCAGCCAGATGCGGGTGACACGCCGTGACGTCCGCCAAATCCTCAACGCGTCGAAATCGGCGGGGACCGGCAACCTGTTGGCACTCGAATTGGGATTGGGCGGTCTCCCCGCCCTCTTGGCCTCGCTCGAGCGGTCGATGAAATTCGATTCCCTTTCGCAAGAAAAGGTGAACGGGAAAAACTTCACCGTGATCGGTGGCTCCTGGAGCGAGGCCACCCTCCAGACGTTCAAGGCCAATATCGGAAACCGCCAAACCTCCCACATTCCCGACAGCGTCCGCATCTACCTGGAGCCCGGCATCCTCTTCCCCCGGCGCATCGACTTTTTGAAAAAGCACAAAGACCCCGAAGAGACCGAGGTCATCGCCGAGCTCGACTTCCTCGACATCGTGATCAACGCCCCGCTCGACGACCACCAATTCGAGTTCGAGCTCCCCAACGGCGTCCGCACGATCGACGTCACCAACGAGTATCTGCGGCAACTCAAGGGCACGCCCGGGAAATAGCATTCGAGCACGGCCATCGCTCGCAACCCAGCCGTCGCGAGCGAGTGGATGCGATCGCTGGGCGAGACTGGCGAGCTCCGCCGACGCGACCAACGGCCTTTCCCGCAAACGGACGCGCAATCGCTTTTTTTTCTTGACTTCGCTTTTCCAGCGCGTCATCGTGGCTGCGCGGTCAAGCGTTGCTTGCCTTCAAGCCTCATCTCACGCGCCGCTCGTTTTGTCGTCGCGCTTTTGATTGGAGGCTCAGTGAAGACAACGATCGACTGAGCTTCGCGGCAATTGATGTCCTCGTTCAGACGTAGCGGACATCGCACGCTCGAGCCAAATGCTACGCCTTCTGTTCCGACGCTGATTTGCGCCGTTGCGCCCGCACTACGTGATCGACGCTTACAAAACGTGCAGTAAGCTGCCGGCCTGTTCGGTCAAAGATCAATGCTTGTTTCCCCGGGGACAAGCCGGCAGTTTGCCAAAAGATGCCTCTTTTTCGTTTAAGGAGAGCCCCGTCATGGCATCCGAATCGGATGAACCTCAGGCCGCCAATGAACGACCCGCTGCTGCCGGGCAGGATCTGCGCACCCCGAAACCCGACCTCGGTTCGCGTCTCAAGTACCTTCCGCACGTTGCAGGCGTACTTGCATTGGCCGCGCTCGTAGTGGGCATCGGGACGTACGTAGAAAAAGTGAACGCACTTGAAAAAGCCACTCAGGCCCTGCACGACGAGCATCACAATGACCGCGTCGCGATGAGCACCGACGAAAAGAAGGACACTCAGGCTTTGCGCGACGACATAAAGAATCTGAGGACACAGCTTGCCACTGACGAGCGGGCGGCCAGCGCGTATACCACAAAGTTCGATCAGTTCGCGGGTGAGACGAAACTTTCGATGGGCCGCCTCTCATCGGATATGACGCATATTGCGGACGATTGCTTCACAGCGCGATTCGCGGCGGTCCCCGCTGACCAGAAGACCGCCTATGAGGCGCTCGCATCCGTGGGTGCCGCTAACGTGGCCATGACGCGATTCGTCGAGGTTCGTGTGACGGAGATGGTGAATTCGATATTTCTCATGAACCCCACCGAAATCGAATTGTCGCGGATCGAAAGCTTGGAGCGGGTCACCAGGGCCTTTGCCGGGTTGTGGGACTCCCAGCCCGGAAAACGCCCCAAAATCTACGACGTCGTAATGGTGCTCCGCGACGCAATCGATCGCAAAAAGCGGAACACTGATGAGGGCAGCCGTGCGCAGCTCAAGTTGGAGACGATTCTCGAGTCGGATTCGGCGGACGCCTATTCGATCGCGCAGTTGTTGCTCGCCTCACGGATGTGGTCCGCCCGCCCCGGAGGGGCCAACGCCCAGGATTACGAGGAGGCCATTCGGCACGCGGGGTATGCGATCAAGGCCACTCCCCGTGGGGCCGCGGCGTGGAACATGTTGTTGCTGAGCAGGACCGAGTTAGCCTATCTCCAATGGGAAAAGGGAGTGGGGCAGAAGACGTTCGCCGACGAGATTGGCGAGTTGTGGCCGCAATGGGAGTACGTCGAACGATACGACGAGTCTCAAGTCGGCCATTTCAAATACTTGAACAACAGCGTCTATACCCTGGCATTGGCATTCCGCGTCCTTGCGGATGAGAGGGCCACGCAGCAGGTCCCCATCGCGGATTTTGAAAAATCGATGAAGAGACCGCTGGACGACGTGATCCGCATCGGGGCGACCATGGCAGAGCAACTCGCTCAGGGTGCGATCGACCAAGAGGGTGCGCGCATCACGGTGGCGCAGTTTTATACGGGCCTCGCCATGTTGTTGCGCTCAAAATACCTCGAACCAAAACGCTCCGAGCAACTGAAAGTTCTGTGTCCGGCGCTGGCACGCCATAAGGCGGAAGACCTGTTTGAGCCCGCATGGGTGCAATTCCAACGTGTCATCGATACGTATCCCACGAATTGGAGCTCGAAAACGATCGAAGACCGGCTGCAGAATGACGAATTGTTTCGGGAGTGGCCCGCCAAGTTCAAGGAGCGCACAAAACCGAAGAAATCAACGCTAAAACCATAGCAGCCGAGCGTTCGATTCCCTCATGAGCACCAGCCGGGCGGAACGTTTGTCGCTCGTTGTTGGATCTCGTGGCCGCCTTTACCTGACCAGATCGGACCGCTCGTGCCGGCGCGTGTCGGCCGGCGACGCGGCACGACACCGAACGTTTCCCTCTTTCAATCCTCTAACGCGATTTCAAGCCCAGCCACGCGAGATCCCAAATCAGCACCGTGCCGTCGCGTTGGGCGACCGCCAGGCGGTTGCCGTCCGGAGAAAACGAGGCTTCTCGATGGCTGCTTTGCAGCGGGTGGGCGCCTTCGATCGTTCGGAGAAGCGTTCCCGTCTTCCCGTCGAACAAGCCGATCGACGCCTGCTGATACCCACCCATTCCGGCGACCGCGAATCGGCCATCGGGCGAGAGGGCCATGGGGTCCGCCCGGATGCCGTCGACTGTCGTCGACCAGAATGGCAAGCCAGTGCTGACTGCGAGTTCGACCACTTTTCCGGAACCGACAGGCTCGCTCGTCCATCCGCCGGACGGCAAATGCCTGGACCGAACAGACGCGTCGCTGCTCATTAGCAGCCGGTCGTCCGATTCCGAACAGATAATGGCCGAAATCGGCGCCCGCATCCGCTGGTCCCCTTCCAATTTCGAAACCAACGGTCCCGTATGCGAGCCGATTTCGCGACCAGTCGCCGTGTCGAAAATCCAGTACCGATTGCGCCGCCAGTACGAGCTGGTTTCCGCCGTTTCGGAAACAACCGCCCTGGCACTGTTCCTCAAACCAGGCGAGGTGGTCGCCCCGCCGCGTATTCTCACGGTCGGCATCGCTGTCGCGCGTTCCGCTGCGCTTCAAGGCAAACGCTCGCTTGAGTTGGCCGGTCGCGACATCCCACACGCGGAGGTTGTTGTCGTCGCCCCAGGAGGAGAGCACGGAACCGTCCGGCGAGAATTGAAGCGCCCGCCAGCCGCCGACGAAGCCGTGCCCCTGAAGCGCGTGAATCTGTTTCCCCGTCTCCATCTGCCAGAGGGCGACTTTGTCGTCGAGCCCCGAGGTGGCGACGAGAGTTCCGTCGGGCGATACCGCCGCGGCGCGGACAAACTTTCCTCCGTGGTCGAGCCGATGCAGCTCACGCCCTTTGACTGCGTCCCAGATGCGGGCGGTGCCGTCGTCGCTCGCCGTGACGATCCGCTCACCTTTCGGCGAAAAACAAACGGCGCAGACCTCAGCCGTGTGTCCCGTCGTTTGGCCGCCGACGGTTTGACCTGTCTCGAGACTCCAAACGTGCAAAGTCTCCCCCATGGGTGCCGCGAGGAGTTTCCCGTCGGCGGACAACGCCACTCGCCTCGGCTGCGCTCCCGAGACCGTAAAGCGGTGCTTGAGTGAGCCGGTCTCGACGTCCCAGACGAGAATGCCGGCCGTGAAATCGTGCGCCCGCCCAATCCAGTTTGCTGCAGCGAGCCATTTGCCGTCCGGCGTAAAAGCCAGATCGCCGACGAGCATCGGCCACTCTTTCGGGTCGGTGAGACTCCGCTCGATCTCGTGCGTTGCCAGGTTGAAAATCCACACCTCGTCTTTCGTGTCGCCACCGGCCGCCAACCGCTTTCCGTCCGCCGAGAAGGCCACGCCTGCGTACCGGCGGCGCGGACCAAGCGCGATCGGCGGATTTGCCGACTGCCATTCCCAGAGGAAAAGATCATTGCTGTCCGAGGCAATCGCCAAGAGCGCACCGTCGGGCGAGACCGCGACGTGTTCCACCTCGCTCGGCGACAGCGCTCGCTGCTTGAGCACGCGCCCGCTTGCCAGATCGCGGATGCTGATCTGGCCCTCCCGGTCGGAGAGAATCGCGGCCGTCCCGTCGGGCGTGAGGGCCTGCAGGGTCTCGGAGTCGACGGGGTTCGGCAGCGGCCATTTGATATCCGTCACGTGCTTCCCTTCCGCCGCGTCCCAGACGTGAAGCGAGGTCCGTTCGCGGTCGTAAGTATCCTGCGTCACAAGCCGCTTGCGGTCAGCGGTCATCCGCATTTTGTCGGCTTTGGCCGCGACGTGGAGCCGCCGGCGGCCCGTGGCGACATCCCAATAGTTGATTCCGTCCCGCCACGAGGCCGAAACGATCGTTTTGCCGTCGGGCAGGAAAGCCAGATCGCTCGCCTGGGTGCGGAATCGCAAGTTCCCCAATTGCACGCTGGCATGTCCGGGCAAGTCCATCCGCGGCGGCAACAGTGCGCCGGCCGCAGAATATGCGGGATTCTGTCCCGTCGGCTGACTCGCCGCCGGAATCGACGGCGGGTTCCCATCTGCCGCGGCCGGTTTATCCGAGGCCTGCGTCAGTCGCAACATGGCCGATGCCAAGACAATCGCTCCGATGGCCGTGCCGGCGACGAGAACGAGCCGCCGGCGGGGACGAACTGCGCTCTGGCGCCGCGCATCGAGGAGGCCGGCAATCCGAGCCTCCAACTTCCAACGGCGATTCAAGAAGGCGAGCGTCGGCTCTGGCGGCATCGCGGCGGCGGGCCACTCGGCGAGCCGCAGCAAAAGCTGCGCGTACCGGCGGGAATCGAAGTGTTGCAGCACATAATTGTCGCAGCACTCTTCGCGGGCCCGCCCGAGTTGTCGATTGAGCACGTGAATGAGCGGATGAGGCCAGTAAGCGGCCGCCGCGAGCCGTTGCACGAGCGCAAGTCGATGGTCGCGCCGGACCAGATGAGCCGTTTCGTGGATTAGGACCGACTCGAGTTCCTCCGGCGAAAGTCGCGTGACGTAGCGGGCCGGCAGAACGATTCGCTGCTGGACTCCTCCGAGCGCCGCGGCTGTGCCGATTCGTTCGCTGACGGCGATTTGCAACGGTCGACCGAGCGAGAATCGCTTTTCCACTCGCTCGATTAAATCGGCAAATCGGCTTCGCTCGAGCGGAGTCGCTTCTCGGCAAAGTCGCTGCGCGACCAACCAGCCGTGAATCATCCGCGCCAGACAGACAGTCAGTCCGACCGCCCAGGTTGCCTTGGCGAGGATCGCGGCCAGCGGCCCCAGCGCCGAGAATCGGTCTCCGTCGGCCGATTGTGATGCGGAAACGCCTGCGGGATTTTTGATAAGCAGTCGCCCGCTCGCTGTTTCACCGTGGCGTTCGGACTGCACGACGCCCGTCGGCGAGTTGTCAGGTCCAAGTGGGATTTTCCCAACATCCGATGATTCGGATCGTTCGATCCGTTGACCAACCGCGTGTTGAGCCCGGCCGACCGTCGGAGAGGTCGTCGGCACTAGAGGATTGGGGCGAAAAATGGCCCGCGGCAGAGTGAGCAGAGTCCAGCCGGCCCGATGCGCGAACCAGACGCCAAAAGGCGATCCGCAGGCCGCGATAAGAGCGACGGCCAGGATCGCGTGGCGGGTCGCCGGGTCGCGGCAAGCGATTGCCGCGAGCACGAGGCCGGCCACCACGGCAACCGCGAGGGGGACGGTCACCAGCAACATCCAGCCCGCGACCATTTCGATCGTGTTCACAAAGCCGAACAAAATCATGGCTGCCTCCTCGTCGCCTGGTCGATGAGCGCCCGGATCCGCTCCGCCTCGTCCGGCGCGAGCGATTCCTTTTCCAAGAGGGCCAGCAGCAGCCCCTCCGTCGAGCCGTGAAACACTGTGTCGACGAGGCGGCGCGTCATGTTCCGGCGGACGGTATGCGCCGGCTGGGTGGCCCAATAGTAGAACGTGTTCCCCTCGGCCCGGTGCCGCAGCCAGCCTTTGTCCTCCAACCGCACGATCGTCGTTTGGACCGTGTTGCGGGCAATCGGCCGGCGTTCGCTCAGTTCGGCCCACACGTCTCCCACCGTCGCCTCACCCCGCTTCCAGACGACGTCGAGGATTTCGAGTTGCCCTTCGGACAAGGCCGGCAAAGAGTCTTTTTTTACCATGACGCACTCCAGGCCCGCGTCAAACCTACACGTGTAGGCACACGATACCTACAGACGTAGGCATTTGGCAAGGGGGAACTGGAAAAAATATCGCAGTCGAAGAATTCGGAGGGAACAGAACGAATGGCCCATCCGTGGGGAGGGAACGTCGCGGACGAATCCGTGCACAACGCAGGCAAGCAGAAAGGCGACGGGCGAAACCGCTTCGGTTTTCAGCCCCGATACGATTTGAATCTAGCGTGCATTCTAACCATTTCAGGCGAGTCGTTCAAGATCTGTTTGCTATTTTTATGGGAATAATAAATCGGTCTCGCCGTGCTGTGCGAAGGTGCTCTACGCCCGTTTGCATCGTCGCGTTGGAAACGCGCCCGATTTTTTGGGAATCGACCGGTGTTCGATTTTTCTGTGGCGGCGACCCCCTTTTTTACGCCGCAGAAAAAACAGAAAAATCCCGGCGCGAGGCGCCGGGATCGTGGTTTTTGCCGGTTCAACAGGCCTGCCCTCAGCGGGAGACGCCGCTTTTTCTTCACCTCAAAACCCTCAAAAGTTCGCGATTTTCGTCAATATCCGGGGCGGCCGCCTGGTCCACGGCAGGGATAAACGCCTGCGAAAGCGTCGGTTTATAGGGCATAAACTGCGTCAGGGCGACCACCACCGTGTCGTTCTTCGGGGAGATCGAAAAACCGGTGCTGGCCGCTCCACCCCAAAAATACTCGACGACCGGGGTGTAAGGCTCGTCGTGCGGCGCGAAGATTTCCAGTCGGGCATCATCCGCACGGCAAAGCCCAGTCCGAAGCCGAGGCCTTTGGGGGTCGGGGCCCCGGCCGGCATCTCCATCGGAGACCTGCTCGGGGAGTTGGTTGACGATCATCATGTGCACCGTCGCCGGCTTCAGAAGACTCGCTTTGTCCAGCACGCCCTCATTGAGCATCATCTGGCAAAACCGGGCGTAATCGCGAGCTGTCGACACGAGGCCTCCTCCACCAGAGAGGAACTTGGGAGGTTTGAGATACGGCGCTTTTCGCGGGATCGTCGATCATCACCAGTCCCGGGCCATAGTTCGCCGCAAAGCGATCGACCTTCGAGGCCGGCACATAAAACGCCGTGTCGACCATGTCGAGCGGCTTGAAAATCCGCTTTTCGAAAAAGACGTCCAGTGTCTCACCGGAGGCGACCTCGACCACCCGGCCCAGCACGTCGACCGCGACGCTGTAATGGAACTTCGTGCCCGGCTGATAGAGCAGGGGGATCTTGGCGAGGCGGGCGACGAATTCCGTCAGCGGCACGTTGCGGTCGAAAGGAGTTTCTGCTCGCGGTACATGTGGTCGACCGGCGTATCGCTGAAGGCTCCATACGTAAAACCGGCCGTGTGCCGCATTAGGTCGCGGATGGTGATTTCCCTCTGCGCGGGGACCGTTTCGTCGTTCGGCCCAACGTAGACGCGGAGGTTCTTCATTTCGGGAATGTACTTTGACACGGGATCGTCGACTCGCAGCTTGTTTTCCTCCCACAGAATCATGGCGGCGACGGTCGTGATCGGCTTGGTCATCGAATAAATGCGGACGATCGTATCGGTCTTCATCGGGCGGGACGTGGCAATGTCCGCCATGCCGACCGCCTTGAAGTCGACGATTTTGCCGTGGCGGGCGACCAGGGTGACGGCGCCGGCGTACTCTTTTTTGTCCACCATTTCGCGCACAATATTGTCGGCCCGTGCGAGACCGGCCGGATCGATGTGGACCTGTTGCGGAGTCGCCTGCGGCAGTTCGCCCCCCCAGGCGACCGCGGGAACAAACGACAACGCGAGGAACCAGCAGGAGAATCTCTTCATCACACGGCCTCCTCATTTGCAGGTTTGGCTGACGGGCCTGACGGGCAGTATCGCGTGCGGCCTTTGTTCCAGTTAATGCCATTTGGGACGCGACCGCAAGACGCGGACCGCCACCTCTCGGGCGGCGAATTGGACGGGGGGACCGACGGAAACGGAACGGGGCAACCGCCACTGGAAAACGGGGGTGGCCAGCCCTAAAATGCGGTCGCCATGTCGCATACCACCGCCGCCGGGGTGCCGTTTCAAGCAATCGGAATCGTCGGCTGCGGGTTGATGGGTTGCTCCATTGCGGCCGCCCTTAAGGCGCGCGGTTTTCGGGGGCCGATCATCGGCTCCGGCCGGGCCGGGGCGAACCTCGAAACGGCAGCCGCTCGCGGTCATATCGACGTCGCAGAGACCGACCTCGCGAAGGCGGCCCGGCAATGCGACCTGCTCGTGATTTGCACGCCGGTCGATCACATTGTCGACGACGTCCGCACAGCCGCGGGAAGTTGTAAAAGCGGTGCACTCATCACCGATTCCGGCAGCGTCAAACAGGCGATTTGCGGTCCGCTCTCCAAGGGCTTGCCGGCGGGCGTGACGTTCATCGGTTCACACCCGATTGCCGGTTCCGAAAAACAGGGCTGCGCGCACGCGAATCCTCATCTATTCGAGAACCGGGTGTGCGTGATGACACCGGAGCCGGGGACGCCTCGCCACGAAGTCGACCGGCTGAGCGCTTTTTGGAGGTTCCTGGGCCTTACCGTGGTCGAGATGTCGGCGGACGACCATGATCGAGTGCTGGCCCAGACGAGCCACGTGCCGCACGTGGTGGCGGCCGCGTTGGCCGCGACGCTGGATGCCGGCAGTCGTCATCTGACGGCGGGGGGATTTCAGGACACCACACGGATCGCCGCGGGGGACCCGGACTTGTGGACGGCGATCCTGCTGGCGAATGCCGAGGCGGTCGAGGACGGGGTCCGGACTTTCTCGGTGCGGCTTGCCGATCTCTTGCGAGCCCTGGAAACTCGAGATAAACGGGCCCTGACCGAGTTGTTGCGCTCGGCCAAGGAAAGCCGCGACGGGGTGATCAATCATCGCAGCCAAGAGACGTAGGATGGGCCAGCTTCAGGAACTCGCCACGCACGGACTGCCTGAGTGACCAAAACGATGCTTTGGGAAATTGAAATCCGCCCGGCCCATGATCAAGTCGATCGGGAAGGGGAGCGGATCCTGCACGAGGCGCGGAACCTGCATGCCGACTCGATTACAGAGATCGCGTCGGCTCGGTCGTTTTTGATCCAAAGCGACCGGGCGCAGCCTGAGATCGAACGGGCGGCCGCGCGGTTGTTGCTCGATCCCGTGGTCGAAGCAATGACCGTGCATCCGGTCGCCCGTGCAGACCGTGATGCGAGCGGGCCCGAAGCCGTCAATGGCCGCCGCTTGATCAACGTCCTGTTCAAGCCGGGCGTCACCGACAATGTGGCCCAGAGCACCAAGAGCTGCGCTGGTCGACCTGGGCCTGGCCGTCGAGGCCGTTTCCACCTGCAGAAAATACTGGGTCAATTCAACCGCGGCACGGACGGACCTCGAAAAGCTTGCCCGCCGGGCGCTCGCGAACGACGCCATCGAGCAGGTCCATTGGGGCCCGCTGGCGATGGAGAGTCTGTCGCTGGGCAGCGTCTACCGCTTCAAGCGGGTGACGGTGCCGATCCGCGGGATGGACGATTCGCACCTGGCCGACCTCAGCCGCACGGGGCAGCTTTACTTGAGCCTCGTGGAGATGCAGACGATTCGACAGCACTTTGTCGAGCAGAACCGCGATCCAAGTGACGTCGAGCTGGAAACGATCGCCCAAACGTGGAGCGAGCATTGTTCGCATAAAACGCTCGGCGGGCGAATTCACTACCGCGACGAATCACGCGACGTGCAGTTCGGCAACATGCTCAAGGAAACCATCTTCGCGGCGACCCGCACCATTCGCGAACGGTTGGGGGCGGACGATTGGTGCGTCAGCGTGTTCAAGGACAACGCCGGCGTCGTCCAATTCGACGAAAAGCAGTGCGTCTGTTTCAAGGTCGAAACGCACAACCATCCGTCGGCCCTGGAGCCTTACGGCGGCGCGAATACGGGGCTCGGGGGCGTGATCCGCGATCCGCTGGGCACCGGGCTGGGGGCGCAAGCCGATCTGCAACACCGACGTCTTTTGTTTCGCTCCGCCCGATACGCCGTACGAATCGCTGCCGCCCGGCGTGCTGCATCCGCGGACCGTTGCCAAGGGCGTGGTCGCCGGCGTGCGGGATTACGGCAACCGCATGGGAATTCCGACCGTCAACGGAGCGGTCTATCTTCGACAGCCGCTATCTGGGCAATCCGCTGGTCTACTGCGGCAACGTCGGCCTGATCCCGGCCGACAAGACCGAAAAACGAGTGCAGCCCGGCGATCTGATCGTGGCCGTCGGCGGCCGCACCGGCCGCGACGGCATTCACGGCGCGACGTTTTCCTCGGCCGAACTGACCCGCGAGAGCGAAACGCTGTCGGGCGGCGCCGTGCAGATCGGCAACGCCATCACCGAAAAAATGCTGCTCGACGTGCTTGCTGCACGGCGCGCGACCGGGGGCTCTATTCACGCCGTCACCGACTGCGGGGCCGGCGGATTCTCCAGCGCCGTCGGCGAGATGGGCGAGGAAACGGGAGCCGAAGTCTGGCTCGACCGGGCCCCGCTCAAATACGCCGGCTTGTCGTATACCGAGATTTGGATTTCCGAAGCCCAGGAACGAATGGTCCTGGCCGTGCCGCCCGCCAATTGGGACGCGTTTTCCGAGCTCTGCCGGGCCGAAGGGGTCGAAGCCACGGTGATCGGCCGCTTCAGCGGGACCGGCCGGCTCGAACTTAAATACGACGACGAACAGGTGGCCGACCTCTCGATGGCTTTTCTGCACGACGGCCGTCCTCCGGTCATCCGCGAAGCGACGTATGCTCCGGCTCCGCGGCGGCCGCTCAAAGTCGCGGCAAAACCGCGGTACGACGACGATCTCCTGCGGATCCTGGGCTCGCTCAACGTGGGCAGCAAGGAGTGGGTGATCCGCCAATACGATCACGAGGTGCCAGTCGGGCAGCGTGGTCAAGCCGCTGGTCGGCGCGCACAACGACGGTCCTCGCGATGCCGCCGTCGTGCGGCCCGATCTGCGGTCGATACGCGGAATCGTCGTCGCCTGCGGCATGAACCCGCGGTATGGCGATTTCGATCCGTACTGGATGGCGGCCTCCGCCATCGACGAGGCGGTGCGCAACTGCGTCGCCGTCGGAGCCGATCCCGCCCGCATCGCCATCCTCGACAATTTCTGCTGGGGCAATACCGAACGGCCCGAAGTGCTCGGCAGCCTCGTGCGCGCCGCCCTCGGCTGCCACGACGTGGCGGTCGCGCTGGGCACGCCGTTCATCAGCGGCAAGGACAGCCTGAACAACGAATTCTCGTACGTCGACGCCGTCGGGTCGTCGGCAGACCGTTTCCATCCCGCCTTCGCTCCTGATTAGTGCCCTGGGTCAGATCGACGATATTTCCCTGGCCGTCACGATGGACGCCAAGGAAGCGGGCAATCTGATTTATCTCGTCGGCGAGACGCGAGCCGAGTTGGGAGGCAGCCATTTTGCGCTCGTCAACGACCTCGAGGGCGGTGAGGCTCCACAGGTCGATCTGGCGGCGGCCCCGAGAATCTTTCAGGCCGTTCATCAGGCGATCGCAAGGCGGCTCGTACGAAGCTGCCACGATTTAAGCGAAGGGGGCCTGGCCGTTGCGGCCGCCGAAATGGCCTTCGCGGGCGATCTCGGTTTGGAATTGGACCTCTCGCGGCTGCGAAAGGCGACCGGGCTCGACGACGCGACCACACTCTTGTTTTCCGAAAGCAATACGCGGTTCTTGCTGGAAGTGCCGCCGGAACATCGCGGCGAGTTTGCATCCATCTTTTCTGGTCTGCCAGTCGTTCTACTGGGCCGCGTCACAGACGGGGGGCGATTCCGCGTGAGTGACGGAAACGACATTCCCTTGATCGACTCTTCATTGACCGAGCTGAAGCAGGCCTGGAAGAGCCCGCTGGCATGGGACTCATGAAATTGTTCCGACCTGCCGGGCCCCCCTGGACCGCGAACAGAATTCGCAGCAGGGGCCGGATGTCGACTCCGGTCGGATCATGCGGGTGGACGCTCAGCGGGCTGCCGGTTCGGCTGATCGTTATTGGAAGGGCGGGTAAGTTCGATCAGGGCAAGCAAAACCACCAGAACGACTTGATCAAGCGCCAGACAAACGAGCGCAACCAGCGTCACCCCTTTTGCACCCTGGCTACCCGCCACATCGCCGGCCGCGGCCAGCGCGAGCCAGAGCGCACCCGCCACGAGCAGGATGACGATTAAAAAGCCGCCCGCCCATAACGATCCGCGAAGATAGGGTTGAAGCTTCATTCCGGCCCTTTTTAACGATACTCGAGGCCCAATTTCCAACGGTTTCGGGGCCAAGTCAATTGATTGGCCGTTTCTCCGCAGGGCCCTCGGTGGTAAAATAAGGTGGCGCTGGGTGTTCGGGCTCTTTTCGCGGAACTTGTCCAAGAACGATGCGGATGAACGTCGACGACTTTCTCAAACGCGCGGTCAACCGCCGCCAGTTTTTGGGTTCCAGCGCCAAGAACGCGGCCGGCGTGGCGGCGGGCATGGTCGCTTTGGCCGGTGCAACCGCCGTCGCGAGCTCAAAGTCGACCCCCGGCGAACGAGTCCGCGTGGCGACGATCGGCGTGCGGAATCAGGGAAAGACTTTGACCGCCCATCTGGCGGGACTTCCCGACGTTGACGTGGTGGCCCTTTGCGATGTCGACGAAAGCCTGCGACCGGCTGCGACCAGCGTCGCAAACGACGTGCATGGGAAGTCACCCCGCTGGGAATCCGACTTCCGCCGCATCCTGGACGATCAGACCATCGATGCCGTCATCATCGCCACCCCGGACCATTGGCACGCGCCGATGACTATTCTGGCCTGCCAGGCCGGAAAAGATGTCTACGTCGAGAAATCCGTCTCGCATAACGTGCGAGAAGGGCAGCAGATGGTGGCCGCCGCGCGGCGATCCGGCCGCGTGGTCCAGTCCGGTCTCCAGCAGCGCAGCGGCACACACTTCCAGTCGGCCGTCGATTTCGTCCGCAGCGGAAAACTGGGCGCCGTTCATCTCGCCAAGGCGTGGACCGTCCATCGCCGCAAACCGATCGGCCGCAAGCGGGACAGTGTCCCACCGGACGGCGTCGATTACGATCTGTGGCTCGGCCCGGCCCCGCTGCGTGCGTTCAACGCCAACCGGTTCCATTACAACTGGCACTGGTTCTGGGATTACGGAACCGGCGAACTGGGCAACTGGGGCACTCACATGCTCGACGTCGCCCGCTGGGGCCTCGGCGTCGGCTTGCCGACACGGATCTCGGCCTCGGGCGGTCGTTTTCATTTCGACGATGATCAGGAAACTCCCGATACGCTAGTCGTGCAGTATGCGTATCCGCGGGCCACGATCGTGTGGGAGCACCGCTTGTGGAGCACTCACGGCGTGGAAGGCCGTAGTGCCGCGGCGGCCTTCTACGGAGAGGCCGGAACGCTTGTCGTCGACCGAGGAGGTTGGAAGGTCTACGACCTGGCCGAGACGATCGCCTCCGACAGCAGCGAGCAGCCGATCGCCCATTTGCGGAACTTCATCGACTGCATCAAGAACCGTTCGCGTCCCGCCGCCGACATCGAAACGGGCCACGTTTCGAGCGCGCTGTGCCATCTCGGCAACATCGCCTATCGCGTGGGCCGCGAGGTGACGTTCTATCCCGAAGCGGCGACGTTCGGCACCGATCGCGAAGCTAGCCTGTTGCTCTCGCGCGAGTACCGTTCGCCCTGGGACTTGCCGAGCGTCGTCTGAGCGAAGCGCCGTAGCGCGAGTAGTCCGCAGCCAAACGGCGGGCGCGGTGTCAGCCCTCTTTTTGCTTCAGCAGGGATTCCCACCGCGCATAGGCGTCGTGCAATTGCTGCTGCAGCTCCTGCAGCCGATCGGTCACTTTGCTGATCTCTGAGCCGGCCTGGCGATAGAAATTCGGCTCGGCCAGCTTCTGGTGGAGTTCCACCTGTTCGGCTTCGAGTGTCTCGATGGCTTGCGGCAAACCCTCCAGCTCGCGCTCTTCCTTGTAACTCAGCTTGCGGACCCGCTCGCGCGGGGGCTGGGCGGGTTCGGGTTTCTCAGTCACTTTCCCGGCCAACTGGCGAACCGGCGCCGATTCGGGAGCTCGTTGCCGCATCCAATCGTCATACCCGCCGACGTATTCTCTGAAGCGGCCATCCCGCTCGAAGACCAGCGTGCTCGTGACCACATTGTTGAGAAACGCCCGATCGTGGCTCACGAGCAGGACCGTCCCGGGAAAATCGACCAGCAAGGCTTCGAGCAATTCGAGCGTTTCGGCGTCGAGATCGTTCGTTGGCTCGTCCAAGACGAGCAAGTTTGCGGGGCGAGTGAACATTTTCGCCAACAGCAGGCGGTTCCGCTCGCCTCCCGAGAGATACTTCACGAGGCTTCGCGCCCGTTCGCCCGAAAACAAGAAATCGTGCAGGTAGCCGAGCACGTGTCGCGCCCGACCGTTGATGAGAACCGTCTCGTTCCCCTCCGCCACGTTTTCCACGGCCGACTTCTCTTCGTCGAGCTGGGCGCGAAGCTGGTCGAAATACGCAATTTGCAGGTTGGTGCCCAGGCGAACCGAACCGCGGTCCGGCTGCAACTCGCCGAGCAGGATCCGCAGCAGCGTTGTCTTGCCGCAGCCGTTGGGGCCGAGGATGCCGACCTTGTCGCCGCGGTAAATCGTGGTCGAGACCCCATTCAGGACCAACGTGTCGCCAAAACTGTGGGTGATGGCCTCGGCGCCAATCACGATATTGCCGGATCGCTCGGTGTCCTGGACCTGGAGCCGCACATTGCCCATCTGCGTGCGCCGCTTGCGGCGTTCTTCGCGCATCCGCTCCAAGGCCCGCACTCGTCCCTCGTTGCGGGTACGGCGAGCTTTCACTCCCTGACGAATCCAGACCTCCTCCTGAGCCAGCTTCTTGTCAAAGAGCGATTCCTGCTGCGATTCCGCCTCGAGAGCCGCCTCTTTGCGGGCCAGAAAGGTGTTGTAATCACACGTCCAGTCAAAGAGCCGCCCTCGTTCGACCTCGACGATCCGCGTCGCCAGCCGTTGCAAAAAGATGCGGTCGTGCGTCACGAAAACCAGCGTCCGCGAATCGCGGAGCAGAAAATCTTCGAGCCAGGTAATCGACTCGAGATCGAGGTGATTGGTGGGCTCGTCCAGCAGCAGCAAATCCGGCTTCGACACGAGGGTCTGCGCCAACAGCACGCGGCGCTTCAATCCCGAGGCCAGACTCTCGAATTGGGCCGTCGCATCGAGGCCCATCCGGGAAATCGTCGTTTCGATCTGCCGCTGCACCTTCCAGGCGGTTTCGGAATCGAGCTCGTGGTGCAACTGGTCCAGTTCGGCTTGCGATGCGTGGGCCACCGACCGCACGAGCGACGTCAGGGCCAACATCCGTGCCACCAGCAGCCCCTGCGGACCCAAGCCGGCCGCGACCTCGTCAAAGACCGTGTGGTTCGCTCCGCTGGGGACCTCTTGCACGAGTCGCGCGGTGACCAGACCCGGAGGCCGCTCGATGTAACCGGAGTCCGCCTGGAGCTCCCCCTGGAGGATTTTCAGCAAGGTCGACTTGCCCGCACCATTTCGCCCCAACAGGCCGATCCGTTCGCCCGCCTCAATCTGCAGGCTCACATCGTCGAGGACGTTGGCCCCGCCGTAACTGAAACTGATATTCCGCAACCGTAGCCAGGTCATGCGAGTCCTTTGTGCCCCGCGCCGCCGCGCAACGCGCGGGCGTCGTCTCCCGGAACGTAGGTTAGGACGTAACGGCCGGTTTCGTCCACACTGGTCCCGGCTCAGGAGATGCGGCCGCTGGAAGTGGCAATTGGGCTTCTCGTTTCTTTATGATCCGCTGACCTTTTTTTCAAACGGAACCCTCTGCCTGCCGGCCGGCCGACGTGGACCAACCTAAAACACAGTACGACTGCATTGTCATTGGTGCGGGCCATAATGGCCTCGTCTGTGCGAATTACCTGGCCCGGACCGGCTGGAAAGTGCTGGTGCTCGAACGCCGCTCGCTCATCGGCGGCGCCTGCGTCACGGAGCCGCTCTGGCCCGGCTACAAGGTATCGACGGCTTCCTATGTGGTGAGCCTGCTCTTGCCCGAGATCGTCCGCGATTTGGAACTCGCGCGGCACGGCTACCGCGTGCTCAAACGAACGCCGTCCTCCTTTACGCCGCTCGAGGATGGCCGCTACCTTCTCATGGGAAGCGACAGCGAACTCAACCGTCGCGAAATTGCCAAATTCTCCGAACGCGACGCGGCCAATTACCCGGCTTACGAGGCGCTCTTAGAGCAAGTCGCCGATTGCCTGGAACCCGTGCTAAGCGCGACGCCTCCCGATGTGCTCCCCTTGCCGGCGGACTGGCGGAAGATCCCGTTCTCAAAGCGCCTTCGCGACGCCCGCCAATCGCTCTCGTTGTATCAGGCTTTCAAGAAGCTCGGCGACCGCTTACCCGAGGCGCTCGAACTTTTGGCTGGCTCCGCCCGGACGATCCTCGACCGCCGGTTCGAATCGGACGTCTTGAAGGCCACGCTGGCGACCGATGCGATTATCGGCACGTTCCAGCCGATCTCCGCCCCCGGCACGGCGTATGTCCTGTTGCACCACGTGATGGGTTCGGCCGGCGGAGCCCGCGGGGTTTGGGGTTATGTCGAAGGCGGAATGGGTGCGTTGAGCAGCGCGATTGGCAAATCCGCAACGGAACGCGGAGTTGAGATTCTGACCGAAGCTCCGGTCAGAAGAATCGAAGTCTGCGCCGGAAAAGTCACGGGCGTCGAACTGGAGGATGGCCGGCACTTCACCGCCGGCCGCATCGCCTCGAACGTCAACGCGCACCTGACGTTTGACAAATTGCTCGAACCGCATGAGCTGCCGGCGCCGTTTCTGGACGCCGTGCGGCGGATCGACTATGCGAGCGCCAGCATGAAGATCAACCTCGCCGTCCGCGAGCTGCCCGATTTCACCTGTCTTCCCGGCAAGGACGAAGTCGGCCCGCAGCATCGCGGGACGATCCATATCGGCTGCACGCTCGATTATCTCGAGCGGGCCTATGACGACGCGAAATACGGCCAGCCGTCGCAGCGGCCCATCGTGGAAATGACGATTCCGACGTCGGTCGACCGCACAATCGCCCCGCCGGGCCGGCACATTCTCTCGCTGTTCGTGCAGTACGCGCCCTATAAGCTCGCATCGGGAAACTGGGATTCGATCAAGGAGGAATTCGCCGATCGCTGCATCGCGGAAATCGCCCGCTACGCGCACAACGTCCCGGCTTCAATCGAGCATCGCCAGGTGCTGAGTCCGCTCGACCTGGAACGGATCTACGGCCTGACCGGCGGCAACATCTTTCAGGGGGCCATGCCGCTGCATCAGCTCTTCAACATGCGGCCCGTCCCCGGATACAGCGATTACCGCACGCCGATCGAAGGCCTGTACCTCTGCGGAAGCGCGGCCCATCCCGGCGGCGGCGTGATCGGAGCCTGCGGCCGCAACGCCGCCCACGAGATGCTGCGCGACGGTCGCTAACTCACCAGCCAGCCCCCTTCGTCGTGGTTTTGACCCGGCAAATGTACATGTCGGCGCACAGGTAGAGCGTGCTGCCGTCGTTGCCCCAGGCACAGTTGGCCGTCTTTTCGCCCGTGTCGATCCGCCCCAGCAGCTTGCCTTGCGGCGAGAAGACGTGGCAGCCGCCGGGACCGGTGGCGAACAGGTTCCCTTTGGCGTCGACTTTCATTCCATCGGGGAGCCCCGGCATTTTTCCTGCGTTTTCAGTGACGTCGGCGAAGACCTTTCCCGGACCCAGAGTGCCGTCGTCGAGGACCGGAAACGACATCCAGACCGCCGCCTTCGGATCGGACTGGGCCACGTAAAGTATTTTTTCGTCCGGAGAGAAGGCCAGTCCGTTCGGTCGCGTCATCTCCTTTGTCAGGAGCGTGACCTTGCCATCGGGGGACAACCGGTAAACGCCGCAAAAATCGAGTTCGCGCATCGGATCGTCGGCCAGCTTCGGCAGGCCGTACGGCGGATCGGTGAAATACAGGTCGCCGTTCGATTTGAAGCAGAGGTCGTTGGGACTGTTGAGCCGTTTTCCCTGATAGTTGTCGACCAGGGTCCGCTTGCCTCCCCCCACGGTCAGCACGGAGACCCGGCGGTCGCCGTGCTCGCATGAGCAGAGCCGTCCCTTGGAATCGAGCGTCAGGCCATTGGAGCCGGGCTCCTTGCTGTAGGGATAACGCCCGGTGTAACCCGACGGACGAAGATAGACGCTGACGCCTTCGCCTTCCTTCCACTTCATCACCTGGTTGGCGATGACGTCGGAAAACAGCAAAAATCCGCCGTCTTTGACCCACACCGGTCCCTCGGCCCATTTGAAGCGAGAGCTGAGGACTTCGATCTTCGCGTCTTTCGGAATCAACTCGTCCAACTGCGGATCGTTGCGATGAATCGTGCCGATCACGGGAAAGTTCGTCGTGGCTTGCGCAAAGGCTGCACGCGGCACGGCGGTCAAAAGGGCCCCTGCTACAAGCGCAGAGCAAAGAACCGGTTTACACATGGTGTCGACCTCGTTTGGAGCCTCGGGATCAGGACGAATTGCGAGGTCCATCGTAGTCTCTCGTTCCGCGATAACAAGCAAAAACCCGCCGTCTTGGACCGCCGGCGTCGCCAACCGGTTGCAGAGACTCTGCGTCGAGTTGCATACTGCCGCGAGGGGCCAGGGATCAGAGGCCAGGGGTCAGTAACCCAAAAAGGCGAAGCCTTTCAATGCTTTTCCCTGACCCCTAACCCCTGACCCCTCCTTTTTGCGGAGTTCTCCATGCGCCGATGCAGCCGTGTTCTCGCCTCGCTGGTTTGTCTCGTGATGGCCGGGCGGCCGGCGATTGCCGATGATCGCCCGTCGTACACGATTTATCGCGCGGGCACGCCGATCACGATCGACGGCCGGCTCGACGAACCGGCCTGGTTTGCCGCTCCCAGCGTCGGCCCGTTTCGCTTCGCCTGGTGGAAATCGGGCAAGCAAGAACAGACAGTCGCCAAGATGCTCTGGGACGACGAATACCTCTATGTGGCTTTTCTCTGTCAGGACGCCCACATTTCGGCCGAGCGGACCAAACACGATACGTCCGTCTGGCTCGACGACTGCGTCGAAGTCTTTGCCGGCCCGGAGCGGAATCGACCGGACGCCTATTTCAATCTCGAAATGAACGTCAACGGGGCTGTCTACGACGACTTTCATCCCCACGGTCCGGGAAGCGAGCGGCGACCCGGCTGGAACGCCGAGGGCCTGCGGATCGCCACGCACGTCAATGGAACGCTCAACAACGACGCCGACCAGGACGACTCATGGACCCTCGAAGTGGCCATTCCCTTCAAGGCGTACCGGCGTTCCCTGCCGAAAGTCTTCCCCAAGCCGGGCGACGTGTGGCGGCTGAACCTCAACCGGTGCGGCGGCAAGACGAACGAACAATTCAGCCAGTGGGCACCCGGAACCGAGAAGATGCCGCAGTTTCACACGCCGCGCGATTTCGGCGTCGTCCACTTCTCGGCAGAGAAAATGCCGTTTTGAAGGCAGAGTAGGTGTCTGCGGAAATGATTTCCGTCCCCCTTTATTTCCCCCTTTTTTTTCCCGCGGAACGATGTTCTTCTGGATCGATTTTGCAGCAGTGATTCATGAGCGATTCGCTCGTTCGAATTGCACGCGGCGAGACTCTAACAGGGCCGTGCGACGTTGACAGGAACTCAGGTCGTCCTGGTAAAGTATTAGCACCTCAACGAGGCTCCCTGCGTCTTTCCCGGGAGGGTGCAATGCGTCTTGCGTCGGGACGCGAGCGAGTGGCTGCCGTCTGCGCCTGTCTTGCCCTGACGGCCGGCGGTCTCCTCTTCGCCCAGCAAAAGACCGAGACCTTCGCGCCGCCCGCCAAGAATGCCAAGACTGTCGAGCCGCCTGAGGCCCCCGACGTGACGGCGATGCGCGCGCTGCGGTCGAAAACGGCCTTTCACGTCGAAATCCTGCCGCTGGCAGAGTTCGCGAAGTTCCTGTCCAAGAAATACCGCCTGCCCTTCAAACTCGATCCGGGCGGATTGAAACGGGCCCGGGTCGATGCCAGCACGCCGATCTCGGCCGACATCGACGGCATTCCCCTGAGCGCGGCCCTGAAAGAAGTCCTGGGACGCCTGGAACTCACGCACCGTGTGGTCAACGGCGAGATCTGGATCACCGAAAGTCCGCCCGAGGCTCCCGTCGTGGCGAAAGTCCTTGCGATCCCGAACGCCAACGCCCCCCACCGTCAGATCGTCGTGTTCCAGCCGCAGCAGGATGTCGGATTGCTGTTCTTGGCGCAGTTGCCCGTCGAGCTGCGCTTCGTGAAGCGAGTCTGCGCCGACGAACGATCGAATGCGCGCAATCAAGGCCGATCTGGAGCAATGCCTGCGCGACGCCGGGAGGGGAGCGATTCCCGCCTCGTGCGACGTTTTTCCGGACAAACTGGCGGCCTGCGTGGTGCGGCACCTGCCGCAGGCCGACGCCGCGCACTTCCTCGACGAGGTTCAAAAACGCCGGGCGCATCGAGCGCGAGGCGTGCGTTTACACCTTCGTCACCCTGCTCGATCAGCGGATGGGCCTTTCCGACGAGCAGCGGAAGTCGCTCGTCGCCGTGCTCAGGGCCCGTTGGAAGCCGGGCTGGTCGCAGCAGATCGAAATGGCTGTCCGCAACGGCGACAACGAGATGCCCGGGATTCCCAACGAGGTCATTCTGCCGCTCCTGGACCGCGAACAAGCCGACGTATGGAGGCAGTTGCCGAAACTGCCGGAGGCCGATCCGCAGTTTGATCCCGAACGGATGGGGGCGGTCGGCACGCCGATCAATGATCCCGAGACCAACTTTTAACGATCCCCACGAGAGCCAAGGATCGGAGATGCACAACCCCTTGAGGAGCCCCGGACGATTGTTGCCGGCCGCCGCGATCGCTGGCTGCGTCCTGGTGGTCGCTTTCGGAAGCATCGCCGCGCGGGCCGGCGACGACGACGATTTGACCGATCAAGCCGCAGCGGCTCCGCGCCGGAACGTGGAATTTGCGGCTCCCGAGCAGCCGCCGGCCGTCGACCGCTTACTCTTTGGAAACGCTTACCAGAACAACGAGCAACAGAAGCTGCGATTGGACTGGCTCCTCGTGCGGAAGGTCGGCGACGTGGCACGAGCGTCCCGCCTCACGGAGTTGCAGAAGCAAAAACTCTTGTTGGCCGGCCGCGGCGACCTCGTGCGATTGATCGATCGCATGGAGGAACTCAAAGCCCGGTATCGATCGGCCGTTCTAACGCCCGAGATTCAGAACGAAATCAATCGGAAGGCCGGGCCGATCCGGGCCGCCCTTCGCGGCAGCGCGTTTGCCGGTGGTTCGCTATTTGCAAAGACGATGATGAAGACGTTGACGAGCGAACAGGTCGCCCGCTATGAACGGATCGATTGGAGTCGGCGGCTGTTCCAGCATCGGGCCGGCGTGCACATGACGGTCTTGCGATTGGCAACCGCCCTGGGACTGAGCGACGATCAATGGCAGCGATTGGAGCAACTGTTGCTGAAAGAGACGCATCCGGCGCAGATCATCGGCGAGCCATATCCGGCGGCCTACTTTAATATTGTGTACCGGCAAATGCGGCAGATTCCGGAGCAGAAACTGAAGCCCCTGTTTGAGCCGTGGCAATGGCGCACGTTGCAGAAAAAATTTGTGGAGGGCCAACGATTCGGGGCCTTTTTCGAGCAGGGCGGAATCTTTCTCGATGCCGACGAAGCTCCCGCGGAGCGATCTCGGCGTCTGGCCGAGGAATAACGACTGCAGAGGATCATGGACACGTGTCAACAGTTTTGCACGGGCGTTGGATTTGCGAAGTGATCAACCGCTGTCGCGAGGACCGCGGCCGCTGCAGTCTCATTGTTCTGTCGAATTCCAAATCCGCTTCTGTTAAAGTCTTAGCAGCGCTACGAGGCCCCACGCGGTTTGGCAGGAGGATGCGATGAGCCTTGTTCGAGCGAGTGATCGGTTAGAGTTACCCGGCACGCTACAAGAGCAGCTCTACGAGTTTCGCAAGCGCGTCTGGTCGATCAAGATGATCGAGGCGGCCTGCGGCGCCCTGTTCGGCGTGCTGGTCGCCTTTCTGGCCCTGTTCGTCCTGGACCGGGTCTGGGAAACGCCTGTCTGGGCGCGATGCGCCCTGTTTGCCGCGGCGGCCGTCAGTTGCGCGGCCGTTCCTCTGGCCGCCCATCGCTGGATCTGGCGGAATCGCCATCTGGAACAACTGGCCCTCCTCTTGAGCCGCAAGCACGCCGGCGTCGGCGATCAGCTCTTGGGGATTATCGAGCTGGTGCGGAATGATTTCGAGCAGGCCCGCTCCCGCACGCTGTGCGTCGCCGCCATCCGACAGGTGGCCGAAGACGCCCAGAAGCGCGACTTCCGGGACGCCGTCCCGCATCCGCGGCACCGGATGTGGGTCGCGATCGCGGCTGTGCCGGTGATTGCCGTCCTCGTCCTGTTGACTCTCTTTCCGGCCGCGGGAGCGAATGCCTGGGCGCGGCTGTTGGGTCCGTGGTTGGCGACGCCGCGGTACACGTTTGCCGCCGTCGAGCCGCTGGGCAACCGGATCGTCGTCGCGCACGGCGAACGGTTTTCGCTGGCGCTCAAGCTGAAACCGCAGTCGATCACCAAGCCGCGCGAAGGCTTCGCCCAGTTGGGCGGGCAACAGCCGGTCACCGCGGCGCTGGCCGAGGGAGGCTACAAATTCGAGATGCCTCCGCAAATCGCGCCGGAGGCGCTGGCCCTCACGATCGGCGATTGGCGGCAACATGTGCGGGTCGAGCCGATGGCACGCCCCGAACTGACGTCCGCGATCGCGGAAATCTCGCTCCCCGAATACCTGGGGCTGCCGCAGCTGCAGACGAAAGACGTCCGCGGCGGCGTGCTCTCGCCGGTAAATGGCAGCCACGTGCGGTTCGTGGCGACGGCGAGCCGCGAGTTGGCCAATTTCGCGATTGACGGAAAAGACGACGCGCCGACGGGCAACACGGCGGCCAGCCCGCCGATCCGCGTGCAGGGAAATTCCAAAGTCGAATTCCGCTGGCAGGACCGCTTCGGCCTGACGGGGCAGCAGCCTTTCACCCTGTCGATCACGGGACGCGAGGATGAGGCGCCGACCCTCTCGTGCGAGGGGCTCCCGCGGATGAAAGTCGTGCTCGATTCCGAAACGCTCACCTTCAAGGTCCGCGCCCAGGACGATTTCGGCGTCAAACGCGTGGGACTTGAATGGGCCGGCGTCGTCGAACCGACCGTCCCGCGACCGGCCAAAGGCGAACGCATTTTGGCGGGCGGCGGACACGACAAAGAGAACCTCGAAATCACGGGGACGTTTTCTGCCAAGTCGCTCGACATCGAGCCGCAGGTGATCCGGGCGAAGGTCTTTGCCGAGGATTATCTCCCCGGACGGCCGCGGGTCTATTCGCCGACGTACATCCTGTACGTGCTCAACCCGCAGCAGCACGCGATCTGGCTCACCGAGCAGTTGGCCAAGTGGCACCGCCAGTCGCTCGACGTCCGCGACCGCGAATTGCAGCTTTTCGAGACAAATAAGCAGTTGCGGGCCATGAGTCCGCAGGACCTCGACCGGCCCGAAACGCGGCGCCGCATCGAATCGCAGGCCGGTGCCGAGTGGGCCAACGGCCGCCGCTTGTCGCACCTCGTGACGACGGGAGAAGACCTCGTGCGACAGGCCGCCCGCAACCCCGAGTTCGGCGTGGGCCATCTCGAGAAATGGGCCGAGATGCTGCAGATCCTCAAGGACATCGCGGCCAACCGTATGCCGTCGGTGGCCGACCTGCTCAAGCAGGCCTCGCAAGCCGCGGCCACGCCGAGCGGGTCGAACAACAAAACGGCCATGACGGGACAAATCCGCGCGGCCGCGCCGGGCCAGCCGGGGAGCAAGCCGCCGGCCAACCAGAAGCCATCGGGAATTCCGAAAGTCGTCGACCAGGAATCGACGCAGAACTCGCCGGCCGACAAGAAACCGTCTTCTCCCGCCTCCGAGAGCAAGAGCCAATCCAAGCCCCACTTGGGCCTGGTGACGACGACCGTTTTGGGGAAAGGCAGCCCCGGAGCGAAATCGCCCGCCGCTCAGAAAATGGACGAGGCCGTCCAGAAGCAGCAGGACCTGCTGGCCGAGTTCGAGAAAGTTGCCGACGAGATGAAGCGGATCCTGGCCGAGCTCGAGGGGAGCACGCTGGTGAAGCGGCTCAAGGCGGCCGCCCGCTTCCAATACACGATTGGCGGCCTGCTCGGCGAGCAGATGAGCCAGAGCTTCGGCGTGCGAACCAACGAGCTGAGCATTTCCGCGGGTGCCGCGTTGGCCGAAGTGTCGGAGCAGGAGTCGAAAGGAAGCGAGAAGGTTTCGCTCATCATGGACGACATGGAGGCCTACTTCGACCGCCATCGCTACGCGAAGATCAAGTCCGTCCTCGACGACATGCGAAAGCAGGACGTGATCGGCAACCTGCGGCAGTTGGCGGGCGACCTCCAGACCGAGAAAGGCCTGTCGATCGCCCAGTGCGAGTACTGGTCCGACACGCTCGACCGCTGGGCCGAGGACCTCGTTGACCCGGCCTGCAAAGGATCATGCACGAATTGCAAAAAGGGGAGCCTGCCGCCGTCGATCGTGCTGGAAGTCCTGCAGATTCTGGAAGGGGAGATGAACCTGCGGGAAGAGACGCGCGTGGCCGAGCAGGCCCGTCCTTCGCTGGCCGCCGCCGATTACCAAAAGCAGGCCGGCAAGCTCTCCCACACGCAGCGCGAACTGCGCGAGCGTGTCAACAAAGTCGTCGCGAGGATCTTCGAGTTGCCCGATGCCAAGAAGGACTTCGACCAAGAGATCGATCTCCTGCAAGCGGTCTCGGTGGTGATGGACGAGGCGGCCGGCATCCTGCGCAGCCCAACACGGGACGGCCCGCGATTGGGGCCGAGACGGAAGTAATTGAACTCTTGCTCAAGTCAAAACGGATCAATCCCAAAGGGGGAGGCGGCGGCGGATCGAACCCGGGCGGAGGGGGCGGCGGCACGACGAAGGACTCGGCGTTGACCCTGCTGGGAACCGGCGTCAATCCCAAGGAGCTCCGCCAGGACCGGGGCGTGTCGCAGACGACGGGCGAGCCGGGCTCCTCCCTGCCCGAAGAGTTCCGAGCCGGCCTCGACGAGTATTTCAACCGGCTCGAACGCGGGGCCGAGCAGAAACCGAAGGCCCCATGACACGTCCGCATCGGCAGGTTGGACCGCTCGTGCTCGTCGCGCTCGGGCGCTCGCGATGCCGCTTTGCGCAGGAGCAAAACCTGCAGGCACCGCAATTCGAACAGCCGCGCAAAAGGGCGTGGGAAAAAATCGGGGTGTCGGCACCGGCTTGGTTACCACCGGTCCTATCCGGCGTCGAAGTAGAGCCGCCGATCCGGGCCGTGCTTCGTGAACTGAATAAGCCGACGGATCTCCGCATCGAAAAGATGCCGCTGAACGAGTTTGTCGAGTACCTGACGAAGCGCTACAAGATTCAATTCAAGCTGGACCGAGCCGCATTGCGGCGGCTTGGAATCTCCGAAGTCGTGCCGTTCAGTGTGACTGCCGTAGGGCTTCCGTTGAAACATGCGCTCGAACGGAATCTCCGTCCCCTGGGGCTGCGGACGCGCGTGGTCGACGGTGTCGTGTTGATCACGCTCGACCAAACCGTGGAAAGGATTCAGGTCCTGGCACAGCCGGTCCAGCCGAGATTGCTGGCCGCGCTGCAAGCGCAGACCGATATCAAAGTCGAGATCATGTCGCTCCAAAAGTTCGCCGTGTTCCTCACTTTGAAATACCATATTCCCTTCAAGCTCGATCCGAACGGGTTACAACAGGTCGACGTGCACCCAAGCGCTCCCGTCTCCGCCCAGCTCGAAGGGATTACGCTGGACCAGGCGCTGCGGCAGATCCTCGGTCGATTTCGCCTGACGTACCGCGTGGTGGGCGGCCACATCTTGATCACCAACGACACCGTGCAACCCGAGCAGCCCCGGGTGATTGGGCAAAGGCTCGGCCTCCCCATGCAACCGGTGCGGCGGCCAGGATTTGCCGCACGTCGGCTGATCGGGCGCGTCGCCGCCCCCAGCTTGCGGTGATGCTCAAGCCCCTGATCGAGTCCGAAATCCTTTTCGTGAAAAAAGTCTGCACACCGTCGAAAGAGGAGCTCGGGCAGATCCGCAAGGGCGTGGAGGCCTACATTGACACCACGAACCCGGGAGCCGTGTCGAGCGCCAGCAGTTTTGTGCGTGAGTCCGTCGACGAGTTGGTCGAGAAGCATCTTTCCCGGACTAAGGCCGACTTGTATCGGGCCGAATGCCGGAAGCGCACGGCGTACGAACGCACGGCATGCGTCCACACGCTGGTCGCCCAACTCGATCGCGAGCTGTGCCTCTCGACGGCGCAGCGCGAAGCAATCTCAAGGTCGCTGGCCGCAAAATGGGACGACTCGTGGGACGCGCTCGTCGAGCTGGTCGCGGTGGAAGGGACACGGCTCCTCCCGCAGATTCCCGACGACCTGATTGAACCGCATCTGGAATCGCCTCAGCTCGACATCTGGATCAACTTGCCCAAGGTCGGTTCGATGAATTGGCGGTTTCAGAGCCCGAATCTCACCATCATGGGCATCCCGGTCCCCGATTGGGAGGACGATTAGGTGATCGCGATTTGGCGCCGCCCGCGCATCGTGTTCGTCCTTGTTTTGCCCCTGGCCGTGGCGATCGGCGCCGCGGCCGGATCGTGGGCACAAGCCGGCGAGGACGACGACGACCTGATCGACGGCGGCATGCCGAATCCAGCGGCCAACGAGACGGTCATCGTCCGCAACGTGCGGAACATCGCGGCGAATATCGACATGTGGGTTTACGGAAACCGCGGGAACCGGGGCCTGTCGCAGCAAACGCTTGAAAATCGGCTCGACATGAAGGTCGACGAAATCGTGCGGGCGGCGGGAATGACGGAGCAGCAGCGGCAAAAGTTGCATTTGGCGGGGTTGGGCGATATCCGGCATTTCGCCGATCGCGTCGACGCGATCAAGGTCAAGCACCAGGCGACCGAGTTCAACCAGAAAGAATGGAATGCGATCTTCCAGGAGATCCGCCCCTTGCAAGTCGATCTTCGCCGGGGGCTGTTCGGTGCCGATTCGCTCTTCGACAAGACGCTGCATAAGATCCTCTCTTCGGAGCAGGCCGAGCACTACAGCCGGGCCGAGTTCGACCGGCAACTGTTTCAGCACCGCGCCCGCGTCGAGATGACGGTCCTGCGGTTCGCGAAAGCTCTGGCTTTGCGCGACGAGCAGCGCAAACGCCTGACAGAAATCGTGCTGAAGCAGACCCGGCCCGTGTCGGTTCCGGGCCAAAGTGACCAATTCCTGATCATGGCCCAGATGACGCGGATTCCCGATGACGAATTCAGGCCCGTGTTCGATGACAAACAGTGGGTGCGGTTCCAGCAGATCATGAACCGCATGGCGGGCGTCCTGCCGCAAATCCGCAACGATCTCCCGGAAGAGTTGCGGGAGCGCCTGTTCGAGAAAGTTCGCGGCCCGAAGGATTGGGCGCGGCCGAACGGCAAGCCCGAAGGATTTTAAGGCCGAACCCATGCGCCTCGTGGAATGCTCGATGGATTGTCTCCCCTGCCGCAACCGGCGGTCACCGGCTGACGAACAGCTCGCTCGGTCGCAGGCCCGGCGGCGACTCGTCGCATGTGTGCTGGCGGTCGCACTCGTAGCGGCGATCGGCCGCACCGCGCACGGGCAACCGCCGGGAGGCCACACAGGAGAAGTCGTTCCCCGCGACATCCGCGAAATGTACGAGCGGGGACTCAAGTACCTGGCCCAGACGCAGCGCGAAGACGGGGGCTGGGCGAATACGGGAATGGGGGGGCCGGGGACCGTGGGGATGGCGCTGATGGTCTTTCTGGCCTCCGGCGAAGATCCCAACTTCGGCCTGTATAGCGTCAACGTGCGCCGTGCCCTGCGGAACATCATCACCGCCCAGGACGCGGTGACGGGCTACATGGGAGGGAGCATGTACCATCACGGTTTCGCCATGCTGGCCCTGGCGGAGGCGTATGGAACGGTCGACGACCGCAATCTGTGGACCGATCGCCGGGAGCACCGCACGATCGGGCAAGCCCTGGAGCTGGCGGTGCGGGCGGCGATTACGTCCCAGAAAAAAAATCCACTCGGCGCCTGGCGCTACTCGCCCGACGCCACCGACGCCGACACCTCGGTGAGCGGGGCCGTCCTGGTGGGACTGCTGGCCGCGCGGAACGCCGGCATCGAGATCCCCGACGAAGCCATCAACAAGGCTGTCTCCTTCTACCAGCAGATGACCTCCTCGAACGGGCAGGTCGCCTACGCGGGGGGATTCGGCGGCTTCGATGAATCGACCGCCCGCGTCTCGATCGCGACCCTGGTTTATTCCATTGCCCGACGGAAGGACTTGCCCGAATTCAAAGCGACGCTCGGCTTCCTCAAGCAGCGGATGGAATTCAACGGAGCCGACGGCCGGGGCTACCTCGAATACTCGCGCTACTACGAGGCGCAGGCCCTGTTCCAGGGGGACGTCGACGCCTGGGACAGATGGAACAAACTTCTGGTTCGCCAGTTGAAGCAGGCCCAGCAGGCCGACGGCAGCATCCAGGGACAGTTCGGTGCCGAGATCAGCACGTCGCTGTCGCTATTGGCACTGGCGGTCAATTACCGGTTTTTGCCGATTTACGAAAGATAGCCGGCGGTGCCTATGCGATTTTTCTTTGCCTCTCGCGCGCGTCATGCTTCCGCCACACAGTGGGGGCCGCGGCTGGCCGCGCTGGCCGTGGCGCTCCTCGCGGCGCCCTTGCTCTTCACGCAGTTGCCTGCCGCCGAACCGTCGCCTGACAGGCCGCCCGTTCACGGTATGCTGCATCTCAACAACGGCGGCACGGTGTCGGGCGACCTGGCCGACTCGCTTGACCCGGACGTGTTGTGCTGGCAGTCGCCCGTCTTCACCAGCCCGTTCGACTTTCGCCTGAAGGGGATCGACGCCATCTATTTCGCCCTACCGGCGACATTGCCCAAGCCGGTCGGCGACTATTGCTTTGAGCTCGCGGGAGGCGACATTCTCTTCGGCTCGCTCTTGCAACTCGACAAGGAGACGGCGCTCCTCGATGTGCCGCAGGCGGGGCGGTTCCATGTGCGGCGGGATGCGATCCGGCGGTTCTCGCGGTGGAAGGACGGGGCGGGACTTGTCTACCGCGGTCCGAGCGGGATCGACGAATGGAATGCCGCGCCGCCGGCCGCCTGGCACAACGAGCACGGGCAATTGTCGACCGATCAGCCCCGCGCCTCCCTGGAGGGGAAATTCTCGCTTCCGCCGCGAGCGAAAATCGAATTCGCCATTTCGTGGAAGGACAACCCCGATTTTGCCCTCCTGCTAGGAGCCGCCCACGATGAGGCGGGGGCGAACCGCGCCTTTCGCATCGAGGCCTGGGAGCACGACGTCGTCATCCTCCGCGAGACGGAGCATGAAGCCGAAATCAGCTCGCTGCAAAAGCTCAGCTCGGACGTCAGCCGCGTGCACCTCGTGGTCTATCTCGACCAGCAGGCGGGGCGCTGCCTGGTCACGTCGCCCGAGGGGAAGGTGCTTGCCGATTTGAAGGTCCCCGACAAGAAGGCCAAGCCCCTTCCGGCCCTCTGGCTCACCAACAAGCGCGGCGATTTGCGGTTGGAGCGGTTGGAGGTTGCCCAGTGGAGCGGCGTGCCTCCCCGCGGCGACGTCGTGCTCGACAAGCCGCGCTTGCATCTCGCCGACGGCACCGTTCGCTACGCCGAGATTTCCGCGTACGAGCCGTCCACAAAGACCTTCCGGCTCGAGGGCGCGCGCGGATCGAGTCTCGCGGCCGACCAGATCGAGAGTGCGGTGCTCGCTCCGCCGAGCGATGAGAAGCCCGGCCCCGTCACGATCGCCTGCCGGGATTCGTCGATGCTGAGCGGAAAATTGCTCAAGGTCGAGCAGAACGCGGTGTGGGTCGCCTCTCCCGCGCTGCGCGAGCCGCTGCGGTTCTCTGTGGGGACGTTGCGCTCCCTCGTCTTCAACGTCGGCGAGCGCGGGCCGTTGACGACGCCGGACGGGGCCCGCATCGGCATGCTCGACTGCCAGGGGGTGCACCTGTCCGGCTGCCTCATTCCCGCCGTCAAGAAGCAACAGGCAAGCTGTCTTGCGTGGCAGCCGCTCGAGAGTACCACCGGCAGCCCGCTGCGTCCCTTCGTCAGCGGCCACATCCAGTATCGCGAGACGGCAGCTCACCCCGTCCCGCCCGTGCAGCCCCGGCGAGTGCGCCGGCAAGTGAATATCGCCGTCAACGGCGCCCCTATGGTCATCGTTGAGGAGGGAAACGTCAGGCGCCTGGTCCGCGCGAGCGAGAGAAACGACCTCAAACGCAAAGCCCTCTACCTGATGAGCGGCGATTCGATTCCGTGTGAAGTCACGCGGATCGATCAAAAAGGGGTCTCGTTCACGAGTCCCCTCTCCTCCTCCACCTTCGTCCCGAACGAAAAGGTGAAGGCGGTCGAGCTGACCCTCGACGGCCGCGGCCCCGTCGCGCTCACGCGCAGCAAGCGGGATCGGCTGCTCACCGTGCCGCGGATGCAGAAGGGGAACCCGCCCACCCATCTTGTCCGCTCGCGCGACGGAGACTACCTCCGCGGCCGCATCCTGGAAATGGATGAGTCGAAGCTCCTGATCGAAGTCCGCCTCGCGCCGCAGGAGGTGCCGCGCGACCGCATTTCCCGCATCATCTGGCTGCATCCCGACGAAAAAAAACAAACCGCCCCCGCCTCCGCGACGAAACCGGTCTCCAGCGGCCTGCGTGTGCAGGCCGTCGAGGAGAGCGGCACCCGGCTCACGTTTAGGCCCGAACAATTTGCCGACGCAACGCTTTCCGGGAAAAGCGACCTGCTCGGCGCTTGCCGCATCACGCTCGAATCGGTCGACCAGCTCTTGTTGGGCTCGGCCATCGACGAAGCGGCGACGCGGGCCGCCTATCAGCAATGGAAACTGCAATACGCCGTCGAGCCCAAGTATGTCGAGGACGAAAAGAACGAGTCGGCCAACGGCTCTTCCGGCACCGAGTCGGCCCTCGTCGGCAAGGAGGCCCCCGACTTCGAACTCGATGTCATCGACGGCGACAAGTTCCACCTTACGGAACACAAGGGGAAGATCATCGTGCTCGACTTCTGGGCCACCTGGTGCAGCCACTGCCTGGAGACGATGCCCGACTTCGTACGGCTCTCCGGCGACGCGGCGGCCCGCAATGTCGAAGTGGTGGCGATCAACCTCGAGGAGACGCCGGCCCAGATCACGGCCGTGCTCAACCGGCATCAGTGGCACGTTCCCGTCGCCCTCGACCGCGACGGCGTCGTCGCGGCCAAATACGGCGTGACGGCGATCCCACAGACCGTGATCATCGGCGCCGACGGAAAGGTCGTGCGGCATTTTATTGGCGGGGGCTCGAAACTCTTTCAGAATATCGACGAATCGCTTCGCGGCTTGAAATCCGGCGGACCGTCACGGAAGCCGGCCGCGGCGAAATAAGAAATAAACTGTCCTTTAGCCATCGGCCCCCTTTTCGCATCCGATTCGGTTTCTCTCGCGCGGGCCGATAAGTGCTTGAGTGTGCAGGCCGCAGGGTGTAGGATCAGGACGATCTGACTTCGTTGGTAGATGTCCCGTCAGGTAATAGCCGACCCGAAAAGGATCGATCAGATGCGCAAGTCTGACGGTGCTCAGCGGTCCGCTCGCCGGACAAACGATCGCCATCACCCCCGGTAAACTGCTGATCGGTCGCGAAGTCGACTGCCACTTGCGACCCGACAGCGCGCTCATCAGCCGGCACCACTGCGTCTTGCTGCTCGACGAGTACACGCTGCGGATTCGCGACCTGGGGAGCACGAACGGCACGTTCGTCAACAATCGCCGGATCGGATCCGGAGAGACGATCCTGATTCACGGAGACACCGTGAACGTGGGCGAGATATCGTGCCAGATCGATCTCTCCGAGGAGCTTGCCGAGACTCAGCCCGCGGCCCCTCCGCGTGCCCTGGAAGGGACCGCGATTTTCGAGGGGGATACCGTCCAGCCAGAAAATCCAAATCTCATTACGCCCCCCGCCGCCGTGCCCCCCACGCCGAAAGTGTCCGTTTAAGGCACGGGATGACCGCCGCGCCGGGGTCCGTCCGTTATCGCGGCGCGCTCGTCGTTCCGGAGGGCTTCTGGACCGGCGGAACCTTCTTGTCCGTGCTCGGAGATTTTGGCTTTTGCGGGGACGGACGGGGTGCGGCCGGGTGCAGTTGTTGTCCGGCCGCCGCGCTCAACGGGGCGAACTGGTTGAGCAGGTTGATATAGGCATCAAGCGCCTGGCTTTCCGGACCGCTGCCCAAATCCTTCTTGAGGTCCTGCAGCCCGCGCCGCGCCTTGTCGACGTTTTTCTGCAAGTCGCCTACGCCGCCGGCACCGAGCAACTGATCGACCATTGGCCCCAGGTTCTTCTGAGCGGTCGGCGTTCCCAAGAGGGGGGCCAAGCTTCCCAGTAAGGAACCGCCGCCGGCACTCGCCGCCGGCGCGGGATTGGCCGCCTGGTGCACACTCGGCAGACCTTTGGAGCCGAGCGCAATCAGATCGATTTTCGTCCGCTCGATCTTGATCGTGCCGAAACTTTCGCTATGGAAGACGAGCTCCTTCTCATTAAGCGAGACGACCTTGCCGCGAAGCACGTCGCCGTTGGCCAATTGAATCGTATCTCCCCGCGCCGGGCCGACGGCGCCCAGAAGAGACCCCGCTGCCAGCAGAGTTATTGCGAATCGGCCGATCATGAAATGGTTCCTCCGCGCTCGAATTCGTGTGATCCGTCAGCCCCTCTCCGGAATCCGGTTGCCTTGCAGACGCTGACGCAGCTCTTTGACCTCTTCGCACAAGGCGGCGTGCTGAAACCGCAAATCTTCGATTGTCCGCCGGGAATAATCGCTGGCGGACCGCCGGATGAGCAGCCTCAAGCCCGCGGAAATCAGGAACAACACAGTCAAAGCTCCGACGGCCGCGAGCAGCTTCATCGGCTCGCTCAGCCAGAAATTGCACTCGCCGGCCCACCACAAGAGCCCGATCGTGGCCGCCGTGGAAAGAGCCACACCGAGCCGTCGCCGTAGTTGCCGCGCATCATGCCGCCGGTCGCGATCCGTCAGCAGAGGCCGGCGACGTGCCGCCCACGCGGAGCACAGGGCCACGAGCGCGATCCCGAGTGGATAAAGAAAAAACACCAACGTCGCTGCCTGGAGATATTGCGCCCGGGAAACGCCAGGGCGCCTTTCCCGAGGTTCCCTGTTACTTTGCCGAGCGCCGTCTGCAACGCCTGATCGTCGCCGGAGTTGATCGCCTTGGTGACTTCCGCGCAGGTCGTCGATCGTCGTATCGCCAATCCGCGTATTCCCGGGAGGAAGCTCGCCCGATTCGGCCGCCCGCGTCAGAATGTCGCGCAGGGGTGATTCGCCGCTGGAAGCTTCGTCGGCCTCGACCTCGGAGGGCGCGCCCGTCTCCGACGGGACGGTTCCCTTGTTGGCGGTTTGAGCCGGCATCGTCGCTTTTGGAGCAACGGCGTTCGGCGGTTTGAATTCTCCGGTGACCGGATCGATGCCGAGAAAGGCGTGCAGCGGGCTGAGCGGGCGCGAGACCTCTCGCGCGGGCGGATATTTTGCAGCCGGCGCGGGGCTGGACACCTGCGCAGGAGAAAACGGCACATTTGCCCACATGAGACACATGGCGCCGCGCAAGAGCACAATCGCCCGACCATTTGGGAAACCTTGAAGCCCGAATCGCTCGCGAGTGCCGAGGAGCGGAACAGCCGCATCACGTCCTTGCGACTCCTGTAAGAACGATTGTTCGACGATGGCGGCCGTTTGGTCAAGTGGACGTGGGGCGCCTATGATTGGGGTGAGTGTCTTGGGCGGTAGGAAAAAATGACGGACGGGCACGCTGGCAGCTCGCCCCACGGGTGCAGTCGATGTCCTGGTTTCGTTTGACGTTTCTTTGTGCGTCGATTGTGGCTGTGGCCCTGTCGAAACCGGCGACCGCGGCGGTCCCTGTTACCAGTGAGCGAATCCTTCCCAAGCGGCACGCTGGCACTGGTCAAAGTCCCGAATGCGGCCGAGTTTCGCCGCAAGTGGAACGCGTCCTCGTTCGGCGCGATGCAGCGTGATCCGGCTTTCGGGCCGTTCTTCGCCGATCTGGAGCGGCAGGCCGATCGCTGGACGTCCGGCGTGAAGCGGACGCTCGGCGTCGGAGTCAAACAGATCTGGCTCGCACTCGACGGAGAATTGGCAGTGGCCCTCATCCATTCTCCCGAAAGCGGCCTGGCGTTCGTGGGAATCGCGGAAATCGCGCCCGATGGTCCCGGGGCCGCTCGTCGGGTGGCCGCCCTCGAGGCCACGCTTACCGGGGCGGGCGCTCGCGGCGTTCGGCTCAAAGCGGGTGAAACCGACGTGGTCTCGTGGAGCATCGGCAGCGACGAAGACCGGACGACGTTTTCCTATTTCCGTCGGGGGAACCGTCTTGTCCTGAGCCAGGATCTGAATGCCCTCCTCTCAGTGGCGGCCGTCGCCCGGTCCGGACCGTCGGAAACTTTGGCGGCCAACCCCGTTTACCAGCACATCGTGCAAGAGACACGGCCCGCGAGCGGTGAACCGGCGCTCGAGTGGTACGTCGATCCGATTGCCGCCTTAAGCGGGGCCATCTCAGACAGTCTTCAAGACAATCCGAACCGCGACCTCGTGACGGGCCTGTTGTCGCAGGCGGGCGTCGACAAGTTCAAGGGGATCGGAGGCAGTATTGAGCTGGGCTCCGCGTTTGCCGACAACGTGTCGCGCACCTTCGGCTATGTCGAGCCGCCGGTGAGCGGATTGCTCGAAGCGTTTGCGCTGCCGGCCGTCCGCCAGGTTCCTCCGGATTGGATCAAGGAGGACGCCAACCTCTACATGCAGATCAATTGGAGCGGCCCGCGGTTCTACCGCGCGATTGCCTCCTTCTTCGACGGGTACCAGGGAAAGGGGTCCTTCCAGTCCTTCGTGGGATCCGGGCGGATCCCCAATACGGCTGCCACGTTCCACGACGCCATGGACCAGTTGATCGGGCCGGTGCACGTCGTGGCGACTTTTCCCACGTCGACGGGCGACCTGCTCAAACAGCCCGCCGTTTTCGCGATCCAGGTTCGCGATCCGAAGCAGGCCGAAACGATGCTCCGCGGCCTCGCGCAAGCGGCCGGTGCTCAGGAGCAATCCATCGGCGGTGCGGCAACCTTTACGCTGCCCTTGGGCTTGCCGACAGGCGGACCGTCGCTCGAGCTGGCTTTCTCGATCGCGCACGGCTCGCTCATGATCTCGACCAGCAATCAGTACTTGAAATCGCTGCTCACCGGGTCGTCCAAAAAGCGTCCCCTGGCCCGCTCGCCGGTTTACCAGGCGGCCACCGGTCAATTTCCCGAAAAGACGTCGCTGGTCAGCTATACGCGGCAAGATCGCCGATTCGAGCAACTTTATGAGCAAATCCGCACCGGCGGATTTCGCGTGCCGCTCTACGGCGGGATCGTCAGCGGCTTGGGTCTCGATTTCAGCAAGCTCCCGCCCGCCCGGGCGATTCGGCCCTACCTGCAAACAAGCGCGGGTTTCGTCCAACCGGCCGACAAGGGTTTTCGCATGATCGAGATCGGCTACTGGCCCGATCGCCCGGCCGAGCGGATCCCGACAGGCAAACCGTAGCGTGAAACGGCGGAAAATCGTTTTCACCCGGTCACAATTGCCGGCAATAAACTGTCAGCGTATCGACGCGCGGCGGGGGCGATTTTTTGGAAACCAGCCGTTTGACAGGTTTGTAAGCCCGGATGCTCGGTTTCCCTAATTCGTTCCACAAAAGGCCGGGACTATTCGACAGAAGCCGCCCCGGCTGCTTACGATGGGTACCATTAGCCGGAGTCTCGAGCCTACTTGGAATGGACCTTCCATTATGCTGTTGCGCCGGTATGCGGGTTGGGCGTACATGATTGCGGTCGCCGGAACCGGAATCATGATGGCGATTCGAGCCGTCACTCACGGTTCCTCGGAGATTTTGTTCGCGTCGCTGGCCTTCATGTTCACCGTCTTGCTGGCGGGGATTGCCGGCGGCTGGAAACCGGGCCTCGTGGCAACCGTGCTCAGCATCCTGGCCGCGATTTACTTTTTCACCAAGCCGTACCACACCTTCTTCGTGAGCGACCCGGCCGACCTGGTTCCCCTGTTGGCCTATTTCGCGTCGGGAGTCGCGATCAGCCTGCTGTGCGAAGGTCTGCACGTCGCCTCGGGCCGCATTCGAGAGCGCCAGGAGCAGCTCGAACGAGAGATCGCCGAACGCCGCCGAGCCGAGCTTTCCGAGCAGGAACAGGCGGAGCGGCTCCGCGTGACGCTGGCCAGCATCGGCGATGCGGTGATCACCACCGATTCCCGCGGCGCGGTGACCTATTTGAACGCGATTGCCGAATCGCTAACGGGCTGGAGGCATTCCGATGCGCGGGGTCAATTGCTCGAGTCGGTCTTCCGGATCGTCAATGAAAAGTCCCGAGCGCCGGTCGAGAATCCCGTCAAAAAAGTGCTGCGGGAAGGGCTGATCGTCGGACTGGCCAATCACACCGTCCTGATCGCGCGGAACGGGGTCGAGCGGCCGATCGACGACAGCGCGGCTCCCATCCGGCACAAAGACGGAGAGGTCGTCGGGGTCGTGATGATCTTTCGCGACGTGACCGAACGGCGGCAGGCCGAGCACGTCCTCCAGGAAGCCGATAAACGCAAGGACGAGTTCCTGGCCACGCTCGCCCACGAGTTGCGCAATCCCCTGGCTCCCATTCGAAACGCCCTCGAAATCATCCGCGTGGCCGGCGAAGACCAGAATGTGGTCCACGCGGCCCGCGGCACGATGGAACGGCAATTGTGCCAGTTGATTCGCCTCGTCGACGATCTGCTCGACGTTTCGCGGATCACGCGGGGAACGATCGAGCTCCGCAAAGAGCGGGTCGACGTCGCAACCATCGTGCAGAGCGCCATCGAAACGAGCCAGCCGCTGTTCGACCAGGTCGGCCAGCGTCTGTGCGTGAGCCTGCCCGATAAGCCGATTTTCATCGAGGCCGACGCCGTGCGGATGTCGCAGGTGTTCGCCAACCTGCTCAATAACGCGGCCAAATACACGGAGCCCGGAGGCAAGATCAAGCTCTCCGTCAAGCCGGAAGGAAATCATGTCTCGGTCTCGGTCAAAGACAACGGGATCGGCATTCCCTCGACGATGCTCGACGACATCTTCGACATGTTCGCACAGGTCGACCGGTCCCTGGAGCGCGTGCGCGGAGGCCTTGGTATCGGCCTGACCATCGTCAAAAGTCTGGTGGAAATGCACGGCGGCACCGTCGAGGCTCTTAGCGAAGGGCACGGGCGGGGAAGCGAATTCATCATCCGCCAGCCGATCGCGCCCGCCCCCGCCCCCGAGGCGAAGCCGGCCGACAGCATCGAGAGCTTTCCCGCCATCCCGAGTCGCCGCATTCTCATCGTGGACGACAATCACGACACCGCCAGCAGCCTCGCCATGTTGCTCAAGATCCTGGGGCATGCGACGGAGATCGCCCACGCAGGCCCGCAGGTGCTCGAGCTCGCAGCGACCTATCGTCCCGAGATCGTCCTGCTGGATATTGGCATGCCCAAAATGTCGGGTTACGAGGTCTGCCGCCGGATGCGCGAGCAACCGGGCGGAAAAGACGTCGTGATCGTGGCCATCACTGGCTGGGGACAGGAGGAGGACAAACGCCGCGCGGTCGAAGCGCAGTTCGACGGCCACATGGTCAAGCCGGTCGAGCCGGAGGCCCTGCTGCAGTTGCTGGCGGACCTCAACCGCACCAAGTCCTCCTCTTCTCCGCCCGATCCCCACATTGCGCCCCGCAGCACCACGAACGGCGACGGCCACTCGAAGCAAATGGACGCGAACTCGTCCTCGCTCTGATCCCCGGACCGGAGTTTTCCGCGTCCGGTGCGCGGGCCGCATCGATTTCCTCGATCGGGCGGGGCCCCGCGATTTTGGCGATTTTCGGTCTTGGTTTGCGCGGCCGGCGGCGAATCATTGGGCATGACACTCATCAAGACGCCCGAACTCGTGATTCCGCCTCGTCCTCCCGAGCGGCTCGATCCGGAACTGGAGTGGCTGGCCTACTGGACCGATTCGGCCTTTCGGATTCCGGGCCTCGGAATTCGCTTCGGCTTCGACGCGATCATCGGCCTCGTTCCCGGCCTGGGCGACCTGCTCACGTCGCTCGTCTCGCTGTATATCCTGGCCGCTGCGCGGCGGTACGGCGTGCCACGGGCCACCTTGATGCGGATGGCTTTCAATATCGCCGTCGATACGAGCGTCGGGGCGATCCCTGTTTTGGGCGACGCCTTTGACGTCTTCTGGAAGGCGAACATGATGAATGTGGCTCTGCTGCGACGGCACGTGTTGGCCACGCCGGCCGAGCGGCGCGCGGTCCGCCGCAAGGACACGTTGTTTATCGTCGGCTTGGTACTGGGCCTGCTTGCCCTGATGGCCCTGCTCGCCCTGGGATTCTGTCTCCTCGTCGCCTGGCTCTACGCCCGCCTCTTCGCCTGAGCGCGGTTGATATCGCTTCAGATGTCGCGACAAGGGCCTCTTTATGGACCTTCGCTCCGGAATCCCGCATTGATTGGCGGACCATCGATCCGGAACCAATCGACCTTATACTCCGCCGGCCCGCTCGCCGATCTTCGCGATCTGCGAAACGAGTACGAGTGCCGCCGACACTTCGGGTTCGACCGCGAGTTCTGCGGGCGGCCGCGGACGCAAAGTGACTCGCGTCTGCGAGGCCGGCTTCCACTTGCACTCAGGCGACGGGTGTTCGTCGTCCGGAAATGAGGCTGATCACAAACAGAACCAGGAAGACGACGACGCAGACTTGCGCGGCCCAGGCCGCCGAACCCGCCACGCCCGAAAATCCCAAGATCGCCGCGATAATGGCGATCACCAAGAATGTTAAAGCCCAACCGATCATGGCTTGTCTCCTTTTGCTAACAACGTCGCGAGGAAGATAAGCAAACCGGGTGCCGGGCCGCTTGCAGGGGCTGCTTGATTCGCTTTTTGGCGGGTGACACGCAGCATCCGATGCGCGGAGACTCAACCTGGTTTGGGAACGATCAATATCCTGGTTGCGGTCGTTTGCCCCGGCCGAGTGCGGGCCGATTCGAGTGAAAAGGTTCGTCCCTTGCGGCATTGGCATAACGCTTGCTTAGTCTTGAGTGTCTCGCGGGCAGTTTGCCGATTGCGAGGCAAAATGTGCCCCACAGGAACTCGTCAAACAAAGGACGTGCAATGAACACGATGCAAAACCGACGCAATCAAATGACCTCTTCCTTCAATGAGGCGTACTCCACATCGCGGGAGATGCTGGCGGACAACCCGCTTACTTCCACGGTGATCGCGTTCGGAGCCGGGGCGGCGATCGGCGTGTTGATCGGCCATATGATCGCTTCAAGTGGGCACGAGCAAACGACCGCGTCCGCCATGGAAAAATTGGGCCGCCAGGTTTGTGACTCGCTGCGCACGAACCTTCCCGAGTCGATCGCCCGCCATTTACCGCGGTGACTGCAGGGACGCGGTCACGGGCGAAAGACGACCGGTCACCGTCAATCTGCGTCTAGGAGCGGGCCATGGGAAAGAAATTGGGCTCGGCCATGCCCGCCGCGATCGACGGTGACGGCAAATTCGTGAACGTCATCGTGGAAACGCCGCGGGGCTGCCGAAACAAGTTCAAATACGAACCGGCCCTGGGCCGATTCACGCTACACACGGTGCTGCCCGCAGGGGCCGCGTTCCCGTACGATTTCGGATTTATCCCCGGCACCCAGGCGGACGACGGCGACCCCATCGACGTTCTCGTACTGATGGATGAACCGGCGTTCGCCGGCTGCGTGGTCCCGGCTCGTTTGATCGGAGTCATCGAGGCCGAACAGACGGAGAAGGGGAAAACCGTGCGGAATGACCGCCTTGTCGCCGTCGCCAAGAATGCACATGATTATCGAGACCTTCGCACCTTGACGGATCTCAATGCGAACCTGCTCAAGGAACTGGAGCACTTCTTCGTGTCGTATAACGAGATGAAGGGGCGGAAGTTCGTCTTTCTGGGAACGCGCGGACCGCGGCGCCCGCAAGCTCCTCGAAAAAGCCGTGAGTCGCGGCTGAGGAAACCCCGAACGTGGCGATGAGCGACTCCGCGTTCCCCTTTGGCTCACGCGGAGCGGGGATCCTGCTGCATCTCAGTTCCCTCCCCGCGCTGGGGCATCGGCGATTTCGGGCCGTCGGCTCTCGCTTGGATCGACCGCCTGAGCGACGCGGGGCTGGGCTGGTGGCAATTTTTACCGCTCGGTCCGCCGGGGCGCGGCAATTCGCCCTATGAGCCGTTTTCAACCTTCGCCCTCAACGAGATCTTCGTCAGCCCCGAATGGCTGAGGGAAGACGGTCTTCTCGAAGCGGCCGACCTTCCGACGCCGGCTTTCGACAACGGCACGGTGGAATTCGAGCGCGTGGAACCGCTCAAGATGGGTCTGATCGAGCGGGCCTACGACAATTTCCGCTCGAAAGCGGGACCGGAACTTTGGCGGCACTTTGACGAGTTCTGCCAGGCGCAAAGCCACTGGCTCGAAGATTACGCTCTCTTCCGGGCCCTGCGCGAGACTCACGGCCCGACAAACTTTCGGGATTGGCCTGCGGCGATCTGGCACCGCGAGGCCACTGCCCTGGCACGTGCGCGGCAGGAAAACGAGCGAGCCGTCGAGCGATTTCGCTTCGCCCAGTTTGTGCTTCATCGACAGCAGCAGCGTCTGCGGGAGTACGCTCGCCAAAAAGGCGTGCGGCTCATCGGAGACGTCCCCTTTCTGGTCGCACTCAACTCGGCCGACGTTTGGGCGAATCCCGAGTTGTTCCTGCTCGACGCGGAGGGGAGGCCGGAGTTTGTTGCCGGCGTTCCCCCCGATTACTTCAGTGCCGACGGCCAGCTCTGGGGAAATCCGCTCTACAACTGGGAGGCCCTCGCGAAGACCGGCTACGCTTGGTGGATCGATCGCATCCGGTCGGTGATCGCGCAGGTCGACGGCGTGCGGCTGGATCACTTTCGGGCCTTTGCCGCCGCCTGGCACATACCGACCGGCTCGGTCACGGCGAGGATTGGCGAATGGCGGCCCAGCCCTGGCGCCCATTTCTTCGAGGCCGCTCAAAAAGAGCTCGGCCCGTTGCCCCTGATTGCCGAGGATCTCGGCTATATCACGGCCGACGTGCTGAGCCTGCGCGACCAGTTCCATTTTCCCGGAATGCGGGTGCTGCAATTCGCCTTCGACGGCGATGCCGAGAACCCGTTTTTGCCGGAAAATTTTCCCGCCGAGGTTGTGGCCTACACGGCGACTCACGACAACAACACGACGCGCGGCTGGTACGAGTCGCTCGCGGACGAGGATCGCAAATTCTTGTTGGACGCGCTCAGGCGCTCGACCGTGCAAGCGGATGAAGTCGCCGGGGAATTGATCCGACTCGCCTGGGAGTCGAAGGCGTTATTGGCGATGACGCCGCTGCAGGACGTGTTGAACCTCGGCTCCGAGGCCCGCATGAACTGGCCCGGCCGGGCGGAGGGGAATTGGCGATGGCGCGCAACGGAAGAGCAGCTGACGCCCAGCGCGCTCGAGCAGATCGGCGAGCTGACGCGGCGAACGGGCCGTGCTGCCGCATCGCCCGGCCCGAACTCGAGCTAGTGTTGCAGCGATACGTTTCCTGACGAGCCGGCGGCTTTACGCCGACGGTCTTCGACCGGGCGTCGGGCGCAGCTCGAAAACCGCCGGCGTAAAGCCGGCGGCTCGTCGGATAGACTCGACTCGGCGCTATCGTACTACCTCATCCGGTCCCAGGCGGCTCCGTCTTCACCCAGGCACGCAATACCTCGGCGATGCTCCAGGCCTGGGCCACGCAGCCGCGGGGAACGAACGGAGGCTCGGCATCGAAGACTTCGCTGATCGAGCCGATGCACGCCCCGTTCAAGTGCGGCTCGAATGCGGCGAGAAACTTGCGGGCCGTGCGGAGGTCGCCCGGATGCACGCGGAGCCAGGCGTCGACAAACGGACCGATGAGCCACGGCCAGACCGTCCCCTGATGGTAGGCCGCGTCGCGCGCCCGCAGATCGCCGTCGTATTTCGCCTTGAAATCCGGATTGTCGGGAGAAAGGCTGCGGAGACCGACCGGCGTCAGCAGGTGCTCCGTCACTTTTTCGAGGACCGCTTCCCAATGAGCACGGTCAAGGACCGGATGATCGAGCGAAATGGCGAAGAGCTGATTCGGCCGCAGGTCCGCATTGTCTCCGCGTTCTCCGTCGACGACGTCGTACAGATATCCCCCCTCGGCGAACCAGAAGCGGTCGTTAAACGATTTTCGCGTGCGCTCGGCTCGTGCGGCCAACTGGTCGGCCGCGGCCGCATCGTCCGCCTGCCGGCACCAGTTCTCGAGCAACCGCAGCGCGTTGTACCACAGCGCATTGATCTCGACCGCTTTGCCGCGGCGGGGCGTGACGACCCAATCCCCCACCTTGGCGTCCATCCAGGTCAACGGAAGGTTCGGATCCCCCTGCGAGAGCAGGCCGTCGGCCGGATCGACATGGATTCCGAACCGCGTCCCCCGCACATGGTGTTCGACGATGTCGCGGAAAACGGGAATGAGCAGTCGCAGCGTGTGCATGTCGGCCGTCGCCTGGATGTACGCGCTCGACGGCGTGAAAGAACCACAGCGTCGCATCGGCCGTGTGATAGAGCCCTTGGTGCTGCCCTTCGGGGAACATGTTGGGCAACAGTCCGTCGCGGACGTAGCGGGCGAAGGTGCGGATCAGGTAGCCCGCTTCGGTACCGCGGCCGGTCATGAGGGTCAGCCCTTCGAGGCTGATCATCGTGTCGCGGCCCCAATCGGTGAACCAGTGGTAGCCGGCGATCACGCTGCGGATCTCGTCGCCGGCGGCATGTGCCTGCGCGGCGTCGGCTACGCGGCCCGACGGGCGGATCAGGAACTGATCGGCCGCCAGCACGAGTTCTGCCGCCGTCCCGCGTCGTGCTTCGGGACGGGCCTCGTCCAGCAGGCGCGAGCGCCGTTCGGCCTCGGCCGCTCGCGCCGCAATTGGATCGGCTGAAAGAATCGCGTCCCATTCTTCGGTCGAGGCGATCAGGCACGCCTCTTCGCCCGCTGCGAGCGAGGCGCGGAAATATCCGGGACTCCACAGGCTTCCCACGCTCGCGTAGCCGCGGGCTTTTTCCAGGCGGTACCGCACCTGACGAATTCGGCCGCCGTCCAACAGCAGCCCCGCCTGCGGCGCGGCGTTGCGGATCCGCAGAGGCGGAGCGACGTCCGACTCGATCTCGAAACGGTTGTCGACCGCCGTGACGCGGTAGTTCCTCGGCATCGACGAGTCGACCGCGTCGTCGTGCCCGCGGAAATGGATCGACGGCCGCAGCCGCAGCCGCACGCGCTCGGGACCCTCCAGCAGCCGATACGTAACGAAGACCGTGTTCTGCAGATGGGGCATCAGCACCCGTTTTTCGAGCCGATAGGGCCCGACGTGGTACCGCCAGACCGGCAGGCCCGTTTCGAGCTGGAATTCACCGAGCCAGGCTTCGTCGGCGGTCGAGTCGTCCGGAAGCTCCTCGCGATCCAACTGCCCGATGTTCCCGTCGGGGAGGATGATTTCGACCGCCAGGTGATTGAGCATCATCAAGCGGCCAAGCGGGACCGGGAGGGCGGCAATCAACAGCCCGTGATAACGCCGCGTGCAGGCGCCCGACACCGTGCCGGACGCGTAACCCCCCAAGCCGTTCGTCACCAGCCACTCGTCATCGAGCGGCCGCGAATTGGACGACGGCGGAGCGGCGCTGGTGAGCGGACGTTCGATCACTTCCTGCGCCATCGATCAGGCCCTTTCCTCAGTGGTCGCTTCCTTCGCAGTCTTCACACCCTGCCGCGCGGCGGCACGCAGCACGACCGCCGCTTCGGCTGGGAGATTCCATCCGTCCGGCGTCTCGACGGCCGGCGTCGTCCGGCCGCCGTAACGGACGGTCTCACTTGTCCACATCAGTTCCCAGCGGCACCGCGATGGAGGAGCCAGCAGCGGTTCGGGAGAGGGTGAATAAAGCAACTGAAGCCCGAGATTGACGATCACCAGCCGATCCGAGGCGTCGTCCCCCTCCTCGCTGAAATAGCGCAGGACGAGGCAGTCCGCGCTGAGGGCGGCCGCCTCGATCCGATCCGCACGCTGTCGCCGGAACAGGGGATCCTCGCGCCGCAGGTGCAAGCAAATCCTTGTGCAAGGCGAATGCCGCTTCGTGCTCGCGGCGATCGGCCCAGCGCACTTTGCTCTGCTCGAACGTCGAGCGGTTGGCCGGATCGGGATGGGCGCGGCGGAACTCCTCGGTGGCGAACGAGGGGAACTGCGACAGAAACTTGAGCCGCCCCTGAGCGACCGCTTCCCGATCTTTCCCCGAGAAATCGGCGAAATACATGAAGGGAGACGAGGCCGCGAATTCCTGTCCCTGAAAAAACATCGGCGTTTGCGGCGACAGCAGCCAGAGCGCGGTCATCGCCCGCAGCCGGCCGGGGCTCGTCAATTCGTGGATCCGCGCACCGAGTCCCGTATTGGCAATCTGGTCGTGGTTCTGCAGAAAGTGAATCAAGGCGGTGGCCGGAACGCCGCGGGCCGGGCTGCCGCGGCGTTTTCCCTGGTGCTGGGAGATTTGGCCCTGATACAGGAAGCCGCGGAGGAGGGCCGAACGCAATTCGTCGATCGACCCGTGATAGTCTTCGTAATACGCTTCCGTCAGCCCCGTGAGCCGTACCCGCGCCGTATGGTGGAAATCGTCGTTGCACATCGCGTCGAGGCCGTGCCCCCCTTTTTCCGTTGATCGCACGAGCCGCACGTCCTGCGGTTCATTCTCCGCCAGCAGAATCACGGACCGCTTCCCCGCGCTGTCGCGGGCGGCCTGAGCCATTTCCGTGAGGATGTGTTTTTCCGAATCGTCAAAAATCGATTGCGTGGCATCGAAGCGGAAACCGTCGAGATGGAACTCTTCGATCCAGTAACGGACGTTCGCCAGAAAGAACTCCCGCACGGGGCCCGAGCGCTCGTCGTCGAAGTTGATCGGCGAGCCCCATTCGTTTTTGTGCCGCCGCGAGAAATAGTCGTCGCTGAACTCGGTGACCGTACATTCGACCAGGCCGAAATGGTTGTAGACCACGTCGAGGATCACGCCCAAACCGAGCGCGTGCGGCGCGATCGACGAACTGGCGGAAGTCGTCCGGAGGACCGTAGAGCCGCGTCGGTGCAAACAGGCACACTCCGTCGTAGCCCCAGCCGAATTGGCCCGGAAAATCGGCCAGCGGCATCACCTCGATGACCGTCATGCCGGCTTCGGCGATGTCGGGCAGCCGCTCAACAGCGGCCGTCCACGTTCCCTCGGGCGTGAGGGTGCCGACGTGCATTTCGTAGATCACCTGCCCCTGGATGTCGAGCCCCCTCCATTCGGCGTCGGTCCATTTGAAGCCGCGGGGATCGACGATCTGCGACAAGCCCGAGCGGTCCGTGAGGTTGAAAACGGGAAGCCGGATCGGGGAGCGGCTGCGACGCGTCATCGAGGCGAAAACCGTAAAACATGCCGGCCGCGGCTGCGTCGACGATTCCCGAGTAATATCCCTCGCGGCTTTCTTCTCGCTGGAGAACCGCGACGATGGACGGTTTTCGGTCGCGCGGATCGCGGCTCACCACGACCTGCACCGATTGGCGCTTCGGCGCCCAGACTCGAAAACTGACTCCTCCCTCGGGCAGCACCTCGGCTCCGACCGAAAAATGCCTGGCAGGACGCGGTACGTCCTGACGGCGCCCCCTAATTGTTTCCATGTAATTTCCCCAAAACCCCTCGTCCGATCGGCGCGTAACCGCGTCCGGCCGAATAATCGCGAGTGGGTTGCAGAATCCGTGCCAAAGCAAAAGGGAGCCGCGGCAGCGGTCGTCGCGTCTCAGCCGTGCGAGGAGCCGCTTTCCGCGCGAGCGGGGCGGCCGTTCCGCATCCGCACGTCCGCGAGCCAGGCCATCGTTTGAACGGCGCGGCGACTCGCGCCCAATAGCACGGGCCAGCGTTCAACGGTGCGCCGAGCGATTTCCTCGAATTTCAAGCGGTCGAGGAGCACGCCGAGCGGGCCCATCCTTTTCATCAGGCGGCGGACCGCTTCGGTTTCGCGAGCCGTCTGTTCGAGGATCCGCAATCGCTCGCCGCCGTCGTTGAGGCTGGCCGGCACCTTGCGGTTCTCGCCGATGCGGGCCGCCACCGGATAAATCGGAAAATGGCGGCCGACTTGCTCCAGAAAAATCCCGTCCGCGTGCCGAATCGCGTTGCGGTCTTCGGGCCAGTACTCGTCGCTGGGAAAAGTCTTGAGCACGTCGACATGATGGCAGATCTGCAGGTAGTCGACCTGCTGATCGAGCCGGCCGCCGCCGCAAACGGACCCTTTAATCTCCTTGGCCGGGATCTCGCGAAGCAGGAACCGCTCGCCTTGTTCGTTGACGACGGTCATCTCGACGGAGCCATACAGGGCCATCGCCTCGGGGTGACACTCGATGTGGCGAGCAAACGCTTCGAACGCGCCCGGGTCGAGCAAGTCGTCGTCACAGAGATAAGTCACGTACTTCCCGCGGACGAGCCCTTGGCGAAAACATTCGTTCGAGCACCACGACGCAATCGTCTTGGTGCGGCGGAGCTCCTCCGACTCCCACGATCGGACGAGCCGGAATCGTGGATCGGCCATGAGCGAAAGGTCATCGAAAAAGCCCTGGTCGTAAAGGAGGCCGCTGTCGAAAACGATCGCCTCCCAGTCGCCGAACGTCTGACGTGCCAGGCTCTCGAGCGCCTCGGTCACGTGGGCCGGTTTGTTGTGACTGATGACGATGCAGGTGAAGAGGGGTGAGGGGTGAGGGGTGAGGGGCGAGTGAGAAGGAAGGGGCTCAGTCGGCGCTTGCGCGTCCTCTCGCTGCTGCGCAATCGCCACTTGCTCGTCCTTCATTGCACGACTCGCAGGCACAGCTTCCAGTACCACTCGAAAAAGACGTTGGCGAGCCGAAAGAGCGGGCTTGCCGACTCGCCCGGCACGCTCAGGCGGCTGTTGAAGGCAGAGGCCAGCGACTTGTCCGACACGAGCCGCGTCTTCTGGATCGCGCGTCGCGCCTCTCGCCAGTGTCCGTTCAGGCGGAGAAAGTCGGCGTACGACCGCAGCTTGGCTCCCAGCCAGCCTTCGACGAAGGCGTAGTAAAGGACGGCTCCTTCCATCGCGACGAGCGCGGGCAGAATCAGCAACAGGAACGACGCCCGGTGCGTCTTACAGAGCCAGATGAGCCGGTTTCTCTCGATCAAGAAGAACTTGGCCGGATTTCTGCGAAACTCGTAGCGATGATAGACGACCGATTTCGCACTCAACACGATCCGGTGCCCGCGGAGGCGGGCCCGCAGTGACCAATCCAAGTCGTCGTGGTACATGAACAGGTCGGCATCAAGCAAGCCGATGTCGCGGACCACGTCGCTTTTAACGAGCATGGCGGCGCCGCTGGCATACGGGATCTCGACGTCGTCGGCGAATTGGCCGCGGTCGACTTCGTCGAGGTGGCCGCACCAGCCGACCCCCGTGTAGTGCAGCCGATTGCCGACCGTGTTGATCACCGGCGGACTGCTGGCGGGGTAGCGGTAGATTTTCGACTGGCACACGCCGATCGCGTCATCTGCCTCGGCCGAGCGGACAAGTTCCTCGAGCCATTGCGGTTCGACGACCGTGTCGGGATTGAGCAGCACGACGTAGCGGGCTTCCGCCGCCAGGGCGATCCGCAGGCCGACGTTCGATCCTTCCGCAAAACCGAGGTTGGCGTGATTTTCGACAACGTGAGCCGCCGGAAACGCGCTCCGCGCTGACTCAGGCGTGCCGTCGTCGGAACCATTGTCGGAAACGATGAGCGTGAAATCCTGCCGCGTCTGGGCCGCGAGGGCCGGGAGGCACTCCTCCAGGTCGCGGCGATGGTTTCGCGTCACAATGATGATCGCGATGTTCATTTCAGGGCGAGACCGGGCAGGGGGTGAGAGGAGTCGACCGTTGCAACGCCGGGGGGCGAGACGTAGCGATAGAGCTCGTAATTCCCTTTGTCCACGATGTGCTGAAACATGCGGCGATCGCGGACGGCCTCTCGAATCAGGGCATCGTCGGGGTAATACGGCACGCTTTCGGGCGCCGCCACGACCAGCCGGACTCCCTGATCGAACAGGAACCGCAGGTACTGCTCGCGTGGCATCACGCTCACGAGCTGCCAACGGTCAAGCTGCATGTAGGGGACCTCGCTCAAGTAGGCCAATTGCCACTCGTTGTAGCAGCTCAGGAAATGCTCGCCCGGGCGAGCCTGCGAGCGCAGCGACTCTGCCGCGTCCGCCATGTCGGCACGATCGGCCGCAACCTTGTGCTCGTTCTTGTAAAAGACGTGTGCTCCCTTGGCGCCATTCAAGACCACGAAGGCGGCCACAAACAAGAACAGGACCTGCGGCGCCCAGCGGCGCACGCGGGGATGCCAGTCCAAGAGGACGGAAAGCCCTTCCAGATAATACAGGATCAACAGCGGCGCGACCGGCAGCAGGTAGCGAGCACCGGCCGGAAGGTTCATCACGATCCCGCCGGCATAGCCGACCGCGGCAAGAGCGATCAGAAACTCCCGCCGCCAGAGCCGGCGTCCCATGCCGACCAGTACGGGCGACAGGCAAATGGCGAGCGCCGCGATCGGATTTCCCTGCAGCCCCATCAGAAATCGCGGAATCTCGGTCGCCGACTCGTACGCGTTGCCGAGCGCCCGTCCGATGAGCGTGCCGATCGGCTGCGACGCCAGCGCGTGCACCCCCGCCATGTAACTGGCCGGCGGCAGGGAGTGCTCGGCCCGCAAGCAGTTCTGGTATTGGGTGTAGAAGAGGGCCAACGTGACGGCAACCCCGGCAAGCAGGCCAACCACGTTGCCGGCGACCCGCAGCCGCGAGGTCGAACGGGGTTGCAACAACAATCCGCAGGCGCAGGCCACCGCCAGCGCGACCCCGGCCACACGGACCCAGCATGACGCCAGCAGCGCCAGCGTCCCCCACTCGAGAGCCCACTTTTCACCGCGGAGCCCGCGCACGAAGCCGTACAGCCCGATCAGCACCAACAGCGTGAACGGCATATCGCTGAGTTGCAGGCTGCTCATCGCGTGCAGGAGCGAGTTCAAGCCCAACAGAGCCGCGACGACGAACGCCACCGGTCGTGAAGCCAGTTCGCCGACGAGTCGATAGCTCATCCAAACCGACAGAAGCCCGATGACCCCCATCGCCAGGTTGAGGCAGAACATGCTCCCCAGGCCGGTGCGCTCGAGTGCCGCCAGGAAGAGAGGATATCCCGGGGGAACGTAGGCATGCGGCTGTCCGTCGAGGGCATAGCCGTGCCCCTGGGCCAGACTGCGTCCCAGCATCAGATAAAGCGCGCTATCGGGAGTCGGCAGCCAGGTGGAGCTGACTCCCAGGACGAACCAGGCGACGATGGCGGCGACGGCGTAGCGCCGGGTTTTGACGAGCCGGGCCGCGACCTCGTCCAGGGATCCGGTGGCGAGAGGGGAGACGGCGTTGGCGGCAATTGACATCGGCGTCCCGTGCTCCCCCCAGGCATCGACGCGGGTGGCGGCTCATCGTGAGGTGTGGGCGTCAGCCCGCTTTCGCGAGCGATTCAAACTCCGCTGGATCGTTCTCGTCCGACCGGCCATTCCAAGTGTGGCGTCGCAACTTCCGGGCCTCTGCGATCGACAAGACCTCGGGGAGCGCCTCAGCGAGCGCTTCGGGTACTCTCGCGTTGCTGATGGCAATCCACCGCGCCAGCTCGACGAGCCGCGCATCCTGATAGCGCAGCTTCGCGTAGAGTTGCAGGCAGACGTACGAGAGAAACACGAGCATGAAATAGATGACGGCATCCGCTCCGCGCCCCACGCCGAGCGCCGTCGCCAGCCAATCGCACGTCTCGGGAAACGAGACCAGAGTTACCCCGACCAGCACAAAAGTCAGCACGAACACGCGATCCACGAGCCGCGAGCGGTTCCGGGTGAAATACAAAACCGTACCGACCAGGAACATCGCCAGCAGCAGGATTTGGATATTTCTCATTGGAACAGCTTCGAGAGCAGCAGTTCGAACACGATGTTAAACCCGTTCCACAGCGACTGCCCCTTGGCAACCGAATAGTCGGAGTAGACGACGATGATGGGCCGTTCCGCGTAGGCCATGCGGTGCGAACGGATTTGGTGCAGGATTTCGGACGCGTGCGCGTATCCGTTCTCGCGAAACTGAATGCGTTGGGCCGCGCTCCGCGTCAAAGCCCGCAGGCCGTTGTGCGCATCGGTCAAAAGGATGCCGGTCAAAACGTAATTGACGTAGGTGGCCCCGCGCAGGAACAGCCGGCGGCGGAAAGGGACGGCGGCGGTCGACTCTGGCAACAAAAACCGCGAGCCGAGAGCCACATCGACTTTGCCGTCGAGCACCGGGCCGAGGACGACGTCGATGTCCACCGGCCGGTGCTGGCCGTCGGCGTCGAAATGGACGACGTATTCCGCCCCTTGTTTCAGGGCAAATGACATTCCGGTCTGCAGGGCCGCCCCCTGGCCGAGGTTGATCGGATGGCGGAGCGCATAGACCGGGAGTTGTTGAATCTCTTCCCAGGTGCCGTCGTTCGAGCCGTCATCGACGACGACCACCGAGTAACCGGCATCGATCAGCGGGCGCACGGTGGCACCGATCACCGAAGCCTCGTTGTACGCGGGTACAACGACGAATAGCGACCGTTCTGCCGCGCCGTCCATGGCCTCTGTCTCCATCGAGGCTCGTCCGCCCTCCTGAGTCAATTCCCCCGGACTGAGAGGCGGCGGAGTATATGCCGGCCGTGGAAGCCGGCCAAGATCAAGTTCACCGGGCTGACCGGGCGATCGGCAGGGGTCGCGCGACACCCGCGCGGGGTCGGGCACGGCGTCTCGGAGTCCTTTGCCATCCGGCGTCATTTTTTGATGTTTCGCCGTGGACCCCCGGCGGCGTTCCGCGATTAAGGACTTAGAGCCGGTTCACCATTTCCACTCATTTCTACGATCGGGGCGTCGGGCGACTCGCCAAATCCTTTCTTGGCGCCGGGCGGTCCCGTGGGTGCAAAACCGGGCTTTAAGGGGACAGACCATGGCAAGGAGCAGGTTGCGAGTCGGTATTTTGGCGATGGGATCGGCAATCCTCGGTCTGGCGGCGACCGCCTCGTGGGCCGGCGAGGGCGAACGATCGCAAAAGGCCGACGAGCCGGCGATGTTTCGCAACGCCGTCCTCAATCGATACGACGCCAACCACAACGGCCGGCTCGATTCCAAGGAAAAGGCCGTCGCCCTGCGGGAATTGACGGGCCGCAATACTTCGGACGACGACGTGAACGCCCTCCGGTCGCAAATCCTGGCTCGATTCGACAGAAACCATAACGGAAAGCTCGAGCGGTCCGAGGTCCGGACGGCCCTCTCCACGGTGAACGTCAAAGCGCAAGCACCCGCGAACGATCCGTCGGCTTCGAGTGCTTCCACGGCGACTCGGGCCGACCGCCGTCGCGTCGTCGCCGCCATCCAAAATGACCCGACCGCCGCCGTGGCCTTTACCGCTCAGCAACTGACCAAAACCGGGCTCGACACGAATACGGCCCAAGTGATGGCGTTCCAACGCTTCGATCTCAACGAAGACGGAGTGCTCGACCAGTCGGAACTGGCTCTTGCGCAGGCTCTCTTGCTTCAGCAGCTTGCCCAAGCATCCGCAGCGGCGACTGTTTTAACTCCGTCGACCCTCGCCACGACGAGCACGGGAACGACAACCACCGGCACGAGCACGGGGTCGACTTCCAGCATGAGCGGCGGCTGCTCAGGCAGCAGCGGCAGTGGAACCAGCGGCAGCGGTTCGGGAACCAGCGGTTCGGGGTCAACGAACACCGGAACGAGCAATTCCGCGCTGCAGGCAGCGAACAACCAGCGATTGAGCAATTTCGGCAACGCGTTCGCAAGATCGCGCGGCTTTGGCGGAGGGCGAGGCCGGTAAGGCAGGATGCCGCCGGATTTCGACGGCTTGTTGACGCGACGAGGAGTTGCGAGTCGAGCCGGAACACTGAGGCGGTCCGCGGGTTGGCCAAGACGGTCTCCTCGCCCGCGGGCCGCCGCTCTTCTTGAAGAGGGCGCGGGGTGAGGGGTGCGGGGTGAGCGAAGAATCAGGCACGCAAAGCGTGCCTTTTTGGCTTTCCCCTCACCCCTCACCCTCACCCCTCTTCAAAGCCACCGGCTGCGAGCTTTCACCCGTTGGCCTTTGAGGAAACGCATCAGGTCGGCCCACAGTTCGGCCGCCGACGCGTAGCGGGCGGCGGGATCCTTGGCCGTCGCTCTGAGGATCACCGCTTCGAGGTCGCGGGGGATCTGCGGGTTGAGAGATCGCGGCTTCGGCAGGGACGATTGCGTGATCGCCGCGATCAAGCTCTGCCGGTCGCGGGCCTGAAAGGCCGGCGTGTGCGTCAACAGTTCAAACAGCGTCACGCCGAGCGAATACAGATCGCTGCGGAAGTCGACGCTGCCGGAGAACTGCTCGGGAGCGAGGTACCGCAAAGTGCCGGCCGTCTGCGACGATTGATGCATCCCCAGCCCCTCGGTGCTGTGTGCCAGGCCGAAATCCGTGATCCAGATCCGTCCGTTCGCATCGAGCAGCAGATTGGCCGGCTTGATATCGCGGTGCAACGTCCCCTGCTGATGGGCGTAATGCAAGGCGTGCGCGACCTGAGCGCCGATCCGGGCAATTTCCACCCACGAATCGCGTCGCAAGCCGGCGGCAAACGCGGGGGACTGGTGCAGCGTCGTAAACTCGCTCGTGCTTGCCGTCCGGGTCGGAATCGGGCGACGCCCGTGCTCCGTTTCGGGACGATTCAACTCGACGGGAGCGGCAAACTGGGCCGAGATGTGTCGCGGCAAGACGACCGGCTCGGCCCCGAGTTGCCGGATCATCCAATCGAGCCCGACCCCTTCGATCAATCGCATGATGTAATAGCACAGCCCGTCCTGCTCCCCGAAGGCGAAGACGGGCACGATGTGCGGGTGCCGCAGCCGGGCGGCCGTCCGCGCCTCGCGCTCGAAGTTCTCCCGCAAGCGGGTCGACTGCAGGAAGGGGATCACCTTGATGGCGACGCGCCGCTTGGTGGTCTGCTCCTGCCCCTCGAAGACGATGCCCATGCCGCCGCGGCCCACTTCGCGGACGATGCGGAAATTGCCGAAAATCTCGTTCGTCAACGTTTCGATCGACCGGTGCTCGAACGACGTCCGCTCCCGATAGAACTTCCAATCCTCGAGGGCGGCCAGGACGGGAAACAGCTCGCGGATTTCGTCGGCCAGTTCGGGATGCTGCCGGACGTAGTGGTCGATCTCGGGACGGTTTGCACTTCGCAGCGCACCGAGGAACTCGCTCGCCACGACTTCCAGCGGTTCGCGTCCCGTGACGCGGGGGGCGTGCTGCGGCACCGGCAGGCCGTAGAACCCGGCCTCGAAATTGGGCGTCTCAGGGACCATAGGGGATGGGAAAACCCGGAATGGATTCGAGGACTTTTTTGAGCCGGCTGATCGCCCGGATGTACCGCATGCTGGCCCCCTGCACCGTCATGTCGAGCACGTGGGCCGTTTCGCTATTGGTGAGCTCTTCAAAGTGCCGCAACGCCAGCACTTCCCGATCGACATCGCTCAAGACGCTCAAGGCCGCGTCGAGCTGTTCGGCCAGCTCGGCCCGTAAGGCGGCCTGGCTGGGCGAGGTGAGATGCCCCAGCAGATGGAAGGCGAGCCATTCCGACGACGAGGCGGCCGGATCGCCGCGGTGAATCGAGACGTCGCGCTTGGCCGAGCGTTTCTGCACGCCCAGGTGCCGCCGGTGGACGTCGGCCAGCGTCTGATTGACGATCTGCCGCAGCCAGATAAACACCGTCGGGGGATGCTCCCGGAGGAGCGATTTCAACTGGCCGGCGGCGTTGAGATAGGCCTCCTGCAGCACGTCGTCGGCCCCGACGCGGCCATAAATCCGCCGATCGAGCCGGAAATTCACGATCCGCCGCAAGCGGGGCCGCTGCAAATCAAACAGCTCCGCCAGGGCGATCCGGTCGCCGTGAATCACCCGGTTGACCAGCTCGCTCGATTCGTCAATCGTGGCCAGATCGTAGGACACGCGCAGTCACTCCTTGCACAAAATCCGCGTGGAACGAAACGGCCCGTTCGTCCGTGATCGCAAGAGACGACACCAAGCAAACTCGCCCAGGCCCGCGAGGCGTCTGATGAGATCAGATTATTGTAACGGGAAACGGAATCAAAATTCACAGGAATTCGCCGGCCCGAAAAGAGACTGGCCGTTTTCGCCGCCTGCTCAGACGACCTTGCTCATGAGTTCTCGTTCCGCAGTCGAGGGAGGCGGTAACGATGGACCACGGTCACGGTGATAACCGAAATTGCCTTTTTGCGAGATTCTGCTTGATCCGCGAATGACGGGGTGGTAGGACGAGGACCGCTGACAAGTGCCGCGTCGCTTGATCCCGGAGGAGATTCCATGCTCCGGTCCACTTTGACCGCGGCGGGCACCTGGCTACGGCCGGCCCCTTTGATGCGCAGTCGATCCGCACTCGGCGCGGTTCTGCTGACAATTGCGACGACCGCTGGCATCGATCGGCCGCCGTGCACTTGCGCAGCGGACCCAGCCTCCTCTGAGTCGTCAAAACCGATCAGGCGTCTGCCGTCCAAAGAGGTCAACGGCGACCTTGTCACTGTCCGCGGCCAGGTCCTCACGCCGGACGGCCGGCCTGCGGCCGGGGCTACGGTCGGGGTCTTTGGTCCCGTGTTCCGGCTCGATGTCCCAAAGCGCCCCCTCGCGACGACAAAGAGCGGAGCCGACGGCACGTTCGAGATTACCTACTCCCGGCTCCCATTTGCGAGCGCTTTCGGCGGCAATTGGCGGATGGCGATGATCGCCGCCACGTTGCCCGGTTTCGGATTTCAATGGACTCAATGGTTGTACATCGATCCGGCCAAGACTCCTGTCCTCAAACTGGTTCACGATGTTCCCATCCGAGGCCGCGTATTGAATCTCGAAGGCAAACCGGTCTCCGGTATCCGCGTCCGGGTCCTTTCCGTCGATAAGACGTGGGAACGAAACCTCGATGCAGTGTTCGCGGCGAGGAAATCCGATCCCAGTGGCCTTTCCAGTTTGGGGAGGTCTGAGAACCGCCTCTTTGGGTATCCGACCGACTGGGATCCGCAAAGCACGACCGATGCCGATGGACGCTTTACGCTGACGGGGCTCGGCGCGGAACGGATCGTGGATCTTGATTTACAGGGGGACATCATTGCCTACTCAGAGGCTGTCGTGGCGACGCGACCCGTCGTTCCGGACCTTCGAAATTTCGGCATCTACCACGTGCCGCTCCGCGGTTGCGAGTTCACCCTGACACTTCCGCCGACGCGAGCCGTGGTTGGCACGATCCGCGATGCGGCAACCGGGGCGCCGCTCGCCGCTGTCGGCGTACGAAGCGAAATTCTTGCGGGTTCCTACCTCTTGAATGACCGGATGCGCACGGAGACGGATGCCAACGGGCACTATGAACTGCGCGGCATGCCGCAGGCCAAGGGGAATGTGATCCTCATCCGGCCAAACGACGATCAGCCCTATCTGATGCGAGAATTTGAAGTGCTGCCCGAGCGGACCGGTTTACGGCCCGTGACCATCGATGTGGAATTGCATCGTGGCGTCTGGATTCGCGGCCGCGTCACGAACAAAGTCACCGGTCAACCGGTCGTCGGCGCCTTCGTGAAGTACGCGCCACTCGTGACGAACCCCTTCACGTTCCATCTTCCCGAATTCGTACGCTCGAAGAACCGCCAACACATGGAGGGGGAGCCCTACCGACGTTACCAGACGGACGCACAGGGCAATTTCAAACTGGTTGCTTTGCCGGGCCCAGGCCTGATCGGCGTTTCTGCATACGAGGAGAGTTACCTGAAAGGGATCGGCGATACCGAGATTCATGTGCCTCTCAAGTATGGCTCCTACGATACCTATCATCCCCCCCATTTCGGTCCACGCGGCGACAATGCGATTAAGCAAATCAATCCGCCGGCCGAGGCCCGGATGGTGTGGTGCGATTTCGCACTTGTACCCGGTGAATCCGTCCGCCTCACGCTCGTCGATCCCGCCGGCCGGCCGGTTCGGGCTGTTTCGGGCTGAACATCCACAGCGCCGACGTCAACGGATGGGAACCGGTGATGGACTCGACCGCGGAAGTGAGCGGTCTGGAGCGTGATGAAACGCGCCGCGTCTGGATCCTGGATCGAGAACGAAAGCTCGGCAAGTGCTTCGATTTAAAGCCGGGCGACAGACCCCGCGAATTGACCGTGAAACTCGAGCCATGCGCCACATTGACCGGGCGCCTCGTCGACTCGGCCGGCAAGTCCGTAGAGGGGATCCTGGTTCGCGCCGTACCGGTCCTGGATCGGCGCTTCAAGTCGAGCCCCAACTACTATGTCCCATCCGGCAGCGACGGCCGGTTCGTCTATCCGTATGTTCCAGTTGGCTGCGAGTACCTCTTTTCCTTCACCAAGTCGAAGGGGAATGGCTTTCTGGAATGGCTCGGCATCGTCAATCCCGGCCACGCGAGTTTGCGCACAATCGACGGGATCAAAGCCGACGCGGGGAAACGGATCGATTTCGGCGACATCGTTGTCCAGGTCCCAGATTCAACTCGGGGGCGACGACGGTGATCCAGTTCATCGATCTTGGCGACGCTTGATCGCAGAGGAGATTCCATGCTTCGGTCATTCGTGTACGCGACCGACATTCGCCAACGCACGGCCGCATCGAAACTTCGCGGTTTCGCATCGGGCGTTGCCGTCCTGGCGATCGCCATCGGTGCGGTCGTTGCTCGCCCCTGTTTCGCCGCCGCGGCGATCCCGTCCTCCAACGAATCGCCAAAATCGATTAAGCGGCTCGCGTCCAAGGAGGTTAACGGCGATCTCGTAACGATCCGCGGCCAGGTTCTGACGCCGGACGGCCGACCCGCGGCCGGGGCGACAGTTGGCGTCTTCGGTCCCATGTACCTGCTGGATGTTCCAAAACACCCCGTCGCGATGACAAAGACAGGACCCGACGGCAGGTTCGAGATTGCCTACTCCCGGCTCTCCTTCGGAGGGCATCTCAACCGCACTTGGCGGACAGTGACAATCGCCGCCACGTTGCCCGGTTTCGGATTTCAATGGACGAACTGGACCTATATCGATCCCGCCAAGACACCTGTCCTGAAGCTGGTTCGAGACGTCCCGATCCGAGGCCGCGTCATGAATCTCGAAGGCAAACCCGTTCCCGGTGTCCGCGTCCGCATCCTCTCCGTTGACAAGCAGTGGGAAAAAGACCTCGACGCGGGGTTCGCCGCGATGAAGTCCGATCCCAGGGGCCTCTCCCGTCGTCGGAGCTTCGCGGACTTCTGCTCCGGTTACCCGACCGACTGGAATCCGCAAAGCACGACGGATTCCGACGGACGCTTTACGCTGACGGGACTCGGCGCGGATCGGATCGTGAGACTTGATTTACAGGGGGACCTGATTACCTACTCGACGGCCTTGGCGGTGACGTGCCCGATCGTTCCGGAAATTCCAAACCACGGAGCCAACCCTGAGCCGCTCCGCGGGGCCGAATTCACCCTGACGCTTCGGCCGACGCGCGCCGTCGTGGGCACGATTCGCGATGCGGCAACCGGAGCGCCGCTCGCCGGTGTCGGCGTACGTAGTGAATATCTTGAGGGTTCGCCCTACATCAACGACCAGATCCGCGCGGAGACGGATGCCAAAGGGCACTACGAATTGCGGGGCATGCCGCAAACCAAGGGAAATGTGATCCTCATCCGGCCCAACGACGACCAGCCCTATCTGATGCGAGAATTTGAAGTGCTGCCCGAGCGGACCGGTTTTCGGCCGGTGACGATCGATGTGGAATTGCATCGGGGCGTGTGGATTCGCGGCCGCGTCACGAACAAAGTCACCGGTCAACCGGTCGGCGGTGCCGTCGTCCAGTACCTGCCCGCCGTGACGAACCCCTTCACGTTCCATCTTCCCGAATTCGTACGCTCGAAGAGGCGCCAACACATGGAAGGGAATCAAAGGCGGCGCTACCAGACGGACGCACAGGGCAATTTCAAACTGGTCGCTTTGCCGGGCCCAGGCCTGATCAGCGTATCCGCATACGAGGAGAATTTCCTGAAAGGGATCGGCGACTCCGAGATTCATGTTCCGGTCAAGAATGGCTCGTACGAGACCTACCACGGCCCCGCCGATTTCGGTCCCGGTGGCAGCAATGCGATCAAGGAAATCAATCCGCTGGCCGAGGCCCGGATGGTGTGGTGCGATTTCGCCCTGGTACCGGGTGAATCCGTCCACCTCACGCTCATCGATCCCGAGGGCCGGCCGGCACCGGGTTGTTTCGGGCTGTCCATCCACAGTGCCGACGTCAACGGCTGGGAACCAGTCATGGACTCGACCGCCGAAGTGACCGGCCTGGAGCGTGATGAAACGCGCCGTATCTGGATCCTGGATCGAGAACGAAAGCTCGGCAAGTGCTTGGATTTGAAACCGGGCAACAGACCCCGCGAATTGACCGTGAAACTCGAGCCTTGCGCGACACTGACCGGCCGCCTCGTCGACTCGGCCGGCAAGTCGCTGAAGGGAATCCTGGTTTGCGCCCGACCGGTCTTGGATTTGCGGTCGAAACAGGGCGCCAACTTTTACCTTCCTGTCTCATCCGGGAGCGAGGGTCAGTTCGCCTATCCGTTTGTCCCCGTCGGCTGCGAGTACGTTCTTACCCTCCAAAACCCGCCAAACGGACTTGTTGCGATCGTCAAAGTGGGACAGGGGGCTTCCGTCTCACGGCAGGAATGGAAAATCGACGCCACCAAGGTCAAACCGGGCGATTCGGTCGGCATCGGCGACACCGTTGTCGAGGTTCCGAAACCAAGAGCGCGCCGCAGGCGCTGATCGGTCGCCGAGCCGCGCGTGTGGCTTTTGCTGCGTAAGGGGCCGAACCAAATGAAAGCTTTCAATTCGACCTTGTCGTCTGCTTGCTCGCGTGAGCACACAACGTTCGGACCAAATTCGATATGTCCTCGCTTCAGCGATGCAATCATGGCTTGCCTCGCGATCGCGGGAATTTTCTGTCCTCCGCAATTCGCCGCCGCTGGGGCTGACAAAAATAGTCACGAGACCGCGACGTTGCCTCCTGCAAAAAACGCCCTTTTCCCGTCTAAGGAGGAACACGGCGACCTCCTCACAATCCGCGGCCGCGTGCTCTTGTCCGACGGTCGACCCGTCGCCGGTGCGAACGTCTCGGTGGTGACGGTCTTCTCGACAAGTGCATCGGCGGAGGGGGTCGCAACGAAACGGGACATCCGGCATCTCAGTCAATTCGCCCCAAGACGGCCGCCGTCGAAACAGGTGACGCTCGCCGCCACGCAGTCGAGTGTGACGGGAACGTTCGAATTGACCTACCGAAAATCGCAGTTCCACCCAAGCGACATGTGGAAGTACGCCGCGGTTGTGGCCGAGAAGGAGGGACTCGGCGTGAACGAGTGGAAGATCTGGCAGGGGATTGACGTTGCGAAGCCGTTCGCGATCACTCTCGTGCCTGACTTGCCGATCCGGGGTCGCGTGGTCGACCTCGAAGGCAAGCCGATCGCCGGCGTGCGCGTGGAGGTCGTGGGGGTCAATGCGCCCCGCGGGGGAGGCAGTCGAGGCCTGGCTGAGGTTGCTCAAGGCCGGACGAACGACGACGTCGACGTACCAGAGTCTCGGCGGTGGCGTGGCGTGGCACTACGGCCATCACGAGCGACCGATCACGACCGCTGCCGACGGGCGGTTCACGCTGACCGGAATCGGCGTCGAGCGCCGGGTGGAATTTCGCCTTTCGGGGGAGACGATCGCCTACGCGAAGCTCATTGCCGTCACGCGTCGCATGGAGCCGCTGACTTACCCATTGGGACTCTATGCGACCAACGAGAAACGGCCCCTGATGGGGCAGGTCTTCGGATGCGAGTTCACTTACCATGCCGCCCCAACGCAGCCGATTGTGGGGACCGTGCGCGACGCGGTCACCAGCCAAGCGCTCGCCGACGTCGGCGTTGCCGCCGCCTTTCCCCCGCCGGGAATGACGATGAACGAAGGCCTGCGAACCGAGACCGACGCCGAGGGGCATAACGGGTCGTCGGTCTGGCCAAGGCCGACCGTGATTCGCCGCGCGACCGCATCCGCTTGAACATCGTGCCGAACGTCGATCAGCCCTATTTCCTTCGCCAAGTCAAAGTTCCCTTCACCGCCGGGCTGAGCCCGGTCACGGTCGATGTCGTCCTGCACCGCGGAGTCTGGATCGAGGGGCGGGTGAGCGACAAGGTCACCGGCGAGCCGGTCCCGTCGCATGTCTCTTACCGGCCGTTGCTCTCGAATCCGTTTGCGCGGAAATTTCCCGAATTCGGCCCGAACGGGGACGTCGAGGGAGATTACATGCAATATGTGTATTTGACGGGGGAGGATGGGACCTTCCGCGTGCCCGGCCTGCCGGGCGCGGAATCGTGGGCATCCGCGAGGGTCTCCCGGGCGCCCCCTTAGGGCCGCCCAACGGGCCAAACGCGGCTCTTACCGCTATGGAGTCGGCGCGGCGGAAATCCGCGACAAGGACAAGGAGGGACATTTCTCGATCTACCAGCAGTATTTTATCACGGCGAATTCGTCCAACGCGGTGAAAGAGATCGATGTCCCCGCGGGGGAGGCCTCCTTCCGGTGTGACCTCTTTCTCGAGCGCGGCGACACGATCCAGGTCTCGCTCGTCGACCCCGAGGGTCACCCCGTCGACCCGCAGCAGTGCGACATCGCGGGGCACGTCCCCTGGTTCAAGTCGATCGGCCCCGGCCCGTCCTTCGCGGTGGAAGCCCTCTCGCCGAACGAGTCGCGGTTGGTCTTCATCCACGACAGTGCGCGGAAGATCGGCAAGATTCGGATCTTCAAGTACGACCCGAAAATGCCCCGCTCGGTGACGCTGACTCTCGAACGGTGCGCCAAGATCAAAGGGCGGCTGGTCGACGAGCAGGGAACTCCCGTGAAGAATGCCGAAGTCGAGCCCAGCCCCAGTCCGTCGGTGCGCAGGCAGTGGCTGCGGCCGGCCGCGTGTCGCCCGGACGGACGGTTTGAGTGCACCGACCTGCTTCCCGGTTGCGACTATTACACCCTCGAAGCCATGGGCCCCGAAATTGGCCGCGTGACGATCACCAAACGAGTGGCCATCAGCACCGGAAAAACCGTCGATCTGGGCGAGATCAAACTCCGCCGCCGCAATTGACGTTTAAGATCGACTCGAGCCATCAAGGTCGAACCGGGCAAATCGGTCGATCTAGGCGACGTCGTTGTCGAGTTCTCGAAATCAAGAGCGCGCCGCAGGCGCTGATCGATCGCCGATCGGCGCCTGCAACCTTTTGCGCCGTTCCATCGCCAAATACTTTTTTGGCATTTTGGGCTTGAGATCCGGAACCCCGCGCGTTACTACTACTGCTCATAGTACGTTCGTGTGTAGTTTATCCGAGGCAGCGAAGCGCCTGTTCGCGTCCTGTCTTCCACTCGCTTTTCGCCGCCCTTGATTCGTCGAGTTCTGAGACATGTCGAAACCTTCTTTGGATGACCTGGGCGAACTGCAAAAAGCCGTGATGGAGATCGTTTGGGGGCTGGGCGAGGCCACCGTCAACCAGGTCCGCGACAAGCTCGGCCGCCGCAAGCCGCTGGCTTACACGACGGTCCTCACTGTGATGCAAAAATTAGACAAAGCGGGCTGGCTCACGCATCGAGAAGAGGGCCGCGCGTACGTCTACCGGCCGACCAAGACCCGCGACGAGGCGGGCCGCAGCTCGCTCAAGCAATTTATCGATCGCATTTGCGGCGGCGACCCGCTGGCCATGTTCCAACACCTCCTCGACGACCAAGACCTGAGTGCCGAAGACCTGGCCGCCCTGCGAAAAATGATCGACAAGCGCCGCAAGGAGCTTTCCCATGAGTGACCTGCCGTCGGTTTTGGACCGGTTGTTGGGCACTGCCGCATGGACTTTCGCGTGGCAGAGCACGCTGTGGCTCGTACTTGGCCTGCTGGCGAGCCGATTCCTGCGTCGGCACGCGGCCCAGGCCCATCTGTTGCTCGTCTCGGCGACCGCAGCCGCGCTCCTTTCGCCCTCGTTGACGTTGACCGTGCGGCATTTCGAGTGCGGTCTGCTTCCGGCTCGCCAAAGTGTCCCGAATGGATTTCCGGCCACTCCGACGACTCAAGTGGAACCGTCGCTTGTGCAACCTTCCGAGTTTCCCGGCCAGCGAAAAATCGTCGCCCTGTCGGAGCTGGCGTCTCTGGCGCCTGTTTCATCGAATCTGAATTCGTCGAGTTCGTATCCCTCCAAATCCGTTCCCGCTCTGGACAGCCACCCGTTGAGCGCGAGCTTTAAGATCTTGGTTCCGGCAGCCTTTGCCACCTGCTGGCTCCTTGCTTCGCTCGTGCTAACCGTACGGCTAATGATTTCGCTCGGCGCGGGTCATCGCATTGCACGCGATTCGCGCTTTCGAAACAAGTCCGGTTTTGCTGACTGCGCTTTCCGAATCGGTTCGTGCCCTGGGTGTTCGAACCGCCCCAGCACTCCGAGTGTCCGACTCGGCCCAATGCCCCATGATCTGGTGCTGGGGTGCGCAGCCTGCGCTCTTTGTGCCCCGATCGGCGGGCGAGACGCGCGGAGTCGACTGGCAGAGTGTCTTTTGTCACGAGCTGGCGCATCTTATTCGTCGCGATCATTGGTCGGCACTATGGACTCAGAATCCTCGTGATCGCCGTGCCGTGGCAACCGCTGGCGTGGCTTTCACGACGACGGCTCGCGTTTCTGCAGGAGCAGGCCTGCGATGATTGGGTGCTCGCCTGCGGTGGAGAACCGACCGAATACGCCGAGTCGCTGGTCAACCTTGTGCCGCAGAAGGCGCTCGCGTTTGCGCTTCCCGCGCTGCGGAACGGCGAACCGCTCCAGCGGCGGCTGGCTCATGTCCTCTCGGGCCTCCGCGCGAGGCCCAGGGTCGAAAAACGCTCGGTCGCCGTGGCGTGCGTCATGTTGCTGGCCGCAACGGCGGGACTTGCCTTGGCCCAAGAGGGGACGGCCGCCGCGCCCGGCAAAGTCGAAGCCGGCGCGGCTGCGTCCGCGACCGATGACTCGCAGAACTTCTCGGGACTGGTAATCGACCAGAACGGCCAGCCGGTTGCCGGAGCCCATCTCGCGGCGATCGCCTGGCAGAAAGCCCCTGCCAGGGGCGGCGACCTTGCCGATCGATACGAGCTGTTGTGCGAGACGGCGGCCGATCGAGAGGGCCGGTTCCAAGTCCACATTTCCGGGGCATCGGCCAAAACTCACGAGCAGCCGCTGCTGATGGCACGGGCGGACGGTTTCGCCCTCGCCGTCGCCCCGTTCAATCTGGGAGGGAATCAAGCGCCTCTCACGTTGCATCTGCCCAAAGAACACGTCCTGCATGCTCGCCTCGTCGACTTGCAAGGCCAGCCCGCCGCCGGAGTCGAAGCGCCCGTCGTGCAGCTGAGTGCGAAAATTCCCGAGTGGACGCCGCAGTACGCGTGGCATCCGGCGGGCTTGAAGTTTCCCGCCGCCTGGCCGCGGGCGACCATCTCCAATGCCCAGGGTCGTATCGAGATTCACGGACTTGCCGACGGAACGAATGCGAATTTGGAGGTCGCCCCGAGCGAGCGCTTCGCCCGACAGTTCCTCATGCTTCGCGCCGGCGTCTCGGCAAAGAATCCGCCGAGCATCGGTAAAGACCAACCGGGCACCAAAGGAACCGCTGACGCGAGCCACGAAACGGTCCTGCCGCTCGCACCAGCAAGGATGATCGAAGGGGTTGTTCGCTACGCCGACACCAAACAACCGGTCCCGCATGCCCGCCTGACGGCGTACGCCGGCCCGCAACAATTCGGCCCATTTCTGGGCCTCTCCGAAAAGGCCGATGCCGAGGGCCGATTCCGGATTCATCCATTTTCCGGTGTCTATCTTCGGCTCACTGCTTATCCGCCGGCCGACGCCCCCTATCTGATTCGGGAAAAAACGTTCGAAATGGAAGACAGGGACAGCGACCGCGCACATCGACGTCGTTTTGCCTCGCGGCATCCTTGTCCGCGGTCGCGTCGTGGAAACGGCGACCGGAAATCCGATTCCCCATGCCTCGATCGAGTTTCTGCCCGACAACAAGACCCGTGCCAAAGCCGGTGATGAAGTGATCACCGGCTGGCAGGCGATCGAGCAGAGCGATGCCAACGGCGGATATGCCATCGCTGTCCCGCCCGGCAGCGGCCACTTACTCGTCTATGGCCCGACCGGCGAATACGTCTCGCACGCGATGGGCCGGCGCGAGGTCGACGGACTGGGGCTCGGCGGACGGCGGATGTACGCGCATGCGAATGTTCCCGTCAAGGCCGCTTCGGCTGCGGCACCGATCGACGTGAAGATATCGATCGAGAAGGGTGCGACGATTTCCGGCCGCCTGGTAACTCCCGACGGCGTCGCCCCGGACGCGGCACTCCTGGTCAGTCGCCTGATCAACATTTCGCCCCTCTCGCCGGAATGGCGCGCTTATCCCGAGGTCATCCGCGGCGGCAGCTTCTCGCTGTCGGGCTGCCCGCCGGGTACCGAATGTGCCGTTTACTTCCTCGATCCCGAAAGGCACCTCGGAGCCACTGTCCGCGCGAACGCCTCTCGCACCAAGGAGCCCTTGACCGTCCGTCTCGAACCGTGCGGCACCGCGAAGGCCCGTTTCGTGGACGGGGGCGGCAAGCCCATCGCGGACTTCCAGGCGACGCTCAAGATGGTCGTGACACCCGGGCCCGATCCGATCGACCTGGCCGCGCGAAAGGGTGGCACGCTCGCGGCCGACACCGATTTTGTCGGCAATATCGACCGCAAGAATTATTGGAACTCTCCCAAGACGGACGATGCGGGCCGCGTGGCGTTCCCGATCCTGATTCCCGGCGCCGACTACCGGATCGTCGCGAAGGATTTCCGAGTTCAAGCGGGCCAGACATTGGATTTGGGAGACATCGTCGTTGACCGGCCGCGAGGGCTGTGAAAAGACGCGCTCGTTCGTGAACGATCGTATGGCCCTTCGCCCCTGTGCTCGTTTGAGAAAGCTCGAGACGCGACGTAAGGAACCGAACATGCTCGAATACGCACGCGACCTTTTAATCGCCTCTTGTCAAACGAATTTCCTCGCGATTGTCGCCTGGCAGTCGACCGTGTGGCTTGGTCTGGGCCTGATCGCGGGCCGCGTCTTGCGGCGACAGGCGGCCAAGGCTCATTGCGTCCTTGTACTGGCGACTGCCGCGGCCGTCGCCACTCCGTTGCTGACGTTGTCGGTGCGACAGATGGATTGGGGCGCTTTGCCGGCTCCTCAATCGGATCGATTGAACAGTCTGCTTTCCCCAGCAACCGCGATCGCGACGGGCGCTGCGCACAGTGAGGAATCGTCGCCCGCTCAGGTCCCCGCGGTGATGCCGGAGAGGATGGAGAGCCGGCCCGCCTCGGCGCGTCGGGTGCCGCCGATCGCGAGACCGGTGGATATTCGGCCTCTACCCGTTGCCGGAATGTGGGTCGAGCGAGCGCGTGCGTTCCTTCCTGACGCGATCGTCGGATGCTGGATGCTGGTTTCTCTCGCTCTGGCACTGCGGCTGGTGCATTCAATTCGTTTGGGGCAACGGACGGCGGGAGCCGCCCATGATGAGACATGCCCGGAATTGGTGGCCGCTTTGCGGGCCGCGGCCGAGGTGCTCGGTCTCAAGCGAAGCCCGCACGTATGCGTTTCCCGATCGACCCGCTGCGCAATGATCTGGTGCTGGGGATCTCAACCGCTCTTGTTGCTGCCGGAATCCGCGGCCGAGACGTGCGGCGTGAACTGGCGGAGCGTCTTTTGTCACGAGTTGGCGCATCTCGCCCGCCGTGATCACTGGTCCGCCCTGTGGGCCGAAGTTTTGGTGATCGCCCTGCCGTGGCAGCCGCTGGCGTGGCGTTCTCGCCGGCGGCTGGCGTTCTTGCGCGAGCAGGCGTGCGACGATTGGGTGCTGGCGGCCGGCGGCGAAGCGGTCGATTATGCCGAGTCGCTGCTGCAGCTCGTTCCGCAGGGGCGCCGGTTTATGCGTTGGCAGCCGTCACGAATGCCGAGGCCCTCAAACAGCGGCTCAAACACGTGCTCGCGGGCTTGCACATCGCGTCGAAGGTCGGACGCCGCTGGTTCGCGACGGCCGCCGTGGTTTCGCTGGCCGCGGCGGCCGGGGTTGCCCTCGCTCAACAGCGGACCGCCGTGACGCCGGAGAAAACCGGTGAGACAACCGCTGCGGCAGCCGGGTCCGAAGCGGCTTCCGCCGGTGCAACCCGGCTGCTGCCTGCGAGGGAAGAACAGGGCGACGTCTTCACAGTTCGTGGTCGCGTCTTGAAGTCCGATGGCCAGCCGGCCGCCGGCGCGCGGGTTTCGATTGTGCGGTACTATTTCGACGCCCAAAGCAAACGGCCTCCCGTGGCGAAAGGTCAAGCCGGTCCGCAAGGCGAGTTCGAGCTGTCGTATCGAAAGTCTCAAATCGTCGAGGCGGTCGCGCGGCCCGAGCAATGGAAAGAAACGAGCGTCGTCGCCGAAGCCACGGGATTCGGCCTCGAATGGGCCGAATGGGGAGAGATCGAGCCGTCGAAGCCCTTCACGCTCCGGCTCGTGCGCGACGTTCCCATTCACGGCCGCGTGGTCGACCTCCAAGGACGGCCGGTCGCCGGTGTGCGCCTGATCGTGGGAGGCATCGACGCGCCAAAGAGCGGGACTTTGGATGCCTGGCTGGACGCCGTCAAGAAAGGCGCCACTCCCTGGGTCGCCTGGCCGCTGCTCGGCCGAAACCTGCCGCCGCTCGATGAGGGTTCCGTTCCACCGGTGACCACCGATCATGACGGGCGATTTACGTTGACGGGAATCGGTGCCGAGCGCGTTGCCAATCTCGAATTGCGGGGCGACACCGTCGCCTATAAGAACTTGACGGTTGCCACTCGGGCGATGTCCCCCCTCACTCAGGAGCATTTGGAATCGGACACGGACAGATCGCAGGTTTTCGGAAAAGACTTCACATTCGAGGCCTTCCCGTCGCAGCCGATCGTCGGCACCGTTCGCGACGCGGCGACGGGCCAGCCGCTGGCCGGCGTGGGGATTGAAAGTTGGCTGTTTGCCGGGACCAAAATCGGCGGGATCCGCGTCCTCCGCGCCGAAACGGACCAGAAGGGAAGCTACCGCCTCGTCGGCATGCCCCGGGGAACGGGCAACAAAGTCCTGGTTTTGCCGAACGACGATCAACCCTATTTCATGCGCGAGCTGACGGTGCCGCCGGCACCCGGATCGGGTTCGGCGACGCTCGATATCGAGCTGCACCGCGGGCTGTGGATCATCGGCCGCGTGACCGACCGGGTCACGGGAGACCCGGTGCTGGCGTATCTCCATTATCTGCCATTCCGATCCAACTCCGACGCGTCGCGGCGTCCGGAATTCGACGCGAATGGCAACGTCGACGGAGACCAGCATCGCTATCGCACGCGCGCCGACGGCTCCTTTCGAATTCCCGGCATGCCGGGCCGTGCGATCGTCGGGGCCGAAGCCATTCTGGCCTCCTACCGGAGGGGATACGGCGCCCAGCAGATCAAAGGGAAGGACAAGAACGGATATTTCGCCACGTGGCGCAACCCGATTTCAGCGACGACGAAATGGCCCGATGCGCTGGTGGAGATCAATCCGCCGAAAACGGCCCAAGCCGTCGCGTGCGACCTAACCCTCGATCCGGGGGAATCAGTCCGCATGCACGTTGTGGATCCTGTCGGCAAGCCGGTCAGCGGTTGCCAGATTCAGGGACGCCGGCCCTCCGCCTGGGATCTCGATGCCCCTTCGACGTTTGAGGTGGTCAGCTTGGTGCCGGGCGACATGCGAACGATCGTGATTCGAAATGATAAACGCAGCCTCGGAAAATTCGTCGTGCTCAAGTTCGACGAAAAAACGCCCCGCACAATGACCGTCCAGCTCGAGCCGACCGCCACGTTCGCGGGCCGGCTCCTGGATGAAGACGGTGCCCCGCTCAAAGGAATCACGCTGGAAGCCCAGCCTCTACCCGGCGGCGATTTCTGGCCGCGGCTTTCCCCCATCGTTTGCCAGCCGGACGGCACATTCGAATACAAGGAGATTCCGAGCGGCTGCCGATACAGCCTGCTGGCCCGCGGCCAGAGCTTCGGCTTCGCGACGGCCGTCAAGGAGATCGCCGTGGAGCCCGGCAAGACGGCCCGCCTGGGAGATATCAAGCTGAAACGTCGGCAGTAGGTCACACAGAAGTTTTGCGCCCGCGTCGAATCGCCGTCACTCCTGAAAAAACAACAATTCTTGCAAGAAGTACGACGATTATCGTTGACATCATACGACGGCGGTCGTAGAAGGGAGACATGAGCAAAAAATCGCTGCCGAAACCGACGGAAGCCGAGCTCGCGCTGTTGCGCGTCTTGTGGGAGCGGGGACCGAGCACGGTCCGCGAAATCCATGAGAACTTGAGCGACGAGAAAGAGACCGGCTACACGACGACACTCAAAATCCTGCAAAACATGGCGGAGAAAGGGCTCGTCGCCCGCGACGAGTCGCGGCGGTCGCACGTGTACCGGGCCGTCTACCAGGCGGAGCAAACCCAGCGGCAACTGGTCCGCGACCTGTTGCGACGCGCCTTCGGCGGCTCGCCCGGCAAGCTGGTGGTGCAGGCTCTCTCGGAAGAGACGGTCTCGCCCGACGACCTGGCGGAAATTCGGCGACTGCTCGACGAACTCGAGGCCCGGCAATCCAAAAAGTGGACCAAATGAACGCCGCTTTCCTGCAAACAACCTGGCTCACGACTTTGACGCAGGCACTCGGCTGGACCCTCGTGCATTTTGTCTGGCAGGGGGCCTTGATCGCTCTCGTGCTGTTCCTCTTTGTGCGTTTGGCCCGCAACCGCGCGCCGCAGGTTCGGTACCTCGCGGGCTGTGCGGCCCTGGCACTCATGTGCGGTTCGGCCGTCTCGACTCTGGTTGCCGAGATGCAAGCCGTGAGGCAGGAACTGGCCGACTCATCCAAGCGGATCGCGGTAAAGCTCCCCGGAGTGGCGCAAACAAGCGTGCTTGCCGTGGCGTCCGCGCCAAAGCTTCATGCGACAAGTGGCTCGATTGCCCACGTGTCGACGAAAGCGGTTGTCGCCACGAGCTCGACGGCGATGGGCGACTCCCCAGCAGCTAGCCAAAGCGGCGCGATCAACTTAGCGTTGCTCAAATCGCTCCCGCAGCAAGCGGCACACATGGCACAGCGCGTCGAGCCTTATCTGCCGTGGATTGTCTGCTTGTGGGCGCTCGGCGTGGTCGTGTTTTCGTTGCGGTTGCTGGCCGGTTGGAACGCCGTCCGCGAGCTGCGCGTCGCCGCCGATGCGACCGACGCGCTCTGGCTCGAGCGGTTTAATCGGCTCAAAACGCGGTTGGGCGTTTCGTATGCGGTGCGGCTCGTGTTCTCGACGTCGGCCGCAGTCCCGATGGTGATCGGCTGGCTCAAGCCCGTGGTGCTCGTGCCGGCCGGACTGGTCGCCGGACTGAGCGCCGCCCAGCTCGAGGCCATTCTCGCCCACGAACTGATTCATATTCGCCGACATGATTACCTGGTCAACCTCGTGCAAAACGTCGTGGAGACGGTGTTCTTCTATCATCCGGCCGTCGCCTGGGTCTCGAATCGCATCCGCGTCGAGCGGGAGCACTGCTGCGACGACGCGGCGTCGCTGGCTTGCGGCGGCACGCTCGATTATGCCCGAGCGCTCGCCGCCCTGGCCGAGTTGCCGCAAAGGCCGGTGCTCGGCGTGGCTGCGACCGGCGGTTCCCTCGTCGAGCGCATCCGCCGGCTGGCCGAAGCTGCGATCGTTCCGTCGCGCCGCCGCACGTCGACCGCCGTGCCCATTCTGTTTCTCTTGCTGGCGGCCCTCGGCACGCTGGCGACGATCGCCGGTGTCGCGCTGATCCAACCGGCCGCCGCCGCGGCGGGAGCAAAAACCCCGGCCGCAAACGGCGCCGACGCGAAGTCGCTCCCCTCCAAAAAACAGAACACCGACGTCGTGACGCTTCGCGGACAGGTCCTTCGTCCTGACGGAAAGCCGGCCGCCGGGGCGGGAGTTTCCCTGCGGCGGAACTACTGGACGAAGAGTGTCAAGTGGCTGCCCGTCGCCGTGGCGACCGCCGACGCGAATGGTAACTTCGCGCTCTCCTATCGCCCCGCGCAATTTGCCGACAACCTCGGCAGCGACGTGAAATACGCGACGGTTGCGGCCCAGGCTGAGGGATTCGGTCTGCAATGGGCCGAGTTGCGAGACGTCGAGGGACCCCAGCCTCTCGTCATCAAGCTCGTCCCCGAAGTTCCGATCCACGGTCGCGTGATCGATCTCGAGGGGAAACCGGTCGCAGGCGTGAACGTGCGGCTGCTCCACGTTCGCGAACCGAAAGACGGCCAGAACCTGAGCCCGTGGCTCGAAACGATCAAATCAGGCGCGATGATCAATGGACAGATTGAGAAGCTCGGTCGAACGTGTACCGGCGTCGATGATCCGGCCGATGCACTCGTCACCACCGATCGGGACGGGCGTTTCACCTTCCGCGGCATCGGAGCCGAGCGCGACGCCTGTCTCGAGCTGCGCGGCGAGTCGATCGCCTATCGACAGCTCGACGTCGCCACCCGCGACATGAAACCGCTCAAGCGGCAGATTTGGTTTTACGCCGGCGCCGCGCGCCCCCGATCACGGACCAGGTCTTCGGTGCGAATTTCACCTTCGAGGCCGCGCCCACCAAGCCCATCGTGGGAACCGTGCGGGATCGTGCCACCGGCAAGCCGCTGGCCGACATCCGCGTCGAGAGCGAGCACCTCGCCGGCATGATCGTCCACCCGCACAACGCGCTCGTCACCAAAACCGACGCCAACGGCCGGTTCCGACTCATCGGCATGCCCAAGGGAAACGACGACGACATGTCGGGTCGAAACGTGATTCGCCTTGCTCCCGCTGACGATCAGCCCTATTTCACGCGGGATTTCAACGTTCCCGATTCGCCGGGCGTCGAAACGGTCACGGTCGATGTCGACCTCGCACCGGGCCAATGGATTACCGGACGCGTGACCGATCAGGTCACGGGCAAACCCGTTGCCGCTCGCGTTAATTACCTCCCATTCCTCGACAATCCGCATGCCAAACCTCCCGAATTCCGCGCGGACGTTTTCGGCGGCAGCGGCGAAGAGGCGCGGTTTCAGACGCACGCGGACGGAACGTATCGCGTGCTCGGTTTGCCGGGCCGTGCGATCGTCGGCGTCCGGTCGGTCGCAGCCGAGTATCGCAAAGGAGTGGGCGCGTCGCAGATTGCCGGCATGGATAAAAATGGGACGTTCCGCACCTATGCACAACCGATGCGCGCCAACGCGAAATTCCTGAATGCGCTTAAGGAAGTCAACGTAGCCGCAGGGGCCGCCTCAACCACGTGCGATTTCGCGCTCGATCCGGCCGGGACCATTCACGTCAAACTCGTCGACCGCGCGGGCCAGCCGGTCAGCGGAGCCTCCGTGATCGGTCATTTGGACGTCAGCGACGGTCTGCCGGTGGGGTCAAGCTTCGAGGTGAAGGAGCTGGCACCGCACGAAACGCGGAACATCGCCATCCTGCACCAAGGGCGGCAGATCGGGAAGTACCTCGTGCTGAAGGGGGACGAAAAGATCCCTCATTCGATGACCGTCACGCTCGAACCTTGCGCCACGCTCGTCGGCCGGCTGGTCGATGACGAGGGCGTGCCCTTCCCGGGAGTCGAGGTTCAGGCGTCTCCCGTCCCCGGACAGTACCCGTACTTTTTCATTCCGATCGTGGTCTCTCAGGCCGACGGCCGGTTCGAGTGCCGCGGCCTGTTTCCCGGCTGCGACTACGGGCTGGTCGTGCATGGAAGCGAGGTCAAGATTCAGTTTCCTTTAAGGAAGATCGCGGTACAACCGGGAAAAACGATCGACCTCGGCAACGTCAAACTCAAGCGCCGGCCCGTCGAGTAGGGATCTCGGAATCGCGATTGCGGAGCCTGAAAATGGCGTCGACCACACAAACCGCGAGCGGCTTGCACGAGCCCTGGGCGCGCTACGTCCCCTCCGACGCGGCGCCGTGGAACCTCGCACGGGTCGTCCACTTGCATCGCCGGGCCGGTTTTGCCGCCACGTGGAGCGAGATCGAGCGCGATCTGCGCGAGGGACACGAACCGAGCGTGACGCGGCTGCTCAAAGGGAACGCCCACCTCGACGGCACGCTCAAGGATTTCGAGAGCGTCTCGGCGGCGCTCGCCGAGTCGGCCGCCTCGACCTCGACCGCCGATCGGCTCAAGGCGTGGTGGGTCTTCCGCATGCTCTTCTCGCCCGATCCGCTGGGCGAGCGACTGACTCTCATGTGGCACAATCACTTCGCCACAAGCAATCTCAAGGTGAGCGACCTGGGTGCCATGCGGCGACAGAACGACATCTTTCGCGAATTCGCCCGGGCCCCGTTCGGCGAGCTGTTGCGCCGTGCGATCAAGGATCCGGCCCTGCTCGATTGGCTCGATGCGCCAGCCAATCGCCGCGAGCATCCCAACGAGAACCTGGCCCGCGAGTCGATGGAACTCTTCACGATCGGCGTGGGCAATTTCACTGAGAAGGACGTCAAGGAGGCGGCCCGCGCACTCACCGGGTGGTCGTACAAGCCCGATGGCTTCCGCGAGTTCCCGCAGTACCACGACGATGGCGAGAAAAAGATCCTCGGCCGCAGAGGACGCTTTCGCGGTGACGATTTCGTCGCGATTCTGCTCGAGCAACCGGCCACGTCCGTGCGTCTCGCCCGGCGCTTGTGCGAGCTATTCATGGGCGAGGCGCAATCGGTCCAGTCGCCGCCGGGCGGCAGTCAAAACGCGAAGGCGCTCGTGGCGAACCTCGCCGCCGGACTTCGAGAGCACAAGCTCGATATCGGCTGGGGAGTCGAGCGGATCCTGCGGTCGCAAGTCTTTTTCGACGCCGACAATCTGAAGACGCGCGTGCTGGCTCCTCCCGAGTTCGCGGTCGGCGCGGCGCGAGCGCTGCAGATCTTCGATCCACCGCCGAGCACGCTCCTGTTGGCCGAGTGGATCAGTCGCATGGGGCAGGACCTGTTCTATCCACCGAACGTCTTCGGCTGGCCCGGCGGACGATCGTGGCTCAGCTCGCGGACGCTCGCCGCGCGGATCAATTTCGCGTCCGCGCTCGTCGAGGGGAACGTGCACTACCCGACCGCTCCGTGCAACATTCTGGCGCTCGTCGAGAAGGGCGTCGGCCGCCGCGACGCGGAAATGGGGATCCGGTACCTGTCACAACTCGTGTTGGGGAGCGATCCGTCGCCCGGATTGGAGAGAGACCTGCACGCCGCGGCGGGAGCGTCCGTGAATCTCACGGCAGAGGGGGCCCGCCGCGTGGCGGCCCGGTTGCTCGCTTCGCCGGAGGGACAGTTGGGGTGAGGCAGAGAATTCGAAACATGTAGGGTGGGACAAGAGCGCCAGCGAGCAGCCGGCCCACCACGAGCGCGATTGGTTGCCGCAAGACGGTGGGCCGTCGCCCGGAGAGCCGGGCTTGTCCCACTCTACGGGAAAAGGAGCAGAACATGGTTTCGCGACGCGACTTTCTCAAGCAGGCGACGTTGATTTCGCTGGCTCCGACCGTCCCCGCGTTCCTCGCGCAGACGGCCCGCGGCTCGATCCCTAAGACCGACGACCGGATCCTCGTCGTGATCCAGCTCGGCGGCGGCAACGACGGGCTCAACATGGTCGTGCCTTACACCAACGACAATTACTACAAGCTCCGTCCGAAAATCGCTCTCAAGAAGGACCGGGTCCATCAACTCACAAAAACAGCCGGCCTCAACCGTTCGATGGGCGAGGCGGCCGAACTGTTCCACGACGGGCGGCTGTCGATCGTCGAGGGTGTCGGCTATCCCAATCCGAACAAGTCGCACGAGGTGAGTACGTCGATCTGGGAGACGGCCCGCTTCGATCCCAGCGAACATCGCGGCTACGGCTGGATCGGCCGGGCGCTCGACGAGGCGCCGAGGCCGAGTCACGGCGGACCGTCCGCTCTGCTCGTCGGCAGCGAGCTGCCTCCCGTCACGCTTCGCGGCCGCCGCTCGGTCGCCGCGTCGCTCGAGAACATCGACGACCTCACGGTGCGTGACGCGGCCCGGCCCCATCCCGCCACGTCGGCCGCCGCGTCGGCCGCCGCGAACGAAAGCCTGGCCGCCTTCGTCCGCCGCAGCACGCTCGACACGCTGACGACGGCCGATCGCTTGAAGCAAAGCGCCATGCATCCGGCCGATGCCGGGGATCGTCCGGGAAGCGATCTGGCCGAACACTTCGCGCTGATCGCACGGCTCATCAAGAGCGACTTCGGCGCCCGCGTCTATTACGCGATCCAATCGGGATACGACACGCACGCCTTCCAGCGCAACACGCACGACCGCCTGCTGGGCGACTTGTCGCGGGCGCTGCGGTTCTTCCTCGACGATCTCAAGCGGGCCAAACTCGACGATCGCGTGCTCGTGATGACCTTCAGCGAGTTCGGCCGCCGCGTCGACGAAAACGCGTCGGAAGGGACGGACCACGGCACGGCCGCCCCGCTGCTCCTGGCCGGCGGCAAGCTCAAGCCGGGCCTCCACGGCACCCTCCCGAAACTCCCGTCCGCCCCCGACGTCGACCCCGTCGCCACCACCGACTTCCGCCAGGTCTACCAAGAGATCGTGACGAATTGGCTGCACGTCCCCGCGGAAAAAGTCCTCGACGGCAAGTTCCCGGCGCTTTCTCTCGTTCAGGCATGAACGAGAGAGAGCAGGGATCAGGGGCCAGGGGTCAGCAAAAACCTTGAAAGGCTGCGCCTTTCCGTGTCTTTCCTGATCCCTGATCCCTGGCCCCTGACCCCGACCCCTGACCCCTCAGATCATATAGTACCAGCCGTCTTTGCCGTCGACGCTTTCGCCGCGGCGGGGGCACGTTTCGCAGACGTCGGTTCCCACGATCTCGTAGGCAAACCGCACGGCTTCGAGTGTGCTGGTCCAGATCGCGCCCGTTTCTTCGAAGACAAAGACGTGGTCGCGGCCCAGCCGGCCGAGAAGGTCGCTCGCATCGATGACCTTCATGAAGTCGGGCCGCACGCCGCAGATCAGGACCCTGACGCGGGCCTGCTGCATCCGGTCGATGAAGCGGTCCAGTACGCTCAGGCAGACGGCGTCGGGGTTGCGGGCCCGCTTGAGTCGTAAGACCACCACGCGAACGCCCCCTTCCGCCGCCTCGGCCACCGCGTCGAGGTGCTCTTCCAGCTCGGGGGCCGCTCCGAAAAAGAGTTCCCCTTCGAGACTGAAAATGCGGATGCGGCTGCACGGGACGTCGGTCGAAATCCGCTCGCGGATCACCCGCTCGGGGGTCATGATGAGTTCGGTGATGTGCACGCGGGCCGCCCGCGGCACATAGAGCACGAACGAAAGAAAGACGCCGATCAGGATGCAGAACTCGACGGAGATGGCGACCGCCGCCACGGCCGTCAGTCCCACAATCCACGCATCGGACTTCGTCGCCCGCACGTGGTAGACCAATTGGTGCCGATCGACGAGCTGCCAGGCCGCGATCATCAAAATTCCGGCGAGCGCCGCCTTGGGGATGTAATAGGCGAAGGGGGCAAACAACAGCACGGTGAGTGCGACGGCCACGGCCGAGATCACTCCCGACCACTGTGTGCGGGCTCCCGCCTGCTGATTGATCGTGGAACGGGTCAGCGACCCCGAGCCGGGATAGCACTGAAACAGGCTGCCGGCGAGGTTGGCCACCCCTTCGCTCAGGCACTGCTGGTTGACGTCGAGCTTCTGGCCGGTCTGGGCCGAGATGGCTTTAGCCATCGCCAGCGCTTCGAGCAGTCCCAACAGGGCGATGGCCAGGCTGTTGCTCGCCAGCGCCCGCACGCGGGTCCATTCCAAGTGGGGCAGCTCGAACGAGGGGAGATGGGCCGGGATCGTGCCGATGATCTGGACCCCGTGCTTGTCGAGCTGCCATTTCCAGACGACGCCCGCCATGCACAGGACCGCCAGGAGCAAATCGGGAAGGCGAATGCCCAACCGCCGATTGATGAAACGCAGCGTGAGCGCCACGGCAATCGCCCCCAGCCCGACCAAGAGCGTGGCCCTGTTCGTCTGGTCGATGTGCGAGATCGTGAGCCAGAACCGCTTGAGAAAGTGATCCTCCCCCGTTCCCTGCGCGGGAAGTCCCAAAAGGTTCTTGACCTGATCGAGCACGATCAGGACGGCCGCCCCGAGCGTGAAGCCGATGATCACCGCGTGCGAGACGAACCGCGTGAGGTCGCCCAATCGCAAGAGCGTGATCCCCATCTGGACCGCGCCGACCAGAAAGGCCAGCACGATGGCCAGGTGAATCCGCTCGGAGTCCGGAAACGCAACCAGCGCGCTCAACACGGCGATCGAGATGGCATTGGTGGGACCGTTGATGAGCTGACGCGACGAATCGAACAGCGCCCCCACGCCCGTCATGACGATGGCCGTGTACAGCCCGTACTGCGGTGGCAGCCCGGCGATCTGCGCATAGGCCATGGCCTGCGGCACGGCGACGGCGGCGACCGTGAGGCCGGCCAACGTGTCCGCGGCGGCATTGCGGCTCGAATAGTTGCGGAGCGCCCGAAAGCCGGGACGGACCGAAAGAACGACTCGCGCAGCGACTCCCGCCAATCCGTTTTCGAGACGCTTGCAGGCGAAGCCTGGCTCGTTCGCAGAATTGGCATCAGTCTCTTTGCAGTCCCGGAAGCGCGGCCCGTCAAGACAGAGCGGCCTGTGTGGCGGGCGCGTTGCGCCGGCACCGCAAAGGCATCGCGATTCTACGTGGCCCCGTGGAACGCAGCAACGCCGTTGCCCCGTGTTTTGAGAACCACAAAGGTCCCGAAGGACACAAAGGAAAAAATCCCTCGTCCTTCATTGTGTCCGTCCTGCTACTAACGTTTCCATTCTTTTTACAGCGAGAAGATTTTTTCAATTGAAGATTCAAGCTCCTATCGTCACGTCGGTTACGCGAAAGGAATGGGAACCACGGAGCAGCGGTCGTAGGCCGCCCACGAACGCGGCACCGATGACACGGATGGAGAGAAAAGACAGATTCCAGGGAAGGGGGTTCAATTTGCCATTCCTCCGACGGGCGGATTCAAAGCAATCTTTATCAGCTTTTTTATCAGTGGAATCCGTGTGATCCGTGGTCGCTCTTCTCATTTTTTGGTTGCGGCTGAGCGAAGCGAGGCTGCGCTGGGACCTTTGTGGTTCGCCTTTTGGCTTGATTGGCTGCCCGTTCCATTCTCCTGTCACGCGTCAAAGTGACGAATTTCTTCGTTGACAGCGCCGTGCCCGGCGGTATACTGACGAAATAATTCGTCACAACGAAAGGACCAGGATGGCACGGCCGGCTTCGGGGCGACCCACGGATCAGGAACTCGAAATTCTCAAGGTCCTCTGGCAACAGGGGCCCAGCAGCGTCCGCGACGTGTGGAAGACGATCGCCCTCTCGCGTGACATCGGCTACACGAGCGTGCTCAAGATCATGCAGATCATGCGGGACAAGGGAATCTTGGCCTGCGACGCCCGCAAGCGGCCGCAGGTCTTTCGGCCCCGCCAATCGCAGCAGGCGACCCTCAAACACCTGGCCGGGGATCTCTTGAAGCGGGCCTTCGGCGGCTCGGCCCGCTCGCTGCTGCTGCACGCCCTGGGCAACGAACGCACGAGCCGCGACGAACTCGACGAAATCCGCAAGCTGCTCGACGAGATGGAGGGGAAGGCCAAATGAACCTCGCTGCCAACATCAATCTGTTCTGGGAATCGTGGGCCCAAAGTCCGCTCGCGACTCGGCTCGCTTCGACCTTGCTGCATTTCGTCTGGCAGGGAGCGGCCCTCGGCGCGGCTGCGTTCTTGCTCCTCGTCGCCATGAAGCAGTCACGTCCGCAAGTGCGCTACGCCGTGCTGCTCTCGATTTTTGCCGGGATGGCGGCGTGTCCGGTCGCGACATGGTTTGTAAGGCCGCAGCAGAGGGGACCAAACGTCGCTGACGCGAACGCTGTCACCGGAGTCGTCATACGTCCGGCCGCCTCGCTCACGACGGCCTCGCCGCGTTCTGAAACGCCACTACTAAAGAACCCGCGGCAAGATTCCAGCCTCCGCAGCGCGTCTGATTCCGCCTCCTCGACGGGCACGGCAGTCCAAGCGGTCCCGCTCGCCGCTTCCTCGGGCGTTTCGGCCCTCGCCGAGTCGACCCTTCGCGGGTTGAACCGACACCGTCCCTGGATTGCGACGGCGTGGCTCGTCGGCGTGTTCGCCCTGGCGCTGCGACTGACCGCGGCCGTGATCGGTGCCGAGCGGGCAAGACGCCGCGGATTGATGCCGGTGGTCGAGTCGGTCGAGCAGACGATCGCGGAATTGGCCGCGCGGTTGCACCTCGCGCGGCCGGTCCGCGTGTTCGAGTCGCTGCTGACCGAAACGCCGACGTTGGTCGGCTGGCTGGCTCCGGTGATTCTCCTGCCGACAAGCGCCCTTTGCGGACTGACGCCTCTGCAGTTGCGGGCGATCCTCGCGCACGAACTGGCTCATATCCACCGGCACGACTATCTCGTCAATTTGCTGCAGACCGTCGTCGAGACCCTCTTGTTTTACCATCCGGCCGTCTGGTGGATTTCGCGTCGCATTCGACACGAACGGGAGGTTTGTTGCGACGACATGGCAGTGGCGTTGTGCGGTGACGGACTGGCCTACGCACGGGCGTTGGCGGCGCTTGAGGAGGAGCGAAGCGCGATGCCCGCGTTGGGCGTTGCCGCTCGCGGCGGGTCGCTCTCGGAGCGGATTCGCCGCATCCTCAACCGGCCCGCGCCGGCACCCAGCGATCGAGGCTCGTTGGCCGGCGTCGGGATGGTGATCGTCCTGCTGCTGGCCCTTGTACTTCCGCATCGCACGGCCTCTTCGGCGGAAGCGGAGCCGATCAGCGGGCCCTTCGTCTCCTCCCAGTCGACGGGTCGACAAGCGATCGCGCAGCCGAACGCGGGTCGTCTCGCCGCGATCACGGAGCCTGCCTCGCATCAACACAGATCGACGCCGGCGCAAGCCAGCCTCGAATTCACGTTCCATGTGGTATCGACGAGACGCAAACCCGTCGCCGGGGCCGCCGTCCGCCCTTGGGCCATCGGCTATGGCTCCGGCGGGTCGCTCATTTCCGAAAAGACGGCGCCTGCTGTGAAAACGGATGCCAATGGGGAGGCCCGCATCCGTTTGCATCTGGCCGGTACAAGTTCCGACGCGGCCCTGATGCGGCATGCCCTCCAGGTCGGGCTGCGGTCGATCGCCGTCCGCGTCGATCACCCGGATCATCCGGTCTGGTCGGCTTATGCGGAGCTCGGCGGCAATCGCCAAATCATGCTGTCCAACTCCACCACAATCCAGATCCACGCCCATCGTGAGCACGAACAGGCGTCGCTGACGCGGCTGTTCCCGGTCCTTTCGGGTTCCCTGATCGAGGGAGCCGACTGGAGCGAGCAGAACGGCATCTTGACGATTCACCGCGTGGATATCGACAGCAACCAGCCGTCCCGCTGGCTCCGCGTCGTCCACGTCCCGCAGGACGGTCCCGTCCTCTTCAGCAACCTGGTCGATCTGAAGCTGCACAGCGAGAACCGGATCTCACTCGATCTGACACTGAGACCCAGCGTGCGCGTCGCGGGGCGCTTGGCCGATTCCGTTCCTCGTCCGATCCACTCGGGACGAGTCGTGGCGGCGATCGTCGACGGACGCGGGGGGCCCACCAACTGGGTCTGGTGGGCGACGGCTGAGATCGCTGCGGACGGCCGATTTGTCCTCGAATCGTTGCCTGCGGACGAGAACCTGCAGCTCGTGGCCCTGTGCGAGGGCTGGGCCTCCGCATCACCGACTGTCGAGGAGACGACGGCCTACGCGGCGAAATACGGATTGTCGGAACACAGCTATAAGGCTCTCCCTCCGCATTTCGTCTGCCCGCGCCTCATCCGACTACAGGAACCGACGGTCAAACCCGTCGTTCCCATGCTGCGGACGGCCGCTTGCGAGGTGACGGTGACCGATCAAGCGGGGCGACCGCTGGCGGGCGCGAAGGTCGACTTCAGGCCCACGCAGATGTTGTATAACCACGTTTCCAATCTTGTGGGTACAGGAATCGACGCCCTGGCGACCATCCGCGAACAGCTTGCCTCCGGCAAGCATCGGACCGCCGCCGACTTCCGCCGGCTCTCACGGCACTATCGGAACTATTCGGCCCAGACGAACGAACGCGGCGTGGCGATCGTGCGGGACATTCCGCTCGGCGGTCCGAAGGAGCTGGAGAGTCCGACCATGGTCACGTTTGATGTAATTCGTGAGGGCTATGCCCCCCGGGGCGGGCCAGCGAACGACGCGTATGCCACCGCAAAGCTCCTGCCGGCTCAGACCGCTCACGTCGCCGTGCGTTTGAAGAAGGAAGCCGAGGCGATCCAAGGAGCAGCTTTACCATCCGAGTTGAATGGTCAGCAAGCGGCCGTGACGCGGGACGAAGGTCGCCTCGTCGCCGCCGCGCAGCCCTTCGCGGGCAACCGCGACACTGAGCCGGCGCTCAAGCCACTTGAATACAGCTTCCACGTGGTGACGACCCGCAACAAGCCGATTGCCGGCGCGAAGGTGACCGTGTGGGCCGTCGGCTGGCAGGAGGGGCGCCGCGGCGGCAGCTTCAAGGTCGACGAAAAACTCTTTCCTCCGACGACGTCCAATGCCGACGGCGTGGCGAAGATTGTCTTTCCGACCCAGGGAGAGGGAAGGACGATGGACTTGCTGCGGGCGGCCGAGAAAATTGGGGTCAATCGCGTCGCGGTCACCGTCGACCATCCGGACCATCCGATTTGGGACTTTTACATCGGCCTCGAGGGCAAACGCCGCATCATGCTCTCGGACCCGACAAAGGTGGTCATTCGCGCGCACCGCGAGCAAGAGACCGGTTTGCTGACCCATTTGTATCCGGTGCTGGCGGGCGCGCCCTTTGCGTCCGAGGTCGCCGATTGGTCCGAGCGGGACGGCGTGCTGACGATTTCACGGCTCGATCTGACGGGGGAGCACGCGTTCGGGTTGTTGCGCGTGGCGGAGTTTCCCGAGAAGGGACCGCTGCTCTTCAGCGACCTGGTTGATCTCAAGAAGCACGTGGAAGATCCGATTACGCTCGACCTGGCGCTGAAGCCGGGCGTGCGAGTTGAGGGAAGGCTCGATGCGCAGGTGCCGCGCCCGATCAAGAACGGGCGAGTCGTGGCCGGCATCCAGACGGGGCACAACGACTACGGAAATAAATGGATGTGGCACGCGATGGCCACGATCGCTGCCGACGGCACGTTTCTGTTCGAGTCACTGCCGCCGGACGAGAATCTGCAGTTGATCGCCCTCTGCGACGGTTGGGTTTCCACGTCGCCGACGCGGGCGGAGGTGATGAAGTACGCGGAGGCGAATCAATTCGGCGTCGATTATCGCGGCCCGATGAATGGGGTCGTCTCGCCCCATCTCTTTCGGCTCAAAGGGACGGCAATCCAGCCTGTCGTGCCCATGCGGCGGGCGGCCAACTGCGAAGTGCACGTCGCCGACGAAGCGAACAAGCCGCTCGCGGGCGCGCGGGTCGATTTCAGCCCGAATCAGAAATGGCTCAACGGCGGAGCCACGTTTCTCGGCGCGGGAGTCGACTACGCGACTGTGATGCGCGGGCAATTGGCTTCCGGCGTCCACACGGCGAACCCGAATTTTCAGCAGTTCGGGGAGCGCTTCCGAGCCAAGACCAACGCGCGGGGGGTCGCTTTGGTGCAAAACCTGCCCGTCGAGGCGACCGATCAGACGGTCGCCCCGCACATGCCCTTCACGGTGTCGTGCAAAGGATATTTGCGGACGAAAAAACTGTTGCATCCTTCCACGCTCAGCGTCTCACTTTCACCCGGCGAGACGGCGCAGGTCACCGTGCGGCTCAAAAAAGAATGAGACGGGATTCCGCGAGCGGGGATCAAATGGGCATAATGTCGACCGGAATTGCCCGGCGACGAGGAGTCCCCGTTGTCCAAGATCAAAAGCTTGAAGGTTCGAGCGGTTCGCGTGCCGATGGTCCAACCGCATCGGACCGCTGGGGGCGTCGTCTCCGAGTCGCCGCTTGTGCTGACGGACGTGGTCGGCGACGACGGGATCGTCGGCCATAGCGTCGTCTTCACCTACACGATGGCGGCGCTCAAACCGACTGCCGAGTTGATACAGAATCTGGAAGGGCTCATCCGGGGGAAACGCTCGCCCCGTTTGAAGTCGAGCAGAAGCTCTCAAGTCGGTTCCGGCTGCTCGGCACTCAGGGGCTCGTTGGCATCGCACTCGCCGCGATCGATATGGCTCTCTGGGACGCCCTTGCGCGTCGGCACGAAACGTCGCTTTTTGGACTGCTCGGTGGAGTTGCCAAGCCGGTCCCGGCCTATGGAGCGGTGGGATACGACGGGGCTGATGTCGCGGCGAGGGGGGCGGCGGAATGGGTCGAGCGCGGGTTCACGGGTGTGAAAGCCAAGATCGGCTATCCGACTGTCCGCGAGGATGTCGGAGTGATCGGAGCCATCCGCCAGGCGGTCGGCGATCATGTTGCCATCATGGTCGACTACAACCAAAGTCTCACGCCCACCGAGGCCATCGAGCGGATTCGCGTCTTGGACGGGGAGGGCCTGACCTGGGTCGAGGAACCAACCCTCGCCCACGATTACGCCGGTCACGCGCGAATCGCTCGTGAAGTCGACACGCCAATCCAATGTGGGGAAAACTGGTGGGGCACGCTCGATTTGCGGCATGCTCTCGCCGCGCACGCATCGGACTTCATCATGCCCGACGTGATGAAGATCGGCGGCGTGACCGGCTGGCTCCGCGCGGCGGCACTCGCCCAGGCGGAAAGCATCCGCGTCTCCAATCACCTGTGGCCGGAGATCAGCGCACAACTGCTGTGCGTGACGCCGACCGCTCATTGGCTGGAGTACGCCGACTGGTGGAACCCGATTTTGAGCGATCCGCTACGGATCAAGGACGGCATGGCCGTCGTTGATCAAGCGCTCGGCACCGGCGTCTCCTGGAACGAGAAAGCCGTCGAGCTTTATTCCGTTTAGTCGTTTTTCCACCGTGAAATGGAACCCAGCGCACGGATCGGAGCCGCTCGCTCGGGACCCTCCGCGCTCGAAAACTGATCTTCGGGAAGGGGATCCGGCCGGGTACAATGGGGGCAGTGGTACGACCACTTCGAATTGGCATGCAAGACTTGAGTTTTTCGCTCGCGAAACTCTCTGTTGAGGATGCCAACCGCCGTTGGACGGTGTACTCGAGAGCAGCGAGGGATGCCGCTCGTTTTCCCTCCCCGTGATCCGCTTGCCGGATTGGCGAGTGGACTCCTCCGATGAGTCGCGTCGACCCTGCCGCCTGAGATTTGAAGGCGGCGGTTTCCGCGACTTTCCTGCCGCGGCAATGCCGGCGCGCTCGATACCGACAGAGTGGCGGTCCGATGAGCGTGCGCCTGGTTGATGAGATCGTGACGTCGTTCGAGTCTCTCGGATTCCAGCATCGGGCCGCGATGGCCGTGTGTTCCGACCGGCAGTGCCGGGACATGCAATTTGCCCAGTGCTGGCAAAAGGTTTATGCCGACGCCGAGCACGACGCGACATTGCTGCGTTCGCCGGCCGTGCAGGAGAAGATCGTCCGCCGGCTGTTGCGGCTGGGCCGATTGATGCGCGAGCGGTGTTGGGATTTTGCGATCGCCAAACGGTTGCCGGTCGAGGACGTCTACATGGCCGTGGCCGTGCGGCTGCTCGCTCATGCCTGTGCGCACCATCAAGAGGAACTGAGATTTTGCCTCAACCGTAGTCGGCCGTTGTTTCCCTCGGTGGCGAAGCGGCACAACGAACTGTTTGCCGAAATCGAGCTGGAACTGTCGACGGGATTGCCGTGCACGCCCGCTCTGTCGCAGGCGGAAATGGCGCGGGCGCTCGGCGTCAGTTACGACACGTTTCGCGGCGACGTGCGTGCCGGTCATTGGCGGCCCGTCACGTCCGATGCCGTCAAGCACCGGCGCTACCGGCGGTGGCGGCACGTCACGGCGGCCAAACAGGCCGACGCGCTCAAACGTATTCGCCGACGGTTCCGCCGGATTCTCTGGTCGAATCTGCCGGCCGAGAGCGGACACCGTCGCGACGCGGGCCGAACTTGGTGAAGTCTTCGCCAAGAAAAATGGAACTTGGCGAAAAATTTACCAGGTTCGAGCGAACCTGGTGAAAAGTTCGCCAAGTTCGCACGAATCTGGCGAGGGGTGAAACAGGCGAGTTCGTGCTAAGCGGAGGGCGGACGGCGTGTTGGAGCGGAAACCGGCCGATCCGACGAATCGGTCCGGAGGCCAGTTTTTTCCTTTTTTCTGCGCCGAATTTTGCAGATTCCGCGCGGGGCTCCGTCGTTTCAGAGCGAGCGAAGAAAGGCGAGCAGGTCCGCGTCTTCGCCGGCCGAGAGGTTTGTTTTTCCGGGGTGGTGAAATTTCCCGAAAACGGTGCCGAGCATCTCAGCCCGCCCGTCGTGAAAGAAGGCACTCCGCTGGCCGACGCCGCGGAGCGACGGGGGATTAAACTTGTGATTTCCCAACTCGTCTTTGAGGCCGACGTCGAAGGTCTTGGGCGATGTGTAGGTGGGCGGAACATGACAATGGTCGCAGCCGTGCCGCGTGAAAACGGCCTGGCCCCGCTCGATCGCGGCTTTCGCGGAGGCATCGCCCGGCACGTTGAGAGGAGGAGCCGGCGGAAGCGTTTTCAGATAGGCGGTCAGATCCCGCACTTGCTCGGCGGAGACCGCATTGCCGTGCATGGTCGTTTGAATCGATTTTTGGACCTGCCCGGCCAGGTCCTGCATGCTGCCGTTCCAGGCCCACGGACCGGTCTCGGCCACGCCTCCCAGTGGAGGAATACGCTTGGGCGCGCCGAACGATCCGTCCCCCAGCGTGTCGCTCAACTGGTCACTCGAGTGGCCGTCGGTATGGCAACTGTGACAGCTCATCCAGTGATCGTGCGAGAGACGGGCGTCGAAAAAGAGGCGTTCGCCCCGATCAGCCAAGGAAAGTGGCGGTTGCGGTCCGAGCGAAATGCGGACCGGGTCGCCGATGATGGAATGGTACTCGTTCCATTTGGTGACAATGATCGAGTCGCCGAACGTGTCGGCCACATAGAGTTGGGAACCGTCCGCGCTCGTCGTGAGTGCCGTGGGCCGAACTCCGACGGGCAGCCGGTGAAAGTCGGTGTTATGCCTGGGAAATGGCCCCGGTGCCAGACGGCCGGCGGCGACTTCCCCCACGCCGGCAAGTGCCACGTAGACTGTCCCATCCTTCGTCACGGCGACCGAAGCGGGATCGGCCGCACCGTTGCCGACGTCGCCGAGCTGGAGAAGTTGGCTGTTGGTGAGGATGTCTTTGTACGGGTTCTCGATCGAATCGCGGTCGAGCGACCGCAGCACGTTCGAGACGATCGATCCCCAATGGGCATCGGCCGCGTCCGTATAGGCAAGCGGACTGAGAGTTTGGTGCGATACGACGAGTTGACGGCCGTCGGCGCTCCAAGCGAGCCCTCGAATGTTGTGGGCCGGCAGAGTCTTGACCAACCCGAGCCGCCGGACCGCGAGATCGATCACGGCCAGTTGCCCGCCAAAGGCGTCGGCCACGATCAGATTCGCACCGTCGGGACTGCTAAGTTCGAGCCGCGGTGCAAAGGGAAGCGGAATCACTGCGGCGGTCTTGAGATGCAGCGATCCGTCGGCACTCCGATCGAGGTCCAGGACCGTCACCTTGTGCGACCAGAGCGAAGCAACAAAACAGCGTTTGCCCGCGGCATCGCAGCGGACACTCACTGGAAACGGGCTGACGGGGAGCGACTCGGCGACCGTCAATTCACTTCCGCGCCGGCGAATCAGATGGAGCTGATGTGTGGCCCCATCGGTCACGAGAAACTCACCTTTCGCTTTCCCGGGCACGGCAACGAGATCGGTGAGAGTCTGGCCGATCGGCACCTCGGCCGCGACGCGATGGGTTTTCAAGTCGATCAGAGAAATGGTGCCGCTGCGTTGGTTGGCGACCAGGAGGAGCGTTCCTTGATCTACCAGAGCCACGGCGACGGGATATCGGAGTCGCGCGACCGATTGGGGCTTGCCCGACCGGGACTTTGGGATCTCGGCAGCCGTCAGCAGCGGCGTCAGCACGAGGGATCCCAGCGCCACCAGCAAGAGCGGGCGAACCGGACGAAATCGAGCGCTCGGCATGGCCCCTCTTTCGCTAATTGGCCGTCCGGTGCGAGGCGTTCCAGATCCGTACGAGTTCCGCAATCGCCATTTTGACCGGGACCGTGTCAGGCAGTTCGGACTTGGCAACAGGCGCCTGCTTGGGCGAATAGCTGTTTTGAGCCATCGCCATGGCGTTCGAGGCAACCGGGGTAGCATCCTTTTTGGGGCTCTTGGCCGCCGCGATTGGCGGATTCACCGCTCCGGCGTTATTTACCGGGAGTTCCGGCTTCGCCGTCAGAAAATTGGGGATGACGCGCCAGCCATGCCGGTCCGAACCGCTTCGCGTCTGGTTACGCGTGTCTTGATTTTGGCGCTCGGCATCCGGCCGCTCCCACACGCCGGTCGCCAGGACGATCGACTCGTCGCGGCCGGGGAGCGGAACCGCACGTTTCTCAAAATTGTCGCCGCGGCTCGGCCTTCCGACGACAATCGCTTGGCTTCCCTCACGACGAGCATCCTGCAAGGCGGCCGCAACCCACTCGGCCGGTCCGCTCGTCTGTTCGTTGACGAGAACGGCAAGCGGCCAGTCACGAAACAGACAGTCGCGATCGGCCCGGAACTCATGCGTCGATTCGCGCGTCCGCACTTTTCCGATCAAGGCCCCATCGAGAAGGCTGTCGGCCAGCAGGAGGGCGGCATGATCAGTTTCGGCACCGTTCCCGCCGACATTCCGAAAATCGAGGATGACGGCCTGCGCCCCCGCCTGGCGGAGCCGGGCCTCGCACGATCGCAATTCCTGGGCCGTGCTGGCGGTGATCGACCGGATACTCAGATGCGCGACATGGAACCAGGCGCTGGTAAGCTCGGGCGCTACGGGCACCTCCTCCACCGATTTGATCATGACGGGCAAACGAGTAAAGGTTCCCGTCCGCGAGGTTTTCGTCTTCTCGTCACGGAGCCGGAGCGTCACCGTGGTTCCCTCGGGCCCGCGCAGGCGTTGGATGGTACGACGCAGAGGAGTCCCGGGGGCCACGTCGACATGGTCGATGGCCTCGATTAAGTCTCCCGCCTGAATCCCGCCGGCTTCCGCCGTGCCGCCGGGAATCACGGTTTGGATGCGGGCGAGTTTCGCCTTGTCGTCCAGTCCCACGCCGATACCCAGGCCGACGTAACGATTGTCCTGAAGCTGGGCTTGTGCATGAGCCTCTTTGGTCGGCAGGCGATACGGGTCTCCGGGGACCGAATTCAAAAGTCCGCGGACAAACCGCGACTCGAAATCCGGCGGCACCGTTTTCGCGTGGGGATCGTGCGTCTTTTTCTCGACCGGCCACACGTCGTCGAGCAGCACCAACAAATCCTCTGTCGTTTTCACATCCGAGACGCGACGGCCCAGATCGGGCGCGGGAGGAATCTTCGCTTCGGCGAGGGCCACCTTAAGTCCGGCCAGAATCATTTCCTGCCGGGTCGGCGGATCAATGTGATGGTCCAGCACGACGTCGGTGATCGCGAAGACGTATTTGACGAAATTCTCAGGGCTGAGCGACGCATCGGGGTTGGCGGTTTGCTCGGCACTTTGGAGGCTCGACGGCATCTCCAAGAGGAGCGTGCCGAGGACGAACCCGATCGTCGCCAGTGATCGAAACCCGCTGCGCATGGCAACTTCTCCCGCTGGGAACCGCTTCACAGGGCTGATTGCCGAGGGACGGCTGTCAGCGGTGATCGTACTCCGCTTGCCAAGAATTCGCCACGTTCGCCGAGTTCGCATCAAGCGAAAATCGCGTCGAGCTTTTTCGCGTTTTCGACCAGAGACACGGGCCGGCCCAGCGAGTTGGGGATCCGCATGTCGGGGTCGATGCCCAAAGCGTCGAAAATGGTCGCGGCAAGGTCTTCGGGACGCGTGGGATGCTCGAGCGGATAGGCTGCCTGCGCATCGCTCGAGCCGTAGACGGTGCCGCCGCGGATGCCCGCGCCGGCCAACAGGGCCGGAAAGAGGGTGCTCCAATGGCCGCGGCCCCAGTGCCGATTGGCGTGAGGCGTGCGGCCCATCTCGCCCAGGGCGACGACGAGCGTTTCGGACAGGAGGCCCCGCTCGTCCAAATCGGTCAAGAGAGCCGAATACGCCTGATCGAAAGTCGGCAACAAGTGGTGTTTCACATCCTCGCTGGAGAGGTGCGAGTCCCAACTGTAGCCGTCGACGCAATCGTAGTGCACAGTGACGAAGCGAACCCCCGCTTCGATCAGACGGCGGGCCATCAAGGTTGATTGGCCGAAAAGGTGTCGCCCATAGCGGTCGCGCGTCGCCGCCCGCTCCTCCCGAATGTCGAGGGCCCGGCGTGCCTCTCCCGAAGTAACCAGTGCCAGGGCCCGTTTTTCAAAGTCGTCGTATCCGTCGACCGAGGCGTCGCGATCGAGCGCGTGTCGCAGCGAATCGAATTGCTGGACCAGGCTGCGGCGGCGGCTGAGCCGATCGAGCGCCAGTTCCCGGCCCCCCGCAAGTCCCTGGATCTGAAAATGCAGCTCGTCGTCGGTGCAATCGCGCCAATACGGATTGTCGGTGGGACTTCGCTTGTCGATGGCCGTCGTCAGCGGTTCGTAAGCGGAGCCAAGCCAGCCGGCGTATTCGCCCGGCCGCCGCAGCACGAGGCCTTCCTGCAATCGCCCCAGGTAATTCGGCACAACCACGTACCCGGGCATTTCGGCGGCCCGACCGCGAAGTGCGGTCCGTTGCGACGACTGCCTGGGTTGCGTGTACTGCGCGATCGATCCCATCGATGGCCAGTCGTTTGGAGTCGCATTGAAGCCGGCGCCAATCGGGATGGACCACGGGTGGCCCGTTTGAATGTAATGCCCGCCCCCACTGTGGTCGTTCCAGGGGTGCGTCATCGTGCGGACGACGCAGAACTTGTCGGAGACCGTCGCTGTGCGGGGAAGGTGCTCGCAAATCCGCAGGTCGGGCGTGCGGCTGTCGATGGCCCGGAACGGCCCGCGGATCGCGTCCGGAGCTTCCGGCTTCATGTCGAACGTTTCGAGCTGGCTCGGTCCGCCGAAGAGGAAGAGGAAGATGACCGAACGGGCCCGCGTGCGACGCCCGGCGGGACGCGGACCGGCGGCAGCCAGTTTGGCGAACGACGTTCCGAGCAGGCCGGCGCCGGCCACTTCGAGCAGGCGGCGACGCGTGATGCCATCGCAAGCCCGCGACGGCCGGCCCAGCAGAGTCAGCATCGGCGACCTTTATCCTGACCCACGTTCGGGATCCGCATTCGGCACAGACGCATCAACATCAATGGATGTCACTGTACCGGACGCCAAAGGCGCCCGCTACTCAATCTAGCCGAGGAGTCGGATGCCGGGCATCGCTCCTCAATGCGACGAAGTCGAGGGCGCCCCAAAGTGCTCCTTTTCAAGGTTCGCGAAGGCACCATCTTTTCGGATGCGGCGAAGATCGGCGAGAATCCGCTTGATCTTCTCGTGGACATTCGCGTTTTGATTGACCACAAGCAAGCCCCCCAGTTCGCTGATCTGACCACCCCCTTCGGATGCATCCCAGGCCTCGTCGCCCCCTGCGTACTTAATCACGCGGATGAAGGGACTCACCGGCTCATCGCAATCCGTCACAGCCGGCTCAGGACTTTTGGCAGAGGGCTTTTTGGCTGCGGCGGGCTCCGCCTCTTTGCCCTTTTCGGTTGGCGCCGGAGTGACGTCGAACATCCCGCCCCCGATGCCATCACCCGTCATTCCGCTCCCTTGACGCAGGCTCATTCCCTGAACCTGCCGCCGGCCTGTTTCGACCGGCAAAATCGGGCGAAGATTGACCAGGTCACGGCAATCGTAGACGACGACAAAATGACGCTCCTGAATTTTTTCGCGCGTGCTGAGCCACAACACACCGTCGCGGATGTCGAATCCCATTGGTTGGCCGACCTGGTCGAGCAACAAGGTCAGCGCTTGCCGAAGTTTGAGTCCCGAGTACGGCAATCTCACTTCTGCGGAGGCGTCGATACTGGCCTCTTCGAGGGTCTTTCTGTCGAGCAATATCGGAATCTGATAGCGCTGTGCGATAAAGCCGATGGCGTCCTTCAGCGGCTCTGGATCGACATTGAAATCGGTCGGTTGCGCCAAAGCCTCTTCGATGGCCGTTTCGATTGGTGGTTGTTGGCCCACGTCGGAACTCAGGGGATGCTCCTGGACGGACGGGGCAGTAGTCAACGCGCCGGCTGAACGGCGTGCCGGCACGCGCGACGGATGGACGGGAGCGGCGGTCTTCTGCTTATTTTCGGCCAAGACCAGCGCCGGCCCCCGCATTGCGCGGTTTTCCGGCCAGAAGGCGAACGCAATCAGCAATCCCGCGGCCAGAGCGACCGCCGAGCCGAACGACAGACGCATGAGGAATCTCCTTCGTTTCAGACGGGCAATCGTGGTGAAGTGAGCGGCCAGAACGGCGGCGTCGCCGAATTCGTCGAGCGCTTGAACGACCGCCTTCTCGCGCGGCAGCCCCGCACGGGCCAGTTCGTCCAGTCGTTCCTCGAGATGATCGCGCAGTTCGTCCGCGATCTGTTCACGCTGGCGGATGGTCAGAGCCAGGCAGCGGGAGAGGAGTTTCAGATAAAGCTCGAAATCCTGTTCGGACATCGCGGCACCTGTGTGCGGGGATCCGTTATCGATCCAGCTTGAAAAGGAGATCTTTCCGGTCCATTCCGTTCAGAAGCCCTTGGTCGGTGCGACCTTTGTAGAGCTCGCCGGCTCGTCGCACGGACGTTTGTCGAAGTTCGCGTACGCACCGTCCTTCTTCATACGGCGAAGGTCAGCCAGAATTCGCTTGATTTGTTCATGGACGATCCAGTTCTGGTTCACGACCAGGAGCCCACCGATCTCGGTGATCCGGGGGCCCTCGCCCTCCTCCTGTTGCCAATCGTCCGCGTCTCCCGCGTATTGAATCACGCGGATCAAGGGACTCTCGAACGAAGTCGAAGATTTCTTACGCGGCGGGGGACTTTTTTTGGCCGCCGGTCCCGCACCGCTGCCGCCGCCGCCAAATTGGCGCACGATTTCTAAAACTGGGGCAGGGTCGAACGCTCCCATCCTGGTCCTTTCGTTCGACACCTGGCCGTCTGCAGCCCCGCGAGGAGCGGCGGGATAAACCGACCGCAGGTGAATCAAGTCCCGGCAATCGTAAATGACGACGTAGCGGCGCTCGTTAATCTTTTCGATGGTCGTGACCCACAGGACGCCGTCACGAATCTCGAATCCCAAGGGTGTGGGCATTTGCTGGAACAGAAGGACCAACGCCTGTCGTAGCTTCAGTCCCTGAACGTTGAGTTTGACTTCGGTGCTGGTGTCGATGCTGGCGTCTTCGAGCGCCTTGGCGTCCATGATGATCGGCATTCGATACCGCTGGGCGACGAAATCGACGGCATCCTTTAAGGGTTGCGGTTCGAAGGTGAAATCGACCGTGGAGTCCAAGGCGGCTTCGATTTTCGGATGCTGGCCGACGTCGGAACTCAACGGATGCTCGATCGCGGTCGTTTCCGCGGTCGATGGCTTAATCACCGGCTGGCCGGGCGAGTGCGGGGTTGCAGGCTGAGTGTCCGGCGGCTGGGCTTTTTTCGGAGCCTCTTTTGCGAAGAGCGCTGCCGGTGTCTCGAGACCGCGGACTTCCGGCCAAAGGGCAAACGAAATGGACAAGGCGACCGCCAGAAGAACCACAAATCGCGGCACGCGACGCATGAGGAATCTCCTTGGTTTGCGAGGGGCAAGTTTGGCAACGCCAGCGGCCAGAATGGCCGCGTCACAGAAAGTGTCAATGGGCTGGGCGACAGCCGATTCGAGTTCCGATTCGGACATACGAGGCTTCTGTTACGTAGGAGCGGGGCTGAGGCCTGGGACTGTGTCGAGCAGGGATCGGATGCACTCCGCGTACGCCAGCCACTGGCCGGCTTGTGAACCGAGGCGGGCCCGGCCGGACCGGGTAATCTCGTACCATTTCCGCCGTCGGCCGGTCGAATCGTCCCAACGACTGCGAATCAGCTTTTCGGTTTCCAAACGGTGGAGCAACGGATACAGCGTGCCGGCGGGCAACGGGACACGCCCGGCCGTCGCGTCGCGGAGACGCTGCTGCAGCGAATATCCGTACTGCGACCCCTGCGTCAGCACGGAGAGAACCATGAGATCCAGGCTCCCCCGCATCAGCTCGGCACTAAAACGGTCCATCACCGGCCCTTTATCCTGCGCAAAAGTTGCTATGAACAGCACCACTATGTATAGCCACGCGATACTTAGAACGCAAGTCTTTTTCTTTGGGGACAAATCATCCTCGCCGTCCCGGGATTGGCCGGCCGCCAAACGCCTTTTGACAATATTCTCTTTTCAAATCAGAAATGATGCGTTATAAATAAACGCATCATGAGTGATCAGCAAAAGGACTTTCGACCGCCGTGGGAAATCACACGCACCATGTTCCTCTCGGAGGAGGAAATCGAGCGCCTTCTGGCGCACGTGCGGCGGCCTCCGGAGCGGCCGGGAAAACGCCCCCTGGCACTGGCACTGGCGCGCGATCGCCTGATCATCGAATCCCTGTTGTGGTCCGGCGTTCGCAACAGCGAGCTGTGCCGGCTTCGCATCGATGACACGGTGGTCGGCTGTGGCGAGTCGGCCTATCTGGTCCGGGGCACCCCGCGTCAGGACCGAACGGTCTTCGTGCCGCAGGCCCTCAGCATTCTCGTGCAGGCTTACGTGCACGTTCACCGCGGCGTCCTCGCCGGCTCGCAATCGTCCGGCGAATCCGGCAAGCAGCCGTTGCTCGTCAACGACCGCGGCCGGCCGTTTGACCGCACGTCCCTCTACCGGCGCGTCGTCCGCATCCTGGAAGCGGTCGGACTCGGCGACCGGGCGAGCGTCCAGCTCTTACGGCACACCTATGGTTATCTCGCCTACAAGCGGAGCGGAGGCAATCTGCTTTTCGTGCAGCGTCAGATGGGCCATGCCCATCCGATGGTCACGAGCGTCTACGCACAGTTCGTCGAAGAGTCGTACGCGGAAATCGCGAACCGTGTGGCACGCGCCCTCGGTCGACACCGAGCGAAACGAGGCGACCCGTTCGCGAGCGCAAACAGGAGAAACGGTGATGTCCGAAACTGATGACATTCTCAGCGCAGTCCAGGCGGCAATCGCCGAGGTACTCGGCATCAACCCCGAGGAAGCGCAACCCTCGTTGTCCTACCTCGTTGATCTTGCGGGTGGAGAATCGCTGGAACTCCTCGATCTCCAGTTCCGACTCGACAAATGCTTCGGAGTGCGGATCGCAGGGATCGGCAATTTTGCCGGCGCCGAGACTGATGCCGAGGGCCGCTTCACGCCGGCTGGAATGGAATCGCTGCGAAAGTCCGTTCCCGCGTCGCTGCTCGATCGATTTCGCGACCGGCCGGCACCGACCGCCAGGGACGTGCTCGACGCGATGACCGTGGAAGACATCGCCAACATGGTCCGACTGGCACTGGCCGCAAAGCAGGACGCGCAGGCAGCTCGTGCCGGCGAGCCGGCCCGGAGAGGGTGAGTCCGCTGAAACGCACGGCCCCGCCATTGTGGTCGCGCCTGTGGCGGGATCGGTCTTTTAAGTTCTCGTCGAGCGCGACCGGCCGGACTCATTTTCCAACTGGATTACGGGCCGCGTTTTTTCCCTGCGTGCGATCGCGCGGAATGATGTTTCGCATTTTCTTCCGCAGATGGGGCAGCTTGGTTGCCGGCTTGCGAACGGCTTGGCGTCCTTTGCCCGCCATGGATATGCCTCCGAGAGATTGTCGTTCCTCGCCACGATCGCACCTTGACGAGCGTCTCGCAAGTGAGCGTGGCATCCGGCCAACGCGAATCGTGCGTAAGCGCGTCAAGGGACGTGTTGCACCAGTCGCTCGGCCTGCGAAAGACGACGCGGCGGCACCATTGCCCAGCCCGAGGTCCTTCGTCCCTGGCGGTCGGCGGCGACCACCTTCACCACGACGGGAGTGTCAGCAGCCATTAAGCGTGCGGCGGGAAAATCGAATGAGCGGAGTGTGCGCGCCCCGGCGGCCGCCTCGACACGTCGTGCTCGGCACCGGAAGCGTTTTCGTCGAGCCCTCTGTCTCCGCAAGGACATTCGAATTCGGCGAGTGAGCCCGTTGCGAAGCAATTGGACGAGTGAGTCTGGTCGGCATTCTGTTCGATGGCAATTTGCTCAATTGTGAGATCCTCGCCGCGAGCAATCCGAACGATCGCGTGCAAACAAGCGCACGCTTCCGGCCGATCGGTCGGTTGGACAGCGATCCTCTGAGTCGGGGAGGTGCGAGGGCCCGAGGACCAGGCTGCCTCGACCTCGATTTGCGGCGACGCGTCTGGGAGTCGCACAACGGAAATCTGCATCTTCGAGCCAACGGAACCTTTCAAACGGAGCCTTCTCGTCCCCGCCGATCCCGTCGCGCACAGCTCGACGTACGCGGCCGTGGTCCCTTTGAGCGCGACATGCTGCGGCCCGTGATCGACGTCCCATACCAGTCGCCGCGGTCCTGCCAAACCCCAATCGCCGAGGCAGCCGTAAAGGTCGAGGGGCGCGAGCTCAGGAGCGGTTGGTCGCGATTCGCTGGGAACGCTCGCGGAAGCGAAAATCGATTCCCCGGTCTCGTCAAAATCGGCGGGCTCCGCGGCGTATTCCGGAACGGAGCGCCGCTCGGCCGCGTCGACAAGCGACAACGTCCAGTCGCGAAAGAGCCGGTCGAACGAGCAGCCGGTCGCCAATTCGAGATTGTGCGTGCCGCGAGCCGGATTGGCGACCAGACGCGTTAACGTCTTCGCGCCGAACCGCTCGAGGCAATAGCGCAAAAAGAGGTAAGTGGCGCCCCGGCACCCGTGGCACCGCCATAATCCCGCACGGTAGTAGTCGCCGACCACGAGCGGGTATCCCGACGGATCATTCAAAAAACGCGCGATCCGGTAGTCGAGATTTGACCATCCTCCGCCGAAGAGGCTCTCGGCACAGTGAGCCATCGCTTCGTTCAGCCAGTCCTCTTCTTCCGGAAACCGTGGTCGTCCGCAGGCGTCGGCCGTGCGACGGCTGAAGCAGACGGCGTGTGTGTACTCGTGAATCAACAGCGTGCGGAGATGCGGACCGGGAAGGGTCTGCGAGTTGACGTACATCATGTCGCAGCGGTTGCTGAAGGGGAGCCCCAGAAGTGGCTGAAAATCGCTCCCGCGCACGAATCCGCCAACCGAAGTCCGCCCCCCTTGCAGTCGTCCAAGCCACGGGCTGAGCAAAATGGCAAACCGCCCGTCGTGGTCCACATCGCGATAGGTTCCCAAGAGCCCCTGGAAACGCGGAATGACCTCCCGATCGAATAAGTCAATCACGTCCGCGACGAGTCCGGGTGCCAGCTGGGACGGTGTCTCCTGATCGTCGAGGTAAATTCGTACGTGCCGTCCCTCGGCAATCGTCTTGGCGTGGATCGTGGTGTATTGGGCCGGGTCGTCGAGACTTCCATCTGTCACATGGAGCGCAAAGGAACGGCTGCCCGAAAAGGCCGGCTTGTGCCGAGCGTCCGAAACCGCAGTGACGGGGGGCGTCGCGAAGGTCACTGGTACGACGTCTTGCCCGCTCGTCGGCGGGACAATCGCCTGCAATGCGGCCGGTGAACCCTCGAGGTGATCGTCCGGGTCGACCGGTTTTCGATAAGCATCGTGGAAAGCGAAAACCGGCTCCGCGGGTTCGGGGCCTACGGCCGGGAACTTTTGCGACGAGCAATCGATGTTAAATCGTTGTTCGGACGCCCCTAAACTGCCAATAATGACGACGTATCGTGTCCCTGCGTCGAAGGTTAGATCAAAACAGCTCTCATCGAAGCCAACGGGGACGCCGTAATGTTGCCCGGGCTCTAATACCGCGAGTGCTGCTGGCTCAAGCTGCCGAGTGTGGCGTACGAGCACGTGGGCCAAGAGAGCGGCGCCTACGAGCCCAACGATCAGCAGCGCGGTGCTCGGCGCAATGCCGCGGGGCAAGGAACCGCCGATTCCAAAACGCCGCATGTGCAACGACCTGCGTCCATCGGCTACGGACGTATGATTTGTGGAAGGGCCGGAAATCGGTCCGCGGTGCCGTACGGCTCAGACCGTGGTCCGATTCGTGTCGCGAGGGCGAGAAACCGGCCATGACGTGCAATTCACCTTTCTTTCATCGGCCGAGCGGAACCCGCGCAGCCACTGCAATCGATAGACTCGGTGGACAGGTTGCAATCGGAGACGGAAAGTCGATGTGGGAGGTGCAATTTCCCTAAAGAAGACACGTCCATTTTTGCGGAAAGCCGGCAGAAAAGGGTTCCGTCAGAGGAGGTTGGGAAATTTGGCTATTTCCGCGAATTTCGGCGGAATTCACTTCGAAGCGATCTCCGAACCGTTATAAAATCGAGGGGAAAGTCTTTCCGGGCCTCGGAAAGTTGCGGAGAAATGAAATGGCGTCGTGGGCAGGAATTGCCGTCCGAGTGGCGGCTTTCGTCGCTATTTGTGGATTGAATTCGGGATTGACCGCTATCGGCGCGACGGCGCGGGCAGGCGGTAGAACAGTGGCGGCCGATCGTCCGGTTCGCCTCTATCAATACGCCATTCCGGATGGCGATGCTTATTTCGCCCTGGCCGTGCGGCCGGACGTCAGCACGTTGCCGCGCCGCGAGATTCGCACGCACGCCATCCTTGTCGACACGTCCGCCAGCCAGGCGGGGACGTATCGCAAACGGACGTTGGAAGTCCTCCATGGTTATCTTGCCGCGCTCGGCGAGCAGGACCGGATTCGACTGTTCGCCGTCGACCTCAAGGCGGAGTCCTTGATGGACGATTTTGCATCGCCGCGATCGGAAGAGTGTCGCAAGGCGCTGCAGGTTCTCTCGGATCGGGTTCCGCTCGGTGCGACCGACATCGTGAATGATTTGCGGGCGGCAATTGCCGCGTTGCCCGCCGGGCTTCCCTCGACGATCGTTTATCTCGGCGACGGAATGAGCGCCGCGCGACTGGCGAGCTTTGCTGAAATAGCGACGCTCGGTGCAGATTTGCGTGCCCGACAGATTGCCATCAACAGCTTTGCGGTCGGACCGCAGGTCGATAGAGAAGTGCTCGGTACGCTCGCCCACCTGACTGGCGGCGTGGTCCTGGACGACAGCCGCGCGGGCAAGTCGAACGTAACCGTCAGCGGCTCGCAGCTCGCCGCCGCGGTGCAGGTTCCGGTCGCTTATCCCGTTCGCATGACGGCCTCCAATCCGAATTCCGTCGCGCGCGAGATCCAAATGGCGCCAAGCACGGCCCTTCCGCTGCGTGGCGATCGGGCCACGATTTACCTCGGAAAAGGACGCACCTCGGAGGATCTGGCGATTGCCTTTCAGTTTGCCCCTGAAAGCAAAATGGCCCCGATCACCTTCCGAGTCGCCAAAAACGATCTGGGGTCTGCCAACGCGGTGTTGGCATTGCTGTGGAAACGGGCACAAGCGAGCGGTGGAGTCATCGATGCGCTTGCAGGCACCCACATGCTGATCTCAGCCGAAGAGACCTTCGCCGATCGCGTTGATGGCATGGTGGAGCAAGCGGAGAACGCCATTGCACTCCGCGACGCGGCGACGGCTGAACAAATCAGTCGGGCCGTCCGCGCCCTTGATCCGACAAACGCGCGAGCAGCGGCGGCCCTGGCGGCAGTTGAGCGTTTGAAGAAAGAATCCGCCAGTCGCGAGATCTTGCGTCAGGTCGCACCGGAGGGTTCTTCCGAGACGGAGACCAGGACGCCGCCGGCGGCGCCTCCCGTGCCGGCTTTTCCCGCCAATCCCTCGGCCGCGGCCCCTTTGGAACAGCGCGTCGGTCCCCCCCGCGAAGATTCCGTCACGAAGTACCGCCAGTTGATGAACGTCCGCGGACAGCAATTGACCCAAGAGGTCAACGGTGCCATCGTCGACGCCCGCAAGATCGGCGCGGATGACCCCGACGCCGGCGTCCTCGCCCTCAAACGGGCCGAGAGCAGCGTCACCATCGCGGCCGATATCGAGCCGCAAGTCCGCGAGGATTTGCTCCGGCGCCTCCGCGGCACGACGGAGGAACTGCGTTCGATCAAAGAGCGGCAGACCGTCGTGAAGGTTCAGAACGCCGAGCGGCTGGCCCAGGTGGAAGCCCGCCGCAAGTCCCTGGAGCAGATGTCGCTGCAGGAACGGCGGTTGACCGAGTTGATCGACCAGGTGCGGTCCCTGCTCGTCCAGGCCGTCCACGGCGACGACAACGCCTACGAGCAGGCCGAGGCGGTCGCCCGTGAGGCGATCCACCTGAACCCCGGCAACGGCCCGGCCACTCAGGCTTTGTACAACTCCGAGGCGGGAGGCCAATTGAACAAGGCCTATCGCTTGCGGAACCTGCGGGCGGACCGCTTGCTGGAAGCACTGTATCTCGTCGAGCTGGCGCACGTGCCGTTCCCCGACGAACCTCCAATCGAATGGCCCAACGCGCAGGTCTGGCGGGCCCTGACCGAGCGGCGCAAGAAATGGGCGCAGACCGACCTGAGGGAGGAGAGCCCGACCGAGCGGCGGATCAGCGAGGCGCTCGATCAGACGGTCGAGTTCAACATCGATCCAGAACCGCTGAAGGACGCCATCGACTTTATTGCCCAGCGTTATCAGATTCCGATCATCCTGGACAGCCAAGGCGCTCGAAGACGCCAGCATCGATACGAGCACGGAAGTGAAGCTTCCGTATAGCGGCATGAAGCTGCGGAACATGCTGAAGCTATTGCTCGAGCAGTTGCCGACGCCTCTGACTTACGTCGTCGAAGACGAGGTGATGAAGATCACCACGGTGGAGAAGGCCAACGAGAAGCTGCAGATCCGCATGTATCCCGTGGGCGACCTGGTCCTCGGCCCCCAACAGCTCAGGATGCTTGCCCGCAGCAGCGGCGGCATGGGCATGGGCCGCGGCGGCGGCGGCGGCGGAATGGGTGGCGGTGGCGGTATGGGCGGCGGCATGGGCGGCGGCATGGGCGGTGGCATGGGCGGCGGTGGTATGGGCGGTGGAATGTTTAGCATTCCGGCCGAAGTTTTCCCTCCGCAAAATCAAGAATCCGCCAGTCGCGAGATCTTGCGTCAAGTCGCGCCGGAGGGTTCTTCCGAGACGGAGACCAAGACGCCGCCGGCGGCGCCTCCCGTGCCGGCTTTTCCCGCCAATCCCTCGGCCGCAGCCCCTTTGGAACAGCGCGTCGGTCCCCCCCACGAAGATTCCGTCACGAAGTACCGCCAGTTGATGAACGTCCGCGGACAGCAATTGACCCAAGAGGTCGGCGGTGCCATGGTCGACGCCCGCAAGGTCGGCGCGGATGACCCCGACGCCGGCATCGTTGCCCTGAAACGGGCCGAGAGCAGCGTCACCACCGCCGCCGATATCGAGCCGCAGGTCCGCGAGGATTTGCTCCGGCGGCTGCATGGCACGATGCAGGAACTGCGTTCGATCAAAGAGCGACAGACCGTCGTGAAGGTCCAGAACGCCGAGCGGCTGGCCCAGGTCGAAGCCCGCCGCAAGTCCTTGGAGCAGATGTCGCTGCAGGAACGGCGGCTGACCGAGTTGATCGACCAGGTGCGGGCTCTGCTCGTCCAGGCCGTCCACGGCGACGACAACGCCTACGAGCAAGCCGAGTCGGTCGCCCGCGAGGCGATTCACCTGAACCCCGGCAACGGCCCGGCCACTCAGGCTTTGTACAACTCCGAGGCGGGAGGCCAATTGAACAAGGCCTATCGCTTGCGGAACCTGCGGGCGGACCGCTTGCTGGAAGCACTGTATCTCGTCGAGCTGGCGCACGTGCCGTTCCCCGACGAACCTCCAATCGAATGGCCCAACGCGCAGGTCTGGCGGGCCCTGACCGAGCGACGCAAGAAATGGGCACAGACCGACCTGAGGCAGGAGAGCCCGACCGAGCGGCGGATCAGTGAGGCGCTCGACCAGACGGTCGAGTTCAACATCGATCCGGAACCGCTGAAGGACGCCATCGACTTTATCGCCCAGCGTTATCAGATTCCGATCATCCTGGACAGCAAGGCGCTCGAAGACGCCAGCATCGATACGAGCACGGAAGTGAAGCTTCCGTATAGCGGCATGAAGCTGCGGAACATGCTGAAGCTATTGCTCGAGCAGTTGCCGACGCCTCTGACTTACGTCGTCGAAGACGAGGTGATGAAGATCACCACGGTGGAGAAGGCCAACGAGAAGCTGCAGATCCGCATGTATCCCGTGGGCGACCTGGTCCTCGGCCCCCAACAGCTCAGGATGCTCGCCCGCAGCAGCGGCGGCATGGGCATGGGTATGGGCGGCGGTGGCGGTATGGGCGGTGGCGGTATGGGCGGCGGCGGCATGGGCGGCGGCGGCATGGGCGGCGGCGGCATGGGCGGCGGCGGTATGGGCGGTGGGATGTTCAGCGTTCCGAGCGAAGTCTTTTCCTCGCAAGTTGAGTCCGGTGGACAGCCCGCCTCCTCGTCGTTTACGAACGACTCCGTCCAGGCCAGCAAAAAAAAACGGCACGAAGCGCGTTAAGCCTGGATAACCAGCTAAATTCTGGCAACGGCGCAAAGGCTGCTGATAACAGGCCTCGCACGAAGGGACGCAACCGGCAGTCGGGCGCCTCGATCTTGTCGCTCGACCGCTCTGCTCCGGTTTCCGTCACAATTCCTCTTCCGCCCTCAGACGGGTCAAACACTCCGCCAGACAAATACTGGCGCGATTACTTTGAGAAGAACCAGCCCCCCTCTTCGGCCGTTGCCGATCTCGTTTTGAGGCTGCAGTCCTCGAAGAAATACGAACACGTCATCTCAGTCATCAACGGTGCGCTTCGGGCTGGCCAGGGGCAGCCCTGGATGTATGACGTCCTGGCCCTGACCATGCAAATCGTTGGTCGGCCAAAAGCTGACGTCGAACGGGCCCTCATGTCGCACGTCGACTTTGCGGCAACCGACGTGGAAAGCACGCTCCTCTCGGCTGCGTACCTCGCACGCTTTGGCGCTAAAGAGCAGGCGCTCAAGCTCTATCGTCAGGCGTCCGACTTGGAGCCGACGCGCCCGGAGGGATACATCCTGGGGCTGAGGCTGGCTCGGGAACTCAAGGACTATGCCGCCGTGCAATGGGCCGCTACGGGCGTCTTGCAAACAGCCTGGAGCAAGGACTATGAGCAGTTGCATCGCGAAGCCGAAGATGGGGCCCTGGAAGCCGAACGAGCATTAAGGGAAGCCGGCAAGGAGAGTGAGGCCGACGCACTCCGCGATGCGATGGCGCGGGCCCATGTTCGCGACCTCTTCGTCCGTCTGCAGTGGTCGGGCGACGGCGATCTCGACTTGTCCGTGGAAGAACCCTTGGGAACGACGGCCTCCTGCCAGGAGCCGCAAACGCGCGGCGGCGGGGTCCATCGACACGACGGCTACGGTCCCGATCCGAAAAACTGCTATGAAGAGTATGTGTGCGCCTACGGGATGCCCGGCGTCTACGTCATACGGGTTCGGCGCGTCGACGGGACGGTCGTCGGGAACCGGGCACAACTGACGATCATCCGCAATCAGGGGGCCAAGAAAGAGTCGACGCAACGATTCGTGGTCAAGTTGAAAGGGGATCAGGCCGCCGTTCGGATTTCCGTGCCGGACGGACGACGGCGACAACTCGTCCCCGATCGGCCGCCGGTAAACGCCCGCACCAGCCAATTGCGGCGGCTCCTGCAGCTGCTGGTCGACGTCAGTCCGCGGCCACGCCAAATCCCGTGGCGCGCGCTTCCCGCCGCGATTGCCCCAGGCGCCGTCGTCCCCGCCGTCGCCGGTCCGGCAGCCGGAATCCCGCCTGCCGGTAATATCTCGTTTGTGACCCAGGCCGCGGCCTCTGGGAGTCCCGGTTTGGCGGTCGGATATCAACCGGTCATTACGGAAATACCGGAAGGGGTCACGATGACGGCCGCCGCGGTCGTCTCCAGCGACCTCCGATACGTGCGGCTCGCCATCAATCCCAGCTTCGTGACCCTGACGGACGTCTTCACGTTCACGTTCGTCGGTCAATGAACGGCGACGCCTCGGTGCAAGCGAAAAGAGCCCACACCGTCGCACCACGAACGCGAGCTAGGCGCACCTTTCTTCTCCGCACGTTTCGGCCCCCGCACGAGGCCCGGTGTGACATCGAGATCAAGCGGCGCCACGATCTGGCGATCAAAGAGCTCCCAGGCCAGTGCGGCCATGGCCGCGTTATCGGTGCACAACACGGGCGGAGCCAGCACCAATTCGGTCGAAGTCTCGCGGGCCATCGTGGCCAGTCGCTCCCGCAAGAGCGCATTGGACGCGACTCCGCCGCCGACCAACAAGACGTTTCGCTTTGTCCGGACGAGCGCACGCCGGCATTTGGCAACCAGCACATCGACGATCGCCTCTTGATAGGAGGCAGCCAAATCGGCCACCCACCCCGATGAGAGCCCGCGCGGCGCCGGCCGGCCGTTCGAAGTTCCGTTGATCTCATACAGCAAGGCGGTCTTCAGCCCACTGAAGCTGAAATCGAGCCCCGGTGCATCGAGCAGCGGCCGGGGAAAGCGAACGGCCGCCGAGTTGCCTGAGCCAGCGGCTTTCTGGATCGCCGGCCCACCGGGATAACCCAGGCCCAGGAGCTTGGCCCCCTTGTCGAACGCTTCACCCGCTGCGTCGTCGATCGTCGAACCCAAAAGATGAAATTCAACGGCCGAGACACAGTCATACAAAAGCGTGTGGCCCCCGCTCACCACCAGGCCGACCGCGGGAAAGACGTCGCGTCCGGCCGACATCCGGCAGGCATAGAGATGCGCCTCGACGTGGCTGACACCAACGAGAGGCAAATCGAGCGCGAGAGCCAACGTTTTGGCCGCGGTCAGTCCCACCAGCAGCGATCCGACGAGACCGGGACGGCTCGTGACGGCGACCACGGTGAGCTGGTCCAGGCACACGCCGGCGGACCGAAGCGCTTCGTCGATCGCCGGAATGATTCGCCGCACGTGGGCCCGCGAAGCAATCTCCGGAACAACACCCCCAAAACGGGCATGCAATTCGAACTGCGAGCTGACGACGTTGGAGAGAATGTTGAGCCGGCGATCGATGACGGCGGCCGCCGTTTCATCACAGCTCGATTCGATCGCCAGCAACAACCCGTCGTCTTGACTCGTCACTTGCCGCGCCTGTCAGCCAACGCCGAATGCCCTCTCAAGGCAGTCGCGCGGGACCGCGTTGCGCGGCCTTCTTGGTGGCCGGCGCATTGGCTTTGACCTTCTCGGGAGCTTTCGGCTTTTGGGCGGCCGCATTCGCAGCAGCAATCTTGCCGCGGACGACTTCCAGCGCCTTGTCGAGCTGCCGGTCTTTGAAGTCGCTCTTGGGAGGTCCGGCCTTGCTCAAAACATCGCGCTCCGGCCGATAGGTTTCAGAGTACTCCAGCGTCTCTGCCGGAGTGAATTTGACGGCATAACCCGGGTCGGGCTTCACGCCCCATTCGTCTTTGTCGGTCGCGCCGGGGAAGCGATGGATGTTCTTGCCGCTCGGGCGATGGTAGCTGGCGGTCGTCAATTTCAGGGCACTCGCGCCCCCTTCCAGCTCGATCACGTTTTGCACGCTTCCCTTGCCCCAGCTCCGTTCGCCGACGATGACCGCTCGATGATGGTCCTGCAGGCAAGCGGCGACGATCTCACTCGCCGACGCGCTGTAATGATTGATGATCACGGCCATCGGGAAATTGGGGAACGTTCCCTCTTTCTTTGCTTCCCAGGTGCGGGTCGGCGAATTACGCCCCTTCGTGCTGACGATCACGCCGCCGTCGATGAACATGTCGGCGATTTCGGTCGCCTGCGAGAAGAGCCCGCCCGGATCGAACCGCATGTCGAGAATGAGGCCTTTCATTCCCTGCTCCAAGAGCTCGTTGACCGCCTTCTCGAGTTCGATGGCGCTGTGCCGGCTGAAATGCGTCAACCGCACGTATCCGATCTTCGTCTGTTTATCGAGCATGTAGTCCCACGAGCCGTCCGGCTTGTAGTGATCGCCCAGCACGGTCGCGACATGAATGATGTCGCGGACGACGGTGACGTGATCGATCTTGTCTTCTCCCTGGTGGCGGACGCCAATTTTCACCGCCTCGCCCGGCTTTCCTTTGAGCAGGTGAATCGCCGTGTCGATCGTAAAGCCCTTCGTCGACTTGCCGTTGATCTCCACGATGGTGTCGCCGGCACGAATGCCGGCTCGATAGGCGGGCGTTCCCGGAAGCGGCGACATCACGATCAGCGGATCGCCGGGCCCGGGCTGATGAACCTGGATGCCGATTCCGCCGAATTCCTGGTCGACGGCCTCGCTGAAGCGGGCCATTTCGTCAGGGCTGATATAGCTCGAATAGGGATCGAGCTTGGTCATCATCCCTTCGATCGCCGCCTGCAGCAGCTCCCGCCGATCGACGTCCTTGACATAGTTGCGCTGCACCTGGTCGAAGGTGTCGACAAAGACCTTCATCAGGGAGTAATCGTCTTCCTTTTGTCCCTGCCGGTCGGCCGTCTTCGACTCGGACTCGTCGGCTCGCACGATGGCCGAAGCTGCAAAAACCAGGACCAGACACAAGAGCGCGCCAAGCCGCGCCGAGTTGCTTCTTAGCCATCCGCTTATACCCCCCGGACGAGTCTTCCATTTTAGGCGACACAGGCAAGTTTAGGTGACGTCCGGAGTTTCGGCAAGATTGGGTCTTTTGGCGAACTGATCCCAGCGCGAAGAGCTTGTCGGATGCGCATTAGTTGACGGCCTTCAGAAGGAATGTTGCAATTCAAATTGGCGAGGGGGCCCTGTCGAATGAGCGGTCGTCTGGAAGTCGTTTGCGGCACCGCCGGTAGCGGAAAGACGGCACGCCTCTTGGATCTCTTCCGACAAGAGCAGGCCAAGCTGCTCAAAGCGTGCACGCCGGGCGGAGCCGTCTGGATCACGCCGACTAACCGCTCCGGCCGTGACATCGCCCGGCGACTCCTGGACACGTCGTTGCGGGCATGTTTGGCTCCCAACGTGCTGACGTTTGACTCGTTTGCCGAGCGGTTGTTGCGCACGTCCGGCAGCCAGATCGTGTCGCTCTCGCCAGTGGCTCGGCGCATGATTGCCCGCGCGGTCGTCGACGACGCACAGGCTGCGGGATCGCTCTCCTACTTTACGCCGATCGCACGCACTTCGGGCTTTCTCGACCTCTTTCTCAATTTTATTTCTGAGCTCAAGCGCGATGAGACCTGGCCCGAGCAATTCGAGGAGAGCTGCCGGCAACGGGGCTGGCTCCCTCGGGAGGCCGAGTTGTCTCTCCTGTACAGCCGTTACCAAACGCGATTGAACGCACTTTCGCTGTATGACGCGGAAGGACGGTTTTGGTCGGCCCGGTCGGCGCTCCAGGAGGGCCAACGCGGCGCGTTTGACCGCCTCGCGCTGGTCATCGTCGACGGATTTACCGACTTCACGCAGCCGCAATACGAAATCCTGGAACACCTCTCAGATAACGCAGACCGCGTCATTGTGTCGCTGCCGCTCGAGAAACCATGCACCCGCAGCGATCTTTTCGCCAAATCGGCCGTCGCCCTGCAAGAGATCGACCACAAGAATACGGCGAAAGTCACGTGGCTGGAACCGCCCGCTCTGCCATCCAAACGTGTTGAGGCGACGTTCCGGCACATCGCCGCGCACTTCTTCGGCAATCCGCGCGACACGCCTCGACTGCGGCAGGCGGACGGTCTCGAAATCATCGAAGCCGCCGGACCGGCGGGTGAAGCACGAATTCTGGCCGAGCGGATCAAAAGGCTCTTACTCGAAGGCGTCGCACCGGATCAAATTGTCATCGCGGTGCGCGGCGCCGACGACGAAACGGACATTCTCAGAGAGACATTGGCCGCCGCGGGCGTCCCGAACGCCGGCACTTTGCGGGTACCGTTTTCGCGGATGCCCGTCGCCCGAACGCTTCTGGCGCTGCTCGAAACGGAGCTTGACGATTGGACCTTCGACAGCTTGTGCCCTCTGTTACGCTCCAATCACTTCCGCCCGAAATGGTCGTCAATTGCGGGCGACCAAGGCGTGAAGACTGCAATCCGGATGCTACGAAAGTGGAAGCTTGCCGCCGATCGCCGCCACATTTTGCACCGGCTGTCGTCGATTGCCGAGGACGGGAAAATACCGACAGACAAGAGTGATGCGTCGGCCGCCATTGCTCTGTTACGCGACTTGTCGAATGCGACCGAGCGCTTGCGTCAGCCGGCGACATTCACTGATTGGATCGATCGCGTCGTCGGCCTCTGCGACGAGTTGGGCATTGCCCCACAGGAAAACAGCAGCGGTCCGACGCAATCCGCGGTCGACGACGATCTCGACGAGCGCGATCGCGAGCATTGGCGGCGGCTGAAAGACGTCCTTTACGATGCGGCCCAGACGTTGTCGCTGCTGGGTGACACTCGCGAGCTGGCCTTAAGTGAGTTTGTGCACCGGCTCAAGGACATTCTTGAATCTCAGGATCGCCCCTCCGCCGAAAAGCCGGTCGGCAAGGTACTTCTCCTCGAGGCGGCGGAAGTCCGCAATCTCGACATTCCGTACCTCTTCCTGGCGGGACTGACTGAATCGAGTTTTCCCCGAACGCGTCCGGACGATTGCCTCTACCCGCAGTCGGAGCGCTGCCACGTCCGAAAAACCCGGGCGGCCGCGGCCGCCTCCTCGCCGCAGCAAGACGAGATGCTCCTCTTCTATTCCATCGTGACGCGCGCACGCCGCAGTTTGACGCTGAGTTTTCCCAGCGTGAGCGCAGCGGGCCAGCCACTCTTCGCGAGTCCCTACGTGGCGGCCCTACGAAGTCTCTTCGCCCTGGAAGCGCTTTGCGTCACCGCGTCGAACGACCTCGATCCTGTCCCTCCGCGCGAGCGAACGCTGACAGGCGCCGATCTGCGCCTCGTCGCCACGGCGGAGGTCCGGGAGAAGAAACCGGCTTTCTTTCGCCTGTTGGCCGAACGGCCCGAGTGGGCGCCCGCGGCGCGCTCTGTCTTGGCGAGCGCGGAGATGGCGGCCGCCCGGAACGAGCAAACGGGATTCTCGACATACGAAGGCATGCTCCAACGCGAGGCGAACCGGCAGCGCGTCGCGGAGATCTTCCACCGCGACTACCAATTCAGCGCGACGCAGCTCCAGGGTTACGCGGCCTGTCCGTTTCGCTTCCTGCTGTCGCAGGTGCTCCGAATCGAACCTCAGCAATCGATCGAAACCGAAATCGACGCGCGCGGGCGTGGCCTCGCCTTGCACCGCCTGCTGAGACGGCTGCACGATCCGTCCTCTCCAAGAGAACGTGGTTCGGGCTTACCCACCGGGTCGGAGATTGGCCAGTTGCTTCGCGACCTGGCGGCCGAGCATTTTTTGCCTCCCGACGAGTGCGCTCCCTTTGAGAGGGCCGTCGTCACAGTCGAACGTCGTTTCGCCGAGCTGTTCGCAGAATGGTATTCGGACCAATGGGACGCCTATCGCGAGGCGCTGGGAGACGGCTGGGATGAATCGCCCCTTCCGCGCTATGTCGAGCTTCCGTTCGGCGACGTTCCCCTGCGCGGCGAAGAACGGCATCCGCACGCCCAGCCCTTTGCCGTTTTCGGCGCCGGTGAGGATCAGGTCCGTGTCCAAGGACAAATCGATCGAATCGACGTCGGTCGCCGCGACAACACGACGGCCTTCGCGGTGATCGATTACAAGACGCGTTCCGGCGAGCGGTTCGACCTCAAAGACGTTCGCGCCGGATTGGCCCTGCAACTGGCGATCTATGTCTCCGCACTCCGTCAAAGCAAGCTGCTTGGCCCCGATCCTGGCTTGTTTCAGATGTTGTATTGGAACCTGACGCGTAACGGTTGTGTTTCGGCACTCAAAGGGGGTCGCTCCAAACGGATGGAACCGATCGATGCCGCGGTGGTGCGCGAAATCGAAGGGTCGCTGCACGATCTCTTGCCGCGGATGGCCGGCCGCCTGCGCGCGGCGAGTTTCCCGTCCACAACGACGACCGCAATTGCACGGGTTACTGCCCCTACAGCACCGTCTGCCGCGTCAATCAAGTCCGCTCGGTGGAACAGGAGCGTCAGAAACTCTGGAACCTCACACCGCCATGAGCGAACGTGCCTACACATCCCAGCAGACAGCCGCGATCACCAACCGCGCGGTTTCGATCGGGCTCTCGGCCGGCGCAGGTTGCGGCAAGACCTTCGTGCTGACCGAGCGGTTTCTGAGCTATCTCGCGCCCCAAGCGAACGAAGCAAAAGGGGTCCCCGAGGCGCTGTCGCAGATCGTGGCGATCACCTTCACCGACCGCGCAGCCCGGGAGATGCGCGACCGCATCCGCTCGGCCTGCCTGCGACGTCTCGAAGCCTGCGCGGAATCGGATGTGCCGCATTGGCTGTCGATTTTGCGATCGATCGACGGAGCCCGCATCAGCACGATTCACTCGTTCTGTGCGGCTTTCCTCCGCCGGAATGCCGTCGCAGCCGGTGTCGACCCCGAGTTCGGCCTGCTCGAGGCGGAAATGGGAGAGTCGCTCGTGCGGATGTCGATTTCTCGCACGATCAAACGCCTGCTCGAAGACGAAAACGAAGACGGCATGCGGCTCGTCGTCCATTACGGATTGGAGGGAACGGGTCGCATTTTGACACAGCTCTTGGCCGGTCGCTCGACGCTGGACGCCGATGGCTTTGTCGGCCGCGATGCAGGGCAGTTCGGCAAAAGTTGGCTCGCCTATCTTGAGAATGACTTTTTTCCTCGATTGGTGCGCGATCTGGGCCGATCGGATGCCGTCGCGCAGCTTCTGTCGCTCTTGCAATCGAACGAGTCGACAAACGCGGTGATGTGCGGACGCCGTTCGCTCTTGCTCGATCGGCTCGAGAAACTGCAATCCCTGGCGCCGTCCGCGGCACCACCTCCGGTTTCCTCGTTGGTCGAAATCCGCGAAGCGGCACAGGTCAAAGGAGCCGGCAACAAAACGACCTGGCCGAGCGAGGAGATCTATGAAGCGGTGAAGACCGCCTTCGAACGGCTGCGGAAGGAGATCGATGGGATCCAAAACATGGCGGAAAATGATCCCGCCGCCATCGCCCGGTGTGCCGAATTAACGGCCGCGGCAGTCAACGTGGTCCAGGCCGCCGCCAGCGACCTCGCGGCCGCTAAAGCGGAGGCGGGCCTGCTCGGATTTGACGATCTCTTGATTCGGACTCGGGACTTGCTGCGGCAGTCGCCCGTGATCCGACGCCAGACAAGCGCGTCGATTGCCGCTCTTTTGGTCGACGAGTTTCAGGATACGGATCCCGTGCAGGCGGAGATCGTGGAAGCCCTGGTCGGTAACGATTTCGACAGCGGCAAGCTCTTCGTCGTCGGCGACGCGAAGCAGTCGATCTACCGGTTTCGCAGGGCCGATCCGGCTGTGTTCGATGCCATGCGGGCGCGCATTCCCGCTGCCGGGCGCTTGCCGCTCACTCAGAACTTTCGCAGCCAGCCGGCCATCTTGAATTTCGTCAACGCCCTGTTCGCCTCGGCGCTTCAAGTAGTGTATGAGCCACTCGAGCCCCACCGCGCTCAGCTGTCGCCGACGCCGACGATCGAGTTTCTGTTCGCCCCGCCGGGGCCCGACGACGAGGACGACACGGCCGAAGGTCGCCGCCGGCGCGAGGCCGATTGGATGTCTCGGCGAATTCAGGAACTGCTCAATGATTCGACGCCGCGGATTCCAGAGCCTGATCCGACAACTGGCGAGGAGCGGCTGCGAAGGGTGGAAGCCGGCGACATCGCGATTCTCTTCCGCGCTGAGCGACGTCGCGATTTACGAAGACATGTTTCGCCGGAGAGGGATCGAGTATTACCTTGTGGGCGGCCGCGCCTTCTTCGCACAGCAAGAGGTTTACGACGTCGTCAATCTCTGCGCGTTTCTGAATGATCCGGAGGATGCGATCGCGCTTGTCGGCGTGCTCCGTTCGCCGTTTTTCAGCCTGTCCGATGATACGCTCGTCGCTCTGGCCGGGTTCGAGCGGCCGCTTCGCGAGTCACTTCAGGAGCCGCCACCAGCCGATCTGCCTGAAGGTCAAAGAGAGCAAGTCCGCCACGCAGCCCGTCTCTTCGACGAGTTGTTGCGGAAAAAAGACCGGCTCCCGTTGGCACAATTGCTGGAGTTGGCCGTCGAGCGGACCGGTTACGACGCGTCGCAGCTTCACGAGTTCCTTGGCCGCCGCAAGGTCGCCAACCTCCAGAAGCTGATCGACATGGCCCGGCAGTTCGATCGATCCGGACGGGGAACGCTCTCCGACTTTGCGCAGCGCCTGCGGGATTCGATCAGCGAGGAGACGGTCGAAGAATTGGCCGCGACGCATCCCGAAATCAGTAACGTCGTTCGCCTCATGACGATCCACCAGGCCAAGGGACTCGAGTTTCCCGTGGTCATCGTCGCCGACATGGATCGCCCGAGTCGCGGGCCGGAGGGGAAGGCGGTCTACCATCGAGAGTTTGGACCACTCCTTCCGCCCCCGGTTGCGGGTCTCGAAGAACCGCGGCACCTCGCCCTGGAGATGAACCGGTACATCGAAAAAAGGGAGGACGAAGCCGAATCGCTGCGCGTGTTGTACGTGGCGCTGACGCGGGCGGCCGATTACCTGATCCTCTCAAGCGGCCTCGACGCGAAAGGGCGGCCGCATTCGCTGTGGATGAAGCACCTCGCCGCACACTTCGACCTGCAGACGGGACTGCCGAAGGGGGATCCGTACCTTGGCACGACCTTGAAGAAAAAGGGGGCCACGGCGGCCATTCCTGAAATCCACGTGCATCACTCGGCTCCGGACCTCGCGAAGGTTCCTTCCCGAAAGAGCAAAACAGCTCCTCTTTCGGAATTTCGCGAAATCGTGGAGGAGGGTGAAAGCGGTTCACTTCCCCCTTTGATGCGTCCGCTGCCTGCCGCTCGCACGGCAACGCCCCGGTTCAGCGTCTCAGCCATCGAGCAGGCCGACTCGCTGTCGCACGGATCGGCATCCCCCTGGCCGGACTTCGTCGATCCGCTCGATGAGGAAGAACGTCGCGACCGTGACGATCCGACGTTGCTGGGGACACTCGTCCATAATGTGATCGATCGACTTCCCTGGACGTTGCGCAAGAAGGGCGGCAGCCCTTCGGAGCGTCCCGATGCGGCCGAGATTGCCGGGATCGTGAACGCCGCTCTCCGCGGCCTTCCGCCGAGTGACGCGCGGAACATTTCCGCTGAGGCCGCCGTGCGGAGAGTCCAAGCCTTCGTCGAGTCCGATTTGTGGAGCGAACTGGCCGGGGCGCAGCGGTGGTTTCGCGAGATTGACTTCCTGCTCCCGTGGCCCCTGTCATCCGCCTTCGAAACCGAGCAGGCCATCATTTCCGGGCAAATCGACTGCCTGGTTCAAACGGCTCAAGGGACGTGGAAGATCATCGATTACAAAACGGGCCGCATACCGGGGGGGATCCGGCCGCGCTCTTTGACCATTTCAGCATTCAGATGGTCCTTTACGCGGAGGCCGTTCGAGCGATGACCGGCCGCTTCCCCGATTCGATTGAGATCGTGGCGCTGCACGAAACGATTGGCCGGTATCCGCTGGCTTTATGGAACGAATTCCTCGACGCGGTCACGCAACGCATCGACGCTGCTGTCAAACGTCTCAAGAGCGGTGAACTGCAGACTGCGAGCGCCTGAGTCCTCGTCAGGATCGGCACGCTCCGGCCTGCCGTTTGGGCATCACTTCGCCCGCAGACTCGGCAGGACCGTGCTCGAACAGAGGTCATGCCCGCGACGAATCAACGCCGCGGCGATCTGTCGCATGGCCGAAAGCCCAAGTGCCGATTTCTTCCGTTGCCATCCTTCGTGCGCTCAGGTTCCGACTTCAAGCCATGGCGACCGATACCACCGAAATCGCGGATGCCAGCACAAAACCGGAAGAATCCCTTCCGGCGACGCCCAGCGCCGCCGATGCGGTTCAACCGCCACAGCCTGCAAAAGTGGAGTCCGGAACCGAACCTCTTCCCCCGCGTATCGATGCCGGCGAGAATGCCGACGAAGTGCTGGGAGAGGTCAGCAAAATCTTCGGCCAGGTGGAGAGCGCAAACCGACGGAAGCGACCCACGCCGAAGACGACATTAACGAAACTCTCAACGACCTGACCGCTGCCGGGGCTCCGCCGGAAAAGGTCGCCGCCCCCGCGGAGCCGTCGAAGGAAATGCGGCTCGGCACCGCGGCCGATTTATTTCGTTCCTCACCCGCCGAGCCCGTCGAAGCTCCCCTAACCGAGGCGAGCCCCGAAAAACCGTCTGCCGAACGACCGTCCCCAATCGTCGAGACAAAGCCAAGCCCGCCGGCGGCCCAGATGAAACCCAAGGCATCGTCGGCGCCCGGCAGGATGAATCCGTTGCGGCGCGTTCTTGGCCGACTCCCCTCGCGGGCGAGAATTCCAGTTGCCGTGGCGGCGGCCGTGTTGCTGGGATTGGTCGCTGTCGCGTCGCTGATCCGCTCGCGCACCCATGAAGCGGCACACTCTGTCGCGGCCGAGAAACATCACGAAGAAAAGGCAACCGAAATATCGGTGCCACCCCAATCCAAAGAGTCGACCGCGAAAGTGGCGGCCCTGGAAGAGCAACTCCAGCAAGCCCTCGCCGAGCGATCCACCGCTCAAAAAGAGCGTCAAGAGGCCGTCGCTCAACTGAAATTCCTCGAAGCGCAGGCCCAATCGAAAAAGCACGACACGCACGCCGAGGTCGAGCAGGAACAAACCGCCCGGCGCAAGGCCGAGACAAATTACCAGAGCGCGGAACAACAAATCCACCTGCTGGAACTGCGGACGTACGACGTGCAGTTGGCTCGCGTGCGGGAAACCTGGCGGCAGAATCCGGGCCTGGCGCTGACTCTTTTGGACGACCAGGATCGCTGTCCGGCACGCCTTCGCGATTTTACGTGGGGCTACTTCCACGGCCGCGCGAAAAATGACCGGGCGACGATTGCCGCACATACCGGGCGCGTGAATGCCGTCGCCTGGTCGCCCGACGGCAAATCCATCGCCAGCTGCGGACAGGATGGATTCGTCAAATTGTGGGAAGCGGAGAGCGGCAAGGAGATCGCCTCACTGGTGGCACACGGCGGCGGAGCGACCGCGATCGCCTTCTCGTCGCGTGGCGAGCTGCTCGCGTCGGCCGGCGCCGACGGAACGGTGAAGCTGTGGGACGTCGCCTCGCGAAAAATCGTGGCGACGTTCTTTGGCCATCTGAAAAGCGTGCGGGCCGTCGCCATTTCGCCGGACGTCGCAAGCCTGGTCTCGGCCAGCGACGACGGGACTCTGCGGTTTTGGGATGTCGTTTCGCGGCGGGCAACGGCGACCCGCTGGGGCCGACCGCAATCGCGGGAGCCGATGGTCGACGATCCGACGCAAGCCGTCCGTTCGATCGCCTGGTCACCGGACGGTTTGCTCGTCGCATCGGGAGGATACCAGGTTGTCCGCTTGTGGGATGCCGCGAGCGCGACCGCGAAAACGATGCTCTCCGTGCCCGAAGGAAGCGTCACGGCACTGGCCTTTTCGCCTCAGGGAAAGACGCTTGCCGCGGGGACCGACGGCGCGATTTATCGTTGGGACGTCGAGTCGCTGGTTCCGCGGTCGCTTCCCGTCGCCGTTGAGGGACGCGTCAACGGCCTGCGGTATTCGGCCGATGGGCGGCAGTTGGCTGCCGCGACCGACCATGCAGCAATTCTGATCCACGAGCGGGTGGATGGGGCGCGTGGCGAAATGGTGCGACTCGAGGGGCACCTGGGCGCTGTCAACGGGATCGCCTTCTCGCCAAGCGGGGAAACCGTCGTCACCTCGGGAGACGATGGCACCCTGCGGTTGTGGAATCCCGAAAATGGTTCCATCGATAAAATCGATCCCGATTTCGTCCTGCGATGCCGTCGACCTGCTGTTGCGATTGCCTATTCCCCGGACGGAAAACGGTTCGCCGCCGGCGGGTCGGACGCCATCACCATTTGGAATACGAGCGACGGCGTCGAAACGGCGACACTCAAGAGCCGTTCCGGCGAGATCACGAACCTGGCTTTCTCTCCGGACGGCACGCGGCTGGTTTCGGCCAGCAAGGATTGGCCGATCCTGCTGTGGGACCTCGCCTCGCAACGCGTGACGGCGGCGTTCAACGGCCACACGAACGCCGTCAATTCGGTCCGTTTTTCCAGCGACGGCAAAATCCTGATTTCAGCCAGCGACGATGGCACCGTGCGCACGTGGGATGTGGAAGCCGCACAGGAGCGGACCAAGCTCGCCGGCCACGCGGCGGCCGTTCTGTGCGCACTGCTCTCGCCCGATGGGAAGTTGGCGGCGTCCGGCGGGGCCGACCATTCCGTGCGGTTGTGGGATCTCGTGCAAAAGCGGCTCTCGGCGACTCTCGCCGGCCATCAGGCCCCAGTCGTTGCGCTTGCCTTCTCTCCCGATGGTCGCCATTTGGCGTCGGTCGAAAGCCTTCCGGCCGGCACGGTCAGCTCCGATGCCAAGCATCGACCGATTCGGCTCTGGCGGCTTCCCAAGGGGGAAATGGCACACGAATTCGGAACGCCCGGCTCATATGTCCACGGTGTTGTGTTCTCACCCGACGGAAAAACACTGGCCACGTCGGATCGCGACGGTGTCACGCTGTGGAATGCCGAGACCGGCGAACGGCGTGAGACGCTTCACTCCCCCGACGTCGGCCGCCTTTCTCCACTCGCCTTCTCTCCGAATGGACTAACACTCGCGGCCGGCGGCGAATCGGCAATCGTTTTCTGGACGACCTCCGAATTCGCCTCCAAACCGTAGAGCAAGCTGCCAGCTTGCCATTCGAGATTGTCACGCAACGACGAGGCATTTCAGCCCGTGCGCGTATCACGATTCCTTGCGCACGCAATGGCTTCGTGTTCGTGCAAATAATGCTCATCCACGGGGTAATTGCCGAATTGGATCGTGTAAAACTTCTCGAACCACTCGCGAATGTGCGGTAAGGTCCCCTCGTCGTAGCAAGGAGCGACGTGAAACAGCCGACCATTCTGCGTGCTGCGGATTTCTCCGTCCTCGACGACGACCTCGCCGGCGTGAATCACGTACCGCGGCAACTCGAACATTTTCTGGATGTCAGCATTCCGACTGTAAATCGTCACGTCGGCGTCGGCACCGACACCCAAATGCCCCTTTGCCTCTAGCCCGAGAATCCTCGCGGGCGCGGCCCGTGTGATGACGGCAATCTCGTCGAGCGTGTATTCGCGAGTGAGATCGCCCAGCACGGTCCGTTTGCGAATGCCGGGCGGAAGCGTGCTCAACACGTCGTTCCGCCGACCCCGATCCATCAACAGGGCGATAATCTCCGGATAGGCGAGGAACGAGCCGCCGTTCGGATGATCGGTACTCATCGCCAGCCGCCAGGGATCGTCGACCAGAAGATGCCATTCCAAGCCGGCCGCCCATTGCACGGCGTGGATCAGGCTTTTGTTTTTGTACTCGATCGGCACGATGCCGCAGCCGGTCTCCATCTCGGTGTCGGAACTGAACCATTTCCGTCCGGTGACCTTGTGAAGGTAATAACCCAGCGGCCCGTCACCCGTCATCGAGGTCGTTTCCCCGAATAACACCTGCCCAACGTCGACCGACAGATTGGGATGAGCATTGAAGTATTCGGCGAGCTTCGGCGTCTCGGAGGAAAACGAACTCCCCGAATCGGGATCGCCGCCATAACTGTGGAACTGGACGTGGGTCAGATGCCCGCGGCGGCCTTCGAGCGATTTCATCGTCTCCAGCGTCGTGGTCCAGTTCCCCGGAATCCCGAGGTTGTTGCAGTGAATGTGGACCGGATGCGGCAAACCGAGTTCGCCCGCCGCCTGCGCAATTCCTTGGATAATCTGTCGGGGCGTGACATCGAAATGTGGAACGACGTCGTCGATTCCCGTGGCGTTGCCGGCGGTCGCCTTCCAGATCTCCACACCGCCCGGATTGACGAGCTTGGGAGCGTACCCCTTCGTCGCGTTCAACAGCCACGCGACATACGCCTTCAACCGCTCGGGCTCGCCCTCCTGAATCGCTTGCATCACATAGTGGTTGTTCCCCATCAGCACGAAGAAGCCCTTGTCGATGAGGGGCGTATCGTGCAGCTCTTCGTGGGCATGCCGGGCGGTGAGCGGTGGAATGGCGGCGTCGAACGCAGTGGTGTAGCCGAGCCCGGCGTAGAGATAACCGGTGGCGAACGTGCTCGGGACGGCTCCGGTCGTACCGGCACGAGTCAGCGCCGTGCGGCGAACAGGCGGAGAAGCCCGCTTGTTATCGGGCATCATTTTCCGCGCGGTATTCACCTTCGCGCCGGCGATATGGCAATGCATGTCGACGCCGCCGGGCATGACGATCATGCCGTGCGCGTCGATCGTGCGCTCAGGCCGCTGTTTTGCCTGGGTCGGCGCCGGCACCACGCGACCGCCTTCAATCCAGACGTCGCGCACTTCGCCCTTTACGCCGTTTCGCGGGTCGTAAAGGTTGCCGTTGGCGATCTTTAACATTTCCTCTCCCGCACGACCGTTTCGGACGGAGTGCCAAAGACTCGTACAAAGTGAATTACCATCACGGCACCAAAAAAACCAAGGCCGCCGGTCGATTAAATGCCTGAGTGGTGCGTATCATTCGTCAGGGCACCCGAAGGTGAGACCGAAACGGCTGCCTCAACGAGGCGACCCCGTCGGACACGGTTCGGTTCGGCTCTTGACGGAGATTTGCTCAGACCGTAAGTTCACGGAGCACACTTGAATGCCCGCGGACACCCCGCGGCGACTCAAGCGTTTGCCTCTCGGGCGTGTAGATCAGTTGGTTAGATCGCCACGTTGACATCGCACCCGCTCCCCGCTCGGGAATGCGAAAAACGCAGCAAAATAAGCTGTTTTCTGCGGTTCCGACTGTAAACTAGGCGGGGTGTAAACTTTTCTGTAAACTTTCAGTCAGATCGGGCGTGTAGCTCAGCTGGTTAGAGTACGACGTTGACATCGTCGGGGTCACAGGTTCGAGTCCTGTCACGCCCACTGTTAGAATTTGCGCACGTTGATGCAGAGTCGGGAAATTGCTCGCAAACCCCTGCAAAAGCAGGGGTTTTTTCATTCCCTGCCGAATCATCGTTGGACGCGACAATCTCACTTTGCGCGGCTCTTGCGCGGCTATTTCCCGTCTCCGCTGCGCCGCATTCTGCGCCACTTGGCTTGGCCGCCCGTGCGAAGTGATCTTCGGTCACTTGCAGGTAGTTCCGCCGGGCGACTGCGCGGGGAGTTTCCGAGCCATTCGCAGACAACGTGCGTGGGGAAGGTTTCCTCCAATTCCGTTTGCCGAGTGGCCCGCAGGTTGTGAAAGAGCTTCGGCCACGGTTTCAGGCCGGCCTTGCGGATGATCCGCTCAAGCTGCGTCCGCAGGTTGGCGTTGGTCGAGCGGTAGCGCTGAATGACAAACTCCGCTCCGGGCTCCGCCATCTCATGCGCTTCGTCCAGGTAGGGCCGCAGTTCCGTGAATAGGGGAATCTCTCGCGATTCTCCCCCCGGATGATGCTCCGTTTTCGGGCTTCGGACTGCGCATGCGTGAGCGCGGAAAATCAACGTCATTCCACCGAAGCGAGAGATGTTCGGACGGGCAGCGCAGGCCCCCATAACGCGAGAGAGCGAAGAGGAGCCGCCATTCCCAGTCCGGGCAGGCGTCGATCACTCGCTGGGCATCGTCTTGCGTCAGGAAGTAATCGCGGCCACGGTTGGTGACGTTGGCCGATTTGACCCAACCGAACGGATTGGACGAAATCAGGCGCTTTCGAACAGCGAATGCGAACAGTTGTTTCGCATTGCCGCATCGCTTGCGGGCCGTTGGCAGCGATAGCTTCTCCTGAACGTCAAGCCATTCACTCCACGTGCCAGCGTCCGCTTCGGTGATCTCGGCAATATCCTTGTCGTCACCAAAGTAGGCTTTCAGATTCCGCCACGTGTGGCCCCAATGGACGCGCGTTGATTTCTTGGCCTTCAGCTTGCTTGCGTCGAATGCCTCGATCGTTGCCGCCAAGGTCCGGGCCGGATCGGTCGGCGCATCGGGCGTCTGTCGGGCTTCAACGAGTCCGACGCCGGCCAGCTTGCCATAGTCGCGATCATTCAGGCCGCCCAACCAACCGGCCGTCTCATTGTCGATCGAACGGCCGATCCTCGCTGCCGACAGAATCGCTTCAATTCGAGTCTTCCACGTCCGGGCATCGTCGATGCACGCCTTGCCGAGTCGCACGGCAGGCCGGCTCTTTCCATCCGCTGCTACGAACAGGATTCGCTTCCGGCCGTTTGGATCACGCACAATGCTCGCCATGTCCTACCCTTTCGCAAATCGTCGTAACCAGTCGCAACATTCTCTGTGCGCTTCGAAAATCGCTTCTGTCGCGTTCGGCCCCCTCGGACGGAGATTGAGTCTCGGAACGAATTGGATCGTTTCCTGCGCCATTCTCTGCGGTCATGCTTGGCTGTCCAACTTGACGTTCGCCCGCTTGCTTTATCTAGCGAGATTCCCCCTCGACGTGCGAATGCGGAGCGAACAGCCGGGCTGCATTTTTCGGATCGTCTCGCGGGTCCATGCCGCCTTCGGCGTTTTCTACCTTTGGTTTCGAGAGGAAGAACGTCTCGCCTTTTCCCGGCTCGCGGCCGATGAGTCGTTCGACAAAATCGGACGAGACACGCTCCGAACTGTAGTCGCTTCCTCGCCGAATGTGTTTCCTTAGATAGACAATGCTGATGCCGCCATTCTTGCCGCTCTCTATCCAAAAGCCTCTGAGTGATGGTTCCAACTGACCGTCTCGCTCCCTGTATTGGCCGACATGCCGAGGGCCTTTTGGGCCGCTACTCTTGACCACTCGGAAACCGTAAGCGTAAACACGCTCGCCTTTCTCAAGTTGTGCCGAATGGCGGCTCGCGCGAAATCCTGGTTCAATCCGATCTGGCCAGAAGCAATCGCAGTTGCATCGTCGCCGGACTCCGGTTTATTGAGCGACACAACAACGATCTCGTACTTACCTTGACCGCGCCGAGAGAGCCAAAATCCCGCTTCGTGTTCGCGCCGATCTTCTTGTGACTTTTCTTGATTCGGCTTCTCCACCTTGGAGATCGGAGGATCGGCAATAGACGGCGCATCGCAGGCACATGCGCCGAGCAACAACAGGGCGGCAAACGGGCGTTTCATGGCATGTCCTTTGTGCTAAAGACGGAACCAATCTTCCAGCTCTGTGACGGACGGACCGGCATTGAATCTACTCAAGTCGAGACGCAGAATCCAAAGAAAAATCCGGCGGCGCTGGCACGCGGCCGTGAGGGGCGCCACTCGTGCCGGTCGTGGATCGACCGGGTCAACGGTGGCCTATTTTCCCATAGGCGCGATCACTCGAGCGCCCAACCAACGGGCCGTCTCATTGTCGATCGAACGCCAGTTTTCTTTGCGGAGAGAACGGTCTCAACTCGAAAATCGCTACCGTCGCGTTCGGCCTCTTTGAACGTCCCGCAAGTCTCAAATCGGGTAGTAAGTGCGTCTTGTGTTGCTCATTTCGCCGGCTTGGAAACGAAGTCGATTGTCGCATGGCTAACGGAGTGTTCCTTCCCCAATTCGACGACATGCTGGTCGTTAGATCGGTTCTTTAGTTGGATGCCGCACAAAAATAGGTGCTCCGGCCCTTTTCTCGCCATCGATGAAGAGGTTCATCGAGTAATCCCCAAAGGCTTTGAATTCCACTTGATCCAACTGCCACGCAAACGACTGGATGCCGGACGATAAACCGTCTTGTACCTCAGAAATAGAGATGACGAACTCAAGCGGGTCGCTTATTGGCTTGCCATCATCGTTGACGAATTCCAGCTTGGCGTCATGGTGGCCAATCTCATGCCTGTCAAAACGAATCGTCCCGGCCACGAACGAGCATTTCAGCGTGGTGGGAACACGATCAACGCGATGAACGTCGAAGGTGCGCAAAATGTTGAGAGATCCAAGCGGCTCCAAGGTTGCGGCCTTGCACATCGTAAATAATGTGACCTCCACGGGCTGTCCTCTATTTGGCATTCTGTTGACCTAGTGCTCCGAGAGCGATACCACGCGCGGCTTTCGCATTTTACCGCTCTCGCATTCATCCAACCATGCCTGAGCGAGCCTCGTTTCGATGCTCGCCATTTCTTACCCTTTCGCAAATCGTCGCAACCGGTCGCAGCACTCTCTGTGCGCTTCACGAAAATTGCTTGTGCTGAGTTCGGCCCCTTCAGACGTGTCCTGAGTCTCGAAACGAATCGGAGCGTTTCCTTTGCATTGTTTGGCGAAGTCGATCAGCGTTGGTGCCTGCCCAAGCGTCGCCCCGATTCGCTCAACTCGGCCCGAATGCTAGGCCACGCCGGAATCCTTCCGCATGTCTTCAGAGCTTGCCTTCAATCTGACTTTGGATGCGGTTGTCTTCCTTTGCCCGCCCGTCGATCTCGTGCTCAAACTCGGCGAGTTTCCATTCCGAATATCCAAGCTCTCCCCAGCCGTGAATACCTGCCCAGTCGCCGTACCGTGTTCCGGGTACTCCTTCTGACCACAAGTTGAAGTCTCCATCTGTCGTCTTCCAAGTTAGGCATTCGGAAATCACCTTGCTGCCGTCCGGGAACGTGACGGCCTTGTCTTCAAACCGCATCTTGTAATGGATCGCTCCGAGCTTCTTGTTGTAAGACCATCTAAGCGCCTCGAAGCAGTCCGTCGGGAAATTCAGGCCAAAGGCAATCACCTTCGAGTCCTTGAAGTAGAAATCGATAGTGATTTTCTCCTGCGACGTTCCGTTGTCGAAATCGATTGTCCTCCGCCCGAGTAGTCCGGTGGTCTTTCCGGCCGCCTCAGGCAGCAATTCAAAATGAGGTTTCGACTTCTCCAGTGAATCGCCGATTCTCACCCCATCCACGTCAAACACGACCGGATTGGGAATCGCTCCTGCGAAGTACGTCACCCCATTGACGTCCCGAACGCGATCGTGCGCCCAATCATCGATCCGATCTCGCAAGACTGGAAAGCAAAAATAAGTCAGCAGCGCCAAGACTACCGCTGCCCCAGCGCATGCTGCGAGAGTATGATGCGGCGGTCTCTCGATGGGCCTCTTGATTGCCCTTTCCGCCCACACCAGCGCCACGATCCAGCCAAGAACCGTCCATCCGAGAAATAGGTTGACCAGAAAGATTTCGACGCGGTTTGGATGTTTTTTCTTTGTCGCGACGATCGACGGGACGAAATAGATGGCGATTGCCGCGATCCACAGCGCGAGTCCGGTAATTGCGAAGACGAGCGCCATCAATCCATTGGCGAAATCCGAGACTACGCCGGGGTCGGTGTGCCCTTCGTGCGTCATCTGGCCGATCACGGTGATCGTCACTGCGATCAGGGCTAGAAGGCCGAACACTGCAACGCGGCGGGTCGGAAGAGACAGCGTGTCCCACAGACTTCGCAGGTTGTCGGTGTCGCCGACGTTGAGATTGCCGAAAAGCTGAGGCAGAATATCGCGATCCCTCGCAAACCCCTCTCTTAGCGACGATGCCCGCTGCAACTGTGGCCAAACGGCCGTCGGCGCCTGCGGCGTGCCTAGCAACTTTGGGTCGCGGAATTCGGCGCTGTTTGGGTCACTACAAATCGACGTGCTTTCATTCGCAAGGGCGGCCCGTGCTTCAGTCCGGAGTTGAGCCAAGCGAGTTAGGGCGGGGCCGATTGGAGTTTCTGCAAAACCGGCTGCGTTGTTCACAAGTGAGTCGAGAAGCTTATCTTCCATATGCTGAAGCCGGAGTTGAGTCGCCGTCAGCTCCCATCTGAGCGCTGCCAGCCGCTCATTGAATTCGGCATCCGTGTCGATGTTGGAAACCGCCAAAATTTGAGTGAGCGCCGTTTTTGCGCTTTCGAGAGCGTTGGCGGCCAAGTCGAAGTCCCGCTTGCAACTTGCAACGTCTCGTCTGGCCGATGCCACGTCGTCCAATACTTCGGCCGTCGATGCTGATCGGACTGCATCTTCACTCTGAGCATCAATTAGCGCCTTGCCAATCTGGCCTTCCATCTTTCGGGCCGACAGCTTTGCAAACGTGATCCTGGCCGCAACGGCAAGCTTTTGAGCCTTCGCCTTACCCCTGACGATGATGCCAGAATCCGGCGAAACGCCGAGTGCATTCTGGTCCGGTTTGAGACGTGCGATCCGTTCATCCAAATTGATTCGCTCGGCAAATTGCTGATGTCGAGGGATCTCACCGGCCGTGAAGGCAGCGAATGCGGCGAATCCGAGAGGCTTATACAGCCCTTTAAGAGTCTTTAGAGCCGCTTCGTGTTCGGCCTTTGCGGCATCAAACCGTTGGCGAGCGGAAAAGTAGGCATCACGCGCCCAGGGGCTTTCGATATGCGATCCCTCGCTGCACTGATTTCGGCGGTCAGTCTTGCGTCCTCTCTCTTGAAGTCGCCAAAGAATTGAAGGCTGGGGAAAACCGCCGACGGACTGCGGGCATATTCCAAGATGCCTCCGCGCAGCACGGACAATTGGTGCCGGAATTCATCGAGAAATTCCATACGCTGCCTCTCTTGCAAGCGCTGGCCAGCCGGGAGACGGTTGCGAGTCCGCTCGTCGCCAGCCCTTCCCGCTGAAATACATTTGACGGTTTGGCCCCGTGGCGAACTCCTAGATGTCTCCGAAAGCGCGAAAGGTCGCCCCGTGCGTGACAACGTTCCCATTTGCGTCAAGTTTTAAGTACGCCGTGAACGGCTTGTTGAAGTGAATGCACGAAGTAATTGCATGGTGCTGTCGAATTAATTCCTTTGCGCACTCAGTGAGCGCTGTAAACTGCGCCGCAGTTTTATCCGTGCCCACAAATTGTACGCCGGTGTTTTTGAGCTTCTGCGAGATTCCCGTTACCGTGCCGAAGTCGTCTGCGCCTTCCGTCGCGTAACCGACCATCCAAGTGCTGTGAACTACGATATTGCGTTCATCTGCGAGCGATTCGCACGACTTCGCAACCTTCTTCAGCAATTCCGTTCCATCTGGAGTTGCGAGATTGGAATTATTGGCGAGACTAAAGAACACTCGAAATAGGTCCCGCGCCCGGAGAAGGGAAAGCTGCCCGCTAATCAGGGTTTGCGCGACTTGATGATTTTGAAAGCCAACAGCGGCTTGCATAAATGAAAAAATGCCGCTCCGCATCCAATGCGTGAGATGCTCGAACGTCACGATAAATCTGCCGATCTCCTGATACAACTCTGCCGTCTGCCGTTCATAGTTTTCCTGCCGAGTGTTTTTCTTCATGGTCGCGCCCCGTCGTCAGCGGCCGGTAAGTAAATGCCGCACTTCGTGTAAATCGCGTTGCTGGTCCGCCGCGTTTAGCCGCAGTTGTGTCAGTGCCAAGCGAGCGGCTTGTAGGTCTTTTTGCCTCTCGATTCGCGACAGCGCAACGCCGATCGTCTCCAAATCGCTAGGTCGCATCTGATTCAATTCGTTGAGAAGCTCGGCATGCTCGGCGCGTTGAGATTTGGCAACGGCACTCCTCACAAGACCGCGCCCCAGTTGCGTCTTTTCCATTTCGTCGATGATGCGGGAAATTCCCGCCGGTCCCAAGTAGGGTATGTGCGACGGCATTAGATGTTCTCCGTTATCGGCTGTTGTTGTTGCACTTCGGCCGCAGGTTTCATTGCGGCCAAGATTCCCTGGACTTCGCTATCGGCCAGCAAGCCGAGTAGTTCGCTCTTGCGTCGCTCGCGGTCCCGCTGCGCGGTTTCCCGTTCGGCATCTAGCCGTTCGTTTTCCTTCCGTTGCCGCTCGGCCTCCTGCTCCTGATACCATTCGACTGCTCGGCGCGTATCCGCGAGAATCTCATTACCGTCGATCGTCGGAGCGGTCGGAGCGCAAAATTCACTCCGATAGGGGCCATTGCCGACAAGGGTTTCCTTCAGCTCAAGTACAATCGACGGGCCATGCACCCCTGGAAATAGTGGGACTCCGCAGGAATCGAACAAGGCTTTGATTCGTTCGGCCGCTTGTGGGTTGTTCGCTGCCAGCGTCGAAAGTGGAAGCACGAATTGCTTGCGATTGCGTCCGGTTGGCCTCACGTGGTTAGGGTGAAAACCGGAAAACAGCGTGCGAGTTTGGAAAAGAGGCTCGCGCATGCTGTAGAGCCCGCGAGACTTTGCGTCGTCAATGACAGCGTTCAATTCCTTGATCTTCTCCGCGAGCCGTTTTCGTCCATCAAAAGTGAATCGGTTCGTTTCGGCCTGCAACTCATTCCGCAGACTCACGACTAGCTCCAGGTCCGCATCAGTTTCGCACCGGGGGGCCGTCCATGCGTCAACGTCGCGGCTTGCGGCCCGCGCCTTGGCGTCCAGCATCCTGCCAGCGACGAAGCAAAGCGAGCAACGGTGTTGCACGCTCTCTGGCCGCGTCAGTCAGGGCAGGATCGACAGAACCGGTCTGAATGACGCGGGCGGCCTGTTCGGCGGCCTCTCGTTCTGTTCGCTCGGCAGCTTCCCGCTCGGCCGCGGCCCAAACTGGGGCGCGTTCCTGTCGGTATGCTTCAATGCCAGCGCAACGCGTTCGGCAAAATCGGAAAAACTTGTCATGCGATGCCCCCCGTGATGTTCGATGCGCCCCAAAATGTTTTGGTGAACGCGGTCAACTCATGCGAACGTATGCTCTTGCGTCGGCAAGGCCGAATCGAAACAAAGAATTTCGTAGCGGAGCGCGAGCGGTGACAACCCGACAATGGTCGCCGGCAGCGCCAGAACCGGAACCCACACCCCGGTGGCCGTCGTCGTCGATCGTCACTTTTCATCCTTCCGCTTTGGTCGCCCGCTCTCGTTCTGCGTTCGTCTGTTTGGTGCGCTCGCAAATCGCCCGGACTGTCCCCGCTGCCCACGGCTTGCCGTATCGCGTCGGCACGCCGTCAGTTTCGAGCATGTCCGCGATTTCGGCATACGACAGACGTTGACCGCCCGGTGGCTTGCGTCGTAGCTGCCGTATTTTTTCTACAACGTGCGCTTCACCCTCACGGAACCCGTAAGGCTTTCGTCCCTCGCAACGGCCCTTGGCGCGACGCTGGCGAACGCGGGCAGCCCGTAGCTTGTGGACTGTCACGGCCTTATCGAATTGCGCCACCGCGCCGAGAATCTGTCGGATAAGAGTCGCGGTCGGATTGTCGTCGCTATTCGTTAGCTCGTTCCCCCCGTCGCACTCGATGACACTCACGCCGAGCGTTCGGAATCGTTCCAGGATGATTTCCTGCACCATCAGGTCACGGGCAAGCGCCGTTCGCATTTTCAACCAGCACGATGCGGATACCGTTGGATTCCAGCCTGTCTAGCAGTTGCGCCATCGCGGGCCGTTCGTCCAAGTCGTTCGCGCCGCTGACCCCCTCTTCACGGAATTCCTGAACCAGCTCCAAGCCATTGTTTCGAGCGTATCGCCCAACCGTATCCCGTTGCCGCTCGAAACCGTCGCCATCGAGTTGACCCTTGCCGGAAACTCTGAGATAGCTTGCTGCCTTGGCTTCCGATTTTTTGGCGGCCATCGTTTCGGCTCCGTCGAAGTGAGTGTGAAACACAATCAACACCCATAGTATCGACGGAGTTAGAGCGAGTGTCAACAATAATTCTGTAGAATTATTACCGATTTCACCGAAAATCCAGTATCTCCACGCAACCAAGATTGACTGCCGTTTTGGCGGAAAGCGGTTCATGGTTCGTCCCCCGCTTCGTCGCCTGCATCGAGGGCGACGGCTGCCGCTTCCGCGTCCAGGTTTGACCCTGCCAGTGCGCCCGATTGTGTCCCGTCCGGCCCGGCTGAATCGGCCGCAATCCCCGCATGAGAATTCGCAAACCCCCCGCGCGTGTCAGCGGTCAATTCGGCCGGGAGCGGTTCGCCGGCCAGTAGTCGCCGGTCGATTTCGGCCTGGCGTTCTCCCGCTTGCAGCGCAGCGATCGCATGCCGATTCAATATACTTGCGTCGTGGATTGCGGCGCGTTCGGTCAGGCGTCAGCGGTTCGGGCGCACGCCCTCACGGGCGACTGCGGCCTTTCATCCAGGCCCAATTCCTCGACGATGGAACGCAACCGACTCGAAACTTGGGCAATCTTGCGGGCCATCGCAAGCATTTCGGCGCCCGTCATCTCACAGGCGGCCAATCCTTGCCAGCGCATCAACTTGAGCCCGTAGGCAAGCCAGTCTCGATACTCGTCGAGCCGGCACCGTTCTGTCAGCGTTGGCGCCCGACCGTGCGCACGTTCGATTGAAGCTTGCAGTTCACGAGAGGCCTGGTTCACTCGTCGGACGATGCTTCGGCACCTTGGCGGGAGCAAGCCAAGCGCGCTTCTCAAGCCGTGCGTGATGGCATTGCCGGGCGCCCATCCGGCTTGCGTCGCCTGATGAGAACTCCGCTCTTAGCGCCATTCGGGGTTTGAGTCGTCTGAGCCATCGCAATCGTTCCTAGCGCGTCCTGTGCGTTGGGGCAGCGTTTCAACGCGATCGGCGGCCTCCCGTCCGCGCAATTTGATTGTTCACCGATGTCGGAAGCAAGCCCTTTCCAGCGCGCCCCCCGTTTGAACTTGGGCTTCCCCGGATTCGGTGCCTGCGCGGAAAAACGTCGAACAGCCGAAACAGTTTCCAAGCCGTTTGGCATAGGTGAACCAGTCGCGCGCCCGATCTCAAACGTGGTCCCTGAAGGCAATCCCCTTGACGGCAACACAGGCGAGTCACCACGGCGCCGACTCCTCCGAGTCTTCGGAGTCTTTTACAGTCCCCTCACATGCGCGCCTGTGCGCCCGCGCTGCGCGTAGGGATCAGTGGTAAAAGAGTCGGAAGAGTCGGAAGAGTCGGACGGTTGTCCCACCACCTCGACGTGCCACCGCTTAAGGCCGGTCGCTTTATTTTCTTCGCTGTGAAGGGCGCGCCCGCCGATGATCCTACCGCACAGATGTCCGAGCCTGCTGCCGAGCGAAACGCGCTCCCAGCTTATTGTCTTTCGCGTCACAAAGTTGATAGACCGCATCCCGCAGCGTTTCGTATTCGCAACAGCCAGTCTGTTTGTCCGGTTCGATTGCCTTGATGATCTCGGCCGTGGTCATTCCTTCGTCGAGCGGATCGGCTTCGGCTAGGCCGAACAAGAGAGCGCGAAGCGTAGCGGTATCGTCGGCCTTCGCCCGCAACTCGACGCGGGTTTCCGCCGGGTCCGGCAGTCCAAGCCAGACGATGCAGTGGCGGATTAGATCACTCCACTGCTCATAGCTCCCCCACGATGGCAGTTCGGCCTTTGGTCTGCCGGCCAAGACGTAGGCGCGGAGAATCGTAAGGGCGGCTGCCAGCAATTCGCCACGGTGCTTGCGCACGTGCTCGACGAGATTCGGGTAACTGAAGCCTGTTCGTTCTTCGGGATTTTCCTCTCGGCAGTCGATGCGAATATGGCAGATACGCCGTGCGGTCTCTCCGATGATCGCTGCGTTGTTGGCCGTGGCAAACCAAACTGATCTCAGGGGAAATGAGACTTTTTCACTGCGACCCAAATCGCGATCACTCCACATGGTCGCCGTCAGTGCTGCATTGAGACTCGGCAAGCCGAGAGTCCCGGTCACGTTGTCGATCAGGATGATCTGATCTCCGGCTCGGGCGATGGCCAGAATGCGCTTCCGGCTTTCGTCTTCGTTGCGAGGGTTGGCCATCGCTGGAATTTCATCCGCACCGATGACGATGATTCCCGTAATTTTCGCCAGCAGACTTTTGCCCGCGCCGGGTGCGTTGGCGTCGATCAAGAAAAGGGGAACGGGGCCGTCAATGGCAGGCCGTGCGACAACACTAAGAACAGCGGCCAGCCAAGCCGATTTATGCACGGCGTTAGCGAACGGAAAATTGCTTCACGATGTCCAACAGGCCCATCAAGGCCGCTAAGGCGTGCGGTTTCGGTGGGCGCCGCAGGAATCGTGATCGGCTCACCATTAGGGACATACAACAGGCCGGTCTGCGCGTCATAACCGGGTGTCGAAAGAATCGTGCCATCCGGTCTGAGCACCGGGCTTTGCGTGATCCCCTCAAGTGGCCGGATGTCCGGGTAATTCCCGCGGCAATAGATCGCTTCGACCGACCATTTCGGCGGATGCTCACTCTCGCGTCTCCATTCCGTCTTTGGTCGGGATTTCGCGGACGAAACAACAGGTTTTCGACAACCGTTCCCGAATGATAGGAGCCAGCAAGGGCGCGATTCTCGGCGAGCACTCTGGTCGATTGATTCCCTTGGTTTTGGTGCTCCCCGTCACGATATGCACAAGCTGGCCCCCCCGCTGGTAGATGTCCGGGTCCGCGGCCAGCGCTGCCAGGGCCTGCATCGTTGACGCGGTGTTCGTCCGTGGTCGATGACGATTTCGGGCCGCGTATCATTCGTGCGGTCCGCGTCGTTGTCCGTCGGATCGTCGAGGGGTACACTTTCCATGCTGATCTACCTTTCGCCCGGTCGCGAGACTGAACCGCCGCGCCGGGCATTTTCATTTCCCGCGCCGGCGGACGACCATTTGCAGGCGCTTCATCGACTCCCTTGCTTCGCGCGTTTTGGCCTTGCGCTTCATCGCGCGAATGAGCCGCAGCTTCTCTTGGACTGTCGGCGGTGGCCTGCTCATGCCAGCGCCCCCATCATGTGGCGCGCTAGTCAGGCACGTGGCCCCCTCCCCCGGCTGACGGGCCGCCTGCCGAGTCAGCCAGTCCGCCAACTCGCGGACGGGGTAGAGGCGCCGCCCGGGCTTGCCATTTTTTCCCGGCATCTGGACGAATGGGATAGGGTCTTCGCGTTGTGGGCGCGTCCACTCCCACAACGTCCGTCTCGATATGCCGAGAGCTTCGGCCGCTTCGTGATCCCGCAACGCCAATCTCGGCACGGATGGTTGGATGGTGGCGCGGAGCGCGGTCATCGGTGCGCCTCCGCTTTTTGGTTCAGTGCTGCCAGGACATCGTCGAGAAGGGAATCGACGGCTCTTTTGTGAGAGCCTGATTTGCGGGATTCGTCCATCGCGTGCCCAATCACGAATCGTGCCAGGCGACACTTGCAGCCGCTTGGCCAATTGCGCCGTTGTCAGCAGTTCGGCCATCGGTCCACGCTCCGTTTTCGCGTTGAGTCGTTTTAGACCGGAGAGCGGATGGGGCGGATTTTTAGAAATGTGCGGTTTTCACGAGAAATCCGGCGGAAAAGAGCGGGGGCGGATTTTTTATGGAAATCCGCTTTAGAGGGCGGATCGTCCGTCAAATCGAATCAGAGCGGACGATACTTCGACCATCTCGACCAGCACGCGGAGATTGCTTTTGCGTCCCGTAGAACTCGCGGCCGCTGCGCACGTACCGCTGCCACGTGTGAAAGCTCGTTGGCAGGTCGTACCCTTCCGGCCCATTTTCCTTCAGCCAGTCGTAAGCGCGTTGGTCTGTTGGTAACGGATCGGAATCACCGGGCGCTAGATGCTTGCTGGCGACCTCGAAAGATTGATAGGCGGATTCCTCCGCGGGGGACAAGGGTTTATCGCCGGCGCGTTGATGGAGATTTTTCGCTGGCGGATTTGGCTTACTAGGTTGTGCTTTCTGGTCCTCTTCCAGCTCGTCGGTTTTCTCCTGTGCGCCGGCATCTAGTCGGATTCGCAGTTCTCGCACACCGTCGAACCACTGATCCGGCAGCCGCTCAATGATGATCCCCGTTCCAATTCGCCTGTACCAGAGCCCCGTCCAGGTCAGCGACCTTAAACCGATCGGCGGATCAATCCGGCACTTCTCAATGCCGGCAGCCACAATGGCCCGGCCAACATCGTCATCCTTGCCGAGCAGCCATTGATAGGCCGCTTCGCTCATCGCGTAGTCTTGCAAGAGATTGAGCGGTCGTTCAGCTACGGCGATGATCTGGTTCAATGCGTCGATGCCGTCCTGTATCGAAGACATGAGCCTACCCTTCTCATCGGGCCGGCCAGCAAACGACGCAGAGAAGGGTAGGTCAACTGCGTCGCTCGTTGGCCGCTTCAGCCGTCCGCAGTAGCTATCCGCGAACGGCAACCCGATAGGTCAATTCTACTGGCCACCAAGGACGGCAAGAATATCATCGCGCTGCGAACGGGAAAGACGCGGCCACGCCTCAACGATCCGGGCCAGTTCCAGGTCGGTCGAAGCACCAGAATCCGCCCAAAGTGCGCTTGATTCTGCGCCGCTCTGCAAGCTAACTTGCGTTTTTCGGGGATTTTCGGCGGGTGTTCGAGTCCTGTCACGCCCACTGACGCGGATTTTTGGTGTTTCGGAGAAACTTGGCCGAAATCGTCAGAAAACCCCTGAGAATTCAGGGGTTTTTTCATTTCCCGCCGATTGCTGGTCGCTCAACAACGCGCTGCTTACGAAGACCATTTCGCGTGGGCAAGCTTTTGTCCGGACAGGCTACCACGCCACGAAGCGCGGACTCGTCCTCGCCGTGGAAAGCAGAATGACGGCGCGTTTTCCATCGGTGAAGTAGGGGTCGCCCGTGAGGTTCCGCCGGGCGTTCGTGTGGTGGCACGGACCGACGCCGTCGAGATAGCCGGCCGCCTCCACGCGCTCCGCCTGCAGCAAATCCTCGACAATGTAGTCCCGGGACTCATCAACGTCTGGATCGATCCGATGCGTTGTGAGGTTCCACACCTTCGTGGTGAAGCGGACTCCAATGTCACGGCTCACCTGGCCGACCCAAACCGGATTCTGTTGAAAACGCAGCGGCGTCAGCCAGAGCCTGAGGTGAAGACGCTCATTGATCGAGCGACGGCTGCGCTGCAGCGCAATATCCTGGCTTCGCTCGAAAAGGTACAGCGGGCTCACGGGGGAATAGCGATAGTGTGCGCCAAGCAGAAACGCGCGAGCCGTCTTCCAGCACGTGGCTAATGTGATTGTCTCACTTTCGTCCCACCGCGCCAAAACGCGCTCAGCAGCGTCTCCAATTGTCCGATGACGACCAGATTGACCGGGTCGCCCGAGCCCGAACCCGTGCGGTTGGCGGTCGCGGCGGGCATGCCGCGCAATCGCTCGACCAGCGCAGGCAAATCGCATTCGACCTTCGATTCGGTTGCCGAGAGTGCCTCAAAGTCGCGCCGCACATAATCCGCGCTGAGCCCCGGCACGGGAATCGAAAATGTCAGGTCCACAGCTAGCGGCAAGCGCGCCGGACGGTCCTCGGCCGCGGATGCCGTCAATTCGCCTTCCCGTTCGGCCACCAAACTCGGGATGGGGAGATCGAGCGCTCCCCCCGTCGCGAGCAGCCGCACGTGGATGATCTTGGTCCCGAGGTCGAGCGCCGTAAAAACAAAACCCTCCGCGGTGCCTCCTGGCGGAAGAGGTCGCAGGTGGAACGCCAGGGACTGAAAGCACTCATTCATGCGGCGGTTGGCGCGATAAGCCGTGATGAGCTTGAGCGGCAACAGCACCAGGATTGGCCAAAAAAGGAACCAGGCGGCAATCCCGAAACCGGACAGACGCTTGCTGATCGAAAAATGGTTGAGCGCCGCCGCCTCGAGCGGTGTGTAGTAATTGGGGTCGATGCTGACCAAATGCAGCCGCAGATGCTTGTCGGAGTGATTATGCACCCGCAAATAAACCGGCTGCAGTCCGCGACGAGCAAGGGGGACGCCGAAAAGGCGTTCACTCTCGATCGCGTCGGCGACTGCCGTCGTGACTTCCGCGACCGGGCCGTCCTGCGTTTTGGCGCGAGACAAAAACGAGCGATATGTCGGTTCCGGATCGTATCGAACAGTAAACAGACGACGCAGGAGGTTTCCGATTCCCATTGCCAGGATCGAACGATCCTTGGCGGAAACAGATGCGAGATCCGGCCGGACGGACGTCATGCTACGCGTCTCGATCAAGAGCTACATCGCCGATCGTTTCAGCAATCGCAGGAATTCTTTCAAGAGGAGCGTGTTATCGAACCAGCCGCGGGCCGTGACGAGATTTCCGTCGATGACCACAGGCCGATCGACGAAAGTCGCGCCGGCCTGCGTCGCGTCGAGCGCGCATTTGGCGATCGTGGTAACCGTCCGGTTTCGGATGCAATCCGCCGCGGCGATGATCTCGATACCGTGGCAGAGCGCCGCCACCGGTCGATCCGCCTCAAAGAACCGCCGCGTGATCCTCAGCAGGTCGGCATCGTAGCGGAGATACTCAGGAGCCCGTCCGCCCGAACAAAAGAGACCGGCATATTCGTCCGGACGCACGTCGCGAAAGGCGATGTCGGACATCAAGTGGTAGCCGGGGCGCTCTTGGGTGATGTCCCAGCCGGGCGGCTGCTCGTGCATCACCAGATGATACAGTCGCTTCTCCGGAGCGGCGACGACGACCTCGAAACCGTCTTCCGGCAATCGAAAGTACGCATACATCGTGTCGAGGACTTCGGCCGCGTCCCCAATCACAAGCAAAACTTTCGGCATGGAGTCCTCCTTTGGCGTTCATTCTGTGCCGCTACTCCATTAGTCACAAGTGGCCGACGTCGGCCAGGCCGGAACAACGGCCTCGAGAGGCTTGGCCCCCCGTCGACGGCTTATCCCGTGGTTCGTCGGCGCAGGACGATTGATTTCACTCGGGAAGAACGCTACTGTTCGAGTCCATTGTCTTGCCCATTTTGGCCCAGCCCTTCGTTGGGTTTTTGCTCCCGCGACCAGGGTCCTTTGCCGTTTGTCAGCCGCGGAATTGCGAACGGCGGAGCCGGCGAATGCCTGAGAAGCGACGCGATTTGGTATCAACTTTCGTGGCGGCCGACGCGACCGGCCAGAAGTTGATGATCTACCACTATCGCGAGTCGGTGCTGCAACCCGGCCCCGACGGTTCGACCTGGTCCCCGACCAAGGACATCCTCGTCACCGAGGACGGCCGCGACGTGAGCCGCAAGGGGAAGGGCGTCTACGAAATCCGTTCGACGCGCGGCGCGGTCGAATTGAAAAGCGATGCGCCGGAAGCTCCGTAACCCGACCGCCCATGATTAAGAGCCTCGCCGGCGAATCGGCTTCGCGCCTGGGTTTGGCCGCCCGTCCGGAGCAGCACTTGCATTGCGTGCGGCGCGCCGACCAGCGGGGCATTAATCTCTTTTTCTTTTACGGGCCGAACCCCGGTCCGTTCGGCAAGGCGTTGGCCCCCTTACTCCGCAAGCAGCGCGACAAACTGATCGTCGCCAGCGGCAGCGGCAGTCGCAAACGGGGGACGCTTGTCTCGGCACGGCGAAAGATCCTCCAAGGACTCGGGATTGAGACGCTCGACATTTTTTTTGCCGAATACATCAATCCGAGCGACGACTTCGACACAATTTTCGGCGGGAAAGGCGTGCTCGACGAGCTGATACGGTGGAAGGCGGAAGGAACGATACGGTACGTCGGCGCGACGGCCCACGATCGCACGCTGGCGCGGCGACTGGCAGCCGACCCGCGCGTTGACGTCTTGATGCATCGCTATAACATGGCCCATCGCAACTCAGCCGACGACGTCTTTCCCGCGGCCCTGGCCGCGAAGACGCCGGTCGTCGCCTTCACAGCAACCCGCTGGCGATCGCTGCTGGAACCGCACGCGGGCTGCTCCGGACCGCCGCCGAGTGCAGTCGATTGTTATCGTTACTGCCTGGCGCACCCGGCGGTGCAGGTCGTTCTCACTGCACCGCAAACGGTCGACGAGCTGGAGGAGAATCTCGCCGTGCTGGAGGCGGCTCCGCTCACGGAGTCCGAGCGAGCACGGTGTGAGCGGTTTGGGGATCTCGTTTACGGACGCGGCGACGACCGATTCGAAACCGAGTGGGAATGAGGCGGAGGTGCCGCGTGGCGGTGATCGTCAGCATCGACTTGGGAACGACAAAGATCACGAGCCTCGCCCTCGAAACCGACCGAGGAACGATCCTGGCCCGCGGCACGGCACTCAATGACGCCAACGTCACGCCGGAGAGCGATCGCGCGCGGGGCCGTTCGGAATGGGATGCCGGCCGGATCGTCGAACTCGGCTGCCAGTGCCTGGCCGACGTTGCGCGACAGCTCGGCGAACGACGATACGAGGTAGTGGGAATCGGCATCACGGGGCAGCAGCATGGCACGGTCGTGGTCGACGACCACTCGCGGCCCCTCACGCCCCTCATCAACTGGCAGGACAAGCGGGGGCACGACCCGATGCCGGCCGTCGGCCGAACGTATCTCGACGTCGTGCGCGAGCGGCTGGGCGAAAAGGCCGCCACGCGGACGGGCTGCCGCCTGCATCCGGGCTTTTCGGGACTGACGCTGTTCTGGATGAAAGAAAACGGCCGTCTTCCCGCCGGCGGCCGCGCCTGTTTCATCATGGACCTCTTCGGCGGAATCCTCGCCGCTGTGCCCCCCGTGACGGAACCGTCGTGTGCCGGGAGTAGCGGGCTCTTCAACGTCCGCACCCGGTCGTGGGACAGCGAGGCGATCGCGGCGCTCGGCCTTCCCGACTGGCTCTTTCCCGAAGTCCGCGAAGCCGACCAGCCCGTCGGCCCGTTGGCACCGGCGATGGCCGAAAAGACCGGGCTGCCTGCGGGAACGCCCGTCTTCACGCCCATCGGCGATCATCAAGCCAGCTTCCTCGGCAGCCTCCGCGATTTGCATCGCGACGTGCTGGTCAACGTCGGCACGGGGGCGCAAGTGGCGGTTTATACAGAGGGCTGGCGATTCGCCGCTCCCGTTGAGCTGCGGCCGCTCCCTCTGCGGCACAACCTCCTCTCGAACGTGGGCCTGGCGGGAGGTTGGAGTTATCAGATCCTGGAGAATTTCTTCCGCCGGATTTCGACCGACGTGTTCGGACTCGAGTCCGACAAGCCGGCTTACGAAACGCTCAATCGACTCGCTGCGTCCGTTCCACCGGGCTGTGACGGACTCGTGTGCGATCCGCATTTTTCCGGCAGCCGGGCCGATCCGACGCAGCGTGGAGCGTTTGCCGGCGTGACGCCGCAGAACATGACGCCCGGCCACTTCGCGCGGGCCGTGCTGGAAGGGATGGCCCGCTCGCTGGCCGACGGTTTGCGGTACATGGCCGTCTCGGAAAACCGGCCGCATGGTCGGATCGTGGCGGCCGGCAACGCGCTCCGCGAGAATGCCGTCCTTCGCGACAGCGTCCGCGACGCGTTCGAGCTTCCCCTGTGTTTCACGCGGCATCGCGAGGAGGCGGCCTTCGGCGCCGCGCTCACTGCCGCCGTCGGGGCCGGCCTGTTTTCTTCGCTCGAGGACGCGGCTCGTCTGATTGAGTACGAGTGACGATTGCCCGCTCGATCGCCTGCAGCACGTCCGCGTCGGTCGGGTAGACAGCCGGCAGCGCGGCCCGCAGTGGAATGGGCACCTCGTCCATGCGATAGGCCGTTCCCGGCTGGTGAATGCCGTACACCGACGTGGTGAACCGCACCGTCCCCTTAATCTCGCCGCGGCCCGTGGGGGGATCGAGAACGATCGTGGGTACGCGCTCGAGATCGGCGCGGGCCTCGGGCGTGAAACGGGCCGCTCCAAAGCTGCCGACGAACAGGCACACGTCGGGCTCGGCCCGTTCGAGCAGGTCGTTGGCCGAGAATTCGCCCGGGTTATACCGCGGATAGCCGCGGGACAGGTTCACGCTGAACGGATAGCCCGTCTGCCACGCCAACACGTTGTCGGCCCCCGTCACGTCGCCGGAACCACGGAGCCGACGGACGTAAAACCGCGTTCGCGCGTTGAGCTCCGTCACCAGCTGCATCAGCCCTTCGATGGCCAGATGCGCTCCCGGCCGCCGTGCCAGCCCGAAGCCGAAGAAGACGATCCCGCTCCGACAGCCGATCATCCGCGCGAAAAGATCCTGAATCACATCTCGCGGCACGCCGCCGATGGTCTCCGATTCCAGCGGCAAACCGCGTACGAGTGCCCGCAAAGCCCAGAAGACCTCGAAGTCCTGCCCGCTTTCGATGGGGATAAAGAGATCGCTAACCCCGCTCGTGGCGGTCCGTTGCACGTCGACCGTCACGAGCGTGCGATCGCGGCGTCCTCCGGGCGTGAAGAGGCCGGCGCAGTCAGCCGCGTAGCGTTCGAGGTGCCGGGGGTGCGACTCAACGGGGTTACAGCCCCAGAAAATCACGAGATCGCAGCGGTTCTTCACTTCGCCCAGCGTGCAGGTCGATTCGCCGACCTGCTGCACGGACATCACCGAGGGGCCGTGACCGCGCGACGCCGTCGTATCGATCGTGCCGCCGATCCGCTCGGCGAGACTCACGGCCGCCCGTTGACCTTCCGTACTGCTCCGCGAAAGTCCGTGAATCAGCGGAAACCGCGCGTCGGCCAACAGCTCGGCCGCCCGTGCCACGACCTCGTCGAACTCGACGGGCCGTCCGTCGATCTCGGCGCTCGGCGGCCTGGCGGAGTCCTGGCCCAAGAGCCAGGGCTCCGCCAGCGCGCACGCTTTCTCGGCTCGGACAATTCGCCCGTCGCGCACTGTCACGCGCAGGTCGTCGCAGACGCAACTGCACAGTGTGCAGGCGAAGTCCTCGATAATCGGCATCGGCTCAGCCGAGCTTCACGGTCACGGTCTTGAGTTCCGTGTAGTGCTCGATCGCCGCCTCGCCATTCTCGCGGCCATGTCCCGACATCTTGAAGCCACCGAACGGGGTCGTCGTATCGACCACGTGGTAGCAGTTCACCCAAACGGTGCCGGCCTTGACCTCGCGGGCGTAGAGATGAGCCTTATCGATGTCCTTGGTCCACACGGCCGCCGCCAGGCCGTACTTGGTGTCGTTGGCCCGCTTCAGCAGTTCGTCCATTCCCTTGAAGGGGAGAACGCTGACGACCGGTCCAAAGATCTCGTCGCGGGCAATGGACATGTCGTCCTTCACGTCGTCGAAGATCGTCGGCTCGACGAAGAAGCCCTTCTTGCCGTGCCGTTGACCGCCGGTGACCAGCTTGGCCCCCTGCTTCTGGCCCAATTCGACGTAGCCCAGGATCTTGTCCATCTGTTCCTGCGAGACCTGCGGCCCCTGTTCGGTGGCCGTGTCGAGCGGATCGCCGACTTTCCGCTGTTTGGCCTTCTCAGCCAGGCGGCTGACGAACTCCTTGCGGATGCTGTCCTCGACGAACAGCCGGCTCCCGGCCGTGCAGCACTGGCCGCCGTGGAAGTAAATCGCGTGAAACGCACCGGCCACAGCCTCGTCGAGGTCGGCGTCGGCGAAGATCACGTTGGGGCTCTTGCCGCCCAGCTCGAACGTGCACCGCTTGAGCGTGTCGGCCGCTCGCTTCGAGATAATCTTGGCCGTGTCGACGTGACCGGTGAAGGCGATCTTGTCGATGCCCGGATGGGTCACCATGGCGTCGCCCGTCGTCTCACCCATGCCGTTGAGAATGTTGATCACGCCTTCCGGAAAACCGGCTTCCAGAGCCAATTCGCCCAACCGCATGCCGGTGAGCGGCGTCTGCTCGGCGAGCTTCATCACGATTGTGTTGCCGCAGGCAAGGGCCGGGCCCCATTTCCAGGCGAGCATCAACAGCGGGAAGTTCCAGGGAATGATCTGTCCCACGACGCCGACCGGCTGCCGCAGCGTGTAGGAGAGGAAGTTGCCGCGGACGGGAACGGTCCGCCCTTCGATCTTGTCGGCCCAACCGGCGTAATAACGGAGCGTATTGAGCACGCCCTGGACGTCGCCGCGGGCGTCGTTGATCGTCTTGCCGCTATTGAGCGCTTCGAGGACCGCCAGATCCTCGGCGTTCTCTTCGACGAGGTCGGCCAGCTTGAACATCAGCTTGCCGCGGTCGGCGGCGTCCATCGTCTTCCACGGCCCCGATTCGAGGGCCTTGCGGGCGGCCTTCGCGGCGGCATCGACGTCTTGGGCGCTCGCCTCGGCCACCTGGCAAATGGTCTCGCCGGTGGCGGGATTGATCGTGGCGAATGTCTTCTGGTTGCTGCTATCGACAAACCGGCCGTTAATAAACAGCGGTTGGTCCTTCACCGTGGGCACTTTGACGCTACGCGGTTTTTCCAGGGTCGGGGTGGCCATGATTGCCTCCAAAGAATGTTCCGCGGCCGCGGCCGCCTCTCCGTCGAACTCCTAGGTCAACATAATCGCTGACCCATCCCAAGGCAACGGGACAGGTGTGAGGGGCGACGGAAGAGGGAAGAGGGCGGGCAGTATGACCAGAAAGGCACGCAAAGCTTGCCTATGACCGCTAGTCGTCTGTCACGCAGTGATTTGTGGGTAGAAGTGTTTGAGTTTTATGCGTGCGTCGACTGTGGTGTAGGATTCCATCACAGAGGACTCTTGCCCGAAACCCAGCGCATGACGCGATATTAGTTCCGCGATAACTCGTCGAGGGTTCGCTGCGCCTCACGCGCAATGGGCGTCCCCGGAGCCTCTTTGACCACTTTCTGAAGTGGATCTTTTGCAATCGGGGCCAGGCCGGCTTTAATCAGGAAACGCGCGTGCTTCAGCAAGGTTTCCGGGTCGTCTTCGGGAAGATCGCGCGGCGGCGGGACGAGCGGGGAGAGCGCAGCCGAAGACTGCGGCACGTCGACGAGCAAAGTTCGTTTTGCACTTGGTACCGCCGCTTCCAGCGAACTCGGGCGCTCAGCCACGCGCTGCGGCACGTCGACGAGCGAGGCATCGGCTGAACGTTTCTGATCGCGCAAACTTTGAGGCGGCAACTGCGTTTCCTGCGAACGGCGGATGATCACCACGGGATCCGCCGCGCCGGAATCCCGCGAAAACATTCCACGCGTGACAACGAACGGCACATCTGAGAGGGAAAGGAGCGCCAGAATGAGTCCCGCCAGCAACCCGAGGGCGATGCCCCACTCTTTACTGCCCGATTTTTCGTGCGTCACGCGATCTCTTTCCCAATCGTTTTGATTCGCCGGATAGGACGAAATAATGGCGTGTGGCCAGTAGGCCGCACGTCTTCCTTTGGCCGCGGAGCCCGCCACTCGTTATGTCGTCGCCGCCGCAGGCTTCGCTTGAGCATCGTCCACTGCTGCGAAGCGTCCCAAGCGGGAGTCGAGCTGGCGAAGCGAACGGCCCCACTTTGCGGGCAATTCTTTTTCCGAAGAGGTCGTCGAGTGTCGCCCGCTTGGGATTGGTGATAATCTGAAGCAGGAATAGAAGCGCAGCGTGATCCGCTGCCTGAGAATCCTCAAAGATCGCACTTACATGCAGGTCGAAAAACTCCGAGCCGCCGTTGCCGAATTGGAGCGACAATTGGACACGTCGCAATCTCTTGACGACGAGTCCCGGCAGGTCCTTCAGCAGGCACTGGCCGACATTCGCGCGGCCTTGGAAGACGACCGAACGACCGATTCACAGCGGCAATCCTTGATCCAGCGCCTCGGCGACTCCGTCGAGAAATTCGAGGGCTCGCATCCAACGCTGACCGGAACGCTGATGCGGTTGATCGATGGGCTCCGACAGATGGGAATCTGACCCACGCATCGGCGAGGGCGCCAAACGAGTCAAGAAAGGTGGACGTGATGGAAAGACGAAATGCGATCGTCACGGGCGCCGCCAGCGGCTTGGGACGGGCGATCGCGGTCGGCTTGGGACTTGAAGGCTGGTGCGTGGCACTTGCCGACGTGAACCGGCCGGGATGCGAAGAAACGCTGCGGCTCGTTAAACAAGGGGGTGGAGACGGTTTCGTCGAGGAAATCGACGTCCGCCATATCGAGGAGTGGCAAGCCCTGCGCGACCGCCTCAAGGCGCGATGGGACCACCTCGATTTGCTGGTGAATAACGCCGGCGTGGCCGGCTCCGGCCTGGTGGGCGAATATCCGATCGAAAACTGGCAGTGGATCATCGACGTCAATTTGTGGAACGGCATTAACGGGTGCCATACCTTCGTCGATTGGCTGAAGGCCAACCCGCGGCGCCCACATCATGAACACCTGCTCGCTGGCGGCGATTGTTTCGGCCCCCACGATGGCCGCCTACAACGTCACCAAGGCGGGCATGCTGGCGCTGTCCGAAACGCTTTACAGCGAACTCATGCCGCATAACGTCGGCGTGACGGCCATTTGCCCGGCGGTCTTTCGCACGAATCTGCTGCAGACCGCCCGCTGGTGCCGGGAGGAAGAGCGGATCCTGTTCCAAAGAGGATTTGAAGAGGCAAAAATGACCGCCGACGATGTGGCCACGGCGGCCCTCCGGCGATGAAGCACAAGCAGCTTTACGTCGTCGTCCCGTTCGAGTCGCGCGTGCACTGGTACCTCAAACGGCTCGCGCCCACCTGGTTGCTCAAGAAAGTCGCCAGGATGTTCGCTGCCGGACTCAAAGCGGCCGCGGCCGCTCCGGAAAGGCCATCGGCCCTGAAGGAAACCGTCGCGAACCGTTGATCTCGAGCTTTTTCGCAACGACTTGCAAGGGTGCGGAGCGACTGGTATGTTCCGGCTATGAATGCAGATCCGTCGTGCCGGAGCCGGTGGCGAAGAAAACTCCTGGGAAACCCTGGCCGAAGACCTGTTCGGCATCGATTTGGGGGCCAAAGCTGCCGGCGATTGGCTGGTCGTCCCCGAAGACCTGAACCTCGACGAGCCGGACAACTCCGCGACTGAGGCAAAGGCTGTCCCCGCCAAAGGCACCCCCGAGTCGGCGGCCCCTGGACCGACCGCAGCCCGGCCGGAGACCACAGGCCGTCCCGCTGAGAAGCGGCCGGCACGCGAGGAACGGCGACCGCCCGCCCGCAAGCCACCAGCAGCCCGTCCCGCTCCCCCCGTCGACGACGACTTTGGCACCGACCTCGGCCTGGATGAGTGGGCCGAGGCAGAACCACAACAGGTCGACAACCGCGAAGACGAAGGCGAGATTGTCGAGATTGAAGAAGAGGAAATCGTCGCCGCCGTCGATGCGGTTGAAGACGAGGAAGGCCCGCAATCCCCTGGCGAAGAACCCGCCGCTGCTGAGAGCCGGGAGCCGGCCGAAGACGACGCGTATTGGGATACGCTCAAAACCTGGCAGTGGAGTGAAGAGGAAGGCGAGCCGGCCGATCGCTCTGAGCACCGCGAACGTCCCGGACAGCGCGGAGGACGTGGCGGTCCGCGGCGCTCTGGCGGCGGTGGTCGCGAACGATCCGGCGGACGGGACGCTCCGGAGGTCGGGACCGCCCGCAACAAGGGGGGTCGCGCCCTCGCCGGTCCGAAGGCCGATCGGAAGGTCCGTCCCAAGGGCGCTCGGAAGGCCGGTCTGAAGGTCGCGGTGACAAACGTCGGGAAGAACGTCCGCAGGGTCGACGACCGGAATCTTCTGCGGACCGTCCCCGCCGGCCACAGCCCGCACCCGACCGTCCATCGCGATCACAGCCTGAGGAAACTGACGACTTCGGTGCCGGACTGATCGAAGAGGGAACCGTCTCGGAACAGGTTCGCGGTGGCGGAGAACCGCGAAATCTGAAGCCGCCGTCCGACGAACGACATGTGCGTGATGATTTTGCGGAGCCGGAAGAGGTCGGCGAGACCGAGGACGGGCCGCAATCCGTGGAACCGAGTGATTCCGAACGTCCTCCGCGACGCCGCCGACGCCGCCGGCGCTCGCGATCGCGAAGAGAACCTTCGGGAGAGCCGATGGAACGGCAAGAACGAATGGATTCGTCCAACGAGGGCGAGAACGAGAACGAGGAAGCAGCCTCGGACGAATTCCTGTCCGATGAAGAGCCCGCGGAAGAGTCTCCTCTCGAAGCCGAAGAGCCGGACCGCACGGCGCCCAGACGTCGACGGCGACGGCGCCGCCGACCCGATGAGCGGGGCCCGCGCCGCGAGGCCTCGACCGAGTCTTCGTTGCCCGAATCTTCCTTGACCGAGTCGGAGAGCGAGGAGCCGTTCGCTGCCGCTTCGCCTTACCAGGCTTCGTCTGGCGAAGACGACGAGGAAGAGGACGACGAAGCGGCGGAAGCAGAAGGTGAGGACGTCGAAGGCGAAGGGGACGAAGAATCGCCCCGCGTCTATCGGAACGTTCCCACGTGGGAAGAGGCGATTGGCTTTTTGCTCCACCGGCAGCCCGGCGACTCCCACTCGCGGGAAGGCCATTCAGGCGGTTCGCGGGATCACCGGCGTGGCGGCGGACGCCGTCCCGATCGCGGAGAACGGCCGCACGACTGATTGGACGTGCGCGGTGCCGCACAACTTGTGAGTTTTCACCGCGATAGGGTGTCGCCTGTTCGTTCGCTCGTTGAGGGAGCCGCCATGCAACACCGCACGTGCCGCCTGGTGACGCTCGGCTGCAAGGTGAATCAGTACGAGACCCAGCTCGTCAAAGAGGCTCTCGAGCAGAACGGCTATCGCGAAGCGACAGATGCGGAACCGGCCGATCTGTGCGTCGTCAACACGTGCACGGTGACCGGCACGGGCGACTCCAAGTCGCGGCAAGTCATCCGGCAGCTCGCCCGCCAGAATCCGGGGACGCGGACACTCGTCATGGGCTGCTACGCGACCCGTGATCCCGAAGCGGTCTCGCGGCTGCCCGGCGTCTTTGAGGTGGTCCGCGACAAACGCGAACTGCCCGACGTGCTGGCGCGGCAGGGAATCGTCGACATGCCGCGCGGCATCAGCCATTTCGACGGCCGCAAGCGGGCCTATGTGAAGGTGCAGGACGGTTGCATCCTCAAGTGCACGTACTGCATCATTCCGCAGGTGCGGCCGGGGCTTGCCAGCCGATCGCCCGCCGACATTGAAGAGGAAGTCCGCCGGCTGATCGGCAATGGCTACCGCGAAATCGTCCTCACGGGCATTCACGTCGGCCATTACGGAGTCGACACGACGCGGGGAAAGTCGGGCTTTGCCCCCTTCCGACTCTGGCACCTGTTTCGCAGGCTCGATCGCATCGGCGGCGCGTGGCGGATGCGCCTGTCGAGCATCGAGGCGGCCGAGGTGAATGACGATTTCATTTCCGCTGCGGCCGACTGCGAGCATCTCTGTCCGCAGTTCCATCCGGCACTGCAAAGCGGGTCGGAAACCGTGCTCCGCCGCATGCGACGCCGCTATTCCGTTCGGCGATTCCTCGAGCGGATCGAGCAGATCCGCGAGCGGCTCGAGCATCCGGCCTTCACCACGGACATGATCGTCGGTTTTCCCGGCGAGACCGAAGAGGAATTCGAGCAGTCGCTCGAAACTTGCCGCCGGGTCGGATTTATGAAGATCCACATCTTTCCGTTTAGTGCCCGCGCGGGCACAAAGGCGGCCGAATTCGCCGACAAGGTTCCGCCAACGACGATTCGCGACCGCGTCGACCGCATGGCCACGCTCGAGCACGACCTGGCGCTCGAATATTACCGGACCCTGCACGGAGAACGGGTCGAAGTCCTCGTCGAGCAGTTTTCCGAAAATCGGCCGGGTTACGTCTCCGGCACCGACCGTCGCTACGTGCCGGTCGAGATTCCCGGCACCGGAGCGGACATCGGGCAACTCGTGCACGGTGTGGGAGAACAAACGTTCGACCGCTACCTGGTGCCGTCCGCCGTGATTGAGGCCTGAACATGGGTCGCGAACGGGCCGCTCAGGAAAAGAACACGTCAAGCGAACCGACTGGGACCGCTGCGCCCGCTCATCGGCGCCTCTGATCGCCATCGAGGGGATCGACGGATCCGGAAAAGGGACGCAGGCCCAACGATTGGTCAAGCGGCTGCAGGACGCGGGACTGAACGCGGAACTTCTTTCCTTTCCGCGGTACGACAAGACTTTTTTCGGCGGCGCGGTCGGGTCGTTTTTGAACGGCAAATTCGGCTCGCTCGACCAGGTCCACCCGTTTCTCGTTTCGCTCTTATTTGCCGGCGACCGGTTCGAATCGCGGCCGCTGCTAAACGCTTCCCTGGCACGCTGTGACGTCGTCGTGCTCGACCGCTATGTCGCATCGAATATCGCGCACCAGGCGGCCAAGCTCACCGGAGCCGAGCGCGAAACGCTTTGCCGTTCGATTGAGCACGTCGAATACGACCTGTTCGAGATGCCGCGGCCTGATCGCGTGCTCCTCTTGGACCTGTCGGTCCCCGTGGCCCAGACGCTGGTCGCTAAAAAGGGGGCCCGCAATTACACCGAGCGGACGGCGGACATTCAGGAAGCCGACGCCAACTATCTCGGCCGCGTCCGCGAGATGTATCGGGAACTGGCCGCGCGTGAGCCGAACTGGTCCGTGATTGGCTGCGAAGGGACTGACGGACTGCGAACGCTCGACGAGATTACGGAAGACATCTGGCGAATCGTCAAGCCGCTAGCCGATGGAAAACGCCCGCCAAGTTGATCTCGCCCGTCGCGTTAGGCGCGCTTGTTTCCGGCCTTCATCAGGAGCCAGCCGAAAACGCCGACGAGGATCAGAAGAACGCCGTATTTCGGCGGCGTCATGTGCGTCCATTGGTTCGAGAAGAACGTGCAATAGAACGCGTAGTACGAGCGGATCGTAAAGAGAATGTCGCTCATGGCACATTCCGACGCAAAGGCGCGAATTGGAGTCCGACGGCTGACTTTCAAGCTAAGTCTAGCCCATAGACTCGAAGCTGGCGGATAACAGCCCGATGACGGGCCGGTTTGCGTCGGGAAAGTGAAGCGACTTTAACGACTGCGCGGGCACCCACTCGAAACCGCCGCGGACCGCCCCTGCATTTTCGGTTGCAGCGGGCCGGCACAGCCAGAACTCAAGATCGAGCGTGGCATGAGCATACGTGTGACGGCACGTGTAAACCCGCCGTAGCACGACAACATCGAGCCCCGTTTCCTCGCGACACTCGCGCACTGCGCAGGCGGCGAAGTCCTCGTCGGGCTGGCATTTTCCTCCAGGAAATTCCGCCCGGCCGGCAAGCACGTCGCCCGGTTTTCGCGTTCCGACCAGGTAACGCCCCCCTGTTCGACGACGGCGATTGCCACGCGTTTGACCACGTCGGCCATTGGGCGGCCTTCAGAGTTTGCCGTGCATTTCGCTGGGAGGGGCCCCCATGATGTGGTACCCCGCGTCGACGTGCATCGTCTCGCCGGTGACGCCCGAGGCCAGATCGCTTAAGAGGTAGACGCCGGTATTGGCGACCTCCTCGGCCGTGATATTGCGGCGGAGCGGCGAGAAGGTCGTGTACAGCTTGAGCATCTGGTCGAACTCGCCGACGGCGGAGGAACTGAGCGTCTTGAGCGGGCCGGCGCTCAGTGCATTGATGCGGAATCCGGCCGGGCCCAGTTCGTTGGCCAGGTACTCCACCGAGCTTTCGAGCGCCGCTTTGCAAATTCCCATGATGTTGTAGCCGGGAATCACTTTCTCGCCGCCGAGATAGGTCAACGTGAGCAGACTGCCGCCGGGCTTCAGGATTTCGCGGGAGCGACGGGCGATCGTCAAGAGACTATAGACGCTGATTTCCATCGCCGTTTTGAAGCCGTCGCGGCTCACGTTGTAAGTCGGGCCCTGCAGGTCTTCGATCGGCGCGTAGGCGATGGAATGCAGGACGAAATCGACCTGGCCGAATTGGTCGCGCGTCGCGGTGAAGATGCGATCGAGGTCTTCGTCTTTCTGCACGTCGCAGGGAAGGATCAGCTTGGCCCCGAGCGGCTCGACCAGTTTCCGCAGCCGGCGTTCCATCCGCGGCCGCTCCGGATCCTTGTCGGGAAGATGGGTGAAACCCATCTCGGCCCCTTCGGCGTGCAGTTTTTGCGTGATGGCCCAGGCGATCGAGTGGTCGTTCGCGATGCCGAAAACAAGTCCCTTTTTTCCGTCGAACATTCCCATGGGCCACACCTCCTGTTTTGATTACCTGCGACGGCCGTAATCTATGAGATTAACTGAATCATTTCCACCCGATTGCCAAACGGATCGCGAAACTCGAATCGCGAGTAACCGGGAATGGGAATGCCCTCCTCGAGCCGGACACCGAGCGCCGTGAGCTTCTTTCGCCACGCCTCGAGGTCGTCAACGGCATAGGCGACGTGTGCTTTGGTGGCCAGGCGGTTGAATCCCTCTTCGGTGCCGACATGGACCTGGCGGTCGCCGACGGCCAACCAGAACCCGCCCCGGGACTTGAGCACATCAGGCTTTTCGACTTCGGCCAGTTGCAGCGTGTCGCAATAGAACTCTCGGGCCGCCTCTACTTCACCTTTCGGCACCGTAATCTGGACGTGGTGGATGCCGGTAATCATGGGACGCACCTTCTTGCACGCTTCAAAGCAGCTCTTGGTCCGAACATTGGCGGGAACCCGCGTTACCGCGTTGCCACGGGGGGCTGGGCGGGAGGACTCGGCGATTTTGCCCGCCGCGGCGGCATGGCACTTTCGTCCGGAGTCGTGCCGTCTGTTCGGACTTGCTGCGAATCAGCCAGGCGATCAGCACGCAGGCGATAACGGCGGCCAATGCCAAAGCGGGCCAGCGATACTCGATCACATGCTCGTTGTCTTTGGTCGTCGTAAAGACCATAAACCAGTCGACCAGGGGTCCCTTGGCCGGCAACGAAGTCGCTCGCGCCCGCAAAATCTCGAGCGAATTATAAATCATGTGGAACAGGACGCCGGGCAGAAGACTGCCGCTGCGCACGGCAATCAGGCCAAGCACCAGGCCGAGCAATGCCGCGTTGAACACCTGCTGAGGCACCATGTGTGCCACCCCGAACGCGATGCTTGAAAGCACGATGGCGATGGCCGGACGGGCCGAGCGCCCGAAGCCGCTCAGAATGAATCCGCGGAACGCGAGCTCTTCGCACACGCCGGGGGCAACCGCCATCGCCAGAATCACCGTCCACAAAGGGAGCGAGGGCGTCGACATCACCCGAAAGATCTGCGTCACCTGCTCGGGCATCGGGGGAAAAAACCACGCCTGCAACCACCCGTCGAGACTGACCGAAAGGGGATGCAGCGCGATCGGCAGCACGCATCCCGCGAGCAGGTACGGCCACGCCGGAAAGCGCAGCCGGAACGTGCGGACAACGCTCGTCGTGAGCATGATACCCATGAAGAGCGCGGGACAGCCGACAAACACCATCTGCTGAATCACGAGGACTCGGAACATGGCCATCGCATCAAGCTGCCCGCCGGGTCCGATCAGTCCCGCCCGCAGGAAGGGCAACGCCGCGAACTGCAACAGCACGACCAGGACAAAACAGAGAACAGCCTCGGCCGAGCTGGGCAGCGGCTCTTTGTCGCGGGCCAGGTGCCGAATCCAGAGCCGCACGTCGAACCGTTCGGCCTCGCGGAACAGCACATCCTCGCGCTTAAACATGCTGATCGCCCACCACAGCCCCGCGAAGCTGTAGCCGATGCTCGTCACCAACACGGGAATTCCGTAGATGAGGGGCGCCGTGCTGCCGGGAACGGCCAGCACCTCCTTCAGCAACAGAGCGGGGCCGACGACCGGCAAAATGCTGTACAGGGGTTCGATCTCGACCGTCGGCGAGAGGCAGAACAACGTCAGACCGAGGGTCACGAACAAGAGCGGCGTGAGATAGTACTGCCCTTCCCGCGTGCTGCGTGCGAAGGTCGCCAGCGCCAGGCTGATCGAGCTAAAAAATGCGGCCAGCGGCAGCAACAAAATCAACAGCCACAGGATCTCCCACGGGCCGGGAAAGGCGAGTTGTCCCGCGCCCATTCGGGAAAGGGCCTCGGTTCTCGCGGCGGCCAGCACATACTTGCCCGTCAGCCCCATGCTGGCGAGATTGAGGAGCACGTTCGAGACGCTGAAGACCAGCACGGTCAGGAACTTGCCGACGACGATCTCACTCCGCCGCGCGGGACAGATGAGCAACGTCTCCATCGTGCCGCGCTCTTTTTCGCCGGCGGCGACGTCGACCGCCGGATAAAACGCTCCCGTTACGGCCATGATGATGAGGAGCGTGGGAAACATCTTGCTCCAGATGCTGGCCGAAAGCTGCCTGATCGCCGCCAGATCGAGGGTGATCGGACTGACCGGCGTCGCCAGCGTGGGCGGAAGCTTGGCCTGGCTCAGACGTTCCTGCAGAATGTGCTGCTCCCACACGGTCAGGACCTGCTTCACGCGCTGGAAGGCAAACACGGATTTCTCATCGGCGCTGTTATCGACGACCAGAAAACCCAGCGAGGATTTCGCGGGGACGGTCACGCTTTCTCCCACGAGCCGGTCTGCCAGCGCCCGATTGGTCGCTTGAATCCGCTCGCGGAGCCCGTCCGGGACGATAATCAGCACCTGAATCTTGGACGCGCTGAATTTCTCGGCGAGTTCCTCCTTGGCCGACGCAATTTCATCGGCCAAGTGGGCGGCTTCTTCATCGTTTGCCGTGCGGAATGCTTGCTGCAAGCGAGCGAGCTGTTCGGCAAGCGGGCGGAGTTTCTGCGCGTCGGCCAGGAGGTCGGCATCTCGTTTGGCATCCGCGGGCTCGCGATGCGGCCGTGTTCCGGCGTCGGCCACGACCTCGAGCTTGTCGACGTCGGCGGGGATCGTGAACCATTTCGCGGCGAATCGGCTCGGATCGTCCGTGTCCAACAGAGGCGGCTGCTTTGGCAGATTGGCCGCGCCCAGCACGACGACCGTCCGCGGCTGCTCGCGAAACAGAAGCGAAACCTGCACCATCCCGATCGCCAGACCGGGATACAGCAACAGCGGCAGGACGACCACCATAAACAGCGTCCGCCGGTCCCGAATCTGATCGCGGACCTCCCGGTGGAAGATGAGGCGGACGTTTTTCCAGTTCATTACCCGGCCGCCATTCCTTCTTCGGCCCTCGAGATCAGCCCGAAGAATACTTCCTCGAACTCGCTTTCGCCAAACCGCGCTTGCAGTTCGGCTGGCGTGCCGGCGGCCAGAATCTGGCCTTTATGGATGATGGCGGTTCGGTCGCAGAGTTTTTCCACCTCGCGCATGATGTGCGTCGAATAGATGATGCACTTCCCCTCGTCGCGGAGCGAACCGATCGCGGTGAGGACGGCCCGCGCCACGAGGACGTCGAGCCCCATTGTCGGCTCGTCGAAAATCAGGACGGGGGGATCGTGGATGATCGTGCGGGCAATCGAGACTTTCTGCTTCATGCCGGTCGACATCTTCGAGCCCAGCACGTCGCGAAAGTCGTTCATCTGCAGCGTCGAAAAAATCTCGTCCAGACGCCGCTTGAGGACCGATTCGTCCATCCCATACAGCCGGCCGAAGTATTCGACCAATTCCCAGGCCGTCATGCGGTCATAGATGCCCGTATTGCCCGACATGAAGCCGATGCGAGCGCGGACCTCGGCCGGATGGGTGACGACGTCGTAACCGGCGACGACCGCGGTGCCGCTGGTCGGCTTGAGAACCGTGCTCAAGATCCTGAGGCACGTCGTTTTGCCCGCGCCGTTGGGCCCCAGGAGGCCGAAGATTTCGCCCGGCTTGAACGTCGAAGCTGACCTCTTCCAAAGCCGAGACGCTGCCGCGACGCAGGTCGCGGAACCGCTTCGTCAGTTTCTCGACGTGTATCATTCGCCGTCGATGTATTGATAGAAGACGTTTCGCTGCCGGGGAGTGTACCCGGCCTCTTCAATCGAGCGGCGGATGGTCTCCAGGGAAAGGTAATAGACCGTGCCCGCCTGCGCGACGACGTTTTCCTCAATCATGAGGCTTCCCATGTCGTTGGCGCCGAAGAACAGGGCCAACTGGCCGATTTTTTCGCCTTGAGTTACCCACGAAGACTGAATGTTGGGGATGTTATCGAGGTAAAGCCGGGCGACGGCCTGCGTTTTGAGATACTCATACGCTCCGGCCGGCGGAATATGGGACATGGCCGTGTGGTCAGGCTGAAACGTCCAACAGATAAAGGCGGTAAAACCGGCCGTTTCGTCCTGAAGTTGCCGCAATCGCTCCAAATGCTCGATCCGCTCGGCCAGAGTTTCGACGTGGCCGAACATCATCGTGGCGGTCGAACGGCCTCCCATCTCGTGCCAGACGCGATTGACGTTGAGCCAATCGTCGGTCAGCACCTTGCCGCGCGTGATCTCCTTTCGCACGCGATCGACGAGGATTTCCGCCCCGCCGCCGGGAAGGCTGCCTAAACCTGCGTTTTTCAGTCGTTCGAGCACGACGCGAAGCGGCTTCTTGCTCACCTTCGTGAAATGGTGAATCTCAGGCGGGCTGAAGCCGTGAACGTTGACCTGCGGAAATCGCGTTTTGATGTCGGCCAGCAGCTCTTCGTACCATTCGAGCGGCAGCTTGGCGTGCAGGCCTCCCTGCATCAAGATCTGGTCGCCGCCGAGGGCCACCGTCTCTTCGATTTTCTTGTACAGCACGTCCCGCGGCAGGACGTATACCTCTTCGTGACCGGGTGGCCGGTAAAACGCGCAGAAATCGCAGACCGCGGCACACTCGTTCGTGTAGTTGATGTTGCGATCGATGTTGTACGTGCGGAAGGGCTCGGGGTGCAGACGCCGGGTGACGGCATCGGCCGCACGGCCCAGCGCGACCAGATCGGTGGATTCAATCAGGCGCAGCCCCTCTTCGGGGGTCAGGCGGACCCCTTCGACGGACTTTTCAAGCAGTGGCGCAATCGCGGAAGACAAGGTCCGCTCCTCCCGGTGCCAGCCCGAGCCGGGCCGACAATGCGGAAAACAATCTCAGTCCGCTCCTCTCGGCCGGACCAAGACGAAAATGGAGGTTCTTCGTCAGGTAGTGATATGCTGTCGCCTCGGAGATTTCCAGGATCGGAGACTCCCGGCGGGCGATTTCCTGCGCCCGCTCGATCCCCAAATCGCGCGCTCGGCACAGCGCCTCCTCGACGTGGCCCAACTCCGTCCTCCCCTTGGCGGCCCAAACGGCAAATACGAAGGGCAAACCGGTCCAACGCAGCCATTCTTCGCCCAGGTCCCACGTGGAGGCAAACGGCTCTGCGGGCGCGTGCATGGCCCGGTCACCGATGAGCAGGACGGCATCGGTCCTCGCGGAGCCCAAGATCACGCTCGAACGGGAGCGGCTCCAGTCGCGGACGGACGCCGAACCGCTCGTCCAACATGATCTGCGCCAAGGCGGCGCTCGTCCGGGAACCGGCGTCGAGAGAGAGCGATTGAATTTCTCCCATCGGCACGCGGCTATAGAGCTTTACGCTCATCACGGGACCGCGCGTTGCCACGCAGGCGTCTGAGACGATTTCGTATTCCGGATGCCGCAGCACTTCGATCGACGGCACCAGCGCGACGTCAAGTTGGCCCGCTTCGAGATCCTCGGCCAGCCGGCTGGGAAAGTCCAATGACAGCTCGGCTTCCGGCAGCAGGTCAACCAACCCCTCGATGAGGGGTTTCGAGTTAAGATAGGCAACCGCACCAACTCGCACGGTACGACCGGTCGACGGTGTCATCATGACGTCCTTTTCCATCCCGGGATTGTTCGCCGGCCGCATATTGCACCTGACTTACATAGAATGCGGCATCGCCGCCTCTGGTTCAAGCCTCCCCGCCCAGGCCGATTGACCACGGTTGACCGCCTCAGCCAGAATGATGGCGGAATTTGATCCCAACGCAGGTTCAACGCCCCAACAGGCCTTGTACGCGATCGGGATTTTGACCTTATATTTCGCTCTGGGAACATTGGACCTACCTAAATTACCGCCGCAGCCGGCGGGAGTTAACGCAATTTCCAGCCGGACGCCCGAATCGAACGGAAAAGAATGACACCTTTGCGCGTGGGTCTTCTCGGAATGGGAAATGTCGGTGCCGGCGTGGCAAAGATCCTGCTGACTCAGGCGGACCGTGTTGCGCGGCGGGCCGGTCGTCCGATCGAGTTGCGCAAAGTCGTGGTCCGCGACCTCAAGAAAGCGCGGTCGTTGCCGCTCCCCTCGGGACTCGTCACCGATGACTTCCAATCCGTCGTCGACGATCGGCAAATCGATGTCGCAATTGAGCTGATCGGGGGCGTCAAACCGGCCGGCGAGATCTTCCTGGCCCTGCTCGAATCGGGAAAGGACGTCGTGACCGCGAATAAGGCCCTGTTGTGCGAACACGGGGACGTGATTTTCGAGCGGGCCCGACGCTGGGCCGGACGGTGGCATTCGAGGCCGCGGTCGCCGGCGGAATTCCCATCATTGCCTGTATCAATCAATGCCTGACGGCCAACCAGATCCTGGGAATCGAAGCGATTCTCAACGGCACGAGTAACTTCATTTTGACCGAGATGTTCGCCCGCGAGCGCCCGTACGGCGACGTGCTCTCGGAGGCCCAGCGGCTCGGCTATGCCGAGGCCGATCCGACCATGGACGTCGACGGCACCGACGCCGCCCAAAAACTGGCGATTCTCGCCCGCCTGGCATTCGGGACGAAGGTCGGCATCGGCACGTTCACACAGCAGGGAATCGACTCGCTGGAGCTGGCCGACCTCAAGTACGCCGACGAACTGGGCTACACGGTCAAACTTTTGGCGGTCGCGAAACTTGTCGACGGGCAACTGGAAATGCACGTGCAGCCGACGCTCGTGCATCATGATCGGCCGCTGGCCCAGTGCGGCGGGGCGTTCAATATGATCGCGCTGGAAGGGGACGCCGTCGGTAAAACGTGGTATTCCGGAGCCGGGGCAGGGCAGATGCCGACCGCCTCGGCCGTCGTGGCCGACTTGATCGACGTCGCCACCGGCCGGGCCTCCCTGACATTTCCGCGGATCGACGTCTGGCAAGAGCGGCAGCCCTTCCCCGTGCAGCCCCCTCCGCAGGTCGCCAACCGTTACTATTTGCGGTTCAACGTTCTGGATCGACCGCATGTCTTCGCCGATATCGCCGACATCCTGGGGCGAAATGGCATCAGCCTCGCCTCGATCATCCAGCATGAAGCGCCCGAAGATAGCGCCGCCGAATCGATCGTCCCCCTGGTCGTGATGACCCACCGCACCACCTACGGCCGCCTGCTGGCAGCCGACGCCGAGCTCGATCGCCTCGACTCGCTCCGCAGTCCGCGGATCCGAATGCCCGTCGCGGACTGAGACGACGCAGAAGACCGCCACGTCGGAGGCACTTTGGGGGCACGAATGCGGCGCATTGCGCGGTGAAAACCCCGCTTGGTGTCGCATTCCGCCGCGAGAGAAGGCCGGGTCCCTCGATTTTTCTGTGGTTTAGGGGATTTTTCTGGTTTTTCTGCGGCGTAAAAAAGGGGGCCGGCAC
>CAWHWU010000014.1:0-699067 GCA_963833105.1 uncultured Planctomycetaceae bacterium
GGAGGCGAAATCCCATATCGGCAGCCAAAGTTCGGCCCGCGACCCGTCAGTGGTCTCGTCGGTTGCCGCAGCGGACCCGTAACCGACCGCGACGGATTCGACGCTAAACGGAAAGACTGGACGTCCGGAAGCGTTCGCGCCGAACCGCTGCGCCGACTGATCCTGCAAACAACAAGGTGCCTTCGACCATAAGAACGAAGTCCCAGGGATTTACTCGCGACTCGGCTTCGAATTCGCCCTTAACCCCATTTGGCCCGCCGATGCCGCCAGGACTGAGCTGCCCAATCGCCGCTTTCTTGAGCGAGACCAGAGCGCCAGCAAACAACGCGGCGTTCAACCAATCGGTCGATCGATCGGGGGGTGGGGCGTTGTTCATGAAGGAGATCACGTCGCCCAGTCGTTGCATGAAGTTGTTCGTGAATTCAAGCCGGCCGTCATTGCCACCCGTACCAAGAAGCGGGAAGAAGCTCGGACGGTCCTCGCCTAGAACGAAACACACGTCGAGCCAGGGCACGACTTCATCGGACAACTCGGCACGGCATTTAGCGAGAAGAAACTCCTTCTGATTGTCTTTGGGCTTGCTCTTCGGCACGAATGCCGAGATTTGACGAATCGATTTGCGATATAGTTTCAACCGCGTCGAATCGGATTTGGCAAGAGCATCAAGCGGTTCGGAGCCGCCGCCATAAAACCCGCTGCCGCCATTCCACGGTGCAACGATCGGCGTCGGGCGATACTCCTCCAGGAAGAACCTTACCAAGTGTTCTCGCTCAAGTTTCGTGCGCAGGTGTGCAACGCCGCCAGTCCACGAAACCCGGGCATCCGGGTCAGCCTGCTCGGCGACTAAGCGGAAAATTCCGAGGGCCTTCAAGTAGTTCATCAGCGGTTCTGGCGTACAACCCTTCAGCGGGATTGTGTTCATCGCTTGGCCTCTTTCTTGCTCGCGCGAACGTCCGCGACTCGAAGCAGGGCTTCCAGGTAGGCCAGCTTGAACGGTCCCAACTCCGAGAGCAGCTTGAGCGCTCGCGCCGTCCAGCTCGATTCACCTCCAAGTTGCATCGGGGTCAGGTCGAGGGTGGTCGCCGGGCACTTCTCGCCATTGCCGAGATCGACTTCCGGCAGCACATCGCGATCCCGCACGCCGAGCGCGAAGAAAGACTTGGATCATCCGGAGGATTTTCCCCGGTAGCGCACGAATGGATAGTCGGACTCGCCCGTGATGGGCCGCAATCAGATATGCGATCAAGAACGGCCACCCTTTACACTGTTGCAGCACGGCGAGGGCTGAGCCGAGTTCATGCCGAAAGTGCTTCCGTCCGTACTTACCGTAATCGAGCTTTCCGGTACGTCCCGACTTCGCGAGCAGCCGCGTTGGATCGGGCTTCTCGGAGTCGTGCATCGCCTGCTGACAAACAAGCAGGGCCTTTCCTGTGTCGTGCCAGCGGGCAGCTTGCGTCAACTCCTGGCTGAAGTCTGTCACATGGCGAACCTCCTTTAACAATGCCGCGAGTTCATCGCAAACGTGCTGGGTGTGTTCAGCAATGCTGTAGGGCACCGGCAACTCAGAGCGAATGTCGGAGCCAGCCGCCTCTTCTCGCATTTGTTCTGGCATTCCTTCTGCAAGCACAACCGTTTCGACGTCCGACGAAGACGCTGGATCCCATCCGAGTTCGGAGTATCCACCGCTGGATGTTCGCAGCAGAATAACCATCCCCGGCCGCACCCGTTGTGGATCGATCTTCATCCATTTCTCTTCAAGGTGGTCCCACGCGAACGCCGCCTCACGATTTTCTTGCTGAGCGATGCAAGGAAACCGCGGGCAGCCCCGATTGGTACGCTGCAAAGTCCTGGCGGTAGGGCCGGGGTTCTTCATCAGATGGGCCGTCTGCTGAGATTTTCCGCCAAAACACCTGCACATCAGTTTCTGGATCGTCACCGCGGACGAAGCGTTGGATATCGATGTCATTGCCGGACAGATCCGGCGACGTGTCGAACAGGTCGAGCAGATCACGTCGACGAAGGACATGCTTGTGCTCGAACGGCAGCGTAATCTTCTGCTCTTTCTTGAACGCGTCGAGCGCACGCGGCGAAACGTCTTGGCCTTCAAGCTTCTGCAACTGCTCACGGGCGAACGTGAGATCATCGGCACTGTACGGACGAGCCGCCTTGTCGTCGCTTGAAACGTCGATCCAGTAGACCAGCCCCGGCCCGTCGTTCTGTTCACCGCCGGTGCGATTGCATGCCCTACTCGCTGTACGATGCTCGCCCACGGCGCCAACTCGGTGATGAGCGTTCGCGCCGAAATGTCGACGCCAGCCTCGACAACTTGCGTGGCCACGATGATGCGATCCGCCGCCGCCGCACCCTTCTCTTGCAGTTCCCGGTTCAGTTGCTCTCGTTCGGCCGGGCGGAAACGCGAATGGACAAGCAGCAGTTTCGCCAACGCGGCCTTCGTCCGGAGTTTCGCTAGTGCGTCGTACATGGCTTTTGCACGCTCGACCGTGTTGAGCACAACGAGTGTCTGCGTGCCGACCACCTGCTTCTCCAACACCGCTCTTGCTGCATCCTTCATTTCCCGTGAGGAGACGATACTCAGCGCGTGAAGCGTCTTCTCGGCCGTCATCTTCCGGTACAACGGACGGTCTGGGGCATAGTCCGCGTCGTCGAGTTCCAGTGGATTGCCGGGGAACTGGCCTCTGTAGTCGATCGTGTCCAGCCAGCCCGGCTCAGAGTGGCCGACATCCACACCGACGAGCGCTCGGAGAATGAGCCCAAAGCTTTCCGTAACCCGGCCAGTTGGGACGAGGTGCTCACGCCGCTACCCATCAATTGCGGTTCATCGAATACCCACACGCAGTCATTGTTCAGCAGGCCAAAGTCGATTGGCCAATGGAACCGACTGGCGGCGTAACCGCGATTCAACGCGCGTGACAGCAGCATGTCCTGCGTGCCGATCAGAATCGCGGCCTTTTCGGGATGCAGATACCACTCGTCGGCACTCACGCCACCCATCAACTGATGCAGGCCGATGGCTTCGTTCAGATCGAGGTTCTTGAGCCAACGTTCACATTCGCGCTGTGACTGCTCGACCAGCACCCGCATCGGGAGACAGTAGACCAGCCGGGGTGCCGTCGAATCCCGGATTGCCTTGTCCGCGTGCTGATGTCGGCGGTACAGCCAAGCAAGGATCGCTGCACCGGTTTTGCCGCCACCGGTTGGAACTTTGATCAGGCGCGGGAATCCCGCATCGGTCGCTAACCGTTGCTGGTAAGGGTACGGCGCCATACCCTCCGGAAATCGGTCATTTGCCGTCGCCTGCCGAAAGAACCGTTCGAATTCGATCATGGAATTGAGTTCCGCTCTGGTGATCGGAGATCTCTGAAATTCTCGTGCGTTGTATTGGACAGTTTCAGAGGCTCAATTGTCAAACCATATCGTAACTCTCCCTGTAAAGGAAATGAACAAAATCTGTTTGACAGCCACTATGTCAATATCTTAGGATGCTCCGCAACGGCTCACGCGAAGCCGGACATTAGCGGATTCCTTGTGCCTCCTGCTGTGGTTCGGCAGCACAGTGACCGCTTCCGCCGCGATGCGGCGGCACCATTGAAGCATTTCGTTCACAGGGAGAGTGCTCCGTAAGCCAAACTCCTTCCGCGGCTCACACACCGCGGCCCCATTCCAATGTCGCGAGCAGGCTTGACGGTGGATTGCCGAAATGCAAATCGAGGCGTCCGATTTGGCGGTTCTCGGCGCATTGACGATGATCTGGTGCGTTCTCCGTCGCTGGCTGTCCTTTTCAATCAAAACTCCGTGGATTTCTTTGGAGGTTGCAAAGCCAAACCGACAAAGGAGACGACGAAAGAGCCGAATTCGAGTGAGGCAGGTCAAGGCGTAGCGACAGGTCTGGCTTCTCGCGGCAACGAGACACGACGCTGAACTGGAAATATCTACAAGAGTTCCGGATCTCTCATGCGGCTCAAAGTCATTCTCGAACCCTCTGAAGACGGGGGTTACACAGTTTTTGTGCCGGCGCCGCCCGGTTGCGTCTCCGAAGGAGAGACGCTGGACGAGGCACAATTCACAGCCGTCGGCTGCTTTATCCGGACGCACAGCTTCACGACGCAAATCGAGGCGCGCAGGTCGACTAACTACGCCGTTAAACCAGTTGCAGTTCCTCAGACCCTCCGCGCTTCGCTCCGCGAGGCGGCGGATCAAACTGGTCAATCTTGACCGTACCGTTCGGGAATTTCGCGAGAACTTCAAGCTCACCGCCGAGGGCTTTGACGATCTTTCGCAGGGTCGAAACCTGCATGTCCGACTGCTTTTCCAGCTTCGACAGGCTGGGTTGATTAATGCCCAGGACGTCCGCAACCTGCCGCTGGCTCTTGCCGGCCAACCGCCGGAGCTCGCTCAAGAGCAACGCGCCGAGCAATTCCTGAGCGCGACGAGCGGCCTTCGCCCGCGTCTTCTTCGTGGTCGTCTGTTTGACCAGGTCGTCGAATGATTTCGCCATATCACGTCCCCTTCGCTTTTCGTTTCGCCTTCCGCTGCGCCAGATGGGCAACAAACAACTCGTCCGCTTTGGCGATCAACCGCTTGTAAAATCGCTTCTGGCTGACGCCGGCTTTATGCGGAAATGAAATGTCTGCCGACAAGACCCGCGTCGCCAAGGCGGACGATTGGTGTGAATCCTTGGCACCCGAGGTCGCCTGGGACCGAACACCGTCCTCGCTGTCACGTTTTGTTGCTGTAAAACTTGACAAACGCTCTGCCTTGTAAGTTTCGAGAGTTTCGACTATTGCGTCTGTTTCGAGCATGTGCTAGAATACTCATGTCACGAAACCGGAGGCAAAAACCCCATGACTGCACTCATTTCCGAGAACTTTGAGACGGTTGCACCGAGCGAGGCCGATGCTCTGCTCGCGCGAGTCCAGCCGCCGCCTTGCAACCCATAAGCTCGGCAAGCGGTCCAGCGTCCGCATCCAGCTACTCGCCGATGGCGAGGAGGCCGAAACGGTAGCGGTACCAGCGTCCGCACTGCGATTGTTCCTGCATCTCCTGGTCGAAATGTCCCAGGGCAACGCGGTGACTCTCATTCCCACCCATGCTGAGTTGACCACGCAGCAAGCCGCCGATTTGCTTAACGTCTCGCGCCCCTACGTGGTCAAGCTGGTGGACGAAGGAAAAATCCCGTGCCGAACCGTCGGCAAGTACCGCCGTGTTCGCTTCGACGACCTGATGGCCTACAAGCGGAAAGATGACGAGGCCAGGGCCAAGATTCTCGATCAGCTTACGGCCGAAGCCCAGGAACTGGGAATGGGCTATTGATGGAGCAACCCGTCATCGCCGTCTACGACGCGAACATCCTTTACCCGGCCCCCCTGCGTGACCTGTTCATCCGGATCGCGCAAGCAGGGCTTGTGCTTAGTAGGTGGACCGAAACAATCCATGATGAATGGACTCGCAATGTCCTCAAGAACAATCCGAACCTGTCCGCCGCGCACCTGACACGAACCCGCAACCTGATGAATGAAGCCGTTCGTGATTGCCTCGTGACTGGTCACGAAGATTTGATTGCGTCCCTTTCCTTGCCCGATCCGGACGACCGCCATGTCCTGGCCGCCGCCATACGCGCCGGTGCCTCCGTAATCGTGACCTACAATCTCAGGGACTTTCCGGCAGAGACTCTCGCCCGATTCGACATCGAGGCACACCATCCAGACGACTTTCTGGTTTGCCTCCTCGACCAAGCCCCAGGCATGGTTTGCGCCGCCGTCAAACGGCAGCGTGAGAGTCTCCGCAACCCGCCCAAGACAGTTCAGGAACTTCTCGCCACGTTGGAAAGCCAGGGGCTAACCCAATCTGTTTCTCGGCTAAGCCAATTCATCGACTTGCTTTGACTGCCGCAGTCGATTTATGGTTTCAGAACAGGCATCTTAAGTTGGGTTTTTTTGCCTACCCTTGCGAGGCCAGGGTTACGGTCGAGGGCAAGGAATCGAAGGCGATGGCCGACCAGATCATGACCGTGAGCAAGGTGCGGCTCTCCGAGCGCCTGGGGTTGCTTTCCCCGGACCAAATGCGCCGCCGTTGACATGGCGATGCGTATTCAACTTGGACTCGCGGCGTGAGCCCTGCGATAATTCTCGCACCGCCGGGTCACGATGCCGAGCGGCAACATCAATCTGAGCCTAGTTTTCCGTCATCCAGCCGCCGCCGCAAGCCGGCGTCCCAGCCGCGCAGGCCAGTCAGAAAAAGTTCTAACGGTGTCTTGTCGCCCCGACTATTTTTAGAAATCAGCCCTTCGGCCAGAACGTCAAAGGGCTTTCTTATTGTCGGGACGAGAGTTGCATCATCGAGACGGCAGTTCAAAATGATGAGTTCGAGAATTCGCCGCTTCGTTGCGTAATCGGCCGAAAGCCATTGCCGTCGAAGCATTTGTCAAAGTTCCAAATTTCTCCGTCAGCGAACCCACCAACTTGGCCGTCGCGGCCTGCCAAATTCCAACGCCTGTCACAAAAAGTTCTATTGGTGTCCTCCCGCCTCCACTTGAAGCCATTTGCGAGCGATCGCAAGTGGCTTTTTTGCTTTGATGTTATGGCCGTCGACGACCGCTCGGAGGACAGGCATGGGGAGCCGCCGACTCCAGGCGAAATGCGGGTGCAAGATGAACGAACGGGCAAGCCACTCTCACCACACGATCGCCTCGCTCGCCTTTCTGTTCATTCTCTTTCTGCCAAATTGTTGTCACGCGAAAAATATTGCCGAGTCGAATCCCGCCGATTTCTATGTGGCGACCAATGGAAGAGATGACTGGTCAGGCCGAGTCGCGGAACCGACGGCCGACCGTACGGATGGACCGTTCGCGACTCTGACGCGCGCGCGGAACGCGGTGCGTGGGTTGAAGAGAGTGTCGGACAAGAAAGATTTCGTCGTGAGCATCCGCGGCGGAACCTATCTCCTCCGAGAAACGCTCGTGTTTTCGCTCGAAGATTCCGCTCCCAATGGCGGAACCATCACGTACGCCGCCGCTCCGCACGAAAAGCCCATCCTCAGCTCCGGTGTGCCGATTCGCGGCTGGCGAAAGTTGCGCGAGAATCCACCAGGACTTCCTGCCGCCGCGCGCGGCAAGGTGTGGGTGGCCGACCTGCCCCCCGGGTTGGACCGGCTTTTCAGCTTGTACGACGGCGAGGAGCGGCTCCCCCGGGCCCGCACCAAAGGCTTCACCCCGCCGGAATTCGTGAAGCCGAACCAGCCTCTTGACCAGTTTCGTTTCCCTGCGGGCACAATGAAGAATTGGCCCGACCTCAAGGAGGCGGAATTGCTGGTCATCCCCAGTTGCGACTACGAAATGAACATCCTGCCGATCGCCGCGGTGGATGAGCAGGCCGGCCTGGCACAGACCGCGTTCTCTCCCTCCCGGCCCATCGGCAGGGTCAAATACTTCGACAAAACGCTATGGGTCGCGAACATTCTCGAAGCACTCGATGAGCCTGGTGAATGGGTCTCGAACGCCGCCCAGCGAAAAATCTATCTCTGGCCCAAGGGGAATCGGCCGGGCGATGGCATCGTCGCACCGGGGCTCACCGAATTGGTCAAGCTGGCGGGGAAGATCGACTACGATGGTCCCCGGGATCAGCCCGTGCAGGGCCTCGCCTTCCAAGGGCTGACTTTCGAACACACCGATCGGTTCCCCTGGCACGGCTACACGGGTTGGAGCCTGCAGCATAGCTGGGAAATATTCGACCGTCCGACGGCGGCCGTCCGCTTTCGCGGGGCCTCCGAATGTGTGGTCGAGGGCTGTCGCTTCACCGCCACCAGCGGCACGGGCATTCGCTTAGACCTGACGTGCCAGAAGAATCGCATCGTCGGAAATGAATTCGCCCACGTCGGTGCGATCGCCATCCTGCTGGCCGGTTACGGCCCCGGCACCAAAAACTCGAATGACCACAACGAGGTGGTCAACAACCTGGTGCATCACACCGGAGAGGTTTACTGGGCCACGCCGGCGATCATGGTCTGGCAGAGCGGAAACAATCATGTGGCGCAGAATCTGATCCACCACACGCCCTACACCGGGATCGTGGTGGACGGACGAGTCTCCATGGGGCGAGGCGACCCGTCCGGCGACGCCTCGCGAGCAGTCCGTTGGCACGAGATCGGCGAGACGAAATTAACGTTTGATTGGAGCGAGTGGTACGACTACGAGAAGTTCCTGCATGCCCGGGAAAACCTGGTGGAGAAAAACGACATCCATCACGTGATGGAATCGATGGGCGACGGCAATGGGATTTACATTTCCGGTAGCGGCCGGGCGAATCACATCTATCAGAATTTCATCCACGACTGCACCGGGACGCACATGGGGGCGGGAATCCGCTGCGACGACGTCCAGAACGAGACCATCGTGGAAGGAAATGTGATCTTCCGAATCAATAGCGTGCAGGTCGGCGTCTCGATGACGGGAAGAAACGACATCCTCAACAACATCATCGCGGATATTCGCCCGAGCCCGAGAAAGATGCGGCCTGCCAACATCGTGCACGGATACATCTGCCTGCCGGGCCTTTATCCCTACGGCCCCAAGAACGCCAGGCTGGACCTCACCGGCGCGCGGATTGAACGAAACATCATCTACTCGCCGCGCAAAGATTACCTGCCTGTGCTCGAGTATCGCTCCTTCTCCACGGGACCCGGCGACCGCCTGAAAGGGACCCGCACAGACCACAACCTTTACTGGTGTCCGACCGATCCCGACTGGGGCCAGAAATACCTGGACGGGCAACACGGGCTTGGCGTGGAAACGGACAGTCTCTGTGCCGATCCGAAGTTCGTGGATCTTGAGAAAGGCGATTTGCGCCTGCAGCCCGACTCGCCCGCCTGGAAGCTCGGCTTCCAGCGGATTGATCTGGCCAAGATCGGCCTGTTGCCCAACCACCCCTACGACCGTCGGCCCGACGCCAACACGGAGCGCTTGCGTTAACCCGACTCATTCTTCAATCGCCGAGCGGAACTCGCGCGCGCCAAAACCCGTTGGGCGCTTCGTCGCAGGCTCCGCAGCCACCATCCACCGAAGCCGGTTTCGGTGGCCAGCGCCCCCAATTTCCGCACGCAACTGGTTCGAAAATAAAACAGACGACCGCTCCCCTTGCCGAGTGAAAGCGGTCGTCCTGAGAAGGTGACTACGCAGTCGCGATTCTGCGAATCGCGGCTAGTTTTGTGGCAGCGTGATGACCTTGTTGTCACCGCGGTTGCAGAGGTTCGTCAGCAGGCCGTTATCGGTGCTGCTGCTGAAGTACCGCACGGAGCCGTCGCACAAGGCGATTTGGGCACCCGCTTCGTGCTGCGAGCTGATGTCGCCGTTGCCGCCGACACGCGCGTTGGCATTGCCGTTGACACCGATGACCGAACTGAAGCAGACGTCCGAAGCAACGGTGGTTCCGGCTCCGCCACCACCGGCGTCGGAGTTGGCCCAATAGGCAAAGCACGAGTCCGTGTTGCTGGAACTGCAGAAGGTGTTCCCGATGCCTCCGCCGGTCAAGCAGGTCGCACCATAGTGCTCGGCGATGAGGGCCGTGTTCGTCGTCCCGTCGGAGATGTCGGAGATCTTGATCCGGCTATCCTCGAACAGCACGCCGCCGTTATCGAGCACACCTGTAATGGCGGCAGGCTGCGTGGAGATTTGTTGCTCCTGGGTGCCCGGATTGGCGCTACCGGCCGACCCGCCTTCGTTAACAGGCGGAGTGAAGAGACCGGTCGGAACATAGGGACCCGCGCCGTCGGTCAGCAACGTACCGCCGTTGCCGAGGTAGTTGGCGACGGCAGCCACCGTGGTGCGGGCCTTGAAGTCGTTGCCACCGCCGTTGCAACGGCTGCTGGAGAGGGCCGCCGAGTCACCGGCGGACGGACACTTGAACAGATTCAGGACGAGCTGGATCTGGTCGATGTTCCGGTTGGGGGCCGTTCCCAGAGTGGAGACCATCACGTTGTTGAAGTTGACGAGGTTGTAAATCGGCTTGAATTCGCAGTACGGCAGAAGCTGCATGCCCCAGGCCACTTGGTTACCACCATGCCATCCCGGAGGGAAGACAAAGTTGGTGTCGTGGTAGTTGTGGAGGGACAGCGCAAGCTGCTTCATGTTGTTCTTGCACTGGGTCCGCCGAGCCGCCTCGCGGGCCGCTTGCACGGCCGGCAGCAGCAGGGCGATCAAGATCGCGATAATCGCGATCACGACCAGCAGTTCAATCAGTGTGAACCCCTTCTTTCGTCGTTGCATACTTCACCTTTCGCTCAGACAAACACGGGATACTGGACCGGCAACAAACCGATCCGAAAAAAGATTGCTCGTAGCAAACCAGAAGTCCGGAAGTCTTTTATTCACTTGATCTTCCGCCCGGAGATCGGTTTGAAAATAGAAAAAATGAATTGAATAAAACGAGCTGAACGCTTAGCGACCTGACTGGCCGTTTGGCATCGAAAAAGGGATGCGTAAACCATAAAACTGGCTTAAGGTGTCGGCGTCAATTACAAAAACAATGAAAACACCAATAAATCTTAAAAAAAGCTGAAGTGCACGAACTTTTGTAGGTAGAACCACGTATTTTTTAAGCTTTAACGGGGCCGGGCTCCACAGAGCTTCAGTCGCTCGGCAACGCTTGCCGGCGCGTGCCGCATGCTTGAAGCCAGTCGCTGGGATCGCTTTGCCGTGCGGCACTTCCTCGGGAGATGATTGCAGCGGGCGCTGGCCCTCTGTAGCTTCTCGTTCGTTCGGCAAAAGCGCGAGACAATGGATTGTTCGGTGTTGTCGCGGCACCCGTTACGGGGATTCCAGCGTCAAAAGGGATTCAATGCCGATTCAAATTCGTTACGAAGGTGACCCCGCAAAAGGCCCGCGCTTCGCGGCCGGCTTGGAAGAGTTGGAGAAAATCGTCATCGGCCGGGACGGGACGCATTGCCAGGTCGTCTTTCCGGCAGACGACACGCGCGTCGGCCGGCAACACTGCACGTTGGAACAGATCACCGGCCGCTACCGCGTGCGGGTCAACCAGGAGGACGTGGTTCTCTGCGACGGACGGCGGGTCTACGACAACGACGAGTTGCCCTTCGAGCGGGCGTTCAAGCTGCAACTTGGACGTACCGGCCCGGTTCTCCTCGTTCGCACTTCCCTCGAAGGGCTCGTCACCGATGCGAGACTTCAGGACCTCGACGACAGCGTCGTGGCCAAGATCCGTGAATCGGCCGAAGGCGGGCGACGCGGACAGAAGCTCGCGCTGGCGGCGCTCGGGATCGCTCTCGTCGTGGCGGCGGCCGTCGTCTGGATCTCGCGGTCTTACTCCAAACGGATCGACGTGGCGCTGGCCGAGCCGCAGTTGGGGGATGCCCTCAACAAGAGCATTCCTTCGGTCTATCTCGTCCTGATTCAAGACAGCAACAAGTTCCTGAAGCGGTTGGGCACGGCCTGGGTGGTCGACCAAGAGAAGGGCCTGCTCGCCACGAATGCGCACATCGCCGAAGAGTTTCAGGAGCTTAAAAAGGCCAAAAACGGCTCGCGGATGGTAATCCACGCCCCGGTGGCCGGTAATCAGCTTCTGGCAGTGGATCGCGTGCAGATCCATCCGGGCTACGACGCCTGGCACAAACTCTGGACGCAGTTCGAGCCGGTCGAGCAGACCAGCGCCGTCGCTTATCAAAGCGTCGCCAGCTTCGGCGCTGCCTGCGACGTCGCGCTGATCCATGTCGAGAATTCGGCGGCCCTGGCGCCGGCCCTTCAGGTGGCCGACGCCAAGACGTTGAACGGGCTCAAGGCGGGCGAACCGCTCGGACTCGTCGGTTACCCGGTGGAGGAGCTTGCCCTCGGCGGAGCGACGATCGACGACCCGATTCCGACCGTGCAATTCGGCCACCTGGTCCGCATGACCAATTATTTCGGCGTCGTCGACGTTCCGCCCGAGGAGCGTTTCCTGGTCTCGCACTCGGCGCCGGCGACGGGAGGAGCCAGCGGAAGCCCCCTCATCAATCGGCGGGGCGAAGTCGTGGCGATCAATTCCGCGGGCAATATCCTGCCGCTGTACGGGCCGGGCAACGGGGGCGAGATCAAAATCGTCGGACGGATCCCGTCCGCGGCGCTCATTAACTTTGGCCAGCGGATTGATCTCGTGAACGAACTCCTTTCGGGCACCGCCGACCAACGGTTGATCGCAGCCCGGCAGGCATGGGAGCAGGCCTTCAACAGACATTTTCGCCCGCGACGGGCCACCGCGCTCGGCCCTCATCCCACAGTTGACCAGCCTGTTCGACCGATTCCTCGCCGGCGGCGTCGAGTACAAAACCGAAACGGACAAAGCGCCTCTGCTCGCCAACGTGGAGATGGCGCGCGTCGAGAAATCGTCGCTGCCGGAATGGCGTCGCCAGGTGGCGATCGATTCGCCCGGGATCTATTTCATTGCGGCGGTCGGCGAGGGGGACGCCCCCCTCCGCCTCACCGTTTCTGAACCGATCGAGGAGGGACAAGTCTTCCGACGAAAGTCGATCACGATTGCCAACGCGCAAGTGGTGCGACCCTTCGCGATCGCCGGCCGCCGGCAGCTCGAAGTCTCCGCCAAGTCGCTCTCCGACGTCAAACAGGTCTATCTCACCGTTCTGTCGGGCCGGCGGACGCGCCGGACGCCCGATGAACTCCATCAGAACCTGGCCGACGTCTGGCAGAAAGCGCTCAAAACCGCGGCAAAACCCTTGAGCGTCGCCGATGTGGCCCGTCTTGCCGGCACGATGCCCCCTCCCCCAGCGCTCGAACGGGATTTGGACGGCAAGCTGAAGCCAAATCCGCCGGCGGAAAAAGCGGTTCGCTTTCCCAAGCTGACGGCCGGCCATTATCTCATAACTCTCGTGACGAAGAACGGCGAGGACGTCAGTCTTTCGATGAACGACGGCACCTACGTTCAAGCCGACGGCACGGCAGGCCAACGCTCCGAAGCGACCGGCGCCTGCTTGTCCTTTGATGTGACGCTCTGGGATGACGGACCGATCGTGGGCAAGCTGACGGGCGACCGTCGCATTACGGACGCGATCTGGAGCGATGCGGCGGGACGCGAATTCTTCACAACGGCGAGCGGCGGCGATGCGAAGCCGGGCGAGCGAACGATCGACTACGAGCTGCGTCTGTACCGCGCCAGCGACGGGCCAAATTCTGCCAGTGCAGCGTCCTCCACCGCTCCAAGCGGTAAAATGAATCCCGCACCGAGCCAAAAGCGTTCCTGATACGGGCCCTCGAGCGACGGGAAAGGACGAACGATGTCTCACACGCGACGGAAGTTCTTGCAACAGACCTTGGTGGGGGGTTCGGCTGCTTTGACGACGGCAACCGCGATCGCCGCGGCGAATTCCGGCCAGGAACAGCCGTCGCACCAGCCTGTCGACTCCAACCTGTTCCGCGAAAAACTGTTGGCGGGCCTGGGCGGCACCTGGCCCGAACCGTGTCCCCTCAATGTGCGGGTCCGCGACGAGAAGAGCGGAAACGGTTATCGCCTGCTCTCGCTCTACTACGATGCGGAGCCGAACGACCCGATCCCGGCCATGCTGCTGATTCCGGACGGCGTCAGCAAATCCAAGCCGGCCCCGGCCGTCGCTGTTTGGCATCAGCACGCCGGCCGGTTCGACCTGGGTAAATCAGAGCCGAGCGGCCTGGCGGGGAATCCCATGCATCACACGGGAGTGGCGTTGGCCCGCGAGGGTTACGTCGTGGTCTGCCCCGACGCACTCTGCTTCGGTGAGCGGCAGGATCCGACCGGCAAGTTGAAACGGGGTGACTATGAACGCTTCCAGTTCCTGCGGTATGTCGTCGCGGGAAAGTGTCTGGCCTGGAAAAACATCCTCGATATGAAGCGGGCCATCGACCTGCTCGTCAGCCGGCCGGAGGTCAAGGCGGAGCGGATCGGCTGCTACGGCCATTCGATGGGCTCCACGCACACCTGGCTCGTCGGCCCGTGGGAGCCGCGGATCAAGTGTCTGGTGGCCAACTGTTGCCTGCCGACGTATGCCGGCATCCACCGCAACCACATCCTGCACTGCTTCCCCAATTTTGTCCCCGGCATCTATCAGTATGGCGATACGCCCGACATCGCCGGCCTGATTGCCCCGCGTCCGCTGCACATGAACTTCGGCGAGCACGACCACGGCAGCCCGATCGACGAGGTGCGCCGAGGGGTCGAAAAAATCGCCAAGGCCTACGCCGCCAAGGGAGCGAGCGAGAACTTTTCGCACTACATCGAATTGGGGAGCGGCCACACGCTGTCCGACGAAATGTGGCGGCGGACGAAGGCCTGGTTCGCGCAGCATCTTTTGGCTTGAGCTGACCCGTGCTGGGTCGAGCGAACCGTGGTTGCTCAGGACCGCTCGTGGAATGAACCCATGACACGGCTCACGCGTCGCACACTTTTACAAGGTGGACTCTCGTTCGCCTTCGCGCAGGGCGGGTTCGCGCGTCGACTCGGGGCCCAGCCGCGCCGCGTCGAACCGGATTTTTCGCCGGTCGACGGGATCATGGAGCAGCTCATTGCCCGGTTCCACATCGCGGGGGCTTCGCTCGGCATTTTTTATCGCGGACGACTGATGCTCAGCCGCGGGTACGGCCTGGCCGATGTGGCCCGGCGCCGACCGGTCGAACCGACCACGCTGTTCAGCACCGCGAGTGTTTCGAAGCCGATCACCGCGGTCGGCATCTTGAAACTCGTCGAGCAGGGAAAATTGGCGCTCGACACGCGCGTGATGGCCCTGTTGAGCGATTTGCGTCCCCTGCCCGGCCGGCGGCTCGTCGATCCCCGGTTTCGCAAGATCACCGTCCACGACCTCCTCTTTCACGGTGGCGGATTGCCGCACGACGCGCGCCTGCCGGGCAAAGTCAAACCCGAAGAGGGAACCGAAAGCGAAGAGCAGGTGCAACTCCAGTATCGCTGGCTGCTGAGCCAGCCGCTCAAATTCGATCCCGGCACGCAGCACGCATATTCCAATGCCGGGTTCGTCGTGCTGCGACTCGTTGTCGAGCGCGTCGCCGGCCAGGAATACGGGTCGTGCATCAAGCAACACGTGCTCAAGCCGATGGGCATCACCCGCATGCGGTTGGAAGAATCGGGCGATTATCGCCCGGACGAGACGCATCGCTACAACGTGGGAGGCCGGCAGCCGGCCGTGCGCAACGTGGCCAACTGGCTGGCGACGGGAGCGAGCCTGGCCCGTTTCGCCGCCGCGGTCGCCGGCAGCGGCAGCGGGCCGCCGTTTCTTGCTGAAAAGGTGACGGCGCTCATGCTCGAGCGGCCGCCTTCACTCAATCTGCCGCCCGGCCCGCACGTCGGCTTGGGGTGGGACACGGCACAGCAGCTTCCCCACAGCTATCGCTTCTCGAAGAACGGCGGAAAGCCCGGCGTGCAGGCCTGGCTGGAGCATCTACCGTCAGGAATCGGCTTCGCCTTCCTCTTCAACACGTCGGCCCCCAAGGAAGGCCCGAAACCGATGGGCGAAGCACGAAAATTGCTCTACGCGGCGTTCGAGAGCAGCCTCGGCGGCATTCGATGATGCCGCGAGGGCGAAGCTCCCCCCTGAGCCGAGATTTCCAGGCCGCGATTTCCAGCTTGTGCCTCGATGCGGACGGACCGCAAAAGAAACTTGGCGAAAGATTTACCAGGTTCAATTGAACTCGGCGAAAAGTTCACCAAGTTCCCGCGAACCTGGTGTGAAATTCGCCAAGTTTCAGAGAACCTGGTGTGGCTCGCTCCGGCCCTCTCGGCGCTTAATCCGTTTTCGGAGCACCACTTATCCTCAAATTGTACGGGAGGCAAGCGGCCGTCCAAGAGCGGTTTTTTGTCTTTTTTTTGCGCCGATTTTTGCAGCGTTTTGCGCGGCTTAGAAATGCAGTTCGACGCCGATCGTCAGGCCCTGGGCCCAGAAAGTCGATTGGGCGGCCGTGTAGGCCGGACGGCTCGGATCGGTTGCCGGGGCCGCGATCGGAGGCGAGGCGCCTTGCACCACGCCCGAGCGATACACGTTCACGCCCGGATCAATCTGGTCACCGGGGCGGGCCACGTCACTGATGTAGATCACGTCGTAGCCGAGCATCACGCGGCCCCACGACGCGAAGGCATAACCCACGGCGAAGTCTCCTTCGGGGACGAAGGCGAAGTGGTCGGCGTCGTGAGCACCCATGTTGGTCGGCTGAGCAAAAACGCCGCCGGCGTAGTTGATGTTGCTAGCCGCGGGCGGATTGCCGAGGTTGGTCTGGCTTTCACCGTTGATATTGATCCGCTCGACCGTGTCGCCGAGTGCGAACAGGAACGCACCGCGATAGCAGAATCCGCCGCGCCAGCCTCCTGAACCGTCGTCGGGCGCGTATTCGGTCCGCAGCCCGACCAGGCCGCCGTAGAAGTTGTTGCTCGTCTCGAACGTATCAGCCGCGTTGAAGACGATGTGCTCCGGAGCGGAGTTAACGGTCTCGTTGGTCGTGCTGAAGTCTTCTTGTTCGCCGAGGTTGAGCCAGCGGAAGCCGAACAGGGCGTCGACCCGCAGGCGGCCCGACTTGGTGAGGTTGAACACGCCGTAGCCATCGGCCCCCTGGACTTCGCTCTTGAAGTACAGATTGTCGTGGCTGATGAAGGGGCCGTGCAGGCCGCCGGTGACGTTGAAGAGCTGGCCGAGTGCCGGCAACAAGGCGCTTTGCCCCGGCGTTCCTCCCGTGAACGTTCCGGTCACGTCCTTAAACGGAATCATTAAGGTCGGGGCGGATGGACCGCCGAGCGAAATCGCGCTTTGGCTGTCGGAGGCCGAGCCCAGGAAGAAGTAGGATCCTTCGATGGCGATCGTCTGCTGCGCGTCGAAATAGCGACCGAGGGTGAAGCGGCCGCCTTGCCGCGTTCCCAGATCGTCATCCGAGCCGCCCATGATCACGGTCGTGCCGGCACCGCCGACGGCCCCGGGGACGGGAGTCCCTCCGGTCGGCGTACCCGGCGCGACGCTGGTGACCATCGGCGTCGAGTTGGGCATGGCCTTGGTCCAAAAGACCAAATCGTCCGCGCGTCCGTACCAGGGGCAATCGGTCACGGTGGCGGTCGTCATCAGCCCGCCCGGCGCACAACCATTCATGCAGCCGTTCGGATAGCCGCTCGGATAGCCGTTCATGACCGGCACTTCGATCGGCGCGGTCGTGAGAATCGGGCTCCCGGCGACAGGGCCGCTGGCGACGACTGGACTGGCGATGACCGGACCGGTCGCGGTGGCGGGAGCAGTAGGCGTCTGACCGAACGCGGCGGTGGCGCCGGCCAAGAGGACGGCGATCGAAGCGAGCAATCCTTTGCTCATCGGCCTTCCCTTCTTTCTGGTAGTGGGACATCGTTCTATCGGCCCCGCGCAGGCGGGCTTATGACAAGAGCTTACGGCGGGTGATAAAATATCCCACTTTACGCGGTTTGACGGGCTATAGCGGAAATGCCGGAGTTAGGCGATTTACAGTCGCTGCCGGTTGCATCGATTACAGGCGTTTTTCCACATGAACGCCGGAACAGAGGCGATGGCCACGATCTTCACGGTTGGCCACTCGAACCATCCTGAGGAGCGTTTCCTGGCCCTACTGGGCGGGCATGGAATCGATCGCCTCGTCGATATCCGCCGTTTTCCCAGCTCGCGAAAATATCCGCACTTCAACCGTGACCATTTGCGAACCTCGCTGGCTGCCAAGCAGATCCGCTACGAGTGGTTCGAGGAACTTGGCGGCCGGCGCAAGGCGGCCACGAAGGGCGCATCGCCCAATCAAGGGATTCGCAACGAAAGCTTTCGCAACTACGCCGACTACATGCTGACGCCCCAATTCCGGCAGGGAATCGACAAGCTGTTGGCGGGCTCCGCTGAGCACACGACGGCCATCATGTGTGCCGAAGGGCTTTGGTGGCAGTGCCATCGCCGGTTGGTGAGCGATTACCTCGTCGCGAATGGTGGCCGCGTCGAGCACATTCTTCCCAACGGCCAGACGAAACCGCACGTCCTGACGCCCGAGGCGCGCAGCATGGACGGCCGAATCACCTATCCGGGCGAAAAAACGCTGTTCGAGACCGACGAAGCGGATTCGTGACCGCCCGGGCGTTTATTGTCTCGCGGCCGTGCTGTGTCCCGCCGCTTTGCAGTCAGGGCACTCCCATTTGCCGTCGGCCGTGTCGAAGAACCGGATGATGCCGGCGGATTGAGCCGCTTTCGGCCGCTTCTCGCTCACGAGGAACGGGCACGGCTTGGCATCGACGATCGAAATCAGGTTCCCTTCCGCGTCCTGTCCCACGTGCACGTGGTACGGTTCGAGTGCCAGATGGCCGATTTCCTTGTCCTCGTCCCGGTCGTGCACGCGGGGCTGCCACAGGCGGATGACGTACCGAAACGTATAATTCTTCCCCTGCTCCAAGGCGAAACCGTCAAACGGCATGAAACACGTGACGTTGCGCTCCGTCGGTTTGGCGACGCCATTCACGTCGACATAGTCGCGGAGGCCGCCGTAATTGCCCGAGGTGTAAAGGGCCGCCAGCATCGTCTTGGGAGGCGGGACCTGCTTCCACTTGCCGGCGGCGTCTTGGAACTCCGCGTGGACCGAGAGGGTGAAGCCTTTATTTCCGGCGGGTTGGAACACGTTGACGTGCACCAAATCGCCTCGCTCGAAAACTCCGAACCGCGTCCGTGCCATGATTTGCGTGACCAGAACTCCCTTGTTCACAAGTTGCTGGCCCAGGACCGGAGGGACGAGCGTGGCAACGATGAGGAGGGACAGAATGGCGGCTGTGACGCGTCTCATGGTGTTTTGCCTATCAGCGTTGAGGGGAACTTGAAACACGACGGCCAGGAGATGGTTTGGTCAAGCCTGTCGAAGGGTAACCGAATCCCTTCCAGAATACCGTCGGGGCGGGCGGGAACAAGCGTGCCGTGAGATGACGCACTCCGGTACGCGGCCGCGACGCGTGCCGCTAGACTGGAGCGGCTTTCCGGATAACCCCCGGCTACTTTACCGATCGGTCGGCGAGACGATGGGCGAGCCGAACATCGAATCAACCAGCACGACCTTGCCACGTGGACGGGCAATGGTGGTCGCGGCCGCCCTTCTGTGGAGCACCAGCGGCGCGTTCGTCAAAAGCCCGCCGCTGGCGGCCATCCCGCAGGAGAACCGGGGCCCACTCTTGGCCTGTTTCCGGGCCCTTTCGGCGGCGGTCGTTCTCGCGTTTTTTGTGCGGCCGAGGCACATCCGCTGGCGGCCCATGCTGGTGCCGTTCGTGATCTCGTTTGCCTCGATGAACCTGTTGTACGTGACAGCCATGACGCGGACGACGGCGGCCGCAGCCGTCTTTTTGCAGTACACGGGGATCGGATGGGCCTTCCTGCTGAGCGCACTCTTTTTGGGCGAGCGTTTGGGCCGTCGCAATCTGGTGGCCCTCGGCTGTGCCATGGTCGGCATCTGGTGGATCGTGGCAGGCGACTGGACGACGCAAAACTTTGGCGGGAATTGGTTGGCCCTCGCCAGCGGCGTCGGCTACGGCGGCGTGATCGTGTCGCTCAAATGGCTCCGCGACGAGGATTCGGCGTGGCTGGTTGCGCTCTGTCACGCGGCAGCCGGCGATCATTTTGCTTCCCCGCGTGTTGAGCGGCCCGCTGGCGCTCGACCCCACGCAGTGGACGCTCGTCGTTCTGTTCGGCGTCTTCCAGATGGGGCTGCCCTATGTGATCTTTGCCCGCTCCCTGCGATATGTCTCGGCCCAGGAAGCGGCCCTGCTCACGCTGATCGAGCCGATCACGAACCCGGTTTGGGTCTATTTTCTCTGGGGTGAAGCGGTTGCCTCGACCACCTGGATCGGCGGAGGCTTCATCGTCGGAGGACTGGCCGTGAGATATCTCTGGGGAACGAGACGAGTCGAGACCCCGATCACGGCTGAGCGATCAAAATGACCTGGAGGTCCATCACGTTCGTGTGAGTGGGACCCGTTTTGAGAAGTCCGCCGGTCTCTTCGAAGAAGGCATAGGAATCGTTGATCGCCAGAAACGAGTCCGGTTCGAGTCCCCGCGCGTGGGCTTCCCGCAGGAGGTTCGCATCGGCAACGGCTCCGGCGGCATCGGTCGGGCCATCCTCCCCATCGGTCCCTCCTGAAAGAAGGGCCATCCCTTCCATTCCGTCGTCCCACAGAGCGGCAACGGCTCCCAGAACAAGCTCTTGATTCCGTCCGCCGCGTCGCGGCCCGTCGAACGGCGCAAGCCGGACGACCGTCTCGCCGCCGCTCAGAATGCAGGTCCGGGCACCGAGAGGTAAATTCGCATCGCGCGTCGATCGGCCGAGTTGAGCCAGTTCGCGACCGACGTCCCGGGCAAAGCCTTGTTGTTCGCTCCCGAGCGACAGGGCTTTGTAGCCCATGATCGATCGCCTTTTGTGTCGCGGCTCCGAGTGCCGTCGCGTTGTTGCCGATCACGACGTTGTGAACGTTTTTTGGTATCGGCGGCTCGGCGGGCGCCCGACTCTTCGCTTCGAGCACGGACCAGACTGTCTCCGGAATCGGTTTGCGATCGGGAGCGAATTTCGTCAGGACGGCCAGCGCGTCGGCGGCCGTGGTACGATCGGCAATCGTCGGACCCGAGGCGATCACGTCGAGCGGATCGCCGATCACATCCGAGATGATGAGCGAAATTAGCCGCGTACCGCGCGCGGCCCGCGCAGATTGCCCGCCTTTGATGTCCGAAAGCTGCTTGCGAACGCAATTCAGCTCATTGATCGTCGCACCTGAGGACATCAGGTGCCGCGTCACGGCCTGCTTGTCGGCCAGCGAAATGCCGCTGACCGGAGCCGGTAACAGGCGCATCCCTCCGCCGGAAAGCAGCACAATCCCCACGTCGTCAGGCGAAAGCTGGCTAACCAGTCGCAAAATGGTTCGCGATCCGGTGACGCCGGCTTCTGTCGGTTCGTTCAGCGCGGCGGGCCGCGCTGGATGCAGGTGAATGTGGGGAAGAGGACGGACGCAGTCGGCCGGCACGTTCACCCAGCCGGTCAGGCGGTCGGAGACGGGAGTATCGGCCAGGGCCGCTTCCAGTCCCGCGGCCATGCCGGCCCCTGCCTTGCCCCCGCCGACCGCGACGATCCGGCTGGTCGGGGTTAAGTCGAAAGCGTGACCGGCCACTTCCAGTCGGCCGCTGGAGAAATGGACCCGCTCGCGAACAAGCCGCTCGGAGTCGACCGCGGCGACGCCTGCCTGCCAAATGGCGATGGCATCGCGTCGCAGCCGGCTCGCAGTCTCGCTCACGGGAGCGCCCTTGGGGTGCAGGCCTGTCTCCTGCAACCGCGATCCGCCCGTGGCGGACGATCCACGACGAATCCGGCAAGCGGGCGCGGCCCAATCATCCCCGCATTATGGGCCGACTGTCGTCGCAGGGCGAGCGACGGCACCGCTGGCACGTGGCGCGGGGAGATCAGAGCCGCCATTCAGGCGCTCGGACGCAGCCGCGTGAAGCTGGAGATGACTTCGTAGAGGTCATTGGAAACACGGACCTGGTCATCCTCGAAGTCGTGGAGCCAAGTGCGGTCCCAACGGACGGCATCGGCCAGAGCGCGGGTGATTTCTCCAAACCGCACGCTGACTTGATCCTCCGTCGTGGAGGAGCCTTCCAGTCCCTCGCCGGTAAATAGCCGCAACCGTGGCCGCATGGGTGTCCCTTCCCTGAGGACTCGACCGCAAAGCGATCGGCAAGATCCGTCTCTTTGGCGTTTCTCCGGAGGGCCGGAAAAACGGCTCTATCGATATCGGCGGGCCGGCTGCGCAGACTTCATCGAAAACGCGATCGAAGACGGTTCGCTCCGAATTCGCAGTGAAACGACAACCCACGACCCGCTTTACACACACCGGCATCTTTTGCCGAAAAGGACGGTCGCTGGCCTATAATTGACCCGAGAAGCGTGGGCGACCGGCGGATCGAGCGATTTCGGACATTTTTGAACATCCGTCGGGACTTCGCGACAAATGAGCAGGCCTTGAGATGTCCGAACGGATTCGTTGCTTTATCGCAATCAAGATTCCGGGTTTCGACCCTTTGCGGCGGGTCTTAAAAGAGCTGGCGCAAATGGGCCGGGCGCTCAAAGCAGTCGAGCCTGACAACCTGCATGTGACGCTCAAGTTTCTGGGCGACACGGACGTCAACCGGATCGCTGAGATCGGCTCGCTCGTGGAACAAGCGGCCCATTCTCGGAATCCGTGCGTCGTGAAAGTCGCCAGACTGGGCGTATTTCCACACTTGGAGCGGCCGAACGTCGTTTGGGCTGGCCTCGAGGGCACGGAAACACTTACGGCAATCGCAGCCGACTTGGAGACGGGTCTCGAAGAATTTGGCTTCGCCCGTGAGAACCGGCCGTTCGTCCCGCATTTGACGCTGGCACGCGTCAAAGCCAGGCCACCCGAATCGCTCCGTCCCCTGCTCTCCCGACACGCCAAAACGGAGTTCGGAACCGCCACGATCGATCAGCTCGAACTGATTCGCTCGGAACTGGGGCCAGAAGGCTCGAAATACACGGTCCTGACGTCGGCGCGGCTAGGGGGCGGAACGGCACAGCACGAATGATTACGTGAAGACACCGAAGTCGTTGCTTCGTCATTTCCTGTGCTGGTAGATCTCCAGCAGCAACTCGTCGGTCGATTTGAATTTCTTTTTGGTCGAAGTCACCGAATCGATGAGCTTGTGCGCGTCGGCCGCCGTGTGGCCCAGGTGCAGCAGGGCTTCGAACGTTTCTTGCACCACGTCGTGGGCCGTTTCCTGGCCGGCCGGCGTGTCGCGGGGAACCATGAGCGCGAAGCGGGCCATTTTGCGGCGGAGCTTGGCGATGATCCGCTCAGCGACGGCCGGACCGACTCCCGGCAAGGCGACGAGTTCTTCAATATTCTGCTCTTCGATGGCGGCCGCCACCTCCCGCACGGGACGCACGATGGCCCGCAGGGCCTTCCGCACGCCGACGCCGTCGACCGAGCAGATCAGCTCGAAGAACTCGACCTCCGCCTCGTTCATGAAGCCGACCATGCGGGGCGTCAGGCGTCCCTGCTGCGGGTTCCCTTCGATGTATTCGATCGTCCGCAGGCTGACCGTCTGGCCGATCTCGGACTGCAGCTGCCGCCGCACGAATTCGGGCACAAAGACTTCGTATTCGAACGGCCCCACTTCCAGCACGGCCGCGTTGTCGCCGAGCCGCAGGAGTTTTCCGTTAATCTTGGTGATCATGCCACGATCCGAAAGGAGTCGATTGAAGCCGAGTCCCGCTTCACCCTTTTCAGGCGGCGAAACGGAGACGGTAGTAGAGGCACAGCGCGACGGCCGAGGCGTCGGCCACGTCGTTGGGTTCCAAGAGCCGTCCCAGGCCCAGTTCTCGCGTGACGGCGTGCTGCATTTGCTCTTTCGAGGCCTTGCCGCTGCCGGTCAACAGCCGCTTCACCTGCGTCGGCGTGAAATGGATGACGGGGACTTCCATCTCGGCGACCACCATCAAGATGGCTCCGCGGGCGTGTGCCATGAGGAGGGCCGACTTCGGATTGCGCCCGAGCGAAAAGACCTGTTCGATGGCCATTGCTTCCGGTTTGAACTCCTGGATCACCTCCCGCAAGCCGGTGCCGATTTCAAGAACGCGAGCGGCCAGCGATGTTCCGGTTTTGGAACGGATGACGCCCGCTTCCCGCAACGACGGTCCGGCTTCGGACCGTTCGAGGAGTGCGTAACCGGTTCGCCGCAGCCCGGGGTCAACGCCCAAAAAGCGTGTCCCAAGCCCGCCGGTGCTGGAAAGTCCGAGACTCATGATCCATCCGCAGCTCGATCGGCACGTCCGTCGTAGAGGCTAACCGTCCCGTCGCCAGTTCGTTCCGTCGGGCCGATCCTCCAAAGTGATCTTCAAGGCGGTGAGGCCGTCGCGGATTTTGTCGGCGATGGCGAAGTTCTTCGTCCGTCGCGCCTCAGCCCGCAGCTCGATCATCAGCTTCATCAGCTTGTCGGTCAGCTCGTCGCCGCCTTGAGACGGCTTGGCGATCGGTTTGCGAAACAGGCCCAGGACGCCGCTCAGTTCTTTCAAGAGAGTCATTGCGGTGACGAGAGCCGCCTTTGCCGAGTCGTCCGCGGCTCCGCCCGAGTCGAGCTTTTTCTGGCCAATAAATCCGTTGATGGCGCGGGACAAGTCGAACAGGACGCCGATCGCTCCGCCCGTATTGAAATCGTCGTCCATCGCCGTCAAAAACCGCTCCCGCAATTGGCTCAATTCCTGGAACAACTCCGACGGCTGCCCCTCGAGTCGCGTCGATAATTTGCGGGATGCGGGAGCTGCCAAGGCGTAGAAGTCACTGCCGGTAATCCGGTTGAACGCCTCGAACAGGCGGTAAAAGCGGTCGAGACTTTCCCCTTTTTGGGCAATCTGCTCGTCGCTCAACTCGATGGGACTGCGATAGTGCGTCGAGAGCAGGAAAAATCGAACCGTCTCCGGAGGAAAGACGGCAAAGAGCTGTTTGACGGAAGCGGCCCCTTTCGAGCCGGCGAGCTTGTTGGCCTCTTGCTCCGCCTGGCCGATGTCGCCGTGGCGATCGTGCCCGCCTCCCACTTTGCCGGCGACGGGGCCTGATTGCATCAAGCCGTTATGCAGCCAATAGCGCGAGAACGGCTTGCCTGTGCACGATTCCGATTGGGCCAGCTCGTTTTCGTGATGGGGGAACATCAGGTCGAGTCCGCCGCCGTGGATGTCGATCGTTTCGCCTAAGAGTTCCATGCTCATGGCGGAGCACTCGATGTGCCATCCCGGTCGCCCCGGTCCCCAGGGGCTGTCCCATGCCGGCTCACCCGGCTTCGATTTCTTCCACAGCGCGAAGTCGGCCGGATTGTGTTTCCGGTCGTTGGCCTCGACGCGGGTCCCGGCCAGCATCTCTTCCACACTACGGTGGCTGAGCTTGCCATAGTCGGGGTCTTTCGTCACCTCGAAATAGACGTCGCCGTCGAGGGGATAGGCAAAACCCTTGTCGATCAGCCGGCCGATGATCTTCTGCATGCCGGTAATGTGGGCCGTTGCGTAGGGGAACTCGTCGACCGTGTCGACGCCGACCGAGGCAAGGTTGTCGAAGTAGTCCTGCGTCATCTGCTTGGCGAGAGCTTCGACGGTCGTCTTGTTCTCGCGGGCGCGGTTGATGAGCTTGTCGTCAACGTCGGTGATGTTGATGACGAACTTCACCAGATAGCCGTTGTAGCTCAGGTAACGCTTGACCGTGTCGAAGATGACGGGCCCGACCATGTGGCCGATATGGGCCGGCTTGTAGACCGTGGGTCCGCACAGGTACATCCGCACTTGGCCGGGGACGATCGTCTGGAAATCCTCCTTCTGCCGGGTCAACGTGTTGTAAACTCGCAGGCTCATTTCGTTTCGGCTCCGGATGAATCTCGCGCCAGCAGCACGACGGCGTCAGCCTCGATGACCTCCCCGCGTCCTACCGGTCCAACCCCTTCCCCCGTCTTCGCCTTGATATTCACACTCTCCGTCGGAAGCTCCAGTAATTCGGCGATCTTGCCGCGGATCGTCGCTTTGTGCGGAGTGAGCCGAGGCTGTTCCGCGGAGATCGTGCAATCCAGATTCACGATCTGCCAATTTCGACCGCGGACTTCGCGAAGGGCAGATTTTAACAGGGCCGCGGAGTCCGCCCCCGCCCACTGCGGATCGCGATCGGAAAACCATTCACCGATATCGCCCAGTCCGGCCGCGCCGAACAGGGCGTCGGTGATCGCATGCAGCAGGACGTCGGCATCGCTGTGCCCGATCAAGCCGCGCTCGAAGTCGATCGGAACGCCGCCGAGGATCAGCTTCCGTCCGCGCGAAAGCCGATGAGTGTCGTGCCCGTGCCCGACCCGCAAATCCAAAGCCGCGTTCTCCTTGCAGGGCGGAAAATTGGGAAGGACAGGATGTTTTTTGCCAATGCCATGCGGATCATAGCGAGCCTCTGTTTGGCTGACAACAAGGCCCACAGGCTCAAATTGACACAATTTGGCCGTTGACGTAGAGTTCCGGACCTCTCTCCGCCTCGGACAAATCCCCTCGCCATTCGGCCGAACGAACTCCCCATGGCCCGTTCGCACTTTGCCACTGCGCTTGCGGTCTTGACGGCGTGCGCAGCGGCAGTTTGCGGTTGCACCCTGCTGAAGCCGATGGCCGACGTCTTCACGTACCGGCCCCCTTCAGTCGGCTCAGGGAATCTGTTGACCCCCTTGCGACCGGCTCCCGACGCGCTGCAGATCGACGTTGTGTTCGTCGAACGGCCGCTGGGAGATCCGCTGTTGGGTAAAACTCTGTGGAACGACGTGGACCAGGTGGCGGGATTCGATTCCACCGAGCTGGACGGTTTGAAGCAACTGGGAATCCTGATTGGCAATTCGGGCCAAAACCCCTGCCCGGCGCTCGAGCGAATGCTCCGCGAGACGGCCGACCCGCTGGACGCCGAGGCCGCCAAGAACTGCATGCCCTTAAAGAAACAGACGTTCTGTCTGCGCAATGCGGAAACCTGCTCAATCGAGACCAACGCGCTGGCCAAGTGCACCGTCGAGCTGCCCCTCTACACTGGGGCCAAGGAAAAGACGTACGAGAATTTCAAAAGCATCCTGCGGTTGACCGCGTTTCGGGTCCAGGATGGATGGGCCCGACTCGAATTCGCCCCCGAGATCCACCACGGCGTCGATCGGTTGCGGCCCGTGGTTGCCAACGGCGGATGGCAGTCGCGGGAGAGTCAGGAGACGGATGTCCTGCCCCAGCGGTTTTCGCTCAAGCTGCATGTGGGCGAAATTGCCGTCATGACGACGGCGCCGGAAAAGCCCCATTCATTCGGCCACAACGCGTTCGTCCACGAGGATGACACTGTCGGTCCATTGCAGCGACTGCTCGTCGTGCGGCTGTCGAATATGTCCCGCGTGGATCCGGTCTATTCCACGTCCGAAACGGTGACCGCCGGCCCATCGCAGTCCACCGTCTCCTTTTCCAAATAGCACTTTCGGCGGCAGTCGAATAGGAATCGCTGTCGTTGTCGAGAGCCGCATCAGGCAGCGCGGGGTGCGATCATATCCTCGAAGCGACGCCGTAGCGTCTCGCGGCGGGCGGGCGTCCACCAGTCGGCAAACTCCCGTTCGAGCTCGTCGAGCGCGTGTTGTTCTTGAGCCATCCGGTGTTTCAAACCGTCCACGTCCCCCGGTCTCGCCTGGTTTGCCAGGCGAGTGCCGACGCTTTTCAAAAAGTTGGCTTCGTCATTGATATTGCCTAACAGCGTCTGCAGCCGTTCGATGACCGGATAGAGTTCGTCGTTGAACTCCGGCGGGAAAGTGCTGGCGACCAGCTCCATCGCGTAGCGGAGGGCTTTGGAGCGGATGCGAAAGCGATGCAGTTGGCAGAAGTCCCGCAGGTCGGGAGCGGCCGCTTCAAAGAACTCCTTGACGAAGACGCGAAGCCGCTCCGGCGCCCATTCGTCGAATTTCTGCGTCGCCAGACGAGGTCGTCGCTCGGCTTTGTGCCTCGTTTTTGTCAGAAGCTTTCGGGTTTGCCGTTTCAAACGGCCGGACGAGGAATGGTTCTGATGAAGTCGGCACAAATCGCGATAGGCCGCGACGCGTTGAGAATCCGTTCGTTTTATGAAGGACGGCGATTCGGCCTGCGCGACCTCGGAGGAGAACCGGGCCAAGAGCATGTCGCAATCACGGATGTCTCCGGCCGTGCGGCGAATGCGCTTGAGTCTCGCATCCATTTTTTTGGCGTCTTGCGCGGCACGAAATCGTGATAGAGGCCGAGTGCCGCCGCGGCCCGGCGGGTCGCCACGCGAAGCTGGTGGACGCGTTCGGCGTTCTTGCCCCCGTGCCGCACAGCCTGGGAAAACCGCTTGCGAACCGTTTTGAGCCGGTCATCAAGCGTCGAGAGGGCGACCTCGATGACCGACTTGTCCGGCCTCGTCTCCGCAGCTTGCTGGGGACCGTTCATGGCAGGCCGTCGCGATGCTGCTTTATGAGACGCCGCAGGCATGCGGCACGGGTCCCGCCGCCAGGGCCGGGGTTTTGGCATGGAGAAACCAGCGATCAAGGACGACGTGCCGCGTGAACAAACGATTGACCAAAAGCCGCGCGGCCGCGAATTGGAGAAAGGCCACGGGCAGCCGGTCGGAAATCGCTCCGCTGCGCGGCGTCCCGAACCTTTCGGCGATCGCGCGGGCATAAGGCTCGAGATTTCCTCGGCGATAGTCGCCCGCCGCCGCGACCAAGGCGTCGGCCGCCATCAAGCCCGATTCCACGGCGGGGCGAATTCCTTCCCCGCTCTGCGGATAAGCCAGGCCCGCCGCGTCTCCGATGAAGAGTACGCCGTCGTCAGCCAGCTTGGGAGCGATCCGTTCGTAAATGCGATAGGCATGGCCGTGAAACCGATCGGGCAATTCGCAGCAAACTTTGCCACGGTCGCGCAGGAACTGACAGAAGGCCTGCACGTGTCCCGCAACGCCGGGAGAGTTGAGGCGACCCAGGCCGATATTCAAATAATTTCCCTTGCGGAAGCACCATCCGTAGCCGGCCAGATCAGGACAGAAATAAAGTTCGGGGATTTCCCCCTTGAGGCGAACCTGCGGTTCATCGTCTGGCTGGATGGGGAATTCAATTTCCTGCGCGGCGACGGTCACGATCTGGTCCCCCTCGCGTCCGCCCAGTGCGCGGGCGACGGGACAGAAATGCCCGCCGGCTCCCACAAGGACCGAGGCACGGATCCGATCGTTCACGATCCATCCGTTTCCATCGCGGCGCAGATCGTGAACCGCCTCGCCGAGAAGCATTTCCACGCCGGCGCGCTCGAGCAGAAAATGGTCGAACTCGCAGCGGCGGATGCCGAAGCTCACCACACGGCCGTAATCAGTGCCGATCTCGTCGCGGCCGATAACTCCTGTGCGAAAGCCCGTGATGGGCTGACACACGTGGTCGCGGCCGTAATCCGCCGGATCGACGTCGAGGACCTCGAAGACCTGCGGCGTCACCCAGCCCGCGCAGATTTTGTCGCGGGGAAAGGTCTTCTTATCGATCACCAGCACATCCATGCCGGCTTTTGCGAGGCGGCGGCGCAGGTCGAGCCTCCGGGCCCGCCCCCGACGACCAGCACTTCGCACGAACGGTTCATCGCTGGCCCCAAGTGGCCTTGGCGAAGGGTCGCTCCCCGCCGCCATCCTCGGCAGCAGGCGGGGCTGCCTCAAAGAGATGGGCATACATGTGGGCCCGTGTCAGCGGAAGCGCGTTCCGCAACGGGCGGGCGAACAAGACCTGGAAGAGTTGCAGGCTGCCGCTCTCGAAGGCGGCGATCGAACCGGCCAGATACATCCGCCACATCCGCACGAACCGCTCGTCGTACATGCCGCGGACTGTCTCGATCGACTGTTCGTAGCGGGACAACCAGTGCCGCAGCGTTTCGGCGTAATGCAGCCGGATATTTTCCACGTCCAGCAGAGAAAACTCGCGCGGCTCGAAGATCGCGGTCATTTGCTTGAGCGACGGGGGATACGCGCCGGGAAAATCCGCCGCTCGATCCACGGATCAAGTGGCTGGGCCCGGTTCCGCCCAATGGTGTGGATCAAGCCGCGGCCGTCACGGGCGAGGCAGCCATCGATCACGTCACCCAGTTGACGGTAATTGGCCGTTCCCACGTGTTCGAGCATGCCGATCGACACGAAGACGTCGCACGTGCCGGTGATCTTTCGCCAATCTTCGAGAACGAACTCGACGCGGTCGTCGAGCCCCTCGGTCTTTGCCCGGTGGCGAGCCTCGGCGACCTGCTCGCGCGAGATGTTGTAGGCCCGCACGCGGACGCCATAGTGTTTTGCCATATGGAGCGCAAAACCGCCCCAACCGCAGCCCGCTTCGATCACTGTTTCGCCCGGGCGGAGTTCGAGCTTGCGGCACACGTGATCCATCTTCGCACGTTGCGCCTGTTCGAGCGTGGCGGTCGGCTGCTCGAAGTACGCGCACGTGTAAAGCAGGCTTTCATCCAGCCACAGACGATAAAAATCGTTGCCAATGTCGTAATGGTGTTGAATGTGCTTCTGTGAGGCGGCCAGCGTATTGCGCCCCCCCAGTGCAAGAGTTTCGCGGCGTATGTCAGCAACCGCGTTCCCTGCGGCGAGAGGGCGGCACTTTCCGCGATGAGGCCGGTCAGTGTCTCCAAATCGCCGTCGAATGTGAGCCGGCCGTTACAATAGGCTTCCGGAAACTGGAAGAATGGATCGACCAGAATTTTCCACAGGGTACCGCGGTCGCTGACGCGAAAGCGGATCGCCTCAGGCGCGGGTGTCGTGCCGTGGGCTCCTCCTGTGACCTCTTCTCCGGACCAGAGGACGGCAACGACGGGCGGGTTACCGATCGCGGCCAGCAGTTGCCGCAACAGCCATTTCTCGAGCCCGGTCGGCTTCGATTGGTGACGTTTTTGTGGCGCACCAACCGTCGTGGTTCCGATATTCGACGAGAGGGGCCCATTGGTCGGCGTCAATCGTTCGACTTCGGCCGCGGGAGCGGAGAATTGTGCGCTCGAATCACGACTGGTGGATTGTAAGGAAATGGATTTCATCACCTCTCCGTCAGTTCCGTGTCTCGTTTGGCCCGCCGAGAAGTGCGGGGACAATCTGCTTGACTTTCTCCAAATTACGGTGTGCGCGGCACCTTATTCAATAGCCTGCGCCGGACGTTCGTCTCGACTGGTGTCGGTCTTCGGGCGTCTGGCGGCATGGGTATTAGAATCGCTAGGGTCGCTGACTGCCAGTTCACGGGATCCGACTGTAGGGGATTACATTACAAGGACTGCCGTCCCGTTGACCCGGTCATTTTTGAGATCCTGCAGGGCACGGTTGGCATCGGGCAGTGAATAGGTAGAAACGTGCGGTCGAAGCGAGATCGAGGCCGCCTCGGCCAGGAGTTCACGGCCGTCGTCTCGCGTGTTGGCAGTGACGGATTGGAGGGTCTTTTCAAAAAACAAATCTGTTTGATAGTCCAATTGGGGAATGGGGGAACTATAAATTCCGGCCATCGCCAGCGTTCCCCCCTTCTCCAACTGGGCCAGCGCACCGGGAACGAGCTCTCCGGCTGGTGCAAACATGATGCCACTATGTGTTTTTCGTGGCATCTCGCGGACGTCGGCACCGACCCAGGTCGCCCCCATCTCACGGGCCAGTCGGCGATGCGACTCGCCGCGCGTCACAACGTAGACTTCAGAGCCTCGTGCCAGCACGATCTGCAGCACGATGTGGGCGCTCGAGCCGAATCCATACATCGCCAAGCGTCCGCCTGGCGGTAATTGGCTCCGTTTGAGTGATCGGTACCCGATGATCCCCGCACACAACAGCGGCGAAGCCTGCACATCGTCGAACGTCTCGGGGATCCGATACGCATACTCTTCGTTGATGACCGCCGCCTCTGCGTAGCCTCCGTCACCGTCGTAGCCGGTAAAGAGCGATTGCTCACACAGATTTTCGCGACCCGAGCGGCAGAATTCGCACTGACCACACGTTTTTCGCAGCCACGCGATGCCGACGCGTTGGCCGGTCTCAGAAGTCGGCAGCCCGGTCCCAGCCGCTCGACGGTGCCGACAACCTGGTGGCCGACGATGACCGGCCGTTTATGCGGCGGCAGGTCACCCTCGATGATATGTAAATCGGTCCGGCAGCAAGCGCAGCACCGGATGCGGACGAGGACTTCACGCTCGCGGGGCTCGGGCTCGGGCACATCGCGCATTTGCAAAGGCGAACTGCCGATGTCACCCTGTTTTTCGAGCACCATGGCTTTCATTGCGAGGCCTTTCATCGAGCCTTACGGTGCAATGAACTCATGCTCCGGATGCCGCACGCTCAGGACCGGACAAGGCGATTTCCGTACGACTTTTTCGGCAACGCTTCCCATGAAGACGTGGGCCAGTCCCGTGCGTCCGTGTGTCCCGATTACGATTAAGTCGATCGCCGTCTCTTTGGCATAGCGCACGATTTCGAGGAACGGCGGGCCCTGGCGAATGACGCGAATAATCGATTTGCCGGCCGACCACTGGGGATCGAGCACCCGCTCGAGCATCGATGTCGCGTTGTCCTCGATTTCTTTCAGGTAATCCGCGGGCGGCGGCAACATGACGCCGGGCTCCGGCGCCAAGGGGGCCAGGTCCTGAATGACATGAAGCAAATGCAGTTCCGCATGGAACTGGTCGCAAAAAGCACAGGCATAATTGCGAGCGGCCGCCGAGTACTCGCTGAAGTCGGTCGGGAGCAAGATCCGCTTCAAAGCGATCATCATGGATTCCTCGTTGTGGTCATGGCGAATGTCTTTCAAAGGTCCGAGCGAGCTATCGCAATGCCGCTATAATCATACGGGTGATGGACCAATGATTGCTACAAATAATCTCCACCGGCGATTTGCCGGAGTATTGTTGTTGGCTGCCCTGACGGGACTTGCCTCCTGCACGCCGCGGGAACTCGGGAGGGAGCCGGCAAAGTCCGACAGAGTTCAAAGGATCGGTGCCTCACAACCGGCTTCATCCCCAGGAGATCAACCGATGAAGACGACTCAGGGAATCGCCATTACAAGCTCGGCGTTCAAAGAGGGACAGCCGATCTCGACAAAATACACAGGCGACGGGCAGGACGTGTCTCCTCCTCTGGCCTGGAAGGACGCTCCCACCGGCACGAAACAGTGGGTCTTAATCTGCGACGATCCCGACGCGCCGACCTCAGAACCGTGGGTGCATTGGGTGCTGTATGGAGTTCCGGCCTCGGTCCATTCGCTCCCCGAAGGGGTCAAAACGTCGGCCCAGCTCAGCGAGCCAAAGGGCGCCCTACAAGGCAAGAATTCCTGGCCCGACGGACGAACGGTCGGCTACCGCGGGCCCGCGCCGCCAAAGGGGCACGGTGTGCACCACTACCACTTCAAGCTCTACGCCATCGACGCCGACTTGAAGCTGAGTGCCGGTCTGACGAAAAGCAACGTCCTCAAAGCGCTCGACGGCCACATTCTGGGAGTGGGCGAACTGATCGGCACCTATGAGCGGCACTGATTCCGCGACGACGCCTTGGTCATTTGACGTTCAGCGCTGGGCAAGCGGGACCAGCTTGCGCTCTTTGGGGCCAACGTAGATTTGGCGGGGACGGCCGATGCGGCCTGTCTCCTGCCGTTGCTCTTTCCAATGGGCGATCCAGCCCGGAAGGCGGCCCAAGGCGAACATGACCGTAAACATGTTCGTCGGAATGCCCATGGCCCGGTACAAGATGCCGCTGTAGAAATCGACGTTGGGATAGAGCTTCCGCTCGACGAAATAACTGTCGCGGAGTGCCGCTTCCTCGAGATGCTTGGCAATTTCCAAGAGCGGATCGTTGATCCCCATTTGGGCCAGCACTTCGTCGGCTGCTTTCTTCAGGATCGTCGCCCGCGGATCGAAGTTCTTATAGACGCGATGCCCGAAGCCCATCAGGCGGAAGTTCGAGTCCTTCGCCTTGGCGAGATTGACGTATTTCTCGTAGTTGCAGCCGTCGGCCTGAATCATTTCCAGCATCTCGATCACGGCCTGGTTGGCGCCGCCGTGCAGCGGTCCCCACAAGGCGCAGATCCCCGCCGAAAGCGAGGCGAACAGGTTCGCCTGGCTGCTTCCCACCAGGCGGACGGTCGACGTGCTGCAGTTTTGTTCATGGTCGGCGTGCAGGATCAAGAGCTTGTTGAGGGCGCTTTCCATCGTCCTGGGGACGACATAGGGCTCGGTCGGAAAGGCGAACATCATGTGCAGGAAGTTCGCACAGTACGAGAGGTCATTGCGGGGATAAATAAAGGGTTGTCCCACCGATTTTTTGTACGCGTAGGCGGCGATCGTTTTGGCTTTGGCGAGCACGCGGATGATGTTCAGGTCGTCGTTGTTGGCCGTGCTGTCCGGATAGTACGTGGAAAGGGACGCGATCATGCACGAGAGAATGGCCATCGGGTGAGCGCCGGCCGGGAAGCCCTCGTAGAACTTTTTCATGTCCTCGTGAATCAGGCTATGGTACGTTAGCCTGTCACGGAAATCGGCAAATTGCTCGCGGTTCGGCAAGTCTCCGTGGATCAGCAGGTAGGCAACCTCGGAGAACTGGGCGTACTCGGCCAATTGCTCGATCGAATAGCCGCGGTAGCGGAGGATCCCCTTCTCGCCGTCGATGAAGGTGATCGCGCTTTCGCAGGCGCCGGTGTTCCCGTAGCCCGCATCGAGCGTAATCACGCCGCTTTGCGAACGGAGCGTCGATATGTCAATCCCGCGCTCTTCTTCCGTTCCGACCAAGATCGGCAACGAGTAGCCGCGCCCATCGATCTCAATTCGTGCGTCCGCCATCACGTCGCTCCTTGAGGACCGTAAGAGGACGTTATTTTCGGGTCGCGCCTGCAATTTGGCAACTTCGCCCGGGCAGGCGCGACGCTCTTTTTCAAAGAAGCGCGCCGGAAACCGTCGCTCAACTCGCGATGTCGTCGAGGGACGGAAGTGATTCGTCCGGCTGCGCCCGGCGAATGAACCGCGCTCCGTAGTCCCAAAAGTCGTTGTGGACTTTCCGGGAACGGACGATTTCGGCGTGCATCCACGTCGCTTCACCGGAGTCGGGGTCGAGACAGAAGAGCACCCTCCTCCAGTCGATGTGTCCCTTGTGGACGAAGGCAATCCCTTTGGGCGAGACGTTGCGCGCCCAGACCGTGAGTCCCTGCCGGTCCGCGTCGACCGTGCCGTGACGGCTGAACGGAAACAGGCACAGGCGGCCGGCATACGGAATCCGCTCGTGGGCCCGCTTCTGCGTAATGTGGCCGTTCATCCGTGCATCCCAGCGGTTGAGGATGTCGATCACCGCTTGGGCTTCGGCACGCCGATTGTCTGTCGGATTTTTGGAAACCTGCGTTTTCACGCGGCCTGCTCCTGGCTATTCGGCGTCAGACACAACGGTTCCGTCGGGTGTCTGCGGCCCCGGTTGGACGTTCTCACGGCGCAATCGAGAGCGCGTGAAATATAGTTCACTCGCCCGACCAACCAACCGGTCTAAACCGAAAACTTACGCGAATCCGACCACGAATGGCCGAAGTTCCGAACGTAACGCTTGTAACGGCAAAATCCGGTCAGAGCCGCAAATAAATTTTCCGCTTCTCGAGGTACCGCACGAGCACGTAGGTGACGGCAAAGAAGAGCGCAAGGCCGGCCAGGCAGTACCAAAGCGGTGCATCGTGCGGAACAAGCGGACTGACGGCCTCTTCGACGACGTGGTGCAGGAAATAGGCCGCCAGCGCATTGGTCCCGAACGTGGTGAAGATGCCCACCCGCAATCCGAACACGTCGCAGGCAATGACGAACAGACCATAGAGCGCGAACGCGAATCCGGTGGCGAACGTGATGAACGAAAAGCTGGGCATCCGCTTGCCCATCATCCAATAGTTCCACTCCCGGTGTTCGATGTGCGGAGGCGGATCAATTCGGGGATCGTCCTTGGGCGGACGGACGAATGGCGACTCGACGATCAGGTCGGCGAGCTTCCGGCCTTTGAGACGCTCCCACGAAGGCAGCACCGGACTTTCGGCCAATTCGAGACTTGGATAGCGCTGTTGTTGGTCGCGCAAGACGACGATCGTCGCCTCCAGCCGGTCGATGGCCGGTTGGAGTTTCGCTTTCTCTTGGTTTTGTTTCTCCTCCAACTCGTGCAAGTGGGCGTTGGGAAGTGGAGAGTCTTTTTGTTGCCGTTCCGCCAGATCGACCACGGTCCTCTGCGGAAGACCCTGGTTTTCTGAACGGGAGCCGAGTTCCTTGTAGACGGCTAGAAAATCTTTGTGCTTTTCGTCGGCAATCGGACCCTGCAAGTCGTCGAGGGGCTTCCGGAGCTCGGCAAGCCGCTTTTCCTGTCGTTCGATCACGCGTCCGAGCCAGACTTTTTCCGCGTCCTGGCGGATTTGCCGCTCCTTGCGGGCGGTGATCTCGGAGGGAGAGAGTTCGTACGCCCGGGTCAAGCACGAAAGCGAGTAACCGACGCCCATCAAGACGACGCCCCAGACCATCAGTCGGGCAAACGCTCCTTTGTTGGATGCCGAATTGGCGACCAGGTCATAGGCGAGCGTCCCGCCCATCATGGCGACGCCCCAACTCAACGGGCCGAAGAACCCGCCATCCCAGCTTCGGCTGTCACCCGTCATCCAGAGTTTCGACATCCAGTTGTCGTTGAGCGCGTAGACAAAGTCCCAATTGATCCAATACGACAGGAGGCAATGCGCCACTCCCAGCCCGATCATTGCCAGAAAACGGGTCAGGAATCCGCAGCCGATGAAGGGGAGCACCACGATCTGCGTGACCCCGATAATGGCCAGCGTCTCCCACAAATCGGATTTGAGCAGCTTCGCGGCAAAGATCCGCCAGTGAATCAGGAACCGGCTCGTCGGGCTGAGTGCTTCCCAGGCCGCTTTGCGGTCGACGACAAGCTGAACAAAGTCGCGTCCTTCGTCGACCGCCGCCTGGGCCGCTTTTTGGACGATCTCCGGTTTCTTCGCTTTGTCGTCGTTGAGCGTCTCGCCCGTTTTCGACGCCACTTCGATCACGTGACGGAGGTCGGCTTTGGGGTTCTGTTCCCGCGTTTGCGACACGAGAAGATCGAACGATTTCGACGGTGGCGCCTTGACGCGAAACGGCTCAAACTCGGCCGGCATGTGGTCGAACACCGGCCAATCTTTGAAGTGTCCGCCAAAGCCGTACATCACCAGCGACACGACGACAAGCGCCAGGCTCCGGCGAACGTATGTCCAGACCGTGTGCAGCCGGCTTGATTGCAAGCGCCGTCGCAAGTACGTCAGCCGGAAGGAGAAACCGACCGCGAACATGAAGCTCGGCATGATCGAGTCGGCATAGCTGAAGTAGTTGTTGTTGTGCTTGAGAACGGGATGGATGGCCGCGTAGCCGCCCAGGAAGTTCACGAGAAACATCCCGGCCACCGTGTAGCCGCGGAATTGATCCATCGAGGCGATTCGTCGGGATGGTTGACCGGCGCTCATGATCCGTCGTTACTTTCACGGCAAAAAAAGGGAATTGGCTCCAGCATAACGGGTCAACGTTCCAACCAACATGGAGGAGGAAGAGTTGGCCCATGTCTCCTCCGCCGGCTCGCTGACCGTTTTCTCGCGAGGCGACTTCGGTTATCTTGCGATGTGCCAGACCCTGCCGACGATCCCTGCCAGTAACCTGCAAACCGCCCCTGGCCGAACTCGTGATGACGATGAATCTGAACGAGCCGCGACACAATCACGCGCATGCCTTTCAGTTCTTTAATGCCCGGCAGCGCGAGGGCCTCGTCTTCGCGGGCCGTCGCGGCATGCTCAAAGCCGGGCTTGCGGGAATGGCCGGCCTGACGCTGCCGAACCTCTTGCGGGCGCGGGCCGACGGACACGGGCCCGACGGACAGGCAGGCGCAAGAACGGCAAGAGCGTGATTCTCTTGTGGATGGCCGGCGGTCCCAGCCACATCGACACCTGGGACGTCAAAACCCGAGCGCCCCTACGAAAATCGAGGCCCGTTCTCGGTCATTCCGACCCGGTTGCCGTGTGTCAACATTTGCGAACACTTGCCGAAGCAGGCCGCCCTGCTCGATCGCTTCACGCTGATCCGCTCGGTCGATGCCCGCAACAGCAACCACGAGCCGAATCAGGTCTTTCAGACGGGCAACATCGACGCGGCACCGCGGGTGAGCCGTAACGGTGATAAGTATCCGGCGATCGCCTCCGTGATTGCCAAGATGCGCGGCCCGAATCACCCGGCGATGCCCCCTTACGTCGCCTTCATGAAAGCCCGTTCGCACATCGCCTGGGGTGGCTGGCTGGGAAAGGAATACGATCCCTTCATCGCCAACGCGGGAGCCCGGCTGCCCGTTTACTCCGATCTCGGCGTCGACACGGGAATTCGTCGCGGAGGAAATCTGTTTGGCCTACCCCACGGCATCGATGCCGATCGCATTCATCGCCGGCGCGATCTGTTGCGGAGTTTTGACCGCCTGCGGGCCGATCTCGATGCGGGGGGTTCGATGGAGGCCCTCGACAGTTACCAGCAGCAGGCGGCCGACCTCCTGCTGGGACGGCGGGCCCAAAACGCGCTCGATCTCTCGCGCGAGCCCGAAAAAGTCCGCCTTCGCTATGGAAAGCATCTCTGGTGTCAGCAGGCGCTCTTGGCCCGCCGGCTCGTGCAGGCAGGCGTCGCGTTTGTCACCCTCGACCTGAGCTACCACGGGGCCTCCGGCACGTGGGATACGCACGGCGACAACGTTCCACCGTACGGAGGAATCAAGCGGGGTCTCGAGCCCCTGCTCCCCCTGTTCGACCACCTGCTCACCACGCTGGTCCTCGATCTCGAGGAACAGGGACTCTTGAACGACGTGCTGGTGATCGCCATGGGCGAGTTCGGCCGCACTCCGCAGATGGGGACTCAGGGGAGCACCGACGGCCGCAACCACTGGCCGGTCTGCATGTCGATGCTCCTGGCCGGAGGCGGTTTCCGCCACGGTCAGGTGATCGGCTCGACGGAGGCCGACGGCGGACAAATCAAGGATCGCCCCGTCACGCCGGGCGATCTGGCGGCGACGATCTATCATCACATGGGCGTTCCCACCAACTCGACGTATCTCGACCCCCGCGGTCGTCCGCGCTACATTGTGGAAAACGGCGCCTCGCTGGCCGAGCTCGTGTGACGTTGACGTGGTCCGGCGACCGTCACTTCGCGTGAGCGTCCGACTGTGCTCGGACATACGGACCCGTTTCACTGCGGATCAACGTCGGGTCGGCCCAGACGACGCGGTCGCCGATGTCCTCATGGCGGCCGAAATCGACCGCAAGCGTCAGCGTCTCGACGCCTGAGATGTCGAGATCGAGCGGCTCGACGGGCTCGTCTCCGCGAAGACTCTGCCTGACGAAAAGCGGCTTGTCGTCTCCCAGCACGCGGATCGACGCGTCGCCCAACTCCCCTTCCGGCAACTGGAACCCGAGTTTGGCACGGAAGCGTTGAAACCGTCCTCCGATCGCGTAGGTGAGGACCGTTTTCGCGTGCACGCTGATGCCACGGCTATGCTTGCCGTCGCGAAGCAGAATCGGTCCCCCCGAAAGCGATTCGTTCACGCGATAACCAATGATCCGGTCGAAGAAGGGGACCTGCTGCACCTCGCGAGGCTGCAGTTCGGTGAGCGAAATCGCCTTACCGTTTTTCATCGCGACTTCCACCAACTCTTCGGTCTTGAAGGCGAGCGTCTGGCCCCATTGGGTCCGCACTTTCGTCGTGGCGGCGTCGAGCGAGGCGAGCTGGCCGGGAATCTTGATCCCTCCATAGACCTCGACGATTTCATGGAACGTCTCATCGACGGCGGGGGCCGACGGCTCGCCCGCCGGGTAGATCCCCGCCACTTTCGAGAGGGCAATCTTGCGGTTTTGCCCGTTGAATTGAACGACGAGTGACTCCCCCTCGATTCCCAGCACGCGCCCCGGCACGTGCTGGATGGCACCCGACGCGGAGCGCGCCACGACGACATCTTTGCCGGTCGCGAGCTCTGCAGGGTCGATCTTGTCCTCGCGTCCCGCCGGGGTTTTGGCGTTCTCTTTGTTCAACCAGACCTTCATGACGCGGGGGACGGGAATGGCCAGCGCGATCGGCCCGTGGCCGCCGGCGACACGGACGTCGATTTTCGCATCGTTCCATTTCTCAATCGTGCCCTGAAGACTCCCTCCTTCTCGCAGGGTGATCGTCCACGGAAGGACGGCCGTGACCGAATTGTCGAGCGCGCGAAAACCGGCCGGCATCTGACCGACGTAGAGTTGGCTCCCGCCGTCGGAGGCCAGGACGAACTTGTACACACCGTCGATCGGGATATGCAGGTAGCCCGTAATCAGCAGGGCGAGATTGTCGCTCTCGTCGGGGAACGGAGAGGTCGAAATGCGGTCCAGAGTCCCCTGCCCGACGATCGACGTGGCGGCCAGCACGTCGGTCATTTTCTCAAACGGGTGACCGTCCGGACGACGGCGGACCGAGTACTCGGCCTGCGGGCCCACTTCCTTGGAAAGCGTCTCGGGAAGGCGATAACCCTCTTTATCGAGACCGGGCGACGGCGTCTCGCGTCCGCCCGAGCCCAGATGGGCCAGCATGTCTCCGCGAACGAACCGCTGCCTGTCCTCGTTCTCCTTTTCCATGTGGCTCTGTGCCAGACGGACGAACGCGCCGCCGCTATGGTGCCAATAAGCCAAGAGGAACCGATGATAGCCGGCGCGGAGCTTCAGGCTTGCGGAAACCGGCCGGCCGTTCCGGGCCCGGTCGTTATCGATGAGGGGCCGCGTGGTCAGCGAACGGTCGGTGACCGCCTCGAACTTGATCTGGACCACGTCGGAGAGCGGAACGATGCGGAGATCTTCGGGTTTGGGCTTCTCTGCTTTTTTAATGTCGCTCAGAATCGCGCTGAACAACTTGTCTTCCGGCGGCGCGGCGACCGGATGGCTGATCGCGATCGTCAACTTGCCGTCGTTGACGCGACGGACGATTCCTGCGATCTTTTCGCCGCTCACCAATTCGACGCTGTCAGCCGCGGCCCGGCGTGCCGGACAAAACGACACAAGGGCGAGAGCGGCTCCGAGCGCGAAAGATCGGTGCACCTTCCCCGGCGAGAGATACCGCACGTTCAGGCGCCTTCCCGGAGACAGGCTTCTGTCCGGAGGGAGCGATTGCCCGGACCGAATCCTCTGTCGCCAATCGCCGATAGTATTCTCCGAGGATTTCTTCATAGCCGGCGGGAAATCCCTCCGTCCGCGACTGCAGAATGCGTTCCCGCTCTTTGGGGGTTAGCTCGGCCCATTTGCGGCGGCTGTTGCGCGGCGCGTTGAGGTCGCCGATGCCGCCGGGGCCACCCGCCAGGACCGAGCGTCTGAGCGGCGAGTTGGGATTTCCGCCACCACCGCCCGATTTGCATTGCTTCTCCAAGAGTTCAATCAACGTGTCGAGCCGCGAAATGATTTTCGGCTGCGAGACGTGCGCCGGCGTATGAGTCTGGCCGTCGGCCAGGTCATCGACGATTTCCACCATGTCGGTCTGCAAATGCCGGAACGGATCCTTGAGCCAGTCTTTCGAGTCGACCAGAGCCTGCAACTGCTGCAGCCGGGCCGATTTCGCCGCCGGCACGAACGGCGCCTTCACAAAGGCCGGCTTGACCAGCCCCTTGAGCGAAGGCTTGCCGGCCGCGGCAGTGCGCGGGATGACCTGCTTCGGGCGTCTTCGGCCGCGGAGCCGACCCGTTGTCGCCGGCAAAGGCCAAGCCGGCACGCGCTCGCCAAAATTGCCACCGCGAGCGCCACGTTCCCGAGGGCGGAAACTCGCGGCTTTGCCTCGCCACTCGCCACGGGTACCCGCGAGCGGGTGACTCGCCACTCTTCCGCTTCATAGTCCGCCGTCCTCCTGTAAGCAGTGCGGACACGTCATGGCGTGCAGCCGTGCCGTGATCTTGCGGAGCTCTTCCTGCCTTCGACCCAGGTCGTGGGTCCGCGTATTGGCTTCGCCGGCGGCGATTTTCTTTTCGAGCTTCGAGCGGTCGACGACGCGCGTGTCCTTGTTGAGGGCGGACTCCATCCACCGCAGCATGCGGACTTCGGACAAGAGCTTGTTCTTGTCTCCCTTGCACCCTTTGCAGCGGCACGGCGTGCTCGACATGTTCGCGAGGTCCTTGAGTGCGTCCAAGAGTGCTTGCAGGTCGCTCTCGATTTTCTGCTCTTTCGCCACGAGTTCGTCGTCGGCCCGGGCATCGCGGAGCGAATCGGCCACCGAGTTGATGTCCCCCTCGATCGCGCCCAGAGCGCTCGGCAAAACGACGCTGAATTGCGTCAGCTCGACGAGTTCGATCGACGAACGGCACAGCCCGGCGATCGTCTCCTCGAGCGGCGCGAGTTGCCGGACCGCGAGCAGCGCCTGCCGCTGCTTTTCGGCAACGCGCGGCACGAGTCGCCGGGTCGCTTCCCGCACCTGCTTTTGCTGGGCGATCATCTTGGTCAGGTTTTCCATCACCCGCTGGCGGGCGAGCGACTCGATCTCTTTTTTCAACTGGTCTTCGGCCTCGCGGAGCGCGACGGCCGCCTGGTTCAGTTTCGTGATCGCCTTGATCTGGCAATCGCCGGCCGATTTGGGTTTGCCGCTTCCCAGCCCCTGGCAGGCGCCCCCCATCGATTGGCACGCACCCCCCATCGCTCCGGCGGCCGGCGCCGCGTGCGGGCCAAGCCGCTTGATCAATTGTTCGAGGTCTTCGCCCGAGCGCTGGTTGCGATGTTCGCCCATCTTGAGGGCCGCGAGCGCGTTCGGATCGATCTTCGACGCTTTTGCCAACGGCTGCGTCTGGGCCAGCTGTTGCCGTTCGCGGGCCGTCAGCTTCATCAGGGCGTCCTGGGCTTCCCGAATCTTCCGCAACTGTTCGAGCTTGAGTTCCAGGTCGAGATCGTTGGTCAGCAACAGCCGCTTCAGCTCCTCGAGCTTCGCGACGAGTTCCTTCTCCTCGGCACTCGCCTTGTTGAGATCGAGCGTGCCGATCAGTTCGGAGGCTTCGCGCATCTCCTCGACGATGAGCTGCTCCCGCGAGCGGGTGACCCCCATCAACAACCGGGCCGAGTCGTCGGGCTGCGTCGGCCGCAACAGTTCGGCGACCCGGAACATCCGGCCTTCGAGCTCCCGCATGTGGGCGTGCGCTTTGTCTTGCTCGAATTTGATTTTCTCTTCGGCCGTGACGGGCCGATCCGAACGGGCAGCCGGATCGACGACCGGCGCGGCGCTCTTCTCATTCGCAGTGGCCGCGGGGACGGGGCGTGGAGCATTCACGGGCGCCCGGTCCGCTCCGCAAACTGCGCGAGCCCCCACGAGTATCAGGCCCAAGCTCAGCCCCAGCACTCCGACTAGGGCGTTCGGCCATCCCGTTCCCGACCGGTTCGACTCGGCGTGCCTTGCCATGTCAGCCCCCAGGGTTTTGCGACGTCCGGTTGAATTTTTAACCGCAGGTACCATGATACCGGGCCGTCTACTTGCTATCAAAGATCGAATCGAATTGTTTTTTCTTGAAATCCTCGGTCTTGTTGCGGACGAGGTTTTCCAGGTTGATGACTTCCGTCAACTGGTTGACGACGTCGATAAAGCTGTCCCACTGAGACATGCTTTTAAGGATCTTCGACATCGTTTCGACGATCTCGTGCTCGCGGGATGCCAGTTGCTCCTGCGTATCGGCGCCGGGCTGCTTGACCGCTTCGAGCCCCTGACGCTGGCGCGTGAGCAAGTCGTCATGCAGCCGTTCCAGCGGTGCGATGACCGTGCGGTTGATGATTTCGTGCGTCTCCGCGCCCCCCAGGCGATTGAGCCGCATTTCCGTCGCCGAATCTTCGATGCCGTGCATCACCTGCCAGACTTCGCGTTGAATCAGGTTGTGCCGCCGCAACAGCTCCTCTCCGTCGTCCGGCAGAGAGGCCGCGACAATCGACTGTCGCAACAATTCAGCTTGCTCGGTCGCCTTCCGCAAGCGGGCCCGCAATTGTTGTTGCTTGAGCAAGATTTCGCGGAACAGCTCGTTCCGCGAAACAACGCGGAACGTGAGCGTCCGCGACCGAGATGTCTGCAGTCCGGTGTAACAGTCGTCGGTCGCCTCGGCCGTCGCGCTCACCGTGTCCCCCGGCACGAGCTTGAGCGATTCCAGGTCCCATTCGTGCTCCCCGTCGAACGTCGGCTCGAGCGGGCCCTGCTTGCCGTCGAGAAGAACCACCGCCGCGAGTTCCGGGACTTTTGGACGCCGCCCCTCGCCTGCCTCCGCGGAAGCTGCCGGATTGGGGACGATTTTGAACACGAGGGCTGTCCGCGTCACGGCGAAATCGTCTCGCACGGCAACCTTAAAGGGAATGATTGCCGACGGTGCGATCCTCGCTCCGACGCCGCTATGCGTCAGAGTGACGCGGGGGGGCCGGTCCTCCTTGAAGCCGATCGCGATCGGCTCCGGCCGCGAGGCCAATTGCGAGTCGCGGCCAACCATGCCGACCTTTAACTGTAACGGGCCTTGATGGATCCACTTTGCCCGGAACGTGCGGTCATCGATCCGCTCGAACTTCGGCGTCGACGGGGCGCCCGCTTTCGTGAATCCATCCGCGGAGACATCGAGCGTGGCGACATCGACGTTTGCCGCCAGCGTCAATTCGGCTTTCGTCTCCTTCAACAGGCGGATGTTGCCTTCTTCTCCGCTGAACGAATACGTCTGTGGTGATTTGTCGCGAGGATGTTGATAGACGAGGCTCAAGCGGGCAATTCGCGGCCGGTCGACCGGCACGATCTCGATCGGACCCACACGGCGATCGCCTCCCCAAACCTCGGCGGCGATCGTCTGTTGCTGAGGCGGCAGCTCAAAGCGGAAATCGCCCGCCGCGAATTTCACCATCGTCGCCGTTTCAGGCGGCGTGTCGGGCGCCGTGATGCGAATCCAGATCAATTCCGTGGGGGCGTGCCGATCCCGGACCGCGACCCGTAGCGAGGCCGGCTCGCCCCGCGGCACGATCAAACGCCCGTCCGAAAGGCCCAGCACGTCGATCGATGTGTCCCGTGGCCAAGCCGACATTCGATCCCAAGAGCCAGCGCCGCGCCCAAAGCGACGACAGCTCTCCGGGAAGGATGACAGCGAACAACAACGGCGCCAAAATCGCCGCGCCCAAAAGCAGGAACGACTGCCGAAGCTGCCGCTCGTCCAGACGCCGCGAGAAATCAATCCCATCGAGTGCTTGCGAACTCGCTCGAACCGCCCGGTCGACCATCGGCACCGAGAACGTCGCTTCGCGGGAATGTGCATCCGAAAGCTGCAGGACGGTCGCCACCCGCGGGGCGATCCATTGGGACGCCGGCAATCGCCGAGCTTTATCGAGCTCGGCGGCCAACTCGATTGGCTCCAATCGCAGGCGCTGGATGGCCAAGACCGATTTCACGACCGTCCAGCCGACCAGGCCGCAGGCCAGCACGATGTATGCAACGCGTGCGCCACGGCTCAGCTCGAACGCCCAATCCAGCGTGAACGAGACGAATGCGAGTGCCGCGAGCCCGACGAGCAGCCGTGCCGCCAAGTCCAGCCACAGGCGAAACCGGACCTGCCCTCGCAACGTCTGCAAGCGGTCCGTCAGCCGCTGACGCAGGACGTCGAGTTCAGAATCGCGTGTGGTGATCGCCAGGGCCATTCTCGTCGCGACGCTTTCAAATCAGGCGGAACCGCTTGCGTAAAATCCACTCGGCACACAACAACACGAAAATCGAACCGAAGAAGAGGGGCGAGTCCCAGATTTCTTTTCGCTGTTCGTACACGTGGTCGATCCGGCCGATTTTGAACGACTTCACGGCCTCCAGTCCTTGCGCCAACGGAGCCGCCAGACCGTGGGCGGCGTTCGCCATCGCTTCCAGGCGGCCGCGGTCGAGAGTGGGTGATTCGAATTCGAGGTTGGGCAGTTCGACGTCGACCGTCAGCGTGGCCGCCTTCGCGTTCTGCTCTTCCCGCGATTCGCCCGTCCAGACACGGATCGTATGCGGGCCCGATTGCGTGAAGGTCAGCGATGTCTCGAACGTGCCGGGCGTCTTGCCCGGCGTGAGCGTGAGAGGCTGCGGCGCTTCATCGCCGTGCTCGACTTCGCCGGTGAGCGCCGTCATCGCTGGATCGACGTCGGCCGTGTCGTTGAAGCGGGCCGAGAGTGTGACTTTGGTGCCGGGATGCGGATTGGGCCAGTCGAGCGCGAGCCGGAACGGGTAATTCCCGCCCAATTGTTTGTTGCGCCCCGCGCGGTCGATCATCCTCGTCCAGAAGCCGTCGTAGTACTTGTCGTCGAGATACCGCCAGCGATACGTGCTGTCGAAACCGACAAAAAACGTCCGCCCCGGCCCTGCCAGGTGCGTCGCCAAGAGGACGTCGGGCCCGTATTCGTTCCGCATCCGCGGGTCGCCGTGATGGGCCAGCACGGTCGCCCCCGGCTTGGCCCGCGACACGGGAAAGTGCCAATACATGCCCGGCAGGCTTTCGAGAATCCGCTGGTTTTCATCAGGATCCTCGGCAAACGTGAAGATGGGATCACGGCGGCCTTCGGGGGTCGCCTCGAGCGACCACGGCGTCTGGGCCGAGAGTTTCATCATCACTTCGGTCTGGAACAGGCCCGGTTCCCGCACCACCGGCAACAGCGACAGCCAGTTCATCCCCGGCTCCGCTTGCCGCTCGAAGTTGTGCAGCGTCTGCATTTCCCCGGCGATGTAGATCAAGCCGCCGCCGGCCTGCACGACGAACTTCGTCAGCAGATCGGGGAAATTCTCGGGCCATTTCTCGGGATCGGGATCGTAGAGGATCACGCAGTCGAGCTGGTTCATTTCCTCCTGCGTCGTAGGCAGTCGCCGGATGGGGACGGAACCGGGGTGCTCATAGGTGGCGTCGGCCGCCTGCAGCCACGTGGAAAGCTCCATCGTCTTGTCGCGCAACAGCGTATTGCGGAGGAACTGAATTTCCGGAAAGGTCGAGCCGGCGACCAGCAGCACGCGGAGTTTCTGCCGCACGACGCGGATCTCGGCCACGCGCACGTTGTCGTCCTGGGTCAGTTCGGGACCGACGTCGAGAATGCGGGCCCGCAGTTCGATCTGGCCCGGCTGTTCCTCGGCATACCGGAACGATGCCGACTGTAACCGGCCGTCGCGGCGGAGCGTGACCTCTTCGTGTCCGACCTCTTGCCACTGTTCGCCGATGCGGCGTTTTTCGAAGACGACCGTCGCCGGCATCTCGGGCATGCCGCTCGATTCGACGATGACGTTCACGTTGTTGTGGTCCCGCTCGAAGACGACGGGGCTCGTCTCGATGTTCTTGATGGCCACGTTGCGAGGCCCTTCCTCGGTCCCGGCGCCCAGCGCCACGAAGGGGATCCGCTCCTCGGCGGCAAAACGGGCCGCTTCGACGGCCGACTCGCCCACGTTCGACTGGCCGTCCGTGATTAAGAGGATGCCGGCGACCGGTTTCCCGCGATAGGCGAGCACGGCCTGCCGTAGAGCCGAGCCGATCGCCGTCGTTTGGCCGTCAGTGGTCAGAGACGGTTTGGCAGCCGGCTTGGCCGCTTTCGCCCCAGTTTGGATTCGGGCCCTTCGTATTCGATCGGTTCCATCAGGCGGTCAGCAAAAGGATGCACATGGACGAGCCGGTCCCCGCCTGCTTCGAGCTCTTTGAGCAAACCGTAGTCGAGGAGCCGCCTGGCTTGCTCGAGCCGCGTCAACTTGCGCAGGTCCCGCACCCCGTCCGACAGGCGCAGCGTATCGGCAAGAGCCTGGCCTGCATTCGCGCCTGCCAGGCGTCGCGGAGGCCCATCGAACGTGAATTGTCCACCAGCACGATCATGTTCGATTGCTCGTGCTCGACGTGGCTGAAGATCAGGATCGGCTCCAACAGCATGACGGCCACGGCGGCCAAAACCGCAAGCCGGATTGCACCCAACAACAGCCGCACGCCGGGCCGGCGGCTGGCCGCTTCGACGCGGTACAGCCACCAGATACCGACGGCCGCGACACCGACGGCGACGATCCACAACAGCGCACGGTCGCCGCTGGGGACCGATCCCCATTCCAGCCGCCAGCGGCCGCTGCCTGCCAAGGGCGCGTCGCCGAGGCCGAACAGGATTTGCAGCAGCCGATTGATCAAGGCTTGCCCTACGTTGAAATTACCGCGACTCGCGGCCCACCCAGGCGGCCAGGCAACTTTCGACCACGACCAGTCCTAAAAGTCCCCAAATGGCTGTCCGCCACAATTCGGTCCCCGCCGCACTCGCATCGGCTCGCTTTTCGCCGAGATGGACGACTTGCGGGTTCAGTTTGCCGATCAGGTTTTTCAACTCGCCCGTCTGGATCGGGGCGAGATTGCTTTCGCGGATGTCGGGGCTGACCGCAAACAGTCGCGACAGGCTCCCCTGCACCGGGTCCTTCCATTCCATGCGATAAAAGCCGGCGCGAACCGTCTTGTCATAGTGCAGTTGCGGGAATTTCGGATCGGATTTGTCGACGGCGACAACCTGCGGATCCTCACGGCCGGGCGACTTCACGCCGGCCGCGAGCGGGATCCCCTTCTTATCGAGGCGATAGCGGAGCGGCTGTCCCGCCGTGACGTTGTCGCGGTCCATGGAGTGAGCGGCGATCGCCATTGCGGCTTGACGCACGGCCAACACGTACGAACCGTCGGTCGGCCAATCGCTCCATTTCTTGTCGGCCGTGATCGTCCAGAGCAACACGCGCCCTTCTCCGATGCGCTTTTCGATGATGGCGGGCGACTGCCGCGAATCGTTCCAACGGGCCAGCACGCGGACCGCGTCGCCGGCCTCCGGCGCGACCGAGACCTCGGCAAACCGCTTGGGCCGGATCTTGGAAAGGGCCTCGCTCTTGAGTTTCGTGAGCGGCGCCAGCGGCGAATCGCTGAAACTTTCAATCACCAGACCGGTCGCTTCTTCTTCGCGATAGCGGACGATCTCCGCCGGCAAGAGCCCCCGCCCTTCGTGGTAGAGAATCCGGTTATACGCGGTCGGATCGACCTGCTCGCCCAGAAAGATCATCAGTCCCAGGCCCGCCTCGACCTGCGCGGAGAGTTCGGCCGCCCGCTGCTCGCTGATCGAGCCGACGTTCGCCAGCACGAGGACGTCGGGGGCCAAAAGCGGGTTGGACGCCCACTGGGAATCGGTCATCCGCGTGATCTGCCACGGCGCACGACCCACCGAGTAGGCCAGCTCGAGGAAATCGGTCTCGCTCTCGAACGGCCGCGGGTCGGGCTCGCCGTCGACGACTTCGATGCCGAGCGAATTGTGGACGTCGACTGAGAGAGATCGCACGTTGTCGTCCGGCAGGCTGTCGCGGGGAAGCGTCAGCTCGAGGGCGTGCATTCCCGGTGAATCGAACGTCACGGTGACCGGCAAATCAACGTCCCCCTTGGCGGGAAGGTCGGGGAGCTGAATCGACTGCGGTTTGCCGTCAACGGTGAGCGTTCCCTCTTGACCCGGTATCCGGTCGCTGCCGTCGTTGTGGATCCGCGCCAGAAAGCTGACCGGAGTTTGCACGAGCGCGATCGGCGAGGTCTGTTCGAGCGACTTGAGGACGACGTTTCCCATTACGTTGCCGCCCACGTCGATGATCCGCAGCGAAACATTTCCGGCCGCCCAGCGGTCGACCACGTCGCTCACGCCGGCATCCCAGCCGGCGGCGCGCAGGTCAGTGATGAGCACGACTTCCCGCACCGGCTGCGACGATCGCTGAACTTGCGCGTCGATTTTTTCGAAACGTCCCGCCCCATTGCCCGAACGCCTGCGTCGGTTCCACAGATTTGACGACAGCCGTGATTGCATCGGCCTGATCGCGGTGGGCATCGCGGATGAGCGGCGTCTCCGCCTCGAGCGAGGTCATGACGGTGATGGTATCCTGCGGTTCGGCGTGCTTGAGCAGCTCGACCGCGGCCTCTTTCGCCCGTGCGAGAGCCGATTTTCCCGACGACAGGGCCGCCATGCTCAGGCTGTCGTCGATCACGATAAAGCGGGCGGCCCGGCCGTGCGCGGCTAGAAGCTGGGCCAGCGCGTTGTTGGAGATCGTCGGCCGGGAAACGGCAAAGAAGAGAGCCGCCACGGCCAACACGCGGACCGCCAATAGCAGCCACTGCTCGAGCTGAATCCGCTTGCGGTTCTTGCGGATCGTGAGCTTGAGGTACGCCATCGGCGCCCAATCGATGCGGATAAATCGCCGTCGATTGAGCAAATGGATGATCACCGGCACCGACGCCAGCGCGAGACCCGAGAGCAAGAGTGGAGAAAGGAAGGTCATTAGTGCGCGGTCATCCGTCCCTTATGTTGCAACGGGGCCCGTCGCATGCGGTCATAGAGGTGGCGACTGACGACTTCGCCGACGTCGTCTTCGGTGAGAATCCTCAAGTAATCGATGCCGCAGACGCGCAGGCGTCGTTCGGCTTCGCCGATGAATTGCTGCATCGCCTCGCGATAGGCTTTGCGGAAGGCGCGCGGTTCGGCAAACAGCTCGTCGTCCCCCTCGATGTCGCGGAAGATCACCGAGCCGTCGAACGGCAGCTCGAGCTCGTCGCGATCGAGCATCTGGAACACCAGGACGTCGTGCCCCGCGTGCTGGAGTTTGCCGAGGGCCACGTAAAAGCTCTCGAGATCGGTGAGGAGGTCAGAAAGTACGATCACGACGCCGCGGCGACGCATCTGATCGGCCGTGGCGGAAAGGACCGCTCCGAGGTCGGTCTTTCCTCCGGGAGCGGCCCCTTCGAGGACCTCGACAATTTTGAGAAGCTGCGAGCGACGGGCGCTCGGCCGGACGTCGAGGCGGCCGGCCGTGTCGAACAGCGTGAGGCCGGCGGCGTCGCGCTGTTTGATGAGCATCGCCGAGAGGCAGGCCGCCAGCGTGGCCGCCTGCGCGAATTTGGTCGTCCCCTTCCGCCCGTATTTCATCGAGGCCGATGCGTCGAGCAGGATCCAGGCGCGGAGGTTCGATTCCTCCTCGTACCGCTTGATGTAGAACCGGTCCGAACGCGCAAAGGCGCGCCAGTCGAGGTTCTTCAGGTCGTCGCCGAAGGAATATTCCCGGTAATCGTCGAACTCGGGGGAGACGCCTTTGAGCGGACTGCGGTGCAATCCGGAGACGGTCCCCTCGACGGCGGTGTGTGAATGCAGGCCCACCGCTGCGAGCCGGGCGATCACTTCAGGCTTTAAGAACTCGCTCCAACTGGCCATTGACGGAGGTGCTCGTACCTTGGAGTGGGGTGACTTCCAGAAGCCGACGGATCACCGTGTCGGGATTCTGTCCTTCGGCTTCGGCCGAATAGTTGAGGACGATGCGGTGCCTGAGCACTGATGGGGCCATGGCCTGAATGTCTTGGGCGCCGACTTCGGGCCGCCCGTCGAGCGCGGCCCGGGCCTTGGCGGCCAGAATCAACCACTGTCCGCCCCGCGGGCCGACGCCCCACATCACCCAGCGTTTGACGAAATCGGTTGGCTTTTCGCTGTTGGGACGCGTGGCGCAGGATCAAGGCCATCGTGTAGTCAATCAGAAGGTCGCTGATGGGAATGCGGCGGACGAGCCGCTGCAGCTCGAGCACTTCGAGTCCGTCGAGGACCCGTTTCGGCTCCGTGTGATCGGACCCGGTCGTCACGCGGTAGATCCGCCGTTCCTCCTCGGGAGTGGGATAGCTGACGATGATCTTCATCACGAAACGGTCGAGCTGCGCCTCGGGGAGCGGATAGGTCCCCTCCTGCTCGATCGGATTCTGCGTGGCCAGCACAAAGAACGGCTCCGGCAGCGGATACCGCTTCGTGCCGCTGGAGACGTGCCGTTCCTGCATCGCCTCGAGCAAGGCGGCCTGCGTTTTCGGCGGCGTGCGGTTGATTTCGTCGGCCAAGAGGAGGTTCGTGAAGATCGGCCCGTGGACGAAGCGGAATTCGCGATGGCCCGACTGGCGGTCGTCGTAAATCACCTCGGTCCCCGTGATGTCGGCCGGCATCAGGTCGGGAGTGAACTGGATGCGGCCGAATTCGAGTGAGAGGCTCTTGGCGAGCGTTTGCACGAGCAAAGTTTTCGCCAGGCCCGGAACGCCCTCGAGGATGCAATGCCCGCCGGCAAAGATGCCGGCCATGAGTTCGTCGATCACATCGTCCTGACCGACGACGACCGCGTGGATCTGCTCGCGGACGCGGGCGTGCGCATCGCGGAGCTTCTCCAGGGCGTCGAGGTCGGGCAGCGTTTCGTGCGGATTCAACTCGATCTCCTCGGTCAAAAAGCCGGCGGAATTTCAGCGTTGGTAAATGGGCAGGAATTTGTACGGGAGCTGGAGAATGATGAGTCCCACCGCCGTGTCGAAGACGGGGCCGATTCCGTCGGAGTTCCAGCTTCCATCCGGTTTTTGCAAACGCACGAGTTCGTCGCGCGTGGGCGGGAAGTATTCATCCCAGTACTTGTCCCCCGCCTGGTAAAACGCCTGGGCGGCGTACAGGTTCATGTAAAAATCGTGTCCCCAGTTGCCCTTGAGCTGGGAGCCCAACTGGGGCTTCATCTGCTTTTCGACATAGTTGAGGCAGGCTTTGGCGAGCGGCGAATCGTATTCGCCCGCCGAGTACAGGCAGCAGATTGCGGCCGCCGAGATCGCGGGCCGCGATTCGCCCTGCGTGCCGAGCGAATAGCAAATGCCGCCGTCACCCTGCTTGCACATCTCGAGATAGTGGACGGCTTTGGCGATCGTCTGCTTGGGAACCGTGATGCCTGCCTCATGCGCGGCCCGCAGCCCCTGCATCTGCGTGACGGTGACGCTCCCTTCGTCTCCGCCCCCCGGCCAATAAATCCAGCCCCCCGCGTCGCTCTGCCCCGAGGCCGTGAGCGCGATCCCCTTGGTGACCACTTCCCGGATGTGGTCGCGGACCTTGGCGTCGGTTTCCATGCCGTAAGCACACGAGAGGAACAACAGGGAAAAGCCGTGACCGTACATGGGACGACCCAATTCCTCGCCGACCGTGATCAGGCCGGACGCGGTCTGCTGTGCCACGACAAACCGCACGGCCTTGCGAACCGACTCAGAATAAGGACCACGACTGGTCGTATTTCCGTTTGCCAAAAATGCCATTCCGGCCAAAGAGGTCATCGCCGTCGGATAGGAGCTGCCGTCCTGCGTCGACTGCCAACTCCCGTTGGGGGCTTGCATTCGGGCGAGATAGTCGAGCCCCTTGATCACGGCCCGCAGCGAACTGTCAGTCACATGTTTGGGGCGGATGTCTTTGGGCGGCCCGGCGATTGCGCGCGTTTCGGTGAGACAGATTGACAGCAACAATCCAACCAAGGTGGCAGCTCGCCCCGGAGCGAAAATGGAACTGATCATTCAGTTGCCCCTTTCCAGTGCAAATTCGACGTTCACTGCCGCACGCACTGTGATCGCTGCTAGAGGGTTCGAAGCGGCGACTTGGATGTTCATTCCATTGATAGTGCCGACTGTATCGGAATCAGAGGCGGCCTGAACGAGGTTTTCGAGTCCAGCCTGAGCCGCCGCGGTTTCCTGAATCGAGAGGACCGGCCCGACGCGGGCATGAGCGAGACCGGCCAACAGTTCCGCTTTATGCCGCGCGGCGTCGACGGCCGCGCAGGGCCGCCGCTTTGTGCGTTTCCATTTGGGTCGACTTGAATTCCACGCTGGCGACGATCATCCCGGCGTCCTTGCACACGTCGAGGATCTTGACGACCGCGTCGATCACGTCCTCGTGTTTCATGCGATCAATCTGCGGCACCCGGATGACGAGCGATTCGGTGCAGTTCATTCCCACTGCTTGTGGGTTCGCTTGACCCGCGCCGTTGAAATTGAAAAAGACCGCGCCGTTTTGCTGGTTGTTGTTGGTCGTGACCGACGTCACGAGGGGACCTCGACCTTCGACCACGAGACCTTTGACATCCGATTTGTGCAGCAACTCGAACGCGCGGCGGCGGTTCTCGCGGTACTTTTTGATGGCGTCGGCCGCCAGCGTCGCATTTCCGACGACCGAGGTGTGGACCTCGGCCACGTCGGGTTTGACCTCCGCCGTGCCGATTCCGTTCACGCTGATCTTGCCTTGCGGCGGCTCGGCGGCGACGAGTAACTGGGGCAACGTGACACAGACGATTGCACCGAGGATCATCGCGCGAAGCGACCGATGCTGTCGGCACTGCATCCTATTGCCCTCCGGTGGCGGCGAATTGCACTTCGATCGTGACGTTGACGGGAATCGGCTTGAGCACGTTTGAGGCGGCCTCGTCGGCGTCCGCCGAGAGTCCCGATTCGGCCATTCCCATCATCGCCATCCAGCTCGAGAGAGGGTTACTGACGCTCGCGGGAACCGGCGGGGCGGTCACTTCCCTTGAGGAGGCAATCCGCACGATTTTTGCCTTCGAGAGCGTAGCCAGTGCGTCGGCCTTGCGGCGGGCCGATTGCATGGCGTTCTGGATGGCGGCGGTGCGGGCGTCCTCCAGCTTCGTCGAACGAAAGCGGACCAATTCGGACTGCATGCCGCCCGGAGTTCCCAGCGTCAGACCGGCATCTTTCGCCGTGTCGATCATCGACGAGACGGCTTTCGCCGGTTCGCCTTCTTTCATGCGATCGATCGCGGAGAGCCGCAGCACCAGGTTTTCGGTCACCGTGATGTGGCCCGGCGTGCCGGCGTTCTGATTGGCGCCCAGGATCTGCACCATCCGATTCGCATTGGCACTGGCGGAGGTCATTGACAGGCCGCCCCCCTCCACCGAGAGGTTTTCGAGCTTGAGTTTTTTGATCGCCTCGATGGCTCGCCGGCGATTGTCGTGGAATTTTTTCAAGGCGTCAGCGGCCATGGCCGCGCTTCCCGTGACGGCCGCGCGGACTTCGGCGACGTCGGGCTTGATCGACGCCTGGCCGCTCGCCGTGACGGTGATGTGATCGAACTCATCGGCGGCGGCCGCGGTTCCGTTCAGCAGCAGTACGAGACCGGTCGCCGGCAGAACCGACAGGATGAGGGCGTGTGCAAGAAGGTTGGCACGCATGGTTCGTCCCCTGGTTGTCGCGTCACTGGTTGAGTTGCTGTCGAATCACTTGTCCGGCACTGCGTCACTTGTCCGGCCCCGCGGGATAAGCGGTCACGGCCAGGTTGGAAACGCAGACGATCTGCTTCCCCGCCGCCAACACGAAGCCGCCGGCCGCTCCCAGGTCGGCACCGCGGAAAATACGGCGCACGTCGCCGGTTTCCTTGGAAAGCTCGAAGAGTCCCCGCGGCGTGAAGACCAGCACGCCGCGGCTGCCGATCTGGGCTCCCACGCCTTGCAGATCGACGGTCAGCCGGTTCGACCACCGTGTCTCGGGCTGCGTGCGGTTGATGGCCGACAGTTCGTTGGAAAAGAGGTACACGTCGCTGTTGTCGACGCCGATCAGATTGGCAAATTCCGAATCCTGCCACTTCCAGCGGAGGCGCGGCCCCGACTCCTCGAGGGCATACAGCGTCGGGCTGGTCGATTCCTTGAAATAGACCACGCCGTCCCGCACGACGATCGGTCCCGTCGAGCGCAGGTGGCGTCCCGTCGCGCTCGTGGGATTGAAAAATCGCTGGCGGTTGCCCGAGGAGGCAGGCGGCTCGTATTTATAGGCCCATTCGATCTGGTGGCGGCCGACGTTCACGGCCAGTAAGGCGCCGTCGTTGGTCAAGACGTACAGTCGACCTCCCGACATGACCAGAGAGGGAATCGGGAGCGACTGCTGTCCCCAGTCGGGATCGCCCACGAATTGCGGGGTCCCCAACGGAAGCGGCGGCCAGATCTCGGTTCCCGTCTGCAGATCCAAACGCCGCAGGACCATTTGGCTCGCGATCGCCCCATTGTTGCGGAAGCGCCCCTGTGGGTTCTCCGCCGTCACTTGGTGGCTTAAGGCGAAGACGGAATTCCCGTCAACGAGCGGCGTGCCGATAAATGAGGCGCGTCCGAGGTCGGAGTTCGACGGGTCCGTCGTCCACAGCACATTGCCCGTGGCCGCGTTGCGAGCCACGAGATGGAAACGGTTGGACTGGTTCGGACTGGGCGAAACGCTGAGGACGATCCCCTTCCCTGGTCCCTCCTGGCCCAGGCAGAGTGCGAATTGCCCCGCGTTCGTCGTGAACAGCATCGTGCGACCGTTATTCGATCGCAGTTGCGACACGATGTTTTTAACGTTCGGCTCCGAACTCCAGGCGGTCTTTCCGCTCGCCAGTTCGATGGCAAACGTGGCCCCGAGCCAGTTGGCGTAGACCCGCTCGCCGTCGGTGACGGCCGCGGGCAGCACGGTCGTGAGAGCCGGCGCACCGTACCAGTTGCGCATCGCTTCCTCGATCGCCGCCAGGTCCTTCTCTTGGAGGAATCGGAACTGCCAAGAGGCTGGCGCACCGTCCGCAGGCGCCAGGCCCGAAAAGGAGGAATCGGCGCTCGTCGTGTCCCGTGCCGGGCGCGACGGCTTTTCTTCGCTCTCGAGTCCCTTGAGATAATCGTCGGCAGCGACTTCCTGCCCGCCCAAGACGAGCCGCGTGCCGGGAAACCCCTGCTGCAACTGCTGGCGCACGATGCGGAATTCGCCGTCGAGCCCCGCACGATGAAGGGCCACGGCCTGCTTGAACAAGATCTTCGGCTCCGGCAGGTTCGTGTCGGGATGGAACTCGAAGATTGATTTCCAGCACGCGGCCGCCTCCGCGAATTGCCCGTGCTCGAAGTAATCTTCGGCCAGCCGATCGGCCGCGTCGTCGCCAACCGACGTGATGAAGTACCGGTCATAGATCGTCCGCGCGATCTTGACGTCGTCTTCTTTGGTCGCCGTCCGCATCGACGCGAACAGGCGACGGGCCTTGGCGTCGAAATAAACGCGGTACGCCTCGCGGCCGGCGGCCGGCAGGTCGAGAATTGTCTGGCGCACGCGCTGCGAGGCGGGCCGGATGAATCCGTGTCGGTCCGGCAACATCGAGGACCATTTGTCCTCGGGAATGTCGGACAGGATGAGGAAGGCCTTTTCCCAAACCTTGGCCTGCACGAAGCCGTCGAACTTCGCCAGCGATTCGCTCAAGCGATCGTCATAGACGATGCTGAAGCCACGGTCGACCGCCCCGTTGGGAGCGGTCTTGGCGTCGACAGCGACGGCGACTTGGGCCGCCGCCTCCCGCGGGGCGAGGCCCAATACCAAAAAGGCCAAGACGTAACCGGCGGACGCCGCCAGCCCGGCCAAATTGCGAGGCGACCGCAGGTCCGAGCGCGCACACCAACAGGGCAGGATCGTCCGGACATTCCGTTCCTCATCTCAATCGACCGACGGCCAGACGCCGTCCGCATCGATCGTTCCCCCGTTGATCCGGCCTCGAAGTCACGCCCGCGGGCGGGCGGTCATTTTCCGTCCTTGCGCGACTCCTCGATCAGGTGCGCAATCCGGTTCAGGCCCTCCGTCGAGACGTCCACGCCCGAAATGTCAATCAGGGCGGCGACGGCCTGTTCCATCGATCCGTCGAAATACGTCTTCACGACGTGCTCAAGCGCCGTACGGCGGGCCTTTTCACAGGACTGAGAGGGCACGTAAACATATTGGGCGCCTTGCCTCTTGTGCTTGACGTGTCCTTTGCGCTCCAGAATTCGCAGCAGGCTCCGCACGCAGGAATAGCTCGGCGGGTCGGGCATGTTCGCCAACACTCCCGTCACAGTCGCTTCACCCATGCGGTAGAGCGTGTCCAAAATCTGGCGTTCGCGGCGTGCCAAGTATAACTGTGATTTTCGCGTGGCCATCAAAAAGTGGTCTCCCCTTACGGCAACAGCCCTGTTGCCTGAAGTGTAACGAAATTAGCACGTCCCAAAGTACCAAGGCAGTAGAGGTCAGTCAAATCTGCCCATTTTGAGAGAACCACTTCTGCGGGCTGCCAGCGTACCGCCGAGCCGAGCGCTCGGCAAACGTTCCGCACATGCGAATTTCCGAAACAAACTCGCCCCAAACAATTCGCCGTACGACCGCCAAAGTCTGCACAAACATTCGATCGAGAGCCGGCCTTGCGTGGCTGGGCCGCGGGCCCGATAATCCTGATATGCACAAACTTGGATGGATTGTCCCCAATCCCGGCAAGGGCGGTGCTTGCCGCGCCGCATCTGCGGCGGATCGGCCGCGGCGCTGCTTGTAATCGCTTCGCTTCTTTCGGGTTCCGCGGCAGCGGGAGCCCTGCCGCCGCATCGGCCGACGTTCGAGAAGGACATCCGGCCGATCATCCGGGCGCACTGCCTCGACTGTCATGGCAGCCAGAACGTCCGCAAAGGGGGACTCGACCTCCGCCTGAGACGCCTCATGGTTCAGGGGGGCGAGTCGGGCAATGCCATCACTCCCGGACATCCCGACCAGAGTTACCTGCTCGATCGGCTCAAATCGGGCGAGATGCCTCCCGGCGAACAGAAAGTTTCCGCGGCCGAGATCGCCACCATCGAGGCGTGGATCGCCGCCGGTGCTCCCACCGCTCACAGCGAGCCGGCCAACATCGGATCCGGCAGCTTCGTCACCGACGAGGATCGCGATTATTGGGCCTTTCGCCCCATTCACCGGCCGAAAACACCGGCGGCCGCCGCGAACGCCCGCGTCCGCACGCCGATCGACGCCTTTCTGTTCGATGCCATGCGGCGGAAAGGGCTTGCCTTCTCACCCGACGCCGAAAAGCGAACGCTCATCCGCCGCCTCTACGTCGATCTGGTCGGACTTCCCCCCACGCCGCACGATGTCGCCGCCTTCCTGGCCGACGCCGCTCCGGACGCGTACGAGCGGCTGGTCGATCGGCTGCTCGCCTCGCCCCATTACGGCGAGCGGTGGGGCCGCCATTGGCTCGACGTGGCAGGCTACGCCGATTCCGAAGGATATGACGAACAGGACCGCGTCCGTCCGGAGGCGTTCCGCTTCCGCGACTATGTGATGCGCTCGTTCAACGCCGACAAGCCGTTCGACCAATTCGTGATCGAGCAACTCGCCGGCGACGAGCTGGTCACGCCTCCGTACAAGAACCTCTCCCCGTCGGCGATCGAAAAGCTCGCGGCCACCGGCTTTTTGCGGATGGCGGCGGACGGAACGGCCACCGCCCGCGGTGCCCTTCCCGTCGCCAGCAACCAGGTCGTCTCCGACACGATCAAGATCGTCTCGACGTCGCTGTTGGGCCTCTCGGTTGGCTGTGCTCAGTGCCACGATCATCGTTACGACCCGATCCTGCAGGACGATTACTACCGCATGCGGGCCGTGTTCGAGCCAGCTCTCAACTGGAAGAAGTGGCGCGTCCCCGAACAGCGCCGCGTCTCGCTTTACACCGATGCCGACCGCGCCCGCGTCGTCGCCGTCAGTGCCGAGGCCAACAAGGCGGCCACCGCCTACGCCGAGAAGCAGCGCAAGTACATCGCCCGCGCGCTCGACAAAGAGCTGGCGAAGTTCGAACCGCCGCTGGCCAAGCAGCTCAAGGCGGCCTTCGACACGCCGGCGGCCAAACGCTCGGCCGAACAGAAATCGCTGTTGAGCCGGTATCCGAACATCAACATCTCCGCCGGCACGCTCTATCAGTACGATCCGCCGGCGTCCGAGGAGTTGAAGAAGGATGCGGCCAAGATCGCCGCGATCCGGGCTCGCATGCCGACCGAGCAGTTCCTGCGCGTCTTGACCGAGAATCCCGGCGAAGTCCCGGCCACGTTTCTGTTTTATCGCGGCGATTACCAGCAGCCGCAGCACGAGATCACCCCCGGCGACCTGACCGTCTGCGTGGCCGAGGGGCAAAAGGGGGACATCGCCAAGCGCGACCCACACCTGCCGACCACCGGCCGCCGTCTGGCTTACGCCCGCCGCCTGATGTCGGGGCGGCACCCGCTGGTGGGCCGCGTGCTGGCCAATCGCGTGTGGCTGCTCCATTTCGGCCGCGGCATCGTCGGCACTCCGTCCGATTTCGGCCACCTGGGCGAGCGGCCGACCAATCCCGAACTGCTCGACTGGCTGGCCGACGAGTTCGCCTCGAGCGGCTGGGATCTCAAGCGGCTGCAGCGGATGATCGTCACCTCGACCGCCTACCGCCAAAGTTCGTCCCGCACGCCAGAACGCGACGCGGCCGACCCGGATAATCTGCTCCTGTCGCGGATGAACGTCCGCCGGCTCGATGCCGAGATCATTCGCGATTCGGTCCTGGCGGCCAGCGGCTGCGGTTTCGAGAGAATGTACGGCCCGCCGGTCCCCGTGAAAGAGGATGCCGTCGGTCAGGTCATCGTCGGTGTCGACACAAGAGTCGGCGCCAATGAACCAGGAGCCGATGTTCCCATCGGCAGCGAGGCGTTCCGCCGCAGCGTCTACATCGAAGTCCGCCGCAGCAAGCCGCTGGCCCTGTTGCGGGCCTTCGACTGCGCCGGTGATGGAAACGAATTGCGACCGCCGCATCGCCTCGACCGCCGCTCCGCAGGCCCTGATGATGATGAACAGCGAGTTCACGCTCACACAGGCGGACCGCTTCGCCGAACGTTTGAAGCGCGACGCCGGCCCCGATTTGCGGCGGGAAGTCTCGCTCGCCTTCGAATTGGCCTTCGGCCGGTCCCCCGACGCGACCGAGATGGACCAGTCGCTCGCTTTCCTGAAATTGCAGACCGACGAGTTGAAGTCCCAAGCCGCTCCCGCTCCGATGCGTCCGCAAAAGCACGCCCGCGCCGCGACCGGCCAAGAAGAACCGACGCCTGAAATACGAAACCATGCAGCGCTCGACCGCCGCCGAGCCGTCCCTCCAACCACTGACCGACTTTTGCCAGGCCCTCTTGAGCTCCAACGAATTTTTGTACGTCGACTGACAGAAGAGCAAGGATGAAGGCGGAAGGATGAATCAGAAAGGCCTTTGATTCATCGCTTCCGCCTTCATCCTTGCCTTCGACTCCCCCGCCTTGCCATCCGCCACAGGATTTCTTCCATGACGTTCGGAACTCTCACCTCGACTTCCCGCCGTGAGTTTCTCGCCCGCAACGCGTTGGGCATCGGCAGCGTGGCCCTGGCGTGGTTGATGAACCAAGAGCAGCTCTTGGGCATGCCGGCCAACGTGCCGAAGAAAGCGCCGACCTACGACCTCAAGCCCAAAGTGCCCAAGGCCGAGCCGCAGGCGAAGGCCATGATTTCGCTCTTCATGCACGGCGGCCCGCCGCACATGGATCTCACCGATCCCAAGCCCCTGCTCACGAAATTCAGCGGCACCGATTACTCGGGCGAGGTCACCTACAGTTTCATCAACGCGGCCAGCAAAAAGCTGCTGGGCAGCCCCTTCCGCTTCCGCAAGCACGGCGAGTGCGGCACCGAGCTGTCGGAAATGCTGCCCCACACGGCCAAGATCGTCGACGACATCTGCGTCGTCCGCTCGATGCACACCGACATCAACGGCCACGAGCCGTCGATCTGGTTCATGAACACGGGCCGCGCGCAGCCGGGCCGCCCGGCCCTCGGCTCGTGGCTCACCTACGGCCTGGGCTCGATGAGCCAGAACCTGCCCGCCTACATCGCCATGCCCGATCCGGGCGGACACCCGGTCGACGGCGTGCGGAACTGGTCCAACGGCTGGATGCCGCCGCTGTTCCAGGCGACCGTGATCCGCGCGCAAGAGCCGCGGATTCTCAACCTCGATCCGCCCCCGCATCTCAAAGGCGACCTGCAGCGGCAAAACCTCGATTTTCTCGCCCGGCTCAACCGCCGGCACCTCGAACGCCATCCCGGCGAGGCCGACCTCGAGGCCCGCATCGCCAGCTACGAGCTGGCCGCCCACATGCAGTCGGCCGCCAAGGAGGCCCTCGACGTCTCGCAGGAGACGCTGGCCACGCAAAACATGTACGGCCTCGACCGTCCGGAGACGCGCGAATACGGCACGCGGCTTGCTGATCGCCCGCCGCCTGGTCGAGCGCGGCGTGCGGTTCGTGCAGATCTTCATCGCCGGCCAGATCTGGGACCTGCACGGCAACCTTCGCGGCGGGCTGGCCGCCTGCTGCGCGAAGACCGACAAGCCGGCCGCCGCCCTCGTCACCGACCTCAAGCAGCGCGGCCTGCTTGGACACGCACGCTCGTCCACTGGGGAGGCGAAATCGGCCGCCTGCCCGTGACGCAGGCGGGCGGCGCGACGGCCGCGACCACAACGGCCAGGGCTTCAGCATCTGGCTGGCCGGCGGCGGCTTCAAAGGCGGCATGACCTACGGCCAGACCGACGACTTCGGCCACCGCGCGGCCGTCGACAAAGTCAGCCCCAACGATTACCACGCCACGCTGTTGCACCTCTTCGGCCTCGACGCCGAACGGCTCACCTACTTCTCCAACGGCCAGGCCCACACGCTGACCGACGGTGCGAAGTGCCGAGTGGTGAAAGAAATCCTCAAGCACGCGTGAGACGCCGGTCGGTATTAAAAGAATGACGAGCCGCCGGGTTGACCCCGGCGGTCTTCGAACGCAGCCACGACTGGAGCTCGCAACCGGACAAAAAAGCGCAGACCGGCGGGTTAAACCCGCCGGCTCGTCGGATCTCTTGACGAGTCGCGCGTCAATTCGTCAATCATCGCCGCGTGCTGCGGAAAACGTCCCACGAGTTCCGCTCTCGTCGGCAACTCGAAATCCGCGAAGTCGAACCCCGGCGCGACCGTGCAGCCGACCAGCGAGTACGAATCAGCGTCGCTCGGCCGCGCCGAAAAAATAACCCGCGGGAACGACCGCCTGCAGCACTTCACCCGCTTGCACGTTCCGTCCCAACCGCACGACAGAGAGTGTTCCTTCCGGCGAAATGCTGCTGACCAGGAGCGGACAGCCGTCGTAAAAGTGCCACATCTCGTCCTGCCGGATCCGGTGCAGCGCGGAGAAGTCCCGACCCTCCAGCAGGAAATAGATCGCCGTCGAAAACGCCCGGTCGCCCGAAAAGCGCGGCGGCAAGTGCTCTCGCGCGATCGTCTCGGCCGCGCGATACGTCTCGCGGAAGAATCCCCCTTCCGGATGGGGCTTGAAGTCCCAGCGTCTCAATCCATTCCCGAGCGTCCAGCATTTCTTTCCCCTCTCCCCTCTCCCCTCTGCCCTCTCCCTCTGCCCTCTGCCCTCTGCCCTCTCGTCACACCTGTTTCGCGGCTCCGCCGATGAGCACGAGGGCCAACGCGAAGGCCGACAGCACCAACACCGCCGCACCGATCTCTCGATCCAAAAGCAGCGACGCGATCAAATAGACCACGAATTGGAACGACAACAGACCCAGCACGTCATATCGGTCCCATTTCATCACGTGGGCCAGCTTGTAGAAGAGCACGACGGCGCAAGCCGGAATCACCGTCTCCGCGTGCACCCGAGCCAGCGAGGCCGGCAACCCCCTGAGGAGCAATTGCATGGCCCAATATCCGCCCGCCTGGGCGGCCGAGGTCACCAACGCGAGAATCAATTCCGCCGGCCGACTGTTGAGCTCGAGGTCCGAGCCAAGGATCCGGAAATAAAGCAACAACAGACCGAGGCTCACGACAAGCGTGCCGAAAGCGCCCAGCCAGACCAGCAAAAATCCGGACACAGCAACTCCCGAACGCGAGAATGCTCCTTGCGGCCGTTTCGGCCCTCGATTAGATCATGGACGGGTAAGCAGACCGGAGACAACGGCGAATTGCACAAAACGAATCACGAACAACCGTAGGGCAAGCTGCCAGCTTGCCATTCTTTACGTGGGGTAAGCTGCCAGCTTGCCCTCAAAACTCTAAATAGGAATGGCACGGGCAAGCTAGTACGACAGCGCTAACTCGCTCTTGCGTCGTTTTGGATAATTAGCGAATCTGCCAGCCTTGGAGGTCTTGGCGGAGGGACAGGCATGGATGCCCAGCAGATTCGTTCTTTGGAACCCATCTTGGCGGCGTATCTCAATCGATTCTCCGATTGTTTTGCCCGACGCGATACGAGGGATCATTTCCCCGTCTACCTGCGCGGGCAGTTGTCGGAACTGCCCCGAAAGAGTGTCGAGCCGATCGCTTTGGCGGCGGGTGTTCCCGTGCGGACGCTGCAGGAGTTTCTCACGCACCTGGAATGGGATGAGGATCGCATGCGCCGGCGTGTCGCCGAGATCGTTGCGGCGGAGCACGCTCATCGGGAAACGATCGGCCTGATCGACGAGACCGGGTGGGTCAAGAAGGGCGACAAGACGCCCGGCGTCCAGCGCCAATATTGCGGGTCCGTGGGAAAACAGGAGAACAGCATCATCACGGTGCATTTGGGCTACGCGGCCGGCGATTTTCATTGCCTGCTGGACGGCGACTTGTACTTGCCGGAGAGCTGGAATCAGGATCGCACCCGTTGTCGTGCCGCCGGGATCCCGGAGGACGTGGTTTATCGGCCCAAGAGCGACATTGCCCTGGAACTGTACGATCGAGCCTGCGCCAACGGCCTGCACTTCGAATGGTTGGTCTTCGATGAATGGTACGGGAGCAAACCATCGTTTCTGAGGGGATTGCAGCAGCGGAAGCAAAAATTCGTCGGGGAAGTCCCCAAGTGTTTTATGGCTTGGATCGACCCGCCTCGGACGACACAGCGCCCGTATCGCCGGGGAAAACGTGGCCCCTTGGGCAAAAAGCCTCGGTTGTGCGCCGGCAGCGCGGTGCCTCGAACGGTGGAACAGCTGGCCAACGGGGATCCGAGCTTGAAAGATCAGAGCTGGCAAACCTGGTGCGTGAAGGACGGGCAAAAAGGGCCGATGGTCTGGAAGGTCAAACACGTGCTCGTGTTCCTCAAGGACGAGAACGGATTGCCGACCGGTCCGTTTCATTTGCTGGTCTGTCGAAATCCCCTGACGGACGTGGTCAAATACTTCCTGAGCCATGCGCCGCCTGAGACACCGCTGAGGACTCTGTTGCGTGTGGCGTTCTCCCGGCGGCGCATCGAGCGCTGTTTTGAAGATCACAAGGGCGAGGTGGGCCTGGATCATTGGGAAGGCCGCCGCTGGATCGGCCTGAAGCGGCACCTGATTCTCTCGACCGTCAGCTACCTGTTCCTCGCAAAAGCCTGCCAACGGTTGAAGGGAAAAAAATCCGGAGGTGACGGTGTGCCAGGTGCACGCGGCCGTCGACGCCATCGTCCAGACCTGGTGGCTTGATCCCAAGTCGGCGGAAACGCTGATCAACCGCGTCGCCGACCGACTCCAGTACCACCAGCAACGCAACGCCCTGGCGCCGAGCCCACAGCAAAACCACGAAGCGGAAATTAAGGCGAATTGGAATCAACGTCAGCACCCTCAACCGGTGCGATTTGGACACGAGTTAGGCAGACTAGCAGCTCGCCCCACGAAAATAAGGAGACCACCACCATGCCCGAGGAAATCGAAGTCCCGACCGAGCACCTGCACGAGACGATCCACGAGGCGGCCGAGGGGCACCACTCTTCACATGGGCGGCTTCAACATGCAGGTCGCCCTCAGCACGGCGATCCTGGCCGTCGTGGCGGCCGTTTCGGCGCTGTTCGCCGGCCACGCGGCCAACGAAGCCGTGCTCGAGCAGATTGAAGCCTCGGACAAGTGGAACTTCTACCAGGCCAAAAGCATCAAAGAGTCGGTCCTCTCGACCAAGCTGGCTTTGATCGTGGCGATGGGCAAAACGATTGAGGGCAAAGACACGCAGAAGGCGGCTCGAGTACAAAACCGACATGGAACAGATTAAAAAAGAAGCCGAGGCCAAGGAGGCCGAGTCCGGCAAACACATGCACGAGCACGTGGTTCTGGCCCGCGCGGTGACGTTGTTTCAGATCGCCATCGCGCTGGCAGCCGTCGCCGTTTTAACCAAGAAACGCCCCTTGTGGCTGGCGAGCCTCGCCCTGGGCCTGATCGGCGCGTTCTTCTTCGTCGGAGGACTCCTGTGACGCGTTCGCGATTCGTCGTGCGGACCGCCGTCGCCTGCCTGTGCGTGACCGCCGCTTTCTGCGGGCGCGGCACGGCCGGCGAACCCTCGACGCTCGGCGACCGCGTGCTGGCTTTCTGCAAAGAGCACAAGGGCAAGCGCGTCGGCAACGGCGAGTGCACCACGCTCGTCGTGGCCGCGCTCCAGTCCGCAGGCGGCCAGACGCACGGACCCCGCAATTCCGATGCGGCCGACGAGCCGGCCGACGGTCTCAACTGGGGCGAGCGGGTCTTCGTCCTGGAGCGGCAAGGAGGGCCCTTCAAGACGACGGGCCGCATTCAGGACGTCCGCCCCGGCGACATCGTCCAGTTCCGCGACACGCTGCTTTCCGGCCCCGACGGCAATTTCGGCACTTATACCATGCGGTCCCACCGCCACACGGCCGTCGTGGCCCAACTCGACGACAGCGGCACGGCGATCAAGATCTACCATCAGAACTCCAACGGCTACAAAAAAGTGACGGCGCGGTGGATTCAACTGACCGACCTGCAGCAAGGCCGCTTCGATATCTATCGCCCAATCGCCCGCACTCGCCGTCCGCCGCCGCACGAACAACCAACGGATACTCCCACGAAGCGCGACGATTCGAGATAACGCTCTCGTGGGGTAAGCTGCCAGCTTGCCCGTCCTTGTCCGAATGTGAGAATTCTCGTTCGAATTCCGGCTTTGCAAGACGACACATTGCACCCGCAAATTTCGTGCGGCCATTTTCTGCACGAGCAAGCCGGCAGCTTGCCCCTCGAGACTTGTCGCCGCCCAACCGTGAAACGGAGCGGGTTACTTTTTTGTTCATCCTTTTTCCTGCCGCTGTCCTCCTTCCGACTGCAGATTGCGATTGGTCCGCGTCGGCGGCGCGTGTTGTGGATACTTCGTGTGTGCTAAAATTAGCCGCTCCAGGCTCCAAAACATCTCTGGCCCGCCGTGCGATTTGATTCGTTCCATTTCCTGGTCTTTTTCACCGTCGTTTGCGCGGCGTTCTGGAGCACTCCCAACCGGTGGCGGTGGCTGCTGCTGTTGGTCGCCAGCTACTACTTCTACATGTGCTGGGAGTCGCCCTACGCGATTTTGCTGCTGGCTTCCACCATCGTCGATTTTTCGGTGGGACTGCTGTTGGGACGGGTCTCGGATCCGAAGATCCGGCGGCGGTTGATCCTGCCGAGCCTCGCCGCCAATCTCGGCTTCCTGTTTTATTTCAAGTACTACGGTTTTGCCGCGCGGACCATCAACCAGACCTGGGGTTCGACGCTCTTGGCTCCGATGCCGTTCCTGTTGCCGGCGGGCATATCGTTTTACACCTTCCAGACGCTGAGTTATACGATCGACGTCTATAGGAAGGAGCAGGAGCCGGAACGGCATTTCGGCGCTTTGCCACGTTTGTGGCCTTCTTTCCGCATCTGGTGGCCGGTCCCATTATGCGGGCCGGCGCCCTGATTCCGCAGTTGCGCGACTTCCCGCCGTTTGAGTACCGGCGAGTGACCGACGGCCTCAAGCTGATGGGTTGGGGCCTGTTCAAGAAAGTGGTGATCGCCGACCGGCTCGCCCGCCTCGTCGATCCGATTTACGCGAACTCGGAGGGGGTCTCGGGCCTTTCGCTGTTCGTGGCGACGATCGCCTTCGGCTACCAGATTCTACTGTGATTTCTCCGGCTACACCGACATCGCCATCGGCGCCAGCCAGGTGTTGGGGGTCACGCTGGTGCAGAACTTTCGCTCCCCGTACCACTCGCGAAGCCTCCGCGAGTTCTGGACGCGTTGGCACATCTCGCTGTCGACCTGGTTTCGCGACTACGTTTACATTCCGCTGGGCGGCAATCGCGTCTCGCCGCGGCGGTGGGTGCTCAACATCCTCGTCGTCTTCGGCTTGAGCGGCTTGTGGCACGGCGAACTGGACCTATGTCGTCTGGGGCTTGTATCACGGCGTCCTCTTGATCCTGGGGCGAGTGACGAGCCGGTTCTGGCGGGCGCTGTATGACTTCACCGGCATCGCGCGGTTCGAGGGCGTGGCCCGCGCGATCGACGTGGCCTGCACGTTTCTCGCGGTGAGCGTGGGATGGATCCTCTTCCGCTCGGCGAGCCTGAGCGAAGCCGGAGCCATCATGGCCAACATCGCGACCCACTTGGTCGCGCATGTCGATCAGCCACTCTTCGAGATGCGGACCCTGCTCAAAACCTGTTTGACGTATCTCTCACCGTTCGATTTTGCCGTCGCCGTGGGGGCGATTGCCGTGTTGGAGATCGGCGACGTCGTGCAGGGGCAAATCGCGTTTCGGCCATGGCTCGCCAGACGGCCGGCGACCCTCCGCTGGGCTGCCTACTTCTCGCTCGTGACGGTCATTCTCATCTGTGGGCAATTCGGCGGGCCTCCGTTTATTTACTTTCAGTTTTAAGCATCACATGCCGCGACTGTTGCTGCGACTTTGTCTGTTTGTGCCGTTCGTGTTGGCGATGGCCGTCGTGAACTGGGCGGTCGATCCGGCTCATTTCTTCAGACGGAGCACGACCTCTGCGCTGGCGGGTTACGAAGGCCTCATCCTGCAGGATCTTTTGACAGGACGGCCGCATGCGGTTGGGGAAGATTTCAGCGTCCCCACCGTCTTTAAAGAGCTGATCCATAGTCAGACGTCGATCGACGTGCTGGTGCTCGGCTCGAGCATCTGTACGCCGTTTCATTCAGCAAACTTTCCGGGTGAAACGATGCTGAACGGAGCGGTCCCGGGGGGCGACCTGGAAGAGGCGATGTGCATGTACGGCTCGCCCGCGAAGCCGGGCGACGTCCGAAACGGATCCCTTCGAAGTGCACGGGTGGGGGACGATGCTGGGAAAAAGAAGGTCGGTATTAATTCATGACTTCCATCCGATTCTCATGCGCGTCTTGAAAGAGCTGAGGCTGAACACTTCAGAGAGCAGACGGCCCGGCCATCCTGTCGCCGGCCACAACGCGAGCGGGTCGGTTCCCGGTGTGACCGGGGAAAAGGGTTGGTTCGATCCCTACGACAAGCTCATTTCTCCCCGCTATTTGCAATTAGCGATCAAGACGCTCATTGCACGTTACGCGCTCCGGCATGGGCACCTCGACGAGAAGTCTCTTGAGGCCACGTGCAACATCCTTTATCCCGACGGCTCGACACAGTGGTCGCCAACCATGCGGATGCGCCACTCCGGCGAGCATTCGTCAAAAGTACGGCACGCAGGCCATTAAGCTTGCCGACGTGGAGGAATTGCAGATGGACGGTGCACGGTGCCGCACTTTTGAGGCATTCATCGACTGGGTGACGCGATCCGGAACGAAAGTCGACCTCGTGTTCACTCCCCCCTTGGAATGGATGTACGCCTCGGCGGAGGCAGAGTACCGCGCGATGGGCCGCGAGACGCCGGCTCGCAAGACGGAACGCTTCCTCCGCGAGTTTGCCGCCCGGCACCAGATACGAGTCTTCGGGGCATTCGACCGACGGCAGACAACGCTGACGGATGCCGACTACGTCGACAACCTGCACATCCGCCGCGAGTCGATCGGCAAGCTGTTGGGGAAGGCCGAGATTCGGCCTTCGGCCCTCATCCTTCCTCCTGTTCGTACCAAAGGCACACCGAGTTGCGCAACAACACAACGATCGTGAAGACGCCCAGCACGGTGCCAAAGGGAATCTGCATGCAGTCGAGGCCGGCGACCACGAGGGAGAAGACGCGATGCGTCCGCCGGCCGAGGAAGAGGCCGGAGAGAATGTTGAGCACGGCTCCGGCAACGAGCATCAGCCCCATCACGACGTACAACCAGATGAACATCTGAAAGAATTCGGCAGGCGGGGCGCCCTGCTTTCCCTTCCACATCTCGGGATTCGCAAAGACAAAATGGAGAATGAGAAAGTGGAGACAGAGAAACGCCACTCCCACCAGGCACAAGCCCCCCACTACGAAATGGAAGATCGACAGAAGCTTCAGGTGCTCAGCGTCCCGCCAGCGCTCATGCTCGGGGGTCAAGCGGTAAGGCGTCGGGTTCTGCGTCGACATAGTTGCCTCAAAGGGCTTGAAGAACTTCAGGCATGGGCCGAGCCAGTCAGATACGCCCGCCACGGGTTCCAGTAGAATTTTACCCAGCCTTCGCTGATGCCGGCAAAATCTTCCTCGGGCACGTTGACGTGCACGAGCTCGATCCGCGTCCCCTTCCCTTCGGGCCAGAACGTGAGGACCAGAATCGGAATCGAGGGCTTCCGCCGGGAAGTTCACGGATCGCCATTTCTGGACGATGAGCCGTTTTGGCTCGACGTGCAGGATCGCGCCGGAAAGGGCCCCGTTGAATGCCTGAAACTCGGCACCGGGCTGGGCCGCGATCGTGACCGGAGTGCCCGTGAAGGCCGAGTGCTGGTCCGGGTCGAGGTACATGTCATAGAGGCGGTCCGGCGTCGCCGGCAGCGAGGCGGCAAGCGTAATCGTGCGGGGCATGGCAGATTCCAGGGTCTCGGCCAAATTGGCCGGCGGCGATCAGAACAGATGTATAGTATATAACCGGCTTCGATTTTTCTGTGGTGGAAGGCCCTTTTTTTTACACCGCAGAAAAACCAGAAAAATCAAAAATCCAGCGGTTTCCGCGGGGTCACGCCGCAGATAAATCGCGAAAACGGCCCTCGGCAGGGGCGTTTGGGGATTTTTCTGTGGTGTTTTCTCACGCAATTCGACCGAAATGGAGCGCCTTTTGGCGGTCGGCGCGGAACACCTGCGGGTCGGGGGTGCCGGTGACTTTGTAGAACTCGTGGTCCAACGCGCCGAGCACACAGCGAAGGCCGCCGACGGTGCCGCTCAAGTCGAACTCGGTCGCACGCAGGGGCCCGTAGACGTCGAGCAGGACGGTCAGTTCGTACTCCGACGTGTCGGCATTGACGGCCAGCAGGCACGGGCGAATGACGTTGGCGGCGGCGTCCAAAGCGACCGAGCAAACGGGCGATTTTCCGTCGGCCGGGCCGTCCTCGAGGATGTAGACGACGAACCCGCTCAACTCTTGCTGCCGTTTGGAGCGGAAGACGTCGGCAATCGATTTCATGCCTACTTGATATAGGCCGGGCGGCATGCCGATTCAAGTCGCGGGACGGCCCTTCGGGACAGGCGGACGGAGGGCCGACGGACGGCCCCACCATGACAAGCCAGCGGGTAAGCCGCTACCATTTTCGGGCGAGCCTTTTTTAGGGCGGTTTTGGCGCGAAAAAATGTTTCCAGGGCTTGGGTGAGAGCGTCGGTCGATGGCGGGCAACAACTCGAACGGCAATCCGGAACCGCAACTGGCATTGGCTCTGGGCGGCGGCGGAGCGAGGTCGGCCTATCAGGCGGGCGTGCTGCGCGGGATCGCGAAGCAGTTTCCCGATTTCCGGGCCCCCATTCTGACGGGGGTCTCGGCCGGGGCGATCAACGTGGCCCACCTGGCCAATCACGTCGGGGCTTTCCGCAAAAAAGTCGACGACCTCGCCCGGTTGTGGCAGTCGCTGCGTTTTGACGATGTGTTTGCCGTCAGTGCCGCCTCGCTGGTTTGGCGCGTCACGCGGATCGGCTTGCGGCTCTCGGTCGGCATGCCCCCCGGCATCGCGCGGGCCACGAGCATGGTCGACACCAAGCCGCTGCGGCGGTTCCTCTTCCGTTCGCTGGGGCTGGAGACCGACGGCTTAACCGGCATCGCGCAGAACATCGCCTCGGGCCAATTGTCGGCCGCCGCTCTCACGGCCCTCAATTACGACACGGGCGAATCGGTGACTTTCGTGGAAGGGAAGGCGATCGAAGACTGGGAACGGCCGCTGCGGAAAGGGATCAATACGCGGCTCAACGTCGAGCACATCATGGCGTCGGCCGCCCTGCCCCTGCTCTTTTCACCGATTCAGATCGGCGCGACTGGTACGGCGACGGTGGCATTCGCCTGGTGGCCCCGCTCTCGCCGGCCGTCCATCTGGGGGCGGACCGGTTGCTGGTGATCTCCACGCATTTCGAGTTTCCTCCGTATTGCAAGCTGCGGAAAAAGGCCGAAGGCCCCCCTTCTCCGGCCGTCGTGTTGGGGGCCCTCTATGACGCGGTCTTTCTCGATCAGTTGGATCACGACGCGCTGCAGATCGAGCGGATCAACAGCTTGCTCCGCAAATTGCAGCCGCAGGATCGGCGGGGGCTGCGCGAAATCGAGACCGTCGTGATTCGACCGTCGGCCGACTTGGGGGCGATCGCCAATGAGTTCGAGGAACAAGCTGCCGGGAGCGTTTCGCTACTTCATGCGGCGGTTCGGCACCAAAGAGGCCGAGGAGCAGGACCTGATCAGCACGGTGATGTTCCACAAGGATTACATCGATCGGCTGTTGCGGATGGGCGAGCGGGATGCCGAGACGCATGCCGACGCGATCGCCAAGCTGCTGATGAAATAGGCCGCGGCCGCCCCCTTTTTTAGGGGGCGTTTTGCGCGATTAATTCGAACGCGTTCCGCCCAGATATCGCGGTCACGCGGAACTGGGCATCGGCAGGAGTCACGTGTTCGTCGCGTCACCTCGGTGCTCGAAGCACTACGTGGTGTAATCCGCGTTGAGCCGCACGTATTCTGCGGTCAGGTCGCTCGTCCAGAGGCGGACCGATTCCTTTCCGAGCGCGAGATCCAGCTCGATGTGCGTGTCCCGATTGGCCCGCATCGAGCGGGAGACTTCGCCGGCATTGAAGTCGACCGGGGCGCCCGCCTGGTAAAGCAGCATGCCGTTGAGCCGGAGGGTCATGTCCTCCTCTCGCAAATTGACGCCTGCGTAGCCGGCCGCCGAGATGATGCGGCCCCAATTCGGATCGCCACCCGCAATCGCCGTCTTGACGAGAGGCGAATCGGCGATCGCCTTGCCGATGCGAAACGCCTCGTCGCGGGTGCGAAGGCCGCGGACGTCGAGGGTCACGAAATGGCTGGCCCCTTCGGCATCGCGGATGATGGCCTGAGCCAGCTCGGTTGCCGCTTCGTCGAGCATCTGCTGCAGTTCCGTCTGGTCGGATGACCCGAGCGGGCCGAGGTTGCGGGTATTGGCCGAGAGGAGCAAGACGGTGTCGCTGGTGCTCATGTGCCCGTCGACGCTGATGCAGTTGAAGCTGCGATCGACGGCGTGCTTTAACAACGCGGCGGCTTGTTCGGTTCCCAACGGAGCGTCCGTCATGAGGACGGAAAGCATGGTCGCCATATTGGGAGCGATCATGGCGGCCCCTTTGGCGACCCCGCTTACCGTGATTTTCGCACCGGCCAGCGTGCGCGAGCGGGTGACCAGCTTGGGGAAAGTGTCGGTCGTCATCATGGCGGTCGCCGCGTCGCGGAACGCATTGGGCGAAGCGGCCAGCCGCCCGAACGCGGTGGGAATTCCATCGGCCAGCTTTTCCCGCGGCAAGAACCGACCGATGACACCGGTCGAGCAGACCAGGACGTCGTCCTCCGCACATCCGAGCGAGCGGGCGACTTGTGCCGTCATCCAGCGGGCGTCCTCGTCGCCGCGGGCTCCCGTGCAGGCGTTCGCGTTCCCCGAATTGATGATCACGCCGCGGGCCGTTTTCCTCGGGAGCCGCGCTCGGCAGACTTTGACCGGGGCGCCGCAGACAAGGTTGGTGGTGAAGACACCGGCCGCCGTCGCGGGCCCGTCGGCCACGAACAGGGCCAGATCGAGTTTGGCGGTGTCATTTTTAATGCCGCAGTGGACCCCGGCCGCCCGGAATCCGACCGGCAGCACGCACGAAGATTCTTCAGCCATGGTCTCGCTCATCGTGGCAGGCCGGCTGTTTCGGGGAAGCCGTGCATCAAGTTGAAGTTCTGAACGGCGACGCCCGCCGCTCCTTTGATCAGATTGTCGGTCACCGACAAAACAACGAGACGGCCACGGGCCAACCGGGCCGTCATTTGGCAATAGTTGGTGTAGATCACGTCCTTCGTGGCGGGAAGCTGGTTGACGACCCGGACAAACGGTTTGTCTTTGTAGAAGTTCCGCATGGCTTGGAGGGCGTCGGCCTCGGAGAGGCTTCGCTTCGGTCGGGCGTACATCGTACAGAGGATGCCACGGTCCATGGGGACCATGTGCGGGGTGAAGGTGACTTCGACGGACGTGCCGCTGGCGTCGGAAAGGACCTGGTCGATTTCGGGTTGGTGGCGGTGATTTCCGACCGAATAGGCCGCGATGCTCTCATTGCACTCGGCATACAGCAGGTTCAGCTTCGGCGTCCGTCCGGCCCCGGAAACGCCGCTTTTGGCGTCGATAATGATGTCTTTTGGATCAATTAGACCCTGACACAGAAACGGGGCCAGACCGAGAATCGAGGTACTCGTGTAGCAGCCGGGGTTGGCAACCAGGTCGGCAGAGGGAATGCGGTCAGGAAAGAGTTCCGGCAGGCCGTAGACGGTTTTACCCAGGCGGCCCGGATCGGTGTGCGCGTGGCCGTACCATTTTTCGTAGACGGCCGGGTCGTTAAGGCGGTAGTCGGCACTTAAATCGACGACACGACAGCCGGCCTTGAGCAATTCCGGGACGATGGCCATCGAGGCCACGTGCGGCAGGGCCGTGAAGACGAACCGGGCTCGCTCGGCAATCTGCGGAGCGGTCAGGTTTTCACACGCCAAATTGAGCCGGCCCGAAAGCGAGGGGTGGATCGTCTCGATCGGCGGCGAGCCTTCCTGGCGGCTGCAAAGGGCGGCGATTTCGGCCTGGGGATGATTGAGCAGCAGCTTGATGAGTTCCAGGGCCGTATAGCCTGTCGCCCCGACAATCGCGACCTTAACCATCTCGCAAAAGACCTTGTGTTTGAGGGAAAACCACGGCGGCTGTGAGCGCGGATTCTTCCGGAGTTCGCCGAGTTTGATTGTACGGGCCGATCTTCCCTCGACAAACGGTACCGGCGGAAGGTTCGGATGACCGTCGCTCGAAAGAGCCGGTTTGCCCCTGTTCGCGGCGATGGTTTGAAATCGCGGCGGAAGCGGTCAGAATGGGAACTTTCGACGGGTGATATCAGAAGACACGAGGAACCGATGGCGAACGTGAAACAACTGGCAACGGCAGCCTTGTCCGAAGGGGCCGGAATTCTGCGGCTGGCCCCCAACTGGGTGCCCCGCTCGTTCTTACAGCCGGGGCGGCGGATCAAGCTGCATCCGGCCGACTACTACGCCCTGGGCACGCACCGCGGCGGCATCGACGAGCGGTGGTTTGCCTCGACGACGCCGGCCACGAACGAGGGAGCCCCGCCCGACGAAGGTCTGAGCTACGCCGTGATGGGCAAGGACCGCTTCACGCTCCGCGACGCGGTGGCCGAATTGGGGGCCGAACTCGTCGGCGAGCCGATCTGGAACGCCTACCATCGCTGGCCCGTCTACTCGAAATTCTTCGACAACATGGGGCCGATCCCCCATCACATGCACCAAAGCGACGCCCAGGCGAAGCTCGTGAAGCAGGAAGGCAAGCCCGAGTCGTATTACTTTCCGCCGCAGCTCAACGCCATCGGCAACAACTTCCCCTACACCTTCATGGGCCTGGAACCGGGGACGACCAAACAGGATGTCGTCCGCTGCCTGGAACGGTGGAACGAAGGGGACAACGGCATTCTCGACCTGTCGAAGGCCTATCGGCTCAAGCCGGGCACCGGCTGGCTCGTTCCGCCCGGCGTGCTCCACGCGCCCGGCAGCCTGGTCACCTATGAGCCGCAATGGGGCAGCGACGTCTTCGGCATGTACCAGTCGATGGTCGAAGGGCGCGCCGTCCCCCGTTCGCTGCTCACGAAGGATTTTCCGAAGGAAAAGCACGCCGACGTGCAGTACCTCGTCGATGCGCTCGACTGGGAAGGGAACGTCAATCCGAACTTCAAGGACTCGCACTATCTTGAACCGATTCCCGTCGGCCGATACCTCGAAAGAGGGTTACGTCGACCGCTGGATCGTCTACGGCAAGTTCGCCGGCAAGCAACTCTTCACGGCCAAGGAGCTGACGGTCAACCCCGGCGCCAAATGCACGATCAAGCGATGGCGGAGCCTACGGCTGGATCACCGTGCAAGGCGAGGGCCGCATCGGCAAGCTCCGTCTGCAGACGCCGGCCATGATCCGCTTCGGGCAAATGACCGACGACGAAGTCTTCGTCAGTGCCAAGGCCGCCAAAGAGGGCGTCGTCGTCGAAAACACGGGTACCGAGCCCCTCGTCGGCCTGCGTTACTTCGGGCCCGATGCCCAGCCGAGCGCTCCGAACGTCGGCGATCACAAAAAACGTTGATAGCGGACGGACGAAGCCTCACGTCGTCCTCCATTCCGACGGTCGAACCGTCTCCTCCACTCTGCGCAGAGCGAGCCGATCATGAATACGACCACACGCAATCAGTTCCCGAAACTTCACAACGCGGCCTGGCCGGGCGTCGTCGGCAAAGGGCCCGATTCCGAGCCGCCCATCGAGCCTCGACACGATGCTCGATCTGACGGCGGCCGCCGAGGTCAACGGCGTCAAGTTCGACGGCGTCGATCTGTTCCTGTTCGCACCGCACGTCGACATCGACTCGACCGACGACGATCTGAAGCGTCTGGCCGACAAAGTCCGATCGCGGAAACTGGTGATCGGCTCGGTGGTGGCGCCCGTTTGGCCGCCGACCGGCGGCGGCTCGGCCATGGGGAGCGAACAGGAGCGGAAGCAGTTTCTCGAACAGGTGCGCAAAGGCTGCCGCATCGCCAAGAAGCTGCGCGAACTCGGCGTGCGGCCCTACGGCGTCGTGCGGATCGATTCGGCCTCGAGTCCCGGCGATTGGCTCAAAGATCCGGAAGGAAATCAGCAGCGGATCGCCGAAACGTTCCGCCAAGCCTGCGACATCGCCGCCGATTCCGGCGAGCGGCTGGCCGCCGAGGGGGAGATCTGCTGGGGCGGCATGCACAGTTGGAAACGGATGGTCCAACTGCTCGAACTGATCGACCGCCCAGGAACGCTCGGCTTCCAGGCCGACATGGCCCACACGCTGCTCTATACGCTCGGCTACAACGCGCCGGAAGACCGCATCCTGCCGCAGGATTTCGAATGGAAAGAGCCGAAGAAACTCGACGAAGCGCTTGCCACGCTGACGGCCGCCCTGCGTCCCTGGACGATCGATTTCCACGTCGCCCAGAACGACGCCACGGTCAAAGGCTCCGGCTCGCACGACAAGACGGGCCGCCACTGCCTGCCGAACGATCCCAACGGCAAGCTCAACATCGCCCATCACGCCGGCTTCTGGATGCGCGACAGCTATGGCAACGCGACCAAGAAATTCCAGCACATCTGCTGGGACGGCTGCATGTTCCCCAACGAAACGATGATGAAGCCGCAGACGTGGAACGACATTCTCAAGGCCATGGTGGCCGTGCGGGATGCCCACGGGTGGAGCGAATAAGCACGAAATCCGAATGTCAAAGATCCGCCGAGGCGGGACGAAGGAAGCACCAAATCCGAATGACCAATTTGGATTTGGTGCTTCGGATTTATCACAGCGAGGATCCTCATGACGAAACCATCTGAACATCGGCCTGATCGGCTACGGCTTCATGGGCCGGGCCCATTCGAACGCCTATCGCCAGGTCAATAATTTTTTTGACCTCGATTATCAGCCCGTGCTCAAGGCTGTTTGTGCGCGGAATGCGGCTCCTGCGCAGGAGTTCGCCGATAAATGGGGCTACGAGTCGGTCGAGACCGACTGGCGGAAGCTCATCGCGCGGAAAGATATCGACGTGGTCGACATCTGCGTCCCGAACAACACGCACCACGACATCGCCATCGCCGCAGCGCAGGCCGGCAAGATGGTGCTCTGCGAAAAGCCCTTGTCGATGAACGCCGCCGAAGGGGCCAAGATGGTCGAAGCGGTCGAAAAGGCCGGCGTGCCCAACATGGTGTGGTACAACTACCGCCGCGTCCCGGCCGTCACGTTGGCCAAGAAACTCATCGACGAAGGCCGCATGGGGAAGGTCTTCCATTATCGGGCCGTCTTTCTGCAGGACTGGACGATCTCGGCCGACTTGCCGCAGGGAGGGAACGCCCTGTGGCGGCTCGACGCGAAGGCGGCCGGCAGCGGCGTCACGGGCGACTTGCTGGCCCACTGCATCGATACGGCCCTCTGGCTCAACGGCAAGATCGACAGTGTGACGGCGATGACCGAGACCTTTATCAAGGAGAGGCAACACAACCTCACCGGCAAGGTCGAGAAGGTCGATATCGACGACGCCTGCGCCTTTCTGGCCCGCTTCGCCAACGGCTCTTTGGCCACCTTTGAATCGACCCGCTACGCCCGCGGTCACAAGGCGCTCTACACGTTCGAAGTCAACGGCGAGAAGGCGTCGCTTAAGTGGGACCTGGAGGACTTGCATCGCCTCGAATACTTCGACCACAAGGACGAAGGAAAGCTCCGCGGCTGGCGCTCGATCCATGTCACCGACCACGGCGGCGAGCACCCCTACATGGACAAATGGTGGGTGCCGGGACTGCAGATCGGCTATGAGCACTCCTTTGTCCACCAGGTGGCCGACTTTTTGACGGGGCTTTCGACCGGCACTCCGGCCGAGCCGACGTTCCGGACGGCCCTGGAAACGCAGAAAGTGTGCGATGCCGTCCTGAGCAGCGCCCGTGAGGGGCGCTGGACGCGGATTGCGTAGCCATCGCCTGTTGGCCACCGGTATAATCCAGACCGCCGGAGCGAGAGTTCGATCATGGACAAGCAACCGATTTCACGTGAGGGATACGAAAAACTCCGCGAGGAGATCCGCCGCCTCGAAGACGAAGAGATGCCCCAAATCGCCGCACAGATCGCGGCCGCCCGGGCCGAAGGCGATTTGAGTGAAAACGCCGAATACCATGGTCAGCGAGAAGCGCAAGGCTTGCTCCAGGCGAAAATCAACCAGCTCAAAAGCAAACTCGCCAACTGCTACATCGCCGATAAAACGCTGATGCCCAAGGGGTTAGTGACTTTCGGCTCGACCGTGACGATCAAGGACCTCTCAGACGGCTCGCTCGAGAAATACGAACTGGTCGGTCCCGGCGAAGAGAATTACGATGGCGAGATCATGAAAATCCTCACCAGCAGCCCCATCGCGCAAGGGCTGCTCGGCAAAAAGGTGGGGGAGTCGGTCGAGGTCGCGATCCCCCGCGGCAAGTTGCGAATGGAGATCGTCGAGATCGTCGATGCCTAGCCGCCGCCTGCCAGACAGTCCCCTACCCCAATGTCCGTCACCGTCCCGCCGCGCTTGCGATTAACTTCCCGCCCCGATGAGCATGGGAAACAACTTGATGCCCGCCCTCTTTGTGCGCTGCCAGACGAGCGTCGTGGCGACGCTGCTGTTTCTGGCTTCGATCCTGCCGTATCCCGTTTTCGCCGAAGATTGGAGTCAGTTTCGCGGACCCGAGGGGCAAGGCCATTCCTCGGCTGTCGGCCTGCCGACTCATTGGACCGAAACCGAGAACGTTCGCTGGAAAACGCCGATTGCCGGGAAAGGCTGGTCGTCGCCAATCACCCTTGGCAACCGCATTTTTTTGACGACGGCGGTCCCCGCGAAAGGCACGCACTCCCTGCACGCGCTGTGCCTTGACGCGAAGACGGGCAAAATCGTCTGGGACGTGACTGTCTTCGATAGCCTCGTTCCCAACATCGCCAAACAGATTCATGCGAAGAACTCGCATGCCAGCCCCACTCCTCTCACCGACGGGGAGCACGTCTTCGTCCATTTCGGCGCCCACGGGACCGCCTGCCTGACGACCGACGGCAAGATCGTGTGGAAGACGCGCGAGATCAAGTATCAACCGCAACACGGCAGCGGTAACTCGCCCGTCCTGGTCGACGGGTTGCTCATCTTCAACTGCGACGGCCTGGATGTGCAGTTCGTCGTCGCGCTCGACGCGGCGACAGGCAAGATCCGCTGGAAGAAAAATCGGCCCCCCTGCGACGAAGAAAAGCGATTCTCGTTCGCCACGCCTCTGGTGATCGAGGTGAACGGCCGCAAGCAACTCGTGAGCCCGGCAGCCCACGTCGCCGTCGCGTACGAACCGAAAACGGGAGACGAAATCTGGAGCGTCCGCTATCGCGGCTACTCCATTGCTCCGCGTCCGGTTTATAACGGCGGACTCGTCTATTTCTCCACGAGCTTCGATAGCTCGGTCTTCCTCGCCGTTCGCCCGGACGGCAAAGGGGATGTGACAAAGTCCCACCTGGCGTGGAAACAGTCACGGTCGATTCCCTATACGCCGTCGCCGCTGTTGATCGGCAACGATTTGTTCCTCATCAACGACGCGGGCATCGCCTCCTGCCTCGACGGCAACACGGGGCGTCCCCGTTGGGCCCATCGCGTCGGCGGAAAGTTCTCCGCCTCATTGCTCTTGGCCGACGGAAAGATTTACGCACAAAGCGAAGGGGGCCAGACCGTCATCTTTCGCCCTGACCCCGAACGCTACGTCGAGGTGGCGCGAAACGACCTGAATGAGCAATCGCTCGCCACGCCGGGGGTGATCGATCACGCCCTCTTGATCCGCACGGCGAGGGCTCTTTATCGGATTGAGAACCCGCGATAAAGGCGGCTCGAAGACCGGCCCGGCTGCGGAACGACCCATGGGCCGTTAACCAACGCAGATCTCGTTGATGAGGCGGACGGCGGGAACCGACACGAGAATCGCCTGAGTCACGAGCTGTTTTGCGTAATAGGTCGAGCTGCGACCCGTCACGATCAGTCGCCCATCCCGGTGGCGAATGGAGAGATCCCGAACCTGCTGCTGAGTCTCCCGATTAACGAACTCGACGAGATCTCCCAGGTCGCAGGGACACTGAAACTTGCCGGTCTCCGTAAGCGTCTCGGTCACCATTTTCCTTCCTTATTTGCCGATTGAGTTCGGGCTGGGCCGCACCCACAGCGAATGGTGTGCCAGGGATCTGGAATCGCGGCCCTCTTGTCGTTCACGGCGAAACACAAGCGAGCCGAAGAGCGATAGTGGGCATTGGCCGTCGCCCCGGGCGACGTCGCAACTTCTGAAATGGTTGGAACCTGCGGCTCAATGAGAATACTGTCGTCAGGCCGTGTGCCCCGCTTCGAAACGTGACGACGGAGTGCCGCAAAGTGCGCCCGCTTCTCCTGCGGCTCTCCCAGGTGGTGCAAATCTAGGCAGCACTTGAAAACGTTGACAGCACTTGAGTTCAAGCGCCCCTGGTTAGCGCATCCGAATGCGGAAAGTCTCGCGAAAAACCGAGTTGGGCCGACAATGCGGCGGGCCGCACCACGGAGGCAGCGACGGAGGCAGCAAAACAAAAAAGGGCTGGCTACCGGTGAGGCATCCAAACCCCTTTTGTTCAGCAAATCGTCGAACGAAGCCAGGCGGGGAGGAACCCCGGAGCCGGTCAAAGCGCCGATCAGACCTGATGCTCCGCGTGGGGAGCGTGATCGTAGCAGTCTTTGTCGTGCCAAAGAGGAAGGCCCGCCGCGTAACGTGCAGCCAGCATCAGCACTTTAGCTTCTGAGCCGGGCTTTGCGGCGGTCGGACTCACCGGGTCAACCCCGCGAGCCCTGAACTCGGCCTCTGAGTAATACATGACCTCTTCGCCTTCCTCTCCATAGGCTACGCCTTGCTGGTCCGCCTCGGAAGTAATTACCGAGTCGTGGCCGAAGTCGTCATCCTCGAAATCGAACGCCATTCGTCGCACTCCAACTTTCTTAAGGACTCAAATGCGGAAAAACTAAAGACCCCCTCCTGATCTTTTTACCCTTCGCGGTTTCCTCATGCTTCAGGAAACGGCCCTCGCACGTAACTCCGTCAGCAGACGGACGTTCACACAACTCGTGACGCGGCAAATCGATGCGCGGTCCAACGCAGTGCGGGCCGGAATTCAGGCTGGTCCATCTCCCGATTTTTGGGAGGTGCGACGCTGAAGTCAACAAAAAAACTTACAAAATTCGATCGCGGCCCCGAAACTTGCCAAACCTTACACATTGCGGCGGTAGGCGTCGTATCGCTTCAGTTTCAAATAGAGCGTCGAGCGTTCGATGCCCAAGATCTCGGCGGCTCGCGTCATGTTGCCGTTGGTGTGCTCGAGGGTCGCCAGAATGTGTTCCTTTTCGACGTCGAGCAGGGTCAGCTCCCGAAAGCTCTTCCCATCCATGATGGAGATCGACGGGTCCGATGGCGGCGTTCGGAGGGCCGAGAGTCGGATGTCCTCCTCTCGGACCTGGTCGCCCGGACACAAGATGACCGCCCGCTCAATGACGTTTTGCAACTCACGAACGTTTCCGGGCCAATCGTAGGTCATCATGGCGTCGAGCGCCGCGGGAAAAACTGCCGACCTGCCGACCCGTTTTTCGGGCTGACGTCGCCAGGAAGTGCTCAGCCAGGATTGGAATATCCGAACGCCTCTTGCGCAGAGGCGTCACCACGATTTCGACCACGTGCAGACGAAAATAGAGGTCCTTGCGGAATGTGCCCCGCTCGACTTCGCGTTCGAGATTGCGGTTGGTCGCGGCGACGACCCGCACGTCGACGCGGACCGGACTTCGTCCCCCAACCCGCTCGAAAGGGTGGCCTTCCAGGACGCGAAGGAACTTCGCCTGGATGGCGAGGCTCATTTCGCCGACTTCATCGAGGAACAGTGTCCCTTTGTGCGCTTGTTCGAACTTCCCGATTTTTCGCTCGGTCGCGCCGGTAAAAGAACCCTTCTCGTGGCCGAAGAGTTCGCTTTCGAGCAGGCTCTCTGCGAGGGCCGCACAGTTCATGGTGCAAAAGGGCCGACTGTTGCGGGCGCTCTTGAAGTGGATGGCCCGTGCGACGAGCTCTTTGCCGACGCCGCTTTCTCCGCGAATTAAGACGATGGCGTCGGTTGGGGCGATGCGGACGATCGTCTGCCGCATGTCGTCCACCTCCGGGCTCCGGCCAACGATTTCACTCTCCGACTGCATTTGCTGTCGGAGCGTTTCGTAATCGGTGCGGACGCGATCGAGGCCGCTGGCAAGCGACTCCTTCTCTTTCAGGTTTCGCAGCGCCACCGCCATCTGGTCGGCCACCGCAATGGTGAACTCGAGGTCCTCCGGCTGAAAGGGACGGTGAGGATCGGTCGAATAGAGGTGGATCAGACCATGAACGAGCGGGCCCGACTGCACGGGCGCGCAGATGACGCTTTCGGCCCGCAACTCTCCCAGATCGTCCCGTTGAGACAACCGCGTGTCCTTGCGGACGTCACGCGCCAAGATGGCTTCGCGGGTTGAGAGGACCTGCGTCGAGAGATAACTCGAAACTTTGTGGTACGGGTCCTCCCCCTTGGCTGTGTACGCGACGACGCTCAACTGCGACGTCTTGGCGTCCTGCTGGGCCGCCTTCGGTAAAAGGAGCACGGCACCGATATCGAAATTGATCCCGCTGTTGAGCCCGGCGAGGACGACTTCCGCCAGCTCCTTCGCGGCCGGCGCCGCCCCCATATCGAGCGTCAATTGGTACAGCGACGCTAACTCTTTGTGGCGCGGTCGCGCACTGACACAGAATCGGGTTGCGGAGTCCGATAGCGTGAGATCCGCGTTCGATGGATGATCTCGGGAGCGCCTGCGGGTTCTCGTTGATCACCTCGAAGGCAAAGGCCGTATCCGATTCGTTGATCTCAGCCGTCGGGTCGGCCGAGCCGAAGGGCTGGCTCAGGTCGAAGGTGAAGCCCAACTCGTAGGGACCGATCTGAATCAGATCGCCCGATTCGAGTTCCCGTTCGCCGACGACGGGTCCGTTATTCACCATCGTCCCGTTGCGGCTGCCCAGATCTCGCAAGACCCAGTTCGCGCCGTTGCGATAGAGCTCACAATGGTTCCGGCTGCACAACTCGTCGCGCAAAACGATTCGATTGGTCGTGGCGCGGCCGATCGTCATCACTTGGGCCGCCGAGAGACGAAAGACGTCCCGCCAGGTGTTGCCCTCGCGCACGACAAGAAATGCATCGCGCACATCGGAGGGTTTCTGAGTCGCCTGTTCAGGCTCCATGAAAGGAGAATAAACCACTGCCGCCGTCAAACACAAGAACGGTCTTGCGCGGCTGCGCCGATGGGGGCCTGTCCTTGCAGGGAAAACCCTGAGTCGTCATTCTGGAAGCGTTCCCGACCTCCAAGGAGTTTTGTCGATGCGGCGATCGAGTTTTCTGAGCAGCCTGTCGGGGTTTACCCTGATGGTCCTCGTTCCGGCTTTGATGGGCGCGACGTGCCAGGCGGAGAATTGGTCGCAGTTTCGCGGCGACGATGGAACCGGCAAGAGCACCGAAAAACAACTTCGATCGGAATGGAGTGCCGATCGAATTGCGTGGACGGTCGAACTTCCCGGCGTGGGCCATTCCTCCCCTGTCATTTGGGGAAACAAACTGTTTCTGACATCGGCCAACGATTCGGGGACGACGCGTTACATTCTTTGTCTCGATGCCGCCTCCGGGAAGATTCTTTGGAAGCGGCAGAGGGAATTCAGCCGCAGCCACAAGCATCCCAAGAACAGTTGGGCCTCGAGCACGCCGGCCCTGGACGGCGAGCGGGTCTACGTCGTCTTCGCCGACAGTAACCGGCAGATCCTCTCCGCCTACGATTTCGAGGGCAATTCCGTTTGGGAGCAGAACCTCGGCAGCTTTCAAAGCCAACACGCGCAGGGAACGTCGCCGATCGTGTTCGAGGACATGGTCATTCTCGCCAACGACCAGGACGGTCCCAGTTCCATCGTGGCCTTCGACAAACTGACCGGCCACATCGTGTGGAACGCGCCGCGCAAATCGGCTCCCCAATCGACGTCCTACGCGACGCCGTTTATCTACCATCCGAAACAGGGGCCGCCGCAGTTGATTTGCTCGAGCAGCCAATCGGGGGTTTCGGCACTCGACCCACACACGGGACAGACGATCTGGACGACCAAGTCATTGCCGCAGCGCACGGTGGCGTCGCCCGTTTTGGCCGGGGGCCTGTTTTTTCAATGTTGCGGAGCCGGCGGACAGGGCATGCTCATGGTCGCCGTCGATCCGGGCGGACAGGGGGACGTCTCGAAAACGCGAGTCCGTTACACCCGGACGCGGCTGTTACCCTACGTTCCGACACCGGTCGCCTGCGGAAAATATCTGTTTCTCTGGAGCGATCACGGCGTCGTGTGCTGCGTGGATCCGGCAACGGGCAAAGACGTTTGGACCAAACGCGTGGGAGGGGATTTCAGCGCGTCCCCGATCTGCGCGGGGGGAGAACTCTTCAACGTCGATGAGGCCGGCAACGTGGTCGTCCTCGCGGCCTCCTCGGACTTCAAGCTCCTCGGGAAGTTTGCGCTGGGCGACCCGTCGCACTCCACGGCGGCGGTTGCCAACGGCCGACTCTATTTTCGCACATTTCACCATCTGGCTTGCGTCGCCGCGCAGCCTTAGAATGAAGACAGGCGTCGGAGACAAATCACCCGTCCTGTTCACCAATATCAAGTTACGGGCCATCCAGGCGTTTTCTCCGATCGAGAGTAGTCATGCCAGCTTGGCCCGGCGGTCCGTGTCCCACGTGCGGCGACGTTATGCCGGAAAACGTCGTTCACTGCCAGAATTGCCGGACCTTGCTGAATAGCGACCTCTCGCCCGACATCATTGAAGTACCCGAATTCGTCCCGCTGCAGGAGATCGCAAGCATGGTCGAGGTCGAGTTGGCCGGCTATTACGTGGCTTGCCCGCACTGCAAACGGGAGTTGCGTGTCAGCAGCAAGTACGTCGACGAAAACGTTCAATGCAAGTTCTGCGACTCGCAGTTCACCATGGATTTTTCCAATCCCAAACTCAAGATGCAGGCGTTCTATTCCATCTGCCCGCACTGCAAACAGGAACTGCGGGCGGCGCCCAAATACCTGGGAATGAAAGTCGCTTGCAAGCATTGCGGCGGAAAATTGCACCTCGTCGATAGTGCGGGCTGAAACGGGCCGCCTCGGTGGCGATGCGTGCTGGGCCGTGCGGCCAACGGCATTGAGTCCGGCGTCTCGCGGACGATGCCGGGCGCTGCTAGACTTCGGACTTGCCGCGTGAACCTCGCACGACGGCCCGTGTCGAAGCGCGTAATCGAGCAAACCCCCTTTCGCCACCCTCCAACAACCTCTTCGGCCGATGATCAAAATTGTCGACTATGGCATGGGCAATCTGCGAAGCGTGCAGAAGGCCTTGGAAAAGCTGGGGGCCGAGGCGGTGATCTGCGCCGCCCGGCGGAGCTGGCAGGGGCCGAGAAGCTGATCCTTCCCGGCGTCGGCGCCTTCCGCGACGCGATCCACGAGCTGCGCCGCACGGGACTCGACACGCCGGTTCGCGAGCACATCGCTTCGGGACGTCCGTTTCTGGGCATTTGCCTGGGACTGCAACTGCTCTTCGACGTGAGCTACGAAGACGGACAGTGGGAGGGACTGGGCGTGCTGCCCGGGAAAGTCGTACGTTTCCAGGACCAGCCCGATCTCAAAATCCCCCACATGGGCTGGAACACGCTCGACATTGTCCGCCCGCACCGGCTCTTCGAGGGAATCGCCAACGGTTCATCGGTTTATTTCGTCCACAGTTATTACGTCGTGCCGAGCGACGACTCGGTCATCGCCGCCCGCAGCGAGCACGGTGCCCCCTTCGTCGCGGCCGTGGCCCGGGAAAATCTCTTTGCCACCCAGTTCCACCCCGAAAAAAGCCAGGCGGTGGGGCTGCGGATCCTCAAAAACTTTGCCGCTCTTTGACAACCCGCTCTTCGCCATCAGACACCCCCGCTATGGAAATCCTTCCCGCCATCGACCTCCGCGACGGCAAGTGCGTGCGCTTGCGGCAGGGTGACTACAACCAGGAAACCGTCTTCAGCAAGGACCCGGTCGTCGTCGCTCGGCGATGGGCGGCGGAGGGAGCGACGCGGCTGCACCTGGTCGATCTCGACGGAGCCCGCGCCGGCAAACCAGTGAACCACGAAGTCGTCCGCGCAATCGTCAAGGCCGTCGACATTCCGTGCCAGATCGGTGGCGGCCTGCGGGATGAGGCGTCGATCCGCCTGTTGCTCGAATCGGTCGGCGTCGGGCGCGTAATCGTCGGGACGCAAGCGCTCAAGCAGCCGGACTGGTTCCGATCGATGGTAGGACAATTCCCGCGAAAGATCGCGCTGGGGATCGACGCACGCGACTCGATGGTCGCCACCGAAGGCTGGCTCGACGTGTCGCAGACGCCCGCGATCGACCTGGCCCGCCAATATGCGGACCTCGAAATCGCCGCCTTGATTTACACGAATATTGCCAACGACGGCATGCTCCACGGCATCGACGAAGGCACAGTGACCGACCTCTTGCGCCTCGCCGAGCTTGGTTTCCCCGTCATCGCTTCGGGCGGCGTGACGAACACCAACGACGTCCGCCGTCTCACCGCGGCCGCCAAAGGCCAGCCCAACCTCGTCGGCGCCATCATCGGCCGCGCCCTCTACGAAGGCACGATCACCGTCGCCGACGCCGTCGCGGCTGCGAAGGGTGAAGGGTGACAAAAAGGCACGCGAAGCGTACCGCCTTCCGCCCTCTTCCCTCTGCCCCCTGCCCTCTGCCCTCCTCCCTCATCCACCGCCAATCGGCGGCAGGAAGTGCACTTCGCTTTCCGGGTTCAGCTTCTGCAGGAGTCCGCGCGGGCTCACGTCGGCGTCGATGACGACGGTGAGGTCGCCGCGAAGCGAATCGCCGTCACACAGATGGCCGGCGAGACCAGGGAATTTAGCGTCGAGAGCGTCGATTGCCTCGCGCACGTTTTTTCCCGGCACGTCGACCGATTCGGCTCCCGCCGTCATCACGCGCAACTGCGGTGGAATGAAGATCCGCGGCATGGCGCTCGTTAGTCGTCCGTTTGTTTTTCGCGTGCCAGGATCTCGTGCAGCAGACGCGGCGGCGACATGGGAAGTTGACGCATCCGCACGCCGACGGCGTGGTAGATGGCGTTGGCGATTGCGGCCGGCGGCGGGACGATTGGCACCTCGCCCACGCCGCGGACGCCGAAGGGATGGCCGGGATTGGGCACCTCGACCAGGATCGGTTCGATCAGCGGCACGTCGTAGCAGGTCGGCATGCGGTAATCGAGAAAGCTGGCATTCCGCATGCGGCCCTGGGAGTCGTAAACGTACTCTTCGTTGAGGGCCCAGCCGATCCCCTGCACCACGCCGCCTTGCACCTGCCCCTCGACGTAGGAGGGATGGATCGCCGTGCCGACGTCCTGGGCCGCCGTGTAACGCAGGATAGTAACCTTGGCCGTCTCGGGGTCGACCTCGACATCGACGACGTGCGTGGCAAAGGCGCCCCCCGGCTTGTTGTTGGTCGACGTGCCGCGGCCGATCACCGGACCGCCGGTTTTGGACAATTTTGCCGCCAATTCCTGGAAGGTGATTCGCCGCTCGCCTGGGCCGCGAATCAGGCCGTCGTCCTCGTACGTGACGGCCGAGGGATCGATGTCCCACAAGAGGGCGGCCCGCTCGATCAGCTGCCGCCGAATGTCTTGCCCGGCTTCATACGCGGCCCAACCGGTCGCGTAAGTGACGCGGCTACCGCCCGTGACGTCGGTGTAGCCCACACCGTCGGTGTCGGCGACCGTGGGCGTCACGTCTTCGGCAGAAATGCCGAGCGTCTCGGCCAATTGCATGGCGATCCCCGTGCGGCTGCCGCCGATGTCGGTCGATCCCTCGACGAGTGAGACCCGGCCATCGGCATTCACGGTCGCAGTCGCTGACGATTGCAGGCCAGCGTTGAACCAGAATCCCGACGCGACGCCCCGGCCGCGGTACGGCCCGCCCAGCGGCGAATGCCAGTGCTCGCTGTCGCGGATGGCAGCGACGGTCTCGGCCATGCCGATGCGGGCAAAAACGGGTCCGTCGATTCGCCGCGTCCCCTCGCGGGACGCGTTTTTCGAGCGGAACTCGATCGGGTCAAGTTCGAGCTGTTCGCAGATTTCGTCGATGATCGTCTCGGTCGCCATGGCGGCGTTGGTTGCGCCAGGCGCCCGGTAGGCGTTCGTCCGCGGCTTGTTGACGACGACATCGTACCCGTCAACCCGGCCGTTCGGGACGTCGTAGCACGCAAAGACGCACATGCAACCCGGATTGATCGGCGAGCCGGGAAAAGCGCCCGCCTCGTAGGCGAGCCACGCTTCGGCGGCCGTGATTTGCCCCTCCCCGTCGACGCCGATTTTGACGCGGATGTGCGAGGCGGGAGTGGGGCCGGTCGCCTCGAAGACGCTCGCGCGGTCCATCACCAGCTTCACCGGCCGCCCCGACTTTTTCGAGAGGATGGCGGCCAGCGGCTCAAGATACACGGCAATCTTACCACCGAACCCGCCGCCGATCTCCATCGGCACAACCTTGATCCGCGAGATGGGGACGCCGAGTAGCCCGCCGAGCTGATCCCGTGCGGCGAAGGCGCCCTGCGTGCTCGTCCAGACGGTGATGTGCCCGTCGGCATTCCAATGGGCCGTCGCGTTGTGCGGCTCGATATACCCCTGATGCACGGTCGCCGTGTCGAAACTCTGCTCGACGACGAGAGCCGCCTGAGCGAAGCCTTCGTCCACGTTCCCCTTTTCGTAGCGGAAATGGCGGGCAATATTCGTGGGCCCCTCGGTCTTGTCGCCGCCAATCTCCTGAGTGCGCAAGTTTTCGAGCAGAATCGGCGCGTCGGCCTTCATCGCGTCGAGAGCCGAGAGAACCGGGGGCAGCACCTCGTACTCGACGCGGATCAAGCGGGCGGCCTCTTCGGCCGTGTGAATGTCGTCGGCCGCCACCGCGGCGACGACATGCCCTTTGTAGAGGACCTTTTCACGGGCCATGCAATTGCGGCTCAGGTGGGCGATGTCGACCGCCCCTTCCCCCAACTCGGCCGTGCGATGAGCCGGATCGAGCAGGTCGTCTCGCGTGATCACCGCGCGGACGCCGGGAACGGCAAGCGCCGGCGCGACGTCGATCGAAACAATTCGCGCGTGCGCGTGCGGGCTGCGGAGGACCGCACCAAACAGCATGCCGGAGAGCTGCAGGTCGGCCCCGTACTTGGCACGGCCGGTGACCTTGTCGACGCCGTCGTGCCGCACGGGGCGGGTACCGATCACGCGGTATTTCTTTTTCGTGGCCTTGTCGCGTTTCTCATCTCGGAGGGTCGTCATGCGTGCACTCCATTCGGTTCCGCGGTCGTCCGCGACTCGGCTGCCGCTTGGACGGCGCGGACGATTTTATCGTAGCCCGTACAGCGGCAGAGATTGCCGGCCAGACCGAAGCGAATGGCCTCTTCGCACGGTTCGGGATGTGCGTCGAGCAGCGCCTTGGCAGACATGAGAAAGCCGGGTGTGCAAATGCCGCACTGCAGGGCCGCGTGCTCGAGGAACGCCTGCTGCAGCGGGTGCAGCCGATCGGCCTCGGCGAGCCCCTCGATCGTCTCGAGACGGCAACCTTCGATCTCGACGGCCAGTACGAGGCAGCTATCGACAGGCCGCCCGTCGAGGAGGACCGTGCACGCTCCGCAGTTGCCGTTGGAGCAGCCCTCTTTCGTGCCGGTAAGCCCCAGCACGTCGCGGAGCACCTCGAGCAGCGTTTGCCGCGGCGTGCAGAGAAACTCTTCCAGACGACCGTTGATCGTCGCCGAGATCATTCGTTTCCGCGCCATGCTGCGAATTACTCCGATAAGCGTGCCGCGATCAGCCGGAACCGCTCTCGCCGCGAGCCCGAACAACTGCCTCGGTGAGCACGCGGCGGACGAGCACCTCCGTCACATGCAGGCGAAATTCGACTGTGCCCCGCATGTCGTCGATCGGCCGCGCAATGGCCCGGGCCGCGCGGGCCGCTTCGGCGATGGACCCCTCGTCGGCCGGCTTGCCGACCAAAAGCCGGCTCGCCTCGGCGGCGAAGAGGGGTTTCGGGGCCACCGCGCCGACGGCGATCCGCGCCGCGGTAAATTTCTGGGCCGTCTCGTCGAGCGCCACGGCGGCCGCCGCGCCGACCACGGCAATATCCATTTCGTTCCGGGGAATGAACCGGCGGTAGTGCGAACCGCTCGACCGGGGACGGGCCGGAAACCGCAGCTCGACCAGGATCTCGCCCGCCGCGAGCACGTTGGTCCCGGGCCCGGTGCAAAATTCTTCCGCGCGGACTTGCCGCGTCCCGTTGGCACCGGCGATCACACACACGGCATCGAGGGCGATCAGGGAGGGGATCGAATCGCCCGCAGGGCCGGAGTTGCACAGGTTGCCGCCGACGCTGGCCCGGCTCTGAATCTGCACACCGCCGATAATGTGGCAGCTCTCGGCGAGAGCCGCGTATTCGCGGACGATCCGCTCGTGTTCGTAAATGCGATAACAAGGAACTGCCGCGCCGAGGCAGAGCGCAGTTGTCGAGGAATTCAAGCCGCGTCAGCTCGGGAATTCTCTTGAGATCGACGACCAGGTCGGGAGCGAGGCGTCCCGTGCGAACCTGATCGATCAAGTCGGTTCCGCCCGCCAAAGGCCGGGCGCGGCCGCTTGCGCGACAACAGGCCGATGGCGTCCGAAAGAGAGCGCGGGGCCTCGTATTCAAAATCGCGCATGAGAAATTCGGGTCGGCGGACTCCGGCGAACTGCCACAGCCGGCACGTGCCGACTGCCTATTTGTCGGCCGGCGGTTTGGCGGTCGCTTTCGGCCGGTTCACGGCAATGAGACGCACCCGCTGATTATACGACCGCAGCTCAATGTATCGCTCGGCCATGTTCAGTTCCAGGGTGCGAAAATTCGAGGCCGACAGGTCGGACGTCGACAAAACCTGGCGTCCGGTCCGCTTGTCGATCACGAGGATGTGCACGCTCCAGTGCCCGAACTCGCGATTGCTGACCAGCGTGCGCCACACGAAGGTCAGCATGGGCGAATCGTGCACCGAATCGAGCACCAGACTGTGCGGCGAAACGTCCTGATGCCACAGGAGCTTCCCCTCGCGCGTGTCGAAGGCGAAGATCCGCCCTCCGACCGTCAGCGACGAACGAAATCCTTCCGGGTACTCGAGCGGCCGATGGCGGCTGGGACTGCGCATCAAATAGACGCGGTCGCGATCGGCGATCGCGAAGATGTCGGCCGAGGAGCGTAGCGCCTGGGCCGGAAGTTTTTCTTGGAATTTGAGCACGTCGCCATCGGCCAAATCGACCCGTTCGATCTCACCCGTGGCGGAGACGGCGAGGATCCGCAGGTCGTCCAGAAGCGACAACTTGGTCCCGCCGGGGTACTCGACTTTCCAGCTCTCTTTTCGCGAGATCGGGTCGATTAATCGCACGACGGTCCGCGGCGCTTCGAGCCCCAGGATGCCGCCGGAGACGCCGTCGACCGTCACGAGACCGCGCGGCGTGACTGCGACGGCGGTGACCAGCAGGTCGCCCAGTTTCTCGACTTCCAGGCGTTTGCCGTCGGTCGCGCGAAAGGCCGCCGCGTTCGACCGGTCGGGCGGAACCATGAAAACCACGTCTTCGTTGCCGAAGATCGTCGTGTGCTGCGGGACGTTCGAGCACTTCCAGCGGAGTTCGCCCGTCTGCGCGTCGAGAACCAGAAACTCCCGCCGGCCGTAGAGGCAGACGTACTCCGTATTGGCGGCCGCCAACATGCCGTGGCGCGTCGAGCGAGTCAAGAGCGAATACCGCGCGGCGAACTGGCTTCCTCCGCGCAGGGGCTGCGTCGAACCGCCGTGTGGAACGCGGTATTCTCCGCCGAACCCACTGGACGGATCCAAGGGGCGGGTCCAGATCACGCGCCGCTCGACCGGCGCCAGATAGTGAACGACGTCGCCGTGCAGGAGCACCAGCTCGTGCCCGGTGGGGACGCCGACGGTGTATTCCCCCTGCCGGTTGCGGGTGCTCGCCGTGCGCAGAGGGAGAAGCCAATGTTGTGCGTCGTCGGTGGCCCGCACGACTTCCAGCCGCTGGCGCCGTTCATCGATGGCAAAGCGATGATCGCGGAAGAACGGAGGCCCGGTCTGACCCAGGTCGAGATCTTCGACGTGTTGGGCGAGATAATTCGTGCCGAACCGGTAGACGGTCAGATCGACGTCGCCCCAATCGGGTCCCGCGGGCCGCGTCGCGGTCAAGAGTCCCGCGTCGCGCCGGTCTTTCACGAAACGCTCGGCCGTCATCCCGTGTTCGAGGGGAACCCTCGGAAAGTCGCGGGCCAGTTCGCGATAGGCCGCGTCGGCGTCTTCGTTGAGGCCGAACTGCTCGAAGAGCCTCGCCAATCGCAATTGGGCCGTCGCGGCCGCGAGTCGATCGGCCCTGCGGATTTGCGCCAAGAGAAGCCTCTCGGCATGGAACAGGTCGTGCTCTTTGGCGAATTCATCCACCAGGAGCGCGATGACGCGCCGCGCTGCCGGGTGAAACCCGTACAGCCGGACGAACCGTTCCTGGAACGATCGATCCAAGCGCAGCACGCGGTCGGCTTCCCCGGCCACTGCCAATTCGACGCGGGCCCGCTCGACGCTCGACATCTTGGACCACGTCTCTTCCAGCTCGCCGGCGATCCACTGGTCGAAATCGACGACAACGTGCGGATCGTCGGGCCGCGGGAAGACGAGGCCCCGCCGATCAGCGATCGCCAGGCGACGAAAGACCTGGAAGGCCCCGACGAGATCTCCCTTGGCAACCGCCTGTTCGGCCTCGAGGCGCTCGACCAGAAGCTGTTCGGTCCCCGTGCGGGCGACATGCGCGAGCCGCGAGAGTGCCCGGTCGCTCGACGCGTCGTTCTGCCGGATCGAGGCGGTCAGAGCCTCGAAGAGCGTCGTGCGGTAAGAGGACGCGAGCCCCGGCTCGATCCGCTCGGCCGACACGCGATCGAGAGACGCCAGCGCCAGGGCCGGATCATGATTCAAGAGAGCGATTTCGGCCTGCTTCACGGAAGACCAGGCGTCGTGGGGATTTGCCGCCTGGCGATCGGCGATTTGCCGCGTGATCGCGTCTTTCTGCTCGAAGGCGGTCAACCCCGTGTCGCCCAGCGACAGGACCAGGCCGCGATACATCGCGAGGTTCCCCAACGGCCTGGTTCCGGGAGGAAGCTGGGATGTCTCGACGATTTTGCCATCGGCAAGCGAGACGCCCCAGAGCGAGCCGTTGCGCAGCGGGAGATAAAAGATCCCCTTGGCGATAACGCCGCGGCCGCTGGGCGGGCCCTGCGACTCCTCGATCGGCGCGGTCCACTGGGCCGTCCCTGTCTCGAGGGACAAGGCGGTCACCGATGTTTTGCCGACGACCAGCACGCGTTCATCATCGACGCCGGCCAGGTACAGATGGTCCTCACCCTTCTGCACCTGCCAGCGGGTCAGCCCGGTCGAAAGGTCAGCGCAAATCAGGACGGGCTCTTCGCTCGGCGTGTAGATGACGTCGTTGCCCGAGATCACCGGGGCGGAGGGACACCATTGTTCGTTGAGCGGCGAAGGCGGGACGAGCGCTTCACCCTGTTCGCGTTCGCGGCGCTCGGAACCGGGCCGCGGCGGAGCGTAGCGATCCATCCACAGCACCGAATGATCGAGACGATCGACGCCGACCAGCCAACCGACCGTCGTCGGGCAGACCAGAATGCCGTTGGAATACGCGACCTGCGCGGTCCACCAGCGACGGCCCAGATCCTGCTCGATCTTGGCGTCCGAATGGGCCAGAAGCTGCGACCAGCGGACCCGTCCCGTGGCGGGATCAAGAGCGTACAGGCGGATATCGAGGTCCCGTTCGCCCACGACGAAGAGTTCGCCTCCGTCAACGAGGGGAGCGCCGAAGAAAAAACTCCCCGCCAGCGGCAGGTCAAACGATTCGCCATTGGCCGGCCCGCCGATGGCCCACGTCTCGCGCCCCGTCGCCAGGTCGTACGCCGCCAGCCGGTTGCCCGGCGTGCGGCGCTGGCTTTCGTAGGTGTCGCCGACGAGCTGGAAGCCGGTTCCCGCCGGACCGTGCATCACGACCGCGTCATCTTCGATGACGAAGAGTTTCGCACCGTCGCTGGCCAGCAGGCCGAAGTTGGCGTTTCGATACAGAAGCCCGGTGAGTGGATGGCCGTCGGCCGCCGACTCGCCGCCGCTGAAATCGGTGCGCCACATGCCGCCGCGCATCCGCCGGAACGCGAAGCCGCCGTTGTCGAAATCAAAGGGGGAACGATAACCGGCGATGAGCGCGTCTTCGGAGAATTCACCCTGCGTCTCCCACAACAACCGCCCCGTCGCGGCGTCGAGGACGTGCACCCCGCGGAGCGTGCGGAAAGCGACGCGGTCCTTCACCATCAGCGGAAACGCCGTCGGAATGGGCGAGCGTCCGGTGTCCGCCAGGTCTTGCGCCAGCGATTGCATTTGGTCGAGGACCGGCTTGTTCTGAGTCGTCGGATGGAACCAGCGGGACAACAGCAGCGGATCGCCGCCGGCCGCGGTCCCCGTGCGGCGGGAACTCCCCAGGAACTGGAGCCATTCCTGCAAAACGGGAACGGTCGACTGGTCGACGCTGCCGAACCGCCGCAGCCACGCCTCGGGTTTCACCGGATCTCCGCCGACGTCGACGTCGGCCCCGTTTTGCTGCAAGCCGTGCAACAGGTCGTTGCTGGCGCTGGTGTTTCCGGATTGGCGCAGCGCCAGGGCGACCTTCAACCGCCATTTCGGATCCTGGGACGAGACCGTGGCGGATTCCAAAAGGCGCACGTACCAGATCGACGCGAGGCCGAATTCACCCCGATCGAAATGGAAGTTGCCGATGGCGTTGGCCGCCTGCTTGCCTGTCTGCGTGTGGAAGTACCGGGTGGCGACATCCATCACCTGGTCCCAGTTCCCCGTCGCCTCCGCATCGTGATAAAGCTGGGTTGCCTGGGCTTCGTGCCGCAGCCGATAGGTTTCCAGGGCGCTTGCCGGCAGGCGTGCCAGCAGGCGGTTGGCCTCCCAGGCAACGAGTCCCGGCCGCCCGTCGGACGTGCGGACAGTGGCATGATCAGAATTGGCCAGCACGAATTCGAGTCGCTCGAGCGCCTGTTCGGGATGGCCGGCGGCGATCAATTGCTCGGCGTGCTCGAGTTGTTTCGCCTGGGACGGGTTGTGGGGCACCCGTCCATCGATCATGTCGCGGGGCCCGCGGCGATCACCGGCAGCTGCGGGCTCGTCTCCCTCCGCTTTCGGGCGCGCATTCGCATTGCCGCGGTTTCCCAGCAAACTGCGCAAACGATTCGCGAGAGGATTGGGAATCGGGTTCCCGGCGGGGACGGGCGGATTTCTCCGGCCCAAAGCGTTTCGCCCTGCCCGAGAGCGTTGGACGGGCGTCTGCTCCGCGGTCCCGGGCACGCCTTCGAGCAATAAAAACAACGCGACCAGCACGATCGGCAGAAGCCGCAGCATGGCGCGGACGGGCGCATAGGCCAACTCTCGCCAATAACATGGCCGGGAAAAACCGGATTAATCGCGACGATCGCGTCCGTTGCAAGTATACCGCTGACAAAGGACGCGGACATCAGGCAAGGTCGGATTTCCGGGCGGCGGGGGCGAAGTCGGACGCGTCAGACCAGGCAAATCTCTTTCAAGTCGGTCCGTTTGTCGTGGCTGGCGCGGTTTTTGTTCCGTCGGTGCCGCGCGGCCACTTAGATTGGCGCACGCGGATTGAGTCGCTATCCTTGCTCGTTTCTCGCTTTTGGAGGTCGATTGACCATGGCAATAGAAATGAAACTGGCAGCGGCCAAGCGGACCCAACGCGGTTCGACCGCCTGCCGGCGGATGCGGCGCGAGGGGCGAATCCCGGGCGTCGTTTACGGTCACCAGCAGGATCCGATTTCCTTCGAGGTGACCTGGGAATCCCTGGCCCCCGTTCTCAAAGCGGGGACGCGCGTCGTCGATCTGGATGTCGACGGGCATGTCGAGAAGGCGATGTTCCGCGATATCCAGTGGGACACGTTCGGCGTGGCCGTCCGACACATCGACCTCTTGCGAATCGATCCCAATGAACGGGTCGAGGTGCAAGTCCCCGTGGTGTTGAAAGGAATCGCCGCAGGCGTGCTGTCCGGCGGCATTCTCGACCACCACTTGCACAACGTGACCCTCGAGTGCCTGGCCATCCAGATTCCGGACGGAATCCCGGTGAAGATTGCCGAATTGCAGATCGGCCAGGCGATTCACGTCAGCGAACTGGAATTGCCCCCGAACACCGTCGTGAAAAACGAACCGGAAACGGTCGTCGTGCAAGTGAAGCAGGCGATCGAGACCGAAGAGCCGTCGGCCGAAGGGGCCGAGGCGGGTCCTGCCGAGCCGGAAATCGTCGGTCGGAAGGTCAAGGAGTCCGACGAAGAGGAAGGGGACGAAAAGAAAGACAAGAAATAGAGCGGGGATCGAACTCCCCGGCCCCTGTCGAAGGCTCGTTGACGTGTTCCGGTTTGCCTCGCACATGGGACCGAGGCGGCAAGTCAGTTGCGTGAGAGTTGCGCGTGAGGGTTAGCGCGTGAAGGTTGTGGCGTGAAAGTCGTTGTGGGACTCGGAAACCCCGGCCCGAAATACGAGCAGACGCGGCACAATATCGGATTCCTGGTCATTGAAGAGTTGGCCACGCGGCTCGGTGCGGGAAAAGCCCGCCGCCGTTTCGATGCCCAACTGGCCGAGGGGAAACTGGGCGACGAAAAGGTCCTGTTGGTCGCACCGCAAACGTACATGAACGAAAGCGGCCGCTCGGTGCGGCAAATTGTCGACTTTTATGCCCTCCCCTTGTCCGAAGTGTTGCTCGTGTGTGACGATTTCAACTTGGATTTGGCGCGGCTGCGGATGAGGTCGGGAGGTTCGGCCGGAGGCCAGAAGGGACTGGCGGATACGATTCGACATCTGGGGACGGAGGAGTTTCCGCGGTTGCGGATCGGCATCGGCCGTCCGCCGGAACAGATGGACGCGGCCGACTTCGTCCTGAGCCGCTTCAAAAAAGGCGAAATCAAATCGATTGAGTCGGCCGTGGTCCGGGCGGCCGAAGGGGTGGAAATCTGGATCCGGTCGGGGCTCGATCGGGCAATGAATCAGGTGAACGCACCCGCCGGTGATTGACCGGGCGCAAGCCCGAGAGGCGGCGTTGCAAATACAGCCGAACTCGATACAACGAGAAAAGCGGTAGAAACAGGGAGAGGGACGTGGCAGAAACGACGACAGCGACAGCAACACCGACGGCGACCGAAAAACTGTACGAAGGGATGTTCCTGCTCGACAGCGGGCGCTTCGCGACCGACGCCAAGGGATCGGCCGACCAAATCCTGGCCATGATCGAGAAGTGCGGCGGATCGATCGTCGCCCATCGGCCGTGGCAGGACGGCCGGCTGGCCTATGCGATCAACGGCCACCGCAAGGGGCTGCACTATCTCGTTTATTTCAAAATGCCCGGAGCGCACATCAAGGATTTGAAGCGCGCCTGCAGCCTCAACGACCTCGTGCTGCGGCACGTCGTGGTGAACCATCCGCAGATCCTGTTTGACGCGATGGTGCAGGCGATTTCCGGCGAGTGGCATCCGCACGAAGCGGCCCACGAAGAAGAGACGGAACGGCCCCGTGGCCGTGATCGCGATCGCGATCGGGGGCACGACCGAGACCGGGTACGCGAAGGGGATGCCGAAGAAGGCCCGGACGAATTGGAGTAGTGCTCCGGCCTGCTCCGCAGTTGGGGGAGGCGGACGATGGCGAGTTTCAACAGGGTGATTTTGCTCGGCAACCTGACGCGCGATCCGCAAGTGCGCTACACACCGGGCGGAACGGCGGTCTCCGAAATCGGGTTGGCCGTCAATCGCACGTGGTTTGATCAGAAGACAAATTCGCGGCGGGAAGAGGTAACGTTCGTCGACGTGACGTTGTGGGGCCGGCAGGCCGAAGTGGCCGGCGAATACCTCTCCAAGGGCCGCCAGGTGCTGATCGAAGGTCGGCTCCAATTAGATACCTGGGAAGATAAAGAGTCGGGGCAGAAGCGTTCCAAGCTCCGCGTCGTTTGTGAAAACATGACCATGGTCGGGGGCCGCGGCGAAGGAGCCAAAGGCGACGGGGGGCAAGGCGAAGCGCCGCGTCGCAGCGGCGGTGGGGCAGGCGGCGGCGGTGGACGCCCCGCAACGGAGAACCAGTCCCCCCCCGACGATTTTCAAGACACACCACAGGAAGCACCTCCGGAAGACGAGGTTCCGTTCTAAAAGAGAGGAAAGCGGATCGTTATGTCGAAACGGACCAAGACTGCCGGCGTTTCCGGATCCAGTCGAACATCAGTTGACGTCTTGCTCACCGAGGATGTCACGAGCGTCGGCAAGCAGGGAGATATTGTCCGAGTGAAGCCGGGTTACGCCCGTAACTTCCTGTTGCCGCAGGGTCTGGCCGCCGTCGCGAGCGAGCACAACAAGCGGATGGTTGACCGCCACAAGCTGCGCGTCGCCGAATTGCAGGCGCAGCGGATCAAAGATCTCCGCGGCCACGCCGACGCCGTCAGCAAGTACAGCGTAACGCTCGAAGCCAACGCCAACAAAGAGGGGCACCTCTACGGTTCGATCGTGGCCAACGACATCAGCAAGGCGCTCAAGTCGGCCGGCTACCAGGTCGATCCGGACCACATCAAGCTCGACGGTCCGCTCAAGGAACTCGGAATGTACACCGTCAAGGTCGAGCTGCATTCCGACGTGAAGACCGAAGTCAAAGTGTGGGTCGTCCCCGCGGCAAGTGCCTGACGATAAAACCAGGAGGCAGGGATGGCCGCCGGCGAAGATTTCACAGCCAAACTCCCGCCGCAGAATCTCGACGCGGAGCGCAGCGTGCTGGGGAGCATGCTGCTTTCCAATGACGCAATCGACGAAGTCGCCGCCTTTCTCAAGGCGACCCACTTCTATCTCGACGCGCACCAGCGGATCTACGGCACGATCTGCCGCATGCGCGACCGGGGGCTTTCGGCAATCGACCCGGTGACGCTGGCCGAAGAGCTGGCCCGGGAGAAAACGCTCGAAGAGACCGGGGGGATGTCCTACCTGCACACCATCCTCGAGACGGTGCCACACGCCGGACACGTCCGCTATTACGCCGACATCGTCCATGAGAAATATGTTCAGCGGACGCTGATCAACACGTGCACCGAGGTGCTGCGAAACTGTTACGACTCGAGCCGCAGCGCCGACGAGATCCTGCACGACGCCGAGCAGAAGATCTTTTCGATCCTCGAGCAACAGGAGCACGAGGCGAAAATCTCGATCTCCGAGATCCTGCTGGAGACCTTTACGCGGATCAGCGACCGCATGCAAACGCCGGGAAACGTGAGCGGACTGGCCACCACGTTCGTCGACGTCGACCACCTCACGACCGGCTTTCAGCCGGCGGAGCTGATCATCCTGGCGGCCCGCCCCAGCATGGGGAAGACGGCCCTCATCTGCAACTGGGCCGAGGGGATCGCCCGCTCGGGCCACGGAGTACTTCTCTTCAGCCTCGAACAGTCGAAGCTCGAGCTGGCCGAGCGTTTTCTGTGTATGGCGGCCCAGATCGACGGGCACAAGCTCCGCTCGGGCGACATCGACGACGAACAGCGGCAGAAACTGCTCGACGCCTCCCAAGAGCTGAGCGCGACTCCCATCTTCATCGACGACCATCCTGCCCGCAACACGTCCCAGATCGGGGCCATCGCGCGGCGGCTGCGGCGGCAGCACCAGGTCGGCCTCATCGTCATCGATTACCTGCAGTTGATCGAGCCGGAAGATCGCCGCGCACCTCGCGAACAGCAGATCGCCCAGATCACCCGCCGGCTCAAACAGCTCTCCAAGGAGCTCAATATCCCGGTGATCGCCCTCGCGCAGCTCAACCGCGGCGTCGAGTTGCGGGAAGAGAAACGGCCGCGCCTGGCAGACCTGCGCGAAAGCGGGGCGATCGAGCAGGATGCCGATCTCGTCCTCTTCCTGCATCGCCCCGACGCCTACGACCCGGTTGATCGGCCCGGCGAGGCGGAATTAATCGTCGCCAAGCACCGCAGCGGCCCGACCGGCATCGTCACCCTCACCTGGCGGAAGGAATTCATGCGATTCGAGAGCTTCAGCCCGGTCACCGAACCGGCAGGCGGCTACTTCGGCAGCGACGGATTCTGAACGGGCAGTTCGCCCGCCCCGGCCACCCGATCAGGCTGCGGAGAGCACAGTTTCGCGATCGTCGGCGCGCCATTCGGGCGTGCGACGATTCCCATATTCGACGTTGCTTCAACGGTCCGCTCGGTATACTTTGAAAGTCGGCCGCCTCCGGCCGCTTTCGGTTAAATTCTTTTCACCGATAACACGTCAAATCGCTTCAGGCGCCTGCGGCAACGAGTGCGAGGAGATCCGATTGAGCTCCGTCCTCCGCGTCGCGTGTCCGCATTGCCTCGCGCGGCTCAAGCTGAAATCGCGCGAGATGCTGGGCGCCGCGTCACCTGCCCAAAATGTCGGGAAACGTTCGACGCGGCCGAGGAGGATGAAGAACTCTTCGGTCAGGCCGAATTACCGCCGCGCGAGCCCGCGCCGCCGATGATCTCGCGAAAAGTCCCGCGGCGGAAGAAACGCTCGAACGGAGTTCCGGCCGGAATGGGATGGTTCGTCGCGGGAAGCGCCCTGACTGCGCTCGCGGCGGCCGCCTTCTTTGTCCCCTGGTCGTCGCTCGTCGCGCTCGTCGCAGACATCAATCTCAATCCGTTCGCGGACACTCCGGACACGATTATGACCCAGGAGATTCCGTTATTGCGCCAACTCACCGATTTGATGGAAGCCGCCATCGACGGAGGTTCCTTGCAGGATGCTGCCGCCAAGATCAAAAACCTCGATGGCCGCGTCGTCGACCTTTACCTCCGCGCGGTTCGGGTCAGTCCCATTTCACACGAGCGGCTCAGCTCGAGTTCCGAAAAACACAGGGCCGAAATGGACGACTTTGTGAATCGGGCAAAAGACGTGTACGAGAAGGGACGCTCGCAGCGGCGGAATGCGACGTCGCCCGCGGACCAACAAGCGTTCGCGGGATTTCAAAGCGGGTACGATACCTTGCATTTTCATCTGCAGATCCTCAATCGTACCTTCGCAACCATCATGGAAAGGCCCCCCACCCCACAGTCGAAAATGGGAAGAACCCAACGGGAGGTGATCGACAACCTGCGCGAAGTCGTCGTCCTCCTCAGTCGCATCGACTCGAACTCCGCCGCCCTGGCGGCACGACCCGCCCTCAAACAATACAAAGAACGGCTGGACGACCTCCGAAGAAGAGGCGCTGAAGAGATGGCCGGCGAATCGAACCAAAATATCGCGGCCGATCTCGGCTTCGATCGGTTCGCCGCATCAATTCGCACAGAAATCGCCCAAGTCGGCGAAATCGTCGCCGAGCGGTACAGCCCGGGATCCGATTTTCAGAAGGCGGTTGCGGCTCTGGCTCCGTTGGCGAGCATGCGGAGGGGAGGCTTTGCCAACTCACCCGCGCGCGGCGGGCCCCAACGAGCCGCCACGCGTCTGTCGGCGGCGGTCGTTGCTGTGCCGCAGGGCCCGGCGATGATCGTGAGGCGAGCCGCCCCCGCGTCACAAACACCGGAACACATCCACGACGAGTCAGCAGGCCCGGCCATCCCTCCCTTCGTACCGCCGAACACATCTCCCGGCGGGTTCGTGCTAAAGTGCCTTCGCGAATTCGGTAAGGAGAACGTCGTCTTCCTCGGCTTTGCCGAGCCCGATATTCCGGCCCGCGAAATCACGAGGCTGCTGAACCAGATTCAATCCGACCTGGGGAATGTGACGACGCGATCGTCGAACAACAAATCGACAATTATTGCCATTGCATCGAGCGAGGAACTCGAGGCGCTCGCGGACAAACTCCATGTGGGGCGCATCCGTACGATGGACGCGGACAACCGGCGGATTTATGTCGCGCTCGGCGGCATTGTGCGAAAAATGTCTCCGCTGATCCCTGGGGCTCGTCCTCACCGCCCGCCGGCTTTACGTCGCGCCCCGAGCTTTCCACGCGGCAACCCCACTCCCCCGTCGAACCTCGGTCCAGCACCGGGTCCCCGGCCTTACGGCTCCAAGTCGTCTGGGCTATAACACCACCACTGGATGAGCTTCGAGTCTCGCAAATCCGATGAAGCCGCCTCGCCCGAACCGAACCGCCGATATTCGAACGCCTGCCTCTTCGTCGCAGCCAGTGGCCGTTTCTCCTGCGGAGCGAGTTGCCGTTTGGCCCCTTCTGGCGCTGCTGGGCACCATCGCGGTGACGTCGGCAATTCGCCTGCGCCTGCTGTCAATGCCGCTTGAACGCGACGAGGGCGAATACGCCTATGCCGGCCAGCTCATCCTGCAGGGCCATCTGCCATACGAGCGGCTCTACAACATGAAGTGGCCGGGGACGTATTACTGCTACGCCCTGTTCGAGGCGATTTTCGGCCAGACGATCGAAGGGATCCACCTGGGCGTGCTCTTGGTCAACGTGGCCGCCATCGTGCTGGTGTTCATCATTTGTCGCCGCTTGTTGGACGCGTACGCGGCAAGCGCCGCGGCGGCGGCCTACGCGCTGCTCTCGCTCAGCCCGTGGACGCTCGGCTTCGCCGGGCACGCGACGCATTTTGTCGTGCTCTTTGCGCTCGCGGGCGTGCTATGCCTGCAACGGGCCTGCGAGCATCGGGGGCCGGCCATGTACTTTCTGGCCGGCGTTTTTGCCGGGCTGGCTCCGATCATGAAACAGCCCGGGATTGTCTTCACCGCCTTTCTCCTCGCTTTTTGGGCCTGGTCTGAGTTCCGTGCTTCGGCCCGAGAGTGGCGGCAAACGGTCTTGAGGGGAGCGATGCTAATCGCCGGCATCCTCACGCCGTTCGCGGTGTTGTTCGCCTCACTCTGCGCCACACACACTCTGACTGCCTTTGTGCTCTGGACGATCGACTACGCTCGGCACTACGGCGAGCCGCTCAACGGAAAGGTGTTCGCCCATTTCGTCGAATACTTCAGCATCGCCGTGGGGGACGGAGTGCTGTTCTGGATCGTGGCGGCGTGCGGACTGCTGGCGCTGCGGTTCGGCTCGCGGACGCGGGAAGCCGGGCCGTTTCTTGTCTCCTTCTTGCTCTTTTCGTTTCTGGGCGTGCTCCCGGGGTTCACCTTTCGCGAGCATTATTTCATCCTCATGCTGCCGGCCGTCGCCTTCCTCGTCGGAGCGGCCGTGTCGGTCGTGCGCGAGCGGCTCGGGCCGCGGTCTCCCCGTTGGGCGAGCGTCGCCGCGCTGGGCCTCGTGCTCATTCCGCTGGCGACCGCCTTTGGCAAGGAAGGGGCGTTTTATTTGTGGCTCACGCCGGATGAGGCGTGCCGACACGTCTATCAGGAGAATCCGTTCATCGAGGCGATCGGCGTCGCCGACTACATCCGGGCCCGCACCACACCGGAGGATTCGATCGCCGTCATCGGCTCCGAACCGGAGATCTATTTCTACTGCCGCCGCCCGTCGGCCACCGGCTTCATCTACATGTATCCGCTCGTCGAGAATCAGCCCTATGCCCGCCAGTTCCAGCAGCAGATGATCCGCGAGGTCGAGGCGGCCCGCCCGAAGTACGTCGTCTTCGTCAACCTCAAGGCCTCATGGCTGCCGCCGCCGGGAGCCGACATGACGGTGGCCCAGTGGTTCATCGATTACCAAGGCCGCCAGCTCAAACCAGTCGGCCTGGTCGAGGTCGACGATGCCAACCGCGTCACCTACCGCTGGGACGACCCCGACCTAAGCCCCCACACGAACGTCCGCACAGTCATGACGATTTATGAGCGGCGGAAACCCTAGCCGACAACTGGCGCTCTCGCGGAAGTCCTTTTTCCTTTGACCTTTGCCCTGCGCACACAGTATCATGCGAAGCATCAACACGTGTTAACGCGTGTCACGTGTTCCCGCCCGAACTCCCCGCCTGAGAGACCCGCCGCGTGAAACCGGCTCGCCGCTGCCGCGTGGTCCTATTTGCCGCCGCCCTGGCACTGGCTGGACTTACGGGCTTCTCGTCGGCACAGGCTCAAACACCGGCGATTTCTTCGCTTTCGCCCCTCAGCCTTCGTCCCGGCCAAACTCAGGACATCGTGGTTCGTGGCGGCAATCTGGCCGGTGCGACCGCGCTTTGGACAAGTTTTCACGGGCAGGCGATCCTCACGCCGCAGAAGAACAACGGCCAGAACCCGGGCGAAGTCGCGTTCCGCGTCACCGTCCCCGCTGAGACGCCTCCGGGCCTCTACGGCCTGCGGGTCGCGACCAACAAAGGCATTTCGCCGCTGCGGCTGTTCCTGGTCGACGATCTGGCCGTCATCACCCCGCGGCCGGGCAACACCACTCCCGCCGCCGCGCAGCACGTGAGCCTGCCGGCTGCAGTCGACGCCACCGCTGAGCCGCTGGTCAGCCAGTTCTACAAATTCCACGTCGAAGCCGGCCAGCGGCTTTCGATGGAGATTTTCGCCCGCCGCATCGGCTCGGCCCTCGATCCGACGCTGCGGCTGTTTTCCGCCTCGGGCCGCGAAATCGCCTACAGCGACGACCTCCCCGGCCTGAGCGAAGACGCTCAGATCGATTACACCTTCGCGAAGGCGGGCGATTACGTTCTCGCCGTCGAAGACAACATGAACCAGGGGGGCGGCAACTACCCGTATCACCTCCGCATCGGCGATTTTCCCGGCGCGGTGGTGGCGACGCCCCTCGGCGCGACGCGCGGCAGCGATGTCATCTTCAACTTCGGCGACAAAGCCGGCTCGAAGATCGAACCGTTGCACGTGAAGGTGCCGACCGATCCGCTGCTCATGGCCCTCAACGTCCCCGCGCGGTTTCCCGCCGGCTCGACGCGGAGCTTCGCCACCGTCCTCCTCTCGGACCGCAAGGAAGCGAGCGAGACCGAGCCGAACGACGACCGCAAAACGGCCACGCGCATCGAATTCGGCACGGACCTCAACGGCCGCCTGCAAAAGCCGGGGGACGTCGACCACTTCGTGTTCCACGCCAAGGGAAGCCAGACCGCGCGGTTCTTGGCCGTCTCGCGGCACCTCGGCTCGCCCGCCGACGTCGTCCTGCGATTGACCAAGGCCGACGGCAGCCAGATCTCCTACGCCGAAGGCTCCGCCGCCAACGAGGCGACACTGACGACTTCCTTCCCGGCCGACGGAGACTACGTGCTTGAAGTCTCCGACCTTAATCGCCGCGGCGGGCCGCGGTTTGCCTACCACGTCGATTTCGTCCCCTCCGACGCGGGTTTCTCGCTCACGGCTTCGATCGATTCGCTCAACATCCCCGCCGGCGGAACGGCGTTCGTCACCGTGATGGCGTCGCGGTCACGCTACATCGGGCCAATCGCGGTGAAGGCCGTCGATCTCCCCGCGGGCGTGACAAGCGTTCCGACAGCGATCGGCCCCGGTCAAGACGGCGTCAACCTCACGCTGCACGCGACGGCCAAGGCCGCCACCGGCGGCGTCCATCCGATCCGCATCGTCGGCTCGGCTCGCGTGCAGAACGCCGATTTCCAAGCGGCGGCCACAATCACCGACGCCCTCGAGACCGATCTGGGAGCCATGCCCTACCCGCCCGAGGCGCTGACAACCGCCGCGGCCGTCGGCATCGCGCCCCTGCCCCGTTCAACCTGCGGACCGAACCGGCCGAGCTCGTTTTCGGCCGCAACCTGTCAGCCACCGTCAAGGTGATCGCCGAGCGGCAAAAAGGCTTCGACGAGGAAATCGCGCTGGCCGTCGTTCCGCTCGAAGCGCGAGCCCAAGCCGAACAAGAAGCCGAGACATCCGCCGCTGCCCAACGGCCTCAAGGCCGCGCTCAAGCCGATTCCCAAGGGTGCCTCGTCGGTCGAGATCACCTTTTCCGCCGACAACGAGCCGCAACTTGCCGAATTCACCGCCGTGCTCGAAGGGACCCTGAAGAAGGGGAAGCAGCCGCACGTCGAGCCGGCCCCCGGCCTGGTCCTCAAGCTCGAAGAGCCGTTCCACCTCTCGATCGGGGCCGTCTCCGGCAAGCTCGCGCGGAAAGGCCAGTTGAAACTCAAAATCACCGCCCGGAGAAATCCGGCTTTTAAGGGCGAGATTACGCTCGCCTGCTCGTCCCTGCCGAAGGGGATCAAAGCGCTGCCGGCCAAACTGGCTGCCGGCGCCACGGAGCAGGAACTCGTCCTGTCGGCAGCACCCGATGCCGCCGTGGGAGCCATCAAAGATGCCAGAGTCCGAGGTCAAGCCAAAGTCGGCAGTGGAAAGTTTACGGCCCGGATCCCGCTTGCCGGGATCATCGTCGAGTAGCACACCAGAAATGGAACAAGGAGAGGCGAGGACAGGATTGCCTCGCCAACCTAGCGCAAACTCCTGACGAAGGAAACAGCCATGGGATATGACATCCTGCAAACCTCTCGTTGCGGTCGTTCGGCGCGGCACGCCGTTCTCGTTTGGGGAACGCTCGCCGCCACCCTGGTTCCGTTTTCGGCCCGCGCCGCCGAGTCCAATCCGGTGAAGGCCGCCGCGAAGAAGGCGGCCGCCGCGACGAAAAAGGCCAAAGTGGTCTTGCCGAATCCCGATGCTCTCTCGCTGGAACCGGCAAAGTTCGTGCTGGACGGCCACCGCGGCGACCTGCAGCTCGTGGCGACCGGACACTACTCCTCGAACCGTATTCTCGATCTGACGGGCGAAGCGAAGTACGTCTCCTCCGATCCGAAAATCGCCCGCGTCGAAGGCTCGACCGTCCTCCCTGTCGCCGACGGGACCGCGACCATCATCGCGATCGTTGGCGACCGCCACGCGACGGCCACCGTCACGGTGAAAGGGATGGAAAACCCGGTCTACGTCAGCTTCAAGAACGAAACGCTCCCGGCCCTCACCAAGGCCGGCTGCAACATGGGGGCCTGCCACGGTTCGCCGTCGGGCAAGGCCGGCTTCCGGCTGTCGCTCCGCGGCTTTGATCCGCCGCTCGACGTGCTCACCCTCCGCACCGAGTACTTCAACCGCCGCACGAACATCATGGATCCGGCCCAGAGCCTGATCCTGAAGAAGCCGCTGATGGAAGTGGCCCACGGCGGCGGCCGCCGGCTGCACAAGGGCGACCCGTCGTACCGCGTCCTCTTCGACTGGATCTCCGAAGGGCTCCGCCTCGACGCGGCCAACGTACCCGACCTGGTCAAAATCGAGGTCCTGCCGTCGAAACGCGTGTTTCACGCTCTGGGGACGCGGCAGCAACTGCGGGTCAACGGCTACTTCAGCGACGGCACCGTCCGCGATATGACCGCGCTTACCGTCTTCAGCTCGTCGAACGAATCGGTGGCCACCGTTTCGCCAAACGGCCTCGTCGAAAAAGCGGGACGCGGCGAGACGGCCATCCTCGCGCGGTTCCTCGACAAGATGTCGACCGGCTACATGACCTTCCTCGAAGACGTGAAGGGCTTCACCTGGTCCAACCCTCCCGTCAACAACTTCATCGACACACTCTGCTTCGACAAGCTCAAACAGTTGCAGATCGTCCCCTCCGATGTCTGCACCGACGAAGAGTTCGTCCGCCGCGCTTACCTCGACGCGACGGGCCGCTTGCCCCATCCGGACGAATCGCTCGCCTTCCTCAATTCGAAGCGGGCCGACAAGCGGAACGTGCTGGTCGACGAACTGGTCGACAGCCCCGACTCGGCCGAATTCTGGACCTTGAAATGGTGCGACATCCTCCGCGCCAACAGCAAGAAGCTCGAACCCTCCGGTGTGCGCAAATTCCATCGCTGGGTCTACGAGAGCGTGCTCAACGATAAGCCGCTCGACCAGTTCGCCCGCGAGCTACTCACCGCCCGCGGCAGCGTGTTCGAGAACCCGGCCGCCAATTACTGGCGGGCCAGCCGCGACCCGCAGGACGCCACCGAAACGACCGCCCAGCTCTTCCTGGGCATCCGCATCCAATGTGCCAAGTGCCACAACCATCCGTTCGAGCGGTGGACGCAGGACAACTATTACGGCATCGCGGCCGCCTTCACCCGCGTCGGCCGCAAGGCCGGCGGCAACGCCAAGGACGAAGAAATCGTCTACGCCGAGAACTCGGGCGAAATCCAGCAACCGCGCACCGGCAAGACGATGAAAGTCCACCTCTTGCTCAAAGGCGATGTCAACGTCCCCAACGACGTCGATCGCCGCGAGGTTTTCGCCAAGTGGCTCACCGACCCGGCCAATCCCTTCTTCGCCAAGACATGCGTCAACCGCATCTGGGGGCACCTCATGGGCCGCGGCATCGTCGATCCGGTCGACGACTTCCGCGATTCGAATCCGCCGTCGAACGCTCCGCTTTTGGACGAATTGGCCCGCCAGTTCGTTAAGCACGGCGACAGCGCCAAGTGGGTGATCCGCACCATCATGCAGAGCCGCACCTACCAGCTCAGCTCGCGGAAGAACGATTTCAACAAGGACGACGAGATCTACTTCTCGCACGCCAACACCCGCATGCTGACGGCCGAGCAGCTTTTGGACGGGATCTGCGCGGTGACCGGCGTGCCGGAGGCGTACGCCGGCCAGGCCAAGGGGACCCGCGCCGTCGATCTGCCCGATCCGCCGACGGACAATTACTTCCTCAAGATCTTCGGCCAGCCGCAGCGCGAGATGGCCTGCCAGTGCGAGCGTTCGACCGAATCGAACCTGTCGCAGGCGCTGCAGATGATCAACGGCCCGGTGGTGCACAACAAGCTCCGCGACGAATCGGGCCGCATCCCGCAGATGCTCAAGGCCAAGAAGAGCGACGACGAGATCATCCGCTCGTTGTATCTCACGGCCCTCTCCCGTCCGCCGGCCGCCGAAGAGGTCGCCGCCTCCAAAGCCCACATCGCCCGCTCCACCGACCACCGGGCCGCGCTGGAAGACATCGGCTGGGCGATCCTCAACTGCAAAGAGTTTCTCTTCCAGCATTGAGAGCGGAGGTAGAGGGAAGCGGGCAGAGGGAAGCGGGTAGAGGGGAAAGGCAGAAGGCGAAGACCCTTGCTTCGCGAGGCTCGTCGCTCGCCACCGGGCTGTGCACGGGGTGCCGCTCGTCCGCCACAGGCGGCATGCCGACCGCATTCCCCCTTCGCTTGATCGTTCGGCTTCATGAGCCGGTCCGAAGGCCGCGCGCCTCTTGCACCCGCCGCTGACAGTCGAATTGCCCCGCCAGTCAGATACGTTCCGCGGCCGAGCGTCCGTCTTTACCCTCTGCCCTCTCCCCCCTGCCCTCTTCCCTCGCACCGCAGGTGCGCAAAAAAAAGAGGCTCTCGCCGCAAGGAGAGGGCGAGAGCCTCAAAGTGTTTTGAGAGGGCCGGCTTGCTCCACCGCGACGCCTCGCCTCTGGCTCGGGTCGTGCTTGGCCCTTCACGGGTCCTCCTCGCATCACCGGCACTGCATCCGCGGTCGGGATGACGAGTAACGGATAACGCAGGACGGAGCCGGAGGTGCCGCAGGCTCGGATGGATCGCCTCTTCGCCGCTGAGAGCGACTCAGCGGCAAGCCCTCTCACCAAGAACTGTCCGGTGGTTCTTGCATTCATGCCTCCTGAAAAAGGAATAGCACGGCGAAGCACCCAGGAACGAAGGCTTCTCGAGTATTCGTTCCTCTAACTGCATCCTACCGCGCGCGATCGGTTTTTCAAGCGCGTTCCCCTAGGGATTTTCCGCAATCCGAAGATCGTTTGTTGAGCATGTGCCCACGTGTTAATCGGCGGCTGCGAATGCGGTTATTCCTTCATGGCACCGATGACTCAAAATCTCGTGGGGCGAGCTGCCAGCTTGCCCGTCAACAAAAAACCCTTGCACGGGCCAGCGAGCAGCTCGCCCCACGAAAAATGCGCAACGCGCGGCACCCCTCCGATCGCCTGGCTGCCGCTGGTTATTCTTCCCGACCTGTCGCTCGTTTTTGCCGCGGGTTGGCCGGCGTGGATTTTCATGTGGACGTTGGCCCTCTCGGTCTATACGAGCGCGAAATGGTTGACCTTGGCCGACGCGGTCTCGCCACACGCGGCCTTCACGCGGCGCGGCGCCGGTTACCTTGGCTTGTGGCCCGGCATGGACGCGGCGACGTTTCTTGCCGCAGGGCGCCCCTGTCCCCTGCCCCGGTCCACCGCATGGCTCTTCGCGCTCACCAAGTTCCTCTACGGTCTCGTGCTGTTTCTCGCGGCCGCGACGTTCGTCGATTCCGAGCCGCACCTCGCCGCATGGACGGCACTCGTGGGAATCGTGCTCACGCTGCACTTCGGACTCTTCCATCTTCTCGCGCTCGCGTGGCAGGCCGTTGGCGTCAACGCCGTGCCGATTATGGACGCGCCGATCCGCGCGACGTCCCTCTCCGAGTTCTGGGGCAGGCGCTGGAACCGGGCCTTTCGCGATCTGGCGCATGCGTACTTTTTCCGGCCGCTGGCCCGCCGGTACGGTCCGACGCCGGCGACGTGGGCCAGTTTCCTCGTCTCGGGGCTCGTTCACGACCTGGTGATCTCGGTCCCGGCCGGCGGAGGCTTCGGGCTGCCCACCGCGTATTTCCTGGTCCAAGCAACGGGGCTCGCGCTTGAACGCAGTCGCCTCGGACGGCGGCTCGGACTGGGAGCCGGCGTGAGAGGCTGGCTCTTTTGCCTGGCGGTCACGGCCGCCCCCGTCGGCCTGTTGCTGCATCGCCCCTTTCTCGAGCGCGTCATCGTCCCCATGCTCTGGGCGACGCGCACCCATTTGATGGGAGGCTGACCATGCAACCGGCACGGCTCCTGTTCGTGGGCGGCATCCTGCACTTCGGGATTCTGATCGCCAGCGCGCTCGTCCCGCGGGTCCTCAATTGGCGGTCGTCTTTGCGAAAGCTCGACCCACTCTCGCGGCAGCTCATCTGGGTGCACGGCCTGTTCATCGTGCTCGTGATCATCGCCTTCGGCGTGCTGTCGGTCGGCTTTCCCAGTGAGCTCGCCGGCGGCAGCCGCCTGGCCCGGGCGGTCTGCTCGTTCATCGCCCTCTTCTGGACCTGCCGGCTCGTGGTTCAATTTGCCGTCTTCGACGCGCGGCCGTATCTAAAGAACGCGCTGCTCGCAATCGGCTACCGCGGGCTGACGGTGGTCTTCAGCTATCTGGCGCTGGTTTACGCTTGGGCGGCGATGGGGCGATAGCTCGTGGGGCATGCTGCTTGCTTGCCCGTCAACAAAGGTTTTTTTTCACGGGCAAGCTGGCAGCATGCCCCACGTCAGCGCTTCCAATCATCTCTGAGCCAGCCGACCAATGCGCAATCGGAGCCATCCGTTTGAAACCGGTCATGCGCAGACGAATATTCCCGATCACTCGCCTTCGCACACAGACCGGCGCGGACGGGGTTCATCTTGATGTAATTCACGATTCGCTCGAGTTCCTCGAAATCGCGGACCCAGTGGTCGTATGACTCGCCTTGCCAGAACGCGCCCATACCGCCGAGTGCTTCGTTCGCCTTGTTGGCCGTGTAGCTTTTCAGACTGTGCATAATTGCGGCGAGGGGACTCTTCGAGTCGATTCGTTCGTCGGAAATGATGGTTTCTGAAAGGCTCACGCCTTCTTGCAAGCCGGCAGGATGTCCTACATGAGCCTCTTTCGACTCTCCGTGGAAGGGCTGCAACAAAACGTGGACGTGATTCGGCATGACGCAATACGCCAGCAACTCGTATTTTGACTCATTGTGGTGGTAAAGGTTCTCTCGAATGGCAGTCGCGACACGCGCGTCGGCGAGCCATCTCGTCTGGCAGCGTTTGTCGAGAAATTCATCGTATTGCTTGAAGAATTGTCGGTGCGCGTTGAGCCGGCGTTCGGCCTGCAAATTGACGGGCAAATTGCGGGTCAGCCGAATTGCCTCCTCGCGTTCTGCCTTCCATTCTCGAAGTAACTCAGTTGGTATCGAATCGACCAGCCGATAGGTGATGAAATGAGCACACCCCGCCTTATACCAGTGCGGCAAATAGCGACGGGTGACAATTTCATCAGGGAGCATTTCTCTCCCCTCGTGGGGCATGCTGCTAGCTTGCCCTTCGCCATTTGAGATTTAGCGAAAACGCCCTCAAACACAAATTTGAGGCAGACATCTGCAGTCAGATCTTTCGTCGAACCGCAATCAGTTCCATCAAAGAATGCCACCGCACGGGCAAGCTAGTACTACAGCGCTAACTCGCTCTTGCGTCGTTTTGGATAATTAGCGAATCTGCCAGCCTTGGAGGTCTTGGCGGAGGGACAGGCATGGATGCCCAGCAGATTCGTTCTTTGGAACCCATCTTGGCGGCGTATCTCAATCGATTCTCCGATTGTTTTGCCCGACGCGATACGAGGGATCATTTCCCCGTCTACCTGCGCGGGCAGTTGTCGGAACTGCCCCGAAAGAGTGTCGAGCCGATCGCTTTGGCGGCGGGTGTTCCCGTGCGGACGCTGCAGGAGTTTCTCACGCACCTGGAATGGGATGAGGATCGCATGCGCCGGCGTGTCGCCGAGATCGTTGCGGCGGAGCACGCTCATCGGGAAACGATCGGCCTGATCGACGAGACCGGGTGGGTCAAGAAGGGCGACAAGACGCCCGGCGTCCAGCGCCAATATTGCGGGTCCGTGGGAAAACAGGAGAACAGCATCATCACGGTGCATTTGGGCTACGCGGCCGGCGATTTTCATTGCCTGCTGGACGGCGACTTGTACTTGCCGGAGAGCTGGAATCAGGATCGCACCCGTTGTCGTGCCGCCGGGATCCCGGAGGACGTGGTTTATCGGCCCAAGAGCGACATTGCCCTGGAACTGTACGATCGAGCCTGCGCCAACGGCCTGCACTTCGAATGGTTGGTCTTCGATGAATGGTACGGGAGCAAACCATCGTTTCTGAGGGGATTGCAGCAGCGGAAGCAAAAATTCGTCGGGGAAGTCCCCAAGTGTTTTATGGCTTGGATCGACCCGCCTCGGACGACACAGCGCCCGTATCGCCGGGGAAAACGTGGCCCCTTGGGCAAAAAGCCTCGGTTGTGCGCCGGCAGCGCGGCGCCTCGAACGGTGGAACAGCTGGCCAACGGGGATCCGAGCTTGAAAGATCAGAGCTGGCAAACCTGGCGCGTGAAGGACGGGCAAAAAGGGCCGATGGTCTGGAAGGTCAAACACGTGCTCGTGTTCCTCAAGGACGAGAACGGATTGCCGACCGGTCCGTTTCATTTGCTGGTCTGTCGAAATCCCCTGACGGACGTGGTCAAATACTTCCTGAGCCATGCGCCGCCTGAGACACCGCTGAGGACTCTGTTGCGTGTGGCGTTCTCCCGGTGGCGCATCGAGCGCTGTTTTGAAGATCACAAGGGCGAGGTGGGCCTGGATCATTGGGAAGGCCGCCGCTGGATCGGCCTGAAGCGGCACCTGATTCTCTCGACCGTCAGCTACCTGTTCCTCGCAAAAGCCTGCCAACGGTTGAAGGGAAAAAAATCCGGAGGTGACGGTGTGCCAGGTGCACGCGGCCGTCGACGCCATCGTCCAGACCTGGTGGCTTGATCCCAAGTCGGCGGAAACGCTGATCAACCGCGTCGCCGACCGACTCCAGTACCACCAGCAACGCAACGCCCTGGCGCGCCGAGCCCACAGCAAAACCACGAAGCGGAAATTAAGGCGAATTGGAATCAACGTCAGCACCCTCAACCGGTGCGATTTGGACACGAGTTAGCGCTGTAGTACTAGCAGCATGCCCCACGAGGCACTAGCCCACCATTACTCGATTCGTGAGCAGCTCGCCCACCACGCGTGCCCCGGTGACCGCCGGGTCGGTGAGCGTTTCGTCGCGGCCCTGGTGCGGGTAGGTGAGCCGCGTGTGGTCGATGCCGAGCTGGTGCATGAGGGTCGCCAAGAGGCTCGGGCAGTTGACGATCTTTTCGACCGACTTGTAGCCGAACTCGTCGGTCGCGCCATGGATGTGGCCGGGGCGGAAGCCGCCGCCTGCCAGAAACGTGCTGAAGGCGTAGCGGTTGTGGTCGCGGCCCGTGCCGCCTTGCGTGATGGGCAAGCGGCCGAATTCGCCCGACCACCAGACGATCGTCGTGTCCAACAGGCCCCGCTGTTTGAGGTCCTGGATGAGGGAGGCCGACGGCCGGTCGACTTCCGGGCAGACTTTCTTGAGCCCCGGCGCGACGTCGTTGTGGTGGTCCCAGGGCATCGTGCCGCTCGAGATGGGGGCCGTCACTTGGATATACCGCACGCCCGCCTCGACCAGCCGCCGCGCCATCAGGCACCGCGTGCCGAAGTTGGCCGTCACGGGATTGTCGAGTCCATACAGCCGCCGCGTGGCTGGCGTCTCGTGCGCGAGGTCCAAGAGCCGCTCGGCGTGGAGCTGCATGCGGGCGGCCAGCTCGTAGCTCTTGATGCGGGCTTCAAGTTCGGTGTCGGCCGGGTAGAGCTGGCGGCGGTCCTCGTTGAGATCGGCCAGAAGCGCGAGGTTATTCCGCTCGACCAGGCTCGGCAGCTTTTTGGAAGGGTGCAGATTGAGGACGGCCGCCCCGCGCGACTGGATTTCGGTCCCGCCGAAGAGTGCCGGCAGCCAGCCGTTTGTCCAGAGGGTCGTGCCGCTGTTGTTGTAGCCATCGGGATCGCGGAGCACGACATAGGCCGGCAGGTTCTGGTTGAGCGTGCCCAAGGCATAACTCACCCAGGCCCCGAAGGTCGGGCGGCCGGGGAAAATTTTCCCCGTGTTCATGCACTGCAACCCCTGCGGGTGGTTGTTGTTGTCCCCCACCATCGAGCGGACGAGGCACATGTCGTCGGCCACCGAGCCGATGTGCGGCAAGAGCTCCGATAGCTCCATCCCGCACTCGCCATGCTTGCGGAAGCGGAAGGCCGAGCCCATCAGCAAGTTGGCCCGGCTGCCGGGCTGAAAACTCTCGACTTTCTGCGGATGCCGCTGGCCGCTCCGTTTTTGCAGCTCGGGCTTGGGATCAAAGAGGTCGACCTGGCTGGGCCCGCCGTTTTGCATGAGCAGAATGACCGACCGAGCCCGCGCGGGAAAATGTCCCACCCGCGGCGACAAATCACTCCCCCCCGGCCCGGCCTCATCGCCGCCGCCGTCATCGTCCGACGCCCTTCCCTCCTGCCCCAAGAGGTGCGCCAACGCCAGCGACCCGAAGCCCAGCGCCGAGCGTTCGAGAAATCCACGCCGTGAAAAAGTGAGGGGATCGAACATCACTTTTCTCTTAACACGTTTTTGCTGACCCTGAATAAAGACAATTTTTTACCACCAAGGCACCAAGTCGAAGATCCGCCGCGGCGGGACACCAAGGAAATGCGGAAAACCAAAAAATTGAACAGGAGGTAAGGGAGGTAACGGAGAGAAGCCTCGGTCTTCCCTCCTCTGTTGTCTCCGTTTCCTCCTGTTGAAAAGGTCTTTCTTCGTCTTTCCTTGGTGCCCCGCCACGGCGGATCTTCGACTTGGTGACTTGGTGTTGCAATCTTTTTGAGTCTTCGTGTTCTTCACTCGGCGTACAGGAACTCGCTCGTGTTGAGGAGCGTGTGGCAGAGTTCGGTGAGGGCCTGGCGGTTGGCTTCGCGGTCGGTGGCGCCCGCCATCTTGAAGGCCGTCTGCTGGCGGTCGAGGTAGGCCGCGCAGCGAGTTTCTTCTTTGTGGTTGGGGAGCCGGCAGAGTGCGATCGAGAAGGCGCGGCGGATTTCGTCGGTACTTGTCGGCGATGATTCGCGAGCGACGCGGGCGGCGAAGTGGACCGCCTCGTCGGCGACGAACTCGTCGTTGAGCATCGTCAGCGATTGCAGCGGAATCACCGAGGCGTCGCGTTTGGGACAGTTGACGGCAAACAGCGGACGGTCGAAGACGGTGAGCAGCGACAGGTTGTACGCCCGCCGCGAGAGGAGATAGACGCTCCGCTTGTTGGCGTCGGCCGGCCGTTTGAGCTTCGATTCGTCGACCACGACCAGTCCGTCGGGCCGGGCCACGAGCAGGATCGGCGGGCCACCCATCACCGCATTGAGCCGGCCGCTGGTGGCCAGGATGCAGTCACGGATGACTTCGGCTTCGAGGCGCTTGGCTGGCATTCGCCAGAGGAGTTTGTTTTCGGGGTCGAGTTTGGCTGGATTGGCGACAAAGTTCGAGTTGGAAATGTGGGAGACGGGCAAGCTAGCAGCTTGCCCCACGGCGGAAGACTGCTGGTAGGCCGCGGAGAGCACGAGTTCGCGAAGGATTGGTTTGATCTGCCACTGATACGTGGTCATGAAATCGGCCGCGAGCCATTCGAGGAGTTCGGGATGCGTCGGCGTTTCGCCCTGGGCGCCGAAGTTTTCCGGCGTGCGGACCAGGCCCTGGCCGAAGAGATGCTGCCAGACGCGGTTGACCATCACGCGGGCCACGAGTGCGGCGGCGCGGGAATCCTGGTGCGTGAGCCAGCGGGCAAAGGCCAGACGGCGGCCGCTGTCGGGGCCGTTGGCACGGGGCTGTGCGACGGCCTCGCGGTCGGCGTCGCAGAGCACGCTTAAAAAGCCGGGTTCGACCTCGGGGCCGGGGTTCTCGAATTGGCCCCGCTTGAGCAGGTAGGTCGCCGGGGCCGGTCCCACGTCGTACAGGGCCTGGATGTGGCCGAACTGCCGCCGTGCGGCCGAGCGCTCGGCAATCCGCTGTTTGAGCTTCGCCTTGAGCTGGGGCGTGCAGTGCGGCTCGGACATGCGGTTGTGCATGGCAGCCAGGTCGCGGTCGACGGCCAGGTTGGCCTGCTCGATCTGGGCCTGCTCGGCCGGTGCGACGTCGGCGATCGCCCGGTCCTTGATCCCCGGCTTCCAGGGGAAGACGGGTTTCCAATGCTGCGGGTTGTAGGCCGGCGTGAACAGGGCCATCAGGCGGTAGTAGTCCCGCTGCGGGATCGGATCGAACTTGTGCGAGTGGCAGCGGGCGCAGTTCACCGTGAGGGCAAACAGGCTGCTTCCCAGCATCTCGACCGTGTCGTGCAGCACGCCGTAGTAGTTGAGCGGGATATTGCTCTCCGGCTCGTGCGTCTGGTCGCGGGCCGTGCGGAGGTAACCCGTGGCGATCAGGTCGTCGCGGATTTCCGGCGTGAAATGGGCCGCGTGCCGCCAGTCGACGAGTTCGTCGCCCGCCAGTTGCTCGGTGAGGAACCGGTCGTACGGCTTGTCGGCGTTGAAGGCGGCGATCACGTAATCGCGGTACTTCCACTTGCCGGCACTCAAGATGAGATTGTTGGCGTCGGTGTCGAAGCCGACCGTGTCGGCGTAGCCGACGACGTCGAGCCAATGGCGGCCCCAGCGCTCGCCGAAGCGCGGGGAGGCGAGCAGCCGGTCGATCCGCCGCTCGAACGCGTTGGGGGCGGCGTCGGCCACGAATTCGGCCACCTCTTGCGGGCTGGGGGGCAGGCCGTGCAGATCGAGATAGGCCCGCCGCAGGAGAGTCGGCTTGTCGGCAGGCGGCGAAAGGGCGAGCTTCTTTTCCGCCATCTTCGCCAGCAGAAAGGCGTCGATCGGCGTGTGTGCGGCGGATTGATCGTGAAGAGCCGGCACGGGCGGCCGGTGCACCTTCTGGAAGGTCCAGTACTCGCGGTCCTGATCGGTGACGGGGGCGGCGGCGGCAGTTTGCCGAGGCGTACCGGACGGAGGCTGCGCCGCGCGGACGAAAAGGGGAGCAAGTCCCGAGATTGCGGCAACAATCGCGACAGACAGCCTTCTTCCGCGCATCACCGCACCTTGCGGGTGGGAAAAACGGAGCAGTCGGGCAGTGGAATTGGCGAGAAACCTAGCAGCAACGGAGTGAGCGATTCGAGCTCACTCGCACTTCGTCTCAAGCCGGCGGCAGCGTGCCCGCGGGCACAGATCAATATACGTCAATGCGTTCGGCGATTCCAGCGTGAGAACGCGACAACCGGGCGAAAGAAAAACGTGAGTGCGCGTCGATGGAGCGGCTGAGTGCCGGCGAAGAACAGACTTGTTCCGGTTTTCGTTCGACGCTTGCCATCGTCGCGTCAGACCGCAGAGTGCGCGACGATTCAATCATCAATTCTACGGCCCTAGTCAAGGGGTGTCGGCCGGCCGGTGATTTTTCTGTGGTGGTCGGCCCTTTTTTTTAGCCGCAGAAAAACCAGAAAAATCGGGAAAACCACAGATAATTGTGCAGAAATTGTTCAGGGAATAACTTGTTGGACACTTGGGAAATGAGAAAAACAGGTTCCCGCCCGGCAGGCGCGACCTACTTTGGCGGCGGGGCGAAGCCGCGGCGGAGGGTATTTTCCGTCACGTTGACCGGGATCAGGAACTGCAACAGGTAATCGGGGCCGCCCGCCTTGGTGCCGATGCCCGAGAGTTTGTAGCCGCCGAAGGGTTGCCGTTCGACGAGGGCTCCCGTGATGCCCCGGTTGAGGTAGAGGTTGCCGACCTGCATCTCGTTGCGGGCACGGCGGAGGTTGGCGGGGCTGCGGCTGAAGATGCCCCCCGTGAGGGCGTAGAGCGAATCGTTGGCCACGTCGAAGGCCTCGTCCAGGTTCTTCACCTTGATCACGGCGAGAACCGGTCCGAAGATCTCCTCGCGGGCCAGTTTTGACTCCGGATCGACGTCCCCGAAGATGTGCGGCGCGATGTAATACCCTTCGCCGGCCAGCTCTCCGACGTCCCCGGAGACGAGTGCGGGGAACAGCTCGCCGGCCTGGCGGATCGATTGCTGGATCCGCTGGAAGGCCTCTTCATCGATCACGGGGCCGACCGTGGTTTCCGGAAGTTCGGCCGGTCCGACCTTCAAGTCGCGCGTCGCCTGCACCAGCTTGTCGACGAATGTGTCATACACGGATTCCAGGACAATCACGCGGGAGCAAGCCGAGCACTTTTGGCCCGCGTAGCCGAAGGCGCTGTACGTGGTGCCGAGGACCGCCTCGTCGAGGTCGGCATCGTCGTCGATGATGATGGCGTTTTTGCCCCCCATCTCGGCGATCACGCGTTTGACGAAGTTCTGCTGATGCTCGGCCTGCGAGGCGGCCTGGTTGATGGCGAGCCCCACCGAGCGGGAGCCGGTGAAGGCAACGAGGTGCACGTCGGGGCTGCCGATCAGTTCGGGCCCGACCTCTTCGCCGATGCCCGGCAAGTAATTGACGACGCCGTCGGGAATGCCGACGTTTTGCAGGATTTCCATCAGGCGGTAGCCGACGACCGACGACTGCTCGGCCGGCTTCATGATCACCGTGTTGCCGGTCGCCAGCGCGGCGGCCGTCATGCCGGTGAGGATCGCCAGGGGGAAATTCCAGGGGGCGATGACCGCGGCGACCCCACGCGGGCGATAGGTGTAGACGTTCTCTTCGCCCGGCCGGTCGGTGCGGTGTCCCTCAACCAGCTTGCGGACCTGGTCGGCGTAATACATGCAGAAATCGATGGCTTCGGCTACGTCGGCATCCGCCTCGGCCCAGGGCTTGCCGCACTCGTGGACCTCCCAAGCGGCCAGCTCGAAGCGGTGATTCCGCATTTCGGCGGCGGCCAGCTCGAGGTATTCGGCGCGGTACCCCGGCTCGGTGCGGGACCACTGTTTGAAGGCCCGCCGGGCAGCCTCGATGGCCATGGCGGCCTCTTCGGGTCCGGCCGACGAAATGCGGCCCACGACCTGCGATTTGTGCGAGGGACTGCGGGAGGCGATGGAATTCTTGCTCTCGACGGCCCGCCCGTTGATCACCAGAGGATATTCCTTGCCGAACTGGGCGGCCACTTCGGCGATGGCCCGTTCCATGTGGCGACGTGCCTCGGCCCGGCTGAAGTCGGTCGGCGGCTCGTTCGTGAATGAGCGGACGGGTTCGGAAGGAACGGGCGGCGCATCGGCGGCGGCATCGGCGGGTTTCATCAACAACTCCTCAATCGCAACGTGTTCCGTGAAGCTCTGCCGCAGAAATGAATCGTTCGACGTGTTTTCCAACAGCCGCCGCACCAGGTACGCCATGCCAGGAATCAGCTCGCCGAAGGGCGTGTAGATCCGCACGCGATGGCCCCGATCGCCGAAGAGCTGCGCCTGCTCGGCCCCCATGCCGTAGAGCATCTGCAGCTCGTACGCGTACTCCGGCACGCCGAGTTGCTGGGCACAGGCGACGCCGTGGCACAGGCTGCGGAGGTTGTGGCTCCCGAGCGCCGGCCGCAACCAGCGGTGATTCTCCATCAGGAAGCGGGTCAGCCGCTCGAAATTGGCGTCCGACTCCCATTTCTGGCGATAGACGGGAATCGGCCAGCCGTGAGCCTGGGAGACGACCGTTTCGTAGTCCCAATAGGCCCCCTTCACCAGCCGCACCCAGATCGGCGTGCCGCGGCGACGGGCCCATTCGAGCAGGTCGGCCGCGTCGCGTTCGGTCTCCGAAAGATAGGCTTGCAGGACGATCCCGACGTCCGGAAAGTCGCGGAACTCGTCCTCCATCAGGACGTCCTTGAAGATTTCGAGCGTCAGGTCCTTGTACGAATATTGCTCCATGTCGACGTGGAGGTACGCGTCGTGCCTCCGCGCCGAGCGTAACAGCGGTCGTAGCCGGCGTTTGACGGCGGCGGCCGTGCCGGCTGGGTCGATCGGGCGGAACTGACTGTACAGGGCCGACAGTTTGAGCGAGACATTGACCCGCGGAATCGGCCCCTCGTGGTCGCGATCGAGTCGGGCGACCTCGGGCCAGAGGTTGACCTCGCGGGACAGGCCATCGATCAATTTCAGATACGCGTCTTGGTACGCGTCGGCGTCGCGCTCGCTGGTCGTGGCCTCGCCCAAAAGATCGAGCGTGAAGGCAAACCCCTGCTTGCGGAGCCGGGAGACGGCCTGCAGCACCTCTTCGACCTTGGCTCCCGCGATGAACCGCTGCGACATCCGCATGGCGTTGCGGCGGGCGTTGAGTGCCAAGGCCTTGCCAAGCACGGTGTTCGGCTGCGAAATCTCGAGACCAAGCCGCACGGCCCACGGAAGATGGGTGCGGACCTCGTCGAAATACTCCTGCAGATGGCGGGTGATCGCCTCGTGATTGTGCAGCATGGGGAGCACGTCAACGAAGCGGAACATCTGCACTTTGACCGATTCGTCGGTCATGGCCCAGGAGAGGATGCGGTCGTCCCACCAGCGGCGGTCAAAAATCGAGGCCGCCGTCCCCGCCAACTGTCCCCACAGCTTGCGGCCCAGTTCCTGGGTTTGTGCCTCGATCGCGGCGGAGACGTCGGCAGCCGGCGCAGTCGCCTTGGCGGCTTTTTTGCCGGCGGTTTTCGGCCGGCTCTTTCCCTGTCCTTTTTTTGATGTCGACATCCGGGCAATCCCTGCTTGTTCCCGGAGGAATTATGACAGGGAGCCCGATCGGCGGACAGGCGTCCTTGGGCGTGCGACGTGGCGATTCACCAGCGGAGCGTCGCCGGAAGGTATTCGGCGATCAATTCTTCACAATACGGCGTCAGTTCGGCCAGGTTGGGCCGCTCGGTGCTCTTCGAATAGAGGTCGAACGGACTGAATTTCCGGACCCAGCGGAACATTTCCCGGTCATGATCGTTCATCAGGTAGTCGTACTCGCCTTCGCGATGACCGGGATAGAAGGAGTGATAGCGGATCATGTAGAGGGCTTCGTCGGGGAGGTAATCCTTCACGACGTGGTACAAGTATTCGTCGTGACCCCAGGACATGAGCACGTTGTCGAGACCGCAACCCTCTTCGTAGATGCCGAGGCGCGTCTGGTACTCGGGGACACGGCTATCCGGATTTTCGGCAAAATACTCCGGAAGAACGATCTTTTCCGAAAATCGGCAACCGACCGGGAACGTATCGCCGACGACGGCCCACTGCGGCTCGTCGAACAGGCACAGCACCTTCCCCAGGTCATGAATCAATCCGACCAGCTGGAACCAGCGCGGATGCCCGGCGGCACGAATCGCCAACAAGGTTTGCAGCGAGTGCTCGATCTGCGGCAGGTCCGTATCGGGATCGCTGTCGTCGGTGAGCCGGTTCAAGAATTCCATCGCCTCCCAAACGCTCATTTCGCGCTTGGCCCGCGGGAGATACTCGGCCCTTTTTTGCCGCACGAAGTCGAGGCTCTGGTACGTGTGGTTCAGCCGATAAAATTCGCGCACGCTGGGTCGCACTGAATCGTCGTGGTTGCGAAAGTCGGTCGGCTTTTTTTTCGGACTTGCCGCCGCACCCGCCTCGGTTGAGCCTTGCGGCTGCGGGTACCGCCGCAGCAGATCGTCTTCCCACTCGTCGAGACTGCCCAAAGGCGCATTGGGTGCAGGTTCCGTCGTGTTTTTATCGGTTGAATCAATCATGGTCGAATTCCCGGCTGGGATCTCGTTCCTGAGGTTCGGAAAGGGCGTGCCGTGTATGCTAATGCCGGCCGTTTAAGCTGGCAATTGCAACCTTTTCGTGGTCCCGGAAGCTCTTTCCTTGCTGGCTCCCCTTCCCTCTCGACGCCCTACCGAAGGCGTTGATACATTGTAGATACGAGATCCGAAACGCGGCCCCCGCTGCGGAGGTTTCTGATGATCAAAACACTGACAAAACACGGCAATAGTTGGGCCCTTGTCATCGACAAGCCAATCCTGGACCTGCTGAACATCGCACCGGAGACTCCCCTGGAGATTCTCACGGACGGACAGACATTAATCGTCAGTCCGGCTCGGAGCGCGAAACGGAAGGCAAAATTTAAAGCGGCTTTGGAGGAGACCAACCGCAAATACGGCCGTGCGCTGAAGAAATTGGCCGAATAGCAGATGCTGCCGAGCTTTTTGACACTCGGCGAGGTATTGGAAATCCATCGTGATCAGATTGGCCGTTACGGCGGCGCGGCGGGTATTCGCGATCTCGGCCTGCTGCAGTCGGCTTGATCGCAGCCACGAGCCACTTTCGATGGCGAGTTTCTGCACGGCGATCTGGCGGAGATGGCTGCTGCTTATCTGTTCCACCTTGTTTGCGATCACCCTTTCGTCGACGGCAACAAACGGGTTGGGCTGGTTTCAGCAATCGTGTTTTTGCGGCTCAACAAGAAGAATCTCGATGTGACCGAAGACAAATTGGAGGCACTTGTCACTTCGGTCGCTCAAGGCAAAATGACCAAAGCGAAAATCGCAAACTTCATTCGTTCCCGTCTGGCCTGATTGTCCGAACGCTCGGGTGACTTGCGCAAATTCGGCGCGGATTGCGGGAGCAAGCTGTTTTGGCTACCTTCGGCCGCAGTCATTCGGTCGGCCGGTTTTCGTGAGCTCTGCGTTTGACGGATGTCGACCTCGGATCCAAAACGTGATTTCGCCGTCGAGGTCGTCCGCCGACTTCAGGGGGCCGGATTTCGCGCGTTGTGGGCCGGCGGCTGCGTCCGCGATTTTCTAAGGGGCCGCGTCCCCAAGGATTACGACGTGGCCACCGATGCGCGGCCCGACGCGGTCCGCGATCTTTTTGGCCGCCGCCGCACCCTGGCGGTCGGGGCCAGCTTCGGCGTGATCGTCGTCGTCGGCACGAAACAATCCGGAAATATCGAAGTCGCCACGTTCCGAACGGAGGGGCCTTACGCCGACGGGCGGCGTCCCGACCATGTCGATTTCAGCACGCCCGAAGAGGACGCCCAGCGCCGCGACTTCACGATCAACGGCATGTTCTACGATCCGATTGCCGAGCAGGTCCAAGATTACGTCGGCGGCGAAGCCGATCTGGCGGCCGGCATCGTCCGCGCGATCGGCAAGCCGGCCGACCGCATGTCCGAAGACAAGCTCCGCCTGCTGCGGGCCGTCCGCTTCGCGGCCACGATGGATTTTGCTCTCGATCCGAAGACGGCCGAAGCGGTGCAGTTGCAGGCACACGAAATTCGCATCGTCAGCGCCGAGCGGATCGCGCAAGAGCTGCAAAAGATGCTCGTTGATCCGCACCGCCGCCGGGCGATGGACCTCGCGCGAGAACTGGGACTGCTCGCGGAAATCGTCCCCGAACTGGCTCCCGTGATTTCGTCGACGACCGCAGCAGAAACGTCCCCAGAATGGGCCGCGACTTTGCGACGGCTGCAATTGCTGAACGAACCGGTCTTTGAACTGGCAGCAGCCGCCTTGTTGCTCGCCCTGCCGAACTCCGGCCCTGCGGCCACCGCAATCTGCAAACGACTGCGGATGTCGAACGACGAGACGGAAACGATCGGTTGGCTATTGGAGCATGTCGCGGACGTCCACGCGTCCAAAATGCAATCGCTGGCCCAGTTGAAGCGGCTGTTGGCCCATGCAAATGCCCTCAACGTAGTCGAGCTGGCGCGGGTCGACGCGATGGCTCGCGACGGTGATCTCTCGTGTGTCATGCACTGCGAGGAAATGCTGCGACAGACGCCGCACGAGCGTCTCGACCCTCCACCGCTCGTCACGGGCGACGATTTGATTGCGCTCGGACTTGAGCCGGGCCGATTTTTCGGTCAGATTCTCGACGCCGTCCGCGACGAGCAGCTCAACGAACAAATTACGACGAAGGACGAAGCCATGGCGTTCGTCCGGCGGTTTCTCGAGCAACACGGGACTTCCTGAAAGAACAACATGTCGAAAGTGCGGATTGCCATCATCGGGGCGGGCGCCGTTTCCGATTACCATCATGTGCCCGGAATCCGTCTCGATCCGCGGGCCGAGTTGGTCGCGGCCTGCGATCCGAATGAGGAACTCTTGGCCAAGCGGCTCCGCGACTGGGGGACGATCCGCACCACGACCTCGTTCGAGCAAATCGCCGCCGATCGCGAGATCGACGCCGTCATCATCGCGACCCCGAACGACACGCATCGGCCGATCGCCCTGGCCTGCATCGCCGCCGGCAAGCACGTGATGTGCGAAAAACCGCTGGGCCTCGACTTCGAAGAGGCACGAGACATGTATCGGGCCGCCCGCGACAAGCACGTGCGTCATATGACGGCCTTCACCTACCGTTTCGCGCCGTCGATGCGGTACCTCAAGCATTTGGTCGTCTCGGGGGCGCTGGGCACGCCGCGGCATTTTCGCAGCCAGCGGTTTCTCGACTTGCCCGAGACAAGTTGGGGCTGGCGGCAACTGAAAAAGCGGGCTGGCGCGGGCGACTTGTTCGACATGACGATTCACCGCATCGACTTCGCCCAGGACCTGATGGGCCCGATCGAATCGCTGTGCGGGGCCGTCGCCCAGTTCGCGCGCGCGACCGCACGGCCGACGGCTCGCCGTGCGAGCCTTCCGACGTGGACGACTGGTCGGCCCTCATCGGCCGCTTCCAGGGGGGCGCGGTCGGCGTGTGGGAAGGCAGCACGCTGATGAAGGGACACTATAACGAGGGCTTCGGGTTCGAATGGGCCGAGGTCAACGGCAGCGAGGCGTCGGCCGTCTATCGCCTCACTGAACCCAACACGATCCTCATCGGGCGGCACGACGAGTCGCTGAAATCGGTCCCCGTCCCGGCCGAGTTCCTCGTCGCCAAAGGGAGCCCGCGCAATCCGCGCGAGGGCGTTCCGAGCACGGTCTTCCGTTATGACCTGGTGTGGGAATTCGTCTCCGCCATCGTCGAAGGCCGCGACGCGGTCCCCGGCTTCGACGCCGGCGCCTCGGCGCAGCTTGTGGCTGATAAGGTGCTCGAATCGTTCGAGAAGCAGACCTGGGTTACGGTCGACGGCAGACTGGATTAAAGCGCCTCGCGAACGGCTGCAGCGGGTTTCCGCGACGACGGAAATCTTTGGCGTTTTTAGTCGAGGAACAGACGGGCCGCCTTCCAGTCCTGGCGTCCAAGGATCCACTGCCGCGAGATCTCTTCGGTATGCTGCCGGTCGATCAGCGACACGTACAGGGAGTGGGACATCGCAATTGTGCCGAGGATCCAGAAGACGAGACAGTAGATCGTCACGGCTCGGAGTCTGACGACCGGCCGTCGAGCCGCGCGACTCCAACCGAGCCAGGCCGCTGCGAATAAAAAGGGGAGCAGCGGAGCCCAGAATCGGAGGTCGTGGTAAGGCCACACGCTCATAATGGCCGCATACCCAACCAGGTAAACATGCAAGAGCGTGAGTCGGCCGAGGTTCCATAAGCCGAGCACGATGAATCCGATCGCCAAGGCGCCGACGACGTAACTGAGCGAAGCAAACTCGCCACCGAGCAGTTCGTGCCACGACGTGGACTCAATTGGCAAGGCGTTCGCGTGTGGATGGAACGCCGATGCGGCGACGTTCTGAAAGAGTTCGCCAAATTCCGAAGTCCGCCAGTCCAGCATCACGTGGAGCTCGACCGAAGGCCTCGCCAAAACGATTTGATAGGCTGTCGGCATCCAATACGAGCGTGCGATCAGGGCCGCGATGGCGGCGCACAGCCCGCCACCGAGCGCGAGTGCTCTCGCTTGCCACCGGAACAGTCGGCCGCGTGCGACGGCCAGATCGAGAATCTGGTAGACCGTGGCGACGAACAGCAGGCCGCTGATCGTACGAACCGCGAAGGCGACCATAGATAACGCGATGGCCGCGAGAATCAAGAGTTGCGGACGTGGCGTCTCTCTGGCCTTGGTCAAAACGGCCAATGTCCCGCTTGCCAGCGCGAAGTACAGCATGTCGGACATGGGCACCGGAACCAAATAAATCCAGCAGATTGAATAGCAGGGGAGCAGCGCACAGATCGTGGCCGCTCGACTTGAGAGTGACCAGTCCTTGATCAGCACCAAGCGACAGCAAGCGACGCCAACCGCGAGACACGCGATGTTGAGGCCGACAATCGCGGCATTGGAATGCGTGCCCAGAATCACCAGCGTCGCAATCGCGAGGGGATATCCCAGAGGCAAGGTCCTCTCCAGCGGCTGATGATTCTGCACCAGCTGCCCCGCCTCAGTCAGATAGACGGGAGCATCGTCGACCAGGCGGAGCGGGCCGGCCAGATGCAGAAGATAACCGCCAAAAGCGATCAGTCCGCACGCGATCAGGGCGTTGTTAACGGTCAGGAAGCGCGAACAAACCATTGTCGCAAATTTGCAAAGTGAGAGTCGGGCGGGGAGTTCCTCAATGACTCTTCCCTGGAATCGACGTGCTGTGGCCGCGGACGGATCTCACCAAAAAGGCTTGGCTGAGGGTTTGTGCGCGAAACAAATCCACACGAGAAGCCAGCCATGAATGCAGTATCCGCGTGGCCGGGGAAGAACGCAAGACGCTGTCGAAGGCTTGAGTCAACGGTATTTCGCCGCGTCTCGCGTGTGTCTCGATCCGACCGTCGGAACGACGCTGCCGCGGTCGACGGCAATCAGCCTTGAGCCGCGAATTCTCGCGCCTTCCACAGAGATTCCAGCACGGCCTGGACGTATTGCTCGTCGGAAAACGGCGTCATGATGTAGCTTTTGAGGGCGACAATCGGCTCGCCGTAGTCGGTAAGCCGATAGCAGTCGGTCATCGAAATCACGACCCCCTGCCCCGCCAGTGCATCGGTCTGGACGAGTTCGAAAATACGGCGGTTGTAGTCGTTGTGTTTTCGCAGCACGTCGCGGTACGCAGGGTCGGTCTCTTCCCGCTTGGGGACGCTGAATGTATCGACGCCGTCGGGATAGACCCGAAACAGTGTGACCGGCCCGAAACTCGCCCGGTTGAGGACCGTGGTTGCGGGGTGGCCGTTCAAGTGGTCACGCAGAGTTTCGGCCATCGTCACCAGGTGCCCCAACAGCGAACGCAGGCCGTCTTTTCCGAACAAGAGCATGTTGGCCATCGCCGCCAGCGGGGCCGAGCCGCCGCGCGTCGTTTCCAGCGTGTACTTGCCCGGATGGTAATGGCCGGACTGGAAGAGATACGGCATCGCGTCGTCGCTGCGGGCGATCCGCTTGAAGTCGGCCGAATCGCGCAGCAGGAAGAGGCTCGAAACGGAGGGCGTAAATCCCGTCTTGTGGAAGTCGATGCCGATCGAATCGGCCCGGCCAAGGCTGGCGATGCGGCGCTGTGTCCCCGCCAGCGCCCGCACCGTGCGATGCGGAAAGCTGAGGGGATTCGCGCGGAAATCGTAATCGTTGAAGACGCTCCAGGCCCAACCGATGACCGCGTCGGCATGAATGTGCGGATGATACTCGAGTGAAAACTCGGCCTCGAGCCGGTCGCGGATCTCCACAATCGCGTCGAGGTCGTCCAGGCCGAATGCGTCGGTCGTCCCCATCGTGGCAACGATGGCGGCGATCTTTTTCCCCTCTTTGAGCGCGGCCCGCGCGTGCGATTCGAGCAAGCACGGACGTAGCTCGTTCTCCTCGGTCGTCGGCACCTGGATCACGTTGTCGTCGCCCAGGCCAAGCCAGTTGGCGACCGTGAGGCAGGCGTAATGGGCCCGCTCGGAGCAGAGGATCACGGCCGGCTCGCGAAGACCGGAATGGACCGTGCCGGGAGACGCCTTCTCGAGTCCAACCTTCACGCCGTAAAGCAGCGTCCCCGTGCCGCCGAAGGTGAACACGCCGCCGGACTGCTCTGGGTCATATCCAACCAGGGCGGCGGCCATCGACGACGCCTCGACCTCCGCGACGGCGACGCGACGCGACGACTCGTCACTGACGAGATTCGGGTTGTAGATGAACGGCAGCGTCCCGGCGATGATGCTTGGAATGGTCGGTGCCGGCACGACGTTGATCTGCGCGCGGGGATGCCCCCAAATAAACATCCCGGAGAGATACCGCACGATCTGTTCGGTGACGCTTTCGAGCGAGCGCGGCTGATCGGCCATCCGACTTCTGCGGGCCGAATCGTAGTCGAGTTCTTCGGGGGAGCCGAGCAGCGGCGAGGCCGATTTCATCGCGTCGACCTGGTCGAGCGCCCGCAAGATCGAGAAGACAAAATACGCGTCGTGGACACGGTCGGAGACAGGCTGCGGAAATGATTGCCGCAACGAAGACAGGATGTCGCGGTAGAGGGGAGTCTTTGGGATCGATTCACTCATGGCGTGATGATAGCGATCGCAATCAGCGTCGTGCGATTCGCAAGGGCACCCTCCCCTGCCAGAATGCCGAAATTGCATAGACGGCAAAGAAGATCAGCAAAGGGTCGATCGGCAGCCGGTAGCGGTCGCCGATGTCGGCATGCGTCACCACGTAGACCGAGGTGAACGCGGCCACGCACCCGACCAACAGGGCTGAGTACGGAAGACGCCGGCGCAGAGCGAGCGCGCAGCCCGCCGCGGCGAGAACCGCTTGCGCGACGATCAGGGTTTTTGCCAGCATCCGATTCAGCGAATGATCGTTTTCCAGCCAATAGCTTTGCGTGCAGAAAAAATAGAAGAGGGCCTTGAGGCGGAGGACCAAAAAACGCCCCGGATTCTCCCGGATAAACTTCCAAGCCTCCCGCCCCAATGCGTCATTGCGGTCAAGATCACCGAGTCCCTCGAGACGTTTGGCAAGCGCACCGCTCGGCTCGGTCAGCGAGTCGCGCCGCTCGTTCTGCATGCCGCCGGTGGCGTCTGGATTGTTTCCGATCCAGAATTCGAGCTTCAAATTGGATGAAATCGGGATGAGACGACCAAAAACGATCGCATTCCGCACGGTCCAAGGAATGAGACAGAGAATGACAGCCGCCACATAAATGCCGCATTTCCAAATTCGGGCCGAGCGCGGCAATTGAAAAAACAGCCAGACGGCGATCACCGCCGCAAATCCGAGAGTCGCCGGCAGCGTCAGCGCCAGCAACCCCGTGGCAATTCCCAGCAGCACAAAACGGCCCGTTTTCGCCGGGTTCTGCTGAGCCCGGATCGCCAAGAGGAGCACGATCAAGATGCCGGCCAGGCTCATCGAGACGCTGTCGATCCACAAGTGTACCTTTCGCAAGAAAGGACTCAGGATCACCAGTGCCGTCGCGACCAGTGCCACGCGGCCGCTCACAAGATGGAGGAACAGGGCATACGCCACCGCAGCGGCGACCGCGACAATGAACGATTGAACGATGCGGATCGCCAGAAAGGGTTGATCACCGAACAGCCGGATCATGAGGGCCAGGAAAAACGGATAGACCGGCGGCTTGTGAGCGGTCGGATAACGGCCGCTGAGCAAATAGCCGTTTCCGGTCACCAGATTGTGCGCGATCACCCAATTCTCGTGGAGGTGTTCCTCCACGCCGGCCTCACGGCCCAGGTAAACCAGTTGGCCGAAGCTCGCCGCCAGAGCGACCGCGAAGACGGTCCACAGAACGACGCGATCATTTCGGTTGCGACGTTTCCCCGCTGGATCGACGTCGGGACTGGCTGGCGAGTCGTCGGGCGGGTTCACGTCGTAGGCAGCTCGAATCCGTGTCGGCGCGGACGGTCGAGATAGCTGTTGGCCTGCTCATCGCCGTCGAACACTTCGCGGGCCGCATCCCAGCGGAGCGGCCGCCCGGCGTTGCGGGCGATGTTCGCGAGATGGCAGACCGAAATCGAGCGGTGTCCGATCTCGACGTCGGCGATCGGCCGTTTGCGCGAGCGGATGCAATCGAGCCAGTTCTGCATGTGCCACCGCGCCTGCCACAGGGCCAGCTTGTCGCTCCATTTCCGCTCTTCTTCCTCGACATTCACAAGCTTTCGCAGCTCGGCGGCGATTTCGGGGGGATTGGAGCTGAATTTGTTGCGATTGATTTCGAGCTTCCCTTTCTCGCAGATGAAGACGGCGCCGCCCATCGGGCCGTGCCCCTGCTTCAAGATGAAGTTGACCTCGACGCCGTTCGGATAGCGCATGGCCACCTGGCCGTTCGGGCCCGGAGTGAGTGGTTTGATCTCGCTCGGGCCGTTCCCGTCCATGCCGAGGGCCCATTGAATCTGGTCGACGCCGTGCGCACCCCAATTCGTCATTTCGCCGCCGGAAAAATCGCGCCACCGCATCCAGCCCATCCATTCGTGGTTGAAGTCGCGGTTAGCCGCCTGGTTCAGCCACACGTTCCAATCGAGGCCCTTCGGAACCTTCTGGGCAGGGAGCGGCTTAGCCGGAGCCGCTTCGGGACCGGTGTAATTCATGGCGCGGACTTCGAGGAGTTTCCCCAAGCGGCCGCTGCGGACGAGTTCGCAGGCGACGCGGTTCATTTCCATCGAGCGCTGCTGCGAGCCGACCTGAAGCACCCGATCGTAGTGCCGCACGGCGTTCACCAGGGCTCGACCCTCGCGGATGTAAAGGGTCAACGGCTTCTCGGCATAGACGTCCTTGCCCGCCTGACAGGCGTGGATGCAGGGGACCACGCGTTGAAACTCGCCGGTCGCCACGATCACCGCGTCGATGTCCTTGCGGTCGAGAATCTTGCGGTAATCCTGGTAGATGGGCCAGTTCCCTTTGTGTTTGGCCTTGAAGCCTTCCGCCCGGGGCAGATTGCAGTCGCTGAGTGCCACGATCTGCGCCGATTCGGGTAACTGCTGCAGCAAGAGGGTGGCACGACCGCCGACGCCGATCGCTCCCACCGTGATGCGGTCGTTGGCGCCCGGTCGACCCTGAGCGGAGAGGACGCGTCGCGGAACGAACAGGGGGGCACCGAAGGCGCCGGCGGCAACCGTGGCGGCCGCCGTCCCAAGAAACTGGCGGCGACTGGATTTAAACTTCTCGGGCTGGTTCTGTTCGTGCATGTCTGTCGACTTTCCTTCGCTTTTTGGGTCAGAAACGGCTCGCGCCATTATGGCTCATGCCGATTTCGCTCGGCAAGCGGACCGGCGTGCTCGCCCGCGTTTCCCCCCCGTTTCGCGGCTGAACGTGAAATGCGGATTGACCTTCGGAGCATTTGTCGAGAGACTTCGCGTCCCTCTATTTCGCGAGCCGGCGGCCATGGATCGCCTGAGAAAACTGTTCGACCTCGAACGAGCGCGGCACGTCGGCGAATACGTCGCCTTTCGCATCGTCGTGTGCCTGGTCGATATGGTTCCGCTGGCGGCATCAATCCGGCTGGCCGAGACGTTGGCCTTCGTCATCCATCGGATCTTGCCGCGGAAACTGACCCGCTATCACGTCGCCCGTGAGAACATCCGTCAGGCTTTCGGCACGAAATACAACGATGCCGAAATCGACGACATCATTCGCCGGATGTGGGTGCATCTCTTCCGCATCATTGCGGAAATCGTCCAGGCGCGGCGGAAACTCCGGCTCTACAACTGTGCCGACGTCGTCCAATTCAACGCCCGCGACGAAAATGTGCGGCTCTTGTGCAGCGGGCGGCCGGTGATCATCGTCAGCGGCCACTACGGGAATTGGGAAGTGGCGATCGGGACGTTCGGGATGTTCGGTTTTCCGATGGGAGTCGTGGCCCGTGATCTCGACAATCCGTACCTGCACCGCTGGTTCGTGAAATTCCGCCAGCAGACAGGACATCGGCTCATCTCCAAAAAAGGAGGCGGGGCCGACATGTTGGCCACGCTCGAGCGGCGCGGACATCTGGCGCTCATGGGGGACCAGGACGCCGGCTCGACGGGACTCTTCGTCGATTTCTTCGGTAAGCCCGCCTCGACGTTCAAGTCAATCGCGCTCGTGGCGCTGGAATACCGTGCCTACCTGACGGTCGGTTACGCGGTCCGGCTGCCGGACGATTTCGAGAAGAACCGCTGGGTGCGGTACGAGATCGGCAACGCCGACATCATCGACACCGAGCAATACACGGGACCGGACGCCGTCCGTGAGATCACGCAGCGGTTCACGAAGGCGCTCGAGCGGGCGATTTGCATCGCCCCGGAGCAGTACTTCTGGGTCCATCGCCGCTGGAAGAGTGTCCCCCGCCAACGGACCAAGCGAGCCGCTCTCAAGCGAGCGGCCTGACGCGAGCCGCGCTTGCCGCGCCAATCATGCCGCATGTAGAAAGTAGGTCCCGCCTGCCGGGCGGGACACTCCAACGTCTCTTTCCAACAGAACACCCGGTTCACGTCATGGCCGCATGGCACAAAGTCGCCACCGTGGAAGAAATTGCCGCCGGGACCGCGCGAATTGACTGCCGGCGGCCGCGTCGTCGCGCTCTTCAACATCGAGGGCGTCTTCTATGCGCTGGATGGAATTTGTCCGCACGCCGGGGGTCCGTTGGGAGAAGGATTGCTTTCCGGCTGCGTCGTAACCTGTCCCTGGCACGGATGGCAGTTCGATGTGACGACCGGGCGGCACGCCCTCAATCCACGAATCGAGCACACGAGATTCCCCGTCAGGATCGAGGGAAACGACGTGTTGGTGGAAATTCCGTAACGGATCGGGAATCGGTCGGACCAGGCTTACTAACGTTCGACGACGTGATCCGCCCGCCGATTGAGGCCGGCGAGATCGCCCCTTCGATTCCTCCCGCAAATCGGGAAACGGCTGCCGATTCGGTTTTCTCGTTATGACCGCTCGTCTGGCCTGCCGATAGAAGTGAGACGGAACTGCCACCGGCCCTTCTCAATTGGCCGGTAGCCAGCCGCTTCCGGGGGCGATTGGAATCCGGATACCGCGCTGCGACCGCTCGGGTCGGGTCATGTCGAGGGGGGAACACATGCTTGTCGTCGCACGCCGGATGGCGTTGTCACTCTTGTGCTTGACCGCGGCCACCTTCGCGGCCTCGGTCGCGCGGGCTCAAGACGCGAACGGATGCCCCTGCGAGCCGCGCTGGCACAGCGAGGCGTGGTGGCAGGCCCGAGCCCAGGAGCCGGTCGGCGCACGGCAACTTGACTGCAAGGGGAAGCAGTGGCCTCCGTACAACCGTCCGGTCGGGCCCGAAGCCCCCTGGTGCCACATTTACCACGCCGAACACTACTGGCCGTATCCGTACATGTGCACGGACCGTCAATACATTTTCGACGTGATGCGTACGCAGGAGGCCAATGGCTGGCTGACGGAGACAACGCTCTACGACTACCACTTCCATCCCGAGACCCATGAACTCACCGTGCCCGGCAAACTTCAACTGAAGTGGATTCTCGAAAATGTACCCCCGAGCTATCGCACGGTGTGGATACAGCAGGCCGAGGATCCTGCCGTCAGCGAGCAGCGGATCAACTACGTCCGCGCCTACGCCAGCCGCATGGTCAACGCGTCGAACATGCCGCAGATCGCCTTCCGGCCGGCATTGGCTCCGGGACGTCCGGCCATCGAAGTCGATACGATCCGTCGCAAGGAACTGGAGTCGATTCCAAGCCCGCGGGTCGCATTTGAATCGGGTGCCGCCAACTCAACCGGCGGCGGTGGGAGTAGCCAGTCCCATTGAGGCTGAGTGCACACGCGTGCTGCGACAAGCAGCCAGACACTACGGAGTTGCTGGCTGTCCACACGCTGCACGATCGGGGAACACGTTCTCATGATCGACCGCAGCCGTCCCGAGCCGCAGCCGCTGCAGCCGCCCTTGGGAATTCCTATGCCCGGTATGGCGGAACCCGAGCCGAACGCCGCCTCGAGCGTCGCCGACCTCTACGACAAGCTCTTCAGCGAGGCCGCCGGCGAACCCGGAGACGACCGCGGGCAACGCGATGTGCCGCATGACGCGCCGGCCGCATCGGCCCCTCCGGCGCCGCTGACTCTGCGGCAAACGGGACTTTCGCTGGGGACGATTTCCGAGCTCATCCTCAAGCAGCTCTACCTGCAGGGGAACCTGCTGGGCATCCAGTTTGCACGGCAACTGCGGCTTCCCTTCACCGTCGTCGAAGAGGGTTTGAAGTTCCTCAAGGACGACAAGTGCATCGAGGTTGCCTCGGGCGATCTCGTGGGACCGGTCTCCTACCGGTTCAACCTTACCGATCTCGGACGCAAGCGGGCCCGCGAGGCCTTCGAGCAGTGCCGCTACGTGGGACCGGCCCCCGTTCCGCTCGATGCCTATATCCCGCAATGCCGCCGCCAGACGGTAACGGGAACCGAATGCAGCTCAGAGGCCCTGCAGCGTGCCTTCGGCAACATGATCATCCGCCACAATCTGCTGCAGGAACTCGGTCCGGCCGTCTGCAGCGGCAAGTCGATCTTCGTTTACGGGCCTCCCGGCAACGGCAAGACGATGATCGCCAAGGCGCTCGGCAATTTTCTCAACATGTACGGCGGCGATATCTATGTGCCGTACGCGATCTTCGCCGAAAGCAGCATCATCACCATCTTCGATCCGACGATCCATCGGCCGACCGACAACGCCGACGTCCTCGACCAGATTTCCAGCGAGAACGAAGGGGGCTCGATCACTGATCCCTTCTTTTCGCGATCGAATCCGCCGTTTGACCTCCGCTGGCGCCGCGTGCGGCGGCCGGTCGTGATCACTGCGGGCGAGCTGACGCTCGACATGCTCGACCTGCGGTATAACTCGTCCAGCAACTTCTACACGGCCCCGTTGCACATCAAGGCGAACTGCGGCGTCTTCCTGATCGACGACTTCGGTCGGCAGATCGTCAGTCCCCGCGATCTGTTGAACCGTTGGATTCTGCCGCTCGAAGAGCGGATCGACTTCCTCACGCTGGCAACGGGTCGAAAGTTTTCCGTTCCCTTCGAGCAACTGATCATCTTTTCCACAAACCTCGATCCCCGGGAACTGGTCGACGAGGCCTTCCTCCGCCGAATCCAGCACAAAATCGAGGTCGGACCGCCCGATCGCGGCCTGTATACCGAGATTTTCAAGCTTTGCTGCGCCCAACGCACGATTGAATTCAACCCAAAGTGCCTCGCCTACCTGTACGAGACTTTCTACGACAAGGGAAAACTGCCGCGATCCAGTGACCCCAGGGATTTACTGGAGATCGTGCGGTCGATTTGCCGATTCAGAAGGCAGGACGTTGTCATTACCGAAGAGCTGATGGCCGAAGCCGCGCATCGTTTCTTTGTCCACATGTGACAATCGTTCTTCCCTCCCCTCTCTCGCTTCACAAACAACACATACGAACACCCTAGCGAACATCTGTGTGCCACGGCGACGAACCGCGCGGTTCTTGAATCGCACGGGCAATCGCCGCGGCACACGCACCGGACACCAAAACGGTCGGTCCGTGACCGGCTAAACACGATCCAATTCCCGAGCGTTCGGCTCGAGGCTTGAAGCAAGCAAGACGACTCACGACGGCGGACGATTCGTCTTGCCGCAATCGGCCCCACAGGGAGGTGTGGCATGAGGGCGCGCTCTGACACGAGGTTCGGTCGCTGGGCGATCGCGGCGTGCCTGCTGGCGGCCGTCGGCTGCGCGTCGGAAGATACGCAGTCGACTCTCCACAAGATGACTCCGTCCTTCATGCTCTCGGACCAGGATAAGGCCGAGCGACAGTTGAAGGACCCCGAGGCACTGCACCTGGCCTACGGCAAATTCCAGGAACAGGTGGGACAGTCGGTCGAGGCTCGCAAATCGTACGAGGCGGCGCTCCGCGACGATCCGCAATCGGTCGACGCCGTTTTGGGGCTCGCCCGCCTGGATCAACTTGCCGACCATCCAAAAGACGCCGAGGCCGGCTTCCAAAAAGCGATACGCCTCAAACCGGGCGACCCGAAGGTTCTGGCCTCGCTGGGGCAGTTCTATGTCTCTCAGAAACGGTGGCCCGACGCATTCCAATCGCTCAATGCGGCCATTGCCGCGGCTCCGGCAGAAGCCTTCTACAAGCATGAATTGGCCGTCGCCAAGACGGCCTCAGGCGACCTGAACGCGGGACTGGCCCTCTTCAGCCAGTTGGTCGGCCCCGATAAGGCGCACTACAACGTCGCTTACATTCTGCGGCGGGAAGGCAAGACCGAAGACGCGATTCGGCAGTGCCAGATCACCTTGACGATGAATCCGAACTTCGAGCCGGCCAAAACCATGCTCGCCCAGATCCATGAGGGCCTGGTGGCCCAGACGCACCGCCCGACCCCGCGTGGCGCGAACCCATCGTCTTCGCCGACCGATCCGGCCTTCGGCGGCGGGCCCTCGGCAGTCGCCGCGAACGCGGTTGGCACATCGAATCAGCCGGTCTCCGGAGCAAGCCAGGCTTCGTGGCAGCCTCCTGCCAAACCAGCTCCACGAGCGCTTCCTGTGACGGAGAGCGACAGCATGTATGACACGCCGACTCCGTCAGGCGCGACGGCCACGAGCGACCGCTCCGCGAGCGCGTCCGGCTTGACCGATCCGTGGGCTCATTAGGCCGGGCCGCTTGACGGCTGGCCACCCTTTGGCGGTCCTTGTTATCGTGCGGGAAAGACCTCGCTCCGTCGCATGCAGGTCTGCTCCAACCACGCAATGGCTCGGCCCGACATCCCATGAGCTGTCCGATCGGTACCGATGTCGAGCGCGCAGCCAATTTGATCGTGCACGCGGGACTCGTCGCTTTCGCGACCGAAACGGTGTACGGACTGGGAGCCAACGCGCTCGATGCCCATGCCGTCGCCCGCATCTTCGAGGTGAAGGGACGCCCGCGTTTCGATCCCCTGATCGTCCATGTGGCCGGGACGGAGTGGCTGGATCGTCTCGTCACGTCGGTCCCCGATAATGCGAGGCGGCTGATCGACCGCTTCTGGCCGGGACCGCTGACGCTCGTGCTTCCCAAGACGCCGCTCGTCCCCGACATCGTGACGGCCGGCTTGCCGAGCGTCGGCGTGCGGATGCCCGCGCACCCATCCGCACTCGATCTTCTGGAGCGAGCCGGCACTCCAGTCGCTGCCCCGAGCGCCAATCTGTTCGGCCAGGTCAGCCCCACGACGGCTCAGCACGTCGCCGATCAGTTGGGTTCGCAGATCGATTACATTCTCGACGGCGGTCCCTGCTTGGTCGGCGTCGAATCGACCGTGCTCGATATAACCGGTCCCTCCGCCGTCCTGCTGCGGCCGGGCGGTTTGAGCCGTGAACAGATCGAAGAGGTCGTCGGTCCGGTGAAGCGAACAAACACCTCGTCTGGCGACGAGACTCCGCAGCCATCGCCCGGCATGCTCTCCACGCATTACGCCCCGCGAACTCCGTTGATGCTTCTCGGTCGGGAGGGCTCTCTTCCGAACGTGGCACGATTGGGTTTGCTGTCTCTCGTACCCGAGTCGCCATTGGCCCCGTTTGCCGCTGTGGAAATCCTTTCGCCAAGAGGCGACCTGACCGAAGCTGCCGCCAATCTCTTCGCGGCGATGCGGCGGCTGGACAACCAGGAACTCGATTTAATCGTGGCCCGCCCGGTGCCGCAGACGGGTCTCGGCGAAGCGATCAATGACCGCCTGCAGCGGGCCGCGCGGCGATCCCTCGGACCGCAATAGAAAGCCGGGAGGACGAGTCTCTTCGCCCTCCCGGTGATCCCGCTTGCACGTTGCTGCCAACGGGCGACGACTTACCGATGCCCGTGACCACGGTGTCCGCCACGGCCGTAGGCTGTGCGAGCATGCGCCCGGAAAGCGGCGCGGGCGTGGCCGCCGTAATAGCCGTCGCTATAAACGAGCCCACCTCTCGTCACATACGGCCCAAACATGGGAAGACCCGGCGTCACGTATCCATCGTACGCATAGAAGTACGGCACACCCGCGCGAAAGTAGCGGCCGCGATGTACGAAGCCACGGCCTCGCGAACTCGCGCGGCGGCCGTTATGCACGCTGTGGCCCCCTGTATGACCCCCCCGCCCCCGGCCCCCTCTGGCAAAGGCCTGGGAGCCGGAAAAGTCGCTGGCACAAAACATCAGGGCGAAAGCGGCCGCCGCCAGAGCGGCCATCGTGAATTTGCGAAACATCGTTGATTCTCCGCATCGTTGGCAGTTGTGGGGGACGGCTGACCCGGTCCTGCCCTTGCCCGGGGTCCGTTCGTGTCTGACTAATTCCCCAAACAGGTCCGCCCACGGGTTGTGACAGCAAAATGGGACGATTTTTGAATCTCGTGCGAAGACCGAGTGGGCGCCGGATGAAAACGACGTCTTGGCGGCGAGCAGGCTGTCGGAGTTCGGCTCGCAGCGCAAAAGAAACACGGCCGGTTTGAATCGGCCGTGGCATTATGAAAAACGATGGAAGTACCATCGGTTGCGTTTCAGTCAGGCGACCGGCACGCCGAGGAATCGGCGAGAAAAACGGATCGCGCGGTGGTGGGCATACCATTGCTGTTTGGCACGGTCCGCCGAATGTCTGCGTTTGCGACTTCCGTCCGGCATGGCTTTCTCCCTTTTGCTGAGGGTGACGCGTTTTTCGTCTCTCCACCTGTCCAAGCGATTTTGGGAGGAGTTTGTTACGCGGTTCCGGGGAAAAAATCTGAAAGCTTCGTCGAAACCGGCCGCCGTAATCGGGCCGTTCGAAATAAAGCCGGGAGGGCGAGTTTCCCCGCCCTCCCGATGTCGGTTTCGGATTGTGTCGCGAATCGGCAGCTCATTAACGGCGGCCGTGACCTCCATGGCTCATGTGTCCGCGATCTCCGCGAAAGTGACGGCCGAAGCCGTACCGGCCATAGCCCCAGCCCCAGTACCCCCCGCCGTAAACCGGCTCGCAGGTTGTGACCGCAGGGACGAGCGCGGCCGTCACGATGGGAGCCGGCGTCTCGCAGGCCACGCCGTATCCGCAAGCCGGATATGCATAGCCGTAGGAGTACGGGTAACCCCAACCGAAATAGCGGCCATAATGTCCACGATGGAAGTCGCGATGACCGTTCCTCACGACCGGGCCGTGACCTCCGCGTCCGATCCCCTTGGCGAACGCTTGAGAGGTCGAATTATCGGTGGCACAAACGATCAGAGCGAACGCGGCGGCCGGGATGGCGAGCATGGCGATTTTGCGAAACATGACTGGGTCCTCGTGTTGGCAGTTGTGGTTTAACGGTTGTCCCGGTCCTGCCTTTTTGTCCGGGTTCCGTTCGTTTTCTCTATTTGCCCAAGCGTAGGAGGCCCCGATTTGTGACAGCAAAAAATCGAAATTCTTTTTCGATTCGGCAAGAAGTTCCGGCCGGCCCTCGACGCGGGTTCAAGAACCGCGTTCGTCGCTCGCCAGGACGCCCGAGAGGGTCGCGAGATCGGTCCGGATCGCTTGCGACAGCCAGAAGAGCCACGGCAGGCCCAACACGCCGATGGCACTGAAGACGGCCATCGATCGCTCTGCCCCCTCCGGCAGGACATTGTCGTTGATCCAGCTATCCGCAATCAGCGCGGTGATCGCCAGAAACGGAGCGGACGCGGCCACGACCAGATAGACGGCATTCCATCGCCCAACTTTTCGCAACAAGTCGGCATCGCTGCTGGCCCCTTCGAAATCGTTCACCACGAAAACGGGGTAGAGCGAGCGGAGCGAGAAAAACGTCACGACAAAGAATGGATACGCCGCTGCCACGAGCCCGCAGAGCAGCAGCGAAAAGAAGAATCGCAGCATCGCGGCAGCCGGCATCTCCGCGTGAATTAACCGCAGGCTGATCGGATAGACGCACGCCGCGATCGACCATTCGACAATGCTGATGAGCGCGATCAGCCGGCCCATCTCCAAGGCCCGTCGCCGCAGTGTTCGGCCCCGCTCCCGCGAGAGCTGCCCCTGTTGAATCTTGATGACGCCCTTCCGGTAGACGGAGTACGCGAGATACCAGAAGAGCGTCGATCCGACCGGATAAGCCACACTGTTAATCACCGCTTGCGTAAGCTGGAAATCGGGTTCGAGCGGCCCGAGCTTGGCGACAATTTCCGAAAGGTTGTGCACGTAGTTGAAAGCACCGGCAAGCACGTTCGGCAGACCGGCCGCCACAAAGACAATCAACACGGCAAACGGCCTCAGTCGCACGCGCCAACTGCGCTTGGGCGGGAAGAGCAGCGACGACGCTTTGGCATTTGTGCAGAGTTCCAGCCGACGGGCCATTTCCAACCCGTTCGCCCAGCGGCGATCCAGGTCCGATGCCAACGTCGTCTCGAGCAGCGACGGCAAGGCCTCTGGGCAACGGGGCACATGGGTCAGATCCCAGGTATCGATCGGCCCCTGCCGTCGCTGGATCATCGCTTCCAGAGTCGCGGACCAGCCTCCTTGCACCGCCTCGTCATGAAACGGACGCTTACCGGTCAAGAGCTCCCACAGCACCATCCCCAGCGAATAGAGATCACTCCGCCCGTCAAGTTCCTCGGGCTCTCGCGGATGCGTCGGGTGGCACGCCTCGAGTTGCTCGGGCGACATATACGCCAGGCTCCCGCCGAAATAGGCGGCCGGCGTCGCGCCGGTGACCTTGTCACTGAAGCTGATATTGAAATCGGCCAGTTTGGGCGACCCTTCGGCCGTAACCAGGATGTTGGCCGGTTTCACATCGCGATGCAGCACGCCGAGCCGGTGCGCGTAGTCCAAGGCACGGGCGAGTTTCGCCCCCAGCCAGCAGACCGCCTCGGGCCAGCTTGCCCGGGCGAGCCAGGCCCGCGTGGACGATTCGCTCGGCCGCGATTCGCCCCGCCGCTCGAGCGATTCGTCGATCACGTCGAGCAGCAGTTTCCCCGTTCGTTCCTCCGGCGGCGTTCGCCGTACGCGCTGAATCACCGCCTGCAGTGTTCCGCCGGCGATGTACTGCATATAGAGCAGGCGCAGCTTGCGATCCGGAATCGTCCGCTGGTCATACACGCGAACGATGTGGTCATGATCGAGCTGGGCCAGCGTCTGAGGCTCGTCGCTGCGGTCGGTCGCCACTTTGAGGGCGACGAGCCGCTGCATCGACTGCTGGCGGGCGAGAAACACCTTGGCAAACGCGCCGCTCCCCAACTCGACGAGCAGGTCGAAGTCCTCGATCGTGTCTCCCGGCTGGACCTCGACCAGCCGGCGCTGCTTGGCGCTTTTGTGCAGCGACGACGACTCGTAGTGTTGTTCGACCCCCAACATGGAGGCGATCTCGGCCGCCTGGTCCGGGAACGCCTGCAGATATTCTTCCGGTGAGACGTTCTGCCCGGCCTGCTTGCGGATATGGAATTCTTCGTAGATCAGATCGCAGGGGACCCGCCCTTGTCCGAGTTCGGGAAGTTCGGCCAGATACTCGGCAAGCCGCTTGGGGCAGCCGCGGTTGAGCCAGCGATATTCGAGATCGACCTTGATCAGCTCGACGAGGGTCAGGCGACGAATCTCGCCGGCCTCCGGCAAAAACGGCCCGAGATCGGGGGGCGCCGTCGCCTCCTCCCAGGCCGCGACGAATGCGTCGAGAAAGCTGGCCAGCACCTCCATCGACTGGCGCGCGTCGTCGAACAACAAGGATCCACTCGTTGTCGACACGGGGAAGGCTCCGAAGCGGTCGCGGAATGCTCGTGGGAAAGACACCGTTTTGCGACGGTCTATGATATTGAAGTCGCCCCTCCGCGCAAACGTACGCGAGCGGTCATCCCACAGCCCGAATTCCTTCTCGACCCCTCATCGCCTGCACAGTATGCTGGGACCAATCTTAGACCGTGACAACGGACCGCGCTTTGCCGGGAAAGGTGCATGGACGAACTCGCCGCAGACCTTGCCGATCGAATCCGCAACAAAGACAAGGATGCGCTGGTCGAGTTCATCGAGCTCAGGCGGCCGCAGCTCCTCGCCTTTATCGGCCGCAATCTCAGCACGTCGCTCGGACGCAAGCTCGAGGCGGTCGACATTCTGCAAGAGCTGAGCCTGAGCGCCGTCACGTCGCTGGCGACGTTCGAGCTGGGAGACCGCGATCCTTTTTCGTGGCTGTGCCAGTTGGCCGAACAACGCATCATCGATGCGCATCGGAAGCTCGTCGCCGCGCAAAAGCGCTCCGCCGATCGTGAGGAACAAGGACCCGCTCACGGCGCCGACACACAACGGGGCGGCTTCATCGACCTGATCGTCGCCAGCATGACCACCCCCAGCGGCGCCCTTTCGCGGGACCAGCGCGAGTTCCGCCTGCTCGAAGCCCTCAAGAACCTTCCGGAAGAATCGCAAACAGCCCTGCGACTCCGTTACGTCGAGGGCCTTCCGTCGAAGGAAATCGCCAATCAGCTCGGGCGGACCGACGGCGCAACGCGGGTGCTACTCACCCGCTCCCTGGCCCGGCTCCAGGAATTGCTGCGACACGACAGCGATTTCGCCAGCTTCATCAACCCGAAGGGCGAGGATTGAGTCAAAGTCATCGGAGCGTCGATTTCGTCTGCCCCCTTCCCTCTCCCCTCGCCGTTGACATTGGAAGCGCGATTGCTAGCATGAGCAATCGACATGGGTGTCTCTCGGGACTCGGAGTTTCGGGAGGAGAATAGGGAAAACGGTGCAATTCCGTTGCGGTCCCGCCGCTGTAACCGGGGACGAAAGCCGCAATCAAACCACTGCGAAGTGACGCCGACGAGTGACGCCGGCATCAAGCTCGCGGGAAGGTGCGGCTGGTAGAGCGATCCGGAAGCCAGAAGACCTGCCCATTTGTCGTTTTCGCACAGGGTCTTTCGGGGACAAAGACGTTGCGTCAGCGCCGCCGCGCACCGGCTTGATCGGATGCGCGGAGGGCTGGGGCTTGCTTTCTCGCGCGGTTGGTTCTCGCTGAGAGTGCGTGATCCGGTCGTCGTTGAGCGTGGCCTCGTTCGCTGGACGTCTTTTCTCGTTTGTCCCGTGCGCCGTCCGGCCGGCTGAATTCGTTTCAGCGGCCGATCGACAACGAGGAATTGTCATGAACGTCTTCCCGGGCCCGCAGGCCGCGTCCGTCGAGAGTCCGCGCAACGCGCGCCGCACTGCCTTCACGCTGATCGAACTTTTGGTGGTGATCGCCATCATTGCCGTGCTCATCTCGCTTTTGCTGCCGGCCGTGCAAGCGGCACGCGAGGCGGCGCGACGCAGTCAATGTCGCAACAACCTCAAGCAGATCGCGCTGGCGGCCCAAAATTACCACGACGTCAACAACCGATTCCCGCCGGCATCAACAGTGCTCTACAACGCCGCCGCATACTGCGGCTCACCCCCCTACGTGTGTACCTACGGCGTGCCGACCGGTTCCGCACAGTATTGCTTCTGCGGTACGTGTTATTCACTGGGGACGCCCGGGAGCCCAGCGCGCAACGATTACAACTTGCATACATGGCCGGAACGGCTGTTGCCGTTCGCGGAAGCCAACACGGTTTACAACCGAATTTGTATGAACGCGCCGATCTTCTCCCCGATCTGCCTCTCGGGCGCCCCGTGCCCGAATAAGTACACCTTTAAAAATTCTGGCTGTCCGTGCAGCGATTCATGTGCCCCCACCCGGCCAGCGGCCGCTGTCATACCGACCTACGCCTGCCCCTCGTCGCCGCGAACGCAAAATCCATTTGTCGAGGGGAACTCAGCTTACGAATCTTGCCTCCCTTGTTTCGTCTTCAAGCGCCTCCACGGTGCATTGGATTATCAAGGCCTGTGCGATCTGGCTGCGTATGCGAACGCGTTTTACGCGCGCTCACGCGGAGTTCCTGGTGGCGAGAGCATTGGGGCCACAGGCGTGTTTCACGACTTTCTTACGAATTTCTGCGGCTTATCAATTGAGCAGATCACCGACGGAACGTCCACGACACTTTTTTGCACCGAGATGGCGGGCAGGCCGGATTGCTGGACGAGGGGAGGGAAGAGGTCTTTACCCACTCCCATCTCAGGTCTCGCTTTTAACTCAGGCGGCGCTTGGGCGTCTCCGAACGCTGTCAGCTATGTCCTCGGGTCCGATTTTACGGGCCTCACAACGCCCAGTTGTTTTTCGAGTACAAACTGCCCGTCGCCAGTCTGCTTCATCAACTGCACGAACGAGATCGGTTATAACGCCATTTTCAGCTTCCACCCGGGCGCGGGTGGGGTCGCCATGTGCGACGGGTCCGCTCGCATGTTGAGCGAGGATGTTTCGATCGTCGTATTCGCCGCTTTGTTGACGCCGCGCGGGCACGAGGCCGTCACCGGCCAGTTTTGATGGAGATGACCGTCGCCCGCAAACTGCGGTCGGCCTCCCTTTACGCTTCCAGGGCGGCCGAATTCCTTATAGACCAAATCTCTCCCCGTCTTTGAGAGAGTGGGGTGGATGGAATGGCACTTGCGCCACTGAGTTACTGCGCTCCCGAGCGCACGATGCCGTGGGGTGTCGCAGCGACGCTCATCTTCATCCTCTCCTTGGGTTGTGAAGGACGCCAGTCCACTGCTCAACGCCTCGAGATCGCCTATAAAAGCGCCGGCATGAACCCGGAGGCGGTCTATCCGTTGGGTGGGAAGATAACAGTTGACAATGAGCCTCCCGTTGCGAAGTCCGAGACGGCGCCCCTCGTGGCGATCGCCTACGACGCCGCGAAGCCCGATATTAAGGCCAGGAGCAATGCACGTGCCTTCATCAAACCGGATGGGTCGTTCGAATTACCACCGCTTCCGCCTGGCAAATACGTGATGCTCTTTGCCCAGCTACGCCACAATTCGAGGATGGGCTTCCTCGGACCCGACGGACTCAAGAATCTCTACAACGATCCCGACGTCAACTCGAAAAAACCGGAGTTCCTCATTGATCATCAAGCCCCCGGCAAGACGGACTACACATTCAATTTGTCGGTGGCCGGCGAGAATCCGCCTTCGGCCCCGGGGCCGAAGGCGTTCGTCGGTTCCGAGCCGCGCCGCAATTGACTACTGCACCGACGAGGACGCCATGATCCTCCTCCGACGCCCGTTCCGCAAAGAAACGGAATCTCGCGGCCCCTCCGAACCGGTTCCGCCAATTGAGGACGAGCTCACACACTTGGGTTGCAAGGAAACGGCTGTGTCTGCTATCAGAAGGGCGTCCCGTAAGGAGTTGAGATGCGTCTTCCCCGTCTGCTGCTGATTGCTCTGTTGATTCTCGTCCCTGCGTTTATGCGGGCGATCCATTTTGAACGTAGCATCGTACCGATGGGGGCCCTGGCCCTGTTCTGCGGCGCCCATTTCCGCAATCGCTGGCTGGCGCTGGCGATTCCGTTGGGATCGCAACTGTTTGGCGATGTGTTGATCGGGCTGTTTCACCACGACATGGCATTCGGGTTTCATTTCCTGATGCCCGTGATTTATGGGTGTTACGCACTGAACGTGCTCATGGGAATGGGCCTGCAGCGGTATTGGGACCGGCTCAAGTCGGCCGCGCGACGTCGGGAAGGCACAAATTCGCTCGGCAGTGAACGGGATCAATCGCCTTCGGTCTTCGCAACGCACGTCCTGCCCATCGCTGGCATGACGCTGGCCGAAGCTTTGCTGTTTTATCTAGCCACCAACTTTGGCGACTGGTACTTCTTCAACAACTACGCCAAAACATGGCAAGGCCTTGTCGATTGCTACGTGGCGGCCATTCCGTTTTTCCGACGCGGCACGCTCTTGGCAGACATCCTCGGCTCGGTCCTGCTTTTCGGCGGGGATTATCTCCTGCAACACGACTTCGTCGAGCAGCCGGAAACGGAGCGCGCCTGACGCCGGGGTTCCCATCGTGGACGAGCCGCGGATCGTCTCCTTGATCGCCAGCGCCACGGAGATCGTGGCCTCGCTCGGAATGGGCCGGCACCTCGTCGGCCGATCGCACGAATGCGATTATCCGCCCGAAGTCTTGTCGCTTCCTGCCTGCTCGGAACCGAAGATCGACGTCCACGGCTCGAGCCGCGAGATCGATGAGCGCGTCAAATCACTCGCCGGCGAGGCGATCTCGGTCTACCGAGTCGATTCCGACCTCCTCCGCGCACTCAAACCCACGCACATCGTGACGCAGACGCAGTGCGAAGTCTGTGCCGTCAGCCTGAAAGACGTCGAAGCCGCGATGGCGCAGATCATCGGACAGCAACCGAAGATCGTCGCGCTCGCTCCGATGGGTCTCGACGACCTGTGGACCGACATCCGTCTCGTGGGCCAATCGCTGGGAATCGCCAAGCACGCCGACGAAGTGATCCGGCGACTTCAAAGCGAACTCGAATCGATCTCGGGACGAGTGGCCCGCGCCGATCGGCCGTCGATCGCCTGCGTGGAATGGATTGATCCGCTGATGTCGGCCGGCAACTGGGTCCCTGAGCTGGTGGAATTGGCAGGCGGACGAAATCTGCTCGGCCACGCTGGCAAGCACTCCCCCTGGCTCAATTGGGACGAACTGCTCGCCTGCGATGCCGACGTCATCGCCGTCATGCCGTGCGGCTTCGACATCGACCGCACCCGCCAGGAAATGTCCACGTTGACCGAGGATCCACGCTGGCGGACGCTCCGGGCCGTGCGGGAGAACCGCGTGTATCTGACCGACGGCAATCAATTCTTCAATCGGCCCGGCCCGCGGCTCGTCGAATCGGCCCGCATCCTGGCCGAGATTCTGCACCCCGATCTCTGCGGTAACTCACTGGAAGGGACAGGCTGGGTCCGATTCGATAACTGGATCAACAAATCCGCCGCCGTTAGCATGGAAAAACACCGCGGGCCCTCGGTCCCGTGATTTCCGCAACGCCGCCGTCGGATTGCCTGCCTACCACTTTGGAGAGCCAATCGTGTCCAAGTCCATCCTCATCGTTCTGACCTGCCTGGCCCTCGTCGGTGCCGACCGCCTGCTCGCGGCCGACGTGCATTGGCAGCGGATCAACCTCGATAAAACCTTCCGCTCGGAGGGTGTGACCGCCTTCGACGTGAATCACGACGGCAAGGTCGACGTCATCGCCGGCGACGTCTGGTACGAGGCTCCCAACTGGAAAATGCACGAAATTCGCACGCCCGGAAACTACGTCTTCGACAAGGGATACAGCGACAGCTTTTGCAATTTCTCTTACGACGTCAACGGCGACGGCTGGGTCGATCAGATCTGCATCGGTTTTCCCGGTGCCGATTTCCACTGGTATGAGAACCCGAAGAACGCGCCGGGCCACTGGAAGGAACACCTGATCTGGCACAGCGCCTGTAACGAGACGCCCAATTTCCTCGACCTGACCGGCGCGGGAAGGCCGCAGGTCATTCTCGGTTCCCAACCCGAAGACCAGATGGGCTATCTCCCCATCCCGCCCGCGGCCGAAGCGAATTCCAAGTGGACGTTTTACCCCGTGAGCGCGCCGGGCGACCCGAAAAAGCAGGGCATGGACACCGGCTCGAACCGCTTCTATCACGGCCTGGGCGTCGGCGATTTCAACCAGGACGGCCGCAACGACGTCCTCATCCGCGACGGCTGGTGGGAAGCCCCCGAAGACCGCACGAAAACCCCGTGGACGTTCCACCCGTACAAGATGGAGCAGTCGGACAAAACCAACAAAAGCTGGGGGACCGAGTGCGCGAACATCTTCGCCGAAGACCTCGACGGCGACGGCGACATGGACCTGATCAGCAGCTCGGCCCACGCCTACGGCGTCTGGTGGTGGGAAAATATCGACGGCAAGACGCTGCGGCAGCACGTGATCGATAAATCCTTCTCGCAGACCCACGCCATGCACTACGTCGACATCAACGGCGACGGTCAGCGCGACATCGTGACGGGCAAACGCTTCTTCGCGCACAACGGCCACGACCCGGGCGGACACGAGCCGGTCGTGATGGTCTGGTACGAGGTGAAACGCACCAAGGGAAGGCCGCCGCAATTCATCCGCCACGAGATCCCCGAAGGCCGCGACACGGGCATCGGCACGCAGTTCGACATCGCCGACGTCAACGGCGACGGACTGCCTGACATCGTCCTCTCGAACAAGAAGGGCGTGAACATCCTCGTGCAGCACCGCGACTAGCCAAGCCGACCGGTGCCAGTGGGCGACAGGCTGAAGAACCTTCCCGCCCGCAGCCGGAAGCGCGTGACCCCCCCTAAAAAGGTGATTTCGGGACAGTTTCACGGCCCGAAAGTCCGTTTTTGCGCGAAAAGGCCCCTTTTTACGCACAAGTCTGCGGCGCCCCCTTCAAATTCACGGGGTTTTTGATTTTTCTGTGGCCCAAGGGGGGGTCCGGTCCCCCCACAGAAAAACCGGCAGCTCGGCTCGGGTAAACCACGAAACGAGTCACAAGTCATTTATATTAAACGACTTGCGAATTTCTATTCGCCGGACGCCCCCCGCCCGCGACAGTCCACAGACGACATTCTGACGTCACGACGACGCAGAAAAAGGAGGAAGGACGAAAGCGGAACTAAGGGCCGTCTCCTTTTCATCCTTCATCCTTCCGCCTTCATCCTTTCTATTCATCCTACCTATTCGTCCGCGCCCACCGATTCCGCCGTATAGCGTTCGACGCGGAGGGTTGGCGACCAATAGTCGGGCGGCAGGCCCGCCTTGCGCTTTAAGTGCGTCAGGAATTCCCGCGGGTCGCTCACCGTCTTCCAAACCGCCGGCAACAGCGTCGCCCGGGCCGTCCCCTCGCTCAGCGTCAGGCCGTCGATCCCCGGCCGAATCAGCGACAACAGCTCGGCCTCCGAGGCGAAGGTCAGCGGCTCGGGCCGGCCCAACAGCGACAGATGAATCGACAGGTCCGCGAATTCATCGCGGGCCAAGGGGGCAAACCGCGGATCGCGAAACGCGGCCGAGAAGGCGTTGCGGGCCACGTTAATGACGAGCGGCTCGGTCGCCTGCAGCGAGCCCATGCAGCCGCGGAGCCGCGGGCCAATTCGCAGCGTGACAAACGACGCCCCCGGCTGCTGCAACAGCTCCGGATAATCCTGCGGGATCACCGCCAGCGCCCGCCGCTCTGTCAGTCCGTGATCGATGGCCGCCGCCGCCAATTCCAGCAGTGCGCGGCGATGTGCGGGAACGAATTCGCCCACACCCTCGTTCAAGAGAGGGTCATGCGACGGCAGAGGGTCATGCGACGACAGAGGTCATGCGACGGCAGAGGGTCCCTCGACGAGGGTGGCTCATTCGACGACATACGCGCCATACCCGACGACGCGGTCGCGCGGGCCGGCCGTGTCGCCTGAATTGCGCAGATCAAGCGTCCGGGCGTGCATCCCGCGGGCCCGCGCCGCCTGCAGCAAGCCGCCGATCGCCTTGAAGCCGCAGCACCGCTCTCCGCTCAAGTCCTCAAACCGCAGCGACTCGATCAAGCGCGACGTCTGGCCGTCGATGCGGGCGGCCGTGTCGTGGTCGTGAAAATGGCTCAAGTCCGAGCTGACGACGAAAAACGTCTCCGCCCCGCCCCACAACAGCTCCATCACTTGGGCCACCTGCCCCGGCGTCGCCTCTCCCACGGCAAACGGCACGAGCTTAAACGCCCCCAGCACCTCCTGCAGAAACGGCACGTGCACCTCGAGACTGTGCTCGCGGGCATGGGCCGCGTCGTTGACCATGACTTGCGGCAAAGTGAGCGCCTGCCGGACCGCCTCGGTGTCGATCGGCACGCGGCCCAGCGGAGTCACGAAACTGTCGCTGCTGGGAACGGCCAGACCGGGCACGCGGACAAAATGCGACGGCCCGAACAACAGAACGCGTTCGACCCGGCCGCGCAGCCCGCGGAGCGCCGCATGCGCCGTGCCGGCAATCGGGCCCGAGTAGACGTACCCCGCATGCGGGGCGATAATTCCCTTGGGCGCCGCCTCGGCTGTCTCGTTCGCCTGTAAGTAGCCTTGCACGGCCGCTCGCAACGCCTCGGCATTCGCCGGATAAAATCGGCCCGCCACGGCGGGTTCTCGCTCGCCACTCATAACGATTTGCCTCAAAGCACCTCGACTCTTTTGTAATCGTATTCCTGCATCTGCCACGGAGGCAAGACGTGCCGTTTTCCGATCCGGGTCCTCAAATGCAAAGTCCCCCACAATTGAGTTTGACTGCGATCGGCAAATCAGGGATCTCCCGTGCGATCTTCCTTCTCGCCTGGACATCGGCGACGTTTCTTCCCGGGGCCGTCTCTTTGACGAACTTGAAAAGGATCGGCCAATCTGTCCCCCTCCACGAAGCTGATCCTTCCTTGTACTGGAAGATTTATGGAACGTTCGCCATCGGATGGCTGGTTGCCACCGTCTCCATTTTGTACACGATCGGCAGCGTCGCGAAATTGTCGAAGCGCGTTGAATCACTCGAACATCAACTACGCTCTATCAAGCCAACGTCCCATGCCTGAAAGCGTCAACTCGACGACCCCAAGTCCGTTTTCCGATCCGTCGATCGTTCCCACCAAATACTGGCACAAGCTGGACGATGGCCGCGTGCAATGCGACGTCTGTCCCCGCTATTGCAAGCTGCACGAGGGGCAGCGGGGCTTCTGCTTCGTCCGCGCCTGCCAGGACGACCAGGTCGTCCTCACCACGTACGGCCGCTCGAGCGGCTATTGCATCGACCCGATCGAAAAGAAGCCGCTGAACCACTTTTTGCCGGGGACGCCGGTCCTCTCCTTCGGGACGGCCGGCTGCAACCTGGGCTGCAAATTCTGCCAGAACTGGGACATCAGCAAGAGCCGCGAGATCGACACGCTGGCCGACGCCGCCTCGCCCGAGTTGATCGCCCGCGCGGCCCGCCAGCTCGGCTGCCGCAGCGTGGCCTTCACCTACAACGACCCGGTGATCTTCATGGAATACGCGATCGACGTGGCCCAGGCGTGCCGCGCGGTCGGCATCAAGTCGGTCGCCGTGACGGCCGGCGAAATGTGCGACGAGCCGCGGGCCGAATTCTATTCCCACATGGACGCGGCCAACGTCGACCTCAAAGGTTTCACCGAAGAGTTCTACCAAGAAGTCTGCGCCGCCCACCTGCAGCCGGTCCTCGATCTGCTCGTCTACCTCAAGCACCACACGAACGTGTGGTTCGAGATCACGACTCTGTTGATCCCCGGTGAGAACGATTCCGACGACGAGCTCGACGCCGAGACGAAGTGGATCGTCAAAAACCTCGGCCCCGACGTCCCCCTGCACTTCACGGCGTTCCACCCCGACTTCCGCATGCTCGACAAGCCGCCCACGCCGCCGGCGACATTAACCCGCGCCCGCACGATCGCCCGGGCCAACGGCATCCACTACGCCTACACCGGCAACGTGCACGACGGCGAAGGCGGCAGCACCTGGTGCCCCGGCTGCGGCAAGCTGCTCATCGAACGCGACTGGTACGTCCTGGGCGAATGGAACCTGACGCCGGACGGCCGCTGCAACGCGTGCGGTTTGCAGATTCCGGGGCACTTTGAACGCCGGCCGGGCACTTGGGGACCGCGGCGCGCGGCCGTGCGGTTGAGCGATTTTGCGGCTCGGAATTGAATGCATTCCGAGGACAACAGCGTGCCCTGGCGCCATTGCCTTACGAGCCGCCGGCTTTACGCCGGCGGTCTTCGAACGGCGCTCGACGCGTCCTGCGGAAGACCGTCGGCGTAAAGCCGACGGCTCGTCATGGCCAACGTAAATTCGTTCACAAATGGTACTCCGCGCATTGCCGGACGGTTGTCTCGCCCCTTCAGGGCTTTTTGGAATTGTTTGGGGTACACGAAACCCCAGGGCTTCGGCGGCCTGCGCCCTGGGCTGTAGAATCTGGCCCCTTCAGGGCCTCGCCAGCGGCGCGCGGCCCGTTTCTGTCCGAGGACCCAGGCACGATGTTGCCCTTTGACGCTGTGGCAAGTTGCCGACGGACGCCGCGCGTCGAGGAGAGGAAACCCGTTTGGGCCCTGAAGGGGTCTCGACTCTAAAGCCCGGGGTGGAGGCTTCCGTAACCCCGGGATGTGGGATCGCAGAAACGCACCGAAAGCCCTGTCAGGGCGACACAAATTCCCCATCCGTCAAACGACGGTGCGCTGTTGCCTGACGAGCCGCCGGCTTTATGCCGGCGGTCTTCGAGGGGTGTTCGGCGCGTCATGGGTAAGACCGTCGGCGTAAAGCCGACGGCTCGTCAATAGATTACTTGAGTGGTCTAGTTATTAAAGGACTGGCTATTTCGCCTGTGGCTCGGCCTGTTCGCGAACTGGGCCATTTTTGACCTGAAGGAGCTGCGCCGCTTGTTGCAGGAGGTGCGTTTGCTCCTGGAGTTTTTGCAGCGTCTCGAATTCGTGTTGCGGATCGACATTCGATTCTTCGATGAAACCTTGTCGCAGCACGCCGTACCCTGCGTAGCCGGGCATGGCCGCACTGAAGTAATGCTTTTTCGTCCGAGCAAAGTAAACGTTGTCGCCGCAGGGTATAAACTCGCAATCAGGAGGAAGCGAACACAATTGGATGTTGCCGATGTTGAATTGATCAAGTCTCGTTTTTCCGTCCCTCGACTCTTCAGGCTCGGTGACCCGGACAATGCCGTCGGTTGTGATTTCAATTTTCGAGATGCGCTCCGGGAACAACAAGGCAGGTTGGAAGAGCCAATCGCGCTTGAGCCCGTGCAAGACCATGTTCCCGTTTTGGTCCAACGTAAATCGGCCGCAACGCGTGTAATAAACCGAAGGCTGCAGCGCAAGACCCGCGGCGCGACCGAGAAGAATCCTTCACCGTCGACTGCCAGGTCGAGTGGGCGTCCCGTGCGGCGAATCTTCCCGGGGCTCATGTCCAGAACGGGCGGAATCATCGCCGCGCTCACCTGGTACGACGACGGAAGTACCTCGTGGCCGAACAGAGTCTCGGAACGTGAAGGTCCGGCAAGGACGGTGGCGAAGGAGACGATTTGGCGTTTGTAGCCCAGCGTCTCGGCATTCGTGAGATTGGCGACGACGATCCGACACGCTTCGTCGGTTGCCGCAAGCGCGTCACGAATCATGCGTTCCGGATTCGGCACGGCCGGTGCGACTGCAGGGCTGATTTTTGGCGCTCCAAGCGGCGTCTCGATGCGCTTCAGGGATTCCGCGGGAACGGCCTTGGCAGCAAGCGGAGGATTTGGCGGGGAAGAGACTTTCCGCTTGGCAGACGGATCCGTGGCTTGGGCAACAACGAGGGGCCCTGCGACGAGCAATAGCACGAGGATTGGTCGGACAAATCGCGCCATAGCTCACACCTTCCCGAACCGCGTCGCAAAGGGTTTTTGGAATGGGCAGTCTCGCCGGCGGGAAAGCTATCGCAGTCCTCCGATCGCGGCAAGATGCGTTCTGAATCGCGACCCCGCGGCGGCCTTTTCGAGGTTGGGGACATGCGTCGCCTCACGGCGGACGTGGAATTGCTTCGCGCATGGTACTCCGTGTGATGCCGAACGATTGTCTCGCCCTTTCAGGGCTTTTTGGATTTTGTTGGGCCACGATAAATCCCAGGGCTGCGGCGGCCTGCGCCCTGGGCTGTAGAATCTGGCCCCTTCAGGGCCTCGCCAGCGGCGCGCGGCCCGTTTCTTGGCGAGGAACCAGGCACGATGTTGCCCTTTGACGCTGTGGGAAGTTGTCGAGGACGCCGCGCGTCGATGAGAGGAAAGCGGTTTTGGCCCTGAAGGGGCCCGACTCTAAAGCCCGGGGTGGAGGCTTCCGTAACCCCGGGATCTGAGATCGCAAAAACGAATCGAAAAGCCCTGTCAGGGCGACACAAATTCCCAATCGGGCAAATGACGGTGCGCCGTTGCCTGACGAGCCGCCGGCTTTACGCCGGTCTTCGAACGGCACTCGACGCGTCCTCGGGAAGACCGTCGGCGTAAATCCGACGGCTCGTTATTGTAGACGTGGCATTCGTGGGTGAATGGAACTCCGCGTGATGCCGGATGAGTGTCTCGCCCTTTCAGGGCTTTTTGGACTTTTTTGGGGCACGCTAAACCCAGGGCTACGGCGGCCTGCGCCCTGGGCTTTAGAATCTGGCCCCTTCAGGGCCCCGCCAGGTGCCACTGCTGAGCCGCTTCGGATCAGCAGTGTTCGTGCGAGCGCTCTTGCACGTTCAAAGGCTCCGCTTGGTTTCGAGCCGAGCAAGGACTGCCGCAAGGGCCGCTGCGGGACGTTTTACAGATCACTTCCAATGTCAATTCGAGGGGAGCACTGCTAGACGGAGGCCGTCTAGCAGTGGCACCGGGCGTGACGTTGCCCGGCTACGAGTCCATTGTCGCTAATTGACAATTAAAGCCGTTATGTTCATAATGTACATGATGTCTATTTGCCTTCTGGAGGGCGAACGATGAATATCGGCGTTGCGGAAATTCGCAATAGCATGGCGGACGTGCTGAACCGGGTGGCTTACCAGGGGGAGCGCGTCGTGTTGGAGCGGCGCGGGAAGGGTGTGGCCGCGATTGTCTCGATGGACGACCTGGCGCTCCTGGAAGCCATGGAAGACCGCGACGATGCCAAGGCGGCCCGCAAGGCGCTCGCCGAACTGAAGCGAAAACGGGGCAAGGCCATTCCCCTGGGCGAAGTGAAAAAACGCTTGAAAATGTGAGCCGACGTGGCGACTGCCGGCTATCACGTGGTCTTCGCTCCCGCGGCGGACCGCCAATTGCGAAAGCTGCCGGAGAACGTGCAAAGGCGCATCGTCCGCGCGACGGAAGCTCTCCAGTCCGACCCCCGCCCGCCGGGAAGCGTGAAGCTGCAAGGGGAAGACGACTTGCACCGCATCCGCGTGGGCGACTGGCGCGTCGTGTATCAGATTCGGGACGCGGAGTTGTGGGTGCTGGTCGTTCGCATTGGACATCGCCGCGACGTGTATCGCAGGGGGAAGTGAATCCGGGGGACCGGCTTACGTCCGTACGGCAACCTCCGATTGCGTGCACCGAACGGCAGCCGCAGAATGGAAAGAAAGCGCGGCCCCAAAACGGCACGTCCTCCCTTTGAGAAATACGAAAGGCGTTTCAAACGAGAACCGACCCGGCAAAGTACTTCTTCCTGCGGTCCGACGACCGTGAACTTTTTTTCCCGTGGGTGCCCTGCCTGTTTTTCGGAGCGCGTTGGGCTTTTGTCGTTCCGACCGATGCGATGCGGCGCTCACTGGAGCGCGACGTTCGTGTTTACTCTTGGGCGAATTTCGGACTTGGATTGAGTGCGACGGTTTACCTATTTGCCCGCGGGGTTGGCGCCGACGTATTAGTCCTGGCCGCTCTCTTCGTTCCCTTGATCATCTACAGCGTGTTCGTGAAGCGGCGGGTTCGAGGTCTCGCCCGCATTCCGGCAAGAGAGAGCGTCCTCTTGCTGGCTCGGCACCTGGGTCAAGAGAAGCTGTGGGGACAGGTCTTTTTGGGTTTCTTCGGCTTTGCCGCCCTCGCCTTTTTTGCGGTCGCCGGCATCATCAAACACCGCCCCATGGCGTATGCGTTTCCGGGATGGTGGGCGGGGTGGCTTTTGGTCGGCTTGCTTCTGGCGAACTCCGTGCTTGCCCTGCGTGGTCTCCGCATGTTGGCGACAGACCGCGGGTGAAATAGAGCGGTCGTGAGTCATTTTTGTTGGCACTCGGCGGATTGAGTCGCCGAAAGTGGGCCAAGACGTGCCCGGACCCGAGCCAGCGGCTCTGAGTATCATGTGCTCAACCGCCGGGAACACACCTCTCGCTCCCGTGGCCGACAACGCAAAAAAGAGTGTCTCGCCCTTTCAGGGCTTTTCGGACTTTTGTGGGGCATGATAAGTCCCAGGGCTGCGGCGGCCTGCGCCCTGGGCTTTAGAATCTGGCCCCTTCAGGGCCTCGCCAGCGGCGCACCGGGTGCGACTGCTGAGCGGGGTACCCATTGGGTCCGATCAGCAGCGCTCGCGCGAGCGTTCTTGCACTTTCGAGAGCTCCGTTTCGAGGCGAGCAAGGATTGCCGCGGGACGTGTGACGAATCACTTCCCACGTCAATTCGAGAAGAACACTGCTAAATGGAAGCCGTTTAGCAGATGGGGATGAGAGTCTGTTGCCCTGGAACCGGCTACGATGCCGGTGGTGTGTACAAAATCGTTTTCCAGGAGCAACAGACATGTCAATCGTATCCTGCTACGTCGGTCTGGACTATCACGATGAGACGATCCGCGTTTGCGTGTTGGCCGAAGACGGGGAATTGATTGTGAACCGTAACGTGGGGAACGACCCGGCCGAAGTGCGTCGCCTCGTCCAGTTGCGAGGAGCGTCGGTCCGCGGTGTGGCGATTGAAGCCTGCTGTGGATCGGCGGACTTCGCCGCCGAGCTGATCGCGCAAACGGGGTGGTCCGTCAAACTGGCTCATCCCGCGGCGGTTCAGCGCCTGAAAAAGAACCGTGACAAGACCGACCATGGAGATGCCTGGCTGCTGGCCGACCTGTTGCGCGTGAACTATCTCCCAGAAGTGTGGCTGGCGGACAGTCACACACGCCAACTGCGTCGTCTGGTGCGACATCGTCAAGGGTTGGTGGCCGAACGCAAGAACATCAAGCTGCGGATTCGGTCGCTGTTCGCGAAGAACGAATGCCCCGATGCTCGGCCGCCAATGCGTGGACCAAGCCGTGGATGGCCTGGATTGTCACGCTCCCCTTGGGCCCTGAATCTCAATGGGTCCTGAATCAAGAATTGCAACGCCTCGCTCAAGTGGAGGAAGCCGTCCGTCAAGTGGACCAGCGGTTCGCCGAGGCCACCCAGGGTGATCCGCTGGTGGAAAAGCTGCTGGCTCTTCCGGGAGTGGCCCTCGTGACCGCGGTGATTCTCCGCGCAATGATTGGACGCTTCGATCGCTTCCGCAATGGAAAGCAATTGTCGCGGTTCTGTGGTCTGACCCCCTGCAATGCGTCCAGCGGCAAGCGCCAGGCCGACGCGGGGCTCGTGAATGAAGGGAATGAATTGCTGCGCGCGGCCATGATCCAGTTGGCCAAACGCTTGCCGGGGCACGACGTGCGCTGGAAAGAACTGCATTCGCGACTGCGCTCCACCAAGCCGGCCAACGTGGCGACGGCGGCCCTGGCGAATCGCTGGCTGAGAGGGGTGTACTACCAAATCGTTCCCCCGCAGCTCGGTCAGCCAGAACAGAACTCAGACCTCGGCTCAGGCTCAGCAAACGGGGGTGAACCCGTTGCGCCTCGCCCTCACGTCGTCCTGGGATTGTGAAGGCCGACGCGAGGGCGAGGCGAACGGGGTTCCAGCAAACCCCACTTTTTTGAAAGGACGTGCTTCAATGCAAGAGGGAATTCGACGACGCAGGAGACGACGCGGACCCGCCTCGCGAGGGTGAGCTCGAGTGCCACATGGGATGGCGATGCGGTTGCCGCACGCCACTCTCGGCAGCAGATAGGGCAGCCCTCGCACTCTCGGAAAACCCACAGGGGCTAGGCCACAACGCCGATGCTCGAATAGAAGAATGGGAACTCCGCGGGAAATCGCCCAAATCGCCGTTTTCCACCTTGACGGGCAACAGACTCTCATAGAAGTGGCACCGGGCGGACAGGCCGCTAAACTCTGGGCTGCAGCGTCCTTCAGCCGGTTCGTCGCGGTGACGTCAAACAGGCGGTTCTTGGATGCGGAGCCTGTTGGCGACCGCTTTTGAGCAGCGGGGCCGGCCCGGCAAGTTTCGCCCGGAGTCGTATGGCACTCGCCCAACCGCACCTGGCTTTGCTCTGGAAGCTTCGCGGCGCCGGCATTATCGGGCCGGGAATTTCACGATCGGTTCTCGAGTTTGGCGAACAGAACTGGTTCGGCGATGTGGCTCCCGTCGCACTCAGGGAACTACTCGACGAACTGGGCGACAAGGATCCCCGAACACACGACTTGCGAACTGAGCTCGAACGATTTCTTGCCGGCGCGTTGTATGCATCGGCACTGTTCGATCTGGCGAAATTGTTCTACCGGATCGTCTTCGGCGACCACACCTACCGCGCGATCGACCTGCACGGTACGCCGATTGCCGAGCAATACGATCTGAATCGACCGCTCCCGTTTTCCGAGCAATTTGACGTAGTGACGAACTTCGGAACGGCCGAGCACATTTTCAATCAGCACCAGATGTTCAAATCGGTGCACGATACGACGAAACCGGGCGGGCTGATGATCCATTCATTGCCGAACCAGGGCTGTTACGACCACGGATTCTACAATTACCATCCCACCTTCGTCTTCGATCTCAGTCAGGCGAACCGTTATGACGTGGTCACTCTGCAACACACGGACGCGTCCAAGACGCCGACGGTGCTGACACTGCTGCCGGACCGCGACACGTACGTCCGATTGGCACTGGAAAAGAAGTTGAGCGACTATTCCGGCCTGATGGCCGTCTTGCGCCGGCCGCTCGATCAAGCTCCGTTCGTCATTCCGCAGCAGGCGTACTACGACGGACAGCTCCCGCCTGAATTGGCCGAAGCTTGGGCCGGATTGCGGCGTTAGAGATAAAGCCGAGGGCTTCGGCGGCCTGCGTTCTGGGCTTTGGAATGCTGCCGCGAGTTCGCCGGGGCTCTATCGCTTGATTCTCAAGGTCGGCAGAGCTCGTTAACAGACCGGAGCGGTCCAGATATTAAAGGACCGGCTCTTTCAGTTGCGGATTGCCTTGCTCGCGAAGCGGGCCGTTTGTGAGCTGAATGAGCTGAGCCGCTTGTTGCAGGACGTGCGTTTGCTCCTGGAGCTTTTGCAGCGTCTCGAATTCCCGAATCGTGTCGCAAAGGGTTCCACGGGATCGGCCGTTTCGCCGCGCGAAAGCTATCGAAGTCCTGTGATTACGGCCAGATGCGTTCAGAATGGCGGCAGACTGCCGCAACACCGTCCGTCGGCAAACGCTCCTCAACGGTGTGCTGCAAAAACCGAGGGCGACCTTGCCGCAGCGGAGAGAACTCTTTATTTTCTGATGGCGTCATCGCGGACGTGGCGGAATTGGCAGACGCGCAGGTCTCAGGAACCTGTTCCCTTACGGGAGTGGAGGTTCGATCCCTCTCGTCCGCATTTTGTTCTTGATGCGTCAGTACGGGCCGCAGAAGGTTGTCAACGCAACCTTCTGCGGCCTCTGTTCTTGCCGGCGGAATCCCGACTCGTGGCTCGTCCCCTGCTCTTCCGATGGGAACGATGGGATGAGCGCTCGTCGTTCGTCTGGACAGAGCCGACGCGTGCGTTAATCGATTCCTAAGGTTCCCCGATCGCGGTCGCGACCGCCTTGCTGATTTCCGCCGGTTTTCCGTAACCGCAGTTGCAGAGAACCACGATGCCGTTTCTGGGCTTCGGGAACAGGATGAGGTGGCTCGACGCTTCGGGTTGGTCGCCCGTATGCGCGATCGTCGGGCTGCCTCCCCATTCGCCAGTGAAAAATCCCAGGGTCATTTCCGTCGATTTCCCGTCCGACGTTTTCTGCGGCGTCCACATTTCCTTCTCGATACTCTTGGAGACGAGCCGTCCGTTGATTAGCGCCGCGGCCCATTTGGCGAAGTCGCCGATATTGGATTTAAACTGCGCCGGCACCGGCTTTCCAGGCGTGGGCGTAGTCCGGCGCACGGCCGACCGGAGTTCCGACCGGCTGGCCGCCCAAAACGCGAACCTTTTTCCGCGTATAGCCCACGGCCCAATCCGCGTGGTTTTCCGCCATGTCCAACTGCAGCGACTCCAGGCCAAGCGGCCGTGCGATTCGCTTTTCAATCTGGACGTAGAACGATTCGCCCCCGGCCTGCTCGATCACCGCACTGAGCAGAATGTACCCGTATGTCGAATAGGAAAACCGCGTTCCCGGCTCAAACAGCAGCGGCGTTTGGCTGAAGCGGCGCACGGTCAGCAGCGGATCGATCGACGCCATGGCCTCGGCATCGAGATCGGGGGACGGAACGACTCGACCGTTTTTCCAATGGGGCAGGCCGCTCTGGTGACACAAGAGTTGCCGCACGGTGATCGGCGGGCCCTGAGGGGCGAATTCGGACACGTACTTGCGGACATCGGCATCCAGGTCGAGTTTTTTCTTTTGCACCAGTTGCATGGCCGCCACGGCCGTGAGCGGCTTCGAATTCGACGCCCAGTTGAAAACGGTTTGCGTCGTGACGGGAACCTGGTTCTCGAAATCCGCGAAGCCGTAGCCCCTGGTCAGGACGACTGAGCCGTCCCGGATGATGCCGATAGCGACGCCGACGAGCTGCTGTCGCTGCATCTCCGTTTCGACCGCCTCATCGACGGCGGCGACCGCCCGTCTCGAAAGCGGCTTGGACTTCGGGGCCGCCGCTACTCGCGATTCGGCTGCGGCGCAGAGCACGCCTGCAATCAACAGCGGGCTGAAAACCAGAGACAGGTGAGAATTGGCTTGTCTCATGCAGTCCCCCGCACCTGCCAATTTTGCGTCAGTTTCGAACAACTCAATCCTAAGCTATGTCATGGGAGAGCCTGCCACAAGATGTCTTGAGTGAGGGCGACGCGACGCACGCCCAGCCACTCCTCGCGGCGGCTGGGCGTGTTTTGAGATGGCGTGGACTCGTAGCGACCGTCAGGTCAGTTGGTCGGCGATTTTGGAAAATTCCTCGGGCCCGAATGCCGAGTCGAGCGTCCAGGTCGACGGAGGCGGCGACGAGGAGCCCGTGGCCCCATTGGCCGACTCAGCGAAGCCGCGGCTCGCTTCCAGCGATTGCAGGAAGTTCAACAGCGATTGCGGCGTCAGCTCGCTTGCCGTCGCAGAGGTCGACGGCGTCGTCGCGCCCGCGGTACTCTGCGTCGCGGTCGTGGACGCGGTCGCCGCCAGCGACGAAGGCGTCGAGTTGACCGCATTCGTAACCGACGTCTGCGATCCGTTGCTGCCGAGTTTCGACTCGAGATTGGCCAACTCGGTGCCAACCGTCTTTGTGGAGCTGTTAGTCGAGAGAGAATTCCAGTTGATGCCGATATTGAAATTGACTCCCGTCACGTTCGTACCGCCGCGGCTGATGAGCACGCTCGGCGGGTCGGTGCTCGTCTGCTCGAGCCACGAAGGGAGCACGAGGACGATGTCGTAAGCACCCGTCCCGCTGACTCCCGGCGCATTGACCGGGTTTGCCGCCGGGCCACTGAGCTGGTTGAAGCTGTATTGGCCGCGGCTGTTGGTCGTGGTCGTGGCCAAGTACGTCGCCGCTGGTGTCCTGCAGTTCGACCGTGATGCCGGGTACGCCCACGCCATGGACGGGGCCCGGATTGAGGCCCACCGTGCCGCTGATCGACGCCTGAAAGATGAAAACGTCGCTTTGCAGGTTGGTGATGTTCGTGTTGGCTTCGATGACCTTGGCCAGCGTATTGCCTTGGTTCAGGATCGCCTGCTCGGCCGGCGTGAAGGACTCGTTGAGATAGAAGAAACGGTCGCCGTCGCGCAGGCGGGTGAACTGGTTCACCATGATCGCCTGGAACAACGGGCCCACATCCGAACCGGCGACCGGATCCTCGGCCATGCCTCCTTCGATGGCGTCGATGTTGTTGACGTTGCCGTAAGCCGCCTGCAGCTCCTTCTGCACGGTCACGTTGCTCGTGATCTGCGAAAAGCTGGTCACGGCCGGCAGTCCCAACGACTCGCGGACCTCGTTGTACGAGCCGATGCCGTTGTCGCGGCCCCGCTGGATATCGAGCGCGATCAGATCCTGGCCGTAGCCGACGCCCGGCACGACTTCATTGAAGAGCTCGTTGCGGACTTCGTTGATGACCTCGACGTCCTCGGCCTGGGCGTCGCCGTCGGCGTCGCCTTTCAACACGGCGCCGATACTGGTGCTCGTCAGGCCGGTGAGCGGATCGACGGTCGAAGGCTGCCCTTCCCCGTTGAGGACGTTCGGATCGAAGAAGTCCTCGGCCAGACGGCACGTCGGCGGCGACGGTCCTGGCCGTTGTTGCCTTGCCGCTCCACGTCTCCGCTGAGCAGGCTGTGGCCGAAGCGGAAGGCGACCGTCGAGAATTCGTTGGCGATGCTGGCGTTGACGTTCGGGTTGTAGCCCGTGTAGGCCGGCAGCGCGTTGGCGCCCAGCACGGCGGGAATCCACTCGTTGTAGATGATCGACTGATACTCGGCGATATTGAGCTTGCGGGCTTCGTTGAAGAGCTGCTGGTCGGTCCAGGTCGGGTTCTCCTTCTGCAATTCGCGAGGCGAGCCGGTTGTGGTTGTCGAGAAAGAGCGTCTGCAGCACGGTCAGCTCGACGTTCTCGTTGCCGCGGCTGTCGCCCGTCACGAACATCTGCGACTGCGGCAGCGGCCCGTCGTCGGCCATACCGCCGACCGACGCGTTGATCGCGGCCAGTTGGGCCGTCGTGAAATACGTGGAATTATCGAGCGGCGGCAGACCTCCCGGACTGGTCTTCATCTGCCCGCCGGAGAACGTCCGCAGCGCGTTATCGGTCGCCACGTCCGAGCCGTAGATCTGCGACAGGTCGAAATACGAGCTGACGGAATTGACTTGCTGTGCCGGATTGCCGGGCCCGGTGCCGGTCGCAGGATCGGTCTGGGACCGGTTGAAAGAGAGCGGCGTGTCGTTGGGTCCGCCGATCGGGTCGCCCACGGGGACCGAAATGTTGTCGGCCGCCCCGTTTCCCTGCGTCAGATCCATGTCATGGTCCATGAACTGACCGAAGCTGTAGGCGAAGTCCGACAGCGATTGTTGATTCACGGTGGCAATGTCTTGGGACGGGTCGGCCGGATCGGCCTGGCTGTTGACGAGGTTCGAGATGAGACGCGCGCTGGGATCCTGCGGCAGCGAGGGCGTGCTGTAGCCGTTGGCATATTGTGCCGGGGTCAGCCGCACGAGATCGTTCCCCGCGGCTCCCCACGTCGGATTGGCGACGTTGTTCCCCGTGCCGCCGATCGGCTCGACGGCGCTTGCCGGCAGGGCGGTGGTCGCCGACAGCAGGACGCGCTGCTCCAAGATGTCGGCGCTCGAGAATGCGAATTTTTTCAAGAGGCGGCGCACGGCTCGTCTCGGGACCGGATGGCGTTTGCGTCTCATCGTCGTTTCCCCTTCTGAGTGCGGCTCGCTCAGGTTGTGTTCGAAACAGGGCTTCCTCGCGACGGCCGAAGCGATGGAAACGGCGCACAGCGCGCACCCTCATGGCAGCGGTCGCATCAGACGCGCGGAGACGAAGATTCAAGTTGGCCCGAGGAGTTTGGCCGGCGCCGAAAGGTTTGCGGCGGGGCGCCGAGTTGAAGGATTCGACAGGAATCCAGGCAAGTCCGAACGGAATGCCTCGACTAGAAATTTACGTACCAAAGGGAGTTCGACGGCGGGCCTCTCGCGAAAGTGATGCCGCGCGATCCGCTCAACGGATCGGGGCACGAGACACCGCGCGCGGCGCGTCGTGGACGCCGAATCCCCGACATGCATAAGACTTGTGTCGCCGTCGCCGACGCCGACTTGATGCGGCGTGATTTTTCCGCCGCGCGGGACGCGGATCGAACTTCACACCGAAATCGGTGCCATCTCGCGACAAGACGGCGGCGCGGCGCATCCTTGGAAAGATTTACCAACGCAAATCCATTAAGGCCCGCGCCGGAGTGAAAAGCGCAAAACGACCGCGGGATGCCAGTCCATTCTCACGACGCGAGGGCCGCCGGACTGCGCACCTGTGGCAGGGAGCGCAATTGGTACCGACCTAATCGCAAAGCCGGCGAAAAAATCCACAACGATTTTGAAAAAATCGGTGCAAGCGCAGATCTCGCTTGAGAGCCTCGACTCGGCCGGATGCGGACCGCGAGGGCTTGCCCGAACCGGCTCCAATGCGGTACCGGAAACGAATTGTCCGTGAACGACAAAGCCAGTGGCCCGATTTCGCGCTCGAGAATCTCCTCATCAAGCGATCTCCGCTTACGCCGGAAGAAATCCGGCGCGTGCGGGAGTTCGTTTCCTCCAACCACGGGACCCCCGACGAAAACTTACCGACGCAAAACATGGCTTCGTGGTTTACCTCGCTCCCGGCGGCGCCGGCGATTCGCCGATCAACCACCTCGTCGAGGCTCCCGATGCCGAGTTGTCGCGCCTCTTGCCAGCCTCGCTGCCGATGCGCATCACCCTCACTATCTTGATGCAGTTTCCTCTTGGGGTGGCGCAGGGCATGTACTTACCGACGGCGCTCGAGTTATTGCGTCGAATCGATCCGCGACCGATCCCCTGGGCCTGGGCCTGGGCCGTCAACGGCGTCGGCTCGGTGGCCGCCACGGTGTTGGCCGTGATCCTGGCGTGGAAATCGGCTTTTCCAACGTCGCGGTGGTGGCAGCCGGCGCCTATGTTGTCGGGACGCTGGCCCTCTTGGCCGAACTTCGCCGTCACAGGGAGGACGTGCGCACCACGCAGGGAAGTTAATCCCGCAGGTTGGCCTTCAGACCAGTATGCCCTTCACCACTTCGCCGTACACATCGGTCAGCCGAAAGTCGCGGCCCTGGTAGCGGTACGTGAGACGTTTGTGATCGATTCCCAATTGCGCGAGGATCGTCGCGTTCAGATCGTGAACGTGGACCGGGTCGCGGACGACGTTATAGGAATAGTCATCCGTTTCGCCGTGCACGTGACCGGGCTTGATGCCCGCGCCGGCCATCCACAGCGAAAAGCAGTACGGATGATGGTCGCGCCCGAAGTTGTTGGCCGACAGCTTCCCTTGCGAATAGATGGTCCGCCCGAACTCGCCGCCCCAAACGACTAACGTGTCGTCGAGCAGGCGGCGTTCGTGCAGGTCCTCGATCAGCGCCGCCGTCGGCTGGTCGGTGTCGTAACATTGGACCCTGATGTCGCGGGGCAGATTTTCGTGCTGGTCCCAGCCGCGGTGATAGAGCTGGATGAAGCGCACGCCCCGCTCGGCCAAACGGCGGGCCAAAATGCAATTGGCGGCATACGTGCCGGGCTTATGCGATTCGGGCCCGTAGCGGTCAAAGACCCAGGCCGGCTCTTTCGACAGGTCGGCCAACTCGGGAACGGACGTCTGCATGCGGAAGGCCAGCTCATAGTGCTCGATGCGGGACTGGATTTCGGGGTCATGATAATCGTCGAGCTCGAGCCGATTCAGGGCAGTCAAGTCATCCAGCATCCGGCGGCGGCCGCCAGCCGAGATGCCCGGCGGGTTCGAAAGAAACAGCACCGGATCCTTGCCGGGAAAAAAGCGGACGGCCTGATAGCGTGGCGGCAAAAAGCCGGCTCCCCACATCCGTTCGTTCAACGGCTGTGCATTGTTGACGACATTACTCGAGTTCGAGAGCATCACCACGAAGGCGGGAAGGTTATCGTTCTCGGAACCCAAGCCATAGGAAAGCCAAGCGCCCAACGACGGCCGGCCGGCGAGCTGCTGTCCCGTTTGGAGCATCGTCATCGCCGGGTCGTGGTTGACCGCCTCGGTATACATCGAACGGATCACGCAGATGCGATCGGCGATGCGGCGAGTGTGCGGCAGCAGGTCGCTGAGCCAGATGCCTGCTTTCCCGCATTGGCGGAATCCGAAAATTGATGGAGCCACCGCAAGCCGGGACTGGTCGGACGACTGAGGCGCCAACCGTCGGCCCCGTTGCACGGACTTTGGTAAAACCTCATTGAACCGTTTCTTAAGCTGGGGCTTGTAATCAAAAAGATCCATCTGCGACGGCGCGCCGGCCTGCGTCAGCCAGATCATGCGCTTGGCTTTCGGCGGGAAATGGGGAATCCCCGCCAGGCCACCGCTGGCCCGGGCGTCACGCTCCAAAAGGGTCGCCAGGGCCGCGGCCCCGAGACCGACCGCGCCCTGACGCAGGAAGACCCGGCGGGAGAGAACGCGTTGGACATCGAACGAGAGCATGGGAACCCCTTCGTCCTGGCATCTATTGCTTTGTGACCGCTTCATCGAGGTTCAGAAGAGTGCTCGCCACCGTCGTCAATGCCGCCAGCTCGGCGGGGTTGATCGTCGGATCGGCGGAGGATTTCCCGACTTTCAACAGCCTTGCGGCGGCAGCCGGTGCGGCTTGAAATTCTTTCAGCGCCCGAAGGTGCGCGGAGACCAGAATGTCCAGCTCGGGCTGGCGCGGACTGCGACTAAACACACAGCGGAATCCATAAGCCAGCCGTTGGGCCGCGGCGTCGCCCCCTTCACGCACCATGCGTTGCGCCAAGACGCGGGCCGCCTCCACGTAGGTCGGGTCGTTCATCAAATCCAGCGCCTGCAGCGGCGTGTCGGTCCGTGCCCGCCTCACAATGCACGTCTCGCGAGACGGCGCATCAAACAGCAGCAGCGTCGGATTCGGCACCGACCGCCTCCAGTAAGTGTAGAGGCTGCGTCGATAGAGATCGGGCCCGGATCCCACGATGTAGACCGGCGTGGCGAGGGCCGATGCGACTTGCTCGTACAGACCCGGCGGCTGATACGACCGCACCGAGCGGCCCCCGATCTTCGAGACCAACAGGCCGCTCGCCGCCAGGGCCTGGTCCCGCAAGAATTCGGCCTGCAGCCGATACCGGGCGCCGCGTGCCAGTAATCGGTTCTCCGGATCGCGATCATGGAGCACCGGCGTGAGCCGCGAGCTTTGCCGATAAGTGGAGCTGGTGACCAGCAGTCGCAACATGCCCTTCATATCCCATTCGCGGCGCATGAGCTCCGTCGCCAGCCAGTCGAGCAGTTCGGGATGGCTCGGCAATTCCCCCTGCGTGCCGAAGTCCTCTGTCGTGCGGACCAGCCCCACGCCAAAAACTGACTGCCACAAGCGATTCACGGTCACCCGCGCCGGCAGCGGATTGCTCGGATCCACCAACCAGCGAGCCAATCCCAGCCGATTGGGAGGCAAAGCGGGCGACAAAGGGGGCAGCGCCGCCGGCACGCCGGCCGTCACCTCCGCTGCCGGCTTGTCGTACGCGCCGCGCATCAGGATGTGTGTCGCGCGCGGCTTCGCCATTTCTTTCATCACGAGCGCAGTGCGGTACACCCGTCGGCGCTTCGTCGATTTGACTTTGGAGCTGCCGGCGACGTCGACGGCTTCCTCCACCGGCGGAAGGTCGATGAAGGGGGGAGCCGTGCGCAAGGGATCAATCCCCAACTTGCCGACGCCAACCTCTGGCACGTTATGAAAGAAGGCAAACAGACCGTAATAGTCGCGCTGCGTGAAGGGATCGAACTTGTGATCGTGGCAGCGGCAGCAGCTCAAGGTCAGCCCAAGCCAGACGGTGGCCGTCGTATCCACGCGATCCACGCAGTATTCGGCGAGGTATTCGTCCGCGATGCCGCCTTCCTCATTGAACATGTTGTTGCGATGAAAGCCGGTCGCGATCTTCTGCTTGAGCGTCGCATTGGGGAGCAGATCGCCGGCAAGTTGGTCGACGGTGAATTCATCGAATGGCTGGTTCGAATTGAAGGCGTCGATCACCCAGTCGCGCCAGGCCGACATCTCGCGATTGCGATCGATATGATAGCCGTTTGTGTCGGCATAGCGCGCGCAGTCGAGCCAGTCGACGGCCATCCGTTCGCCGTAAGACGGCGATGCCAGGAGACGGCTCACCCAGGCGTCGTAGACAATGTCCGTCGCCGCGGATCGACTGCCGGTCCGGGGCGCTTCGCGTTCGGCGGCCGCAATTTCTCGTTCGAAGGCGGCGACATCGGCCGGGTCAGGGGGCAGGCCGGTCAAGTCCAGCGACAGCCGCCGGAAAAGGGTCACCCAGTCTGTCTGAGGCGACGGCTCTAACCCCTCCTGTTCCAGCCGGGCCAGGATGAAGTTGTCGATCGCGTTGCGCGGCCAGCCGCCCTGTTTGACGATCGGCGGTTGCCGGCGTTCGGGCGCCATGAACGCCCAATGCGGCTCGTACCTGGCTCCTTCCGCGATCCACCGTTTGAGCACCCGTTTCTCCGCTTCCGTCAACGGCTGATTGGCGGATGGCGGTGGCATCGCTTCTGATGCATCGGCGCTCAAGATCCGCCGGACAAGCTCACTCTTTGCGGGCTGGCCGGGAACAATCGGAATTGCGCCCGACTCGGCCGGAAGCAAAGCCTTCTCCCGCACGTCCAACTGCACGCCGCCTTTGCGAGCGTTGCCGTCCCGACCATGACATCGAAAACAGTGGTTCGACAGAATCGGGCGCACGTCGCGATTGAACCGCAACAGCTTTTCGCGATCCTTGGACGACGGCAATCGGTAGGCCACCCTTTCGAGGGCCTTCATCTCCCAGTGGATCGCTGCCGGAAGCGATGGCTGCGCAGGCGCTGTTTTCTTTTTCACCGGCTGTGCCGACGCTTCAACCAAACCCGACGGAAGGTTTTGGGATGGTCTGCGGCGAGCGGCGAAGAAGAACGCGCCACGGAGGCGGCGCCGACAAGGACGCAGGCAACTCCAATGAGCGCGTATCTTGCCGTCTTAGGCGGAAGTTTTCGAGCTGCGTACGAACCTGTTCGTTGCGGACTTTCCAGTTCCGGGAGCTTGGAAACGTTCTGCGTGTCGTCGGTCGTCGAGATTGACTCAAGCGGATTCACTTCGTTGAGAGGTTCGGAACTTTCGAGAAGTTCAATCTGGTATCCACAGATCGCGCACCGAACCGGCTTCTCGGCAACTGCTTCCAGCGTCTGAATTTTGTTCGAGCACTTGGGACATACAACCATCGACGTTCACGGCCTTCCTTACCCGACGTGACTCAATTCTATAGAGAATTGGAAGGCAATTCCGCGCCTCGATGAAAATGAAAGACAGGCGGAACCTGGCGGCGTCACGTCAGAGCGCGTCGGGGCGCTCGATGAACGTCTCTTCTGTGCCCGCCAGCCGAGCGAACACATCCGCGGTTACTTGCCGTAACCGCTTGCTCTGTCAAAGAAAAAAACCCGCTGACAACTCGTGTCAACGGGTTTCGTGAAGTGGAGCGGAAGGGAGTTGAACCCTCGACCTCTGCATTGCGAACGCAGCGCTCTCCCAACTGAGCTACCGCCCCGGAGCGTTTTCTCGCCGCTCGGATTCTTGCAGGCCGGACATCTTCGGTCAAGGCGTTCGCCAGCGGCCACTTCAGCCGCCGTTTTTGCGGGTATTGCGGAAGACGGCGAGCGCCCGATCGCGAGCTTCGTTGTGATCAACCAGGGGTCGCGGATACGAGCGGCCCAGTTCGACTCCCGCCTCGCGGAGCACGACGGTCGGCGCCTGCCAGGGTTTATGAATCCAGCGATCCGGCAAACTGGCCAATTCCGGAACCCATTGACGGACGTAATCACCGTGCGGATCGAATTTCTGGCCCTGAAGAACGGGATTGAAGACGCGGAAAAAGGGAGCCGCATCCACGCCGCAGCCGGCGACCCATTGCCAACCGAGCGAATTGTTGGCCAGGTCCGCGTCGACCAGCGTATCCCAGAACCACTTGGCCCCTTCCTGCCAGGGAAGCAATAAGTGTTTCACCAGAAATGAACCGACCAGCATGCGGACGCGATTGTGCATCCATCCGGTCGTCCAGAGCTGCCTCATTCCCGCGTCAACGATCGGGTAGCCGGTCTGCCCTTGCTGCCAGGCTTTGAGCGCCCGACGGTCGCGGCGCCACCGAAATCTCGTAAAAGTCGGATTCAAGGGAACGGAAACGATCTGCGGATAATGGTAGAGGAGGTGATAGGCAAACTCTCGCCAGATGAGTTGCCGCAAATAGGCTTCGGTGGCCTGGCGCGTCGCCGTTCGCTTTTTGCGTCCGATTTCGGCGCTGACTGTGTGCCACACGTGGCGCGGGCTGAGGTCGCCCCAATGCAGATATGGGCTGACTCGCGAAGTTCCTTCGACATCCGGCCTGTCCCGCGCGTCCGGATAGTCCGCGAGCGCGTGGCGAACGAAATCTTCAACGCAGAGTCCCTCTTTACTCTCTTCGTGCCGCCAGCCGCGGCGTATCCCTTTGTCCCAAGAAATTCGCGGAAGTAATTGCAACGACTCCAGCTTCAACGACGAGGGCCAACTCTTCGGCGACACAATTCTGCTCGGTGCAGCAATTGGCGGATCCGGTTCGGGCAGCGCACGACATGCCCGGTAAAAAGGAGTGAAGATTTTGTAGGGCGTCGAAGCCTTCGTTTGAACGGTCCAGGGCTCGAACAGCAAAAGCGAATTAGACGTCTTGACGTTGAGGCCTTGAGTGACGAGCAATTTCTCGATCTGGCGATCGCGGGCGACGACGGCGGGTTCATAGCTGCGATTCCAAAATACCGCGCCGGCGCCGGTTTTCTTTATGAGCTCTCGGAGAACGTCGAGGCTCTTGCCTTGTCGCACGATGAGTCGCGAACCTCTTCTTCGCAACGACATTTCCAGGTTTTTTAGCGACCCGTGAAGCCAGACTCGAGAGGCCCCGCCCGGCGCCCACTCGCCTTCGCCCGCCGGATCCCAGATGAAAACCGGAATCACCGGTGAGCCCAGTGCGACGGCGCCCTGCATGGCGGGATTGTCGTCCAGCCTGAGATCTTGTCGGAACCAAACGATTGCAGAAGGCGGCGTGCTTTTTTTCAAAGTTTCTCGTCGGCCGGCACGCGGCTCCCCTCGTTTGCGGATTCCGCTTCAGTGAGCTTCGCCCAATATTCTTGCGAGGAGACAACCGGCACAACTTCGAACGCGACGAGATCGCTCCAGCGGGCGGTCCAGGGCTCGAGCGCTTTAGCATCGGGAGCTTCCATCAACTGGAAGCATCGGCCGCCGGGCCCGTCGATCCAACTCGCGCGGTAGGACACGCCCGCGGGCAACATCCGCCCGTCGCGAAGAAACCGCTCGCGAACAGCGCGTCCGTCCCCATCGCGAAAATGTTCGATGACCATCAAGAGCATGCCCGCGATTGTAGCTGCCGTCACGCGGCGGTGCAGGCGGGACGCCCGTCCTGCGACGTGATAGGCTGGAGGTGATCCTGATTCAGAAGTCCAACTCGAGTCACTCAACGCATGATTCTCGATCTATTCAAGCTCGATGATCGGGTCGCCGTCGTCACCGGAGGTCGGCGAGGCCTCGGTCAAGCCATGGCCGGCGCGCTGGCGCAGGCCGGAGCGGATGTCGCCTGCATCTCGAAGACCGGAAACGCCGACGAAACGCGATCGCTCGTGCAGGCGTCGGGCCGGCGGTTCCTCGATATCCAGGCCGATCTAGCCGATCCGACGCAGCGCCGCGGCCTCATTGCGCGCGTGGCCGAGTCGCTCGGTGGAGTCGACATCCTCGTCAACAACGCGGGCAACTCGACGCGGCATCCCCCCGAGGCCTATCCCGAATCCGATTGGCGGGAGCTGCTCGAGACGCATCTCAATGCCACGTTCGACCTCTCGCAGCAGGCGGCTCCCGGCATGTTCGCACGGGGCCGCGGAAAGATCATCAACGTCGGCTCCGTGATGAGCTTCGAAGGGGGACTCAACATTCCCGCGTACGCCGCCGCCAAGCACGGGATCGCCGGACTGACGAAGGCCTTCGCCGTCGCCTGGAGCGGCCGGGGTATCAACGTGAACTGCATCGCGCCCGGTTACTTCGACACCGATGCGCCGCTCTCCCTGCGGAATGATCCGGTCCGCGCACCGCAAATCCTCGACCGCATTCCGTGTGGCCGGTGGGGCCAGCCGGAGGAATTGGGAGGACTCTGTGTCTTTCTTGCCTCCGACGCCTCCAATTACATGCACGGCAGCATTATTCCGATCGACGGCGGCTGGCTCGCCCGATAAGCGACGCGCTGAAACCCGGCTCAGAGCTGAATCGCCGCGCCGGTATTGAGCGGGCGGGCGATCTGCGCCTGGCACCCTTGCCAGCGATCGTCGGCCAGGATGCGGTCTTTGAGTGCGTTCGCGCGGAGCGCATCTTGGCAACACGCAGCGATCGTCGGACCCCACGAGGTCTGTGCGACTCCGCGCACTCCTTCCCGCGCAGCCACTCGACGAGGGTAGCCATCCGCGGATCGGCGTAGCGCCCCCCTGCACCGGCCGAAAATAATCGCCCACCGATCGGCCGAATTCGTAAAGGGCTTCTCCGAACCAATCGCAGTCAGCGGCCCCGATCGCGGGGAGCATTTCCAACACGGCGAGGCGGCACAGCCGCTCGGTCAGAGCAAGAGGTATCCGCGGCAACTGTTCCAGTGCCTGGATTTCTTCCTGGCCGGAAAGGCCCGTTCCCGACTTGTCGGCCGGTGCCACCAGGAGCCATCGCCAGCCGTCCGGAAACTCGGCCCGAGCGACCAATCGGCCGATTTCGTCCTCCGATCGCTTTCCGCCGTCGACCAGGAATCCGCCACGTGCAAACCCGTGAATACCGATCGCCGACCGCTTGCCCCGCCCCGCCCGCCGAGCGAGCGTCACGGCGTCGACCTGTCCGTCCCTCGCCAGCAGGGCCAGTGCTTGGGCGACGGCCATCGCCAACTGCGTGCCCGAGCCAAGCCCCGAGTGCGAGGGGATCGCCCGCCGGACTTCGATCGCGCAGGGAGGAGGCAGCCGCTGTGGGGGACAAGTGCGCCGATAGTGCGCGACGATGCGATCGACTCGCCCCTCGCCGGAAGTCTCCGGCAGTAACCATTCGCTGCGATCGCGGTCGCTTTTCGACGCGGCGACGACGTACGAAGGGGAATCGATCATCAAACCGATTCCGCCGTAATTGGCTTGCTCGAGCGCTCCGGCGATCGAGGAGCCGGTGTCGGTCTCCGTGCCGGGCGGGCGATGAGCAAAAAACCCGAAATGGAGCCGCGCTCCGGTCGTAATCACGATCCTGTCGTGCATGACGGCCATCATACGGGGTGATTCACAGCCGTTTCAAAACCGCGGGCCCGCGGGCGGCTTGCGCCCCGATCAGGGAGCTTGTCGGACATATCGCTCCAGGAGGGCGAATGCCTCGATTTCCTGGGGACCGGCGGTCTTCTCGACGGGCGTTTTGAGTCGGGCGAACTCGGCCAGGATCTCGGCGCGTGGCAACAGATGGATTCGCGTCGCCAGAATGGCCGCTTCGACGACGGCGTGCTTGGCCCTGTTGAAACCGAAGAAATCGCGGAGACGGCCCGAGTGAACGACCCGGGCCTGGATTTCGACTCGTTCCTGGGAGTCGTCTAACTCGTCAACCACGAATTCGTACCAGCGGCAGGCCTGTGTGAGAATCACGCCCGGCACCTTTTCGGCGGGATCGGTGGGAGGCGTTGTTTCCAACAGGCCGACGGCGGCTCGGGCCAGCAACAGAACGTCGTCCACCACGTGGAACACGCCGCTCGGAACGAGCTTGAGATTGCGGTAGGTCTGCGACGTCTGAAAGGGGCGTAATCGCAGGCTCGACATCGTTTCGTCGACGATCGGGCCCATGGGGGCCACGTTGACGTTTCCGGAGAGGTCCTGCGTGGTGACGATCCCTTCGAGAATCATCCCTGCAGTCTAAGAGACGCCGTCCGGTTTGTGGACCGCCTTACCGCGTCAAGCCGACATAGAAGCTGAAGACCTGCGTGATGTCGGTCTGCTGCTTCACGACCGGGACGGCAAAGTCGAAGGCCAACGGCACGGGCCCCATCATGGGGAGCGCGATGCGGAAACCGGCTCCGACGCTGGCGCGGAAGGCCCCGAAGGTGATGCCGTCGTCGACCGTTCCAAAGTCGCTGAACGTGACCAGCCGGATGACGTCGTTAGCCAAAAGGGGGATCGAGTACTCGACCGTGCCGACCGCCATGAACTGGCCGCCGACGTAGCAGCCCAGAACCTCGGGGCTCACGCCGCGGAACGCAAAACCGCGGAAGCTCTGGAAGCCTCCCGCGAAATACCGCTCGAAGATCGGTGTATCGTTGCCGGTCCAGCCGGCCTGGCCGCCGACGGTGAGAATCTGGCGTCCGCCGCCGTCGGGGCGCTGCACCAGGGTGAAATACTGCCGGGCGTCGACGTCAAAACGCGGATAGACGTATTCGCCAAAGGCCTGCTCATATCCGAATTCGAGGCGATGCCCTTCCCCGGGGTTGAACGGCATGTCGCGCGTGTCGTTGATGACCGCGAAGCGGACCGTGCTCAGCAGGTTGTCTCCCTCCGCTTCCCGCAGGATTTGCGGGGTGGGCGTGTAGACATCCGCGATGCGAACCCCTTCCAGGCGGAGCGCCGACGTCACCGACCATTGCTGATTGAGCTGTCGCCCGACGTTGAGGCGACCGCCCACGCGGTCTTCGTCCCAGTCGAGGTAGTACCGCTGGAAATAGAAGGCGCTCACGCCGAGACTGTTGTTGGTGTTCATGAAGTAGGGATCTTGCCAGCTCACCGTGTAGCGGCTCACCTCGGTGCCGGGGACAAGTTCGATTCGGAATCGCTGGCCGGCGCCGCGCCAAGCTGTCCCGTTCATGATGTCGTCCCAGCTTGTGGGGGGACGCAGAATGTCGAAATTTTGTTCCTGCAGCACGACGGAGCCGACGAGACCCGAACTGCTGTTGACGCCCACGCCGAACATCAGCCGGCCCGTGCGGTCTTCGGTCAGGTAGTAATCGAGGTCGATCTCGCCGGTCGGCGTACGGTGGACCTGTGAGAACGGGTCGCCTTGCGGCGTCGGATCGAACAGGGGGTTGCCGGGAAGAAACGGATCCTGGGAGTTCTGACCGCGGATGACGATGTCCTCGGTCCATTGATCGATCGGCTCGGTCTTCAGAAACGGATTGAACGAATCGTCGACATCCGGCGGCGTCTGAGCGGGAACCGGGGCGGGCACAACGTCCGGGGCGACCGCCTTCTGGACGACGTGCATGTCGGGCATCGGCACCTTTGGGCTACCCGGACCGCCCAAAAGCGACGGGACGGGGTCGTCGCCGTTCTGACCGCGGACGCTGGCATCGGCCGCGTCCTTGTCGTCGGTGACGCGCGACATCCGGATCTTGACGGGAGTGTGCGTCGTCTCGTCGGCCTTGAAGACTTGGGCGCCGGAGAGTTTCTTTTTGCTCTTCTCGATCATCGAGGGATCGGCCAGGTCGCCGGGGGCAATGCCGACGTAGTTATAAGCCAGCGACCGCTTGGTGCGTGGATGGTCCCCTTCGATGTGGATCGTGATGCGACGGATGTAATAGGGCTTGTCCTCGTCGACGCGGAGCAAGAGATCGATGACTCCCGGTTGCTCCAGGTAGCGCGGCACCATTTCCACGTTCATATAGGTGTAGCCGAGCGCGTCGTACTTCTTTTTGATCGCCGTGAGGTCCTTTCTGATCTGAAATGCGTTGTAGTATTGCCCCTCATGGGTCTTGATGGTTTTGAGCAGCTCGGCCGACTTGAAGCGGACGTTGCCCATCATGCTGAAATTGCGAATCTTGTAGTGCAGGCCCTCGTGGATCGTGTATTTCAGATAGATCCATTTGCGGTCTTTGGAATATTCGACGGCCGGTTTGACGGTGGCATCGAAGAAGCCGAGGTCGGCATAGTACTTGCGGACGGCGGCGATGTCTTCGGTGAGATTGACCGGATCGAACTTGCCTCCGATAAACACATACGCGGGCGAACTCTTGAGTTCCATCGCCAGCCGCTCGCCCGAGACCGACACGTTCCCCACAAAGTAGCGCCAGACGACCTTCTGCGCGACCCCTTCGTGAATGCGGAAGACGACGTCGCGTTGCTCCGGCTTGTCCCCTTGGATGAGGTCGACGGTCGCCTCGGTATAGCCCTGCTCGTGGTAGAAGTTTTCGAGATGGCGGGCGGCCTCTTTGTTGGCTCCCATGTCGTAGGGGCTGCCGACTTTGAGTCCCGTTTCCGCAGCCAGTTTTTTAATCTTGATCTGCGTGGCGCCGAGATAAACCACGTTATGGACGATCGGCCGTTCGATCACGTTCAGAACCAGGATCAGTTTTTTGTCGGTGCGGCGGTATTTGGGCACGACGCTGAAAAACCAACGCGTCTTGATCAGCGTGCGGATGTCTTCCTGAACCAGGGCCGGCGTCGCCTTGTGGCCGGCTTGGGTCTTCATTTTCTGCAAGATCGCCGCGGTGGGAATCGTCACGTTCCCATCCACGAAGATCTCGTCGATCTTCTCCCCTTCCTGCTCCTGCTGCCGTTTGGCGATCAGGTCGGCGATGCGAGCATCTTGCGATTTGGCGGAGTCATCCGCGGCGGTCTTCTTTTTCGGCGTGTTTTGCTGGCCGTTTTGCAGAAAGTCGCGGTTGCTCATCGGCGGCTGCGGAACCGACGTGTCGTCACTCTGCCCCGGCAACGGTACGGAGAGCTGCGCCGGAGCCAATTGAGGAGCCGCCAGCGATCCCCCCAGCGCAATCCCGGCGCAGAGAAGAGCGCGGCAGAATCCGCGAGCGGCCCCAAGACCGCCGGTGCCCGAAGAGACACCTCTCATGCCAGATTGCTTTCGGTTCGGAGGGTGGAACGACGATCGGAAGTGGCGTCACGCCCTGTCGGTCGCAGGTTCCCAGCGAAGGCAGCAGATGTGCTCTTCAGAACCAGGTCAGCCTGCGATGCGAAATGCCCTGGAGGACAATCCGGTCCTCCGAGGATTTCGGTCCCCGACACTCATTGGGGGCGAAGGAATATCTGAATCGGAGATTCGCGGCAAGATGTAGTTCCAGAAATTGGGAGGGCTATGAGAATGTGGGGGATTTAGCGGATCGCGGCACCCGCGTTGGCGACGGTCGCCTCGTGAAGGTTGTAACCTTCTCAGGCTTGCAATTCTGTAATCTGCCGCAGTTCGCGGGGCATCGGCATAAATTGCCTATGAAATCGACGACTCGGCCATCGGCTGCCGGTCGTCGACGGAGGCCCAAGCTCGCATTTCGGCACGCGCCATACGGATCGAAGGGGCGGTGTGGCGAGGGGGCCAGAACAACGACGTGGACGCCGGCTGCCGTCGCTCTGGGCCGTCGTTCATGTGGCAACCGACGCAGGAGAGGATCACGCGCCGCGCATCCTGCGGCGGCTGGTCCTTTTTCTGCAAATCGAGACGAGTACAGGTCTTGGTGGTGCTGGGAACCACAGCCGGGAGTGCATGCAAGTCGGAATCGCCGTTGCGCGACCCCGAGGCAATAAACGGCCAACATCCCGAAGAGCACGAACGCCGCACTGCGGAGCGCCCGACGACGAACGCGCGCCGCGCAAAAGGTCGACGGGGAGGCCGACTTTTCCCGCTGTTCGCCGTCAATTGCGCGGCGATCGTTTCCGCCAAGCCGACGGCCTCGACCGACAGCAGGGGCGCGGGCTGTTTCGGGAACGACGGCTCGTCCGCCGACTCGTCCAAGCCGGGGAGTTCGGCCGGCAATTCGCCGCACAAAAGCGAGCGGGCCGGCTCGAGGACCTGTTGCAACTGACGACAACGCGGACAATGCGCGAGGTGCGCGTCGAGTGCCGCCGATTGGGAGAGTGCCGGATCGGTCAAAGCATCGAAAACGTCGTCACAGTTCATGGCTACTCTCCTTGTCCCCGCGAAGTTGCTGGGACAATTTGGCCAGCCCGGTGCGGACGCGAAGTTTCGCGCCTCCCAGGCTGACTCCCATCGACTGGCCGATCTCATGATAGGTGAGCCCGGCAAAAAATCGCAGACGAATCGCGTCGGCCTGCACGTCGGGCAGATCGTTCAACAGCCGCTGCAGCTGCTCGCTGCGTTCCCGCTCGAGCAGACCGGCAAGCGCCGTTTCGGGCGTTTCGGCATCCACGACCTGCGGTCCCTGCCCCTTGGCCAAGGCAGATTGAACCACCTGCTGCGGACGGCGGACCTGCCGCGCGCGGTGGCGGCGGCAGAAATTCAGCAAAATCGTCCAGAGCCACGTGCGGAAGTGGAAGGCCGGGTTGAACGTCTGGCGAGCGGCAAAGACGGACAGGAATGTCTCCTGGACGACGTCTTCGGCCAGGCCCTGATCACAGAGCATTCCCGAAGCGACCCGCAGCAGCGCCGGGCGGTAGCGTTCGACGAGAGCGTCAAAGCAGCGAAATTCGCCCTGCTGGACGCGCTGCATCAGTTCGCGGTCCTCGACGCTCACGCCACGATCCTTTTGCGGCTTTCTCCCGATCGCATTTCGGCCGCCACCATTATCGATCGAACGCCGCGACGGGACAAGCGCGGGCGGGCACGAGCAGCCCTCCGCTGGCATACGAGACGGAAACGTGCCGCTTACTTCGACGCGGCCAGCGATGCGCCAATCTGGTAGATCCGTTCGGTGTCGAGCGCCTGGTCGTTCGACTCGAAGAGGCGCGCGAGGCACGCCTTGTGGATCTTCATTTTCGTGCCGCCGACACCGATCGCCCCGTAACAGATCGCTCCGTGCCGTTCGGCCCCTTTGTCCATCACCTCGATGCCGGCAAGCCCCGTCGGGGGAACGGCGTTGAGATCGATGGCCACTTTGAGCCCGGTCATCGCCTCGCGCTGGGCGGCCGAGAGGAGTTGAGCATGAGCGGCCCCGGCGGCAATCACAATCTCGGCGCCCCGGCAGGCCTGTTCCAAGTCGGACGGCGTTCCCGTCGAGGCGCCGGTGATTTCGGCCCCCGGGACGGCGGTACGAATCGCTGCGGCCACGGAATTCGCGCGGTCCAAAATCCGCGAGGCGACGCGGACGCGGGCTCCCTCGCGTGCCAGCAGCTGGGCAACGCGCTGGCCGACCGGGCCGGTTCCCCCCAAGACGAGGGCCTGCTGGCCCGCCGGATCGACATGCTTTTTGGCCGCCAGGACGGCGGCCGCCGCCGTCGTGTTGGAGCCGTTGGAGTCCATCATCACCGAGACGCGCATGGGACCGAAAAAGACGCCGCACACCTTGTCGAAGAGCCGCTGCCCCTCTTCGACGTTGCTGCCGCCGACGAAAATCGCGGTGTGCTTCAGGTCGGCCGGACCGCGCGTAAAGATCGCGCCGTGGACGAGCCCCTCCACGTTCTCGATCGTGATGCCGCCGTAGCTGAACAGCTCCTCCACTCCGGCATCGATCGCCACCACGCGGTCAAACACGTTGGGGAGCGGATCGGTATCGAAATGGATCAGAATGCGACGCATGAGCAGGGCACCGACTCAAAATTACGAATGACGAAATCCGAAAGGGGAACGCGAGCCCGGCGGGCCCACGTTTCGTCATGCGGATTTCGTCATTCCGGCCTACGGGTTTCCGGCCACGAGCGCTAGACGTTCGCGAAGGGGTGCTTCGCCTGTGCTTTCTTGGATAGCATTTCGCTGGCGCTCGGCTCGTTCTTCATCGCGCGGGCGATGGCGAGCTTGGTCGCGTTGTAGTTGTACTGGTAGATCTTCTTGTCGTCCTTGGCCTCCCAGTGGATGAACACGCCGCAGACGATCACGAGGTTGTCGCACTGATCCTTCGGGATTATGCCCGCCTCGACGCTGTCGGCCACCGCTTTGGCGACGGCATATTGGGCCGGCCCGAACATCTGCACGGCCTGCTTGGCCCCCTTGATCGTCACCTTCGTGATCATCACGGTCGCTGGCTTGGCGAGCAGATTGGGCGCCAACACGGCCAGCAGATTGCTGTGGCCGACACTCTGGTTGGCCAGGGCGTTCGCGAACGCGACGCCGACCGGACCGGTCTTGTCGCCGATGAGGAGGTCGATATGCGCCACCTCGTTCCCTTCGCCGTCGAGTGCTTCACCGATGTACATTGACATATCAACATCCTCCTGGTTTCCGGATGACCTGCGGTACGACCCGCGCGATGCCGGCAGACTGACCGCCGGCAGAGCGGGACCGCCAGGTGCACCCGGCGGCTCGTCGCCATTTGATAACGCGCCGCCCGGCAGAATTCCAGTTCGCTATGCGGCGGAGGGACGGTTGTCCATGATGAGCCACGAGGAAAGGCGCAATCTGGAGACCAACGCACGCATCCTGATCTTTGGCGCCAGCACGCGCGCGGCGGCCCAATCGGCCGTGCGGGCCGGCTTCCGCCCCTTGTGCGCGGATTGTTTTGTCGACGACGATCTCCAAGAAGTCGCCGACGTACTCCCTTTGGACGATTATCCAGACGGTTTGCTCGCCACCGTCGCCAATTCCCCTCCCCTTCCCTGGATTTACACGGGAGCGCTCGAAAACCGGCCGACATTGATCGAAAAACTGGCCTCGTTGCGGCTTTTATGGGGCAATCCCGCCGACGTGCTGTGCGCCGTCCGAAATCCCTTTTGGCTGTTTGAAACACTGAAAACGGCCCGTTTGCCGGCACTGGCCGTGCGGGAGAGCGATGCGCCGCCCCCCGCGGAGGGTCGATGGCTGCTCAAACCGTTGGCTGGAGCCGCGGGCCGTGGAATTCAAATCTGGCAACCGGGCGCCTTGCCGGTGGAGCAGATCGGCGAACCCTGTTACTTCCAGGAGAGGCGGTTCGGAAAACCGATCTCGGCCCTGTTTTTAGCCACGCGAAACGGGGCCGTCTTGATCGGAATTTCCGAGCAGTTAATCGGGCTGCCGGCTCTCTCGGCGGGACCTTTTGCCTATTGTGGCTCGATCGGGCCGATGCCGTTGGCGGAACCGACTCGCCGGCAAATCGCTCAAACCGGTGCCGCCGTCGCCACCGCATTTGAACTGCGAGGTCTCTTCGGCATCGACCTGCTGCTCGACCAAGGAACGGGGGTGGCCTGGCCGACGGAGGTCAATCCGCGTTACACGGCGTCCGTCGAAGTTTACGAGTGGGTCGCCGGACTCCCCCTGCTCAAATGGCACATCCTCGCGTGCCAGGCCTATGAATCCTCCTCCGCCTCCCGGCGGCTCGTTGAGGAATTCCAATCGGAGCTGGACATCGCCCGACGCGAGCGGCCAACGCGTCAGGCCGCCAAAGTCATCATTTACGCCCCGTTTTCGCTCCGTGCTCCCGATTTGACGGAGATTGCCCGGTTCCACCGTTTTGGGAGTCAAGGCATCGAGATTGCCGACCGGCCCAGACCGGGAATTCCGGTCGCCGCAAAATCTCCGATTTGCACGCTGATCGCCAAAAAAGCCGGGCCAGAGGGGGTGGCTGTCTTTGCAAGATGTCTCTCGGTGCTGACACACGAATTTGAGCGCAACCGCTCCCCGGAGTGACGGGATCTCCAGTTCCCGATCAGGTCGCGCCACGGCCGTCGAGCCGTTTTCCCCAAGCTCGGCCACCGGTTTGGCGGGCGGAGCAGGAACTTGCCGGGCGTTTGGTTCTTGCTGGCGCTCCGACTCGCCGGTAGAATCGCCAACGAACCCAAGGGACCTTTTTGTAGCGGCTCACTCTTCCGGCTACGAAGTTTTACGCGAGGCCATGCCGAAGACGACTGACATCCGGATTGTTGAAGCCGTCCTGAGCTTCGACCCGGTCTCCTATCGCGCTCCCCTCAAGTTCGGCGGCCGGATTAGTGACCGGTCCACCTTGATCAACGTCGAAGTGTCGGTCGAGGGTCGCCGGGGACACGGCGCGTCGGGCTACGGCAGCATGCCGGTGGGCAACATCTGGGCCTGGCCCTCGAACTCCGTCCCGCCGGAGCAGACCGAAGACGCGATGAAGAAATTCGCGGAAGAGGTCGTCGAGCTGGCCAACGGCTACCCCGACTTCGGCCACCCGGTCGAAATCGCCTACCAGATCTCGGCCGAGTATGCGCACCTGGCCAAGTCGCTCTCTCAGCGTTTGAAGCTGGCCGAAGAAATGCCGCTCTTGGCGCAGCTCGTGGCGGCCAGCCCCGTCGATGCGGCGCTGCACGACGCCTTTGGCCGGGCGAACGACGCCAACTCGTACAATCTGCTCTCCAGCAAGCAGATGAACGATGACCTGTCGATTTATCTCGATAGCCAGTTCAAGGGCGAATACCTCGACAAGTACACGCTGCGGCAGCCGAAAGAGCGTCTCCCCCTGTATCACCTGGTGGGCGCGCTCGACCCCCTCACCGAGGCGGACGTGAAGACCCCGGTGGGCGATGGCTTGCCCGAGTCGCTGGGCGCCTGGATCAAGGCCGACGGCCTGACCCACCTCAAGATCAAGCTGGCCGGTGACGACATCGATTGGGACGTCGATCGGGTGCTCGCAGTCGACCGGGTGGCCAGCGAAGCCAACGGGGCCCGCGGCGTCAAGCAATGGTTCTATTCGTGCGACTTCAACGAGAAGTGCGCGAATGTGGACTACGTGCTCGAGTTCTTCGGCCGCATCAAGAAGAAAAATGCCGCCGCGTTCGACCGCATCCAATACATCGAACAGCCGACGAGCCGCGATTTGCAGGCCCACCCGGAAAAAATGCACGAGGCGGCCAAACTGAAGCCGGTCGTCATCGACGAGTCGCTGGTCGACTTCGAAACGCTCGTCATGGCTCGCGAATTGGGCTACAGCGGGGCGGCCCTCAAGGCGTGCAAAGGGCAGACCGACTCGCTCCTCTTGGCGGCCGCGGCTCAGAAGTTCGGCATGTTCCTCTGCGTGCAGGATCTCACCTGCCCGGGGGCGTCCTTCCTGCAGTCGGCCGCGCTCGCCGCGCGCATCCCCACGACGGCCGCCGTCGAAGGAAACGCACGGCAATATTGCCCGGCCGCCAGCAAGCCGTGGGCGAAGAAATATCCTTCGCTCTTCAAGGTGACCGACGGCATGGTCGCGACCGGCGTGCTCAACAAGATCGGCCTGGGCTTCTGAAGCTCCCGGCCGTCGGCAAGTCGCTCGCATCGTGGCTCCGCGCGACTACCTGCGGAACTGTTGCAGCGTCTGCACGTTGATAATGCACATAATCGCGAAAAACATGGCGGCGTAGTTGTCATGGAGGCGGGTGGCAAACACGGCCGCAACCGCGCCCGCCACGATCGCACTGATCAAAATCGCCAGCCGCTGCCCATCGCGGCGGCGAAAGCGAATCCACAGGGACTCGGAAATGCGGCCCCCGTCGAGCGGGAGCACGGGCAAGAGGTTCACCAGCCCCCAGTAGAGGTTGATGTACTCCATTTGGAGAATGAAAAAACCCACCCGATCTTGCCATTGCGGATCCAGATGGCGGAGCCAATCGCTCGATGCCACGAACATGGCCACAACAAGGATCACGCCATAGAGCAAAAAGCCGGCAAACGGCCCGGCGAAGGAAACGATGATCGACCGCCACGTCGAAAAGCGACTATTCGGCTGAAAGACCGCCAGGCCGCCGAAGTGGTACAGGTAAATCTCGGGATAGCACCCGAACAGCTCGGCACAAAACGCGTGGCCGTATTCGTGGACGAGGATCGACACGAAGAGGGCAGAAAGCCAGATCGCCAGCAGATCGATGCGCCGCTCGCTCACAAGGTCCCACGCCAAAAACACGCCGGCCGCCCAAAACCAGGGCGTGACGTGGACGGGGATCCCGAAGAGCCGGAACCGCAGATCGAATTGCGTCGTCGCGACAGGTCCGAACATCTCGACGACTCTATCGACGCGATCGGATGTTGACAATTGGCCAGTCCGTGATCGCGTAAGTGCAACGGAAGCCCCGCTGCAAATGGGGCAAACGGGCTCGCGAACGGCATCCCTGCGTGCAACCGTGCATTGACCGGCCCGACGCAGCGAATACGATATCCGGAACATGGCCGGTCGGTCGCACAAGCTCTGTTCGCGTTCGCCTTAGCCGGCGACCCGAACGCCGCGGGGTTACCCCGCGGTTGATGCATTGTTTCCATCTCGTGGCGTGAATGTCCGCCTCGGAAGTTCGATTCCGAGTCAAACATTCGGCACAGGACCAGTTGTGCGGCCCGCCGGCCATGTCTCTTCCCGTCGCATTCGGAACCGCCCGGCATGGGTCTGTTCGATTTTTTGCTCCGCCTCTTCTTTGGTAAGCGTTCCTCTCCCGCTGAGACGGCTCGCCCCCAGGCAACCGACCGGCGCCGGCGCCGTCCGCGTCTGGTCCCTCTCCGCGCAGTCGTTGCAAAAATCGTGGGCCCGCAATGCCACCCTCGACGTCAAAGAACCTCCGTATGCCTTCGCGCGGCTGGGGATCGGCAGCGGGCAATTCCTGGATCTCTCTCAAGACGCGGACGACGAGCGGCTCGCGCGCTTGCGCTCCCCGCGTTCCGTACGCCCGGGCAACTGGCCGACTGGCTCGGCATGCCGTTGGGCCGCTTGGCATGGCTCGTCCACCGTTTCTCGGACAACTCGCGTCCCGCGACCGAGGCTGAGGCGCACTATCACTTCCGCTGGCTGCCCAAGCGCCGCGGCGGCCATCGCCTGATCGAATCGCCCAAGCGGACGCTCAAAGAGGTGCAGCACAAGATCCTGGCCGAAATCCTCGACCGGGTTCCGCCGCACGCCGCCGCTCACGGATTCGCCCCGGGTCGCTCCATCGTCACCAACGCGACGCCGCACGTGAATCAGGCGCTCTTGCTCAAGTTCGACCTGGCCGATTTCTACGCCACGCGTCACTTTTGCCCGCGTGACGGCCATCTTTCGCGGATTGGGCTATAGCCGCGAAGCGGCGATCTGGCTGGCCCGGCTCACCACCTCGGCCCTGCCGGCCAATATCCCCTTCCTCAAGCAGGAGCCGTCGGCCGTTTTGCCCTATCTGCCACGACATTTGCCACAAGGAGCGCCGACGTCGCCCGCGCTGGCGAACCTGTCGGCCTATTCGCTCGACGTGCGCTTGTCGGGCCTGTCTCGGGCGTTCGGTGCGACCTACACCCGCTACGCCGACGACCTCACCTTTTCCGGCCCCGCAGAATTCGGGCGTTCGCTCCGCGACTTTATCCCGCTCGTGACGCAGATCATCCGCAAAGAACGTTTCCGGGTGAACGCGAAGAAGCGAAAAGTGATCCGCGCCGGCCGGCGCTCGTTGTCACGGGGGTCGTGGTCAACGAGAAGGTGAACGTTCCCCGGCGGCAGTTTGACCGGCTGAAGGCCGTCCTGGTCAACTGCGTTCGCCAGGGGCCTTCGACACAGAACCGCGGCGGACATCCGCGATTCGCCGACCATCTGCGAGGCCGCGTCGCCCACGTCAGCCAGCTCAACGCGGACCGCGGCGCGAAGCTCCTGGCCCTCTACGAACAGATCGATTGGAAGCGCTAACGATGCGCGACCTGCTTTTAACGTACATCTTCCGCCCCGTCGCGCGGCCCCTCACGCGGCTGATCGTGAGCCTGATGGCCGTCCCCGCGCTGCAGTTTCTGTTTCGGCATGTCTCGACCTTGGAACGGCTCGACGACGAGTTGGAAAAGGACCTGGCGGAATGGTTCCGCGGCTCGTTCCTGCTGTTGTTGGTGACCGCCAATATCGAGGCCGCCTTGTGGCACAACGTGATTCCCTTTCCCGACCTGTTGGACAAGCACGGCTGGCTGGGCCTCGGGCTGCGGATCATGCTGGCGATCGGCGTCGTGCAACTGATGCCCGACCAGGAACTCTTCAGCGTGATTCATCCCGGCCCGCGAATTCCCCACTTCAAGCGGGGCCGTTCGCAGCTGCGGCAAATCGTCGCCTGCTGGAAGCCGCTTTCGACCGGATTTCTCTGTCAGCACCTGAGCCGTTCCTCGCCTGTCTTCGCCATCCTGGCCGTGATCTTCACGGGGACGGTCGGCTGGGTCTGCTACGCTCTGGCCGTGGTGCAGTATCTGATCATCGGCCTGGCCACGTCGCGAGCCCGGGCAGTCAACGTGCTGTTGCTCTTCGACGAGCAGGTGGCCGTTCGCCGCCGCGAACTGATCCGCCAATTCGGCGTGATCAAGGAATTCGCCCGCCACGAAGCGGCCTTCGACCAGGAACCGGCCGAATCGAACGGTGAGTCGCCGTGCGGCGACTAGAGTGGCGAGTCAAGAAGTGAACAGATTCTCGACGTTATTCTCTTGTCGTAGTCGGTCGTGTTCCGTCGAGTTCCCTCGTCAGGGTTTCCTCTTTGAGAGAAACAAGGGAGACGCCAAAGCGCATTGACGTCCAGGTACTCGTCAAGCCGCGCTGGTCTTGCTACCCGCGCTGTCGTTCGCCTGACGGCCCGAGTTTCCGCGACCCGAGCATTGTTCTATCAATTGACCGTTCGAGCGCACGAGTATTTCCTTGCTTCAGCTTTGGCAGGAACACGGCGATCGGGACTCGATAACGGGCCGGTTGACGGAGTGCTCTGGTGAGAGATCTCACAAGGGTTTCAGGAATATCGCCAAAGGGTTGAATTCTTTCCGATTTTTTCGAGCTTTGGAATTGAAATCGTTGAACGGATTCCAGAGACTGGTGAATCGTTATTGTCGGGCGTGTTCAGGCGAACCTTCTCGTTAGAGTTTTCCGCTCAAGAGAAATGGGCGAACTGCCGAGGCATCTGGCCGTCGAAGTTTCGATAAGTTGGCGTTCGTCCCATCCAACCGTTGGCAGCCACGCACGTCTTTGACCGGATCTCCTTGTTTTTTGTCGAATTCCCAGGTTGTCAACCTGGAATGCGTTCACGGGCATTGTCCCCCGCGGCGCAAAGGGTATTTGTACGGTTTTTAAGGAATTGCCAATGCGAGGAAAACGTAAGGGCTTTACGCTGATCGAGCTCTTAGTGGTGATCGCCATCATCGCCGTCTTGATTTCATTGTTGTTGCCGGCGGTTCAGGCGGCCCGTGAAGCGGCCCGCCGCACCCAGTGCCGCAGCAACCTCAAGCAAATCGGCCTGGCGACAATGAATTACTACGACGTCAACAAGTCGTTGATGGCCAACATGACCGTCCTGTACAAGGTCTGTCCTTCGACCGGAAAGACTTGTGGCTCCGTTTGCGGGTGTGGCATTGCGAGCTGCCACAACGACTTCAACATGCACACCTGGGGCATGACCCTGTTGCCCTACATGGAAGCCACGACGGTCTACAACAAGATCGATCAAAACTCGCCGCTGTTCTCACCGATCACAATTTGTACGCCCACGTCGGTGACGTACACCTACCACAATTCTGGTTGCATCTCTACGTGCACCTGTGCGTCGGCCACTCCGGCCGCCCAGGTCATCCCGGCATTTGTCTGCCCGTCGACCCCCCGCATCCAGAATCCATTTACGGAGACAACCCAGTGCTGGGATTGCTGCATTCCGTCAATTAACGGCATGACCCGGTTGAACGGGGCCAATTGCTACCGCGTGTGGTGCCGAATCTCCGGCTGCGTCAAATGTTACTACGACTTCCTGACGGGAGGGACCTGCACCGGAACTGGTGTGTTCAAGTGCGGGCATAAGGGCATTTTCAGCGACGCACAGTTCCTGACGTTCGATCAGATCGTGGACGGAACGTCGACCACGATCTTATTGACCGAGATGGGTGGACGACCGATCAACTATTCCAAGGGTGTTGCGAAGCCGATGTCATGTGCCACCTATAACCCCAACGGCTACGTCTCCGTCTCGGGTGGCTGCTGGGCCTGCGAGAACAACGCCGAGGAAGAGGTCAAAGGGTCCACTTTTGCCGGCGTCACCTGCGCAAAGGGCTGTGGGCTTCCGAAGGGTCCGGTTTGTGCCTTCAACTGCTCGAACTACAAGCAGTCGAACCTCGTCTACAGTTTCCATCCGGGAGCTGGCGGCGTGGTCATGTGCGATGGCTCAGCGCCACATGCTGAGTGAAAACATCAGTTTAATCACTCTCGTTCGACTCTTCACCTACAAAGAGCGGTTGCCGGTCACGGACAGCTTCTAAGCCGAACCGTGACGCGATTCCGCTCTTGATCGACAACCAAATCTGCTGCCCCCAGAATCCAATTTGGGTTTTGGGGGCGGCGTTTTTGAGAGGATCTATGTTCATGTTTGGGAAATGTCGCCCTGGCTTTGGAATGGGGGCCCTCGCCATTTTGACGGCAATGGGGTGCGTCGGCTGCCAATCGCGCGTCGAAGAAAGAGTAAATTCCGAACTAAAAAACAGCGGGCAGAAGAAGCTAGAGGTCTATCCTCTTGCCGGCCGCGTGACGATTGACGGGCAACCTCCGGGGAGCCTCGTCAAAGGCAGGTCGAGGTTGCTGCTCGTGCTCTACGACGTCTCCAAACCCGACTACAGACCCGATGCCCGGCCGCGCGTGGCAGTCAAACCGGACGGTTCCTTCCAATTTACGACCTATGGCGCCGGCGACGGGCGCCCGCCGCCACCTACGTAGTCGTGTTCGCACTCTTGGCGGATCGAAAGAAGGAGGGCTTGGTCGGCCCCGACGGTCTGAAAAACCTCTATAATGACCCCGAGAAGAACGAAACGATCCCCGAATTCAAAATCGGCCACAAGGCGCCTGGCAAGACGGACTACCACTTCGATCTCAAGCTGGCGGGCAACGAAAATCCGACACCTGGACCGAAGGCTTTGACGTCGATTCACGATTAGCCTGACCGGGCATTCCAGTTTGGGCCCATACCGCACTGATGAGTGCGCACGCGTCGCGCAGCGCCTGCACAACGCGCTTCGACGAATGGCGCCTCCATCTTCGTGCCATCAATAGCCTCAGTCGCCCTGTCCCGGGGCACTGACCAGCTTTGATTCTCTGTAGCAAGAGCTATGAAGATTGGCTTAACTCCCTCGGTCGCTCCAGATACAGCCTCGTCGCCGCTGGCGAAGGGTCGCTTGCTCGCGTCAATAACTGATGACGAGCGAGGCGGCGTTCATCGTGCTCCCATCGTACGCGTCGAGTTGGGCATCTTGGCTGCTGTCGTTCGTGTCAATGATGAGTGAAAGCGCATTTCCGCTCGCCCAGCCAGATTGATTGATAATCTCCTGAATGACCGCACCCAGGTCGGAGCCGGAGGGATCGCCACTGGCGTTGGTCGTGATGCTATAAGTCCCAGGTCCTATCCGGCACATCCCACCTCGTGTATTGGGACGTTCTTGTACGATTGCTGATATCGTATTGATTCACCTGGAATGTGGCCGAATTAACAGAAAGTTCGCCATAAATTTGGATGGAGTTCGAGGCGCTGATCGGTGCGACCACTAGCTCCCACGTTAGTGTCGCCGACGTGATGGTCGCACCAGCGGGAACTGTAACATTCTGAAAACGAACTCCGACATAATCGCTCCATTTGTCTTTGAGATGGAGGGTAGTGTCGGTCAAGTCCACGTCGTCTGAACTGTTTAGCTGCTCCGCATCATCACTACTTTGGCTGACCTGACCGCTGTACATTCCCGAGGCGCGCACCTCCTTGGGGGCCACGAATTCGACCAAAGCGATTCCCGCAATGCTTGCGACGCTCACTCGCAGGAAATCCCGGCGGTTCGATCGATCGGCGACAAAGCTTCTTCTCATGTCGTGCTCCTTCACTTTAGATTCGCGGCACACGGTTCTTGCGCTTTGCCGACGCCAGCTTAAGATCATAAATGATAAGAAGTGCTTAAGACGAGACGTCGGGAACGTGATGCTGAAATACTAACGAGGCACAAATGGCTCGTCAAGGGTGCGATCCGGCTGTGGCGGGTGAAATCGGCGTTTTGGGGGGTGTTTCGAGAGACACCGGCTCGGGAGTTGGCTGGCTGATGAAAAGAGGGTGTCCTTCTGTCAGGCTGTGTTCAGGAAAAACCGGCCTCGACAGGGAAAGGACACCCTCATGGCATATGGAATCGTTTTCTGTCTGCTGTTGCAAGGAGACGTGGTTCAGGCAATCGCCCAGGCGCGAGCGCTTCAAGAGCGGCACGCGGAGAGGCTGTGGCCGCTGGTCGCAAGACTGATGCAGGGTCAAGTCACTCCCCAGACGATCTTCGAATTCGAGCAGGAGTTGCAGGCCGTGTTGCGGGAGATGGGCCGCGAGATTCTGGAGGCCGTGCTGAACCGGCTGGAAGTTTCCAGCCATGCGGACTGGCCCACGCACGTCAGGCACGAAGGCGAAACCTACCGGCGTCGTGCGGAAGCCACGCCGCACGAGATCTCGACGCTGTTTGGTCCGGCCACGCTGCGGCGGCTGGGATACCGCTCGGATGCGGCCGGGGAGCCGTCGCTGTTTCCCCTGGAAGAGGCGCTGGGTTTGAGGCACGGCTGCACGCCCGCCCTGGCCGAACGGGTGGGGTTTCATGCCGGCCAGGCAGGAGCCACGCAACGCACCCTTCTGGATTTGTTGAAACGCGATCACGGAGTGACGATGGGCGTTGGCCGATTACGCCAGTTGCTCTCGAGCCTGTCCGACGCCACAGCTCCCTTGCGGCGGGAAGCGCAGGCCCGGCGGATCAGGGACCTGCTCCAACAGGCCTTTGCCCGGAAGGGACGCGGCCAGCCCACGCTGGCCGTAGGCCGTGACGGGATCACGGTCGGCAACCAGCCCCACGGGTTCTTCGAGGTGGCCACCTGCGCAACGGTTTCGGTGCATGACCGGCGGGGACGGCGGCTGGGAACCGTGTCGCTGGGCTTCGCTCCGGAACTCGGCCAGCAGACGATGACCGAGGAACTGCTGGCTCTGCTGCAGGAGATCCTGCGGCAGTGGACCGACCCGCTCCCGCAACTGGCGTATATCAGCGATGCGGGCGATCAGGAAGAAGCGTTCTACACCAAACGCCTGTGCCGCATGCGACACCCGGTGACGAAGACGCGTCTGAGGTGGCAGCGGGTGGTGGACTACTACCATGCGGCCTCGCGGCTGACGACAATCGCCGAATCCCTGAACCTGGACGAGGCCTCTGCGACAGCCTGGGTGCGCCGCATGCGCCGGGTGCTGAAACAAGAACCGAACGCCGTCCACCGGATCCTGCACTCGGCCGCGGCGTTGGAATCTCGGTCCGGAACGAAGAACAAAACCCAGGCTGCCGCATACGAAACGGCCTGCTCGTACCTGCGGCGACGCAGCGTCTGGATGCGGTAATCACGCGTTCCGTGACGCGGGGCTGCCCATCGGCAGCGGCGTGACCGAGGCCGCCTGCAAGACACTCTTCACGCAACGGGTCAAGCTCTCTGGAATGCGCTGGAAACGTCACGGACTCCAGGTCGTCCTCAACCTCCGCATGCTGGTCCTGAGCGGCGTCTGGACCGAAGTCTACGCCCGCACCCTCACGCCACGCAGTACCCATCCAATCCAGGCCCGCGTCCACATATCCCATGAAACCCTGCAAAACGCAGCATAAACCTCAGCCATGCAGGGACCGTACCCCTCGTCAATCGTCAAGGCTTGACGTAGTAATAAATAAGGCATCTGCCATAGCAGAGTTCGCACGTGCGTATGAGGCACGCTGATGCGGAGGGTTGTGCCACAAAGGCAGGAGTCAGGCTAGTATCAAGCGGCAATCGCACTGGCGAGCCAAAGCCGAGCCACAGCCCTCGCCAGTGGCACCCCCGTGACATCCAAAATCGGATTGTCCAAATCGCCTCTGGCGTTCTGATTCTGATTGGCATTGTGCTTGCCGCATGGCCTTGGGAATCAACAGCACCACCGATTGCCGAAGGGGCTGAACCGGTTGCCGCTTCCAAAAAGCGAGCGCTCATCAAGGGGCTGATTGCCGCCGCGATCGTGGGGGTTGGCGCAATGATTCCGCTCTTTATGCCGTTTGGAAAAAGGGCGGCGGATTTCGAACGTCTAATCCGAGATTTCCCAGATGGATTTCATACTGGCGACAACGACGTCTGGCTGACCCGATTGTACCGGCCCGAGACGGCTTCTTCGACGATTTTCTATGTCGTTGGCCTCGTTGTGGGCTATGTTCCTCACCCGAAATCCCCCGGCAACGGCAGTCATCGCGCACCGGTTTCGCACATTGAATCATTTGTCTCCGAACTGGCATACGTGCTTCTCCGTCATTCCGGTTTCAGCGCTGGCCGTGTCGCCCTGAGCCGTGCGATATTTTGCAGAACCTCCCGGAACAGCTGGCGTGGGATCGCCACTTCGGCCATCTGGAACGTCACGTAGCGGGCGTGTCGCACGATCTTCGCTCCGATCTTGATCAGCTTTTCCCGCAGCGTCGTCAGCGACCAGTGTCGCACCGGTTTCGGCAAAGCCAGCCTGCGCAGGAAGTTGGCGAGGTTGTAGCCCAGGGCGAAGAGCTGCAAACGAGTCTGGTTGCCCCGAAATGTGCGGCAGGAGAGCTTCGTCCACTTGAGCGCGTACTTGCCCTCCTTGGTAACCGTTCACACCCTGGCGAGTAATGAGGGGGCCGGTTGACGGGCGAAGTGGGCCTGCACGGCGGCGGTGAGGAACTCGAAGCTGTTGCGAGATTGTCGGTGGCAGGTTTCAACGACTGTCAGGATTGTCTCCACAAAACGGCTGCCGCGGGCGCTTTGTGTGCCAAAGGACAGCTTTCGCCAGATAACGGCGGGGCGGAGGGCGCGCTCGCTGACGTTGTTGGTCGGCTCGACCCCCTCCACGTCCAGGAACGTCCACAACCAGTCGCGATGATCGTGCAGCGGCTCACACATCCCGACCAGCTTCGAGTTGCCGCTGAACACGCCGCGCAGCAGCAAGCTGTCGATCTCCTGGCGGATCGGTCGCATCAGGCGCAACATTCCCGCACGGGTGATCGTCCCGTCGCGGCAGCGCACCCAATGCCGAAACAGCTCGCCTGTGGGACGCAGCAGGTCGCGTCCCGCCGCTTCACCTGATGGTCCGGATGGTCGACGAGCGCCTGGAAGTCCCGCTTCAGATGCGCCCAGCACCACTGGGGCCTGCCGAGCTTCCAGTACATCTTCGCCCGGTCGCAGTTCACCACGCCGTGGAAGGCATCCGTCAGCAGATCCTCGAGTACCGTGGCGGCCCGCGTGGTCCGCAGCGCGAAGAGCGTGTAGGAACCGGCGACGAACGTCCACAGCCACGACTTGAGCCGAGCTTGCTTCGTCGGCGATTCGTCGATGCCCAACACCGGTTCGGTCGGCAATTGTGCCGCCAGTTCGTGATAAGCCGGCGTGAGAGCGGCCGTCGCCTGATTCTGCAGCTTGACGACCCAACCCGCCGAACATGGTTGATTCAGGACTTGTTCCAGGAACAGGGCAACCCGTCGTTTACTCTGTTTGAAGCATCCCATGAGCAAGGCCACCAGTGCGACCAGCCGCGGTCCCGCTTGGCTCTGGGGCACACCTGCCGGAAGTTGGCCGCAGGTGCTTGTCGAGCAACCGGGGCACGTCAGTCGGTGCAGTTGATACTCGGTCACCAGGGGTTCGATTTCGGGGATTTCCCAGACCTGGTGCCGCAGCGGCTCCGGATCAGAGCCAGCCAGCGGTTCGCCACAGCGGCGGCAGGTCTCGGGGATGAGGGAAACAATGTGCGCACAGTGTTCGACGGGAATCAACGCCCGTTCGTACTTGGCATGGCCCGGTTGACCGCCCGGCTTCTTACCGCTCACTCTCTTCTGAGGCGCCGGCTTGCCATGCGGATGCTCGCTGCTGGGCGGCAGCGACGAATTCCGCGGAGTTTTGTTCAGCCGTGCCTCGAGGTCCGCAACCCTTCGCTCCAGCCGGGCGATCGTTTCCGCCATCTGCAGAAAGATCGCCTGGGCCTCGGGCGGAATGCGGTTCCAGAGCTCCGGCGACATCCGGTCCATGCCGGTGATGTCGCCGAAATCGTCAAATTGGGAAAGAGCAATTTCCCAGCCGATTCACCACGGCGTGTGAGCGCTTACCCCTCCTTGATCCATTGTTCGGCCGTGCCCCGGCCATTGTAGAAGTGGATGACGTCCGCGGGAGGCTTCCAGATGTTCGTGACGACGAAACCGACGCGCGGGAACAACTCGTCGTGATGCCACTCGACCTTTGCCACGACGCGGCGGTGTACATCCCAACTCGCCGCGCGGTACAGGAAGCCCGCGATAGAGCACGATCGGCTTGCGGGGCGGACGACCCACCGGCCGGGTGAGCAGCTGGGCGATTTCCCGTTCGAGCACGTCGTTTGCCGGGATGCGGATGGCGTACTGATACCCTTCGTGCTCCAGCAGTCGGTACAACGCCGGATTGGCAAAGGCCGCGTCGCCCCGAAAGAACTTGCGGATGTTGTCGCTGCGATACCGGTCGATCACCGGCAGCAGCACTCGCCGCCAGAACTTGGCGCTGTGATGATGACCGCGACGGAGCATCGCCCGTTCCAGATCACCGAACTGGTTGAAGCAGAACAGCGGATGGTAGCAGGTGCATTCGAAGTGCCCGTTGTAAGCCGAGCCCTGTTGGCCGCCATAGGTCTCGCTGACCGAACTGTCAATGTCGAGGATCAGCTCCTTGAGCGGTATCCGCTGACGAACCTTGTCGATCCACCGGCCGGAAAGATCCATGAGTGATGTGAGGTTGCACGGCGTGCTGATGATCTCCGTCTCGAATCGGCCGACCTCGCTGGTCGAGGCTGCGCACTTCCCCGGTCGTGTCGCTCTGCCGCCAACCACGTGTCGCATGGCGGGGTCGACGCACAACCGCTCGGCGTCGTTGACATCTTCATAACCGGCCAGTCGGCTGTAGATCGACTGACGGAGCAGCGGGACAAGGCCATGCTGCTTGTTCTGGCCCGGGCGACAATCTTGCAGGTTGTCTGCACCCGTCTCTGTCAGTGCCAGCGCCTCGTCGAACTCTCGGTACGCAAGCAACCCGGCGTCGGTGGTGACTTGGCTGCCCACGAACCTCAGCTTCAAACGGCCATCGAAATCGACCCGCAACTCTCCGTTTTGGCAGTCACCCATCGGGTTTTCCTGTCTGCATGGCACGAATGCGCGAAAGACGCCTGCTTTTCAGGGTTATGGCGCAAATCGCATGCCAAACCAGCGGGGCTCATCTGGGAAATGCGGGCCTACAACGTTTCCAAGCCCGATGAGAAGCCCCATCGACGGCCGCACGTGGCTGCTGAACCGGACGGATCTTTTAGTTTCTCGAGCTATGGGATCGGCGACGGAGTGCCGCCCGCCACATACGTGGTCGTGTTCGCGGTGCTGACGGATAAAAAGAAACACGGCTATGTCGGCCCGGACGAGTTGAAGAACCTCTACAACGATCCGGAGAAGAACGAAAAGATCCCGGAATTCAAAATCGACCACAAGGCGCCGGAAAGACCGACTACGACTTCAATCTCAAGGTGGCGGGCAACGAAAACCCGACGCCTGGACCGAAGGCTTTGACGTCGATTCACGATTAGTCCCGGGGCGTGGTGCCTGTGTTCGTCGCGCGTGCCGCTCCCCGTTCTGCCGGAGCTGCGGAATGCGATGCCGATTGCCCGCATGACTCAAAGGGAGCTGATATCCTCGGGGCAGGTCAGGTGACGCTGGACGGCCGGCTCCAACGAAATCAACCCGAAATTGGAAATCGAGCGCAAGCCGCCGGGAAGGACCGATTACGAACTCGATCTGAAAGTCGCCGGCGTGGAACCGGCCACGCCAGGGCCAAAAGCGTTGACTAAGATTTTCGACTAATGCTGCCGGTTTCGATGCACCGGCCGTTTCCTGTGTCGCGCCGTTATTCGACGGCTCTATCGCCAGGATTCATTTCCATCAGGCGCAGTTCGGGCTCATTCTCGCCAGTGCTGCGGCTCTGCATGCATCGGCTTTGGGTAACCGTCAACAAATAGACAGTCGGGCCGTGCGATGCGGCGGCAATAGCGGGCCATGCCAGCCGGACTTCACGTGGCCGTCGAACGGATTCGCGTCGTCGGGTCTCGTGCTTCGGCTCGGAGACGAAGTTTTCCGCCCTTGCGAAGGAACTTGAATTCGCCGACCAGGCGATCGTCGTCGCCAAACAGCTTGCGCTTTCGGGCGATCAACCGGTCGACCAGGGCCGCGATGTCCCGGTTGTGGCGGGTTTGGTTCCGCATCATGTCGAGGAAATGGTTGTTCCCGTTGACTTTGTCGTAGACGACGCCGTTCCACACTGTGAAGGCAATCTTGAGCGCCTGCTCCATCTGAGCGATGGTCGCACGCGGACCGAGCGGTGCCAGCAGCGGGTCGGCGAAGTCCAGGAACGTCTCGGAGATTTTTCGATCCGGGAATCGTGTCCGCTGCTTGGGCTGATCCACTGCGACCTCCCGTTGTCGGCGGGGAGAGAATCTGCCGTTTCCTCGATGGGCGTTCATGATCCGTGGAAGCTCTCGAATTGGCAAGCGGTCTGGGACCATCACGTCGCGGCCAGCCGACGGGCCGCCCGTCGGTGACGACGGCGGGCTTGAGCTTCGCGGGATTCTTGGACCCGCTCGCTCAGGATGTGCTCGGGATGGGCCTTGGCCCATTGATCCGGCAATAAGGCGTCAAGCGCCGCGGGATCCGGCGGCGCCCCCGTCGACACGATTTCCGGCAACCGACGCAGGACATCGGTCAGGTAAGGCAGCACGTCCACATTGTTCCGCCGCGCGCTTTGCACGATCGTGTAGAGCGTCGCCGCCGTGCGCCCACCATTCTGGCTTCCAAAAAATAAGAAGTTCTTCCGCCCGATGGCCACGGGACGCAGCAATCTCTCCACGCAGTTTGTATCCAGCGGAATTCGACCATCTTCCAGAAACCGTTTGAACGCCTCCCAGCGGTTCAGGAAGTAATCGATCGCCTCGGCCAGCTTCGACGTCGGGCGCAACTCTGGTCTCACGTCGAGGAAGCGCTGACGCATCCGCTCGACGATCGGAGCCGACTCGCGCTGGCGCACGGCCAGCCGTTCGTCGGGCAAGAGATGCCGTGTACGGTCCTCGATCTCGTAAAGCTGCTGGATCCAAGCCAGCGCCTCATGCATCAGAGGATGGCTGGTCGTGTAACGGGCTTCGTCGAATTTCCGGCGGCCGTGTGCATAACAGGCGACGTCGCGCAGGCGGCCGTTCGAGTCGCGGACCAGGCTCGTGTAGACCGTGTAGCCGTCCGTCTGCAAATAACCCTCGTAATTCGCCAGGATCGGTTCCGGACCGTCTCGGCTGCGGGAGGGGCTGAAGTCGTAGAAGACGTAGGAATGCTCTTTGTCTCCCGCGTAGGCCCAAATGTATCCCAAGGCGGCCCGTCCCAGGAGTTTGCCCAGGAAGCGGACCGGTGTTTCATCGACCTGCAGGAGCGCGCTGGCCAGAACCAACTGGCGAATCCGCGCCTCCAGAGGCCGCAGCGCCTCGGCTGTTCCCCGCAACAGTCCGCACAAAAGAGTGCGTGACAGCCAGAGTTTCAAGGGCCCCAAGAGCATTTCCTGATGGCGATAAACCGGCAGGTGCCGCGCGAACTTGGCGACCACCAGCCAGGCCAGCATGCTGGCTCCGAAGGGGCTCTTCTCCACGGCCTGCGGGGGCTTTTGCGTGGTGACGACCTGGTCCCCTTCCCGGCACGTGGCACAGGCGTAGGTGTAGCGCACGTGCTCGACGACGTACGCCTTGGGCGGCTCAATCTCCAACTGCTCGGTCACGCGTGTTTGAATGATGACGCGCTCCTCCCCGCAGCTCCCGCAGGGACGCTCCTCCGGAGGCAGCGGATATTCCCGGCGCTGCCGTGGCAGGAACTGGGGGAACACGATCCGTTTCCGACGGCGCTTGAGACAGCGGTCGCGGGCCGTTGGTCCGCCGCAGGCGGACTCATTGGCCGATTCCTCGCATCGGTCTTCTGTCTGTTCCGCGTCGACAGCACCCTCCAGCGGCGCTGGCGTGAACAACTGCCCTTGATTGGGGTCCGGTGCAAAGCGCTCACGGCGCGGCGAGAAGAGGGCCTTCTTGAGCAGCGTGATCTGCTCGGTAGCGCGTTCGAGCTGCTCGTGATAGTGCTCGATCGTCACCTGCTGCTGGTTCACGAGCTGTTGCAGCTCGCGGATCATCCGCTGGCAGTCGGGCAGGCTCAAGGGAAGATGGGAACCTCCGTGCTCCATGCCTTATTTAACCCGGCAGGAGTCGAAAGGGTTTCAATGACCCTGAGATTTTTCAAAAAAAGAAGAGGCCGTCAGGCGCTGGCGGTCGCGCGGCGCCAGCGCTTGCGACGCCGCACACTGGCCAGTTCGATCCCTTCCAAGATCAGAGCCAGATCACTAACACGCATCTCGATGCCGCGCGACGTCGCGGACGCATCTCCTGGCTTGTCCCGCCACCCGCCGGGCGTCTCGAACGTTCCCCGCTCCAGCTTGCGGTAAACGATCACCAGGCTGTCTCCGGCGAAATAAAGGATCTTCACCCGGTCGCGGCGGCGATTGAAGAACAGGAACAGGTCCCCCGACTCGACGGTCTGCCCAAGCTGAGCTTCGATGATTCCACATAGCCCGTCGAAACTTTTTCTCATGTCGGTTGCAAAGCGGTGTGCGTACACGCGCAGCGACGTCGGAAATGTCAGCATGATGCCCTCTCTCCGACGAGGAGCGAAGCCAGGGCCTTCACGACGTCGCGGACGACGCGGCCATTGCACTCCGCCGGCACTCGCAGCACGACGCCATTGGGCCACTCGACTTCAATGACCGCGGCGTGGGGCGCGCGAGGACGATCCGGATCCGCGAGGAGCCGCACAGGAACAAGCGGACTTGCCGCGGCGCCAGGGCTGTTCGATCGTGATGATCTCACCAAAGCCCTGCTTCGCGACGTCGGCTTGGCACGACGGGCCCGGCCCATTTGCGGCCGGAGCCTTCGCTTCCACACGAAGAACGAGTTGGCCGACACGCCGACTTGCTTGCAGAACCGGGCGATGCTGACCCCACTAGCCGGCTGCCGTTCGATCAAATCCCGCCAAAACTGCTCGCGCTCGCCGCTTGTCCGCCCCGCCATCTCTGAACCCTTCCGAGACCGTGATTGATCATCGAACGGGTCCAGCCTAACCGGCGCGCCAAGGATGGTGATTTATTCACGCTTACGGCTTTGGGCCCCCTTTCGCGCGCGCGTGTCCCCGCTGTGTGCACTCACGTCCCTTGCATTTCCGCCTCTTGATTTGCACTCGCAGGCAATCTCATCAACGCGAAGCGGGGACCATTTCACCCAGGGCGCGAAGAGCTTTTTGCGACTGTTCAAAGTGCGGATCGACCTGCAACGCACTGTGGAATTCGGCCTTTGCCGCCGCGGTCTTTTTCTGCTGCAGGTAAACCTCGCCCAGCTTGTGATGGGCGAAAACGCGGACATCTTTCCTTTTCGCGTTCTTGGCGGCCCCCTCGAAACAGGTCACCGCCAGGTCGAACTCCCTCCGCCGAACGTGGAGATCTCCCAGCAAGAATTGGCCGTCGGCGAAAGTCGGGTGCCGCTTGAGCACCCTTTGCAGCAGATCGATGGCCTCCTGCTGCAGGCCGAAGTTGGCCAGCACGGTGGCGGCACGTTGTTGTGCGCTCAGATTCTCCGGCACCGCGGCGGCGATGTTCTGCATGCGGGCGATGTAGGTATCGATCACCAGCGTCTGGTCCGACTTATTGGCCGGCGTATAGGCCGCTTCAGAAAGTTCTCCAAACGCCAGCCAGCCGACCACCAAGAGGAGCGGAGCACATTTCAGCAGATGCATCCATTCACCTCCGTTGCGCTGCGGCACGCGCCGAACTCCCGGCCGCGTTCAATCCCAGACCGAGCCGCGTCGATTTCTCCCGCACCTTCCAGATAAACCCGTCGTAATAGTAGTGCAGGATCGTGGAGGCCCAGACGAGGCCCAGCAGGGTCCGCTGCAGGACATCGTCCTGCGTCGTCCGATTGTGAATAAAACCGTAAATCCCATAAGCAAAGACGAGACCGACATAGAGCGACAACATGCTTGGGCCGCGACGGAACAGGAACTTCATAAACCCGCCGACATCGGAGGTCGCATTCACGCGGCGGCAGTTGTAGAGCCAAACGATTGCCAGGTACTGCACGTCGTGGAAGATCTCAAAAAAGGCGACGCCCAGAATCGGATTCTCGACGAACACCATCGCGAACCACCAAAAGCTGATGCCGCTGACTAGCAGCAGCAGCTTGACCGGATTGGGGGTCGGCTTGTTTTCGATCCGCCCCCGATAGGTCTGCACGACGTGATTGGTGAGAAACCCGACCAGGACGGCAAGCGAGATCCCCAGGCAAACCCAGCGGAACGCCAAGACGAATACGGGCGGAATCAAGAGGCCCCCCGACTGGTACCAGAGTTCCAGGAAGTCGGCCATCTTGCCGTCGGAGAAAACTTGCGCGGTGCCGAACCAGGAGGCCAGCAGGAGCCAGTCCCAGTAGGCGGTCGCCGTTGAATGGAAGCCAACCTTGGCATCGTAGATTCGCACGAAACCATAAACCTGCATCAGCCCGTGCCAGCAGCCCCAAATCAAGATCACCAGCGTCAGCGTGTGGAGATGGTACTGGGCCACGGCAACGGCCAGGGCGACGAGCAACACGGGCGCGATGAGGAACCGCGCGCGGAATCGCTGAAAGAGTTCGCGGTCACCGTAGGCCCGAATCATGCCGGGCAAATGGTGCCCCAGCGCGCCGAATGAAAAGACCATCACGCCGATGGTTTCCGCCTCGACGCCCACCCAGGGCGACTGCAGCAAGAGGACAACGGGGATAATCAGCAGGGGCGTGGCGACAAATAGCAGCAAATCCATCCAGAAATTCAAAATCCACCGTCCCGACGCAGGTCGGACGGCGCTCACCGCGGTTGCGGCCGCATTCTTGAGTATGGCGGTTCCCATCAACTCTCCAGCACCGGGAGGCCAGACGGCCAACAGCAAACCATGGCCGGTGGAAGACGGGCGCATCGTCCTCCCGATCCTTCAACCTGCGGTAGGTTACCCCCCTCCACAACGACCGGTTCGTCACCTGCCGGGAGCCCTGAATCGGGCAACGACCAGTCTACGAACGGCCAATTCAAATCGCAACGTGTCATTGCGTCGCCAGGTTCGTGACGGGCGGTCACCGGAGCGGCGTCTCCCGTCCTGCGGACACGGGCAGTGCCGTCTTTGCACCTCGTCAGATGACGCGGCCAATGCATCGTTTTCCCGACGCCTGGTTCCGCGTGACCACTCGATCGGGAGGACCGCCCGATCGGAACTGACAACCCCAATGTGGGGTTTCGTCCGCAAACCATGCAAGACGAACATCGCATTCCAGGGTGGCCGCAACACCAGACAAATTTTAGCAGAGCCTCTGCGTTTCGTTCAAGATCAAAATGAATTTAATGGCCCATAAAATTCTGGCACTGCAAATCCCAACGCCGAGGACCAAAGCCGCGTAGAATGAAAAGACCTGCCGAATAAAAAACGGGAGCGATGAGACTGCGTGCCGACCCGCGCGAAGGAAAGACGCGGCTTGAGTTGCGCTCGCTCGTCACGTCTCATCCATGCGGTAAGAGCCGGCAAGCCGCGCACGAATTTTCTGTGTCGTGAGGGTCCTTTTTTTACGCCGCAGAAAACCCAGAAAAATGCGGGGCCGATTCTGCCCCCGGCGCCGTTGCAAAGTGTCATCCGAGCGGAAGTTCGTGCTGCAGAATAGGGAGCGGAGGCGACGAGACGCGTGCCATGCCACCACAGACAAATCGGGCCAGTTTGTGAATAAATTGGGGTGGGCAGGCCTTTTTTGGGGCGCCAAACGGGTGAAAAACTGGCCGAAATTCGCCCCGACAAGACGGCCTTCGTGACGGCCGGCGGCCGATCGAGTCGCAGTTAAACTCGGCCGGGAGAGGCGGGTCGGCGTCCGGTGTTTTACACCCGCAGGTAAATCTTGTTCTTTTCCATCGTCCGCACGAAGAGCCAGACGAGGTAGAAAAAGACGCAGAACCCGCCGATCGAGTACCACTGCGGGGCGTCGCGGGGAATAAAATCCTTGACCGCTGTGCCAATGATGTCCTCGAGGATGTAAGCGGCGAGCGCATTGGTTCCAAAGGTCCGAAAGACCCCCACGCGGATGCCCACCATGTCCGACAGGACGTAGAACAGGACATACACCAACAGCGAAAACCCCGCGCCGAACGTGAGATACGAGAGCGATCCGCCGCGTTGGGTCATCATCCAGTAATTCCAATAACGGTGCATGTCGTAGGGAGGCGGATCGACCCGCGGATCGTCCGCGGGAGGCTGCACAAACGGCGGCTCCGCCAAGAGCGTCTGCCACGTCCTGCCGCGCCACGTCTCTTGAGGCGGGATCACGGGACTCGGTGCCAGTTTGACGTCGATGAAAGTCCGCAGCTTGGCATGAAGCGCGGCTGCCTGGCTCTCGAGCGCGACGGCCTCGGCATCCGCCTGGTGCAAGCTGGCTCGTTGCGCCTCGAGCTGGCCCAAAGGTGAATCGGCGGGAGCCGCGGGCAACTTGTGCTCTGCCTCGTCAATCAGCTCGCCTCGCGGACGCCCCGCGTTGGCGGGAATCGACATGAGCTTGGCGAGCTCTGCTCTCAACTCGGTTCGACGGAGTCTCCGTTACCTTCTCCTCCACATCTTTGACTTCGTCCCAGTGCTTGGCGATCCGCTTTTTGATTGCCTCCATTTGGTCGTTGATTTTGTGCTTCTCTTCGTCCTGCGCCTTGCGGTCCTCTTTGAGCCGTGCGAGTTGGGCCGGGGACAGGTCGTAGAGCCGCGTACCGCAGGAAAAGACGTAGCCGAGCCCCATAATCAACAGGGCGACAAAGGTCAGACGAGCCAGCGGCGGCCGCCCAGGTGCGCCGACGATCGCGTCGCACGTCACGGTTCCCAGGATGGCCGGGATCGTCCAGGTCAAGAAGCCGAGCGGACCGCCGTCGATTCCGTTGGGATCCGTATTGGTCCAGTGGTAATTGAACCAATGCGACAGGCCGACGTGAGCGGCGCCCGACAGAATTGCAAAGGCGATCCGCACGCCGGCTCCGGCTCGAATGACAGGCAAGATCCAGAGGGATGTCAGGGCAATGTGACCCAAGGTCGCCATCCATTCCCGCTTGAGGTACGGCCAGAGGACGTCCCACGTCCCGCGTCCGAGCAACTCGTGCCAGCTCGCCACCGCGCGGCCGGACGTATAAATGGCGAAACAAACCAAAAACAGTCCGACAATCCGCCGAACCATCCGCCAATATCCGCCCCTGAGTCCTTCTGTCTGCACGTGGCGGCCGAAACTGAGCCGCATCGCGAATCCGACCGCGAAGAGGAACTGCGGCATGATGGTGTCGGCATAGCTGCAATAGTTGTGATGATGCAAAAGGACGGGCGGCATCCACGACTCATAGCCTCCCAGGAAGTTCACCAGGAACATCCCGGCCACGGTGTAACCGCGGAACTGATCGAGCGAGGCCAGACGGGGTTTGATTGGGGGCGAGGTGGACATGGACGCCTCATCAAGGGTTCGGGGACTGCGATCCGCGGATCTGGTTGAGATAAATATGAGCCTGCTCGTAGTCGGGGTTGATCTTCAGGGCCCGCTCAAAATGGTCCGCGGCCTGCCGCAGGTCGCCGCGGTGGGCGAAGACCATTCCCAGATTGGTCTCCGCCTCCGGGAAATGCGGATTCCCTCGCAGCGCCTGTTCGAACTGCACCGAGGCCGGCTCGAATTTGCCTTGTTGCAAAAGTACCAACCCTAAGTTGTTATGGGCTTTGCTGTCTGCGGGATCGACGCGGAGGGCCTGAGTATACTGCGCCGCCGCATCGTCCAACCGGCCGAGGCCCAAAAAGATCGTTCCCAGGTTATTGCGTGCCCAGACGCTGTCCGGCTTGAGGCGCACGGCTTCCTGGTAATGGTGGAGAGCCGCATTGACATCATCCCGGGCGGCATACAACAGACCGAGGCTGTAATGCGGTTCCCAATCGTCGGGTCGCCACTTTATTTGATTTTCGTAGATCGCGATCCAGTTTTGATTGTCCTTTTGGCCGAAATCGTTGCGCAAGACACCGGCATCCAGCTCGCTTCGTGCCAGGACTTCGAGCGTCACCTCGCCCATTTCGTCGTCGGATTTGCGACCGAAATGGACGCGCCGGGGCGGATTGTGCGGATTGCGGGGATTGTCGATCGAGTTGTCATAGGCGAGACGCAAGTGGAGCGTCGTTCCACGGGGCAAAGAAAGCGGTTCCGCATACGTGTACGAAGCCTGCCAATTGAAGTCCCAGTCCTTGATCCGCAAGAGCCAGATCCGCTTCCCATCCGGAAAATCAGCGTAGCACTGCATATCGCGGCAGAGGTAATGGGCATGCGGCCAGCAGTCAATTGCCCGAATGTCGATGGGCAAAACGTACTGATCCTCGACGACGTAGTCCTTCTGCCCGGCGGGAATGTCGATCGTTCCATTCTGCAACTGGACCAGACAAGGATGAGTCTGCGGCGGCTCGGGAGTGAAATAGAGCGCGACCGACGACTGAATTTCTTCCGGCTTGCCGGTCCCGTTCATGTGAAGTTCCAGCACGAAATCCGTCCCGGGTTGCAGAGTCCAGGTGAACGCGCCGTTCTGGCGTGATGGCAGGCTTCCGGGTGACCAGCCCATAAAGATGCCTTCCGGCGACTGGTCGCCTCCCATCATCGTCCCCTCGAACCCGGGGAGCGGATCTTGCTTGTCGAGATACCGGGACCAACCGGTGCGGTCGATACGGATCATCGAATGGTGCACGACCTTGCGGTTTCCCGGATCGAAATCGTAGGCGCGCACGTACCGCCGTTCCGTGAGCGGGACTGGCAGCACGAACTTGCGGTACACGTCCTTCGCGTCTGCCGCGAGTCGATACGGTTCGCTCATTGTCAGCACGAGATCGGGCGGACCGAGTTTCCAGCCTTGCGGAAACTCCGGCAGTGGCGGCAGGTCGGAGGGATTCCCCTCGCGGCAACCTTCAGCGACCCACTGGGCGATGAGGCCCATCTGATCGACGCTCAGACTGCGATCACCCTCGAACTTGCAATAACCAGGCACCGCCGGCCACGGGGGCATCAAGCGGCGCTCAACGAGTTGTGCGATCTGTTTCGACCGCTTTTGGACGTCGGTGTAGTTCACGAGAGGAAACGGAGCGATGTCCCCTGCGTGATGACAGTTGGAACAGTGGTGAAAGACGATCGGCGCCACGTCCTTGGTGAAGACAAGTGAGTTTTTCGGACGCGGTACATAAGGCACCGGCGGGGGAGGATCCGCAGGCGGACCACTTGAAGCCGCCGCGACCGGCGAAGCCGGCAGGGCCACGGTTGCGGGCCCACCCGAATTACAGCCGGCAAGGATCAGCGAGAACGGGATCACAACAACGGCTGTGACCGCTCCCGTCGGCCGAAGAGGCATATTCATTGGTCCAGGTCAAAAAAACACTCGGCGAGGCGTCTCGTCGATCTTAATCAGCGTGCACAAACCATCGCAACATCACTGGTTAGAGGTCCGGAGCCAAATCTTTTCCAACGCGACGCGCGGGTTGGAGATCTTGCTCAGGTCGGGGCGACGGAAAACCAGTCGCCAGATCCCCATTTGGCCATCCGGCCAGAATCCTCGAATGTTTGGGCATGCGAGCCCTGCTCACCTTTGACCCCTTGTTTGTCACGCAGGCGGCGTAGAGACTGAAGGTGGAGCAGTGCCTGATGGCGAAAGGTTTGATCGACATCTTGATCCTGTGCGGCGTTCTCAGCGCCTGTTGCGGTGCGGCGCGGGGCGATGACGGTTTACTTCCCGGTCATTCGCACTACGGCGAGGAGTTTAATCAGGGGCCGCGGCAGAAGGCCTACCTGATGGGCGGGACGGGGAACGTCCATTTCCCTGTTTCGTCGAAAAATCCGCTCGTTCAAAAATTCATCGAACAAGGGATTGGTCAGCTTCATGGATTTTGGTTCAGCGAGGCGGAGCGTTCGTTTCGCCAGGCGGCCCGACTCGATCCGAATTGCGGGATCGCCTACTGGGGAATGGCGCAGGCGGCTCAGCTGAACCCCGCGCGTGCCGCCCAGTTCGCCGCCGAGGCCGCCAGACACAAAACCGGCCTCTCCGAACGCGAACGGATGTATATCGACGCGCTGACCAACGATTCTGGATACCGGGCCCTCATGGCCAAGTATCCGGACGATCTCGAAGCCAAAGCCTTCGAGATTCGGCGGCTCTTTCCCAAGGGTACCGCAACTGGCGCCCCCGTGAGCGACATGGAATACGCCATGGGGTTGGCGCACGACATTCTGCGCGTCAATCCAATGCATCCAATTCATCATGCGGTGATCCACATTGCGGACTCGACCAACGCGTACCGCCGGGGGCTCGAATCGGCTGCGAAATCCGGGGATTCCGCCCCCTCAATCGGCCACATGTGGCACATGCCGGCCCACATTTACACGCCGCTCAAGCGGTACGCCGAGGCGGCCTGGCAGTTGGAGGCGTCCTTGCGGACCGAAAACGCCCGGGCGATGCACGATCACGTGGTTCCCTACCACGTCGACTTGTACGCCCACAGCAACGAATGGCTGGTGCGAATGCTCATGCACTTGGGCCGCGTTCGCGAGGCTCGGCGTGTGGCAATGGAGATGATCGACCTGCCGCGGCATCCCCTCTTTAATGCGCTGGAACCGCCCGAAGAAGTCGGGAGGCGAAAGGGGGACAAAGGAAAGAACGACGAAGAGGCGGCCGGATCAGACGATTCGGCGCAAGAACGACCGCACGAGTCGCATGGATCGAGCGCCTTTTATGGCCGCGAGCGGCTGATGCAGCTCCTGCGGCGGTTTGAGTTGTGGGACGAACTGATCGACGACTGCAAATCGGGCTACATCGAGATGACTCGCCTGCCGGCTGAGCAGGCGAAAGTGCATGCGAGCCTGGGAATCGCGTACTATTGCCGCAACGACATCCCAAACGGCGACCAGGAGTTGGCCGCACTCCGTCAACTGCGCGATGAGCAACGGGCCCAGAGACAAGCGGCATTCGAGGAAGCGAGTCGGCGACCACAGATTGAACAGCCCAACGCCTTGGGTGCGGTCAAAACACGGTTCGGCCGCCCGTTGGCCTCCCTCGATTCGCAGATCGCCCAACTCGAGTCGTATCGAGCGATTCTCACGGGTTTCTTTCTCAGTCGCGGACGACTCCTGGTTTATCTGGGACTTCTGGCCGTGGGGGAGACGGCTCTTCTCTGGTTTCTGCGCGGCGAATGTTTCGCGCGATTTTGAGTGGAGTTGGGACTGCCGTGATCGCGGGTTGGCTTTTTTCTTGCCATCTCGCGCTCGTCAACCTGCCTTCCAACGCCATTAACGTCGATTTTGCCGTTGTTACGCAAAAACAGCTCGATGTGGGCGATTTCGAGCAGGCCGAGTGGTCGGCCCGCCAATTCGCGAGCGAGCGTCCCCACCAGGTGAGGCCGCAGGCGAACCTGGTCGAGGTCCTGTACAAAGCGGGCAAAATGGCCGAGGCCCGCGACGAATTCGAAACGTTGCGCGATTTAGCGGGGACGGCCGATCTCGATACGCCGACCTTGGCGCGGCTGGCTCCCCTCGCCCGCCAGTTCGGTTTGCCGACCGATTGGCGACTGCCCCAGAAGATTCAGCAGGCGCTCGCCGGACGTCGGCCCCTTCCCTCTTTGGGACCCCTCGAATGGCGCCCTGGTCCGCGCCCGATTGGAAACTGACGGATTCCCAGGGCCGCGTCCATACGCTCTCCGAATACCGAGGCAAGCCGGTCGTGCTCCTCTTCTTTTTAGGTCGCGGCTGTCTGCACTGCCAGCAGCAGCTGGCCGCCTTCGCCAGGAAGGCCGACCAGTACAAACAGGCGGGCCTGACGGTGATTGCCATCAGCACCGATGATCAGGCCGGGATCAAGAAATCGCTGGCGGACCTGGCCCCCAAACAGCTCGACGCCAGCCGGCCGACCGGCGGAGCATTCCCTTATTTGATGCTGGCCGATCCCGATTCCACCGCGTTCCGCTCCTACGGTGCCTACGACGATTTCGAGCAGATTTCGCTGCACGGCACATTTTTGGTCGATACCCAGGGCTTCGTGCGTTGGAACGACGTCAGCTTCGAACCTTTTCTGGACGCCGGGTTTTTGCTGACGGAGGCAAAGCGACTCCTGTCGCGGCCCGTGGCCCCCCTCGAACCGGATGCCCGTGTCGTCTCCTGGCGGCACGACTGATTTCTTGTTATCTCAGTTCCTTCTCCCAATTCAACAGGCCGGTTCGAGCGAGACTCCAGCGGTACTCGGAATGCAGAGCGCAGACGTCGTCATCATTGGTGGAGGCATTGTCGGGCTCGCCACGGGATACCAACTGGTCAAACAGTTCCCCGGCAAGAAAATCATTCTGCTCGAAAAAGAGGCCGGTCTGGCCGAGCACCAGACGGGACGCAATTCGGGGGTGATCCACTCGGGTATTTATTACAAGCCCGGCTCTCTCAAAGCGGTCAATTGCCGAGAGGGGCGACTCGCGCTTATCAAATTTTGCCAGGAAGAGGGCGTCGCCCACGACATCTGCGGGAAGGTCATCGTCGCCATCGAAGAGAGCGAGCTGCCCGCTCTGCAGCGGATCTTCGAGCGGGGCCAGGCCAACGGCGTCAAATGCGAAGTCATCGGGCCGGAACGCCTCCATGAACTGGAGCCCCACTCGGCCGGCATCCGCGCGATCCATGTCCCCGCAGCCGGAATCGTTGATTACCGAGGCGTTAGCCAACGCTTGGCCGCGCACATCGAGAGGGCCGGCGGCAGCATCGTCACGAAGGCCCGCGTGACCGCGATTCACCACGAGCCGACCGGCAATGTCGTCCTGCACACGTCCGGCGAAGTGGCCGCGAAATACGTCGTCAACTGTGCCGGTTTGTACTGCGACCGTGTGACCGAGATGAGCGGAGTCAAGCCGGAGGCCAAGGTCGTCCCTTTCCGCGGCGAATACTACGAATTGATCCCCGCGGCCGAGCACCTCTGCCGCAACCTGATCTACCCCGTCCCCGATCCGGCCTTTCCGTTTCTTGGCGTGCATTTCACGCGGATGGCCCTGGGCGGAGTTGAATGCGGACCGAACGCCGTCCTGGCCTTCGCGCGAGAGGGCTATCATCTGGGCGACGTGAATGTGCGCGACCTGGTCGAGTCGCTGACCTACCCCGGCTTTCTGCGGATGGCCGCGCGGAACTGGAAACAGGGGCTCGGCGAAATGTGGCGCTCGATCAGCAAGGCCGCCTTCGTCCGCTCGCTGCAACGGCTGGTGCCCGAAATTCGCTCAGAGCAGCTGCACCCATCCCCTGCCGGCGTCCGGGCGCAGGCCCTCACACGCGACGGCAGTCTCGTCGACGACTTCGCTATCCAGGTGCACGATCACGTGGTCAACGTGCTCAACGCCCCCTCCCCCGCTGCCACCGCCTCGCTCAACATCGGCCGCCTGATCGTCGACCGCCTGGCACAGCAATTCTGATTGGCCGAATCGATTCCGAGCTGGCGGGAGACCCCCCTTAATTCACGATTTGTCTCATTCACCCAAGTGTCCACTCCGCGCGGCCTGTACAATCTTTGGACAATCTTGGGCACTAACTGTATTTTTCTGCTTTTTCTGCGGCGCAAAAAAAGGGGGAGTGACCACAGAAAATTCCAAACCGTCGCCCGGGGCCCTTGACTCGTCTCGAATAATTCACAAAACGGAGCGTGCCGCGCCGCGGTCGCAGAGGACACCTCGCCGCGGGAGAACGCTCCGCCGGGATGACGCTCGGCCTCTGTGGAGCGGCTTGCTCCCAGGAGGGCGAGCAGCCTCGCCCTCCTGGTGCAATGCCAAAAAGATGAGCCCGATCAGCGATCCGCCCGCGGGATGAGAGCGCGTCCAACCCACAGGCAGCGGTCCCGCGGCGGCAAGCGTCGGCAAAAAGGACGCTTCCGTCGCGACACCGGAGTGCTCGCAGCACTACGGGCGTCGCTCGTCCAATCGTTCGAAGGAAAATCGGCCCGCGGCCGGGCTGAAGACGCGTCTCTCGCCTTCCACCTTCGCCAGAAAGGCCGGATACGTTTGGCCCCGCTCCAAGAGTTGCGGTTCGCCGGGGCCGGCGACTTCCCGCTCGTCGCGGTAATGGCGGTACGTGATCCGGATCACTTCGCCCTCGTGGATCCGGGCCGCCGAGCGAGCAATCCGCACCACCTTCGCCTGGATCACAATTTCCCGCTCGCGCGGCCGTTCGCGGAGCGGCGCCTCCTCCACGCGCAACACGTGAATGCGTACCTCTTCGGGCGCCTCGCGTTGCATCCGCCGGTACTCGCGCGGCGGGAGCTCGGCCTGCACGGCCAGTGCCAGGCTCAAGAACCCCACGACGCCAGCGACAACTCGCAGACCCCAAACACAACGCTTGTCAAACATCCTGGTCATCGGCATTCTCCTGTTTCTTGACATCCCTCGAGTGGACCGCCCGATCGGAACGGACAGCCCCAATCGCGATTTCGTCCGCAAATCACGCAAAACGAACATCGCATTCCCGGGAGGTCGCACCACTCGTTTGTCGACAGATGACTCGCGTCTCCTGTCTATCGACGGCACCGCGGCCGAGACCTCGACTGGGTCATTCGGGTTCCTGGGGCGACCGTCGGGGGTCGTCCCGGCGGTGCCCGGCAGGTCGCGACTCGGCTGCGGCGGCGGATGGTAGCAAAAGACGCTTCGATGAGAACAGATCTTTCGACGAAACCGATTCGCCCCCCTAAATCTTGATGCGAAAAGCTGAGAACGGCCGGCCGCGACACGCGTTGCGGCGTCGGGTTCTCGTTTCCGACGAGGTATAATCGGCCCATGCGGATCGGCGTCTTTTCCGACTCTCACGACCACGTGGACAACGTCCGCCTGGCGGTGAACGCGTTCAACCGCGAGGAGTGCGAGTTGGTGATCTTCGCCGGCGACTTTGTGTCGCCGATCGTCGTCCCTCCGTTGCGCAAACTCCACTGTCCGGTCGTGGCCTGCTTCGGAGACAACGACGGCAACCAGATCGGCCTCCAAGGCGGCATGCGGATCGTCGGCCCGATCGCCGGCGGCCCGTTCGGCGTAGAAACGCCCGACGGAGTGCGGATCCTCGTCGCCCACATCCCCGAACAACTTCGCGGACTGATCGAGGGAACGCAAGTCGTGGTCACGGGCCACACGCACAAGCCGTCCATCCGCACCGACGAGCGCGGCGTGCTCTTCCTCAACCCCGGCGAGACGAGCGGCTGGACCTACCGCAAACCGACGATCGCCATTCTCGAGACCAAACCCCTCTCGGCCCGGATCGTCCCGCTGCCGGAGCTGCCCCCGATCCCGGACAGCGACCCTTGATCGCTCCCCGGGCGAACGGGCGTCAAAATGCCTTAACGAGCCGCCGGCTTTACGCCGGCGGTCTTTCCCGCGGCGCTCGACGCACTGTTCGAAGACCGCCGGCGTGAAGCCGGCGGCTCGTCAGGTCGGCGCACGGCGACCGAACCCGGGCGTGCTAGCTGCGGGCCCGCAGGGCCTCCGTGGCGACCGTGAAAGCCGCCCACTGCGCCAGTTCCTCGGCCGTCGGCGCCAAGGGACTCTCGATTCCGCCTCGCTCGGCGACGCGGATCACGGGCTCCGCGGCGGTCGTCGTCAGAATTGGCGGTCGACTCGGTTCCTCCGCGTCGACTTTGACGAGTTGACCGGCGATCTCGAAACAGGGGCCGACCGGCCGGCTCCGCAGCACGCTCAGCAGATATTTGACCGCATCGCGGCCGATCTCCAAAAACAGCAATTCGGACGGCGCGGGGCAGGTGTGGATCAGGCGAATTCCGCTCACCGACATGCCGCTCGACAGGGCCACAAACGGCTCGCCCGCCTGTCGGCATTTCCCATCCACGGGGGCGACGACGACGTTGGTGATGAGTGAATAACGCCGGTCGCGGCGCCGCTCGCGGCCGAACTCTTGCTGGAACGTCTCCTTCCGCGCGTATTGCCACAGGTCGGCCGGCGCCTCCGCCGACGCCGCCTGCTCGATCGAATGGACTAAATCCCGCAGCCGCGCTGGTGACGGCAGCCTCAAGGCACAGGTCGTTGTCATCAAACGCCTTCGTTCCCCGGAATTGCGCTCAATACTCAAACCTAGTCCGCGGCAAGCCGGAATCAACCCGATCTCTCCGGCTCGAGCACTCCACACGTTGCGTTTCGGCAACACGCCCAGCAGCTCGGCGACGACGCCTTGTGCGCGATTTGTCGTCTTTAATCGTTGCCCGTCATCGCGTTGTCGTGACAAAACGGCGAGGCGTGAGTGGCGACAGCGCGTCACGTTATCTTGACGAGCCGCCGGCTTTACGCCGGCGGTCCCCAGCCGCGCACCACGCGCTGACGAAAAAAAACCGCCGGCGTAAAGCCGGCGGCTCGTCAGTCCAGCGCCAGGTGGCACTGCTGAGCGGGGTACCCTTTGGGTCCGGCTCAGCAGTGTTCTTTCGAGCGTCCTTGCTGTTCCGAAAGCTCAGCTCCGGTTTCGAGGCAAGTCGAAAGCGACCGCAAGGGCAACTGCAGAATCTGCTGCAAAAAAGTTCCATCGTCATTCGGCAAGAGCACTGCTAAACGGAAGCCGTTTAGCAGTGGCACACCGAACATCGCTCGAACTCGCGATCAGGCCGAGGGGCCGCCGTTGCGGCTGTTGCCGTTTCGGGCATGGCCGCGGTGATGGTGGCCGAAGGTGAACGGTTTGCCCGTCATGGCGGCAAAAGTCTGCTGCTGCGTCGGCGTCAACACGCCGACCGACTGGGCCAGCTCCTCTGGCGCAGCTCGTGCATCTTCGAGAATTGGTCCCGGGAATGCCGTTCGCCCCCCTCCGAACGGAGTTCGGAAAACTTCTGCGCAAATTCCCGCTCCACGGCCACCAGGTGCTCCTGCTGGTCCGGCGTCAAACCGAGCTGGCGGACGACTTCCGCATCCTGAAAGGCATGCGTGCCGGCCGCCTGGATGGCAATCTCATGCAGGCGGGTTTGCTGTGCGGGATTCAGAATGCTCGCCAACTTGCCGCGAAACTGTTCGTTCACGTTTCGCGAAATCTCGGCAAACTTCGACCGCGACTCGGCAAAGTGCTGATGGCGATCTTCGCCCGATTGGCTGCGCTCGCCGCGGCCGCCGCCGGCCGCCTCCATTTGCCGCGACCACTCTTCGTGGACCTGGGCGAGCAAATCCTGCACTTTATCGGTCTGCTCAGGACTGAGAGCCAACTCCTGCTGGACGGCCTCGTCATGCAGCACGCCGAGCGCGTTGACCCCGTGGGCCATCCGCCCCGCGTGCCGGCCATGACGGTGCCCCTGCCCGTCGCGCTCACCTTGAGCCTGAGCGTAGGGAATATTCATTGCCGCGACCAAAAGCGCGGCCACGGGTAAACATCGAATGAAAATTCTTCCAACCACGACAATCTCCTCACAGTTTGATTTCAGCGGATTCCGCCAAAGCGGCCCCGCCGAACGACCGCCGCATCCGAGGGCGAAACGTCGCCCGTCGGGCATTCCGGCGACCCGTCGTTCGGAAAAATTCTAGGGAGGCGAGCCGTGCGATGATTAAGGGGAGCTGAAATCTGAAGCCACGAGAATCGGTTGCCGTGCCGCGCACGGAGGCGGCGCAAAGGCTTCCGCATTTGCGGCCGTTTCCGCGCGTCTCTTTCAAAATCAGGAACGGCATTTTTTGCCGGAGGGCCCAACGAGCCGACGGGTTGATCCCAGCGAATACGAGACGGGGGCCGGATAAAGGCAGTTTTTTACCACAAAGACACCAAGGAAATGCAGAAAACCAAAGAATTGAACAGGAGGTAAGAGAGGTAACGGAGAAAGGCCTCGGTCTTCCTTCCTCTGTTGCCTCCGTTTCCTCCTGTTAAAAGGTCTTTTTTTGTCTTTTCTTGGTGCCTTGGTGTCCCGCCGCGGCGGATCTGCGACTTGGTGGTAATTCTCTTCCTGGCAAGCTGGCGTCGGGACTCGTTTGCCTGCCTGTTTCTGCAGCCATCGCATTCTCAACATGACATTTATAGATAGGCGGACCACTACGAAATCCAGACAGCTCACGGCGTGCGCAGTAAAGTTCCCACGTGCCGCCAAATCATCTCGGCGAAGCGGGCATGGCCCGATTCTGAGAGGTGCACCGTGTCGAGCGTGGCATTGGGTGCAAAGACGACGCCCGCGAAATCGCGTTTCGTGATCAGCGGCACGCGGTGCCGTGCCGCCAGCTCGCGCTGCACGCGGCCGTAGGCGTTGTAGAACGGCGGCAGCGGCAGTTCGAGCATCACGAGCTGGCGGTTCGGCTGGCGGAGTGCCGTCAGCAGGCGATCGAGATCGGCCGCGAAATTCGCGGGCGGGACCGACTCGAAAAAATCGTTGCCGCCGATCTCGATCAGCACGACGGCGGAGACATTCTCCGCACGCGCATTGAGCGCTTGAGCCTGGCGGAGCGCGCTCTGCGCGGTGGCCCCTTCGGCCGACAGGTCGACGACATTGTTGAAATAACGCTCGCGAAACTGCCTGGGCCAGGTCCGCTCGCGTGGTCCCAATAAGCCCGCACTGACCGAGTCGCCGATGACGACAAGCGAATCGTACGGGCCTCTGCCGTCGAGCCGAGGCGAGAGTCGATAGGACATCTCCCAAACGCCACCCACGGCGCACCACAGTGCGAGAGACCCAACGATTGCGCGAAAACGCCGCCGGAGGACGATGCTTGCGGCAGGCAACGGCCGCGGCCAGAGCGAGAGGCCGATCAGCATCACGCAGATGCCATAAAACCAAAACGGCAACGGCGTGCCGGATGCGGCAATCACGATCGCCGCGACAATCGTCGCCAGCCGTAAGCCGGTGCGCACACGCGGACCGTCGCGCCAGGCGGCGACGATGGCCGCCGCCGTCAAAAGAACGAGTCCCACGAAGAACGCGTCCCCGCCGGCGAACTCGAACGCGACGATGCGAATGACAGAGGGAAGTTGCATAATCCGGCCGTACGACATGTAGACGCAGCCGATGCAGCAAATTTGTCTAGCGGGACGGCACAGCGCATTCGCGCGAATGGAAAATAGCGACAGCCGACGATTGCAGAGAGACGATTGGCAACCGCGTGCCATGATCACGAGCCGCCGGATTTAACCCTGGCGGTCTTTGCGACTGGGCGATGAAGGTGACCGCCGCTATCCGCGCCCGTGAAGACCGCCGGCGTAAAGCCGGCGGCTCGTCGGCATCAGGTGATGCGTCGATGCCACCGCAAGCCGCCGGGCAGTTCTTGCCCGGCGAATTCGATGTGGATTACGCGGCGATGGCTGGGAGAGGCGGCCCGCGACGAGGCGTGCAGGATGAGCGGGCACATCGTGACGGCGCCGCCGGCTTCGACCAGGCATGGGACGGCTGCGACTTCGCGTTTCCAGCGGCCGATTTCATTGTCCAGCCAGCCGCAGCGGTGCGAGCCGGGCAGCACGCGCAAAGGGCCATTGTCGGGGCCGCAATCGTCGAGATGCACACGGACGGCGACCATGGCGGCCATGATTTCCGGCGGCGGTTGCACGTGCCACACGCCGGCCTTCTGTCCCCAGGCGAGAAAGCCGGGAACCTCCGCCTTTTCGGCGACAGCGATCATGCGGTCCTGATGCCAGCCGAGCGCCCAATTCGCCCCCGGCACTTTGTTGAAGAATATGGCACGGGCGGCGAACGCCTCTTCGCCCAGGATCGGCGTCACCAGCCGGCGAATCTCCGGCAGCCCGGCCAGCCGGCAGACGTTGGGCGACAAGTCAAGCAGGTTGCGGACGCCGTAAACATTCCGCTTCCGCCGGACGGCATCGCAATCGGGAATCGCCTCGATCGCCCGCCTGAGCCGCTCAACCTCGCCGTCGTCGAGCAATCGCGGAAAAACAGCAAATCCTCGCTCGCGAAATTGGCGAGCGTAATCCGTCGCCGCGTCACGCAACTTGTCGTCCCGCTAGTGAATTCCCTCTTCCCCCTCCCCTCTGCCCTCTCCCCTCACCGCCACGGTTTCCCATCGGCATTCGTCCCGCACAGAGCCACTTCCAGGCCCAGTTCGTCGGCCAGGGCGGCCTTCGCAAAGAGGGCCTGGTCGGCTTCGGCCGGGCTGTTGGCGTAGGCGACCTGGATGTGGTTGGCCTTGTGGCGGGCCATCATCTGGTCGCGGGTCACGCCGTAGGTGACGGCGTGCATGATGGGCCATTGCGGCGTGGTGAGCGTTCCAGCGGCGTTCGGTTTCCGCTTGGGGAAGTTCGACGACACCGGCGCGGCCCAGGTCCATCTTGAGCCGCCGTCCTCGATGAAGATTCGCGTCCAGACGATCTCGCCCGGCTTGGAGATGCCCTTGAGCGTGCCGCCGCCGAGGCGGAAATACATCGGCGGCTGGCGTGCGCTGTCGGCGCACTGCCAGCCGCCGAAATGGGCCGGCGGGGCCGCGCCGCTGATTAGAAAGACCCAGACATAATCGCTCACCGTGCCCGAGCGGTCCCAATCGCCCCAGCGGAGGTCGTGCAGCGTGTTTTCCACCGGCTGGCCGAGTGCCTTGTGGACGCGGTAGGTCAGCAGGCCGTCGAGGCCGGCGCATTCGTCGACCTCGTTGAAGTGCGGCAGCGGCTTCGCCCGCGAAGAGTTCGCGTCTGCCGTCGCGGCTCGTGACCGGCGGGCGGTCGGCGTTGTTGAGCGTCCCTTCGACCAGGTCGCTGGCGGGCAGCAGGTCTTTAAGCCCCTGCTGGTACTGGATGCCGATCGCGTCGCAGCCGAAATCGTCGGCGATGCGCACGGCGGCGATGTACATCTTGCACTGCTGGAGGATCTGGTCGTCGGTGAGATCCGTCGTCATGCTTGGGCCCGGTGTGGAATTTCATGCCGCGATCTTCCATCCAGTTGCGGACGGCGTTGGCCTCGTCGTCGCTGACCTGCGTCGACTCGTAATACAGGGCCGATTGGCTGAGCCGTTCCTTGAAGACGCCGGTCGGATTGAGCAGTTCGTCGGGAATGATGGCGTTGAACATGCCCATGCAGCCTTCGTCGAACACGCCCATGATGGCCTTGTCGCGCTGGAGCTGTTCGGCCAGCGTCTTCGCCGAGCTTGCGGTGCTTGGCGGCGGACTTTCACTTTCTTGAGCGGGACGACGTGCCGCGTCTTGTGCGAGCACTTGCCCGTTTTGAGCCAGTCGTGCAGCCGCTCGCGGAAGATAGTCGTCGGTGAAGTCTTCGCTCCAGAGGGTCGAGTAGTTCACGCCCGCCTTGGTGAGCGAGCCGTTGAGGTTGAGCATGCCGACCAGTCCGGGCCAGGTGCCCGACCAGTTGGCGACGGTGAGGATCGGCCCGCGATGCGAGATCAGGCCGTGCAGCAGGTGGTGCGAGTATTGCCAGACCGCCTCGGCGACGATGACGGGCGCCTTGGGGTCGAGGCCGGCGAAGACGTGCATCCCCTCGCTCTGCGAGGCGAGAAAGCCATGCTGCTTTTGCTCGCAATAGTGGTGAGCGCGAACGACCGCATAACCTTCGGCCTCGACGGCGCGGGTCAGCGCTTCTTCCATTTCTTTCTGTGCCGGCCAGCATTTCTGGTTGGCCGAGAGACGCAGATCGCCGCTGGCGACGAGGTAGACTTCTTTCTTCCCGAGCCGTTGCGGCTTGGGCGGTTTGCCGTTATTCGATCCGGTCGACATGGTGTGGTCCTCTTAGGAAGGATGAAGGCGGAAGGATGAAGGATGAATAAGAGGGGAGGCTCCCCCTGCCTTTCATTCATCCTTCATCCTCTTTACTGTCGGAATCATCGTCGTTGATCGGGGCGTAAGGGGGGTAAGCGTTTGCGTTTTTGGTAGTGGTAGAAGCGTGCGGTTTCGTTGCGTCGGAGTTGGCGGGTCGCGGAATTGGCGACGGATTCGGGATGCAAGAGGTTCCATTGCTGTTGCAGAGTTCGGGCGATGAGTTGGCGGACTTGAGGAACGCTGAGAGCCGGTGTCGTTTGTCGTCCCTTAAGTGATTCGCTCACGAGGAACCAGGTCGCCAGGAGCGAGAGTGTTTGATGGTGATGCCAACCTTGCCAGGTCCGCGCTTGGTAGTCGGCCAATCCGGCTTCGCTTTTGCCGCGCCGGATGGTTTCCTCGACGCGGCGTTCGGCGGAGATCACGCGCAAACTCGGCGGCGGGAGTGCTCGCCGATGCGTTGGACAAATAGATGTCGTCGTGTCGCAGGTCGTGTTCGTCGCGATAACGCGTGAGGATCAAGACCTCGGCGTAGGGCAGTTTGCGACGGTTGTCCATGGTCTGCACGTGCGGAACGACGGCGATCTCCACGAACAGCGGCCCCTTTTCGCCATCACGCACGTCGATCGACTGCCACGCCCCTTCAGGAAGTTGATCGCGAATGCGGGTCACACTCACAAACGGACGAGCGGTCGGGCCGCCGGGCCCGCAGTGGGGAACTTCCTGGCCGTCCAGGATGCGGGCCGTGATGTTACTCGGAATGGCCAGCACGTAGCGTTCTCCCAATTCGTGCAAATCTCGGCGAAAATGGGTCACTTTCCCAAATTCGTCGTCAGCCGTGATCCAGGCATGTGGCAGGATCGGGCCGCGGGTCCGGATCATCTCCAGAGCTTGCGCGTGTCGCGTCTGAAAGCGGACCTGAGGCGGGACGCCGGCCGTACGGCAGCGCTGGCGATCTTTCGTCCATTCCTCGGGCAGATACAGTCGGAAGTCGCACAAGGCGTGTTCGCGTCGCGAGACGTAGGCCAAATAAACACCGACTTGGCAGTTGGTGACTTTGCCCAACCGGCCGCACCATTGTTGGGCCGCGCCGACCGATTTCCGGCCCTGCTTGGGAAATGCCGAAGGATCGATGACCAGCACGCCATCGGCCTCGCCCAGCGTGGCCGCGATCTGGCCGCACAACTCGTCCATCAACGGCACGTGGTTCCAGGTCGAACTGCCGATGAAGTGCTGCAGATCGTGGCGATCCTGATCTTGCTCGTAAGCGATCGCTTCCGTGTTCTTGCGAGTCACGTTCGACAACAACCCTTTGCAAAACTGCTGAACATGTTGCCGTTGACGGTCATTCGACAAACCGTCCAAAAACGGCTTGAGAAAAACAGAGAGCTCCGCGGGCAATCTCCTGACATGGTCGGGCGACACCTCGCATTGTTTCAGCATCTGCTCCTTGCGCAATATAAAACGACGATCCATCGCCAGTCTCCCATAACTGATCCTTCGTTTGGAAGATCTCGATCTGGCAATAACTTAAAGACGATCAGCTCCTTCCGACAGTAAAGTCCTTCATCCTTCCGTTTTCGTCCTTCAGCTTCACGAGCGCGTCGGCCAGGTTGCGGTAGCGTTTGTAGACTTCGTTGTACTTCGCGTGGGCCTCGGCGTTGGGTTTCACCGTTCTGAGGGCGCGGTCGGTTTTGTTGGGGTGCTCGCCGGCCATGGCGGCGATCGCTGCGGAGGAGTTCGCGAAGCCGCCGACCTCTTTGCCGGCGGCCAGAACGCCGAGAATGGCCGCTCCCAAGGCCGGGCCGTGCTTCGATGGGTGGACGCCGATCGGCGCGCCCAACACGTCGGCATAGATCTGGACCAGGAGCGGATTGTGATGCGGCAAGCCTCCGGTGGCGATGAATCGCTCGACCGGCACGCCGCTTTCGCGCAGCATGTCGACAATCCATCGCAGTCCGCAGGCCGAGGCTTCCATCAGGGCCCGGTACAAATGGTGGGTGCCGTGACTGAGGGTGAGGCCCGTAAAGGCCCCTTTGAGCGAGCCATCCATCAGCGGCGTGCGGCAGCCATTGAACCAATCCATGCACAACACGCCGTCGGCTCCGGGCGCGAGCGCAACGGCTAGTTTCGTCAGCCGCTCGAAGCTCTCGTGCCCCATCGCGCGGCGAAACCAATCGAACGCGTCGCCGACGGCGGCCTGACCCGTTTCGTAGCCGAAATAACCAGGGAGAATCCCCTCCTCCACGACTCCGGCCACGCCGGGGACGCTTCGCTCGACCGTGGCGTTGAGCATGTGGCAACTGCTGGTGCCCATCACCATCACCAGCGTGCCGGGCTCGGCGCCCCCTGCCCCGGGAACGCCCGCGTGGGCATCGATCGTGGCCGCGCTCACGGGGATTCCGGCCGGCAAGCCGAATCGATCAGCCATGGCCGCCGTGAGACGGCCGGCCGACTGCCCGGGGGCCAGCATGCGACCGGGCATTTTTGTGTTGACGACGTCGGCGAGTTGCGGATGGAGCGCGCGGAAGAAATCGGGCGAGGGGAACCCGTCGCGGCGGTGCCACATCCCCTTGTAGCCCGCCTGGCACGTCGAGCGGGGCAACTGCGACGCGTCGCCGCCGACAAGTTGCCACACGAACCAGTCCCCTGCCTCGAGCCAGACCTCGGTCGCTTCGTAAACGGCGGGAGCGTTTTCGAGCGTCTCCAGAATCTTGGGAAAGAACCATTCGAGGCCGATCGTTCCGCCGTAACGGGCGAGCCACGGTTCGTTCCGCTCGCGGGCGACGGCGTTGATCCGATCGGTTTGCGATTTGGCTCCGTGATGTTTCCAGAGCTTGGGCCAGGCGAATTTTTCGGCCGCCCAGCGGCTCTCGACGCACAGGGGCGTGCCGTTGCGGAGTGCGGGGAGCATGGTGCAGCTTGTGAAGTCGACGCCGATGCTCATCACGCGGGCCGGGTCGAGCGAGCCGTTGGCGATCCCCGTGCGGACGGCCTGGGCGGCCGATTCGATCCAATCCAACGGGTGCTGCAGGGCGAAGTCAGCGGGGAGCCGTTCGTTCGTGCCGGGAAGCGAGTCGATGATCTGCCCGTGCGGATAGGCCACGACGGCGGAGGCTTTTTCGTTCCCTTCCAGATCGACAAACAGGGCGCGGACCGATTCAGTCCCGAAGTCGAGACCCAATGCGATCGCAGAAGCTTGGCTCATAACCGGCTCGAACAGTGGATTTCAAGATGCCGACGGACTGCCCCGGTTTTCCCGGGGTTCCCAAGTCCGCCAACATACCAGAAACCGGCCGGCGGGCGAGTCACAATCGCGGTTCTTCGGTCAGCGCGCTGAGATTTCGGATCACCCAGGCCACGAGCGAGAGAACGACGCTCAGAATGATGCAGGTGGTGATCGGAAAATAGAACCGCGTGTGCTCCCCTTCGATGCGAATATCGCCCGGTAGCCGGCCCAGCCAGGGAATCGACGGGCCGAAGACGAAAAACAGCCCAACCGCGGCAATCGCGAGGCCGGCGATGACGAGGGTCCAACCGATGTTGCTCATGGGTTGAATTCAGGTTCTGACGCGCGATCGATCACTCGGAGTTCTGAGCCGGGTCGGACCGGCGTTCACGGATCTCCTCGAGCCGGCGGCGGATTTCGGATTCAAAGCCGCGGTCGACCGGCTCGTAATATTGGCGGTCGACGCCGAGGTAATCCTGATCGACCCAGCCTTCCGCCGCGTCGTGCGCGTACTGATAACCTTTGCCGTGCTCCAGCCGCTTGGCACCCGGGTAGTGGGAGTCTCGCAGATGGATGGGAACGGGGAGGACGCGGCGACTGCGGACGTCATCCAGAGCGGCGTCGATCGCCTTGATCGATGCGTTCGATTTGGGGGCCGTCGCCACGTACGTGACGGCCTGCACCAGAGGAATGCGGCACTCGGGCATGCCGACCAGCTCGGTCGCCTGCGCGGCCGAGGTGGCGACGACGAGGGCCATCGGGTCGGCGTTGCCGACGTCTTCGGCCGCCGCGATCACGATCCGCCGGGCGAGGAACCGCGGATCCTCCCCCGCCTCGATCATGCGGGCCAGCCAGTACGTCGCCGCGTCGGGATCGCTGCCCCGCATGCTCTTGATGAGGGCACTGGCCGCGTCGTAGTGCTCGTCCCCCGTGGCGTCGTATTGAATCGCCTTTTTCTGGATCGAGTCCTGCGCGACGACAAGATCGACCGTCTGTTGCGAGTCGGCCGCCGAGACGACGGCGACCTCGAGCGCGTTGAGCGCTCGTCGCGCATCGCCGTCGGAAACCTCGGCGAGAAAGTCGAGTGCATCGTCGGTCACGGTCGTTTTGTAGCGAGCCAACCCGCGCTCCGCGTCGGCCAAGGCGCGGCGCAAGAGTGCGAGGACATCTTCCTTCGACAGATGCCGGAACTCGAAAACCTGGCTGCGGCTGATGAGGGGCGAGACGAGCGAGAAAAACGGATTGGCCGTCGTGGCGCCGATGAGGGCGACGACCCCCGATTCGACGTCGGGCAGCATGACTTCCTGCTGCGTGCGGTTGAAGCGGTGCAGCTCGTCAACGAATAACGTGGTGCGCCGGCCGCTCGCGGCCAGCCGGTCGCGCGCCTCGTCAAGCGCGGCCCGCAGCTCTTTGACGCCGCACGAGGCGGCGTTGAGCGGTACGAACTCGCGCTGTGTCTGCCGGGAGATCACCTCGGCGAGCGACGTCTTTCCGGTACCGGGCGGTCCGTAAAAGATGACCGAGACGAGGCGGTCGGCGTCGAGCATCCGCCTCAGCAGCTTGCCGGGGCCGAGAAAGTGTTGCTGGCCGGCGAACTCGTCGATCGTGCGGGGCCGCATCCGCGCGGCCAAGGGCATGGTCGCTGGAGATTGTCGGCTTCCTGGCGGTCAAACAGACCCACGGTCGAGTCCAAACAGCGAAGTTGCAAAGTCGAAGGTCCGCCAGGCGGACACGATCACAATTCTACGACCTTCAACCCGGGACTCTCGACCTCGCACGAGACAAAAAAAGAGACCTCCGCCGCAATGCCGTCCGGGGGAAACATGTTATGAACCCGTAAATGCAAGGTGGGAACCTCTGTCCCGGGTTGTGTGGGCCGAAGCAAAGCTCGGTTAAACACGCGGCCGGAAAGCGAGGAGGCTCCCTCAGTTCATAATTGTAGGGTCAACACATTAGTCCCGATTCGAACATGGCAGAGGTCTTACAGATCCTCGAGGACTGCGCGGTTCATCGTACCCGGCGAGCGGGTCGAAGTCCATCGGCGAAATCGCGGCGCTATTCAGCGCCGCCGAATGTGAAACATCGTCGACAGAATCTCGACGATGATGAGGGTGACGACCTGCCATTCGACGCGCAGCCGTTTTGCAAAGGGTCGAGCCGCTCACCCTCGACGGGCGCCCGGCAGCTCTAAGCAAGCGGCGGGCACAGCTGCAAAGTGAGCAAGTGCCAGGGATTGATTCCTTAGGACGCCGCGCCTATTCTGAAGGTGTCCGCCTCAAATCGGAACGGCGTCCTTGCGCGGGAGCGTCAGGCAAGATCGGGGCGGAGCGCCGCGGAATGCGGGACGCTGGAACGGCTGGAATGGAGGCAGGGCCATGGCGGAAGATCACAACGACATCTTCCATTGCTTGATATGTGGTCGGATCGCCTATGAGCCGCACGGCACAGCGCCGCCGCCGGCTTGCTGCGGCCAGCCGATGGTGCGGGCCGTCGCCGACGTGGCAAAGGCAGGTCCACGCGGCGGCGAAGAAAAAATGCCTCGCGAAAGCGAGGTTGAGGAATACGCTCTGCTGGCCGAGGCGATGGAGCTCTCGCACTGGAGCCGTTCGTTCCCGGATGCCGACGTCGCCCGCTACGACGAGCTGTCACAGCGCCTTGAGTCGCTTGCGCGTGCGGTCGCCGATCAGTTTCAGAACGAAGATCGCGCCGGCGAACTGGCCAAGGCAATCGGCGGCGAGGCCGTGTATCCCGAAGTGGTTCAGCGGCTGCGTTCCGAGGAGCAGGCGCTGTTGGCGTCGTTCGGGCTGTTCGTCGCTGACCTGCGCAACGGACCGAGTCGCTTTCACGGCTGGGCCGAAGTGTGCGATCGGCTCGATGCGCTGTCGACGGCCTTCCGACGCCACGAAGAGACCGAGCGCGACCTCCTGCGGCACGTGATTCACGAAGGCTCAGGCCGCGGGACTTGAAAGCCGGTGCTGGCCGAGTCGCGTCCGCAGTGGTGAGCGGACCGTCTGCGCGGGCTGCATACTCCGAGACAGGCTCAGGATAATTCCGATCGCGGCCAGGTTCATGACGAGCGCACTGCCGCCGTAACTCACGAGCGGTAGCGGTATCCCCTTAGGCGGGATCAGCGCCGTCACGACTGCCATGTTGAGGAGCGCTTGCAGGACCGTTTGCGTGAGGAGCGCGAAGGCCGCGCTCGAGGCGAAGCGGTCATTGCGGACGCTGCGCACGATTTCGAGTCCGGCCCAGAAGAGGGCCGCCCACAACAGGAGCAGGCTCAACGTGCCGACAAGTCCCAACTCTTCACCGACGACCGAAAAGACGAAATCGGTGTTCGCTTCGGGGAGAAAACTGAGCTTCTGCCAACCTCTACCGAGCCCGACGCCAAACCATCCGCCGGCGCCGAGGGAGACGATCGATTGGTCGAGCTGGTAGGGAATTTGCGACCAGTCGGACCATGCCGCGAGAAAGCCGGTCAATCGCCGCATCTGGTAGGGGCGCAACACTGCAAGACAACCAGCCGCCGGAGCCGTAAGCGCACCGGCCACCAGAAAAAACCGCATCGGGTATCCCGCGGCAAAGAGCGCGATCGCGGAGCAAATGACGAGATACATGGCTGTCCCTAAATCCGGCTCAGCCATCACCAATCCCGCCGTCACCGCGATCGGCACCAGGAGCGGACCGAATTCCATCATCCAACATCTGAAAGCGGAAACCCAAGAGCGCGAATTCGCGCGTGCGGATCGGACTGGAGACGTGGGTGCTTCGAGCTTCCTGCGGGCGGCTTGCCGGCAGAGGTAAAGCGTGAGTGCCAGTTTCGCCAGCTCCGAGGGCTGAAACTGAAACCCGCCGTGCCGCAGCCAGCGCCGCGCTCCGTTAACTCGGGTTCCGATTCCCGGCAGAAGAACGGCGGCCAAGAGCACGATCGTTACCACCAGCAAGGCCGGCGCGGCGGTGCGCCAAAACGCGGGAGAAACCGAGGCGCACGCCGCCGCCAGGACGACTCCGACCGCCAAAGCGGCCAATTGGCGGGAGAGATAGATCCGCTCGAACTCGGTCGGCCAGGAGGTAATGCTGGCGCTGTAGACCATGACGATGCCGAATCCCACGATCGCGAGGGCGAGGGAAACAAAGAGGCTGCGTTTATGGTCCACGGGGCACCGCTCTTATCTTTGTATTCGGCGGTGAGCCATGCGGTCGCCCAACCGCATGTAAGGGTTGCCGGACGAATCGGTCAGGCCGATTTGCGGAGCGGACGCCGGGCGGCCTCGACGGCTTGAACCAGGCGCGGGCCATGCAGTTTCAGCGAAAAGGCCTCTTCCACGCGGCGGCGGCCGGCGTGGCCAATCGTCTCGCGCAAAAAGGGATCTTTCAGCAGCCGGGCAATAGTTTGAAACCAATCATCCCGCGTTCGCGGCAAAAACCCGTCCACGCCATCGTGGATGATGTCCCGGTTGACGCCGACCGGACTGCACACCGCGGGGATTCCCAGTGCCATGTATTGCAGTGCCTTGAAACCGCATTTGCCCTGCGTGAACGGATTGTCCGGCACGGGCATGACGCCGATATCGAACGTCGCAGCCTGGGTGATCTCGATCTCTGGCGACCAGGGAACGAACGTTTGCGGCACGTGGCCCAGGCGGAATAATTCGATGCCGCCCACCGTTTCCGAAATGATTTTGACCGCGATCGGCCCATGCAGTTTGGAGAGAATCGGCAGTACGTCGTTGAGATACGGATTGGTGCTGCGGCTCCCGGTCCAGCCGACTGTGACACGGCCGGGGTCGCTGCTTCGCAATCGCGGGTGATAGGCCTCGGTGTTGATGCAGGTCGGCACGATCGTCACGCGGTCCGTCAGGCGAGACGCTTCGTCGGCCAGGTATTGATTTCCGCAGATGACGAGGTCGGCCGCCCGCATCATGGCCGCGAAGCGTTTTTGGCGGCGACGGTCTTCTGATCCATCTCCGTCGTACATCACCGCGTCATCCAGATCGTAAACCAGCCGCTGAACGCTGTGCCGCAGCATCATCAGCTCGGGCCGACTCAGCAGGCGTTTCTGCAGAAAGACGAGGTCGTACCGCCCCAGCTTGCGATAGAGCGAGAGCCGCTGCCAGATCCCGGACGGGAGAAAAAAGGTCTCGCAGCGATGACCCCGCTCGGCAAAAGAGGGCAACATCCGCACGACGCGAAAACGGAAACTCGGCTTTGCGGCCCGCGTCGAGAGAAAAGCGATCTGCATTCCATTTGCTCCAAAATCGCGATAGGCGGTTTCCGCGAGAAACGCCTGTCGCGAAGCTAGATCGCGTCGGGCCGAGGCGTGTTGCCCTGCGAACCGCCCCCCGCAATGCGGGTGGCCGTCGGAACGCTCACCACGTGCCACTGCGGCGAGATGCCCCACGTCACCGCGTGCCAGGAGACCGGCGTCAATCCCGCACGGCGGATGTCGTTGAGAAAGCTCCAGGCGGGAATCGGAACACGGTCCTGAGCGACGGTGCGGCGGAAAGCGTGCTTCAACTGAAACCGCACCGATCCGATCGCGAAGGCGTTGAAAAACGAGACGATGACCGGCCCGCGGCTGATCCGCCGCAATTCCCGCAAGGCCCGAATGCGGACTTCACTCTCGCGAAAATGGTGGAACAGCCGATTGCAGACGATCGCGTCAAACTGCCGATCGGGATAGCCCGTGTGCATCACATCGCGAACGACGAATTCCGGGTCGGATACGTTGTATTTACGGCTTCCGCGGATTGTTTCCCACCGCAGGCGGGCCATCCGAAGCATGTGTTCCGAACAGTCGGCACACGTTACACGGAACCCCGAGCCGGCGAGAATATCGAGGAGCCTCCCCGCGCCGCACGGCAGATCCAAGACATGCGAACCGGGTGGAACTCTCAGCAAGGAGCGGCGGATGCTCCGTACCTCGCGCCGGTCGCGCCATCCGTCGCCGAATTGCGAGGGATAGTTTTCAGCAACCTCTTCCTGGTCGAAACGGCAGATCGCGGCCGCGTGACTCGTGAGGACGGTGGACTCATCGCAATCTGGCACGGCTTGGTGGGAACCGATCATCGACGCACGCATTCCGATTCCGTTCAATCGTTGGCAGGCGGCGCGGCGCAAAACAAGACGCCTGCCACGCAAAAAGATCAGAAACCTGACCGGCTGCGTGGGGCCCTGCGCGAGCGGCGGATTCTAGAGATTTCCGCCAATTGTCTCCAGGTGGTTTTCCAGGGTGCGGAATCGCCGGCGGCGGTGAGATAGGACCGGAGAAAACGCTGCCGCAAGCTGTGCGTGATTGGAGTCAGGCCGTCGGTGGCAAGAACCAATCGGGCAAGGTTGGTCAGGCGCGTGCGGCGGCTGAGAAACCAGGGGCTGGCGGCTCCGTCCAGGTCGATGACGAACGCTTCGACGCGCCCGGCCGATTCACGCATGAGAAGATTGGTCGCCTTGAGATCCCGATGCGTAAAACCGCGTGCGTGGAGCGTGCCGAGAAGACGTCCGACGCATTCGGCCGCGGCGCGCAGGATGGCTCGTTTCTTTCCCACCTCAAATTGGGCTGCGTGGCGAAGAAAAACATCGATAGGGACGGCCCCGTCGATCCATTCCGTGGCGAGATAACACGGACGGAGGAAGGCGCGCCAACGCGGCAACACGGCTAACAACGGGCGAGGCGTGGCGATTCCGTCGCGTAACATCGCGTGCGCCAGGTGAAGATTTCTCGCCGCTCGCGCCGTAAGCAGACTTCGCAGAAGCCGCCGGCCCGGGCTTCTACAGCCGCTGCGTTTGTAGGCGGCCGGCGACTCGGTTTCCGACAGGCAGAGAGTCGTCTTTACGATCAGCGCCGATCGGCCCTGTTTGACGACCTGTATTTCGGGGCCTTCGAGCAGAGACTCGGGCGATTCAACGACGCGCCGGATCTCGTCGGGCGCGACACTCGTTGAGGCGATGGCTTTGTATCTCGTCCCTTGAAGCCGACGAAACGACGCGTTGCCGCCCGGCGTTATCGCGGACGGCTCCTGTCGCACCGCTTCCATCCTCGCGCTTTCGCAATCAATGGTCGTCACTTCGTCGCCCAAAAAGAAATCGATCGTTCGAATCGAAAGTCACACTGCACGGCGCCCCGTCGACGCGGCCGCGGATTCTAGACCGGTTTCCGAGGACCCTGAACCCCAGTTTTCGGTCTGCTGCACGCAAGGTGGCCCCGTTTGCTGGTTTGGAACTTCGTTCCGGTTAAGATCAACGTTGGCGAATCGAAAATCAGGACCAATCGACCCGCTTCACCCATGAAAACGAGTTGCTGATGAGAATTCTTACAGTGGCTGCCGTCGCGCTTGCAGTTTGTCACTTGGAAAGCCAGGCAACGAACGCGGGCCAGACGGCACGGCCCGCCGCGTCGTTGCCCAATTTCGTCATTGTCTACGCCGATGACCAGGGTTACGGCGATCTCGGCTGCTTTGGGGCCGTCGGTATTCGCACGCCCAATCTCGATCGCATGGCTCAGGAAGGCCGGCGGTTCACCAGCTTCTGCGTCGCTCAAGGCGTCTGCTCGGCGTCGCGGACGGCCCTGTTGACCGGCTGTTATCCGAACCGTGTGGGGATTCTGGGGGCCCTCGGTCCGAAAAGCCGGACCGGCATCAGCGATCACGAATGGACGCTTGCCCAGGTCCTCAAACAGCGCGGCTATCACACGGCAATCTTCGGCAAGTGGCACTTGGGTTACCAGCGCCAGTTTCTGCCGACGCATCACGGCTTCGACGAGTACTTGGGATTGCCCTATTCCAACGACATGGGGCCACGCCCAGGCCAATCCGCGAACGATCCGCGAGCTAATCCTCCCTTGCCCCTGATCGAAGGCGATCAGGTCATCGAAAAAAATCCTGACATTTCGCAACTCACGACGCGGTACACCGAACGGGCCGTGAAATTCATCGACGCCCATCACAGCGAACCGTTTTTCCTCTATGTGCCTCACACGATGCCGCATGTGCCGCTCGGGGTGAGTTCCAAGTTCCGCGGTAAGTCGGAGCGCGGGCTTTATGGCGACGTGATCGAAGAGATCGACTGGTCGGTCGGCCAGATTCTGCAGGCGCTCGAGCGCCACGGTTTGAATGAGCGGACGCTCGTGATCTTCACCTCCGATAACGGGCCGTGGCTCTCGTACGGCGATCACGCCGGCTCTGCCGGCCCGCTTCGGGAAGGAAAGGGAACCGTTTGGGAAGGGGGCGTGCGGGAGCCGTGCGTGATGCGTTGGACCGGCAAGATCCCCGCGGGGACGACGTGTACGGAACTGGCCGCGACGATCGATATTTTGCCGACCTTCGCGGCTCTGGCCGGGGCACCCGTTCCTTCCGACCGGATCATCGATGGTAAGGACATTCGGCCTTTGCTGTTTGGCGAACCCGGAGCGAAGTGCCCTCACGAAGCGTACTACTATTACTGGAACACCGGCCTCGAGGCGGTCCGCAGCGGGCCTTGGAAGCTCCATTTCCCCCATTCGTACCGCAGCTTGAAGGGAAAAGGTGGCACCGGCGGCAAGCCGACCCGCTATGTCGACAAGACGATCGGCCTCGCGCTTTACAATCTCGAGAGTGACATCGGCGAAACCACGGACGTCGCGGCGCAGCATCCCGACGTGATGGCCCGCCTCGAAAAGCTGGGAGAGGCCGGGCGGGAGGATCTCGGTGACTCGCTCACCAAGACGAAAGGCAAAAACGTCCGCCCGCCGGGGAAATTGTGATCGTCCGAAAAAGATGCAGGCGCTCCTCGTCAGAATCGGCGTCGACCAGAAATTCGGGGCTTGGAACGCGCCGGTCGACGCCGAGCGACGGTTCGTTTACGTGCCGATTCCCGAGAAACGAGGAACGCACTTTCATCCGGGCCTCGAGCGGCGCTACGGCGAGATCCTCCCTGCCCTGCACCGGTTTTGCGGGGCTCACGAGCGGGACCTGTACGACGATCTGCGCTTTCCCCGCGACTTGCTGTCGCATGCCATGCATTTGGACCCCGATTTCGAGTGTCTGACTTATGGCGACAATGGGGGTCGCCGCGGTGCGCGGATGGCGAAGATGACCGAGGGGGACATCCTCGTCTTTTACGGCGGCCTGCGCCCGGTTCATCAGTGTGAACACCGGCTGATTTACGCTCTTTTGGGACTGTATGTCGTTGAAAACGTTGTTCCGGCCGCCAGCGTCCCGGCGCAGCGATGGCATGAGAACGCCCATGTCCGCAAGATCCCGCGCCGGGAAACCGATATCGTCGTGCAGGCGAAGCCCGAACACTCAGGCCGCTTCGATCGGTGCATTCCGATCGGCGAATGGCGCAACGGCGCCTACCGGGTTTGCCAAAACGTGCTCGACGAGTGGGGAGGCCTGTCGGTGAAGGACGGCTTTATCCAGCGGAGCGCGGTCCCGCCGGCCTTCACGCGGCCCGACCGGTTTCTGCGATGGCTGAAAAAGCAGCGGATTAAACGCCTGCGAACAAACAACTAGGCCGGACCGTCCCATCATGTCTGGGCCGACAGCGATCCCGATCGCCGCCGACTGCCTACACGAACGGCGTGATGCCCGGCATGGCGACGGGAGCAACCTCGATCGGACCCCAGTTGTAGCTGGGCGGACTCAGGTTCTGTTTCGAGTTGATCGCCTGCTCCCAGGTGATTCGCCGACCCGTATACGCCACCATCCGCCCCAGGATGCCCATCATGGTGCTGTTGGCCATGTAGTGCCCGTTGTTGATCGGTTTGCCGCTGCGAATGCTGGCAAACAGGGCGTCGTGTTCGACCTGATACATGTTTTTCTTGGGGCCGTGGTAGCGCCAGATCTCTTTTCCGTCGTGGTCAAACGCCGTGTGAGACATGACGTCGACGCGGCCCTTCGTGCCGAAGATGTGGTCCGTGACGTCGAGTGCGCAGCCGTCCTGTTGGCGGCAGCGGCTGAACGTCTTGACGCCGTTGTCGTATTCGTAAACGACGGCCATGTGATCGAAGATGTTGCCGTAGTCATGCCCCGTGCGGGTCTGGCGGCCGCCCGTGCCGCTACAGGCGACCGGATATTGGTCGTGCATGGCCCACGCGGTCTTATCCAGGCTGTGCACATGCTGTTCGACATTGAAGTCGCCCGACAGCCACGTGAAGTAGAGCCAATTGCGGATTTGCCACTCCATATCGCTCCAGGCGGGCTTCCGCGGATGCATCCACAGACCGTGTGTGTCGTAGCTGGTCTGCATGGCAACGATATCGCCCACGATCCCGCTGTGAATCCGCTCGAACGTGGCCCGCATGCCGGGGTCGTATCGCCAGCAGAGACCGGACACGACCGCCAGCCGTTTCTCCTCGGCCTGGCGGCAGGTGTCGATCACCGAGCGGACGCCGGGTGCGTCGACGGCCACCGGTTTTTCCGCAAAGACGTGCTTGCCCGCCTCGATGGCCGCCTTCAATTGAGCCGGCCGGAAATGGGGCGGCGTGCACAACAGCACGACGTCGCACGCTTCGATCACGTGTTTGTAAGCGTCGATTCCGACAAAGCGGCGTTCGGGGGGCACATCGATCCGGGCGCTTCCGCCGCTGTCGTGCGTGAGGCCCTTCAGGCTGTGCAGGCTCTGCTCGAGCCGATCCGAAAAGGCGTCGCCCATCGCGACGAGCTGAATATCCTTGCCGGCGGCAAGGGCTTGCGAGGCCGCACCGGTTCCGCGACCGCCGCAACCGACCAGCCCGATTTTGATCACGCCGCTGCCGGCCGCGTGGGCAATCGAGGTCAAACCGAGCTGCCCCACGAGCGAACCGCCGACGAGTGCGGTTCCTGTCTTCAAAAAGTCGCGTCGCGTTGCAGACAGGGGGTCCGAGCTGCCGGTCTCATTCATCGTCGGTCTCTCCGAATCGGTTGGTGAAAGCGTGCAAAGCCATGATAACACAGCCGCCGCCGGCCCGACCAACGAGTAACCGTCGGCCGTTCGGGCCCACTGGTCAGCCGCTTGCAAGTTTTGTACGTTCAATCCATGTGGATCAAAATCTGCGGCCTGAACGATCCGGCCTTGGCGCGCGAGATTGCCGCGCTCGGCCCGGATGCGATCGGGCTCAATTTCTATGAGCGCAGCGTTCGCTTTGTCACGCCGACAGCGGCCCGGCAAATTGCCGAGGAATTACCCCCGGCGATCGCGGCGATCGGCGTTTTCGTCGACGCGACCGCGGAACACATGCGGCAGGCCGCGGTCGGTTTCGAACTTCGCGGAGTCCAATTGCATTCCGCCGAGGAAACCGACGAGCTCGGCGAAGTGGGCGATGAACCGGGGACTTTCGCGACCCCGCCCAAGCGAATTCGCGCCTTCCAGATCGGGCCGAAGGGTCTGGCTCCGGTGGCCGAGTATTTCAAGCGGCACCAAGGCCCTTCGTCGCCCGCCGATGCGTATCTTGTCGACGCGCAGGTCGAGGGCCTGTACGGCGGCACGGGAAAAATCGTTTCGTGGGATCTCTTGCGAAACGAATATCAAAGACAAGAATGGCCACCGTTGATCCTCGCAGGCGGACTGCGTCCGGAGAATGTCGGCGAAGCGATCGAGGCCGTTCGTCCCTGGGGAGTCGACGTCGCCAGCGGCGTTGAGTCGTCTCCGGGCGTCAAGGATGTTAGGCTCGTCGCCCGCTTTATCGACGAGGCCCGCCGGGCGTTTGCGAAGCTCGAGCGGGAGAACAAAGCGGGGACCGCCCTGTCCAAATAACGGCACGCAACGCCGCATTTGGCCCGGTGAAATCAGAGTCGGAGGAGACTGATGGCAGACGTGAATCCGTTTCGTGGCTGGAGATACGACTTGGGCCAGGTCGGCAGCTTGTCCGACGTGACCGCCCCGCCTTATGACGTCATCAGTCCCGAGCAACAGCGGGAACTGTACGATCTCCATCCCTGCAATGTGATCCGCCTGATCCTCAACCGAGACGAACCGGGGGACGCCGATCCCGAGGCGCGTTACCGCCGGGCGGCCACGTTTCTGCGGCACTGGGAGTCGGAGCGAATCCTCCTCCGCGAACACGAAGACGCTCTCTACGTTTACCACCAGGAATTCGACTGGGAAGGCAGGCACTACGTCCGACAAGGGTTCATGGCCCGCGTCCGTATCGAAGAATTCGGCAAAGGAAAGATCTATCCGCACGAGCAGACGCTCGCCGGGCCGAAGGCGGATCGTCTCGCCCTCACCAAGGCGTGCAAAATGAATCTCAGCCCGGTCTTCGGCCTCTATCCCGACCCGACCGGCGAGGCGAATGACGAATTGGCGCAGGCCATCACCGGCGCCACGCCGCTCGAGGCGACCGATCATCTCGGTGTGGTCCATCGGATGTGGCCCGTGACCAACATCGGCGTGATCAATGCGGTCCGCGCGCGGCTCCGCGACGTGCCGATCTTCATCGCCGACGGGCACCACCGCTACGAAACGGCCAACACCTATCGCAACTGGCTCAAGGAACAGGGCCAATACCGCGGAGAATCGGATCCGTCGAATTTCGTGCTGATGATGCTGGTGGGAATGAGCGATCCGGGCCTGGCCATCCTGCCGACGCACCGCCTGGTTTCCGGACTTCCGGTCCTTTCCGCGGGCGAATTGGCCCACGCCATTTCAAGCCACTTGGCCGTCGAAGCGATGGGAACCGGGAACGAAGCGGCCGAAAAGACCTGGCTCCGCATCGAGCGGGACGGAGGCCAAAACGTCTTCGGATTCGGCACGGCCTCCGACGGCGGCTGGCTCTTTGCCCGCGTCACCGATGCCTCGCCGATGGCAACCCTGGCTCCGGATCAGAGTGACGCCTGGCACGAATTGGGCGTGAGCCTGCTGCACAAGCTGGTGCTCGACTATCTGCTCAAGGGGCGGTTCCCCGCCAGCGAGCCGCAATTCAAATACGTGCACCTGCTCAAAGAGGCGACCGAGGCCCTCGCCGCCAAGTCGTGCCAACTCGCCTGCCTGGTGCCGCCGGCCCGCATCGAACACGTCGAAGCCATCGCCTCGCAGTTCGAGAAGATGCCCCCCAAAAGCACGTACTTCTATCCGAAGCTCTTGTCCGGCCTGGTCTTCAACCCGTTGACGGAGCGGGCTTGAGAACGCTCCCCGCGAATCATACGATGAAGGCGAACCAGGCGCATCGGGGACCTGCGGAGAGAGCCATGGCCGGTGACAAATTCATTCTGCTGATCGAAGACGACCGCGAAATCGCCAGCACCATCCACGGCGTGCTCCAGGCGGCTGGCTACCAGGTGGCCGTCGCCAGCAACGGTCTGGAAGGTCGCCGCATCATTGACAACGACCACCCCGCCCTCGTCATCACCGACATGATGATGCCCAAAATGGGCGGGTTCCCCGTCCTGGAACACCTCCGCAGCCAGCCTTCGCCCCCGCGCGTGATCATGATCACCGCCAACGAAGGGGGCCGGCACAAGGCCTACGCGGAAATGCTCGGCGTCGACGAGTACCTCCGCAAGCCGTTCGCCATGGACGTCCTCTTGGAAGCCGTCGAGCGGATCATCGGCAGCGGCGAAGAGGGGGGCCCCGGCCCGCAGAATTCCGGCCCTTCGCGGCTCAAGCGCACTCCGACCAAGCGCACCCCGCCGTAAACCTAAGCCGCCTGCTGCCCGCGCCCAACGATTTTTTTACGCGAAAGCGGGCGCAAAAAAGGCTCACTGCACGCCCAGGCTCCGTTCGATCTCCTGCGCCCGCGGCGAAACGAAGATATTACGCAACGGGTCGCTGTCCTGGATTGGGGTCTGATCGGACCGGGCATCTTTGCCCACGTCGTTCCAGCCCTCCTCGTTGTCCTTGGTCGCCGTGTCATCCACCGGCTCCCCGGTGAGAATGCACATCATGTTGTGCAGGTTGGTGTTCACGGTTTGCGTGGCACAGCCGCACGTAGAAATCCCCACCAGACCGACGAGAAGCCGCCAGGCGAGAGTTCGTCTGAGCATAGAGTGTTCCCGACTTCGGCAGCGTCCGTGCGCAAGCGAGCACACGCACCGCCGGCTATGATGGAGAATAAATACGGTGGGAAGGAGAGAGAGACCGCAGGCAGGAAGGGGGAGAGAACTCGACATTCTCCACATTCCGCCCGTTCGGTAAAGACCAGTTTCGAACCGCCCGTTTCCGGAGTTCCGCACCGCATGCCCCTTGCCGAAACCCCTTTGGATGTCCTGGTTATCGCCACCCACCCGGACGACGCCGAAATTGGCGTCGGGGGAACCATCGTCCGCTCTGTCCGCGGCGGCCTCCGCGTGGGGATTCTCGACCTGACCGACGGCGAACCGACGCCCCACGGCTCGCCCGCACGCCGTGCCGCCGAAACGAGTGCCGCCAGCAAGGCCCTGGGCCTCGCCTGGCGAAACAACCTGGGCTTGCCCAACCGCAGCCTGCAGGACACCCTCGAAGCCCGGCGGCAACTCGCGGGCGTCTTGCGGCAGATGCGGCCCCGTTATGTCTTTGCCCCGTATTGGGACGACTCGCATCCCGACCACGTCGCCGCCAGCCGCCTGTGCGAGGACGCCCGCTTCTGGGCCAAGCTCACGCGAAGCGACCTGCCCGGCGAGCCCTTCTGGCCGCCCCGGCTGTACTACTACTGGAGCATCCACCTCCGCATCCATCCGAAGCCCGCCTTCGTGCTCGACATCAGCGACTCGATCGAGCAGAAAATGGAAGCCGTCCGCGCCTACGGAAGCCAGTTCTTCGAAGGCCGCCCGCAGGTCTTTCCGACCGCGCTCGACGACATCCGCGACCGGGCCCGCTACTGGGGCTGGACCATCGGCACCGCCTACGCCGAACCGTTCGGCTCCCGCGAAGAGATCGGCCTCAAAGGTCTCGACGGGATCGTCGTCTGAGGAAATCGGTTCTTTTCGTCCCCCGAAATTGGCCCGGCCGATGTAAAACGAGTGCCTCCGCGCGAAACAGAGCCATTCCGCTCCGATTTTTCTGTGGCACCCCCTGCTGGCGCTCGAGGATTTTTGATTTTTCTGCTTTTTCTGCGGCAGAAAAAAGGGGGCCCACCACAGAAAAATCATCGCGGCATTTTTTTGCCAAATTGATCTTGAACGAGTGATGAGCAGTCTGATGCAATATACTTAATGTGATATTCCCTCCTCGCTCGATCTGAGCGGCCGGACCGGATCCCGCCGCCGCTAAAATCGACCTCCTCTTGGGTCGGATCCCTCTCTGCGACCGAACGTGCCCGACGATTTCTCGCCGGCAAGCGGTCTCGCTGCGCGCGTCATGTCCGAAAAATTTACATAAAAACAGAAATCACGCGACGCTCCGCCGCCCGCCGCAAACGCGATCCTTCCTTTCACGAGGCGTCCGCTTGAACACCAGTCTTCGTTAGGTGTCGACGCAACATCTTCAATGACTTCAACTTGCGGGTGTAAAGCAAATAACAACTTTATGTATGTATTCATAGAACGCCTCGAACACGCGTGGCGGCGGCCGCGTTGCGCCCCGTCGCGCCCTGATGTCCGCCACGCCTTGAATGTTACATTATGTAGCATTACACTCGATAGCAGACACGGGAGAACCCGGCATGTTTGGAAGCAAGAAGCGACGAGCGCTCAGTCCCTTGGAGAACGAGACGATGAACGTTCTCTGGTCGCTGGGGCGAGCGACGGCCGACGACGTGCGTCAAGCGCTCGGCAAAACTCGCGAATTCAAAGAGTCGACCGTCCGCACTCTCCTGCGCCGCTTGGAGGCGAAGGGATACGCGGAGCACGACGTCGAGGCCCGGACGTACGTCTATCGGCCGAAAGTCGAGCAAAAGGACGTTGCCACGCAAGCGGTCCGCGGCATCATCGAGCGCTTGCGCGGGTTCCGTCGAATCGCTCCTTGCGGGAATGGTCGACGGCGATCTGATCACGCCGACCAGGCTCCTCGAGTTGGCCGACAAAATCGCGGAAGCCGAACGCGGTCGGCGCCCACCGCAAAAGAGGCGCAACGTCAAGTGAACCGATTCTGAGGGGGCGGAACCGATGTCCCAGCTCACACTTTCCTGGTTCGTGTTGGCTCTCGATGCCTCGTTCAAGATCGTCGTTCTCGCTGCCGCCGTCGCCGCCGGGCTGTGGATGCTCCGCGTTCGCAACAGCTCGGCCAGGCATATCGCCTGGTTGAGCGTTCTCTTGGCAATGGTGATGCTGCCGTTTTTGACCGGCGTATTGCCCGGCCTCCGATTCCCCGTGCCCGGCTTGCTCTCTGTCGTGGCGATGGAGAGCACACGTGCGCAAGTGCCGACCGCCGAGCAGGCACCTTCCCATGTTCCACCGTCAACTGCGCTCCACGAACCGGCTCGCCCGTTGGCCGTTCGCGGCGAGACAGACGTTGCGATCGGGTCGGACCCGGCCTTTTTCGACCGCGCGACGCCGATTGAAACGGCAACCGGCGGAGCAACGCTCTCGCGGCCGCATCCTGCGAATCATCGGCAAGACGGGCCGGACGACTCCGATACGGCAAGAACGCTCGGCACTCGCAATGACAGAGCCGCCGGTCCGCTCGTTATTTCAGGCACGGCACGCGTCCGTTGGCCCTTGATTCTGGCCTCGGCCTGGTGGGTGATCGCACTGGCGCTCTTTTGTCGCCTGCTGCTGGCCCTCTCCATGACGCGCCGCCTCGTGGGGCGATCGACTCCGATTTGTGTTCCTTCCAACGGAAGTCGGGCCACGGGCGAGGTCCGTGGGTCGCTCCCGGTTCGCGAGAGCTCCGAGATTCTCATCCCGTTGACGGCGGGGATCGTGCGCCCGGTGGTGCTGCTTCCCGCTGATTGGCGGACGTGGTCGGGGGCAAAACTGTCGCATGTGCTCGACCACGAGCAGACCCATGCCCAGCGGCGCGATTGTTTGACTCGTCTGCTGGCCGAACTGACAACATGCGTGTATTGGTTTCATCCGATCGCCTGGTGGTTGCGGCGCAAGTTGGCGGCGCTCGCCGAGCAAGTCTCCGATGACGCCGTGATTGATTCGACACACGATCGCACGGCCTACGCGCGGCACATTCTGGAATTTGCAACACTCTTGTCGACGGGCTCCCGTCACGCCGTCTGTTTCGGACTCTCGATGGCTCGCGAGTCGCAGGTCGAAAGCCGCATTAACGCGATTCTGGATCTCAGCCGCCCCTTGTCCCGACGATTGACCTGGACGACAGCGATCGTCATTCCGGCATTCATTCTGCCCCTCGTCGGGGTGGCGGCGGCTTTGCGTCCCTCCGTCGCTTCGCCGCACACCTCGGCGTCCTTCACGATTCCCGGTTTGGCTGAGACGGCTGCTTTTGTATCGAAGGCGCTCGCGCTCGGACCTCGCGCTGACACCGCCAGGACGTCAGACGGATCGAGCAGCAAAGGGTTCCAGCCTTCCCGCATCCGGACATTTGCCGTTCCCGGGCAGGTGCAGTCGCTCGCCTTTGATTCAAAAGGCGAGAAACTCGTGACCGTCGGTTGGCGTTCCTCCGACAAAGACTCCATACAGGCTTGGGCCAAAGGCACGAACCCTGGTAACATCCGGATTTGGGACCTGGCCAGCGGAAACGTCATCGCCCACTTTGGCGACAACGTCGGTGGGATATTCGACGTGGCGGTTTCGCCGGACGACAAAACGATCGTCACGGCGGGGCGCGTGCTCAATTCGCCCAACCAGGGCGCGGTCGTGATCTGGGACGTGACGACGCGGAAGCCGATCCGCACGCTCGAGGGTCAAACCGCCAACGCTCAAACGCTGACAGGCAAAAACCAGGCTTGGAGTCTCTCTGTCGCTTTTTCGCCGGACGGCAAGCTGATTGCCGCGGGCGGCTTCGATCGCCGAGTCAAAGTCTGGGAAGCCGCCAGCGGCAAGCAGGTGATTGTTCTCCGTTATTTCAAGATGCTGCCGAGATCCGTCACATTCAGCGCGGACGGCAAAACCTTGGTGACCGGCTACGAAGCGGGAAGCGTGGTGCTGTGGGACGTGGGGACTTGGACTCGGCGCGGCGTGTTCAGCGCCAAGGATGTGATCCTGATGTCGGCGGATCTCGAGCGCTGATGGAAAACATCTAGTGGCGGCAGGACCCGAAAAAGCCGTCTCCTCGATGGGGCAAGGGGGGCGGACTCACTTCTGGAACGTCGCCAGCGGCCGGGAAGAAGAACCGATCCGAACCGAGACGTCGGAGGGCGGCGTCGCCTTCTCACCAAGCGGTCGGCACTTTGCGGCCTCGGCCCATCGCACAAAAATCTGGGCTGTCGACGGCGGCCAAGAAGTCGGCGAATTTCAGCGACGCGGCTCCACGTCCAACGACAAAATCCGATTCTCGCCGGACGGAAAGACCATTGCGATCACCTGTCTGTCCAATGCGACGCTTTGGGATGTCAGCGGCCTGGGCACCGGCCCAAGCGCCAAAAGCGCAAGTGATCGCGCCGCCGCAAGCTCGCCGGCGACGGCCGGTCCGACGCATTGGGCGCCGCGTCCAAAAACCAGAAAGCGTTTCGCCATTGATCCTGACGCGCGGTTGCACGTCGTCGACGAGAAGGGGCATGGAGTCGCCCAGTTCGACGTCAAGGTTCGCACAGCCGACCGCGGAAGGTCCCAGTGGTTTCACGGCACCCACGGGGAGGCGAATCTCAAGTTCATGCTCGGGTTCGGAGATGTCAAAACGTTCGACCTGGTCGTGCGCTCGCCTGGGGAGTATGCCTCAACGAGTGAGCACTTCAGCGGCGCGAAGTGTGAGCAACTCCTGGATGGGAAGGCAAAGATCGTTCTGCACCGTGGAGAACCGGTCAAGTTGCGATTTCGGTTACCGGCCGGAATGGTCTGGCCCGCCGACGTGCAACCAGAAGTTTACTTCGATGAGGACAGCGATTTCGCGCGGATGATGTCGCAGCCGGTCAACCGGCGGAATGAATTTGAGGAGCCGAACGCATGGGGCGTGCGGCCTGCCGGCCCGGCGCAATTCGCATTCCGCCTGTCGCGTGAATCGGCACCGTTCGATGTCGCCATTCAGTCGCCCGGTTTCCTCCGATCGTTCGAGCGCGGACCGTTCACGTTCGCGGATTTCAAGCAGGGCGTGCTGGAAATTGCGGTGGAGAAGCCGGCCGTGCTCGACGTCCATTTCGACGCCGGCGGACGTAAACCCGAAGATCTTCCCTTTGCCAGCACGCGGATCGACGTTTATCGCAAGCGGCCGGGATCGAACGCCATCACGCAGGTGGCCGGACAAGACGGCGGGTCGCTGCCGCTGGAGATGCGACTCGCCGACCGGGCGGCAGGCGACTACGCGGTCATGTTGCGGACAAAGCCGAAGGCAAGGGAACGCTCCGGCAAGAAATTCGACCCGTTCGCTCCGAATCCCGCGGTCTTCCGCGATTACAAGGACGTGACGCTCGGCACGGGCCAGACGCAACGACTCGACCTGCATTACGTCCCGTTCGATGAGCATGTTTATCGGGGCGACCGCATGGCCGTTGTGCAGATCGCGAAGCCGGACGGCAAACCGGCGGCCGGTCGGGATGTCACAATCGGTTACTCGGACCCGCATTACGGGCAAATCCCCGTCTTCTCCGGCAGCGTGCCTTCCTCCGGCACGATCACGCTGGCGAATGTCACGGCAAAGAAACCGGAGGGGCTTCGCGGCCAGCCCTACATGGTGCGACTGGGCTTTGACCAGTTGGGAAGGTTCGGCTTCAAGACGAAGGATGGCATCGAGACTTTCAAGTTTCTTGTGCCGCCAAACACGGGCGACGAAGCCCCCGAGATCGAATTCATCGACGCCTCGACCGGCAAACATCGGCATTTGAGCGAGTTTCGCGGCCGTGTCGTCTGCCTGGAGTTTTGGGCGACCTGGTGTGGTCCGTGCCAGGAACCGATGCGGCGTCTCGACGAACTAGCGGCCCATGAGGCTGAGCGTTGGAGCGGCCGCGTGGCGATCGTTCCCCTGAGCATCGACAACCGTGCCGAGCAAGTGAAGCGACACGTCGCCGAGCGCGGCTGGACGCACTTGGATCATTTTTGGGCAGGACCCGTCGAAGACAACGGTTTCAGCGCGGCTCCGGCCCGCGCGTTTGTGGTTTCCGGCGTACCAACCTCCTTTGTCATTGGACCTGACGGTCGCATCCTGTGGCGGGGCCATCCGCTCCAAGAGGTCGGAGGCAAGAAGCTGGCCGATCGAATCGAAGAAGCGCTGGAACCTCGTTCAACCGACAAGAGCCCGCCCGTCCCGCCGACGAAGGCACCCAAAGATCGAACGGAGAATAAAGCCACCGACGGGAATCGCCTGGCTGCGAAGCCCATTCGAGGGCGCGTCGTCAATCACCAAGGACAGCCCTGTGCGGAGGCCGAAGTGCTGCTGCTGGGAGACGAGAACATTATCGTCGAGGGCGATCAGCGGACATGGTTTGTCCTCGACACGGCCAAACGGGGCAAATCCCTCCCTTCTGCCACGACGGACGAAAAGGGGCGATTTCAGATTTCGCCCGGCGAGGAACGGCCCGACCGGATTGCGGTGATCTCCAGCGACGTGCTGCTGTGGGAGGTGCCGCTCAAATCCCTCGCCACGCCTGATGATGTGCTGATCAAGCTCCCGGCGCCGGGCAGCCTGGCGGTCGATTTCGACCTCCCGGGAAAGCCGCCCAAGAACGAGCTTTCTATTCAGATGCGAACATTCGACGCCAATGAGGGGGAACTGGATTACTTGCGATTTCGCGGAGCCGCCTCCTCCGTCGGCAATCCGGGACAGAAGGTGTTTGATCATCTTCCGCCGGCGCGATACTCGGTTGAACGCATGGAATTCACCCCGATGGGCCACGCGAAACTGATGACGTCCTGCGAACGGACGCTCGTCTCCGTCGAAGGCGGGAAGCAGAGCCGCGTTCGATTCAAGCATGACGTCGGCCGCGCGCTCACGGGGCACGTCAAAGGTCTCGAGAATGTCGCACTTCGATTTGCGTACGTCACGATTGATTATTGGGGACCCGACGAAGGGCCAAGCGGTCAAACGCGTACGGCTCATGACGTGATTTCTATCAAGTCGGATGGGCACTTCGTCACTGACCGGCTGCCCCCACGCACGTACGAGCTGCGAGTCTTCGCCGTTATCGCTTCAACGCAAGAACAAACATCGAACTCGTCCGATTTCGACGGCACAACAAAGATCAAAGTGACGGACAAGGAACCCATGGGGCCGGTCGAGATCGTGGCAACGCCGCGTTTATCCCAAATCCCGAAACCGAGACCGGCGCCGTCCACTGCCGTGCAAGAGCGGGAGGCGCTGGCGGCGCTGCGGAACCTGGGAGCTCAGTTCCGGGTCAAGTCCCCGGAACTTGCACACGGGGCCGAGCAAACGGACAACAATCAACAGGTCAGTGTCATCGTCTTCGGCAAGAACTGGAAAGGAGGGGACGGTGATTTGCAAAAAATCTCCGGACTCTCGTCGCTCGAAAACGTCTACGTGGTTGGAACGGGACGAGTCAGCGACAGGGCGCTCGAAGAGCTGCGCAAGGCCTGGCCGGACCTGCACGTCGAGCGCGTCTCCGAGGCGGTGTTCGGCGTGGCGGCCCATTCCTGGGAAGAGAAGAGCGGATTGCACATCGACAAGGTGTGGCGAAATTCACCTGCAGACCGGATCGGCATCCGTACGGGGGACGTGATGCTGCAGTTCGCCGGCAAGCCCGTTCCTGACTATGAGACCTTCCGCGCGTTGATGTTTCCACTCAAACCCGGGCAGAAAGTCGATGTGAAGCTGCTCCGAGAGGGAAAGACGTTCCACGTCAACGTCGAGCTCGGCGAGTGGAATTGACTCGACGCACCTTATCCAAGAGAGCTTGCGAGAGCCCTGAGGCATTGCGCACGTCAGCGCCTGCTACTGGTCCATCGACCGCAAAGCCGGGTGCCGCTGCTGAACCGCTTTGGGGTCGGCAGTGCTCTGGCGAGTGTCCGTGCTCGTCCGCAGGTTCCAAACGGATCGGCACTGGCCTGTCCGTTCGCTTCGCCTCGGGCACTTGCAACGAGCGGCCGGCTGCACGCCGCCGCCTCGTTCGCAAATCGCGAGATGATCTAGGATTTCCCGCGCGAACGGATTAGCGTGAGTGCCGTTGCCCGCGATTTGCTCACTTCGATTCAAGGGACTGCCCATGTCAACTAACCAAGCGCCGGCGCCGGTCGGGTTTCCCGATCGCAGTGGACGGCTGATGGTGGCCGGGGTCTTTGAGATCGTGCTGGGCGGTTTCTGCCTCTTGCTGGCCACGATGATGGGCGGCTTGTTGGCGGCGCAGGGCCACCTGCAGCCGCAGCCCTTCCCAGGACAGAGTTTGCCCGCGTTGCTGTTGTCGGTGGTGATTTACCTCTTGGCGGCTGTCGTGTTTGTTTGCGTGGGGATCGGCCTGGCGCGGGCCCGGCGGTGGGCGTGGGCAATGACCGTCGCGTGGTCCTGGGTCTGGCTTGTGCTGGGGGCCGTGGCCGTCGTCTTCATCTGTCTGATGGGGCAAGGGATCTGGGCCGCCGCTGCGGAAAAAGGCAAATTGCCGCCTCAGGCGGCCAGTGCCATGCGGATCGCGAGTACCGTGGTCTTCGCCTGCTTGTACGTCGGGGTGCCGGGCCTGTTGCTGGCCCTGTGTCACCACAAGTCGGTCCGCGCGACGTGCGAGCGGCGCGATGCCAAGACGCGGTGGACCGACCGCTGTCCCCTCCCCGTGCTGGCACTCAGTCTCATGTTCGCGTGTTCGTTTCTTTCGATGTTTTCACTGGCCGCCTACCGGTGGACGTTTCCGCTCTTCGGCAGTTACGTTTCCGGGGCGACGGGCGCGGCCCTCGCGGTGTTGATCGCCGTCGTCCTGGCCTATCTCGCGTGGGGAACCTATCGGCTGCAGCCGGCGGCCTGGTGGTGCGCGCTCGTCCTGTATGTCATCGGAACCGCCAACGTAGTCGTCATGTTCGCGGCGATGGACCTGTCCGAGATGTACAAAAAAATGGGAATGCCGGCCGATCAGATCGAACTGCTGCAGAAGGCCGGCGTCCTGGACTTCCTGTCGCGCTGGGGACCGTGGCTGGGAGTGGCGGGCGGCATCGTGTGGCTCGGCTACCTGCTCTTCCTGCGGCGCTACTTTTTCGGTTCCAAAGTGCCAGCGCCTTAGTTCGCGCTGGGCAGCGGATCGCGGCAGGCCGGAGCTCGCTTTGCTCGCGGGCCTCGTGCTATGAGAGGCTTGCCGACTGAGGAACCGGTGGTTGCGGCGAAGGGGGCAGCGTCTTTTGGAAATTCGTTGCGACAGTTATCGAGCAAGGGTTTCTTGGGCCAACAGATGGGCCTGTCCGTTCGCTTTCCCTCGCGCACTCGCTACGAGCCGCTGCTGAACGGGGCACCCTCTGGGTCCGGGCCAGCAGTGCTCTTTCGAGTGTCCTGGCTCGTGCGAAACCTCCCATCGGGTTGGCGTAGGGCAGAGGTTGCCGCAAGGGCCGTTCCTGCAAGTTTCGCGAAACACGTCCCACGTCGATTCGAGAAGAGCACTGCGAAACGGAAGCCGTTTCGCAGTGGCACCCGGCGGTGGGCCGGCACTCGCCACCCGTGAAGCACGGGTACCCGGAGCTGGTCCCACCCTACAAAACTCAAAACGCCACAGCTTTGGTTTCTCCTGCCTTGACCCACACGCGCTGGTTGGCGAGGCTGCGCTGGGTGAACATGCCCTCGTGCTGGGGCTCGCGCTCCGGCTTGCTCTGGATGTAGACGTTGTAGTCTCCGGGCGGCAGTTCGCGGAAATCGAATTTCGTCTGGCCATCGGCCAGGCGCTTTTCCCAAGTGCTCCAGGCCTGCCCCAGAAGCTGTGCCGACACGCTGCCCGCATCGGGAATTTCGCGCGGTCAATCGTGCCTTCAATCCGGGCCGGCTGTGGCAGAGCGATGCTGACCTGTTCGAGCCGAGCGGGCCTGGTCGCTTCATCCCCCATCAGGCGTCCCTGCGGAACGTGGTCGCCCCAATACGCGGCCGTGGCCAGCGTCGAAGGTGCACGAGCATTCGTGATCGCAGCGGAGGCCCAGGCTGAGGCTAAGAATGCGCGGCTGCAAAAGGCACTGTCAGAACTCGCGGCGGCGAAAGCAATTCCTTAACCCTGTTTGACCCTTCCTTGAAACACACCGCCGAATTATATATGCTTAGGCAGATATGAAAGCGGCTCGTGGCAAGCTGGTCGTTTCCGTCGACCGAGTCTTTCGGGCACTGTCCGATCGGACCCGGCTGCGGATTCTGCATTTGCTGTTGCCCGGAGAATTGTGCGTGTGCCACCTCGTCGACGTGCTCGATCTTCCGCAGCCCAAGGTGTCGCGGCACCTTGCCTACCTGAGGCGGGCCGGATTGGTGATCGCCCGGAAGGAGGGACTGTGGAACTATTACCGTTTGGCTCCGACGAAAAGCGAGTTCCAGCAAAAACTGCTGTCGTGCTTGGAAAGCGGCTTTCGTGAAATGCCCGAACTGGCGCAGGATGCCGAACAACTCACGAAAAGCATCCGACAATGGTGCTGCTAGTGGTGCGACCACCCTGGAATGCGATGTTCGTTTTGCGCGATTTGCGGACGAAATCCACATGGGGGCTCTTCGTTCCGATCGGGCGGTCCACTCGAATTTTTTTGTGGCCACTATATGCGTTTAGGCGAATATTTTACGGTCCCGTAAATGGAGGTTCCCATGTCCCATGACGTCGAAAACATCGTGCAGTCCCGCTACGGGGCCGCTGCCCAGAGCGGGCTTTCCAGCGACCGGGAGGATGTGCGCCAGGTCGCGGTGGCGTTCGGATATAGCGAACAGGAGCTGCGTTCGATACCGGCCGATGCCAACATGGGGCTGTCTTGCGGGAATCCACTGGCGTTTGCCAGCCTCAAGCCGGGCGAGGTTGTCGTCGACTTGGGATCGGGGGGCGGGCTTGACGTCTTCCTGGCCGCGCAGAAAGTCGGGCCGACGGGACGTGCCATCGGCATCGACATGACCCGGGAGATGATCGAACTGGCACGGCGCAACGCCGTCAAGTCCGGGGGTGGAACACCACCGGCCAATGTGAAGTTCCATCTGGCCATGATCGACGACCTTCCGCTCGAGGCGGATTCGGTCGACTGCATCATCAGCAATTGCGTGATCAACCTGGCCGCGGACAAACACGCCGTCTTTCGGGAAATGGCCCGAGTGCTCAAGCCGGGCGGGCGACTGGCCATCAGCGACATCTCGCTCAAAAAGCCAATCCCTCCCGAAGTCGGCCAGGAGGTTCTGGCCTACGTCGGCTGCGTGGCCGGCGCGATCCCGATCGAGGAATACAAACAGGGATTGATGGACGCCGGCTTTTCGGCCGTCGAAATCATCGACACCAAAGCCGACCTCAACGTTTATTCCAAAATCGAGGGCCAGTCCGTGTGTTGCCCGCCGCGGGCCGACAATCCGGGCGGGTGCTGCGCCGTCGGGCGGGGGCGATTTGGCGGTCCTTCACCAGTCCTCGGCCGATTTCCACGACCGGCTGGCAGAGCTGCTCCGCAAATACGACGTCAACGACTTCGCCGCCAGCGTTAAGGTGTTTGCGGTCAGACCCCGGTAAACGGCGCTCGCGTCAAGAATGCTTTGAGGAGCGCCTGATGTCACGCAGCGGATGGGTCACTCTGACAACGGTCTCGGCACTCGCCGGAATCGGAGCCGCGCCGGTGCATCCCGACGCGCTGAACGAAAAGTTGCAGCACTACGTCGCGGCTCGCGTGAACGAATTTGAAAAAATTCCTGAACAGCGGCGGGGCGACCTGCGAAAGCTGGCCGCCTATCTTCGCGACAAGGCACAGGTCCATCGGCCCGCGCGGCTCACGTTCATTTGCACACACAATTCACGGCGCAGCCAGATTTGTCAGATCTGGGCGGCGACGGCGGCCGCCTACTACGGCCTTTCCGGGATCGAGGTCTCCTCGGGGGGCACGGAAGTCACCGCCTTCAATCCGCGAGCCGTTGCCGCTCTGCGTCGCACCGGCTTCTCGATTGAGGAACTGACGACGACTCACAACCCGCGTTTCCGGGTTCGCTTTCGTGCGGCCGGTCCCGAATTGGAGTGCTTTCCAAGCTTTATCTCGACGCCTCAAATCCGAAAGCGGACTTTTGCGCGGTGCTGACGTGCTCACAGGCCGACAAGCGGTGTCCCGTCGTCCCAGGCGCTACGAAGCGGATTTTCCTCCCCTTCGACGACCCGAAACTCACTGACAACACGCCGCAAGAGTCGAGAACATACGACGAGCGATGCGAACAGATCGCTCGTGAATTGCTCTTCGTTTGCTCTCAGGTGCAAAACGCTCAGCATTGAGCGAGTCATCAAAGAGCTGCGTCCTCTCCCGTGGCAATCGTTGCCGTGTGCCACTGCTGACGCGCCTCGGGTCAGCAGTGTTCTTTCGAGCGTCCTTGATCGTCCGACGGCTTCCATCGGTTTGGCGCCGGGCCAAGGTTGCCGCAAGAGCCGCTCCTGGAAGTTCCGCTAAACGCGCCCAATCTCCATTCGAGAAGAGTACTGCGAAACGGAAGCCGTGGCACAGTGGCGCCCGGCGTGCTGCCAAAAAAACCGCCGGCGACTTCATGAATTCACAATTTGCAGACAAATTGCCGACGTTTGTGCGTCAACAACTGAGGAGAGACGAAAATCGGTATCCGGGAAAAGGAGGGTTCACCGTATGCACACACGCTCATATGTTGCAAAGGTGGCGGCCGTCGCCTGCTCGCTCGTGCTGACCAGTGGCTACATTTATTACCGCTCGATGTCTTCGGCCGACCTCGAGTCGCAAGCGTCCGCGAATTTCGATGCGCGCGTCCTCGGATCCAAGGGGGCACCGGACTTCAAGGCCCCCGGCGCGAAAGACGGAGGGGCCAAAGCCAATGCCCAGGCAAAGCAAGCCAGAATGATGATGGGGGGCACGAAGTCGGCTGTGGTCTTTACCCTCACCGACGCGCCGAGCCGACATTGAGTCACCAGACACGATGATGCGGCTGGGAACAGAAAACCAGTTTTTGAGCAGAAGGCAGCAAAGGTAACGAAGAGACGACAAGGCAGTTCTGTCTTTCTGTCTTAGCTTTGTTACCTTTCCGCCTCAGGCGGATTTCGCGGACTCAACGGTTGCCTTCTGTTCGATCCTCTTGTTCTTTGCCTGTGAAGCTGTCGAGCCGCTTTTCTCATCACTTGAAGTGGCTCAGCGGTCCGCCTGTGGTGGATCACCCTTCCGTCGTCGGCACGCTTGTCAATTGGGGCCACTGCCATGGATGTTCCCCGTCTTTTGCTTTCTTGCGGTCTGAGTTTTCTGTTTCTGTGCATCATCTTCCGTCCGCTGGAGCTGGCATTTCCCGCGCGGGCCGGGCAGCGATTTTTGCGGCCGGCCTGGTTCACCGATCTGGGCTTCTTCGCCGGCCAGTACCTGCTGTGGAATGGCGCGGTGTTCGGGCTCTTGGCCGCGACCGGTCACTGGCTCGACGGAATGGTGCCCGGCGGCTTCCGGACCTCGGTCGCGTCGCAGAGCTGGTGGCTGCAGGCAATCGAAGTCGTGATCCTGAGCGATCTCTGCATTTATTGGGGGCATCGCCTACAGCACCGCGTCGGCTGGCTGTGGCGGTTTCACTCCATCCATCACAGTGCCGAGCATCTCGATTGGCTGGCCGCGCATCGCGAGCATCCTATCGATACCGTTTATACGTTGACCTTGATCAACTTGCCGGCCTTTGTGTTGGGTTTCCCCTTGGAAACGTTGGCCGGCCTGATTGCCTTTCGCGGCATCTGGGCGATTTACATTCATTCCAACGTGCGGCTGCCACTTGGCCCGTTGCGCGTGCTGATCGGGGCGCCGGAACTGCACCATTGGCACCACGACCGCGACCGGGATTTCGGCAACTACGCCAATATCTCGCCGCTGATGGACGTGTTGTTTGGCACCTACCATTGTCCGGACCACGAGCCGGAAAGCTTCGGCGTCTGGGAAGCCATGCCGCAGGGCTACCTGGCTCAACTGGCTCATCCGTTCCGCGGGCGGAGAAGGCGAGCCAACTCAGTGCAAGAGCCGCTCGGCAACGCGGTCCGGGCGATGCTGACTCAGTCCGACACGCGGCAGACGTGACGCTTTCTCTTGCCGGCCGGCGGCTCGTTGGGACCTGTCGCCGCGTAGGCGCGTGTGCAGCAAACGCGCTGAGCGAGTCCCGTCGGCGAGCGAAGCAAACTCAATTTGCGGACGCTCCTCTTCCACGAATCTTCATTGAAATCGCTGACACCGTGTCGACCCACGCTCGGTAATCTCAGTGAGGCGAACTCCGTCAATCGAACGCGACGACCGCGTCGTCGGGCGTGATGTGCCGACGTTGTGCGTCGTGAGCAATTCTGCGGCACCGCAAGCCGACCGGTTCAGCGCGTGACGCGTGGTCTGCGCGGCTGCCGCGCGATTCGATACGTTTGGCGTCGCGACTCAACCGTGAAGACAGGCGCTGAAGGTGTGCGCTCGTTTCGCGGAGTCGTGAGCGCGGTTCGTGAAGAAGAATGTGTGAATGATCTTCGAACGCGGTGTTCAGATTCGCGGCTTCGTCAATTCTTCATCGATCGACTGACACCCTGCGGAAAACCGGGCGGTATCCTCGCCGTCCGACCGTAATTGAACAGTTTCATTCTGTTCGTAGCGGTCGGCTCGCAAAAACGAAAGCGGGAGACGCGGTGTCTTCGGCGCAGAGAGTCGGACGATTGAGGAGCCGTTGGTCGGGAATCGTCCGGCGGAACAAACATCGTGCGTGATTTCCAAAAAAGGCGGGGATTGATGTCCAGGAGTCTGCGAAGTCATCGAGGTTTCACGCTGATCGAGCTGTTGGTGGTGATCGCCATCATCGCCGTGCTCGTGTCGCTCTTGCTGCCGGCCGTGCAGGCGGCGCGGGAGGCGGCCCGGCGGTCGCAGTGTCGCAACAACTTGAAACAGATCGGACTGGCCGAAATGAACTATGTCGACATCCACAAGTGCTATACGCCGTCGAACATGACGGGGCTCGGCCCGGTCAACAAGGTCGTCAACAACAACGGCAGTTGCCCCGAGATCCCGTTGGGCGTCGACTGCGGCAACACGCACTTCTGGGGCGAGTTCCTGCTTCCTTTCGTCGAAGCGCAAACGGTTTACAACCGGATCAGCATGAACGCACCGATTTACTCCCCCGTCACGATCTGCAACAACAACAAAGGAGGGACACAGCACCAGGTCTTTTGTGCGCCCAACTCGAGCCACTGTTGCGCGTGCGTCGGCACCGCGCCGGCAGGAGCGGTGATTCCGGTCTACGTCTGCCCGTCGGCCCCGCGGAGCCTCAATCCGTTCCTCGAGAAAACGACCGACGACTGTCTGTCGATTTTGTTCCGCTCGTCGCGCGGCACGAACACCGACATCACCCCCTATTGGGCCGGCGCCAACGATTACACGGCGATCAACGAATACACCGGCTCGCTGCAGACCTACTACGAGGCCCTCAATCCGGTATCGAATTGCCGCAGCAACCTGGGGATCATGGACCAGCACCCGCTCGGGATCACCATCGAGCAGGTCGAGGACGGCACGTCGACGACGATTCTTGCCGGCGAGGAGGCGGGACTTCCCGACTTGTGGCACCACGGAGTGAAAGTGCCGCTCACCGTGACGAACACCTTTTTTGCGCCCTATGCCGCCCTGGGCGTGGCGGGAAATAACGGCGGCGGCTGCTGGGCCTGCCCCGAGAACGCGGTGAACGAGCTGACGGGGACCGACTTTACCGGCATGACCAACACGCCCGTCGAAAGCCCCCCCGTCCTCGCGCCCGTCTGCATCATGAACTGCTCCAACGAGTCGGGAGGCGGACTCTACAGCTTCCATCCCGGGGCCTGCGGCCTGGTGATGGGTGACGGATCGGCCCACATGGTGAGTGAAAACATGAGCGCGACGGTCTTTTGCCGGCTCGTCAGCCGGGCCGGCCGCCAGCCGGTGACCGACGGCTTCTGACGGAGGTCTCGCGCTCGTTATGGGAAGCACGCTTGGTGCGCGCGTTTGGAGAGCGGGTGGCCGTGTCACGGCACGGCCACCCCTTTTTCGACACTCGACGATATCAGACAACGAAAGGAACGGAACGGGATGACGGTTCGTATGGGCTGCGATTTAATCGCCACGCGCACGTGGGGGCCGGCTGTCGGCCTCGTGATTTTCTTCGCTGTCGGCTGCGGCGGTTCCTCGAGCCCGACACAACGAATGGCACGCGCCTTCAGCGAGAGCAAATTGCAAAGAACCGACGTCGCGAAGTTTGCCGGGACGGTCACGGTCGACGGCCAGCCGCCGGGCCCGTTCACGATCGTGATGCTGGTCGATCCCAAGAACCCGCAGACGGGCGTCCGCAAAGCGATCTGCGATAAAGAGGGCTACTTCGCCTTTTCCAGTTACGAGTCGGGCGACGGCGTCCCGCCCGGCACGTATGTCGTGTTGTTCGGCCAGTTCAACATGGGGGGCGGCCTGGGCCACTTCGACCCGCCCGACCTGATGCACAACCTTTACAACGACCCCGAGAAAAACGGGGCGACGCCCGAATTCAACGTCACCGTCGCAGCCCCGGGCAAGTCCGACTACGCCTTCAGTCTGGCGCTCGCCGGAAAAGAACCGATCGACCAACCCGGCCCGAACGCCGTGACAAAGCTCTGATTTTCTTCAATTCCTCGGAGAGCGCGACTACACGCTCGTCACGCCGGACGGACTGTCCAGGCGAGTGTTTCAAGCGGCGCGGTTTGCAGGGCCGCTTGGAGTTCGGCGTCGCTGCCGTAGCGGCGGGCGGCGAGGCGGCGGACGGGTGTCTTTAAGACGAGCGAATCGACGCCGAGCGGGTACGGGTCGATCGCGATGAGGCCCGCAGCTTGCGGGATGAGCCGGATGGCTTCGCCCAACGGCGCGGTGAGCGAATCCGGTTGGCGCCGCTCGGAACAACACAACCACAAGCTGACATTGTCGAAAAACCGCACGGTGCGGAAGCCGAAGTCGCAGAGCTTCTCCAAGTCCTCGCGGCTTCCAGTTCCGAAGTGCTGCGAGCGGGCCCGGTTCGACAAAGTCGCTTCAACACCGGCCTGCTCGGTCAGGAATCGATCGATCGCGGCCAGGTCGTCGGCGTCCGCATGGCCGCTCGATTGAACTTGTCTCGACAGGTAACAGAAGTGCCGGCTGACAGCGATTCCCGCCAGCGGATCGGCGGAGCAAATGGCGATGCTCTTGGTCCAGATGGCGGTCGAATCGCGCATCCGCATTTCCATGAAGCTCCGCGGGAAACCGGTCTCCGGCTTGAGGCGGGGGGCTTCGTCCCACTCGCGCCAGCCATCGTCGTGGTGCGCGACGCCCCACAAGAGCTTGGGAAAGTCGGCCAGCGAACGGACACGCTCGTTCCCCCAAGCCAGCGCCAGTTCGCCGGCCAGCCGCGCATGCTCGATCTGTGGAATGATAAGCCAATCTCCGCGATCATCCCGACGAATCATGGCGACACTCCGAAGAGAAGGATGAAGGCGGAAGGATGAAGGATGACAGTAGTTCCCAGTTCGCCGGCTAATCAACTGCTTTCAAAACAAGGAGTTACGGCGTCGGGTTTTGGTGCCGTCTTTTTCCGCGCACCCACCGTCGCGCTGGAAAGCCCGACCAACGATTCATCCTGGAAAAATAGGGGATCCGGCACACGCCTAACCTCGCCGCTTCCAGCGGTGATAACACGCAATCACCGTCTAAAAACGTTGGAACGCAACCCATTGTGAATTCAAATGTTAGTTGGCTGGCGAACTTGGAACTACTGGATGAAGGATGAGTCAGCTCGGGCAGGCGCAGCCTGCGAGTCTGATTCATCCTTCCAACTACTTCCCAACTTTCTTCGCAGCTTCGGCCCGTGCCGGGGTCAGCACGCTTTCGAGTGTGACCTCGGCTCCGTGTTGGCGTTTGCTTTCGTCGGCCGCCGACATGAAGGCGTAGACTTCGATGGTTTCTTCGGGGCTCACCGGTGGGACTTTCGTTTTGAAGAATTTCACGATCTCGACGACGAGGGGCCGGTAGCCTTCGTATTGACCGACCACGAGCGTGCCGGCCGTCCCTTCCGCCTTGCCGCCGTAGCCCCCTTTGTGCCGGGTGCCGCGGAAGGTGCCGGTCCGCCCGCCGTCCCACGTGCCGACGACGACGTCCTCGGTCGGCGTGCTTACCGTTCGCCGCACGCTCTTGCAGCCGGTTCCCATCACGGTGAACAGCGACTCGACGCCGTGAATGCCGTACCAGTAGAGATCGGGGTGCGTCTTTTCGAGCGTGCAAGGACTGGTCGTCTCGCAGCGGAGGATTTTGCCGATCTTCCCGTTGCGGGCCGCCTGCGTCGCTTTGCCGAAGCGGAGCGAGGACGAGCAGAAGACGGGGACATGGTATTTTTGGGCGGCGTCGAAGATCGCGATCGCATCGGTGAGCGAGCCGGCGATCGGCTTGTCGATGAAGAGCGGTTTGCCCGCTTTCATCACTTCGAGGGCCTGCTCGAAGTGCGGGCGGCCGTCGTTGGTCTCGAGCAGGACGACGTCAACTTTCTTCAAGAGATCGGCGATCGAGCCGACGATCTCGATTCCCATCTTTTGGAAGTCTTTCGTGTATTGCGGGATCCGCTCGGTGCTCGATTTGATGTCGGCACTCCCCCGCGGATAGGCGGCCACAACGCGATAGCCGGCGACATCGGGAGCGGCGTGCGGGTCGTTGAGGACTTTTGCGAATGCGCCGCAATGCGACGTGTCGAGACCGATCATGCCGACGCGGACGGGACCGGCGGCTTTCGGTTTTTCGTGGCCCGCTTCTGCAACGCGCGGCTCAGAATCACGGCTGGCGACGGTCCGAGCCGGCTTTGCGGGGGACGCCGTTCCGCCGAGCAAGCCCTTCACGTTGAAGACGACGACCTTCTTGTCGTAGCCGCCGGAGGCCAACAGCGACGCGTCGGGCGAGAGGGCCAGTGCGTCGACCTTCTCGCCATGGACGCCGAACGTGGCGAGTTCCTTGCCCGTTTCGCGTTCCCAGATTTTGACTTCGTTGTCCCCCTGCTGCCGGCCGCCGGCGGCGCTCGCCAGCGTTTTGCCGTCGAGGCCGAAGAGGACGGCGTTCGTGGGGCGCGTGTGCCCGTCGAAGAACGACGTTGCCTTGCCGCGGGAGAGATCGTAGAGGATCACGCGCTTGTCGAAGCCGGTCGAAGCGAGCCATTTGCCGTCGGGCGAGAAAGCGACGCCGGTGGCGGCCTGATGATGGTTGTGGAACGACCAGAGCTCTTTGCCGGTGGCCGCGTCCCACACTTTCACCTCGCCAGTGAGCGTGACACGGCTCTCGTCGCCGGCCGCCGTCGCGAGCCGCTTGCCGTCGGGAGAGAAGGCGATCGCCAACATGGGCATCGAAGATTCGCGGCCCAGGACGTGCACCATTTTGCCGTCGGCGACGTTCCAGATCCTCCCCTGCCCGTCTTCGCAGGCGCTTGCCACGAGTTTTCCGTCGGGCGAGAAGGCGACCCCTGTCACGTAACCGGTGTGGCTGCCGACGTTCCGCTTCACCGCCCAGGCCGCCGGATCGATGAGGGTCAGCGCCTGGTAATGGCCGGCCGCAATCAGCTTCCCATCGGGCGAGAGAGCGAGCGACTTCACGTAGCCGGGTGGAAGCGGCAGAGTCTTGGCCTCGTCGGTTCCGCGGGCGTCGCGCAGAACGAGTTGTTCGTAGGTCCCCACGCACACGTGCCGACCGTCCTTGAGAAAGACGAGTGAGGTGACCCAATCGGGCTGGTCGTCCCAGGATTGAATCGCGTGCCCGCGTTCGGCCGATTCGGCCGAGACGCTCTCCTGGGCAACGGCACGTCCGGACGTGAACGGAACGGCCATGCCAATCAGCAGGACCAGAAAGAGTCGACTTGGGACGCGTGAGGGAGTTTGAAACGGTGAAGGATCACGATTTTCGAGCATGTTCTTCCTGGTGTGCCCGTCCGGGAATTCACGATCGATCGAAAGCGTGCCCGCGAGAAATCGGCCTGACGTTTTCCGATGAAAATCCCGACCACATTTCCCCGCCGGCGACACGGGTGCCGAGCCGAGACCCGGTCTCGCCCCATTTTCTGATCGATGCGTTTCCCGGACGCTCTTCTGTTTCCGAGCGCTTCCGCGACAATGCGTCCGTCCATTTTAGGCGGCGGAGTCCTTCGCTGTCGCGAGAGAAGGCACCTGGGCCGCAAGAAGGACTCGCGGAGGGGCTCTCGAAAACGAGAGCGGGGAACAAGCGGAAACCGGCATTCGTCCGGCGAGGTTGTCTCAATCTGCGATGGAAAGGCCGGCCGCACCGACTCTGGCAAATTCCGGCAAGTCGCGGCAGCAGCAGGCTATCGGACAAGCCGCGTCAACGCCTTGGAATTGGCCTCGGCCGGTTCGCGGCCGGCGATTTTCAATTCGAAGACGTAATCTTTTTTTCCCGGAGACTGATGATTGATTTTGAATTCCGGATGTTCCGTCTGGTTGCGGGTCGCGTCGTTGTAGAGGTTTTGAAAACCGTCGGGCCCGACCAGCAGGTCCCGCTTCTTCGCGTTGAGCTTGGCGATGGTCACGATGTAGGTCCCCTCCTTGACGCCGTCACTTTCCTTGTACGTGTGAAACGAGAACTCGCCTCCCTTGCCGACCATCACGTAAGCGCCCGAGTGGGGGGCCGAGTCGAGTTTGTTCGCATCGACAAGCATCACGACGATTTTCTCTGTCTGATTCGACTCCACGGGGAGTCCATCGACCGTCACCTTGCCGGCGAACGGATAGACCGGGGACTTGGTGAAACCTCGCTCGTCCATCGATTTCTTGAGGGCCACATCGGCACTTTGCGATCCCCAGCAGCCAGCGATTGGGAACAAGAGTGACAGAGCGAGAAAACCTAAACGCCGGGAAGCCGGAAGAGGCCGGGAGGACATCATGTGGACTCCTTTGCGCAACAGGATGGAAATCAACAGGCGCAGCCGGGCCGCTGCCTCGCCGAAGAGCGGTCGCTCTCGGGAGGCAGCCCGGCCGGCGTTGGGTCACTCAAACAATCCGATACAGGGCGTCAGGCTTATTGCAGCGCCTGGTCGGTCAGGCGCTCGTTGGACCGGTAGGTGGCCATGGCCTCGAACACCACGATGCTGATGTTCTCGCTGATCATGTGGGCCGAACCATCGCACATGGCGATGCCCGTCGACCCGGGATGGAAGCTGAACGAGTAGTTTCGCCGCCACTCGTTCGTGCAATTGATGATGCAAACCGCGAAAGGGCTGGCCGGAAGGTTCGTTCCCGCAAAGTTGGAGCCCTGCACGTCGTCGTAGGCATTGTTCCAGCAACCCCAGCAGCCGCCCGGATTGCTGATCGTGTAGGCCGGAGGCCCGCAGCAGATCTGGTGGATGAGGCTGTACTGGGATTGTTTTCCCCCGTTCACGCCGCAACCCCCGCGGATCCACAGGTCGGGGCGGCCGGCCCGCTCGACACAGAGGATCGTCGTGTGCGTGCCGTCGGTGATCTGGTCGATCGAGACGGCGGCGGGGTGCAGCCGGCACAGGCAGCAGCACGAGGGACCGGCCATCACCGTACGGCAGCAGGGGACATGGCAGGGACCGCAGCAGCCGCCGTACGGATTATGGCCCGTCATCGCTCTCCACGCCGCGCCGGTGCCTCCGTGATAGATCTTGCTGATCGCCTGATAGTCGGAGGCGCCCATCAGCCGCGTGGGCGAAAAGCCCGTCATGCCGGCCCAGCATTGCGTATGTTCTTTGAACGGGTTCGCGTTGCGGGGGCTCGACGGGCAGACATAAACGGGAATCACCGCCGCCGCGGGTGTGCTTGCCGCACACGAGCACGTGCATTGGCAGCCTGAATTCTTGAAAGTAAACGTGCACGTATTAAACGTGCCCGGCGAATAAATGGATGCGTTGTTGCAGATCTTGTTGTAAACCGTCGTCGCTTCCGTGAACGGAAGCAGCGACTGGCCCCACGTGTGGAGGTTGAACGAGTTGTACAACTCGACAACAAAAAACCCATCGTACCGCGATCGAAGAGGTCCACTATCCGTGGCATCCCTGGTTCGGCCAGCGCGTGGTTGTGGTTGAGGGAGTCCGGCGGAGCGATCATTCTGTTTGTCGATGCCGGCTTGAGGGTGACGAGAGCGGCCGAGGGCTCGAGCTGCCACAGTGGATGCTCGATCGGGCCTCCTGTCTTGCCATGCGGGCCGCTGCTGAGCCGGTGGTTCGAACTTCCGACTTGGCAAATTTACGAATCCTTCTTCGGCAGTTGGAGGGCGGCCAGGCTGAGAAGGCGTTAGAAGATCAGCATCCTTCCTCAATTCCCCACGGAGATGCTGATGTCCCGTCGACCCGTTCGCCCACGTCCGATGCAGCTGGAACTGTTTCGAAGCCGTCCGTCGACGCCGAATTGGCAACGATTGCCGATGGATGTGCGTCACAGGGCGGTTCCTCTCTTGGCACGTTTGCTTCGCGCCCATTGTCTCGCCAATCGTGCGAAGGAGACGAGCGATGAGTGAGAAGATCCAGCCTCAACACCTCAATCGCAAGGCCGTCCTCTACGTGCGACAGTCGTCGGCATATCAGGTGATCCACAATCTTGAAAGCCAGAAGCTGCAATACGGCATGCAACAACGATTACGGCACCTCGGCTGGCAAGAGATCGAGGTGATCGACGAGGACCTCGGACGATCCGCGGCGGGCGGCACGCAACGAATCGGATTCGAGAGAATGGTCGCCGAAGTCTGCTTGGGACGGGTGGGAGCCGTGGCGGCACGCGAGGTCTCGCGGTTTGCCCGGAACAGTCGGGAGTGGCAACAGCTCGTGGAGGTCTGCCGCGTCGTGGACACGCTGCTGGTCGATCACGAGATGGTTTACGCTCCGCGCCAGAGCAACGACCGTCTCCTTTTAGGATTGAAGGGAAGTTTGAACGAATACGAGCTGGACCTATTGCGGCAGCGTTCCGTGGAAGCTCGGCATGAGAAAGCGCGGCGCGGCGAGTTGCTGGTCTCGGCGCCCGTGGGGTTCGCCAGAACGGGTGAGCCGAGATTGGAAAAGGACCCGAATCGTCGTGTGCAGGAAGCGATCCGGCTTGTCTTCCGTAAGTTCCAGGAAGTGGGGACTGTGCGGCAAACCCTGTTATGGTTCTTGGAGGAAGGGCTTCAACTCCCCGTGCGCCAGTCCGAAAGCGAAACCGTCTGGAAGCGTCCGACCTATGCCACGGTGTATCGGATCCTGACCCATCCGGCGTACGGCGGCGCCTACGCTTACGGCAAGACGGAAATGGTCTCTCGCTATGACAAGGGTCTGCCACGCAAAGGATGTCGACGCAGACCGCGAGATCGGTGGCTCGCACTGATTCCAAACACGCACGAAGGCTATGTCGACTGGGAAACCTTCCAGCAAATCCGACGTGCGATTGCGGAGAATCTTCCCGGTCCCGGCCGTTCCGGCGCGGCCAAACGCGGCTTGGCGCTCCTGGCCGGCCTCTTGCGTTGTCGGCGTTGTGGCCGAAAGTTAGTGGTACACTACACGGGCCGCCACCATGACGTGCTGCGTTATGGCTGTCGGCGTGGGTGGTTGGACAACGGCGAGCCGACGTGCATTGCCTTCGGCGGCATTCCGGTTGACGAAGAAATTGGGCGTCAAGTTCGGCGTGTCTTGCAACCTGCAGCAGTGGAGGCGGCCGTGCAGGCTCATCGCGAAGAGCAACAACACCGAGACGAGGTTCAAACAGCGCTGGAGCGCGACCTCGAAGCGGCGCGTTATGCTGCAAATCGAGCGTGGAAACAATTCGACGCTGCCGATCCAGAGAACCGCCTGGTCGCGGATGAGTTGGAACGACGCTGGAACACGGCGCTCGCGAGGGTGCATACTCTGGAAGAACGCATTGCCCAACAGGCGAATGGTTCGGGTTTGCGGCCCGCCCCGACTCTCGAGGAGTTTGCCGACCTGGGAAACGATCTGGAATCCGTCTGGGAGTCGCCGGGAGCCGATTCGCGGTTGAAAAAGCGGATCGTGCGAACCCTCATTGAAGAGGTGATCGCCGACGTGGATTCCAACGCCGCAGAGATCATCCTCCACGTCCACTGGAAAGGCGGCGTTCACACGGAACTGCGATTGCCCCGCCGCCGACGCGGCCAAGCAACGCGCACTTCCAAGGACGTCGTGGCCGCCGTTCGCAGCCTGGCCCGCATCTGCTCCGATGATCTGATCGCCGGGACGCTCAACCGCAACAAATTACGTACGGGACGCGGAAATCGCTGGACACGAGAACGGGTCGTCTCGTTGCGGCAATGGAACGAAATCCCCTGTTACGCGCAGGAACACCGTCTTCAAGAGGGATGGCTGAATCTCAAGGAAGCCGCTTCGGTGCTTGGCATCAGCCCGCGAACACTGCGCCTCGCCGTCGAACGCGGAGAGATTTTGGGCGAGCATCCGCTGGACGACGGGCCGTGGATCATTAACCGCCAATCGCTTGAGACGCCAACGGCCGCCCAGGTTGTCCAACGGGTCAAAGGCCGAATTCGAACCCCCGCGAAACCAAACTCGCAATCGCAAACGCTCGCTTTTTCCGACACATAGTGAGGTGTGGCAGTATAAAGCGCCGTTGTAACACGAGACCAGGCCGCACGCGCAACAAGTCGATTTATTCACGAATAAGTACGGCGGCGTGAACATCTGGTTCACGTCGTGATAGTTGTGCTCGGCCAACGCGATCTGCTTGAGATTGTTGCGGCACTGCGAGCGGCGTGCCGCCTCGCGGGCCGCCTGCACGGCCGGTAAGAGGAGTGAGATCAAGACGGCAATGATGGCAATCACCACCAAGAGTTCGATCAGCGTGAAACCTTTTCGCCTGCCGGTCATGAGTCGTCCTTTCAATGAAGCGCGTGAAACGCCAAGAGACCCCAAACGACCATCGCTCTCGTGCCGCAACGAGATCGCGGCCGCCGCGATCGACGCGGCGCTCAGCGGGACGAGATGCAGAAACGCCAGGTTGAAAAGCTCCCTCGGGTGAAAGGCCGGGGACGAGAGTCGCGAGCGGACCTCGAGAAGCAAATTGGGCGCCAAGGCTTGCCGCGGGCAGCAGGTCTCCTCGACCGACCCTGAGAGGAGACACTGTTTGGCTGGAGATGGTTTATCCCGCCGCGACGAAGCACCCGACGCGACCGACCGCCACCGGCATGAAACCCGAAATCTGAACGCCAGTCTGCGTTTCGCGTGCTTCGATTGCAAAGAAATTTCTTCGATCCTTTCTAAGATTTTAACAAGCGGCCGGAACGGTGTACGTCCGTTGTCGCCGTCGCGCCCTCGGCTGCCGCCCGATCTCGTAAGCAGCACAATGCAATTAAATTAGCACAACCGATTGCGGTCTCCTTTTGGTAACGTGCGCCTGTGAACCGCGCTCGCTTGCCCCGAGAATGGGGCTGGAGGATAAAACGGGAGTTTCGCCCCGTCTTTCACTCGCCACTCTCAGGAACCGACCAGGTGCTGATCGACATTTCGCAGACAAATCCGCTCGACGTCTATCGCCTGCTGATTTCCCTTGTCACGCCGCGGCCGATCGCCTGGGTGACGAGCATCGATGCGGAAGGTCGCGTGAACCTGGCTCCGTTCAGCTTTTTCAATGTTTTCGGGGCCGATCCGCCGATCGTTGTCTTTGCCCCGAATCGAAAACGTGATCGCTCCAAGAAGGACACGCTCAACAACGTCGAAACCACAAAAGAATTCGTGATCAACGCCGCCGTCGCCGACCTGGCGGCAGAGGTCAACCTCTCTTCGGCAGAGCTTCCACCCGGCCAGAGCGAGGTTGAGCTGACCGGGTTAAGCGTGTTGCCCTCGGTGAAGGTCAAGCCGCCACGACTGGCCGAGTCGCCCGTCAACCTCGAATGCGTGCTGCGGCAAGTGCTCCCCGTCGGCGAAACCCCCCTCTCCGCCAATCTGGTCATCGGCGAAGTCGTGACGATCCATGTGGCCGAACGAGTCCTCGACGAGCGAGGCCGGATCGACCCCCGCAAGCTCCGCACCATCGCCCGCCTCGGCGCCGACTTCTATTGCCACACCAGCGACCTCTTCCAAATGAAAAGGCCGGAATGAGGAGGAGGGAAGAGGGCAGAGGGAAGAGGGGAGAGGGAAAAGCAGAAAAACCGCACAACGATCGTCTTGCGGCTGTCTACTCCACGCGGCCGAAGGCCGCCCCCCTCTGCCCTCTGCCCTCTGCCCTCTGCCCCCTGCCCCCTGCCCTCTTCCCTCTCCCCTCCTCTCCCTCCGTTGCCAAACGGAGTCTTCGCGGCTATTTATCGGAGGTGCCTCGCACTCGGCGCACGAAGTGCTTCCTGCTGCCGCGGCTGAGCAAGGACTGCCCAAGCCCCCGGTCTTCGGCCGGGCCAGACTGACCGGACACCATTAGCCGGCCCGTAACATGTCGCGGATTCAAGCGCTCGAGACCCTCGTCGTCAATAAGATTGCCGCCGGCGAAGTGGTCGAGCGTCCGGGAAGCGTCGTCAAGGAGCTCTTGGAAAACAGCCTCGATGCGCTCGCCACCCGCATCGAAGTCGACGTCCTCGAAGGGGGGACCGAGCTCATCCGCATCGCGGACGACGGCGCGGGGATTCACCCCGACGACCTGACGCTGGCCGTCACCAGCCACGCCACCAGCAAAATCCGCGGGGCCGACGACCTGTTCCGCGTCCGCACCATGGGATTTCGCGGCGAGGCGCTGGCGTCGATTGCCTCGATCTGCCGTTTCAAAATCCGCAGCCGCCAGGCCGACCGCGAACACGGATTCGAAATCACCGTCGACGGCGGCCAAATGGGGCCGATCCAGCCGTGCGGCTGCCCGGTCGGTACGGTGGTCGAGGTGCGAAACCTGTTTTTCAATACGCCCGTCCGCCGGAAGTTCCTCCGCTCGGTCCCGACTGAGTTCGGCCACCTCAGTGAGCAGTTCACGCGGATTGCCCTCGCCTCACCGCGGTTGAGTGCGGTCCTGAGGCACAATGAGCGGATGGTCTACGAGCTGCCGGCCACGGACCAGGTGCTCGACCGGCTGCGGCTCTTTTTCGGATCGGATCTCGCCGACCGCTTGATCTGGATCGAATCGCAGACCGACACGGCCCGCCTCTGGGGTTACGTCGGCCATCCGAGCGAGAGCCGCTCGACGCGGAAGGGCCAATACCTGTTCCTCAACGGCCGCTTCATTCAGGACCGCTCGCTGCAGCATGCCCTGGGTGAGGCGTATCGCGGGCTGTTGATGACGGGCCGTTATCCGGTCGCCTTCCTGTTCCTGGAGCTTGCTCCCGAACTGGTCGACGTCAATATCCACCCGACAAAGGCGGAGGTCCGATTCCGCGACTCGCAGAGCCTGTACCGCCAATTACTCTCGACCCTCCGCACGCGGTTCCTGACAGCCGACCTGGAGTCGAACGTTTCCCTGCCGGCCGGACTGCAACTGGCTCCGCCGGGAGCCGCCTTCGATCCGAATCGGCAGCTCGACCTGCAACTCCAGGTGGCCGATTGGGCGAAAGACCGTCTCGCACAATGGACTCCGCCGACCTCGTTTCCCGCTGAACCCGGCCAAATGCGAGAACATCCCGGATCGGTCGCCGATCCGTTCGCGCCGTTTGGGTCGGCGCCATTTTCGGCCGCCGGCTGGGGGGGTCCCGGCGCGGCCGATCGCCCGTCGCCTCCCGGCGAATTCCCGTTTCCGCAAGCTGCGACCCCTGCCCGGCGCCGGTCGTTCCGAGCCCGATGGATTCGGCATCGGCCGCCTCGGCGCCCGGCAGATCATGCAGGTCCACGATTGCTATCTGGTCGTCGAAACCGATGAGGGGATCACGGTCATCGACCAGCATGCCCTGCACGAGCGGGTGATGTACGAACACCTGCGGGCCCGGGTGATGGAGGGGGCCGTCGAATCGCAGAAAACGCTCGTCCCGCAGCCGCTTGAGTTCGGCCCGCGCGAGGGGGCGGCCCTGCTGGAACATCAAGATCTTCTGAGCTGCCTGGGCTACGGGATCGAGGATTTCGGCGGCACGACCCTTCTGTTGGCCGCGTACCCCGCCATGCTGGCCCATGCCGACCACGGCCGAATCCTGGCCGATATTGCCGATCAGTTGGCGGCAGCGGGACAGAAGCCCTCGCGGCGCGATATATTGGACAGCCTGTTGCACCTGATGGCCTGCAAGGCGGCCGTCAAGGCGGGCCAGCGCCTCAAACCCGAGGAAATGGAGAGTCTTTTGGCTCAACGCCATCTCATCGACGACGCCCATCACTGTCCCCATGGACGTCCGACGGCCCTCGTCTTGACCCGCACCGAGTTGGACCGGCAATTCGGCAGACTCGGATAACATTTCACGTCATGATCTGCGTTATCATCGGTCGGACTCGTCACAAGATGGTTGTCGCGGAGCACCGTGCGCTCGCCGGCGCGGCGCCCAGCTCGTCGAATTGCGGCTCGATTGGCTCAACAATCCGCCCGACTTGCATGTCCTGCTGGCCGAGCGGCCCACTCCCGTCATCTGCACCTGCCGCCGGGCACAGGAGCAGGGACGCTGGCGCGGCAGCGAGGAACAGCGGCAAGCCCTGCTCCGCGCCGCCATCGCCAGCGGGGCCGACTACGTCGACCTCGAGTCCGACATCGCCGGCAGCGTCCGCCGCTACGGCAACACGAAACGCATCGTCAGCTACCACAACTTCGAGGAGACGCCCGAGGATCTCGAGGAGATCCATGAGCGGCTCACAAAGCTCGACCCCGACATCGTGAAGATCGTCACGATGGCCAATTCGGCCATCGACTCGGTGCGGATGCTGCGGCTCGTCGCCGCCTCGAAGGTCCCCACGCTCGGGTTCTGCATGGGCGAGATGGGCCTCTTGAGCCGCGTCCTTTGCGGCCGCTACGGCTCCCCGTTCACCTATTGCACCTTCAGTTCCGAGCGCGAGTTCGCCCCCGGGCAAATCTCCTTCGAGGAAATGTCCGACGTTTATCACTTCGACCGCATCGACCGCAAAACGCACGTCTTCGGCGTGCTGGGCGATCCGATCAAACACAGCTTAAGCCCCCTCGTGCAGAACGCGGCCTTCGCGGCCGACGGATATAATGGCGTCTACCTCCCGTTGCGCGTCTTTCGGCAGGCGCTGGGCGAAACGCTCGAAGCCTTCAAGTGGCTCGAAGTCCGCGGGTACAGTGTCACGATCCCCCATAAAGAGGCCGTCCTGGAAGAGATCGCCCGCCACGACGAAATGGTCGACGAGATTGGGGCGGCCAACACGCTCTACCGCGACTCGCGGCTCCACTGGCGGGCGGCCAACACCGACTACGAAGGGGCACTGGCCGCTCTGCGGGCCAACCTGCAGGAGCACGGCCACAGCGAGGACAACCTCCGCGGCAAGAAAGTCCTCATCCTCGGGGCCGGCGGCGTGGCCCGGGCGATCGGCCTGGGCCTCGTCCGGGCGGGTTGCGGCGTCACCGTTTCCGGCCGCACGCACGCCCGCACGGTCTCCCTGGCCGAGCGGCTCGGCTGCCAACAGATCCAATGGGAGAACCGCGGAGCCGTCTTTGCCGACATCCTGGTCAACTGCACGCCGATCGGCATGTTCCCGGAGGTCGACGAAACCCCCTTCCCCATGAACTGGTTCCGCGATGATATGATTGTCTTTGACACGGTCTATAATCCGGAGAACACGCTGTTTCTGAAGCAGGCGCGGCAGCACTCTTGCCGCACGATTTCCGGCATCGAAATGTTCGTGCGGCAAGCCGCGCTGCAGTATGAATACTTCACGGGCCGCGCCGCACCGATCGACGTGATGCGCGACGCCCTCCGCCGCGGCATCTCCGCCGTCCATCCCCAGTGAAGGATGAAGGATGAAGGCGGAAGGATGAGTCAGACTCGCGGCCTTTGGCCGCCTTGTTTTATTCTATTCATCCAGTAGTTCCAAGTCGGCCTGTTGACGTTGAGGAACGCAAGGCCCCTCCTCAGACTGGTTTGTGTAGAGAACCAGAAGCCCAAGGAGGGAGCTCATGCGTTCAAGGAACAGAAATACCATATCGAGTAGCGAGGTTCATCAGTGGGCCCTGAGTTGGCTGATCAACTCGATGCAGTTGAAGGATCGAGGGCCGAAATGTACGGCGACGGTTGTCTGGAACATCGTCTTGCGCAGCCGCGCAAACGATCTCGGTGTTCGCGGCCTGTCGGGATTTGGCGAACGCTCCGTCGGACACCAGCGTGATGGGCGCGTTGGAGGCGGGACTGCCCAAGACGCTTCGGGTTCTGGAGAAGCGGTTGAATGCTGCGCTGACGGATCATCTGCCGCGGCGCCTCCAGCGTCGCGCTTGGACAGTGGCGATCGACTGGCACTTGGTGCCTTACTACGGGGAGCCGAAGCGCAGCCGCAACGAGATTTACTACGGCAAGCCGCGACAGGGAACCACAAAATTCCATGCCTACGCCACCGCCTGCATTGTCTCCCACGGAGTGCGCTACACTTTGGCCGCCACCTGGGTGCGGCGACACGAAACGACGGTCACGGCGTTGAATCGCCTGCTGGCGACAATCCGCGCAAAAGAGCTGAAAATCCGACGTTTTTTGTTGGATCGCGCCTTCTTCAACGTCACCGTCACGCGGTTTTTACAAGAGCAACAGATTCCCTTCGTGATGCCGGTGATGTTTCGGGGACGAATCCCCAAGAAGCGGCGGAAACTCCGGGGCCTGCATTGGATCCGACGTCAGAACGTCGGATGCTACTTGCACACGTTGAAGAACAAGAAGCAGTCGGTGACAGTCTCGGTTTATGTGGCCTACCGGACTCACAAGAACCGCAAAGACGGCAAACACAAGCAACAAAAGCTCCTGTTTGCCGCTTGGCGAGTCAGCGGTTCCCCACGGGAGATCCGCGAACTGTATCGGACACGCTTCGGTATCGAGACGAGCTACCGCCAAGCCCGCCAGGCGCGCATCTACACCTGCACCCGCGATCCCCATCTGCGGCTGCTATTCGTCGTGGTCGCGCTTCTGCTGCGGAATGTCTGGGTGTGGATTCACGAAACCATGCTGGCTGAAGGGTACGGAGATTCGATGACGCTTCACCAAGAAAAATTGCGACTCCGCCGCATGCTCGAATGGATCGCCCTCGAAGTGGTCGCCCAATTGCACGATGGTTCCAAGCCTTACGTCGACTTAGACGCATGAGTCAAACTGGGAACTACTGTCATCCTTCATCCTTCATCCTTCATCCTTCCATCATGGTCGTGACGTTAATCGGTTACCGCGGGACGGGTAAGACGAGCGTCGCAGGCCCGCTTGCCGCCCGGCTCGGCTTTCAATCCGTCGATGCCGACACCGAGATCGAGCGCCGCGCCGGCCTCACGATCCGCGAGATCTTCGCCGACGAGGGAGAACCCGGCTTTCGCGCCGCGAGCGCGACGTGATGGCCGAGTACCTGGCACAGGACCGGATCGTGATCGCCGCCGGCGGCGGGGCCGTACTCGACGCCGACACGCGGGCCCGTATTCGCGTCGCCGGGCCGGCCGTCTGGCTGCGGGCCACGGTGGAAACCATCGAACGCCAGGTCGCCGCCGACGCCACCACGCGCGACCGCCGCCCGAACCTCACCACCGGCGGCCGCCGCGAAATCGAAGAGGTGCTCGCCCTCCGCGAACCGATTTATCGGCAGTGCGCCACGCTCACCGTCGACGTCGATGGCCGCCCGATCGCGACCATCGTTGAGGAAATCCTGACCGGCCTTGCCGGAATGCGGGAGGCGAACGGGCCGTGATCCGCTTCGACTTGCCGCTTCTGTTTCTCGTACCCTGGCTGTTTGCCGTCGGCGCGGTCATCGGCAGCTTTTTGAACGTCTGCATCTATCGGCTGCCGACCTCCGAAAACCTCTTCGATCAGATTCGCGGACTGTGGAAGCCGCCGTCGCACTGTCCGCGCTGCGGACGGCCACTTCTCCGTAAAGACAATGTGCCGGTCCTCGGCTGGCTCCTGCTTCGCGGCCGCTGCCGCTTTTGCCGGACCCGCATCTCGCCCCGTTACCCGCTGATCGAGGCGGCCAACGGGCTCTTGTTCCTGTTGCTCTTCTTCTGCGAAGTGCCGACGCGGTGGAACGCGACGATCGCGGACAGTTGCCTGTTTTCGCCGATGGGGCCGCACGGCGATCCCTATTCAACCCTCTTCTCGCCGATGATGGTCGTGTTGTGGCGTTGGATTTACCACCTCGTCCTGATCGAGTCGCTCGTCGTCGCCACGTTCATCGACTTCGACCTGCGGATCATCCCTGACGGCGCCACCCTCCCCGCGATGGCGGTCGGCATCTTGGGCGGGGGGCTGTTGGGCTGCGTCTACATCGTCCCCGTCTGGTTCCAGGACATCAACGTCTTCGATACGCTCGCCGCTCTCTCCGGCAGCCGGTTGCGTCCCTTCATGCCGCATACTCCCGTGCCCCCCTGGATCGCCGCCCATCCGCACTGGCACGGCCTGGCGGTGAGCCTCGCCGGGCTTGTCGTCGGCGGAGGCTCGATCTGGCTGGTCCGCATTATCGGCCACTTCGTCCTCAAGCGCGAGGCGATGGGCTTTGGCGACGTGATCCTGATGGCGACGATCGGCTCGTTCCTCGGCTGGCAGCCGACGCTCGTCGTCTTCTTTCTGGCCCCGTTGTGCGCCCTGGTCGTGGTCTCCGTGATGTGGATCGTCCGCCGCGACCGAGAGATTCCTTACGGACCGTACCTCAGCCTGGCCACGCTGATCCTGTTACTCGGCTGGCGGCACATCGGGCCCGCCGCCGAGCGGTTCTTCTCGCTGGGCCTGTTCGTCCCGGCAATGGGCGTCGTGATGTGCGTGCTCTTGTTCTTGAGCCTGCAGACAATGCAGTGGACCAAGCGACTGTTGGGCATTCCCGACTACGATCCCGAGCCCGACGCGGCCGACGTCTGGCAATCGGCCGACCAACTCTTCCACTTCTCCGGCGACAACACCGACCGCCAACCGACCCCGTGGCAAAGAAGCCAATGGCCGGGCGTCGGCGCCTCCCGCGGCTCCCTCTTCGAGCAGCGGTGGCGCGACGGGCACTTCAGGAAATGACGAGGGAACCACAAAGAACCCAGCGCAGCGAGGCCGCGCTGGGTTATCCGTGGTTGGCCATGCTTTTGGGGTGTCGGGCTACTGTTGCGTCCACGTGCCGTCGACAAGCCGCCACATCTTGCCGGTCGGATTCTCGTCCTTAAGCGCGGGCGGTAGCCGGTGTGGCCGGACGTTGTCGTAGCATTCGAGCATGGCGAAGCGGTGCAGCGAGGCCGGGATGCCGACTGCCGTGAAGCCGGGGTGGCCGGTCGCCGGGAACGGGCCGCCGTGGTTCATCGCCGGGCTGACAGCCACGCCCGTCGGCATCTTGTCGTTGAGCAACCGGCCCACCCGCGTCCGCAGCACGGCCGCCACGCGATCGTACAGCGCTTCATCCTGCCCGCCGCGATCGGTATAGAGGCAGCCGGTGAGATTCCCCTCGACGTGCCGGGCGATCTCCACCAACTGCTCGGCATTTTTTGCCACAACGAACAGCGATTCGTTGCCGAAGGCTTCGGTCTGCAGCCGTTCGGGATTGGCGAGAAACACGTCGCCCTCGACGCGGAGCAGCGTGTTCTCGTGCGTGATGGCCCGCCCGCCCTGCGGCTTCCCGCCGGCCACGACGGTCGCTCCGCCGGAGATGAGCGTGGCAATTCCGCTGGCCAGGCTCTTGCGGACTCCTGCGCCCAGCATCGTTCCAGCGGGCGCCTCACGGAACCGTTTGGCCACCGCGTTCACGAACGCTTCGGAGGTCGCTCCGCCCGGAAGAACGACGACGCCGGGGTTGGTACAAAACTGCCCCGTTCCCATCAGGCAACTCGTGCTGAACTCCTGGGCCAGTTCCTCGAGCCGTTCGTCGAGCGCGCCGGGAAGAATGAAAACTGGATTGATGCTCGACAGCTCGAGGTAAATCGGCTTCCCCGCCCGGTCGGCGGCCGTCTTGAGCCTGAGCCCCGCGCTCCGCGAGCCGGTGTAGCCGACGGCCCCGATCAGCGGATGCGAGACGAGCTTTTCGCCGTCCGCATGGCCCGTGCGATAGATCAACTGCACAAAGCCGGCCGGCATGTCGGTTTCTTTGGCCGCCTCATGCGCCTCCTCGGCCAAGAGCCGCGAAGTGCCCGGATGGGACGAATGCCCCTTGGCGATGACGGGGTTCCCGGCCGCGACCGCCGCCGCGAAGTCGCCGCCGGCCGCCCCGTTGAAAGCAAACGGAAAATTGTTCGGCCCGAAGACAGCCACCGGCCCGATCGGCCCGTACATCGAGCGGATGTTGGCCTTGGTGTCGATCGTCGCCTGCACCCACGACCCGTCGCGAGCGGCGGCCGCCGCCTGCCGCAACTGGTTCACCGTCCGCGGCAACTCGACGTCCTTCAATCGCGGCGAAACGGCCAATGCCGTCTCGGCATGGGCCATCGCCACCAGTTCCTCGGCCCGCTTCTCCAACCGCGCGGCATACGCCTCGAGAAACGTGGCAAACCGCTCCCCCGTCCATCCGCGCACCCGCCAAGCGGCCGCACTGGCCGCCTGCAGCGCCCGCTCAACCTCGGGCCACGGGCTCACCGGATAGATTTCCCCGAGCTCAGTGCCGGTCTGCGGATTCACCGCTTGAAAACTCTCCCGCCCGGCCGACTCAATCCAGGCCCCGTCGATCAACACTTTTTGCAAACGGTCTTGCCCCGCCATCAGCCTCTCCTCTCGACATACCCAACTTGTGACGGCCTTCAGCGTAGGTCAATCGGCAGCGAGGTTCAACGAGGGATGAGGGGTGCGGGGCGAGGGGTGAGGAAAATAAAAACAGGTCGGCCTGGTGGCCGATGCAGGGATCAGCGTGCTTCCGATTCCGCCTGACAACGCCTACCGAATCGGGCTCACGTCGGCCGCGAACGGCCCTGAATGAGCTCCTCGATTTTCTGCTGCAACTCGAGCGAGTCGGCCAGACGCCGTTTGGCCGTTCGCGGGCGCCATCCACTGTGACGCCGATAAAACCAGGTCTCCCACGGGCCGTTGGCCGTCAGGGCGTGCGTCACGATGAGGTGATTCAAATTCGGTGCGGATTGCAATTGGTGCTGGACATTGGCGGCCCAAAACTCGTGTTTGAGCTGCAGAATCGACTCGGTTGGAATCCAGTACCGTTCGCGGTCCCCCTCAAAGATCAGCTCCGCCGCTGCGCGTCGAGTTTCAAAAAGTCGATGTCCGTGGCGTTTTCCATCATCTCCTTGTCCCAATTGATCCGCGGCACGATGTCGACAAAGATCAAATCGGGATCGTGCACGTCGACGGCCGGATTGAGGCGACATTGGAACGCGTGCCGTGTCTGCCGCAGCATGAATCGCGTCGTGAGGTAGGTCGGGAAAAACAGCATCCACAAGAGATTCAAAACGATGATGCCGAACATCCAACACACGAGCAGGGCCGACACCCACTCGGGCGTCTTGATGTCGAGGTAGTGGACCACGGCCTCCGGACCGAGCGCCAATCCGAACCCGCCAAAGATGGAAAACACGCCGATGATCGTTTGCAGCACGGCGTTCCGCCGCGTCAACACGAGACCGGCATCCGCGGGATCGACCGGCTCGACCCGCGCGAGGCGACCCCGCCATTCGCGAATCTGGCCATCCTCGACCTGCGCTCTCAGAAAGCGTGTGGGTAACTCTTCCGGCGCCACGACGAGTGCGTCGTTACCAAAGTCGCCGAGTGCCGGAAACATGGGAACGAGCGCCTGCACCTCGTCTGGATCGAGGACAACGTGATTGGCCAGACTTTGCAATCTCACCGTGTGTCTCGGTTTGAAGAAGGCGGCCGCTTGAGTTTGAATTGGAATTCGAGCGCCGGAAAGAGGCACGTCTTTGACCGTCAAATAAACGACCTGCAGGCCCCCTTCCGCCTGGCAAACGGGACAGTGCGCGACAGACAACTCGCCCGAGGCCGCACCGTTTGGGGCAGCGGCCAGCATCCTGGGGATGGCATGGACGTCTCCCGCTTGCAGAGCCTGCCACACTTTTGTGCCCTGGCCGGGAGCGAGCTTGAGCGTCGCTCGCTTCATCCATGTGTCGCACGACTCGCAATACGCCCGCGAGACGCAATATCGGCCGAGCAACACAGTCACGGCGGTGACCGTGGCCAGGTCAAAAGCAAAAAACATCCAGTTGAAGACTTCGTCAATAATGCCGGGCGGCTGACGGCGGGCCGGCTGAGCGAATCGAAGGTCTTGCGGAACATCGGTCTGCATCCGCATCCGGACGTAGTGCGGCAACAAATCGACCCGCTGCACGTTGCGGATTCCGATCAGGTCCAACAAGGCGAAGTGGAAGTAACCGAAATAAAGCAGGGCGGCGAGGACGATCGATGCGCCTGTCGCCAGCGTCTTGTTGCGACAATGCGACCAGCTCAAGCTCGCAAACCAGACGCCCAGCACCGGCAGCGACGCGAGAAGTGGAACGAGACAATAGAAATAAAATCCCTTCCGCAGCGAAAAAGCGAGGCACCAGGCCATGACAATCGCCACAGCGGCCGAAGCCAAGAAGCCAAGCAGAAACTGCGATCCGCGAACTTTTCCGCTGGGCCGATAAACGGCCCGAGTCGCCGCCGATGTGCCCTGCATAGGCGTGCCTCACCCGAGTTGACCGTGAACGTGAACCAGGCGCGAACCACAGAAGAGGGCTCGCGGAAGACCGGCGCGGTCCATTCTGCCCGTCGCCGGACGCGAGAGCAAGAGGCTGCATGAGGGATGACGGGTGCGGGGGTGAGGGGCGAGGCGTGAGGGAAAGGCATCACGGCGGCCCGGCGGCCGATGCGGGAATCGCGCAACCGATTACGTGAGCGCCTGGAACGGCGGCGGGTACTCGACTCGGCCGCGGACTCCGTCGAGGGCCCCTGCGACCAATTCGACTGCCATGAAGGCGGGGTTGCCGGAGAACGGGGAGTCCAGCAGCCGGGCAAGCTCGGCGGAGAAACCAAAACCGCGATAAAAATCGGGATGCCCCAGCACGACAACAATCCGCTGCCCCTGTTCTCGGCAGAGGTCGAGCCCGCGACGGATCAACTCTGAGCCGATCCGTTGACGCTGATAGGTGGGCGCGACCGCCACCGGTGCCAGAGCGACCGCCGAAATAGTGGCCTTCTCGCCGACAATCGGCAAGTCGCTAAACAAGATGTGGCCGACCACGACACCGCCAAGTTCGGCAACCAGCGACAGCCGGAGATGTCCCTCGTCACGCAGCGCGTCGACGAGCCGCGCTTCGTCGTCGCCGAAAGCGAGGCAATTCACTTTTCGAATCGCCTCACGGTCCTCCGGTTTTTCAGTGCGAATCAGCAAAGCGACCAAGTCCCCCTTCCCAAGTCCGACATGAGATGTCGATGCGGCCGCGGACCCGCACCGAGACTGTTGGCTTCGACAAACAAGAGAATGCCATTGTTTTACCATAAAGGGACCAAGTCGAAGATCCCCCTCGGCGGGACACCACGGTAAGACAGAAAACCGGAAAATGGAACATGAGGTAACTGAGGCAACAGAGTCACTAAAACAGCTGCGGTCCGCTTCTTTCTCTGTTGCCTCCGTTACCTCCTGTTAAAAATTATCTTTTGTCTTTCCTTGGTGCCTTGGTGTCTCGGTGGTAAATCGCTTCCTGGCGAGTCCCGTAGTGCTCCGTCGATCGCTAAATGTCAGGCTCTGGGTGCCTGCCATTTTCCGATAGACGGAGCACTACAAAACTTGAGCTCCTTCATGACAGCTTGTCTCTCCTCCGCGATCGTTCGCCGGCCCGGATCAGCAGCCGCATCGCAGCCGGATCGTTGACCCCTCTGATTCCGCCCCAAACACGGCATTTCCTTGACCCGCTCGCGCGGGCACCGCACAATCAACCGGGCGCCGCGGCCAGACACCACGATTCTTCAGGAAGGAAATGCGCTCCATGATTCGCAGCTTATTGATCGGCCTGGCGGCTCTTGGATTGGCGGCAAGCACCTTCCCCTGCGCGTCCGTTCGGGCCGACAATTGGCCAGAGTGGCGCGGCCCGCACAACAACGGCGTCTGCGACGAGAAGCATCTTCCCGCAAAATTCGATAAATCGGTCAACTTCGCCTGGCGGTTGCCCCTGCCGGGGCCGGCCGGCGCTACGCCCGTTGTCTGGGATGACCACATTTACCTGACGAGTCCTGAGAAGGACACGTTGCCGCGCGTGCGCCGCGCCAACCTCGGGGCCGCGGCGGTCGCGGGCGCGGGCGCCTGCCGAGCCACAGAAACTGTTCCTGATCTGCGTCAGCACCGACGGGCATGAACTGTGGCGTCGAGTGGTGGGCCACAGCAACCGCAACGTCATGGGGGACGAAGGCAACTTATGCTCCCCCTCCCCCGTCACCGACGGAAGACACGTCTGGTCGCTGATGGGGACCGGCAATCTGGCTTGCTTTGATGCCAAGGGCAGTGAGGTCTGGAAGCTCGATCTCGAGGCCAAATACGGCCCCTTCAAATACAGCTATGGGCTCGCCTCCACGCCGCTCCTCGACGGGGATCGGCTCTATCTGCAGTTCATCCACGGTCAGATGACCGACCATCCCACGAACGAAGCCTTCGTGCTCGCCCTCGACAAGGCGACCGGCAAGGAGATCTGGAAGCAGTCGCGGATCACCGACGGCTACTTCGAGAACGAGCACTCCTACGCGTCCCCCATGCTTTACGACGACGGCAAAGTCCGGCTGCTGTTGACGCATGGCGACGACTACATCGTCGCCCATCGGCTCGACACCGGCGCCGAGGTCTGGCGCTGTGGCGGGATCAACCCCAAGGACAACTACAACAAAACACTGCGCCTGGTCGCTTCGCCCGCCATCGAAGAGGGGATCGTCATCGTCCCTTCCGCGAAGCATGGCCCGGTCATCGCCCTCCGCGGCGAGGGCCAGGGCGACATCACCGACTCGAAGGAATATCAACTCTGGAGACGACCGCGCGGCACGCCCGATATCCCCTCGCCCCTGCTCCACGATGGACTGGTCTATCTGGACGGCGAGAGTGGCATCCTGACCGTGCTCGATGTGAAAACCGGCAAGGAGATCTACCAGACCCATACGGTTGATGCGCGGCATCGGGCGTCGCCCGTCTACGCCGACGGCAAGGTCTATCTCACTTCGCATGAGGGAGACGTGACCGTGGTCCAAGCGGGCCGCGAATTCAAGCTGCTCGAAAAGAACGAGCTGGGCGAAACGATCTCAGCCTCGCCGGCGATCTCCAACGGCCGGATCTATTTCCGCACGTACAACGCGCTGTGGGCATTCGGAGCGAAGTAGTGCGCCGAGAGCTCAGAGACCGGACCGTCCGCGGTCGCTCGGGCTGCACGCTGAACGAGTTGATGGTGATGCTCGCTGCGCTTCTCGGCATGCTGATCGGAGCGGAACGGGGAGGCCATTTCGGCGCCAGCCACGGGATTGTCGGACGGATCTTGGGAGGGATCGGCGGCGGCATCGGCGGTTTGGTGTTGGGTATCGTCGCGGGCCTTGCCTACACCCTGCTGCTCGATGCCATGCAGAGATGGCAACTGCGAAGGCAGCCGTTTCCGCCCCCCTGCGAGAATGGCTGCTGCACGATAGACGGCGACTTCGAGCGGTGCGACATCCCGAACGAGGTCGTGCAGTCGTTCGAGGGAATGCCCTCGTACGGATACCGGTGCCGCTGTGGAAACGTCTACGGCGAGGGAAATGAGAGCGGTCTGACGGTCCGCTGTTTCCGGCTGCTGCCGGACGGCACGATCCGGCCGTACCTCCGGCACGGGGTTTTCGGTTCCTGGAAACCTGACGACCGAACCGGCTGGCGGCCGCGCAGGCGCCTGGCAAGCCGGGAGCGGGAAACTGGATTGCCATCCCCCTCTTGATGCTCTGCACGGCCGCGATCTGCTCGTTTGTCGCCTGGCGAGACCCGACGCCGCTGCCGCCTCCGCTGACGAAGCCGATCTTCGTGGCCAGTGGCACCCTGCTCAGTTTCGTCGTCGGCTGCGGGGTGTGGTTTTTCCAGCGACCGCCAAAAAGAGAGCGAGGTCCGAAGGCACACGCGTAGTCCCGGAGGGCATGCTGTACGTGCTTCTTCGAATTGGACATCGATCATGAGCGGCATGCACAGCATGCCCGACAAGACTTGGCCCGCTACAATTCTTTGACATGATGACCCTCAAGATTTGCACGGCCTGTGGGAAAAGATTGTCGGCAGTCTCGTTCAATCGCTCGGCACAGTCCGCCGACGGCTTAGCTCGCACTTGCCGGGCGTGCGTGAATGCCCGTCGTCGGCAGCGAGAGCATTCAGGCGAAAAACGCCACCCGTCCACCGTTTTGGCGAAAGCACTGCGACAAGGTGACATTAAGACACTGCGGAAGCTGGTTCGTGCCGGTGTGACGCCGCATTGGGGGTGGGTCTGCGAGACGATGCGCGAGGGGCGTGTGGCCCTCGCCGAAGCGATCCTGGACTCTGGCATCAAGCCAAATATCTTCACGATGGCGGCCATGGGGGATGGCAAGGGGCTGACACGCAGACTTGCTCGAGTGCCCGCCGATGCCCGGCTCGCTGCCGGCATGGAACCCGCCTGCGATCAAGTGACCCCGTTGCACGTCGCGTGTGCTTCGGACTGGCGATCTCATGGGCACGATTTGATGAGGACTCAAGTCCAGGTGGCCCGGACTCTCAAGGAGCACGGTGCCGATCTACATGCGGTCGCACGCTTTCGAGGAATCAGCGACGCGACGCCCCTGTTCTGCGCCTGCTGGACATCGGGAAACCGGGCGCTCGTCTCGTGGCTGCTGGACCACGGAGCGCTCGCCACCGAGGCACATCTCCTGGCGGCGCTCGGGCATCTCCAACGTCATGGCCGGGCGGCGTACGACGTCGCCGAAGCGCTTTTTGTCTGGGGCGTGGCGGTCGACGGCGAAACTCCCGGTGCACGCACGCCGCTGCAGGCGTTCGCTCATCAAGCGGACCATCGGACGGTGGCGTGGCTGATCGCGCACGGCGCGAACGTCAACGCACGCGGCCCCGGCGGCCGAACGGCCGCCCATTTCGCGGCTGAGAGGAACACCAGTCCCAAGACGCTGTCTTTGCTGGTCGAAAATGGCGCTGACCTTTCGGCCCGGGATAAAGACGGCCTCACGCCGGGTGCGATTTCCAAGCTGCACGGAAAACCGCGCTTCGTGGCGTGGATCGCGCAGCGAGTTCGCGGGAGGAGACCGCGATCTGCTCCCAAGGCGAGTTAGTCTTGACAGTGTCGGGTTTCGTACGCATGCGGGTTGGATCGAGTCGATCGTTCAAAAAACCGACGCGTACCAGTGTTGCCGCAAGCATACAAATTCCGGAGAGACAGACCACGACAAGTCTCGCACAGATGCTCACCTCCGCCGTACAATCGAGCCATCGAAGGACCAATCATGTCGAAAACACTTCACGGCAAAGTTCACGGCAAGTTGATCGAACTCGATCAAGACCCCGGTCTCGCTGAGGGCCAAGAGGTCGAAATCACCGTAACGGCCATTCCATCAGCTGCGCACGGTCAATCGGGCGAAGGTCTGCTTCGCACCGAAGGAGTCCTGGCGGACGACCACGAGTGGGACGGAATCGTCGAGGAAATCTATCAGGATCGAAAGCGTGATCGTCGCCGGGAACACCCAGGATGAAGTTCCTGCTCGACACGGACATCTGCTCGGCCCACATGCGGCGGCCCGCGAAATTGACGCATCGGCTGATCCAGTACGCCGGTCAGGTTGCAATCTCCGCGGTGAACCTGGGTGAGCTCTATGCCGGAGCTTTCAAGCATTCGCAGACGAACCGTTTGCTCGGGCTGATTGCCGATTTACTGCAAGAAGTCCAGGTTCTGAATTTCGATGCCGCGTGTGCGGAACGGTTCGGACAAGTGCGCGGGACACTGCTTCGCCAAGGCGTTTCCATTCCCTCGACGGACCTGATGATTGCATCGGTCGCTCTGGTTCATGACCTGACGCTCGTCACGCATAACACAGCGGACTACCAGAGCATTCCCGGGCTTCGGCTCGCAGACTGGTTGACACCGTAACCCAGACGGATGCTTGAGGCGGTGCGACGTTCGATCGCGCACTCGGCGGCAAACGCTCAAGCTGGTCATCCCGCGTTAGATCAAGGATTCGCAGCCGGTCCGAGTTTTGTAGGCCAACGCGGTCCATGCAACCTCGCGTTGGCATCGGAACCGATCACGATATAAATCGGCGTGCACAGCATGCTCCACGAGACTCAAAAGCCTTTATCCGAAGGCTGACATTTAGCGATTGACGGATCACTACAAGACTGTCTGTTCTTCTGAACCTTGTTCTTTCACTTCAAAAGGGCCGCGATTGTATCGGCCAGATCTTCTTTTTCGACGGGGCCGACAATCTTACCTTCCTGATCGATCACAACAACGGTGGGCCATTCGGCAACCCCATAGCGGATCTGCGTCTCTCCGGAATCCTCGTGATCTGGAACCGGCTGATCGATCACCGTTTTGAAAGTCAGCTCGCGATTCTTCCAGACGCGGTGCTTCAGGTCGTTCAATTGCCGGCCAAGCCAGCCAAAGCCGTTTCGAGTCGGCGTATGAATCGCGATCCATTCCACGGGGCGACCCCGGAATCGATCGGCGATGTCCATTAACTCCGGGATCTCCTCGACGCACGGAATGCACCAGGTGCCCCAAAAATCGAGCACGACGACTCGTCCTCGCAGCTGCTCAAGCCGCGTTTCTTCCCCGCCGCGCCATTGAACGGCAAGCTTTGGCGCCGGCTTCCCTTTGAGGGCAACCAGACCCGACGCGGGGATCTCCTTGATTCCGGCATTCAGCTCCTTTTGTCCCGGCGGGATGGTGACCGGCAAATCGAAGCCGGGATGGAACGACGAGGGGCGGCTGTGCACGCGATACGTCCCTTCCGGCATGAGGAAGTCCCAATCGACGCGAAGTCCTCGCGGCTCCCGTTGCAGCCGCCCGCTCAAAGACGCGATCGTTTCGCCGTTGCTCGCTTCCACTCCAATCGAGATGGAAAGGGATTTGACGTCGGTCATTCCTGCCAACAGGCAGCCGCCGTGGACGTGGCAAACCGGTTTGAAGACGAGCCTCTGCGGCTGGGCGAGATCTTTCGGGGCGACGAAGGCGATCGCCATCCGCTCCACTGCGTCGTCGATTCCGATGAGCGGGACGAGTTGGTGTGCGTTTCGCAGGGTCAGCGGCGATTTGAGCACGAATCGGCCGTCGGCCGCGCCCCAATCATCGTCGCGGTCGCCTCGTACCCGCCGGTACGGGAGCCCGTCATTTCTAAACGAAAGGCGAGCGACCGGCAGCCAGACTTTGGCCAAAGGCCTTCCCTTTTCGTCGACGGCGAGCCCGTGCGTCTGTGGAGCGAGGAGGACGCGCATCTGCTTGGGTTCACCGCCGAAAACGATCCCGGCTGGACGATAGCCGGCCGCGTTGGCCTGCACGAAAAGATCTCCCTCCTCAGGCGCTTTCGGTGAAAGGGCGATCCCTTCCTGATTTGTCATCACCCGATCCAGTTCGCGCGGGTCGAGCCTGGCGGATATTCGTACCACGGCGCCCGGGACCGGCTTCCCGGCAATCTCGACAACACGGACGGTGATCGCCCGTGTCGGGCCGCTCTGCGGCTGATCGCTTTTCGGCTTGCGGCTGTCGTGAACGTCCGCTCCTTCCGGAATCTGGTACTCGAACATTCGGTTCGAGATTTCCGGAAAGAGCGTCCTGAACGGGTCACCGGGCGGAATCGCCTGGTATCCCCACTCCGCGACCGTGATCCGAAAGTCGGTCGAAAAGAGAATTCTCGCCTGCGGCCTCTCGGCATCTTGGAAATCGCGAAAGCGAACCGTCCCCTCGGCAACGCGCCAGCGGCTTCCTCCTAAAAATCGCGTCACGACCCATTCGTCAAAGAATTCTTTGGCCTTTGGTCCCAGGAACCGCTGCAATTTCACCGGATGCCAATCGTGCGCACGGCTGAGCCACAGCACGAACCGCGTCTCGATACTTCCCGGCCCAAACTTGAACGTGAGCCGGGCATCCTCCCCGTCCCAAGCGAGTTGAATCTGCGACTCTTTGCCGGCGAAAATTCGCGAAAAGAGATCGCCGTTGGAGAAGACCGCCAGCGGAAAAATGCCGCGAAGTGGAGTCGCCGCGACCCAACGTTGAATTCGCCGAGGGTCGTGCTCGATGTTGACCGTTACCAGATCTCCGGCACGTCGGCCCGCGACTCGGCCGCCGTGGCCTGCCAGTGCGTTTTGGAACGAGGCCGCCACGAATTGCTTGCCGTCGCTGTACTGTTCGGACCGGCCTTTCGCGACGCCATCCACCCGCCTCGTTTCCTTGCGAAACCAAAACCGATCCCCTGTCTGTGCATATTCCATCTCACTTTCGCGTTTTCGCCCGTCGGACCACGGACAGCGGAGCTTTTCCTGGCGCGTCAAACCCTCGGCAACGCGAAGGGTTTCCACCGATCGGATGTAGTAGGGCAAGTAGGTCCGCTCGTATTCGGCCATTTTCGCCACGAGTTCGTGCAGCGACGGCCGCCCCGAATTGCTGTGGATGACGATCGATTTCACGATCGCCGGGGCGGGGGTTGCCGGCCCGGATTGGTTCGCGTCCGGCGATTGCAGCCGGACTTGTGCCAGCAACATCGTGGCGGTGATCAAGGCCGAAACGGCAAGCACGCCCGGCAGGGCGCGGCGAGCCAGACGCACGGAGCTTCGCGTCCGCGTGCCGACAATGCGACGAACCCGCTCTTCCAGTTGGCGGACGGGTGATGCACCAAATCCGAGCGCGGCCGGAACACGGGGACCTTGCGCACTGCGAGCCGCAAAATCGACAAGCGAGGCCGCGTAATCGCACGGCTCGGCAAGGCCGCTGGTGGCAATGTCGTCGCAAATTTGCTCGCGCAGGTCCGAAAGACGGTTGCTCGCGATGTGGACCAACGGGTTCCACCAATACCCGATTCGCGCGAGTTCCTGAAATGCGCCGATCCACGAATCCCTCCGCAGAATGTGCGCAGGCTTCATGCTGCATCACGGCACAAAGCTGCTCGAACGGCAAGTCGGACTCCAGCCCGGCCGGAACGACGATCCTTGGCCGAAACAGCCCAATCGTCACGGGGGCCGGCACAAGCTCCGACTCCCACACCGACACAGGACGTCTCAGGCCGATCCGCTCCGTCGCGATGCGTGCAGCGCGCCAAATCCCGGCAGCCCGGGCAGGGTAAAACGTCCGCGCCCACCGGACCAATGCCGCGCGGCGAACGACCGCGCGCCCCGCTTCAATGAGGATCCCCAGAAGCCACAGTCCCGTGAGCACCGTTCCGATGGGTCGCCCCGCAGACGCGGTCCAGAAACGGTGCGTCTCGCCGTCGGCCCTGCGCACCGCGAAATCCCGATTCAGCGATGGCGGCTTCGCTTCGATTCGCGGCTGGAAGCCGGACGCGGCGATTGGAGCCGTGCCGATTGCTTCTGTTTGGTCAACGCGGCGAATGAGCCGGCCCGACCGTTCGTCGGCAACTTGTCCCGGGCCGTTTCGGTCCGATTTCGGTTCGGGGAGGACCCCAGAACCCGCGGTTGCTTCGACAATTGCGAAGCGAGCGAAACCCGTGTCACCAAAAAACGGAAGCGCGAACGGGGCCGCCAGGCTGGCGAAAATCGCGACCACCAAGAGGGCATGGCGCACCGGATGCGACCAACCTCGGTAATGGCTCAAAGCCAGAGCCACCGCGAACGCCACCAGCGAGGCCAAGGCAATATTTAGGAGGCGGACGAGCAGCGACGCCGGCAGCGGCAGCTCAAGCGGATTCGTCATCGCGAGCTCCTTTCTTCCGAGAGGGCGCGGTTTCACTTTTCTCGATCAGCCGCTTCAGCCTGTCGACGTCCCCTTTGGAAATCCGCTTTGAGCCCAGCAGGCTCATGATCAGGTTCAAGGCGGATCCCTGAAAGAAGTCGTCGAGGAAATCGGCGGCGAGTCGTTCTTCGGTCGCCGGCCGCTCGAGGGCGGGCGAATAGCGGTAGACACCGGCCCCCTTATGCCGCTTCAGCCAGCCCCGCTTCTCGAGCCGATCCACCAGGTTCAGGACGGTGGTACGGCTCACGTTTCGTCCGGACCGAATTGCGTCCCAAATCTCGCCGATAGTGAGTCCATCGGGCGAGTTCCAGGTGAGTCGCATGATCTCGAACTGGGCGGCAGTAAGCTTCCCTTGCGGTGCTGGCATTTCGACCTCGTGGAGTCCCGGCTCTGCGGGGGTGCCGTGACGACGTCTGTCGTTACATGGCAGTCTAGCATGACGACGGTTGTCGTCAATGCGGAAAGAAAGAAAAATGAGACGGATCGTCGAAATCCGGAATACGTTCCCGTTCTCGACCAGGCCGCGAATTGCCGCGCAATTGGCGTTTCGTTTTCTGAGTTCTCGACGGCCGATTTGCCGTGGCGGAAGCCGACGGTGGGCCCACCTCACACCGTTTTGGTGTGGTCCGTCCGCTTCACATCGAGAGAAATGCGGCGAGCACTCGTCTTGGCGCGATATGCAACATTTTTGGCAAGCGAGTCTTCAGGCAGATTTTCTTCCACAGGGAGCCGGCGTGGCTCGTTCGGTTGAGTGTCTCGGCATCCCCTGCCCCTAGTCACATTGTACCCGCCGATGGTCGGATCCCGAAGATCAATTCGGGCAAAAAACTGCCTTTTGATTTTTCTGTGGTGGCGGGCGATTTTTCTGTGGCGATGGGCCCTTTTTTTACGCCGCAGAAAAACCAGAAAAATACCCCAAACCACAGAAAAATCGGCCGCCCGTGGTGCCCGGGATCCGCTGAACTCACACTTTTCGGCCCTCTCCCCCCTTCCCTCTCCCCTCTTCCCTTCTGCTTGTGACCCGATTCGGCCGCCGGTAGAGTGAATGGCTCGCGGACTTCCGGCGAAAAAGGGAGTCGCCGGGGTCGTTCCGATTCGCGGGGCCCAGTGGGAAAGGCGCTTGTGATGAGTGAGCACATCGATCAGATCACGTCCGGCGTGTTCATCATGCCGTTTCACGATCCGGCCAAGCCCCTGGCCCAGTGCTTCGACGAGGACCTGGAGCTCATCATCCGGGCCGACGAGTTGGGGTTCGACGAGTTCTGGATCGGCGAGCATCACACGATGAAGTACGAGCCGATCGTGATGCCCGAGATCTTCATCGGCCGGGCCCTGGGCGAGACCGAAAATATTCGCCTGGGCCCCTGCCCGGCGTGTCTGCAGCAGCATCATCCGGCCCACGTGGCCGGGCGGCTGGCGTTTTTGGATCACTTGTCGAAGGGGCGGCTCAACTTGTGCTTTGGCCCCGGGAGCGTGACGTCGGACCAGGAGCTCTTCGGCTGCGAACCCAAGGACGGGGGCGCGATGAGCATCGAGGCGACCGACATGATCCTCAAAATGTGGGCCAGCAACCCACCTTACGAGATCGACGGGAAATACTGGAAGATCAACCTGAAAAAGACGGTCGATGAGGAGACGGGGATCGGCTACATCCACAAGCCGCTGCAGAAGCCACATCCGCCGATCGCCATTCCCGGGATGAGCCGCGATTCGTTCAGCATGAAGTACGCGGGCAAGATGGGATTCAGCCCGTTTTGCCACTGCCTGATTCCCGGCAACGTGGTGGCCGACGTATGGAAGACCTACGCGACGGCCGCCCACCAGGCCGACCGACCGGCATCGCGATCGAAGTTCCGCGTGGCCCGCACGATCTTTCTGGCCGACACAACTCGCGAGGCCAAGGAGCGGGCGCGAACCAATTCGGTGGGGAAGAACTATCAGTACATCGGCCGGCTGTTCGACAAGGGCCTGGGCCGGCGGCTTTACAAGCGCGACCTCAACATGAGCGACGCCGACTGCAACCTTGATTATCTGATGAACGAGCAGATCATCGCCGGGGATGTCGACGAAGTTTTGCGGCGGCTGTTGCAGATGGTGGAAGAGACGGGGCCCTTCGGCACGCTCGTGATGATGAGCTACGACTGGGACGACAAAGAGGCGTGGGTCCGCAGCCTGGAACTGTTCCAGAACGAGCTGATGCCCGCGCTCAACAAGGCCTTGTGCGGTCAATCAACGAAGACGGCGGTGGTTTAAGGGATGACAAAGTTCGAACCGTTCCGCGAGAAAATGTCCCGTGGCGAAGTCTGCATCGGCACGGCGATCACGTTCTATGATCCGGCGATCAGCGAGGCGCTGGCCGGGGATCTCGATTTCATCTGGATCGACGCCGAGCACAACGCCCTGTCGCTGGAGACGATTCAGCTCCACTTGATGGCGGTCCGCGGAACGACGACGTTTCCGGTGGTCCGCGTGGCGTGGAATGATCCGGTGCTCTTGAAGCCGGTGCTCGATATTGGGGCTCCAGGAGTGGTCGTGCCGCTGATTCGCACGGCCGACGACGCGCGGCTGGCCGTCTCCGCCTGCCGTTATCCGCCCGAGGGGATTCGCGGTTATGGACCGCGGCGGGCGGCCCGCTATGGCCGCGACAGCGGTGCGGAGTATTGCCGGCAGGCGAACGATTCGATCATGGTCAACGTGCAGATTGAACATGCCGATGCGGTCAAGAACCTCGATGCCATCCTGGCCACCGAGGGGCTTTCCGGCGTGCTGGTCGGCCCGAACGATCTGGCTGGCTCGATGGGACACACGGGCCATCCGACCCATCCTGACGTCGCCAAGGCCATCGACACGGTGATTGCCAAATCGCGGGCGGCCAAGAAATTCGTGGGCATCGGCTGCGGGGTTGAAGCGGCCGAGCTCCGAAATTGGGCCAACCGAGGCGTGCAATGGCTGCTGATGGGGGCGGACTTTTCGCTGTTACGCAAAGCCACAGTCGACACCGTGGCTGCTGTCAGAGCCGGCCTGAACGGTTGAATTTGGCCGTTCGGACAACTCCCCTCATGCGTCACGGCCGTTAAAGCCGATACAGCTTGACAGCGGCTCTTTCGCTCGCCGTCCGCGTTGAATCGTCAGGCCGTTGACCTGAGGATCCGCCGACAGTCAATCCATCGGTCGCGAACCGACCGACCGTCAAGGAGGGGGGTACGGATGCGAAAACGGATTTGGCTTCTCGCATCTTGTGGAATCATCGGTGTGGGTTTCGGTTTGTGTGCCGCCGATGCGCCTCCGGGGCATTTGGCGGACGAGCTTTCCGCCTTGAGTCTGACCGATCCGGTCTCGACCAGCCCTGCGGCGGATTCCAATAACCCGTTTGGCAACGCGGCGGCGGCGCCTGACAAACCGACGGGCAAGGCTGTTCCGTCGGGCGTCGTCAACGCCGACCAACAGCTCTTCGACGGGAGCGACCCTGCCGGGCCCCCCGCGAAGGAACCCAAACTGATCCATGCGGAATACCGCACGCGTGCGAGCGCTACGGAGCGCTCGAAAGTCCGTCTGGTCGGGGCCACGGACGAAACCTCGCCGTTTGACGATCCCGTCGACACGGACCCGCATAAAGCCGCCGCAGCTCCCGCGGAACACCCGGCGGCCGCGCATGCTGCACCTCACGGAGCGGCTCCCCCGACGCACCTGGCACTTTCGGAGGGCGCAAGCCGTGGTCCAATCGACGCTTCACAGGCTCCGCTCGTCACCGTTCAATGGGTGAAAAAATCGCCCTTGAGCGTGGGCCAGGAATGCGCGTGCGATCTGGTGATCAAGAACGCGGGCAAAGTGGCCGCGAAGAAACTGGCCGTCGAGGCGTATTTCCCGGCGACCGTCCGCCTCATGCGTTCCGAGCCGATGCCGGCCGACAACCAGGACCACGTGACCTGGTCGATTCCCACGCTGGGAGCCGGCGAAGAGCGGATCGTACATGTGACGCTCGTTCCGGCCAAGCGGGGCGAGTTGGCGACGAGCACGCTGGTCCGCTTCACGACGCAGGCGTCGAACGTCTTCGTGGTCGAAGAGCCGATGCTCAGCCTCGCGATCCACGGTCCGCATGAATTAATGGTTGGCGATCCGGCCCCCCAGTCGATCACGATCGGCAACCCCGGCACGGGGATCGCCCGCAACGTGACGATTGAGGCTCATCTCTCCAAGGGACTCGAACATCCGCATGGCGAACGGCTCACGATCCCCGTCGGGTCGATCAACCCCGGCGAATCGCACGTCGTGCGTCTGCCCCTCGTCGCGGTCGGCGGTGGTCCGCAGACGATTGCCCTGCACGCTTCCGCGGCGGGCGATCTGCACCGCGAGCTCACGACCAAGATCAACGTCATTGCCCCGAAGCTTAACGTCACGGCCGAAGGGCCGAATTTCCGCTACGTCGGTTGCAAGGCGGCCTATTTCGTGACGATCACCAACGACTCCGCTCCCTCGAACAACGTGCACGTGACGCATACGTTGCCGGAAGGCTTCCGGTTCGTCGCTGCCGACAAAGGGGGCGAGTATGACGATACGACGCGAACGGTGAACTGGTTCATCGGACATCTCGACCTGAAGGAGTCGGTCCGGTTGAAGGTCGAACTGGCCACGACCGAAATCGGCACGCACGTCCACAAGTTCGTGGCCGTCGCCGAACAGGGTTCGCGCGCCGACACGAAACTGGAAACGATTGTCGACGGAACGGCCTCACCCGAGATCGAGATTGTCGCCCAAAACAACCCGGTCGAAATCGGCGTCGAGACCGCCTACGAGATTCATGTCCGCAACGACGGCACGAAGGCCGCCGAAAACGTCTCCGTCTGCTGCGAGCTGCCGACTGCGGTCGAGTTGCTGCGGGCCGAGGGTGCGACGACGGCGACGCGGTCGGCCAGCGAAAAAGGCGTCCTGATGTTCCATCCGATTTCGCTGATCGACCCGGGCAAGACGGCCATCTACCGGGTCTACGTCAAAGGACTCAAAGCGGGCAACCACCGCTTCCGGGTGCGCTTGATGGCCGACTCGATCAAAGAGCCGCTCGTGTGTGATGAAATGACCAAATTCTACGCCGAGTGAGCGGATCAACTCCGTTAGGGTGTGTTGGGCCAGCGGCTCGCATTTGCGGGCCGCTTTTTTTTGCACCGATGGGCCGGTTTGGCTAACTCAGGACTTAAACAGTAAAAGCCAAAGGGGCGGCCCCAGGATGAACAGGCCGACAGCCACCGCGCCCATCGCCAGCAGCAAAACCGCTCCGGCCGCTGCATCTTTCGCAATTCGCGCCGGTTCACTAATCTCGGGAGAAATCACGTCGACGACTGTCTCGAGCGCGGTATTGGCCGCTTCGGCCGCCAAAACGACGACGACTGTCAGGACGAGGAGGGCCCAATCTCGCGCCGGCAACCGCAAGATGACTCCCATGACCAGGGCGGCAAGCCCGATCCCCCACTGAATTCGCGCGTTGCGCTGTGTGCCGACGATATAGCCGATTCCGCGAAAAGCGTCGCGGAAACTCAACAGGAGCGATCGGCCTGGCATGAGAAATCCCGCTCAATTCAAAGGGTCGAAATGACTTAAAGGCGTGGTGCCACAGAAGAAAACGCCTCCGGCCTCGCCAGCGGCCGAAAATCACAAAATGGAGACTGTTCGTCCGTTTCGTTGATCTGGTCGTGGGGGCGGCGCCTATCATAATGGAACGATTCGACGAGATCGCCATGAACGGTTCGCTTGCCATCGAGACGCGCAACCTGTCGAAGACCTACCGCGACGGTTGGTTCGGCCGCCGGAGTCACCCGCGCTGGCCGGTGTCTCGCTCAGCGTCGCCCGGGGGGAAATCTTCGGCCTCTTGGGTCCCAACGGCGCCGGCAAGACGACTCTCATCAAAGTCCTCTTGGGGCTGGTCCACAAGACCGGGGGCGATGCCGAGCTTTTGGGCCGACCGGCTGGCGATATCGAAGCGCGGCGTCAGATCGGTTATCTCCCCGAGCACCACCGCATTCCGCACCATCTCACCGGCAACACGGCTCTCGAGTATTACGGCCGGTTGAGCAACATGTCGATGTCGGATATCCGTCGGCGTCGGCCGGAACTGCTGGAAATGGTCGGGCTCCGGAAGTGGGGACGGACTCTCGTCCGCAAATATTCTAAAGGCATGCAGCAGCGCCTCGGGCTGGCGCAGGCCATGCTCCACGATCCGGAGCTTCTGATTCTCGACGAGCCGACCGACGGCGTCGATCCCGTCGGCCGAGCCGAAATCCGCGATATTCTGGGCCGGCTCAAGAGCCAGGGAAAAACAGTTTTCCTCAATAGCCACCTGCTGCAAGAAATCGAGCTGGTGTGCGACCGCGTCGCCATTCTGGGCCAGGGGAAGCTACGGCGGATGGACTCCGTCGAGGCGATTCGCCGGCTGACCTCGCCCGAAGCGGTCTTCACGCTGCGGACCGATGAGGGGAGCGTCCGCCGCGTCCTCAATGGCCGTACCATCCTCGATTCGCAGCGGGTCGACTCGGAGCATATTCGTGTGATGGTCGAAGCTCCCGACCAGATCGTGCTCGACGCGTGCATCGACGCCCTGCGGCGGGCCGGAATCAGCATTGCCACGGTCTCGCGACGGCAACTGACCCTGGAGCAGGCGTTTCTGGAGCTCATTCAGGGAGACGGCCGGACGCGATGACTCCCTATCTGGCCGTTCTCAAAGACTGTTTTCGCGAGGCGCTCGCTTCGCGGATTCTGTGGCTGCTCACCGGACTGATCACGCTGGTCCTGTTTGTGGGGTTGGCGCCGTTCACGCTCTTGGAGGAATCGGCCGCCCGGTTCCAGCGAAATGAGTTTCGCAACGGGCCTGAATTCCTCAAATATCTGGCGTCGCTCGAAACGTCGCATGATGCGACGGCCGCCCGCCGCATCTGGTCGCGGCTGCCCGACTCGGTCCGACACCGGCTCCGCGAGGCGAGCAGCGAGAACGTCAACGACCAGGTCGAGATCCTGTTCGCGGTCCGCGGCGAACTCAACGGCATGCTCAATAACAAGGACCTCTACGATTCGTCGCTGTGGACTCCAAGGATGGTGACGCCCGAGGCAAAGCGCCTGCAGGAACGGGGCGTCGCGAACCTCTCCGACGAGGAACTGCGGCGGCTCAACCGGCTCCTCATTGACGCCGCCTTTCCCGACTACATCCTGCCGGCTCCGGGAAAGGTGCTCTACGCGACCTGGTTCGGCTACCGTTTGGGCACTCCCCTCCCCTTCGAGCCCAAGCAGCTTCCTTTGCTCGTCAATTTTGCGCTGGCCGCACTCACGACGTTTCTGGCCGGTATTCTCGGCGTGTTTATTGCCATTCTGGTAACGGCTCCCACGGTGCCGCAGACGTTCGAGCCGGGGGCGATCGACCTCTTATTGAGCAAGCCCGTTTCGCGTTCGCTGCTTTTTTTGACGAAGTTCTTCGGCGCCTCGACGTTTATTCTGCTCAACTCGATTTACTTGATCGGCGGGATGTGGCTGATCGCCGGCCTGCGGTTCGACATCTGGAGCGGGCGGCTGCTGTTGTGCATTCCCGTCTTCTTGTTTTTGTTCGTGATTTACTATTCGGTGTCGGCCCTGACCGGGGTCATCTGGCGAAACGCGATCGTTTCCGTTTGCTGCACGATTCTGTTCTGGGGTCTCTGTTTTGCTGTCGGCACGGCCAAAAACCTTGCCGAAAACACGTTCCTCGATCCGACCCGGCTGGCCGCCGTGATGCCGGCCGGCGACAAGCTTTTGGCGGTCAACAAGTCGGGCCAGACGTTTGAATGGTCCGCAGCGCACAAGACGTGGGAGGAGATCTTCCGCGGTCGGGAGGGGGGCGGGCCGGCCTTTTTCTTCCGCGAGCGACTCTTGGGACCAATCTATGATCCGACAGGAGATCGCCTCGTCGCGATCGAATCGAAGCCGACGCGATTCGAGTTCTTCGGTGGAGCCGGCAAGCTCCTTGTCGGTCCCCGCAAAGAAGACTGGCGGCGGATCGACAGCGCGGGAACTCCGAGCGGGCCGCAGGCCCTGTTCACCGACCCCAAGGGACGAATCGTGGTGGTCAGCCTCACGGGCGTCTTCCGCTTCGAGGGGACGGCCACGCACGAGCACCATCCCTTCAATGTCCTCGGGATCGATCTGGCCCCGCATGACGGATCGGATCGCTTCGTCCGCATGACGGTGTCACCCGAACAGAAATGGCAGCGCCCCTTCACCACCGCCATCAATCACACCGACGGCACATTGGCCATCTTTTCCCGCGGCAAGCTGCTCGAACTGGTGCCCACCGGCGCGAATCAATACACGGTCCGCGGCGAGACCGACCTGGCGACCGATAAGGGAGCCGTGTTGGCCTTTGCCGGTTCGCGTCTGATCGTGGCGACCGCCGACGGCCGCGTGCGAGCCTTCGCGAATCAAACGGCCGGGCGTGGACCTTCACTCGTGGAACAGACGTTGCTTAAGCCCGAAGGGAAACAGAAACCGCGAAGCATGGTTGCCTCCCCCGACGGACAGACGCTCGCCGTCCTCTTCGACGACAGCAGGATCTGGCTCTACGATCTGGAACACGGCCAGCCCGTCACTCCGCGGATCAGCGGCCAGGGAGACATTTCGGCCATCACATTTTCACCCACGAATCGGCTGTTTGTTGCCGATGGCTTCGGCCGCGTGACGACCTATAAGACCGGCCCCTTCGAGCGGAGTGATGTTTTCGCACCACCAGCGGAGACACTCGAGATCCTCTACCGGTATGTCGTCATGCCGCTGTACACGGTATTTCCCAAGCCGAGCGAATTGGACGGCGTCGTCACGTACCTGGTGGTGGGCGATCCGGTCAACCTGTTCGAGCAAAGCCGCATGCCGCGCGACCAGATCAATCTCGAGAACCGCCGCCCGATCGATATCTGGCAGCCGATCTGGAGTAATCTTGCGTTTCTGACGGTGATCCTGACCGTCACCTGCGTCTACATCGCGCGACGCGACTTCTAGCGATTGCCCGGTTCGCTCAGGGCCTGCGGTGCTTCACGCCGCAGCACGGCGTCCCAGTTGGCGAAATATTGTTCGGCGCTGAACCGGTCGACGACATGGACGGCCTCGGTGCTCAGCCGTTGACGTAGTGAATCGTCGCCAAGCACGCGGTCCATCGTGCTCGCGAGCGCCTCAACGTCCTCCGCCGGCACGAGCAGGCCGTCGATCGTGTCGCGGACAATTTCGGCCGGGCCTGAGGGGCAATCGAAGCTGATCGACGGCAAACCGCAGGCCATCGCTTCCAGCAAGGCGTTCGGAAAGCCCTCAAATCTCGAAGACAGGACGAACAGGTCGGATTGCTTCAAGACGAAGACAGGATCGGGCTCCCATCCGGTTAGTACGACGCGTCCGTTGAGGCCTTTTTCTGCAATCAATCTCTTGAGCGATGTTCGGGCAGGTCCTTCGCCCAGGATTTTGACCGACCATTGCGGGTGCCGATTGGCGATCCGTGAAAAGGCCTCGATCAAGAGGTCGAAACCCTTCTGCTTTGCGAGCCGGCCCATGGCAACAATCCAATGCAGCCGAGACGGATCCGATGACGTCGCAGCACGAGCGGAAATCGATGGGGCGTGCGGCGGCGCTTCGACGGCGTTGGGGATGACATAGATCGGCCGCCCGCGCATCAAGCCGGCCATTTGGTCACGGACTCGTTCTGTCTGAACGACGAGTGCTCGAGCGGAGGGATAGAGTCGTCGCCGGAGCCAGGACCAGGTCCGGCCGATCTCGTAACGCGACGGATCGATCCGCTCGGAGACCACCGTGTCGACCTTAAGGGGACGGCAGGCCAGCAGCGTCAACACATTCATCCGGTCGGTAAAACTAATGACCGTTTCCGGAACCGAGCCTGCGATGGCCGCTCGCAGGTGCCGCACGCGCTCGAGGTTATTAACAACCGCCTCGAACGGCCCCCGCGATTCGCGCATCATGTCGAGCGCAATCCGCAAAACTTTCGGAGCCAGCGGATAAGTGTCCTCTTCGTCTGTCGAGAGCGTGATCACGGTCACCACGTCCCCGGACGTGGCCCAGTGATTGGCCATCTTGGCGACGACCCGTTCTGCGCCGCCGAGGGCCAGCGACGGAACGACGAGCGTTAGCCGCCGGCTGGTCACGCCTTTTCCAACGATCGAGAGGCCGGCGATTCGAGAATGATCCGCGTCAGCTCGGGGGGACAATTGAACCGGACCGGCTGCCGCCCCGACAGGCCGCGCGAAACATAAAGCAACGTCGGATCCGACCAGAAGGCGCCCGACGCGTAACGGACGCCGTACCGGCTCGGAGCGAAGACAGGCCCGATCACGGGCAAGACAATCTGTCCGCCGTGATTATGTCCGGAGAGCATCAAATCCACGCCGCGGGCCTGCGCCCAAGCGAAATGATCCGGCGTATGACTCAGCAGAAGCCGGAAATCAGCGCGGTCGGCACCCAAATCGGGATGCGCACCCATCCAGGGCCGTTCGGTGCCGGCAATTTCGAGTTGATGCCCCCGATGTTCGAGCCGGATCGAGCGGCCGGCCACGTCTTGCCAGCCGCAGCGGGCAAATTCGTCGCGAATTTCCGTCGCTCCGTAGAACCAGTCGTGGTTTCCCAGGGCGTAATAGCATCCCAGCGGCGCCTTGAGGCGGCCAAACGTCGCGGAGAGCCAAGGCAAGAGGTCCAGGTCATCGAGCAAATCGCCGGTAAAGACGACCAGATCGGGGTTCATCTCCGCCGCGAGCCGCGCGACCTCGTCGAAATACGGCCGTTCCAGGTTGCCGATGAAATGTGTGTCGGTCAGATGCAGGATCGAAAGCTCATGCCATTCCCGGGGTACTCGCGGCAAAGCGTAGCGCTTATCGGAAACCTGCACGGAAAGAGCTTCGTTTTTCGGGAGAAACGCCAGATAATGGTGCCCTTTTTTTCCCACCGGCTTGTAGCCCAGCCGTTCAGCGATGTTGACCGTCCGCGAGTGGTTTGAGATTTGCACAGGGGGTACGCGTCGCAGGCTCCAGCGAAGCACCGACGACAAAAATGCCAACAGCCCCCCGCTGCACACGGCGAAATAAACCAGCCACAGCGGGGAGAGACTGGACCAGGAGCGACCGAAGAGGACGCGTCCCTGGATTCCCACGAACCACAGCAAGACGAACGGAAAGCTGACGACCAGGACGTCGGCCACCGTACGAAAGCGATGCAGCTTGGGTCGGGGGATCGGGAGGGCGTCGACCCGGTTGATGAGCATCACCACCAGCTCGGTATGCCCGGCGACGATCAAAAGCAGGATGAGCAGGTTGAACCAGGCCATAGTATCAGTGTACGTCGAGTTTCGTGGCAACGCTGGGCGGCAATCGACATTGAGCGGGAGGCCGGATTGTAGAAAGTCTGCCCTTTCCTGAGAACCCGGAGGCGCCGCCCCGCCTTTCTTCCCCTTTCGGGGCCCCGACCGCCTGATTCCGTCTGATTTCGTAGAGAGCGCGTTCACCGGCCATTAGAATCGAAGCAGAACGAGCGTGGTGCGAGCGGGAGCCATGACCGATGAGCGGGAGCGACAAACGAGGCTTAAAGCACGATCCCGCCTCCTTGTCCAACTCGCCACTCGACTACCGGCGGATTCTCGAATGCACGCCCGCCCTGTTCCTCGTCCTCGCGAACGACGCCGTATTCACCATCCTCGAGGCGAGCGAGACGTTTCTTCGGGCGACATTCACGCAGCATGAGACGATCGTTGGCCGCGGTCTATTTGACGTGTTTCCGGATAATCCGCCGGAACAGAATCCGATCGGCATCGAGAACCTGCGCACTTCGCTGGAGCGAGTTCGCGCGAGCAAATCCGCGGACGCAATGGCTGTGCAAAATTACGACATTCGCCGTCCGCAGAGCGACGCGGGAGCCTCCGAGGAGCGGTCCTGGTCAATCCTTAATTCGCCTGTCCTTTCAGAAGCGGGCGAAATCCTCTACATCGTTCATCGGGTCGAGGACGTTACCGAGTTTGTGAAGGCGAACCAGTCGCCGCAGCAACCCGGCGACTCGATACGGCCCGAAGTGCTGCTGCCGAGCCGCGAACTCGACGAAGCAAACCGGCAGCTGCGCGAGGCCGACGAGCAGTTTCGGGCAATCTATGAGCAGGGACTTTTCGCCGGGCGGTTGAACCTCGAGGGGACGGTGATCGACGTCAATCGCGCATCCGTCGAGATGTGTGGATTCCAGCGTGCGGACGTGATCGGGCGTCCGTTTTGGGAATGCGGCTGGTGGAACCGCTCGAGCGAGGTGCAGGACTGGGTGCGGCAGGCAGTGATGCAGGCCGTCTCGGGGAAGCCATTCCGCGGTGAATCGCGCTACTTCTGGGCCGACGGCTCGGAACACATCGTCGACTTCGCCTGCATGCCGATCAAAGATGCGGGTGGCCGCGTCACCGTTGTGGTCCCTACCGGCATGGACATCACCGAACGCGTGCGGGCCGAAGAAAATCGTCTGCAGCGCAAATCCTCAGCCGATCTGGAAGAAGCCAACGCCCGCCTGCGACGCGAAATCGAAGCCCGCAAGGCCAGCTCGATCATCGAGGACCGCTTGGGGGCGATCGTCGAGTCGTCGGATGACGCGATTATCAGCAAGACGCTCGACGGCATCATCACCTCCTGGAATACCGGCGCGGAGGTGCTCTTCGGTTATACGGCGGCAGAGGCGGTGGGGAAGTCGATCCTGCTCATCGTCCCTCCCGAACGGCACGGGGAAGAGGCCGACATTTTAAGACGTCTGAGAAATGGAGAGCGGATCAACCACTTCGAGACTCAACGTCTGGCCAAGGACGGACGACGCGTGGAGATCTCTCTCAGTGTGTCGCCCGTTCGTGACTCGACGGGAACCATCGTGGGTGCTTCGAAAATCGCGCGAAACATCACGGACAAAAAACGCTTCGAGCGGGAGCGCGAACACCTGCTCGATGCCGAACGGAACGCCCGCGCGGAAGCCCAGCGCGTCAACCAGCTCAAGGACGAGTTCCTCGCGACTCTCTCCCACGAGTTGCGAACGCCCCTCAATGCCATTATGGGCTGGGCCCAGTTGATGGGACTGGGTTCCATGAACGAAGACGAGATGCGGGAGGCCGGGCGGGCCATCGAACGCAACGCCCGGACACAAAAACAGCTCATCGAAGACCTGTTGGACATGAGCCGCATCATCTCCGGCAAGCTCCGCCTCGATGTGCAGCAGCTCGAGCCGGTCGCCGTCGTCGAAACGGCGATCGAAACGATTCGCCCGTCCGCGGCCGTGAAGGAGATCCGCATCGAAAAGCTGCTCGACCCGCTCGCGGGTCCGATTTCGGGCGACCCCGCACGCCTGCAGCAAGTCGTGTGGAACCTGCTCTCCAACGCCGTCAAATTCACTCCCAAGGGGGGAAAAATCCAGGTTCGACTCGAACGGGTTAATTCACACATCGAAGTGTCGGTCTCGGATACGGGCCAGGGCATCGACCCCGATTTTTTGCCGCACGTCTTCGAGCGGTTCCGCCAGGCGGACGCTTCCACGACGCGAAAACACGGCGGTTTGGGAATTGGACTGGCCATCGTGAAGGAGATCGTCGAACTTCACGGCGGAACGGTCCGGGCCAAGAGTGCCGGCGCAGGGAAAGGTGCCGCCTTCGTCGTCATCTTGCCAATCCTAGCGCTCAAAAACGAACCGAACCGCTACCATCCGACGGTAGCGAGCGATGCTCCGGTCGACATCGGGCTCATCGATCTTTCGGGGCTCAAGATCCTGTTTGTCGACGACGAGGCGGATGCCCGAGGGCTGGTGAAGCGACTGCTCGAGGAATGCGGGGCCGAGGTGACTCTCGCCGAAAACGCCGCGCAAGCACTCGATGCGGCGAGCGAATGCGAGCCCGACGTCATCCTTAGCGACATCGGTATGCCGGAAGTGGACGGTTACGAATTCTTGCGCAAGCTGCGGATGAAGAACGATGCCGCGGCAAAAGCTCCCGCGATTGCCCTCACCGCTTTTGCCCGGTCGGAAGATCGCACCCGCGCCCTGCGGGCCGGGTATATTAATCACGTGTCCAAGCCGATCGAACCGTCCGAATTGTTGGCCACCATCGCCGTCGTCGCGGGACGCGTCGGCGAGGCGCAGAGCTGAGGCTCGCGCCCGTTGTCATCCCACCCTGCCCAAGCAATGACACCTCTTCCGGTCGAGTCCCCTCCACGAAGGTTCGCCTGATGGATCTCATGCTCACGAATCGAGTCGCCCTGATCACGGGCGGGGCCAGCGGCATCGGCCGTGCGACCGCCCTCGCGTTTGCCGCCGAGGGCGCACACGTCGCGCTGTGGGACTTGAGCGACAAGACGGAGGTCGTCGCCGAGGAAATCCGTTCGCAATTCCCCGTCAAGACGACGGGGATTGCCGTTGACGTGACGAATGAGGCAGATGTCGATGCGGCCCTCAAACGGACCACCGACGCTCTGGGACCTATCGACCACGTCGTCCATGCGGCCGCGATCGGATCGGGTAAATTCGGATTCCCCTTCACGCAACTCCAGCCGTCGGATTGGCCACGCGTGATGACCGTCAACGTCATGGGCATGGTCCACATCGCCCACGCGCTGGCTCCGCATCTGATCGAGCGGTCCCACGGCACTTTCGTCTTCATCGCTTCGGTCGCCGGGCAGATCGGTTCGCAGACCGATCCCCCCTATAGCGCGTCGAAGGCCGCCAACATCAATTTCCGCAGTGCCTCGCGAAGGATCTGGCGCCACACAATATCCGCGTCAACACGGTCTGTCCCGGCATGGTGCAGACGGCGCTCAACCGACTGACCTGGCAGTCGTGGCAAAACCAAAACCCACAGGAAAATCGTCTCACTTATGAGGAGTGGGGACGGCGCAAAATCGGCTCTCTCGTCCCACTGGGCAAATGGCAAACCCCGGAGGCGATCGCCGACATGATCCTCTTTCTCTCCTCCGATCGGTCGTCGCATGTGACCGGGCAGACGATCAATGTGGACGGCGGATTCGTGATGCACTGGTGATCGGCAAGCACACGCCCAACCGGTCAAAGGTTTCGCGATCGAGTGCCGCGTTTGACGGCACATGCCCCGCATGTCAAAACGGAGGATCGCGATTCGCGACGCGGATCGCCCGTTGACGAAGTGCGCACTCCGTTGGGACTTCCTTATGTCTTCGCACGAGTCGGCCGCTGCGGCCGCGGGAACCGACGCTCCGTATCCCGGTTCCAGACAGATGCCGCGGTGGAACGTCGCCGGGCTGCCGGATGCTCCCGTCTTCACGCGTAAGAACTGGGTCGCCATGCTCGGCCCCGGCCTGCTCGCGGGCGGGGCCGCCATCGGGGGCGGCGAATGGCTGATGGGTCCCATCGTGACCGCACGGTTCGGCGGGAATCTATTGTGGCTGGCCACGCTGAGCATCCTGGCCCAGGTCATCTATAACATCGAAATCTCGCGCTACACGCTCTACACAGGCGAGCCGATCTTTACGGGCAAATTCCGCACGCTTCCCGGACCTCATTTCTGGGTCCTTGTCTATTTGATTTTGGATTTTGGTTCGGTTTTTCCGTACCTGGCGGCCAACGCGGCCACGCCGTTGGCGGCCGTCATCCTGGGGCGGATTCCCGATCCCAACCACGGCCACGCATCGCTGCACCTCTTGGGGGCGTCGATGGTCTTCACCCACCGGCAGATGATCCGCGGCCTGTCGTATGTGATTTTCTTGGCGCGCTGATCCCGCTCGTCTTCGGCGGCAAAATCTACAACTCGCTCAAAGGGATCATGACGTTCAAGATTGTCACCGTGATGGGCTTTTTGCTCGTATTGGGCATCTTCCAATCGCAGTGGCGGACGTGGGGCGAAATCGCCAGCGGGTTCGTCAAGTTCGGCAACGTGCCGGTCCGTTCGATCGAGGACCGCAATCACAATGGCAAGCTCGACCCAGGCGAGGACTGGGACGGAGACGGCAAACTCGACGTGATGGAGCCGTCGTTGGCCCTCGTCTTTGACACCGACGGCGATGGAAAGCTCGACGCGACCGACATCAACAATACGGGCAAACCCGATCCGATGGTCAACATTGGAACGTCCCAGAATCCGATCTGGTGGCCCGATCTCAACCGCGACGGCAAGCCCGATCAATACGTCCCCGTTGACCTCGACGGCGACGGACGCCCGGACGGACTGTTTGCCGTCGATGCCAATCACGACGGCAAGCTGGATGCGTTCATCGATATCGACGGAGACGGAATCCGCGACGGCGACAACGTCGAGAACATCTTTGTCTCCATCTGGAGAGGGCACGGCCTGCCGAAGATCGATTGGACGATGATCATCTTTTTGTCGGCTCTCGTCGCCATCTCCGGCAACGGCGGCCTGACGAATACGCCGATCAGCAATTACACCCGCGATCAGGGCTGGGGCATGGGGAAACACGTCGGCGCCATTCCCAGCGTCTTTGGCGGCCAGAACATCCAGTTGTCGCACGTCGGCACGGTCTTCCTCGTGACCGACGAAGTCTTGCCCCGCTGGAAGCGGTGGTATCGGCACGTGGTCCGCGATCAGATGGCCCTGTGGATGCCGGCCTGTTTCTTCGGGCTAGCGCTTCCCAGCATGCTGTCGGTCGAATTCCTGAGACGGGGACAAACAATTGGCAGCGGCTGGGTGGCCGCCGGCTTCACGGCGGGAGCTGTCCGCGACCGCATCGGCGGCTCGATGGGCAACCTCACCTGGTACTTAACCCTCTTCTGCGGGTTCCTCGTGCTGGCTCCGACTATGGCGACAGCCGCCGACGGAATTGTGCGGCGATGGGTCGACGTCTTCTGGACGGCGAGCAAAACGCTCCGCGCCATGGAACCGGGAAACATCCGCTACGTCTACTTCAGCACGCTCACGGTGCTCGCGCTCTTCGGACTCGTCATGCTGTCGCTCAACGAGCCGACGCAGCTCCTCTTGCTGGCTGGCATGGTCTACAACTTCGCCCTCGGCTTCAGCTCTCTGCACACGGTCTTTGTCAACAAGATCCTGTTGCCCAAAGAACTGCGGCCGGGCCTGTTCCCCACCTGCGCACTCACGTTGGCCGGATGCTTTTTCCTGTTCATCGGCACCGTGGCGACGCTGCACGACCTGCGGTACATCTGACAGTGGTGAGCCGATTCCGCCGCGACGCTATTTCGGCAGATCGACCCGGATCCGCAGCTCGCGAAGCTGCTTGTCGTCGACGGTCGAAGGCGCGCCGCTCAAGAGGTCGGCCGCCTTTTGCGTCTTGGGGAAGGCGATCACTTCGCGGATATTCTCGTTTCCGCAAAACAGCATCACCCAGCGGTCCAGTCCCAACGCAATCCCCGCGTGCGGCGGCGCACCGTAGCGCAGTGCTTCGAGCAGAAAGCCGAACCGCCGTTCGGCCTCTTCAGGTGCGATGCCAAGCAGACTGAAGACTTTTTGCTGCGTAGTCGCATCGTGGATACGGACGCTGCCGCTGGCCGCTTCGTAGCCATTGACGACCAGGTCATACGACTGCGCCCGAACGCGACCGGGATCCGATTCGAGGTAGGGAACGTCCTCTTTCACCGGATAGCAGAAGGGATGATGCTCAGCATCCCAGCGTTTTTCTTCCTCGTTATAGGTGACCAGCGGAAAGTCGAGGATCCAGGCCGCCTGCAAATCTTTCGAATCGTAGAGCTTCAGCTCCTTGCCAAGCCGGCTGCGGAGCGCGGCGAGCGCCGCCGAGGTCACCGATTTGCTCGCGTCGGCCACCAGGAACAACAGGTCGCCCGGCTCGCCGCCGAATCGCTGGATGATCTCCCGCTGCTCCGTTTCCGAAAAGAATTTCGCGATCGGCGAATCGAGTGCTCCCTCTTTCACGCGGAAAAAGGCCAGCCCTTTCGCGCCGTACTGCCCGACGAACTGCGTCAGCTCGTCGATCGTTTTACGGCTGTATTTTTCGGCCGCCTGCTTCACGTTGAGTCCGCGCACCCTTCCCTTCGGGTTTTCGACGGCCGCTTTGAACGCGTTGAAGTTCGATTTCCGCGCCAAGTCGCTAATATCGACCAGCTCCATGCCGAACCGCAGGTCGGGTTTGTCGCTGCCATAGCGCTCCATCACGTCTTGGTAACTGAAACGCGGCAGCGGCAGAGAAACTTTCTGCCCTGACACCTTCTCGGCGACAAACGCCACCAAGCCGTCGATCACGTTGAGAATGTCCTCCCGCTCGACGAAGGCCATCTCGACATCGATCTGCGTGAACTCCGGTTGCCGGTCGGCCCGCAGGTCCTCGTCGCGGAAACAGCGGGCGATCTGCATGTAGCGGTCGTAGCCGGCGACCATCAGGATCTGCTTGTAGATCTGCGGCGACTGCGGCAGCGCATAAAAGCAGCCGGCGTGGACGCGGCTGGGAACGAGGTAGTCGCGGGCCCCTTCCGGCGTGCTCTTGCCCAACATGGGCGTTTCGATCTCGAGAAACCCGAGCTTGTCGAAATACTCGCGCGTCAACAGCGTGATCTTGTGCCGCAGGATGAGGGCGTGTTGCAGGCTCGGCCGCCGCAGGTCGATGAAGCGGTATCGCAGCCGCAATTCCTCGGCCGGCAGCTCAGTCGAGCTGGGCTCGAACGGAGGTGTTTTGCTCTTGTTGAGGATTTCGAGGCTCGTCGCCCGGAGATCGATCTCTCCTGTCTCCAGCTTGGGATTGATCATGTCCTTCGGCCGGGCGACGACGCGGCCCGTCGCGCGGATCACGTCTTCGCTGCGTAATCCGCGGGCGGCGGCGTGCATCTCCGCTCCCTCGTCGGGATTGAACACGACCTGCGTCTTGCCGTACCGGTCGCGAAGGTCGATGAAGACCAGGCCGCCGTGGTCCCGGTATCCCTCGACCCAGCCACAGAGAGTGGCCGTTTCGCCCACGTGGGAGGAACGCAATTCGCCGCAGGTTTTCGTCCGTAGCACCGGAATGTCCTTGGAGGCGGGCCCTCGAGACGAGGGGCCGAAACAAAAGAGTCGTATTATAGGAGCGGTGTAAAGAGCCAACAACCCGCATCTACACCGACACTTATGAGCAGTGCGCGGTTCGAAGCCGCGAAGTTGGCATGCCCGAAGCCTTCGATCATAATCCGGCGTCAAACCACTCCTACCCACGTGATTGTTGATGATGAAATCCCTCTCACCGCCGAGCGATCTGCTCAAGATCGACGAACGCGCTGCCATCAAACTGGTGACCGAACTCATGGCAATTCCCGGTCGCAGCGGCCAGGAACGGGCCATCATTACGGCCATTCGGACGCGGCTGAAGCAAATCGGTATTCCCGCGTCGGCCGTGGCGGAAGACACGGCCCACAAGCGGAGCCCGCTTCGCGGCGAGGCGGGAAATCTGATCGTGAAACTGCCGGGGACAATCCGAAAACCGCGACGGCTCCTGGCCGCACATGTCGATACGGTCCCTCTTTGTGTCGGCTCGCAACCCGTCCGCCGCGGTGAACGGATCGTGTCGCGAGACCGCAACACGGCACTCGGGGCCGACGATCGGGCGGGTGCCAGCGTCCTGTTGCAGACACTCACGGAAATTCGCCGCCGCCGTTTGCCTCATCCGCCATTGACCTTTTTATGGCCCGTGCAGGAAGAGGTCGGACTGTTGGGAGCGCGGTACGTCGATCGCAAAAAGCTGGGCGGGCCGAAACTGTGCTTCAATTGGGACGGCGGCCCATCGGACACGGCGACGATCGGCGCGACGGGAGGCTATGAGCTGCGGATCGAGGTCGACGGCATCGCCAGCCATGCCGGTGCGCATCCGGAGCAAGGGATCAGCGCGATCGGCATTGCGGGCGTCGCCATTGCCGAGCTGGTGCGCGACGGTTGGCACGGGAAAATTGCCAAAGGGACTTCGACGGGGACCAGCAACATCGGCATTATCCAAGGCGGCGAAGCGACCAACGTCGTCACGCCCCGCATCACTCTGCGGGCCGAGGCGCGGAGTCACGATCCGCAGTTCCGGCAACAGATCGTCGACGCCTTTCGCACCGCTTTTGAACGGGCGGTCGCGACCGTCAAAAACGACGCCGGGGCAACCGGCAAGCTGCGGTTCGAGGCGCAACTCAAGTACGAATCATTCCGGCTGCCGGAGGACAATCCGGCCGTGGAGGCCGCGCTACGGGCGATCGCAGGTGCCGGCCTGAAACCAAGCACGCGACTCACGAACGGCGGATTGGACGCGAATTGGCTGACTGCCAACGGATTGCCAACTGTCACGCTGGGATGCGGCCAGCAGGATGCGCACACGGTGAAGGAAAGCCTCGAAATCAAGAACTATCTCAACGCGTGCCGGATCGCCTTGCTCCTGGCGACCGGTGCCTAACCAAGCGGCAGGCCGACCGCTTTGAGCAGAAACGGGACATTCGTCGTCGGTGCGACGCCGGACCGCATGAGGTAATCGAACACCATGCGGGTCTCCGCACCTTCCGTGACGAACGATTCGCGAAAATAAACGGGCCGGCAACCCGCGGCGATCGACGGATGCGTCACCAGGTCGAGATCGTGCGTCGAAACGGCCCCGATCGCGTTCTTCTTCATTACATAGCTCAGCACGGCGGCCGCGGCCATCTGACGCTCGGCGTTGTTCGTGCCCAGCAAGATTTCATCGAGCAGGAAGAATAAGACGGGTGTGGAATCCGCACTGGCCCGATCGGCTGCGTCGACCACGCGGCGCATGCCGAGCAGTTCCACCATGAAAAGCGAGACGCCGGCTTCGAGAGAATCGGTCACGCGCATCACGGTCGCCACCTCAAGCGGAGGCAGCACAAGTGACCGCGCACAGACGGGGGCTCCCGCTTGAGCAAGGAGGACATTCGTCCCCAGGCGCGAAGCAGCGTACTCTTCCCCGACATATTCGATCCGGTGACGAGAAGTACACTCCCCGGCGGACCAACCATGACATCGTTCCGCACGCACGAGTCGGGGTGCAGGAGCGGGTGGCCGAGCCCCTCTGCCTGGAGGGTTCGATCGCCGTCCGTCCGAATTTGGGCAAATGCCCAGTCCGGGTGCTCGGCCGCGACGGAGGCCAGCGACGCAAGGGCCTCGAGTTGCCCGACGGCCGCAAGCGCCGCGTCGACGGCCGTCGCATAACGGCGTCTCCAGGCCGCCAAGGCGCCCGCCACATGAAAATCCCAGAGCAGCACGAACTGCAAAGTGACGTAAATCAAGAACAACAGAAACAACGCGATCGACGCGGCAAACAGGATCGCGAATTTCAGGTTTTGAAACCGACTCAACCAGGTGAGCCGCTGCAGCACGACCATTCCGCGTTTGGCCCGCAGGACCGTTGTCTGCAGTTCGACGAGCTCGGCGCTCGCCGGCGTCAGTTCACAGGCGGCGTCGATCAGTCGGCGATAGCGTGCGACGGCCTCGGCCCCGTCACTGACCACGGCAAACACGGTGTGAACCCGACCCAAAAAGGCGATCGAGAAGACGATATTCAAAAAAATCAAGCCGGTCAGAACCAGTCCGGCTGTCATTCGGTCCCCATCTGTGACCGTAAACCACAAGAGGGCTGCGACGGCCGCCGTCGTGAGCACACGGGCCGACCAGAGTGCAACTCGCAACCAAACCTCGTCGCTCCGCTCGCGAATCCACGTCTCAAACGGTTGCGATTGATCTTCCGGGCTCTCGACCAACGAGGCGGTCGCCTCGAGCTTCTGTCGATATTCCAGGTTGGGTGCCAGTTCCCGAATCGCATGTTGTCGCGGTTCGATTGCATCCGCGGCGGCCGGAACGGAAAGCCAATTCGCCACACACTCGATGCCAGTCACCGTCCGCGCACGGCAGACCAACTGGCAGAGCGACGCCGGACCGAACAGGTCGATGTCCTTTGACAACGCGACCCGATCGGCAGGAACGGTGACACACGGAACCGGCACTCGCTTCCAGTCGCGATCGATCCGGGCCAGCGACTGCAGATTAACCTCGGCCATCCTCCGGGCGAATTGACTCGCGGATTGTCTCTTGAAGAGGATCGGCGTCGCTAAAACGGCCACGAAAAAGAAACCCCCTGCAATCCGGCCACTCGCATCGGAAAAGCGATCGAGGCCGACACTTGTAAAAAGGACGCCGATCAGACCGACACCGGAGGCCGCGAGCACAAGCCGGAGGACCCGAATTTGCCTGCCCAGCCGCGATGCGTCCGCGCGAAACTGTTCGGCACGGCGGGCGTACGTTCGCCGCATCTCGGCCGTCGACCGGATGCCAGAGAAGTCAGTCTGCTTGTCCGTCAGGTCTCTCAAGCGGCACGTCGTGCGGACTTTTGGTCGGTTAATCGATCTTAGTATGTCGCGGTTCCGCCCGGTTTCTTGTATCCATCCCCCGGCTGCCACGGTATTTTGTAATGGAATCAAACACTTACCGGCCGGTCGGTAAATTGAGCGCGGATGATACGGTCCCCCAGGTTTTCGCCTTCGGAGTCCTGGTCCGAAAACTGCCTGAAACGCGAGGGAAATCGGAGACTCCTCTATTCTCTGTGCGGGCGACAGCAAATAGAATCCGTGTCGCTGGATGAACGGTTCGTTTTACGAGTTGATAGGCAACCGCGAATGGCGGAAGCGATTCTGCTGGAAGAGACGCTCGAGTCGTTGCGGCTGCGAGTGAATTCGCAGCTGGACGGTTATCTGAGACAACTCGATTCCGATTGTCCCGAGGTGCTCCGGGACTCGATGGCGTATAGCCTGCTTGCCGGCGGCAAACGGTTGCGACCTCTCTTGACGCTGCTGGCGTGCGAGGCGGCGGGCGGTCACATGGAATCCGCCATGCCGGCTGCCTGCGCGATCGAGATGATCCACACCTATTCGCTCATTCACGATGACCTGCCGGCGATGGACGACGACGACCTCCGCCGCGGCCGCCCGACCTGCCACATCAAGTTCGGCGAGGCGCAGGCGATTTTGGCGGGTGACGCCCTGTTGACGTTGGCCTTTGAGATCGTCGCCCGCGACGTCACTCCGGCGGCAACGGCCGCCGCGTGCTGCATCGACCTGGCCAATGCGGCCGGCGCGGTCGGCATGGTGGGCGGACAAGTGGCCGACCTGCAGGCTGAGGACGCGGGAATCTCGAGCGTCGACGAGCTCGAAGCCATTCACCGCCGCAAGACGGGCCGCCTGCTGTGTGCGGCCCTCACCATGGGCGGGCGAATCGGCGGAGCCGGCTCAGAAGCGCTCGAGCATCTCGAGCGATACGGAACCAAAGTTGGTTTGGCGTTTCAAATTGTCGACGACCTGTTGGATATCGTCGGGGAGCAAGCCAAAATGGGCAAAGGCGTCCGCAAAGACGCCTCCCATGGCAAGCTGACTTATCCAGCCCTTCTCGGCGTCGAGGAAAGTCGCGAACGGGCCCGCGCGTTAATCGCACAAGCCTGCTGTTCGCTTGCCACATTCGGCGAGCGTCGGCGGCACTTGGAAGCACTGGCGCGCTTCGTATTGGAGAGAGACCATTGATCAATTTCGAGATCCTTCCCGGAATTGAGTCCCCGAAGAGTCTGCGGGCGCTCACGGACGAGCAGTTACTGCGTTTGACCGAAGAAATTCGGGAAGCGCTCTGCCACGTCGTTTCGACTCGATCGGCCCATTTTGCCAGCAATCTGGGCGTGGTGGAGCTGGCCGTCGCGCTCCACCTGGTCTTTGACTTTTCCAAAGACCGGCTCATCTGGGACACGGGGCACCAGATCTATCCGCACAAGCTTTTGACGGGCCGCTTCCGCAACTTCGGCACGATCCGCCAAAAAGGCGGCTTGATGGGCTATCCCAATCCTGAAGAGAGCCCCTACGACCTCTTCATGACGGGACACGCCGGCGCGAGCGTTTCCACCGTCTTGGGACTCAAGGCGGGAGACGACCTGTTGCGCGACGCCGGACAGGATGAGGATCGCCGGTCGGTCGCCGTGCTGGGCGACGGCGCCCTCCCCTCGGGAATCGTCTTCGAGGCGATGAACAACGCCGCCGGCCTGAAAAAGGATCTGCTGGTCATCCTCAACGACAACAAGATGGGAATTTGCCCCCGCGTCGGCGGGCTGGCCCAATATCTCGACAAGGCCCGCATCGCCCCCTTCTACGACGGGCTTAAACGCGACGTGTCGTGGTTGCTCAATAAGCTGCCGGTCGTCGGCGAGCCGGCCGAATACGTGCTGGGCCAATTCAAAGACGCCGTCAAAACGTTCCTGCACGGCGGCATGCTCTTCGAGGAAATGGGCTTCCGCTATATCGGCCCGGTCGACGGTCACGATCTTAGGTCGCTGAGGACCTATCTGGAGATGGTGAAAGAGGTCAAAGGCCCGGTTCTCCTGCACGTCTTTACGGAAAAGGGGCACGGCTTCAAGCCGGCCTGCGAGGATCCGGTCCGCTTCCATACGCCCCCCGTCTTCAGCCGCAACGCCAACGGTGAAATCGAATCCGTCAAGAAAAGCTCGACGGCCGCCTACACCGACATTGCCAGCGATGCGATCCACACGGCGATGAGCCGTGACAACCGCGTCACGGTCTTGACAGCCGCCATGTGCGAGGGGAACAAGCTGCAGAAGGTGCGGGAGGAGTTTCCTGACCGGTTCTTCGATACCGGGATTTGCGAAGGACACGCCGTCGCCTTCGCGGCGGGAATGGCCAAATCGGGACTGCGACCGATTGTCGACATCTACAGCACCTTCTTGCAGCGGAGCTACGACCAGATCTTCCAGGAAGTGGCCCTGCAAAATCTGCCCGTGACGTTCTGCCTCGACCGGGCCGGCCTGTGCGGGCCGGATGGTCCGACGCATCACGGCCTCTTCGACAACTCCTATATGCGCGTCTTTCCGAACATTGTGCTGACGGCTCCCGGCGACGCGCTGGAAATGGGTCCGCTCCTTGATTTTGCCCTGGCTTTCCCTGGCCCGGTCTCGATCCGCTATCCAAAAGCCAACGCCGAGACCGTCGATCGAGCCCTCGCTCTCATCGAGTTGGGACGGGCCGAAGTCATCGATTGGGGAACCGACGGCACGTTCATCGCGTACGGTGCTCTGTTGGGCAACTGCGTCAAGGCGGCCCGCCGCTTGCGGGAGGAAGGCCTCGACGTGGGTGTGGTCAACGCCCGGTTCGCCAAGCCGCTCGACACCGAAACGATCCTGCGGGCCATTGATCAGACGGGCTTCGTGCTGACCGTGGAAGAGAACACCGTCTGCGGCGGCTTCGGCTCGGCTGTGCTGGAAGCGGCCGCGGCGGCCGGCGCCGGCACGGGCAACATTCGCTGCCTGGGCATTCCGGATCGCTTCATTGAGCATGGCGAGCGAGACGAGCTGCTGGCGGATTTGGGTCTCGACGTCAACGGCCTCGTTGCCGCCGCCCGGGCTTTGGCCGGCGGGGCGACGGTCGTCAACGAGTGAATTTTTCACGCCTTTTCCGTACAAAAAAGGCCGAAGTCTCGCGGGCAGAGTTTGGCTCAAGGATGATCCAAATGTTGTCGTCCCCTCGACCGCTCGTCGCCGCGCTGGTCTGTTTCTGCCTCGCCCTCCCCTGCCCCTTGCGGGCGGCCGAGCAATACAAGCTCCCAGCACCGTCGCCGCAGGCGGGAATCACCGCGGTCGAAATCCATTTCGAGGTCTCGGGCAAAGCCGAATTTGCCATCGACAAGGCCCAATCGCTCGCCAACCCGATCGCCGCCCAAGCGGTTCTGAAATATCGCGAGCGTCTCCTGCCCGGCGCCGGACGTGATGCCGAAGCGCTCTGCGCCCTACGGCAATACGATTCGATTGACGCGAAAATCCGCGTGGCCGATCAGTCAACGTCGCCGCAACTGGACGACGATCGGCGGCTGCTGGTTGCCGAGGGCCGCCGGGAGGGAATCCTGTTTTACAGCCCGAAAGGCCCCCTCACGGCCCTGGAGCTGGAATTGTTGCGGGCACCGGGGGACAGCCTGTGCCTGCTCGGCCTGCTTCCGCAAACGCCCGTCGCCGTGGGGGATAAATGGTCCCCCGCCAGCTGGGTGGGCCAGATGCTGACCGACACCGAAGCGGCCGCGAAGTCCGACCTCAATTGCACCTTAGAATCCGTCACCCAAGGGGAGGCTAAGGTCTCCTTTGAGGGGACAGTCGAGGGGGCGACGGCTGGCTCGATCGGGAAGGTCGACCTACACGGCTCGTATGTCTATGACCTCAAAACGCAGCGCATCACGCGGGCCGAGTTGCAACAGTCGGAAGAGCGTTCGGTGGGCCCCGTTTCCCCCGGAATCAAAGTGACCGCGAAGTCGGTCGTGACCATCACTCCGGCCCCCGCGGCAAGCGAACTCTCGCCGGAGGCCGCGGCCGCCGTTCCTCTCGAGCCGCCGGCCGCGTTGACGCAGCTTTATTTCCGCGCCCCGTGGAACGTCGAATTCCGGCACGACCGGTCGTGGCACGTGTTTCAGCAAACGCCTCAGATCGCCGTCCTGCGGCTCATGGACCTGGGAACCTTCGTCGCCCAGTGCAACTTGGCCCCGGTCCGAGCGGCCAATGCCGGCGAGCACGTGCCCGAGCAGCAATTCCAGAACGACATCCGCACCAGCCTCGGCAAGCGGCTCAAAACGATCGAAAAAGCGGAGACGATCCCAACCGACGACCATCGCTACCTGTACCGCGTGACGGTCATCGGTGAGGCGAACAAGGTCCCCATCACGTGGATTTATTACCTGTGTGCCGCCCCCAACGGCCTGCAGGTCTCGTTTGTGTTCGCCGTGGAAACGGCCCTCCGCGAGCGGCTGGGGAACCGCGATCTGCAAATGCTGAAGAGCCTGCGGTTTCTGGAAACACCCAAGCCGCCGCCGCTCGCCGCCCCCTAATAAAACGCGCCTTCCCCAGCTAAAAAAAGACCCCTCGCGGGACCGATACGATCCCTCCGCAGGACCCGAGGAGGACGAGCGACACCGGAGCGCCAGACGATCGGAATAACCGCTACCAGCCGTCCAGAAAGCGCGGGTCCAACCGCCAGCCCGCCGCAACGCGGCCCCTTTTGGAGCTAAGGTTTTACGACAAATCTTAAGTAGCCCGTTCGCGTCACAAGGAAGCGTCGCTTGTCATCTCTGCTCCCCTTCAGCCTCGATTCGCAGACGTCCCCCGCCGTGCTTTGGGGTTGGGCGATCGGCACTTTGTTGTTGGCGAGCGCCCTGGGATTTCTTGCCGGTGCGACTTACGCCAACCGCTCGGCCGATCGCGGGTTCCGCAAATCGCTCCGGGCCATCTCGTCTCTGTACGCGCTGGCGCTCGATTCGCTCGATAAGGCGCAGCACCTTTCAACCCTGCTGGAGACCTTTCCAGGGGCCGAACTGAGTGATGAGCAAGTCGATCAGCTCGATTCCAAACGCGGCTCACTCGTCGAGACGGTTACGCGTCTCATCTCCAAACAGCGGAAGACGATGGCCACGCAGATCGAGGCCAAAATCAAACCGAAGCCGCTGCCAGTCCCCATCTCCTGGCAGCGGACTTCTTTTGATCCGGTGACAGGCCTGCCCGACCGGCCCATGTTTGACGCCAACCTGCGGCTCATGCTCGCGGAGGGAGCCAAAACGGACCTGTCGAGCGGACTTTTGCTGGTCACGATCGATCGGCGGGAGCAGCTCAAGTCGCGGTTCGGCATCCGCGGGGTCGACGACCTCGACAAGTCGGTCGCCGCCGTCATCGGGCGGGCGATCCGCAAGCAGGATCTCATCTGCCGGCTGACGGACGACTCGTATGGCGTCCTGTTCCCAACTGTCGATGTCGAAGGGGGACAGAAATTGGCACAAGTCGTCCGAAATTCGGTCCGATTGCACACCTTCCGCTTGAACGACATTGGACCGGAAGTGATGGTGACGGCGAGCTTCGGCTACACGACCTGCGAGCCGAAGCACGACGCCAAGTTGGCTCTCGTCCGCGCGAGCGATGCCCTGGCCCGCTCAACTCGCTTTGGCCGCAACCAGTTGCATTTTGTCGAGGGCGAATCGGTCGTGCACTGCACCCTGGCCAGCGCCTGATCCCGAGGGTCGGGCTGTTTGGGCTTCCGGGGGATTTTTCTGGTTTTTCTGCGGTGTAAAAAAAGGCCCCGGCACCACAGAAAAATCGCCGACGCCTGCCGGAGCCCGTCCAAAGGGCCCTCGGCGGCGACAAAACTTCGATTCTGCGACCAACGGGGACTTGACCCCGTACGTAGAATTGTTCGTTGGGCAGGAAGGGGGGAACCGTCGGCTTCCTGGGGCACTGCGTCTCGATCGCCGGTTTCGTTGTGACTTGTCGTAAGTGACCGGTGGTGCTGGCCATTTGTTGCGGCCGCGCACGACACACTGCCAGTCAGCGCCCGAGAGTGCGTCTTGTCACATTCGGCATCTTCCTATACGATTCTCCTGGCGATGGAATCGCCAAACTCTCGGGGAGACGTCCATTTTTTCGCTCACTCCATGGGATGACGTTCTATGCGGTTTACAGCACGATCGCGCCGGCAGCACCTTGATCGCGGTGATGGTCACCTTGGTGGCCTCCACCATCTTTGCCCATCAGGCAGCCGAGCCGCGTGCGGCCGAGTCGAAGACCGCCATGCTCGTCTGCAAGATGATCGAGCAGAGCCACATCAGCCATGTGAAAATCAACGATGAGATCTCGGTCAAGCTCTTCAACCGCTATCTCGACCTGCTCGACCCGCGCAAGCTCTACTTCACCCAGACCGATGTCGATGCGCTCGGTCGCGACCGGGCCCAGCTCGGCGAGAAGCTCAAGCGCGGCAACGTCGACTTCGCCTACAACACCTTCGACCTTTTCCTGCAGCGCGTGAAGGAGCGCAATGCGCTCGCCACCACCCTCGTTGACGCCAAGCACGATTTCACCAAAGACGAAGGCATGGTGATCGATGCCGAAAAGCTCCCCTGGGCCAAGAGCGCCGAGGACATGAAGGAGCGCTGGCGGAAGCAAGTCAAGTACGACCTGCTCTCGCTCAAGCTCGAAGACACCCCCGATGCCGAGGCCAAAGAGCGGCTGAAAAAGCGCTATCACCTCAACGTCGAAAACTGGGAGCAGATCGAGGACGGCGAAAAGCTGGAACTCTACCTCTCGGCCCTGACCCACTGCCTCGACCCGCACTCCAGCTACATGTCGCCGCAGACCCGTGACGAGTTCCGCATTTCCATGGAACTCCGCCTGGAAGGAATCGGCGCGGCCCTGCGGCAGGAAGACGGTTATACCGTCGTGCAAAAAGTCGTCCCCGGCGGAGCAGCCGAGAAGGACGGGCGGCTCAAGGCGGGCGATAAAATCATCGGCGTCGACAGCAAGGGGGACGGCCCCCTCCAGTCGGTCGTCGAAATGAAGCTCTCCAAGGTCGTGCGGTTCATCCGCGGCCCGCGGGGGACCAAGGTCCGTCTGCAAGTCAAAACGGCCGAGCACATCGACCCCAAGGATCCGTCGAAAAACCGCAAGAGCGTGGTGAACATCTATACCCTCACCCGCCAGACGATCGAACTCACCGGCCAGGAAGTCAAAGGCGAGATCATCGAGACCGCCGCACGGCTCAAGAACGGCCATAACCTCCGCGTCGGCGTCCTCAACATCCCGTCGTTCTACCGCGATTTCAACGGCGCCTCCAACGGCGAAGAGGACTTCAAGAGCACGGCCAAGGACTGCCAGAAAGTGCTCGATCGCTTCCGCCAGAAGGGAGGCGTGGACCTGCTGGTCGTCGACCTTCGCAATAACGGCGGCGGCGCCTCAGCGAAGCCATCGAAGTCTCCGGCCTGTTCATCGAATCCGGTCCCGTCGTCCAGGTGAAACAGCCGGGCGATGAGAAGGAAATCCACAAAGACACCAATCCCAGCATCTCCTACGGCGGCCCGATGGTCGTGTTGACCAACCGCCTGGCGGCCTCCGCCTCGGAGATTTTCGCCGGCGTGATCAAGGATTATCGCCGCGGGATCATCATCGGCGACAGCTCGACACACGGCAAAGGGACCGTGCAGAACGTCATGAACGTGGGCCAGACGGGTCTCTTGAGCGTGCTGGCTCCCGAGGACCTCGGGGCGCTGAAGCTCACGATCAGCCAATTCTACCGCGTCAACGGCGACAGCACGCAGAACCTGGGCGTCCCCTCCGACGTCGTGTTGCCTTCGCTGCTGGACCACATGGACCTGGGCGAGAGCTCGCTCGACAACGCGCCTCAAGTTCGACCACATCGACCCGGCCGACTACACGCCGTGGCGGCTCGTCAATCCGGAGATGCTGTCGTTCCTGCAGCAGCAGAGCGCGAAACGGGTCGACAAATCACCCGAGTTCCAGAAAGTGAACAAGGAGATCGCCACCTTCATGCAGCGGAAGAACCGCAAGATGATCTCGCTCAATTACGAGATGCGGAAGAAGGAGCGGATCCAGGACAAGATCGAGGAGAAGAAGGCCGAAGAGGTGACGTCGGACGAACAGCCGGACGGCCCGATCTTCCCCGTCACGTATTACAACGACGAAGTCCTGCGGATCGGCCTGGATTACCTGCAGTTCGTGCGCGGTTTGACGACGGCCAAAGTCGGGAATTAGAGCACGTGAGCAGTCGAACCGGGGAGCAGGTGATATAAAGAGGGCTTGCGTCACCTGCTCTCCACGGATCTCTTGTTCAACTGCCCTGTTCGCCCATGCCGGCCATCGAGGTCTGCGACCTCTCGAAGACATACCGTGTCTATCGCAAGCGCGAAGGCGTGATCGCTTCGATCGGCGGGCTCTTTCACCGGGAATACCAGAGCGTCGTTGCCGTCGACCGCGTCCGCTTCTCGATCGAAACGGGCGAGATCGTCGCCTTTCTGGGCCCCAACGGGGCCGGCAAGACGACGACGCTCAAGCTCCTCTCAGGCCTGATTTTCCCCACGGGGGGCGACGCCCGCGTGCTGGGTTATCTCCCCTGGAAGCGCGACAACGCCTTTCGCCGCCGCTTTTCGCTCGTCATGGGGCAGAAAAACCAGCTCTGGTGGGACCTGCCGGCCCAGGAATCGTTCCGCCTGCACCGCGAGATCTACCGCATCGAGGCGACCGTTTTCCAGCGTCGGCTGGACGAGCTGACCGGCCTCTTGGAGGTCCGCTCTCTCGTGGGCCAGCCGGTGCGGGAGTTGTCGCTGGGCGAGCGGATGCGGATGGAGCTGATCGCCGCCCTGCTCCACGGGCCGGAGGTCCTCTTGCTCGATGAGCCGACGATCGGCCTCGACGTGGTCTCCCAGCGCCGCGTGCAGGAGTTCCTCCGCTATTACCAGGCGGAGCGAAAGATCACGGTGCTGCTCACGAGCCACTACATGAAGGACGTCGAGGCCCTCTGCAAGCGGGCCATCATCATCAACCACGGCAAGATCAACCACGACGGGCCGCTCGCCGAGATCGTGGACCGCTTCGGCCGCCACAAGATCATGGACCTGCAATTTACGGGCGAAGTGCCGAACGATCTCGGGCGGTATGGCGTCGTGGTGGAAACCCGCCCGCCGCGCGTGCGGCTCGAAGTGCCGCGGCAGCGGATCCCCGAGATCCTCACGGCGCTCTTGGCGAATTACAGCATCGAAGACGTCGGCGTGCAGGAACGGCCGCTGGAAGACGTCATCGCCGAAATGTTCGCCTCCGCCCCGCCGAGGGACGCCAGCTTGCCCTACGACGCTTCGCGGTAGCTAGTGTAGTGTCTCACGCAGTTGGGATCTTATTGAGGGCGGCTCTGGCCCGGCGGACTTTTTCGAGGATGTCTTCGGCTTTGGCGGTCCAAACGAACGGCTTGGGACCTGCGTTGTGATGGTTGATGTAGTCTTGGATCGCTGCTTCCAACTCGGCAACGCTACGGAACACGCCACGGCGAATGCGTTGGTCGGTGATGTCCCGGAACCAGCGTTCGATCACGTTCAGCCACGAACTGCTCGTCGGGATGAAGTGCATGTGAAACCGCTTGTGGCGCTTCAACCACGATTGCACCTTGGGATGCTTGTGCGTGGCGTAATTATCGACGATCAGGTGCAGGTCCAACTCGGCCGGCGTTTCGGCGTCAATCTTCTTGAGAAACGTCAACCACTCCTGATGGCGGTGCCGTGGCATGCACTCGGCAATGATCCGGCCTTCCGCCAGTTCGATCGCCGCGAACAGCGTCGTCGTGCCGTTGCGCCTGTAGTCGTGAGTCATCGTCTTGAGACGGCCCGGGAACAACGGCAGGCTTTTTTGAGTGCGATCCAAGGCTTGGATCTGGCTCTTCTCGTCGCACGACAAGACCAGGGCATGTTCGGGCGGATCCAGGTACAGCCCCACGACGTCGACCAATTTCTCCGCAAAGCGAGGGTCGTTCGAGACCTTGAACGTCTTGGCCAAGTGGGGCTTCAGACCGTTGTCCCGCCAGACACGCTGGACGGTCGAACGGCTCACGTTCACCGCAGCCGCCATCGTTCGCACGCTCCAGTGCGTGGCGCCCTCCGGCGTTTCCTGTGTTGTCTTGGCGATAATCGCGCCCTCCTTGGCGGCGCGAACCGACGCGGTTCGTCCGCCGCGGGGAGCATCTTTCTCGATCCCGGCCAGCCGCTGTTCAGCAAAGCGATTCCGCCAGGTGCCGACCGTTCGCCGCGTGCAGCCGAGCTCGCTGGCGATCTCGTCGTTCCGCTTCCCGTCGGCCGTAGCGAGAATGATCTTCGCTCTCTGCACCAATCGAGCGGGTGTGCTGCGTCCGCGCGACCACTTGGTCAACGTGACTCGTTCGTTCGCGGTCAAGACGATGGCTCTCGCAATACGCATGGCATTGATCCTCCGTGTTCGGAGAATTAGACGCCAGCGAGCGAAATAAAATTCCCGTATTTCTGTGACACTACACTAGCAGCTTGCCGCCTTTTCGTGGGGTACGCTGCCAGCGTGCCCGTTTTTCAGTTTCATAGCCCGATTCCCTGTGCCAGTGCCCGACACCGGTCCCTCGCTCGGTCTTTTTGGCATCCACATCTCTTTGACGGGCACGCTAGTGTAGTGTTGCTTAATTAATGGAACTTATTTGAGTTCGCTGGCGTCTGAATCTTCAAACACGGAGGATCAGTGCCATGCGGATTGCGAAGACGATTTTGTTGAGCGACAGCGAGCGACTCACGTTGATGAAGTGGGCGCGAGGACGCAGCACGCCGAGCCGCTTGGTCCAGCGGGCAAAGATCATTTTGGCTGCTGCCGGTGGAATGCGGAACGACGAGATTGCCGGCGAACTCGGCTGCACGCGGCGAACGGTCGGCACTTGGCGGAATCGCTTTGCAAAGCAGCGGCTGAAGGGAATCGAGAAAGATGCTCCCCGCGGGGGACGCACGCCGTCGGTCCGCGCCGCCAAAGAGGCCGAAATCATCGCCAAGACGACGCAGGAAACGCCGGTAGGTGGCACACACTGGAGCGTCCGCACGATGGCGGCTGCGGTGAATGTGAGCTATTCGACCGTGCAGCGGGTCTGGCGAGACAATGGGCTCAAACCGCACCTGGTCAAAACGTTTAAGCTCTCGAACGACCCCCGCTTCGCCGAGAAACTGGTCGACGTCGTGGGGCTGTATTTGAACCCGCCGGAACATGCTCTGGTTTTGTCGTGCGACGAGAAGAGCCAGATCCAAGCCTTGGATCGCACTCAAAAGAGCCTGCCGCTGTTCCCAGGCCACCTCAAAACCATGACTCACAGCTACAAGCGCAACGGCACGACGACGCTGTTTGCGGCGATCGAACTGGCGGAAGGCCGGATCATCGCCGAGTGCATGCCGCGGCACCGCCATCAGGAATGGTTGGCGTTTCTGAGGAAGATCGATGCCGAAACGCCGGCTGAATTGGATCTGCATCTGATTGTCGACAATTACGCCACGCACAAGCATCCCAAGGTGCAGTCGTGGTTGAAGCGGCACAAGCGGTTCCGCATGCACTTCATTCCGACGAGCAGTTCGTGGTTGAACGTGATCGAACGCTGGTTCCGCGACATCACCGAGCGACGCATTCGCCGCGGCGCATTCCGCAGCGTCGAGCAGTTAGAGGCGGCGATCGAAGACTACATCAACCGCCACAACGCTTCTCCGAAATCGTTCGTCTGGACAGCCAAAGCCGAAGACATCCTCGCCAAAGTCCGCCGGGCCCGAGCCGCGCTCAATAAGATCCCAACTGCGTGAGACACCACACTAGCAGCGTGCCCCACGAGAAATGGCAAGCTGCTAGCGAGGGGCCGCGATGCAATAGAGGTGGGTGTCGCCGCGGATGAAGAGTTCGTGGTCGACCGGGGCCGGCGTGGCGCCGATCGTTTCGTCCAGCGAGTTCGTGGCCTCGACCTCGAGCTGGTCGGCGTCCTTGATCACGACGGTGGTGCCGTTGCGGGCCGTGAGATAGACGTGGCCGCCCGCCGCCACGGGTGAGGCATACGTGTTGCTCAGGCCGATGCGACGCGAGAAATAGTGAGGCCGGCCGGTGGCGGCGTCCACGCAGGACAAGAGCCCCGTCTTGGCCTTGTGAAAATAGAGCCGGCCGGAGGAGAGAATGGGAGAGGCGACGTCGGGCGCGTCGTGGTTGAGGGTCCAGACCACTTTGTCCGTCCCTTCGATATTCCCCTGGCCGTCGAGGCGAAACGCCCCGACGAACGAGCCTTGGTAACCGCTGCCGACGATGACGAGCCCCGGCATCGCGACCGCTGAGGAGATCGGCCGCTTGGCTTGTCCACCGTAGCGCCACAGCTCTTTTCCCGTCTCCAGGTCGTAGCTGCGAATCGCGTTCTGCCCGTTCAGCACGACCTGCTTATGGCCCGCGTGCTCGACAACGAGCGGAGTTGACCATTCGGTCGTCTCTTGGCGATCGGCCTTCCAAACCGTGTTGCCCGTCCGTTTGTCGAGCGCGTACAGGGCCGACGGGCCGTTCTGGTCCCACGGGACAAGGATCAGGTTGCCCGACAGGGTCGGCGAACTCCCCTCGCCGAAACCGTTGAGCGTTTTCATTTTTCCAAAATCGTCGCGTTTCCAGACCAGTTCCCCGCTCATGGAAAAGCAATACAGCCCGCGTGAGCCGAAGTGGGCGTAGACGTATTGCCCGTCGGTGCAGGGCGACGCCGAGGCGAAACCGTTGGTCTCGTGCGTCCCCTGGTGCGGACGGGCCACCGTGGCCGTGCGTTGCCAGTGCAACTGGCCGTCGTTGCGATCGAAACAGAGGAGCTTGAACTCGAGCGTGGGAAGCCGGCCGGCTCCCTGTCCGTCGGTCGGCACGGCCGTCGTCACGAAAACCTGGTTTTCCCAAACGATGGGCGACGAAAGGCCGCTGCCGGCAAGCTCGGCCTTCCAGCGGATGTTTTTCGTGTTGCTCCATTCGACGGGGGGCGACGCGTTCGGGGCCGTCCCGTTGCCGGTCGGGCCCCGCCAATGGGCCCAGTTGTCGGCCCCAGCGGTGGAAACAAGAAATGCCAAGACGAACGCAGAGCAGGCGGCGGCTTTCAAGATGGGAAGTCCCCCTTTTTCGTGGATCGGCGTCGCGCAACGCTCGGAGTGAGCCGAATCCGGCAAAGCGGTAATTGTAACGGCCCGCGCGACGGAGGCGTATTCTGCCGATGTGGACGGATGCTCTCTCTTACGAGCCGCTGGGGTTGCGAGCCCAATCAATTGAACGAGCCGCCGGGTTCATCCCGGCGGTCTTCGAACGGCGACGGCGCCAGTTGGGGAACCGCCGGGATGAACCCGGCGGCTCGTTAACCAATACAGGCTCGATTACAAACGCGGGGAAGGCGCCCTCGATGCGGTTGCTTCGACGCCTGCCTTTCTCCGACAATCCGTTTGGCGATCGAACGCGATTCCTCTCTTGTGATGGGCGGTCCACGGCCTCGTGTTTGCCAACCTGCGGATTCACTGGACGATCCTCAAGACGTGCATCGAAGAGCGGCTCGTTTACCGGGCCGACTTTGCGTTCGGCACGTTCGTCCGTTTCTTGCCGATCGTGACGCAGATTTTTCTGTGGGGGGCGATTTACTCGGCCGCCAGCCAGAATCCGGGCCGCCGTTTGAACGGCTACACCTACCGCGACATGGTGGCCTATTACCTGCTCGTGATGGTGAGCCGGGCCTTTTCCAGCATGCCGGGGCTCTCCGAGGGAATCGCCAACGACATTCGCGACGGGACGATTAAAAAATACCTCACGCAGCCGATCGACATGCTCGGCTACCTGTTCTGGTACCGGGTGGCCCACAAGCTGGTGTATTACGTCGTGGCGACGATCCCCTTCGCGGTCGTCTTCTGGCTCTGCCGCAACTACTTCAACGGCTGGCCCGATGGGCCGACGGTGGCGGCGTGGCTGGCGTCCCTCGTGCTGGCGTTCCTTGTCGGGTTTCTGATGGAGGCGCTGATCGGTCTGATCGGTTTCTGGTTTCTCGAGGTGAGTTCGCTGATCTTCATCTACATGATGATCAATTACTTCCTCTCGGGGCACATGATCCCGCTCGACTGGCTGCCGGCGGCAATCAGCCGCCCGGTGCAGCTCTTGCCGTTCAAGTACCTGGCCTATTTCCCGGCGGCGATCATGCTGCACCGCTACACGCACGCGCAGCTCGCGCAGGAGCTGTTGATCGAGCTGGGCTGGGTAATCGGCCTGTTCGCCCTCAATCGGCTCGCGTTCAACCGCGGAGTCCGGCAGTACGGCGCCTTCGGCGGCTAGTGTAGGGTCAACTTCGATTTTTGGGGTACAGATGCTTCAGTTTTGTTCGAGCATTTTTGGTGGTGAACTGCCAATCGATTGCTGCCTGACTGCAGTTTCGTTCGTTCTGCCAAGCAGCGGTTTCATTGGCGAGCGTTTGTTTGTCGGGATCCTCCGGGCGAGACATTGCCGTGTCAGAACATTCAATTCGATTTCAGCCATGTTGAGCCAACTGCCGTGCTTGGGGGTGTGGACGACCTCCAAACGCCGAATCAGCCGGCGCGCCTCCTCGGGCGGAAAGGCTTCGTACAGCGAGCCGAGGCTGTGCGTGTTGAGGTTGTCCATCACCAGCGTGATCCGCTTCGCCTGCGGCCGATGGATATCGACCAACTGGCGAACGGCCTCGGCCCAATCGGACCTGGTGCGCTGGTCGGTGACCACAAGGTGCCGCCAGCCGATCAGCGGCTCCGTGAACGCGAACACGTTAGCCGTTCCATTGCGTTCGTACTCATAGTCGAAACACTGACGTCGCCCTCGCGTGGCGCGAAGCGGAGTCTGCGTTTCGATGGTCAGTTGTTTGCTCAGCTCATCCATGCAAATCAGCGGGTAGCGCGGATCGTACGGGCGTTGATAAGCTTCCAGCACGTTTTCCATGTGGTAGACAAACTCCGCGTTGTGCTTCGGAGGGATGCACCACATGCTTTTCTGCCAGGGCTTCAACTCATTTTTTTTAGGCAACGCCGCACCGTCTCGTGTGACACCGCTTCGACGATGTCCAATTCGACGACGCGTTGGGCTAACAGCCGCAACGTCCAACGCGCGTGGCCTGACGGCGCGGCGCCGCAGCACAGCGCGATGACCTTGGCTTCCTTTTCGCCATCGAGGATCTTGGCACGCGAGGGCTGCACTTGTTTCTTACGGTTCAAGGCCGCCTCCAAGCCGTCCAGCACCAGACGCTTGCGGATGTTTTCGACCGTTTGCACCCTCACTTGGCAGGCATTGGCAATGGCTTCATCCTTCCAGGCCGGCCCAAGATTTCCGGCATCCGCCAACAGCAACACCTGGGCGTGCGTGCGTTTCTTCGCCGCGATTCTCTCTTTCTTCACCAACTGCGAGAGTTCTTTGCGCTCATCCTTGTCGAGCTTGACAAGATACCGCTTGTTCATGACTCCCCTCCTTGGGTCCGAATGACTTCCGCAATTGGAGAGAAATCTTGCGACTCCGTGAACCCCAAAAATTAAAGTTGACCCTACACTAGGGATCAGGGACCAGGGGTCAGGGATCAGGAAAACTTCGGCACGCTTTGCGTGCCGCCCTCGCCCCTCGCCCGTCGCCCCTCCTTGCCGTAATATGACTTGAACGCTCCGTCCCGTTCGATTCGCTGACCGAAGTGCGAGAGCATGCTCCGCTTTGAAGATCGGGCCGATACGCGGATCGCGACCTTTGCCGAGGTCTACAACCGTCCGTTCTGGATCGCTTACGTCGCGAACTTCGCGCTCGTCATGGGCAATGCCCTGATGTATCGCTTCGCCGAGCTGGTCGCCTTCCTGGGAGGAAGCGAGCGGGCGGCCGGTGCGATCGTCGGCACGGGGCTGTTTGGCGTTCTCGTCGTCCGCCTCGTCATGGGACAGGGGATCGACCGCTACGGCACGCGGGCGGCGTGGGTCGTGTCGACGCTGCTGTACACCGTGGGGAGCGTGTCGTTTTTAGCGTGCCACAGCGTGTCGTGGGGACTGTATCTCGCGCGGACGATCTTCTCGATCGGCGTGGCCGGCATGTTCACCTGCAGCATTGTCCAAATCCAAAACATGGTCCCGCTCGCGCCGCACCGAAGCGATCGCCATCCTCGGCACAAGCGGCTTTTTGGGCATGATCGCCGGCGCCAGCCTGGGTGACGGGATCTTCGCTCTCTATCCGCTGGGTCGGCCTCGATTCGTGGCCCTGTTCGGCGCGACGGCAACGCTTGGCGTGTTTTACCTGGTCCTCGTGCTGTGGCTGATGCGGCGGCAACTGCACACGCGGCCGCAGAACCCGCCGGCAGCCTTGCGGCTCGTGATTCATTGCTGGCCGGGCGCGGTCGTGCTGGTCGCCATTACGCTCGGCATGGGACTGGGCGTGACGACCGTGTTCCTCACGCGGTTTGCGACGCAACTCAAGATCCCCGGCATCCGCACGTTTTTTACGGCGTACTCGATTGTGGCCCTCATTTTTCGCCTTCCCAGCACGCGGTGGACGCGCACGATCGGCCGGCACAAGACGCTCCTGCTGGGTCTCTTGGGCAATACGCTGGGGCATTTTCTGCTCCCCTTCGTGCGACACGAGTGGGATTTCGTGCTGCCGGCGACCGCCTGCGGGATCGGGCATGCCCTGCTCTACCCGGCGATCGTCTCGCTCGGCGCCCGCAATTTTCCGCGTGAATACCGCGGCCTGGGGACGACGCTGATTTTGGGAGCGATCGAGTTGGGGACGGCCGTCTCGCCGCCGATCCTGGGAGCGATCATCGACCGGTTCGGTTTCCCGGCGATGTTCTACTCGGCCTCCGCATTTGGGCTGGCCGTCACAATCTATTACGCCCTCACGGCCGCCCGCGAGCCGGACAACGACAACGACTCCGAGCCGGAAGTTTTTATCGACGAGTAAACGCCGGCTGCGGCCCGATTGGTGGGAAGCGCGGCCCCGACTAGTGGTCCGTCTACTCGAAAATGGCAGGCTCTGGGTGCCACTGGCGGGGGCTCTGGCCCGCCAGTGTCTTCCTTCGTGCACCAAGCGGCATCGGCACTGGCGGCCCAAAGCTGCCGCCAGTGGCACCCCCGTGGTGCCTGCCAATTTTCGATAGACGGTGCACTAGGTGCCGAGGCGTCCCTCAAAGGCGCTGGCAAACTGGGTGCGGAGCTGGTTCACGAGCTCCTCCAGGCGTTCGACTTTCTGGACGAGTTTTTTGAGCTCACGGGGGCCGCTCAAGACCTCGCCATCCTCAAGGTCGCGGTCGACAAACGTGAGCGGAGCGATGATCACGCCGTCCCCGATGGTCACTCCCGGTGCAATGACGGAGGGTCCGGCGACGAAGCAGTTGCTGCCGATTCTCGTCTCCTGACACTTGATCCCCTCTTTCGTCGGGCTGCCCGTCTTGCCCATGAGGGCCTGTTGATGACTGGTATGACTCCAGACCATCACGTTGAGGCCGATCTGGGTGTTGTCGCCGATCGTCAAACCTCCCTGCGCGTCGAGGACGGCGCCTTCTCCGATCCAGACATTCTTGCCGAGGTTCAACTTTTCGGGGCAGAGGATTTTTGCCCGTTCACGAATGCGGCAACCTTCGGGAAGCCCGAGAAGCCGCGCCCGCTCGACGTCGGTCAACACGTCGCTCAGGTGATAGGTCAGGATTTGATTTCGCAGGCCGACGTCGGTTTTCGGATCCAGCATCGCGGGCACCTCTGGCGGGATTGGGAACCGGCCCCGCGCCTACAGCGGCTTGCCGAGCAGCTTGCGTTTGTCGCGGATGAACTTGAGGTGATGGTCGACATGTTCGGTGTACGTCTCGAGAAGCTGCTCGAGGGTGACTTCGCCCCGTTCCGAATGCTGGCCCGTGCGCGCGAAGGCCGCCGGTGGCAGACGCCGCAAGATTTCGGCCGTCATGAGCCGGTTGAGGCGAAAGATCTCGGCCGCGTCGCGGGCGGAGAGATGCTCGTAGCCGAGCCGGTTGCCGAAGGCCGTCTCGTTATAGCCGACGAGCAGCGGGCGATCTTCCGCGGCGACGCGCTTCATCCGGTCGGAGGCGATGAGGTCGCTGTCCATCAGGTGCAGAATGATCTGCTGAATGCTCCAGGTTCCCGGAACCGGAAAGGCCAAGAGGTCGGCCCGCTCTAGACCGGCGATTGCCTTCGCGGGAACGTCGGCCCCTGCGGCGTACTTCTCGATCAGCTCGCGATTCATCGCAGTCTCGCTCCTGTCGTCCGCCGCCACGACTCAGGTGCCGGCCGACTCGAGGTACTTCTGATAGGTCCCGGCCACGTCGGACGCCTTGGTGTCGCCGTCGTGGATGTAGATCGCGTACCGCAACCGCAGGTTCGCGCCCGGCTTGAGCACCACGGGGGCGGCCGGCCTTTTGCCTTCGGTGTACGCCCTTTCGCCGAAGGGGCTGATCGAAAACAGGCCGTAATCGCGGACGTGATACCGCGAGCGGCGGAAGTTGTGCGGATTGTCGAAGAGTGCCACGCCCACGAGCTTGCCTTCGACCATTCCGTCGTAGTCGACCCATTGCGAAGTCTTACCCCAGCATTGATGCGTTCCGTGGAGCCCCTCCGCATTGACGACCTTGCCCCCCTGACTCTCGCGCATCGAATCGACCATGCGGAATCCGTACATCCCCTCCTTCGTGTCGCCGAACGTGACCGGCTCCTTGGCGGCCGTGATCTCAGCGTCGTAGGCAATCACGCGATTGGCAAAAATGCTGACCGTCGTCGTTTCAATCAACAGGGGCTGGCCGTCTTTCCCTTCCCAGTGGCTGACGACTTTGAAGCGGGCCGGGTTCCCTTTGGGAACCAGCGGCTCGACTGAGACGGCGTCGATCTGCGTATGCCGTTCTTCCCAGAACTTGATGCCGTTGACCTCGTCGACGGTGAACCAGAGCCCCTTGTGATGGGGATGGTCGCGCCAGGGACGACCCTCGGCGTTGAGCAGCGGCCGCGTCATGATGAGCCCCTCGGGCGAGCGGACGGGCCAGAAATACGGCTTCTTTTGCGACTTGGCGAAGTGATAGACGGTGAACGGCTTGCCGTCCACGGTCACGTCGAGCGAATCGCCTTTGAGAGTCAACTCGACCTCGCCGCCGGCTGCGTGGACCGGCTGACCTGCAAGGGCCGCAGAAAGCACGAGACCGCAGACAGACACAGACGCCAATAGCGATCGCACGGCAGGTTCCTCTCTTGGTGATAGCGCGGGAAGCCCCCCGAGACGGTCGTGCGGGAGCTTCGTGGTCGTTGTCGTCGCGGTTGTCTATTGTGCGGCGCCCGCGCTTGCAGTCGAGTCAAAACGCAGGTAAAAGCGTGGCGGCCAACGGTCTCGCGTCCGACTTGGGACCTTGGACTTTGGATCATTTAGGTACGCCATGCCCCCGCTTCGACGCCTCAAACCTTACCCAGCAGTTCCGGCCGCACCGCGGTCGGCCGGTGAGCCGGCGCAGCGGGATTGGGAATTGGTGATCCACGGCGACTTGACCGAAAAACAGTCCGATCTCGTCACGCACATGCTGGAAGTCCCCCGCCGCAGCCGGGGGATCATTTTTTTCGATTCGTGCGGAGGAAGTGCCTATGTCGGGCTGGCCCTGGCGAGCCTGATTCGCCTGCGGGGGCTCAAGGCAGACGGCGTCGTGGTGGGAGAGTGCTCGTCGGCGGCACTGATGCCGTTGGCCGCCTGCCAGCGGCGATTCGTGACCAAGCATTCGACCCTCTTGTTCCACCCGATTCGCTGGCAAAGCGAGGAGAACGTGCGGCTGGAAGAGGCGTCCGAGTGGGCCCGCCATTTTCAGCAGCTCGAGGGGGAGCTCGACGAGCTTTTGGCGAAGATGTTCGGCTGCCCACTGGACGTCCTCACCAAATGGACGCGGCCGGGCCGCTTCGTGAGCGGGCAAGAGCTGGCGGATGCGGGACTTGCGCGCTTGATCGACCTGTTTGCGGGGGACGTTTGGCAACAAATTGGAACATCTCCCTGATTCGTGGTGTCTTGATAATCGCCTCGTTCCTGATACGGTTAGATCGGGCTCGTTAAGTCGTTTCCTCACTCGTCATTCGGACCTGCCGTGCCGCGTCGTAACGACATCCATAAGATTCTGCTCATCGGCTCCGGCCCGATCGTGATCGGCCAGGCCTGCGAGTTCGACTATTCCGGCACGCAGGCCTGCAAGGCCTTGCGCGAAGAAGGCTACGAGGTCGTGCTGGTCAACTCCAATCCGGCCACGATCATGACCGATCCGGAGCACGGCCGACCGCACCTATATCGAGCCGCTCACCTGGGAAATACGTCGCCAAGGTGATCGAGGCCGAACGGCCCGACGCCCTGCTGCCGACGCTCGGCGGGCAGACCGGGCTGAACCTGGCCATGGATCTGCGCGAGCCACGGCGTGCTGGAGAAGTTCGGCGTCGAGATGATCGGGGCCAAGGCCAGAGGTCATCGCCAAGGCCGAAGAACGCGACTCGTTCAAGAAGGCGATGCAGAAGATCGGCCTGGAAGTCCGCCAAGAGCCGCATCGTCCACACGATCGACGAGGCCCGCGACGCCCTGCGGGAAATCGGCCTGCCGATGCGTCATCCGCGCCCAGCTTCACGCTGGGCGGCACCGGCGGCGGCATCGCCTACAACCGGGAAGAATTCGACGACGATGGTCCGGCACGGCCTGGATGATGTCCCCCGTGCACGAGGTGCTGCTCGAGGAATCGATCATCGGCTGGAAAGAATACGAGATGGAGGTGATGCGCGACGTGGACGACAACGTCGTGATCATCTGCTCGATCGAGAATTTCGACCCGATGGGCGTGCACACGGGCGACTCGATCACCGTCGCCCCGGCCCAGACGCTGACCGACAAGGAATATCAGCGGATGCGCGACGCGTCGATGGCCGTGCATCCGCGAGATCGGCGTCGAGACGGGCGGCTCGAACATCCAGTTCGCCATCCATCCCCGCAACGGGCGGATGGTCGTCATCGAGATGAACCCCCGCGTCAGCCGCTCCAGCGCCCTGGCGTCGAAGGCGACCGGCTTCCCCATCGCCAAGATCGCCGCCAAGCTGGCCGTCGGCTATCGGCTGCACGAGATTGCCCAACGACATCACCCGCGAAACGATGGCCTGCTTCGAGCCGACAATCGACTACGTCGTCACGAAGATCCCGCGCTTCGCGTTCGAGAAATTCCCCGAAGCCGATCCCGACGCTCACCACGCAGATGAAAGCCGTCGGCGAGACGATGGCCATCGGCCGCACGTTCAAGGAGTCGTTCCAAAAGGCACTCCGCGGCTTGGAGGTCGGGCATTTCGGCTTCGGCTGCGACGGCAAAAAGGACCGCTGGGGCACGCCCAAACAGCCCAGCATGCGACGAGATCCGCCGCAAGCTGTCCGTTCCCAACGAGGAACGGGTTTTTTTCATCCGCTACGCCCTCAAGGCGGGCATGACGGTCGACGAGATTCACGGTCTGACCGACATCGACCCTGGTTCCTGCGAAACATCCGTGACCTCGTTGCCGTCGAGGATGAAATCCGGCAGGTCGCCCGCCTCGCGGACGCGAGCGGCGACTTGATTCGCAAGGCGAAGCGGAACGGCTTTTCCGACCGGCAGCTGCGCCATCCTGGTGGAACGCCTCCGAAATGGAAGTCCGCCAGCGAGCGCAAACGACGCGGGATCGTGGCCACGTTCAAGTCAGGTCGACACCTGCGCGGCCGAGTTCGAGGCCTACACGCCCTACTACTACTCGACCTACGAGCACGAAGACGAGACCCCGCCCAAAGAGCCGGGCCGCAAACGGATCATGATCTTGGGCGGCGGCCCCAACCGCATCGGCCAGGGAATCGAGTTCGACTATTGCTGCTGCCACGCCAGCTTCGCCCTGCCGAGCTGGGCATCGAGTCGATCATGGTCAACTCGAACCCCGAGACCGTCTAGACCGATTACGACACGCAGCGACCTGCTGTTCTTCGAGCCGCTGACGACCGAGGACGTGCTCAATATTTGCGACCGCGTGCAGCCCGACGGCGTGATCGTGCAGTTCGGCGGACAGACGCCGCTGAATTTGGCCCGCGGGCTGGAGGCGGCCGGCGTCCCGATCATCGGCACCAGCGTCGACACGATCGAAGACGCCGAAGACCGCGAGAAGTTCCAGGCCATGCTGCAGCGACTCGGCCTGCAGCAGCCTCCCAACGGCATCGCCGCACGATGGTCGAAGGCCCGGCACGAAGCACGCCCGCAAGATCGGCTATCCGGTCCTCGTGCGGCCCAGCTTCGTGCTCGGCGGGCGGGCGATGGAAATCTGCTACGACGAGACATCAGTTCGATCGCTTCGTGGCCGAGGCGTTCGATCGCCTCGCCCAGGGCCAGCCCGTGCTGATCGACAAGTTCCTCGAAGACGCCATCGAAGTCGACGTCGACGCGATTTCCGACGGCAAGATGACGTCATCGGCGGCATGATGGAGCACATCGAAGAGGCCGGCGTCCACTCGGGCGACTCGGCCTGTTCGCTGCCGCCGTATTCGCTGCCCTCGCAGGTCGTCGACGAAATCAAGCAGGCAACGTACGCCCTGGCCCGCGAGCTGCAAGTCCGCGGTCTGATGAACATCCAGTTCGCCGTCAAGACGGAGGACGGGCGGCACACCGTCTACGTGCTGGAAGTCAATCCGCGGGCCAGCCGCACGTCCCCCTTCGTCTCGAAGGCGACCGGACGGCCGCTGGCCAAGATTGCCGCCAAGATCATGGCCGGCGTGTCGCTTGCCGAGCAGGGGGTGACCGAGGAAATCTGGCCGCGGCACATCTCGGTGAAGGAAAGCGTCTTTCCCTTCTCGCAGTTCTCCGGCGTCGACATCGTTCTGGGCCCGGAAATGCGCTCGACCGGCGAGGTGATGGGGATCGAGCGAGCAATTTCCGATCGCCTTCGCCAAGAGCCAGATCGCGGCCGGCATCTCGCTGCCGACGGAGGGGACCGTCTTTATCAGCATGACCCGCGACCGCAAAGAGGTGATGATCGAGCCGGCCCGGCGATTGCGGGCGCTCGGATTCAAGCTGGTCTGCACGTCGGGCACGGCCCGCGTGCTGGCCGACGCGGGGATCGAGGTCGAAACGGTCCGCAAGCTTCAGGAAGGCCGCCCCAACCTGCTCGACAAGATGGCCAACGGTGAAATCCAGTTCATCTTCAACACGCCCAGCGGCAAAGGCGCCCGCACCGACGAGGGCCGCATCCGCTCGGCCGCCGTCTCTTACGGCGTTCCCTGCGTCACCACAATCCCCGGGTGCCTGGCGGTGGTGAAGGCCCTGGAAGCCTACGTCCGGGACCCCGTGCCTCGCGTGCATGCCCTGCAAGACTGGGCCAAAACAGGCTCGCTCATCGCCGCCGAGCCCTGACCGGCCGTCACGCGTTCCGATCGTGAAGCACGGTACCGGCATCGCCTCTGTAAGAGCATAAAGCGGCCGTTGATGATGCACTCACGTTCTGGGCGAGAAGTTTCGATGAAAGCGGCCAGCACGTGCCCCGCCGTTCGGGCTATGACTCTTATCGGCCTGTGTGCCGCTTCGTCGATGGTGGGATGCATCGCCACTGGTGGAACACCTCGATTCAAGATCCAATCCGAGCGCCTTGTTGGGAATGAATTGCGAGTGATTCTCGTAACGGCAACTGGCGATCCTCCATCCCTGTCCGGCGGTGCGAAGACTTTGAACGCAAAAGGATGGCTGATCATTGTCGATCTGTCGAAGGCAGGGCCCATTGGGGAGCGCGCCCGCGTCATTGGACCATTGTGGGATGTCCCCGGCGAACGCTCAGAGCTGAGCTTCAGGGGCGGCCGCGTCGAAGAGAAGGACATCGCCACGGCACAGGCTCGCCCTTTTATTGCCTTCGATTCCGACGGCACCGTCGTCAGGATTCGAACAGATCCGAAGGGCGGCGGCGGAATGATCCGCGAGCACATGGTGATCGAGCCAAAACCCTGCTGGAAGCCGGACGGAGCCTACACTCCAATTCCCCGTCCGGACTACCCGAGTGAAATTCACTTCGATACGTCCTCCGGTCGCTACCGCTTTCAAATCACAGCGGGCAAAGCGGCGCTGTACGAACGGTTAACCGGCAAGCGAATTTCCGATCCCTGGCTCGAAACCGCTGGCACCGAGCTTCACCGCATCAAGGATTTCAAAACTCTAGACACTTGGCTCACTGATGACCTGAAATACCTGGTGTCCTATCCTGTGTACACCTGGAACGAGCTGGGCGTGATTCACGACACTTTTCATTTCGGCGGGAAAGAGGTACTCACGAGCGGAATACGCTCTGCTCTGGCAGCGTCCACGTCCTGAGCCGGTCATCATCAAAAAGCTCTTTAAGGAGCACGCCTCGACTTCGTATGTGACACGGGCGATGTCGCTCGATGGACGCCTTTACCTCTGTGTCGAACCCTTGAGCACAATAGAAGAAGTCAAAGGCTCTGAACGACGCCGTGAGAGCCGAAGAGAAAGCGGTTGTAAAACTGGTCCCTTTTGCCGACGGTCCCACCTTTCAGGTCCGCCTGCCTCCCGAATCTCGCGAATTTAAGATGTGGTCGGACATGCAGCAACTCGACAAACCCCATTGCCTTGCGTGCTTCACCACCAGCTTTTTCTGGGGCGACGACCCTTCCCAGGGGCGCGACGAGGAAGACGAAATCAGGATGTTAGTCTGGGACCTTAAGACGGGCACGATCTCGGATAGCAAATTCAGGACCGGCGAACTATTCGCCACTCACTCCGGAGAGTACGTTCCGCGGCGCTCCGTTGAGGTGCTGGAGCCCTGAACGCTTTCGTGCAAGTGGACGACCTCACCGCTACCAGCGCCAGCCCTCTTTGATCGATCCGTTGACGACCGCCGCGTCGGGCGGCCACTGGCCGCGGAAAAGAGTGACGATCGACTGGGCCGCTTCTGCCCCCATGTCGGCGATCGACTGCGTGTCCCCGCCGCCAAGGTGCGGACAGACGATCACGTTGTCCATTTTGAACAGCGGATTTCTGGGATCGGTCGGCTCCTGCTCGAAGACGTCGAGACCTGCCCCGCCGAGATGTCCCGACTGCAGGGCCGCAATCAGTGCCGATTCCACCACGAGGCCGCCGCGAGCCGTGTTGATGAAGACGCTTCCCGGCTTCATCAGGGCAAAAGCGGCCGCGTTCATCAGCCCGCGTGTCTGATCATTGAGCGGACAGTGAATGCTGACGAAATCCGATCGTTTGAGCAGCGTTTCGAAGTCGACCAGTTCGATCCCGTGTTTTTTCACGAACTCCTGGTCCGGATAAAGTTCGTAAGCCAGAACCTTCATCCCCAGGCTGACGCACCGCGACGCCGTACTGCGGCCAATCCGCCCCAAGCCGATCAGGCCGATCGTTTGACCACGGACGGGCCGCAACGTGCGGCGGATCCATTGGCCCGATCGCAGCACCCGGTCATTGAGTGCGACCGAGCGGGCGACGCCGAAGAGGAGTGCCAGCGTGTGTTCGGCCACAGCCGCGTGATTGGCCGTCGGCGTGATCGTGACGGCGACTTTATGCTTGGTCGCGCCGGGAATATCGACCCGATCGAAGCCGACGCCGGCCCGTGCGACGACCCGCAGCTGGGGCAGCGCGGCAAAGACTTTCGCCGTTAGGTGCTCGCCCCCTGCCAGCACGGCGTTGACGCCGGCGAGCACGCGGATCGACTCCTCCTCGCCTCCCAATCCGCGCGTGAATGTCGTATTGGCCGGATGACGGACGTCAAACCCCGCGTCTCGCAGGATTTTCGCTTCCGGGCCGGGCGTGCGGATCATCTCTTCGGGCGTGATCATGACAACGGGCGTGGCCAACTCTCTTCTCCTCTCACTCTCTTGGACAATTATCTCGCGAGGCATCAGCATACCGATTGACGCAGGAAATGACGAATGACGGCCGCCGACGCGAATGGCTTCGCCCGCCGCCCGGAATTACAATGGTCGTTGCGGCGCTGCATCGCGCGCCGTTCCGTACGAAAACGACGAAACTTCGCCCAAACAGTTGGGGAGGCGGCGTGTCGAGGCGACTACTGGCGATTGCGATCGGCCTGCTGCTTTCGGCCGGCGCCGCCTTCCTCCATGCCGACGATCGGTCGTTTCACGACCGCGTCGCCCCCGTCCTGCGGCGGCACTGTCTGCGTTGCCATCAGGGAAACAAACCGAAAGGCGGCCTCGATCTGGCGACCGCCAAAGGCCTGTTTGCCGGAGCGGATGGCAATCCCGTTATTTTGCCGGGTAAGCCCGACGAGAGCCGGTTGATCGAGGTTGTCTCCGGCGACAAGCCTGAGATGCCGAAGAACGGCAAGCCGCTCTTGCCGCGAGAGATCCAGGCACTGCGTGAGTGGATCGCCGGGGGCGCCCACTGGCCCGATGCGACAGTTCTTAAGGACGATCCGCTCGACTGGTGGTCATTGCGGCCGTTCGTTCGGTCCCCTGCTCCGCTCGCGAATCCTTCCCTGGCGTTCTGGCCGCGAACGCCAATTGACGCTTTTCTTGCGCAGGCTCTCGCGTCGGCCGGACTCAAGCCGTCTGCCGAGGCCGATCGGCGGACGCTCATTCGTCGACTCTCGTTTGATCTGCTGGGAATTCCGCCGGAACCGAACGAGGTCGACGCGTTCGTGCGGGACGCCGATCCCCTGGCCTATGAAAAGCTGGTCGATCGGCTGCTGGCTTCGCCCCACTACGGCGAGCGGTGGGCGCGGCACTGGATGGATATCGTCCACTACGGCGAAACGCACGGCTACGACAAGGACAAACCGCGGCCCAACGCCTGGCCCTATCGCGATTACCTGATCCGCGCCTTCAACGAAGACCGTCCATACCGTCAGTTCGTCGAGGAACAGCTGGCCGGCGACATGCTCGAGCCCGACACGCGTGACGGCATCGAGGCGACCGGTTTCATCGCGGCCGGCCCCTGGGATTTCATCGGCCATGCGGAAGTCCCCGAATCCAAAATCGACGGCCGCATCGCCCGCAACCTCGACCGCGATGACATGGTCACGACGACGTTCAACACGTTTTGCAGCCTCACCGTGCAGTGCGCCCGTTGCCACGACCACAAGTTCGATCCGGTGAAGCAAGAGCACTATTACAGCCTGCAGGCGGTCTTTGCCGCCCTCGATCGGGCCGATCGGCCGTATGATTTCGATCCTGCGACCGCACGCCGGCGGCGGGCGCTCGAGTCGCGGCGAACGGATTCTCATATAACTCCCCGCGAGCGATTGCGAGTTCGAGCGGAGCTGGCGGAACTGCCGGCGCAGCACGTCGTTTACTGCGGCACCGTCTATAACGGAAGCGGTGCCTTTCGCGGAACGGGTCCCGACGGCGGACGGCCGCGAGAAATCCACGTCCTCCGCCGCGGCGACGTGCGGAATCCCGGCCCGCTCGTTGGCCCGGGGACGGTTCCGTTGATTCAGGGGGTCGCCTGGCAATTCGAGCTTCCCAAAGAGAGCCGTGACAGCGATCGCCGTGTCGCGCTGGCCCACTGGATCACCGATCGGCGCAATCCGCTCACATGGCGGTCGATCGCCAACCGCGTTTGGCTCTATCATTTCGGCCAGGGAATTGTCGACTCACCCAGCGACTTCGGCCGAATGGGACAGCTTCCCAGCCACCCGGAGTTGCTCGATTGGCTGGCCGCCGAGCTCCGCGATCATGCGCTCGACGGCGGCCGCTCGCTCAAATCACTCCACCGCATGATCGTGACGAGCGCCGCCTATCGCCAGGTTTCGACCTCGAATGATGCGGGAGTCATCAAGGACGCCGCCAATACGCTGCTCTGGCGGATGAATCGCCGCCGTCTCGACGCCGAGTCAATTCGTGACAGCGTCCTGTCCGCTTGCGGTCGCCTGCGAGACCAAATGTACGGGCCGTCGTTCCGCGCGTTCGTCATCGAAAAACCCGAACACTCGCCGCACTACGAATACGACGAGGCGGATCCGGACGATCCCCGCACGCACCGTCGCACCGTGTACCGCTTTCTCGTCCGTTCACAGCCCGACCCGTTCATGCAGACACTCGACTGTGCCGACCCCTCGCAGATCGTCGAAAAGCGGGATGAGTCGATCACGGCCTTACAGGCGCTGGCCCTGTTGAACAATCGCTTCATCGTGCGGATGGCCGAACACGCCGCCCAGCGATTCGGAACGGCCGGCACGGACACCGAAGGCCAGGTGGCCGCCGCCGTTCGAGTGACGCTCGATCGGCTGCCGACAGCCGACGAGACGCGGAAACTGAGCGAATTCACGCGAACGTTCGGCCTGGCCGAGACGTGCCGCCTCTTGTTCAACCTCAACGAGTTTGTTTTCATCGATTGAAGACTCGAGGAGCACCGATACCGGATGTCTGAACTCGCCTGGCATGCAGCGAACAGCCCCATCGACCGACGGCGATTCCTGTGGGAAACCGGAGGCGGTTTGGGAGGGATTGCGCTCGCGAGCCTGTTGGCAGGCGACCGGCTTGTGGCCTCCGAAACCGCCTCGTTGGCCGGTCACGGAGCGCTGCCTCGACTGCATCGTCCGGCCAAGGCCAAACGCGTGGTGCAGCTCTTCATGGCGGGAGGAGCCAGCCACGTCGATACGTTCGATTACAAGCCGCTCCTTCGTCGGCATCACGGCGAGAAGTGGGATCCCGGCGAAAAGGTCGAACTCTTTCAGGATGGCCTGGGGGCCACCTTCTGTTCGCCCTGGAAATGGGCCCGCTACGGCGAGTGCGGCAAAGCGTTGAGCGAAATCGTGGCCCCGCTCGGTGCCGTGCGTCGACGAAATGGCGTTTATCCACTCGATGATCGGCAAGACGGGCGTGCACAGCCAGGGGACCTATTTGCAGGCGACCGGTTTCGACACGCCCGGTTTTCCAGGTGCGGGAGCCTGGGTGAGCTACGCTCTTGGCTCGGCAAACGAGAATCTGCCGACTTTCGTCGTCCTCCCCGATCACCGGGGCTTTGCCTCCAACGGGCCGAAAAACTGGGGTGCCGGCTTCCTCCCCGCGCAACACCAGGGAACGATCCTGAGGCCCGGCACGGTCAACCCCATTGCCGATCTGCACGCGCCGGCCGGCCATGAGAACAAGCTCCTTCGCGACCGCACGATCCGCCTTCTGGGTGAGCTGAACCGCGAACACGAAGCCACGCGGCCCGGCGACTCGCGGTTAGAAGCCCGCATCCGCAGCTACGAACTGGCCGCGCGCATGCAGTTGAGCGCGCCGGAGGCCCTCGACATCTCCGGCGAACCCAAGCACGTTTTGGCGATGTACGGTCTCGACGATCCGCCGGCCAGGTTTCCGGCGAAAATCAACGCACAGGAGGAAACCGTTTATTTCGGGCGGAAGTGCCTAGTCGCTCGCCGGCTGCTCGAGCGCGGCGTGCGATTCGTGCAGATCTGGTCCGGCTGCGATAACGGCTTTCCTCGGCGCAACTGGGACTCGCACGAAGACATCGCCCGCGACCACGGGCCGATGGCCCTCGGCATGGCCCGTGCCACGGCGGCTCTGATCCTGGACCTCAAGCAGCGCGGGCTGTTGGACGACACGCTCATCCACTGGACGACCGAATTCGGCCGCATGCCGTGCGCCAAGGAGGCAAAGGCCGCGACCATAACCCGTTCGGTTTCACGAACTGGCTGGCCGGCGGCGGCATTCGCGGCGGCACGACCGTCGGCCCCAGCGACGAATGGGGCTACAAACCGGCAGACCGCGACCGCCCCACGACGTGCCACGACGTCCATGCCACAATGCTGCATCTGTTGGGCATTGACCACGAACGACTGACGGTCCGCCATAACGGCATCGCGCGACGGTTAACCGACGTCAGCGGAAACGTCATCCGTGACATTCTGGCTTCCTGAGAGACGAGACCTGCCGATGAACGAGCTGAGGCCGGCCGAGGCCTTTGACGTGCGGGATACGATTCTGCGATTTGTCGTGGTTGCCACACTCGTTGTCCTCTTTTCGACGGGACTCCGCGGCGCCGAATCGACGTGGAAGGCGGGGACGGCCAAGTCCGTCATCACACCTCAACAACCGATGTGGATGGCGGGTTATGCATCCCGCACGCGTCCCGCCGACGGCACGCTGCATGAACTTTACGTCCGCGTGTTGGCGCTCGAAGACGCAGAGGGCAAACGCGCGGTCGTGGTGAGCAACGACCTGTTGGGGATCTCTCGCTCCGTCTCTGAAAACGTGACGAAGCGCGCTGCACGAAAAATTCGGTCTGTCCCACGATCAGATCATGCTCAACGCGTCGCACACGCATAGCGGGCCCGTGCTTCGCTCCGCGCTGTATGACGCGTATCCGCTCGACCAGGAACAAATCAAATGCATCGAGGACGTACTCGGCTCGGCTCGAGGCGACGATTGTGCGCACGGTCGGCGAGGCGCTGGCCCGAATGACGCCGGTGCGGGTCTCTCGCGGTGAAGGCATGACCGATTTCGCGGTCAATCGCCGCAATAATCGTGAGCCTGACGTCCCCGAACTCAAGAAGCGGCACGCGTTGCGTGGACCGTCCGACCATTCGGTCCCCGTGCTGGCCGTGCGGGCACACGGCGGCAAGTTGCTCGCCGTCGTCTTTGCGTACGCGTGTCACAACACGACACTCAGCATCCAGCAATGGAACGGCGACTACGCCGGTTTCGCCGAAACGAATCTCGAGACGGCGTATCCCGGGGCGGTCGCCCTGTTTTGCATGGGCTGTGGCGGCGATCAAAATCCGATTCCGCGGCGGTCGGTTGAACTTTGCCGTCATTACGGCCGCATGATGTCCGATGCCGTCGCGGCCGTGCTCGCGCGGCACTTAGAACCCCTCGCGCCGAAGTTACGCACGGAATACGAGAGCGTTTCGCTCGAACTCGGTGCGGCTCCGACGCGCGACGAATTGAAATCGCTCGCGGAGAACGGCGCAGGGGCCTATATCAAACGTTGGGCGGCGCGGCTGCTGCGGGAGAAGGATGCCGGGCGGCCTCTCGCGCGCGATTACCCCTACCCCGTCGAAATTTGGCGAATGGGGGGCAAGCAGTTGTGGATCGCATTGGGGGGCGAGGTCGTGGTCGACTATGACCTGCGGTTCAAAGACCGCTATGGAGCCGACACGTGGGTGACGAGCTATGCCAACGACGTGATGGCTTACATTCCCTCGCGACGAGTGATCCGCGAAGGAGGCTATGAGGGAAACACCTCGATGATGGTCTACGGCATGCCGGCCGAGCGCTGGGACGAATCCATTGAAGAGACGATCGCCGCGACCGTCGACCGGCTGGTTCATCGTTTGGGACCGGTTCAATGACCCATCGGCATGCTACTGGAAGGCTTCAAATTCCGACGATTGAACTGGTTGGGAGTCTCGTAAAGAGTTTTCTTGACTGTCGTCAAAAGGGGCGGTAGAAGTATTTTGAGGTGGTTTGAAAACGTGGTCCGCACGCCGGGACGCTGGGATCGCTGGCCTTTTTAGGTCGCGGGGACCTGGCCTCCACGGACTGCGGACCATTGGCTTTCCACAGGTTATTTTTTAGACCTAAAGAGGACAGATCCAATCGAAGCGACGCATCGCATTAACGATCAAATCCGCATTTCGCCGGTCCGCCTGGTAAGCGAGGACGGCAAACAATTGGGGATCGTACCGACAGCCGAGGCGCAAAAAATGGCCCTGGAGGCCGGGCTGGATTTGGTGGAAGTGGCCCCCAACGTGCGGCCTCCCGTATGCCGGATCATGGATTACGGGAAATTCAAATACGAGCAGAAGAAAAAGCAGACTCAGAGCGCCAAACAACATCAACAGCAGCTCAAGGAAATCCGCCTGCGGCCCAAAACGGGCGACCACGATATCGGCTTCAAGGTCAAGCAGGCGCGAACCTTTCTTGAGAACCGCGACAAGGTGAAGGTCAACGTCCTGTTTCGCGGCCGCGAAAACGCACATCACGAGAAAGGAAAGGAAATCCTGATGGGCGTGATCGCCGCCCTCGAAGACATTGCCAAGGTCGAGGCGATCCCCCGGATGGATTCCGGCCGTTCGATGTCTTGCGTGCTGACGCCCAAGTGACCGCGGCAGGGACAGACGGGCCGTGAGCCGTGCGACCCGTTTTACCCATCCATCCCTTCTAAACCGAGCCGCGCCTCTCTTGACGTCCGGTTTTGGTCGATTTATCCTAAAAGACGTATAAACGTTCGTCGAATTGTCGATTCGGGCAGACGCCTGAAGTTGGGCCATTCGACACCCACCGCGTCTTTCCGGCCGGCACTCCCACGCTGCTCGGAAGGTCGCACCGACCATGCCAGACTGACATGCTGCAGACTGTCATGCCCTTGAATAATAAGCCCGCGACTAACAAGCCGCAGTGACTCCGCCCCACGGAGGATCCAATCCCGCCATGCTCACGATCCTGGGCTCGAAAGCAGCGTATTGCGACGGATTGTCTCGCCGCAGTTTCTTGAAAATTGGCGGCCTGTCGATGGGTGCCATCGGCGGCCTCGGCCTGGCCGACGTCCTGCGGGCACAGGCTGCGAGCGCCTCTCCCACGAAGTCGCGACACAAAGCCGTCATCAACATCTATCTGGCTGGCGGCCCACCGCACCAGGACATGTGGGAAATCAAGACGGACGCTCCCAAGGAGATTCGCGGCGAGTTCAGTCCGATTGCCACCCGCGTCCCCGGCCTGCAGATTGGCGAGTGCTTTCCGCGCATCGCCTCGATGATGGACAAATTCGCGGTCGTGCGCTCGGTCGTCGGCTGCCACAGCGGGCACGACGGCTATCAGTGCATGAGCGGCTGGTCCCGACGTGACAGCGCGGCCATCGGCGGGCATCCGAGCATCGGCTCGATCGTGGCCAAGGTTCGGGGACCGGTCAACCCGGCGATTCCACCCTTCGTGGCCTTGGCGGATCGGACCAGTCACCTCGAATGGTCCGAACCGGGCTCGCCCGGATTCCTCGGAGCCGCCTATCAGGCCTTTCGCCCAAATGGGCAGGGGATGTCGGACCTGCGGCTCAATGGCGTGACTCTCGACCGCCTGCAGGACCGCAAGACATTGCTCAAGGGGCTCGACCACTTGAAGCGGTCGGCCGATGCCAGCGGCATGCTGAGTGGAATGGACGCGTTCTCCGAAGCGGCCTTCGGCGTCTTGACCTCAAGCACGCTGGCCGACGCGCTCGACTTGAGCAAGGAAGACCCCGCGATCCGTGCCCGCTACGGCAACGGGCGGCCGTATCACTTCCAATACGACGGCGCTCCGACCGTCAACGAACACTTGCTGATCGCGCGGCGCCTCGTCGAGGCGGGTGTTCGCTGCGTGACGATGTCATACGGCCGCTGGGACAGCCACGGTGACAATTTCGGCCTGGTTCGCGATCACGGTCCGAAACTCGATCAGGCGGTGACGGCCCTTGTGAGCGACCTCGACGAACGCGGGATGCTCGACGACGTGACCGTGATCGCTTGGGGAGAATTCGGACGTTCGCCGCGAATCAACCATGCGGCGGGCCGCGACCACTGGCCGCGCGTGAGCTGCGCCCTTCTGGCGGGTGGCGGCATGAAGACCGGCCAGGCAATCGGCGCAACGAACCGCCTGGGCGAATTCCCCACCAATCGGCCGGTCGACATGCAGGAGGTCGTCGCCACGATCTACCAGAACCTGGGGATCGATCCGCACTCCACGACGGTCACGGACCCCAGTGGCCGGCCGCGCTACGTTGTCGATCTCCGCGATCCGGTCCGCGAGCTGGTGTAACGGATCTCGGACTCGGGGACGCGTCGGGCCGCTTTATCGAACGCTCGGCGTGGACGACTTGCGAAATGGATCGCGGGCGGAATCCCAAATCCGCACGCCGAAGTCCGCCGATCGCCCCTGGCTCGAAAATCCCAAGCCGGCTGCCTCGTTGACGAGAACCTTCACTTCGAGCTGGATAATCTCGCCGCGCGCCTGACGGCGGCGATCGAGTTGTTCGTGAAGCTTCTTGAGCCGCGCTTCGAGCTTTGAGAGTTCGGCTTCGCGCCCCTTCATGTCCATGTCGAAGATGTCGCCGACCACCGATTCCAGTTGTTTCGTGATTTCGGCTTTCTTTTTCTCATCACCCGCTTCACGCAACTCCTCGGTCAGCCGCCGGAGATTGTTCCGATTGGCTTCACGGAAGGAGATTTTTCTGCCGCTGGGAACCATTTCCTGCAAGTACCCTCCGCCCAAGTCCTCTGAATCTGCGGCGGCCAATCGGACGGACGGATTCTGACCGACACACAGGCTTGTGACGAGGCCCACCGTCCAAAACCGCGCCCACACGAAGCGACGTTTGCTCATCATTCATCTCCGATGATAAATCGTTGCGTTTGTTGGAAATCCGATCGCCGCAAGGGACGACGACGTTTCGATCGTGTGCTAGCTGCGCGGTTGCGCATCGTCGGCAAGGGGCCGTTGATCACGCTGAAAATCGTGCCGCTTCAATATTTCCAAACCGAATCGTCCTTTGTCGGAATGGAAAGGTCCCGGAGCGGAAAAGCCGAGCCCGGCGGCTTCATTCGTTAGCACCTTGACTTCGAGTTGAATGATCTCGGCCTTCGCCCGTCGCCGGCGGTCCAGCACGGCGCGCAGATTCTTCAACTGTTGCTCGACCTGCGCCAGCTGCTGTTCGCGTTCTGTCATGTCGCTGTCGAAGATCCCGCCGACGGCGGTTTCCAATCTCTTCGTCATTTCCGCTTTCTTCTTTTCGTCGACTTTCGAGTCCGGCTCATTGGCACTTTTCAACTCACTCGCAAGATTCTGGACCTCGCGAAGCTTGTCGCGGTTGCCCACTTCGCCGGAAGCCCGCCGACGACGAGCAATCTTTTCCATGAGGAAACCGTCGACTTCGTGTGGCGACTGCTCGTTGGCCGGCGCAGCGGCCGCCCGTGCTCTGGGTACAAAGGGGTCGCCCGGACTCTCCTGTTGAGCCTGGCTCCAGTTCGTGCGGATCGAAATCAGGCTGGCGGCGACGATCGCCCCGATAATTACGAGTTTCGGCTTCACGGCTTTTGTCCTTTCAGGAAATGAGAAGGCGGATTTTCAATGGACCAGAGATCTTCCAAGTGCGAGAGGTCTTTGGCAGCGGCTTGAGCATGGCCCTTCCACTCATCGTTGATTGCCGCCCCGAGGGATGCCTCGGGATAAGGCGTCCCAGAGATGGATTGCAACGAATCGTCCGCGTTCACCAGCTGTTGCAGAAAGTCGGACCGTTGAGTGCCCAATTCGAGCGCCAGGATATCCGCGGCTGAGGGACCTGCGGCGATGGACTTTGCAAGTGGCTCGTCGGTCGGTGCTTGCCTCTTTCCAAAGTCACTCGCGATCCAGACGAGACCACCAACGACGATCCCCACAGCGGCCGTCGCCAAAATAATCGGCTGGCGTCGCCTAACCAGATGTTTGAGTCGTCGGGCCCGCCGCCAGCTGCCTGGCGACTGAAGTTCTTTCAAAACGGCCGCGAGTGCTTGTTGCACTTCGGCTGCCGATGCGAATCGTCGGCTCGGCTTCTTTTCGAGCAGCCGGTCGATCACGTCGGCCAATTCATCGGGAATCTTTCGATTGATTTCTCTCACGGGCCGCGGACGGTCGTGACAAATGCGATTGAGCACGGCCATCGCCTGCTCGGCGCGGAACGGCGGATGGCCGGTGGCCATGAAATAGAGCACCGCCCCCAGGCTGAAGAGATCGCTGCGGGCGTCGGCCGTTTCACCGCGGGCCTGCTCGGGCGACATGTAATGCGGCGTGCCGGCCACGATGCCGCTGTGCGTCAGGCTGGCGTCGTCGGCCACCCGGGCCAGACCAAAATCAGTCAGCAAGGCCCGTTCCACGCCGCTCTCCAGCAGGATGTTGGCCGGCTTCACATCGCGATGAATCACTCCCTGCGCATGAGCCGCCGCGAGACCGGCCGCCGCCTGCATGCCGATTCGTAGAATCTCCTCGGCGGCAAGCGGTCCGTCCTGGTCCACGCGATCCTGCAGTGAGCGGCCCGGCACATACTGAATGACGAGAAACGGCGTCTCTTCCTCCGATTCGACGTTGTAGATCGCCACCACGTGTTCATGCACGACGGCGGCCGCGGCTCTGGCCTCACGGGCGAATCGCTGGCGAGCCGCCCCGCTGTGAGCCAGGTGGGGCGCGAGGACCTTCACCGCGACCGGCCGGTTGAGGTCCATATCGAATCCCTTGAGCACAATGCCCATGCCGCCGGCCCCGATCACTTGTTCGATCTGGTAACGGCCGAGCTGACCGAGCAATTCCGGATGCGCTGGAGGAGCTAAGAAATCGAGCTTCATGCGGCCGCCGCGCGGCGACGTTGCCAGACTCGCTCGCTTCGGAACTCAACATGCTTTGAGCTTCGGCCCATTGGCCGTCGTCGGCAGCCGTTTGCGCCAGGCGATCCTGACACGCGGCACAGTATTCGACGTGTCGCTGCGATTCGAGGAATTCCGCGCTCGTCTCTTCGCCATACAGCAGAACGTCAAAATCGACGTCGCTGCAATCGGGTGATGCCTGACGTGATTTCATTTCATTCGTCCCTTGCCTTGTCGACCAGCCGCCGCAAACGGGCCATGACCCGGCTGCGGGCGATGTAGACGCTGCCGACGGATATCTTCAATCGCGAGGCGACCTCCGCCGCCGGCAAGTCGTCGATCGTGCTGAGCCAGAAGGCCTGCCAGGTCGTCCCCTTCACTTCCCGCTCAACCTGGCTGGCGGCCCACCGAAAGGTCTCGCGGCGGTATTCCACCTCGAACAACTGCGTGACGGCCGATTGTGGATCGCTTTCGGCTTCCAGCATCTGCTGCACGTCCGACTTGCCGGTTCCCCAGACCTGATGTTTTCGCCGCGTCAAAAAGTTCACCATCAGGTTGCGGGCAATGCGATGGAGCCACGTGCGGAATCGGCCCCGCTGGGGGTCGGGGACCCAGCCCTCGGCCGCCCGCGCGATAGCCAACATCACCTCCTGAACGAGTTCCTCAGCATCGGCATGCTGAAAGCCCCTTCGACGGGCAAGGCGATAGACGACGGGTTCATATAACCGTACGAACTCGTGCCACGCCTCTTCATTTTGCGCGTCGGCAAGGCGGACGATCAGGCTGGCTCGCGTATCCGGGAAGCTCGCCAAGTGTGCTCCTCGATCCGTTATTCCCCCAATTTAAACACACGCCCCCCGACGGAATCTTTCACGGAGCATGCAAAAAAGCGAACTTTTCACAGTCGTCCGGGCATGGAATCGGCGTTGCGAAGGCTTCCCGCGACGGCGAGAATAGAGCTCTCTGCCAGGCAACGAGGTTACGAAAGGCCATTTTCTTGAAAGCTGATCCGTCCCGCTTCGCATTTCAGACCTGCATTACGCCAGGATGCGGAGAGCAGTATGCGGTCGACCAAGCCCAAGTCGAGTGTGCCAAGTGCGGCGGACTATTGGACGTGAATTACGAATGGGACCGCGTTCCCGTCCCCGCTTCCCTCCGCGAGTTCGAGGCACGTTGGGGCAACCGCCGCAACCCGCTCGATTTTAGCGGTGTCTGGCGGTTCCGCGAGTTGCTCCCCTTCGCCCCGCCGGACGCCGTCGTCACAATCGGCGAGGGGCAGACCATTCTGCAACAGTCCGACAGTGTGGGCCGCTACGTCGGCATGCAGCCGGGAAATCTCTTCCTGCAATATGAAGGGCTCAATCCGTCCGGGAGCTTCAAAGACAACGGCATGACGGCGGCCGCCACCCACGCGCGGATGGTGGGGGCCAAGACGGCCGCTTGTGCGTCGACCGGCAACACCAGCGCGTCACTGGCGATTTTTGCCAGCACGACGGGCCTGTTGCGCGTCGTCGTGTTTGTGGGGAGCGGCAAGATTGCCTACGGCAAACTGTCTCAGGCCCTCGATTACGGTGCCCTCACCGTGCAGATCCAGGGCGATTTTGACGACGCGCTGGCCCGCGTCCGCGAGGTCTGCGCGGCTCAACATCTATCTCTGCAACAGCGTCAATCCTCTCCGGCTCGAGGGACAAAAGACGATCATGTACCGCGTGCTCGAGTCGCTCGATTGGCAGCCTCCCGACTGGGTTGTCGTTCCGGGCGGGAATCTGGGCAATTCGAGCGCCTTCGGCAAAGCATTTTTGGAGCTAAAGCATCTCGGCCTCATCGACCGCATTCCCCGTCTCGCGGTCATCAATGCCGCGGGCTCCAATACGCTCTATCGGCTGCACGAGCAACAAGGTTTACGCTGGAATGACGGCGCGCTCGACCATCCGGCGATCGACAGTTTTTATGCCCAGATGGACGCCGACGGACGCCGGGCCGCCACGCTGGCCACGGCCATTCAAATCAATCGCCCCGTCAATCTCGTGAAGTGCCTGCGGGCGCTCGATATTTGCGACGGCGTTGTGCGCGAAGTGTCGGACGAGGAGATCCTCGACGGCAAGGCCCAGGCGGGAGCCGGCGGCTTCGGCTGCGAACCAGCCAGCGGCGCCAGCATCGCCGGGGCCAAACGGCTGAGAAAAGAAGGAGCGATCGCTCCCAGCGACCGCGTCGTGTGCATCTTGACGGGGCACGAGCTGAAGGATCCCAACGTGACCGTCGGCTATCACTCCGACAATAGCGGGGCATTCGCCAATCGGCCGATCGTTGTCGAGAACGATTTGGACAAGATTATCGCGGCCCTGCGCAAGTTCAGTTGATCGGGCCCGCGAAATCAATCGTTGCCAGGCGTCAATCAGGGCAAAAAGCCGCGTTCGCGCAGTTCCTGAATATTGTCGGGTGCGCTGTTCCACACGCGTTCGGCCGCATAGCGCAGCAAGGCAATCCCTGCCAGATCGGGAGGCGCGGTGAGGATCGCCGTGTGGTCTTCCTCTTCCTCATCGAGCTGGCGATTGAGCTTGTTGACAATCTCGTCGACGTTGTCGCTGACCATCCGCTTGGGTCCGCTGGAATTGGCCAGCCGGAGGTGCGAAAACCCGGCTGTGCGCGCCAGCAGAAACTGCACGAGCCGCTCGTCGTCGGCGTCATCGAAGAAATTGCTGAATTCGGGGTGCGTATTATCCGGAGTGATGATGGTCGGGCGGGTAATCCGCACGGCTCCCTGAGTGAGCGAAACTGTCTCTCCGGGTTTCGAGGCACTCAGCACGAGGAAATAAGGGAGCACGGATTCCCCGAATGTGAAGAGCGAATAATGCACGGGCCGCCGAATCGCGACAGCCTCCCACGCCGCACGAAAGCGGCGTTCCTGCTCATGTTCATTCGACCACATTTCGCAGTCAGTCCCCTGGATTCTTGGGCGTCTGAATTATAGCCGACTTGCGCCGGCACACGAGGTCCACACGATCTACCGAATCGGACCACAAGACGCCGCAATCCGTTTGCTTTACGATGAACGAGTCAAAGTCCGGTCAGGAACCCCCGGTTTTTTTGTGAAAGTTGAATTTGGCATGTCCGAGCCACTGGTGTTCTTAAACGGTCAGATGGTCCCGGCCTCGCAGGCCCATCTGGCGGTCTACGACGCGGGAGTGGTCTTGGGGGCCACCGTCACCGAGCTGGTCCGCACGTTCCGCAAGCAACCTTACCGGCTCGATGACCATCTCGGCCGGCTGGCCCACTCGCTGCATTACGTCCGCTTCGACATCGGCCTGTCGATGGCCGAGTTGGGCCAAACGGTGCAGAAGTTGGTCACCCACAACGCCGCACTGCTCGATGCGGAAGAGGAACTGGGCGTGGTGATCTTCGTGACGGCCGGCGAATATCCGACTTACGCAGGAGGCGCTGCGGGAAACGTGCGCACGACTCCCACGGTGTGCGCCCACACCTTTCCCCTCCCCTTTGAGCTGTGGGCGGGAAAACTGCAAAAAGGAGTCCATCTCGTCACGCCGTCCATCCGGCACGTGCCACCCCAGTGCTACGATCCCAAAATGAAGTGTCGCAGCCGCATGCACTATTACCTGGCCGACCAGGAAGCCCGCCTTGTCGACCCGAACGCATCGGCTCTGCTGCTGGACCTCGACGGAAACGTGGCGGAGACGAGTGCCGCGAATTTTCTGATCGTCGAGGAAGGAAAGATCGTCTCTCCCACGCTTCGCAACACCTTGCCGGGCGTCAGCCGGGCGACGGTGATCGAGCTGGCCGCGCAGTTGGGGATTCCATTCGAAGTTCGCGACTTTCAGCCCTTTGACGCCATCAATGCGTCCGAGGCGTTGTTGGCCAGCACTCCCTACTGCCTGATGCCGGTGACGAAGATCAATGGGATCGCCATCGGCACGGGAGCGCCCGGCCCGATTTACCGCCGCCTGACGGAGGCTTGGAGCAAGCTCGTCGGCCTCGACGTGGTGCGGCAGGTTATCGACGGAGCGAAGCGCCGCACGAGCGGCGCTGCATCCCGGTCGGCGTGAGGATCTTTGATCGCGGGCGGAGTCATGACGCGGGGCGGGCGGGAACCGCCGGGGCGTCTTTCAGCTGCAGTTCGATGATCTCTTCCGGCCGTGCGATCGAGGTGCCGACCCGAACGGCTTTGTGCCCCTTGAAGAGGCCAGCCGAAGCCCGGAACAGCGGACGTCCCTCGACGTAAATTTCCAGCGGCTGATCGAGTCCCTTTTCGGTCATGATCACGTCGCCGACGGAGAGGTTCAGGATTTCTTTGGCCGACAGCCGCGTGTCGGCCAGGCCGACGACCATCTCGACCTTGGCTTTGCCCACTCCCGTTTGGAGATTGAGTTTTTGCCGCAGATCCACTCCCCGCTTCGTGTAGGCCGACCAATTGTCGGACGACAGGTTACCGATCATCGGTTCGATCGTGTTGAAGGGAATGCACAAATTCATGATGCCGCGCATCTCGCCCATCGTGATCTCGAAGCTGATGAGGACGATCACCTCGTTGGGGGGCACGATCTGAACAAGTTGCGGATTCGATTCGACTTGCGTGACGCGCAGCTTGAGCTGGCAGACGTTGGCCCACGACTTTTCCAGTCCGTGGATCGCCATCTCGATGATCCGCGAGATGAGTCGCAGCTCGATCTCGGTCAGGGGGCGGCTGGGGATGTTGAACTTGGCCGACTTCCCTCCCCCCAACAGCCGGTCGACGATCGGAAAGATGATCGACGGCGTGAGGTCGAGGATCATGTGCCCGTCAAGCCCCTCGGCCCGCATCACGTTGAAGCACGTCATGTTTTCGAGGCTGAAGACGAACTCGCCGTACGTGAGCTGGTCAACGCTGCTGAGTTTGACTTCCACGATCGTCCGCAGCATGCCGCTTAAGCTGCGCCGAATTCCCGGCTGAAGCCTTCGTGCATCGCCTGAAAGGCGCGCATCTGCTCCTTGCTGACGCGCTCGGGCCGCTTGAAATCGTAAACGCTGACCTGCCCTTCGTGCTCGTCGGTGCGGTAAGCGGCCGCTTTCGCCTGAGCCTCGCTCGGCTGCGGACTCGTATCGAGAGCCGAAAGGAGCGATTCCACTTCGGTCTGACTGAGAATGTCTGCCATCCCTGGCCTCCACTCCCGCTTATTGGCGCGGGATTACGTCCGAATCTGGCCGCTGCCGTGCACGACGTACTTGTAACTTGTCAGCTCTTTGAGCCCGCACGGTCCGCGGGCATGGAACTTGTCGGTGCTGATGCCGATCTCGGCGCCCAGCCCGAACTCGGCGCCGTCGTTGAACCGCGTGCTGGCGTTCACCAGAACGGCCGCCGAATCAACGCGCGCCGTAAACGTCTCGGCGGCACGCAAATCGTTGGTGACGATGACGTCGGTGTGATGCGAGCCGTAGGCATCAATGTGATCGATCGCGTCCGACACGTTGTCGACCACTTTGACGGAAAGAATCAAATCGAGGTATTCGGTGCGGAAATCTTCCTCGGTTGCCAGCCGCGCATCGGGCACAAGCGCCCGCGATCGCTCGCAAGCACGCAGCTCGACTTTTCGCTCGCGGAGGCTCTTGGCAATCCGCGGCAGAAACGCCGCTGCGACTTCCTGATGCACCAAGAGCGTTTCGGCCGCGTTGCAGACGCCCGGACGCTGGCACTTGCTGTTGATGAGAATCTGCTCCGCCATGTCGAAGTCGGCTGCCCGATCGACGTAGACGTGGCAAATGCCGTCAAAGTGCTTGAGGACCGGCATGGTGGCCTCGGCCGCGACCCGCTCAATCAGCGAACGGCCGCCGCGCGGAATGGCCAGGTCGATCTGGTCATGCAGGCGCAAGAAGTGGCCGACCGCTTCGCGATCGGTCGTTTGGACGACCTGGACGGCGTCCCGCGGCAATCCGGTTGTTGCGAGCGCTTCGCACAGAATCGTCCCCAGAGCCTGATTACTCCGATGGGCCTCTTTGCCGCCGCGAAGGATGACCGCGTTACCGCTTTTGACGCACAACGATGCCGCGTCGACCGTCACGTTCGGCCGCGACTCATAAATAAAGAACACGACCCCCAAGGGAACGCGAACCCGCGTCACCAAGAGGCCGTTGGGGCGCACGTTACTGTCGATGATCTCGCCGATCGGCTCGGGCAACGCGATGACCTCTTCGAGTGCCCGGGCCATCGATTCGAGCCGCGATTCGGTCAGCCGCAATCGATCGAGCAGAGCGCCGAGAGGCCGTTCTTCCGTCCCGTCGCACAGTCAACCTCATTGGCTTCCAACAGTTCGGCCGTGCGCTCGCGGATTAACGCGGCCGTGCGCTGGAGCCATTCACCCTTCTGGGCTCCCGTCGCGACTGCCAGCGCGCGCGAGGCCGCCCGCGCGCGGTTCGCGACATCGCGCACGTAACCCGCCAGGTCGGCAATTGCCGGCGCTCGAGACCTGAAGAAACGTTCATCTCTGAAGTATCGGCCAACACAAAATCGGTGTCAACGTGGCTTCAAAACTGCCAGTCCGCGTAGAGTTTGGCGCGGAAATCATGCCATTCTTCGCGATGATCGGCCCCCTCCGACCGCTCGACGAAATCGCAGATCCAATCGTCCATCCGGCGGAGCCGCTGGGCCATGACGGCCAGCACGCTGACGGCGATTTTGTAGGCTGCCGTGGGGGACTTCGCCTGCAACAGCTCGAAGTTCTCGCGGGTCAACCGCATCGATTTGACGGTCGTCAGGGCGCGGACCGTCGCCGAATGGGGCGCTTTCGCGAAGAATGACATCTCACCGAAGACGGCCCCCGCCTCGAGGGTCGCCAACTGTTTCTCCGACTTGCTCTTGTTCTTCTTGACGACCTCACAGCTCCCCTGTACGACAATCCACAGGTCCTGCTTCGATTTGCCTTCGTCGATGATCACCTGGCCTTTGGCGTACGATTGCTGTTCCAGGAGTGCCAGGACCTGTTCGTATTCTTCGACCGTGAACCCTTGAAAAATCGGGCAGGCGGCCGCGCTCGGATTGCTCATGGGCCCTTCTCGTTGGATGCTCAAGCGGGAGTTGCCCCGCGTGTCAAATACGGATTGCAGCCGAGGCGCCACCACCCCGGTGATTTCAAACGTCCACGGGATATCAGGAAATGCCGGCCAGCACCGTGGCGCGTCCAACGCGCCCGATTCCCAGCAGATACGCCGCCGTGCGCAACGAAACCTTTTTATCCTCGGCGATCTTCCAGACCTTCTCGAAACTTTCCAACAGGATGCGGTCCAGCTCCGTCCGCACGCGGGCGAGATCCCAGCGGAAGTGCTGGCGATTCTGCACCCATTCAAAGTAACTCGCGGTCACCCCGCCGGCGTTGGCCAGGATATCGGGAAGCACGGGAAGTTTCCGCTGTTCGAAGATTTCGTCGGCCTCGGTCAAGGTCGGATTGTTGGCCGCCTCGACAATGTACTTGGCCCGGACTTCGCGGGCATTGTTCTCGGTAAGCACGCCACCCAAAGCGGCGGGGATCAGCACATCGACGGCCGATGTGAGGAGTTCGTCATTCGTGATCGGCGTGCCGCCGGGAAACCCCTTCACCGTCTCGCGCTCCCGGCAGAACTGCAGCAGGGCCGGCACGTCGATCCCTTCCCGGTTGGCAACTCCGCCAAACTGGTCGGAAACGGCAACAATTTTGGCCCCTTTGGCGTGCAGGAACTGCGCGGTATACGTGCCGACGTTCCCGAACCCCTGCAGTGCGATCGTCGCCCCTTCGACGTTCTCTTTCATCCGTTGTAGAAAGGCCGCGGTCAGCGTCGCAACGCCGCGGCCGGTCGCCTCTTCGCGACCCTCCGAGCCGTGTAGCTCCAGCGGCTTGCCCGTTACGCAGGCCGGACTGAAACCATGGTATTTCTGGTACTGATTCATGAACCAGGCCATCACCTGGGCGTTCGTTCCCATATCGGGTGCCGGGATATCGCTGTCCGGACCGATGATGTCGTGGGTCGCGTCGACGAATTTCCGCGTGATCCGCTCGAGTTCGCCCTGGCTCAACTCGTGCGTATCAATGGCGATTCCCCCCTTGGCTCCGCCGTAGGGAATGTTGACCACGGCCGTCTTCCAGGTCATTAAGGTGGCGAGTGCCTTGACCTCGTCGGCATCGACTTCCTGATGGAATCGCAGGCCCCCCTTCATCGGGCCACGGGCACTGTCGTGCTGCACCCGGTAGCCGACGTACGTCGCGATCTCCCCGTTATCGCGTTCGAGCGCCACTTGCACCTTCAATTCGCGTTCCGGCGTCAGCAAGAGCGCCTGCATATTCTTGGAGAGCCCCATCAGCGCGGCGGCGCGGTCAAAGTAACGAACCGTCGTCTCATAGTGGCTCATCGCGTTCCCCCCTGCCCCGTATCGTCCTGCCCAATTCCAGGATGCCGATCTTCCGCTGGCTGCTCCACGCTCTGACTCTTCGACTCCCGCGACTCCTCCGCAAGCGTGTGACGTTGCTCCGTGCGCCCTGTCCGTTCCCCCTCATCCCAGGGATCGGAGGACGGTTCGCGCGTGAATCCGACTGGGCGAACCGCCCGTGTGTTCAGTTCATCTAACTGCGATCCGTCGTCGAGAGCCGAAGCCTGTCCTTCGCGACGGATTGGCGAACCAGATTTGCCGACCGACGTCGCCGAGGCTTGACCCTCGGACCGGCGACCATGCGGACCGCCCGATCCCCAGGGTCCCGGAACGCTCTGTTCCACGAATCGCCCCAGAACGCGAGCATACAAATCGTGTCCCATCGCTGAAAAGCGAGCGGCGTTGCGGCGATAAAGTCTCGCGGGCTCTTTCACGCGGACCAAGACTTTGGACGCATCACAAAAGAGAAACCCGCTCTTTTTCGCATAAGCGGCCAGCGTTTCAAAGGGGACGCGGCTTTTGTACACCGCGTGCTCTTCGACACCGACGCGCGTCCGCACGCCCGGTCCGTCGGCCGCAGCCGCCGAAACTTGCCAGGGAGCGGGAATCGCGGACAGGACAAACTGGCAGTTGGAACGACGGCACACATTGTTGATCGCGCCGATCATGTCGAGCGTCTGATTGATATACACCGACCAATCCGGCGGATTGTCCCGTAGCCACGCATACGTACCCTGCGGCGCATCGATGTCACGACTGTCTTCGGGCCGGTCTTCGCCTCCGAGCAGGTACGCCAGCCCGTGCTTCGCGTGCTGCCACATCAACAGCCGCTCGACCCACAGCCGTTCCGTGGCGGTTCGCTGCCGCTCGAGTTCCGGATGTGGACAATAGAGGGGCTGCGTTCCATTCATCCTGACCGAACGCCGGCAGTGGTGATCATCGGCGACGTCCGACATGTCGAAGTTGCAGATCACCAGATCGGGTGCCAGTCCCAACAGCGAATGTTTGAGCAAGAGCAAAGAGAGCAAGGGACCGTATTGCGGGCAGCCCGCGTTGATGACCTCGACTTCCATCGGACTGGACGTAGCCAGAATGCCGCGGAGCCGCGCAGAATGTCTCCGGCGAAGCCGTCTCCGGAGCCAAGGTCGAGTCATCCCCCAGGCACACGACCCGGAAACGTCCGACCGGTTTGGGAATCTCGATTTCGGGGCCGCGAAGTCCCCAACTGTTGGTCCGCCAGGAAACTTCGCTGCCGGTATCGGGGTCGGCGGCACTGATCCGCACATCCGGCTTGAGCAGGTGGTGGACCGTCCAGGAGGGCGCGCAGGCGTTGCGATCGCTGTAGCTGCCGGTGTCGAGCAGGCACGCATCATGCAGATGCAGGCCGAACTCCACACCGCACACGCTCAGGCCGAGTAAGATAACCGCCAGGACGAGGTGTTTGGGAAACGGCAGAAGTGAACGGACCATCCTTGTCCGATCCAAAAGGGGCCGGATTGTAGGCAAACCGGCCAATCTCGGCAAGACGCGTCCCGGACCCTCTTTTTATGCACCGCGGATATGTTCGGGACCGCAGCAAAAGCCCAACCAACTGCCCGATTTCCGCATGGCCCTGACCGGTTGCTCCGCACAAATAACTGTCGTCGCTGGCCGCGTGGTGGTCTAATGAGGTGATGGTCGCGCTCCCCCCCAAGAGCAAAACGCGGTGCCCCGACCGCGATTTCGCCACCCGGTCTCAATGTGGACGCTCTACGTTCTCTGGGTCGCGGTTTTGTGTTGGGGCGGTCTCAAATTTCTCTGGTGGTGGCAGTTTGGCGTCAAAGTCACTGACTCTGCCGGAACAGAAACCGTCTGGAAGAGCTTTTATCCCGAGCTCTATCGCAGCGGGCTCATGGAAGCCAAGCTGGGGCCCGACGATGGCCATTACGACGTCCTGCTGCTCGGAGCCTCCGTGTTGGAACAGACGGCACCACGACTGGAGCAGGAATTACGCCGAGAACTTGGCGACCGCTTGCGGCTGTTCAACGTCTCTCGAGCGGCCCACACCTCGCGCGACAGTTTTCTCAAGTTCTCGCATCTTGGGAATCGCCATCTCGATCTGGTGATCTTTTATCACGGCATCAACGACGCGCGGATGAATCGCTGTCCGGATGAGGCGTTTCGCGAAGACTACACCCATGTCAGCTTTTATCGCGCATTCCAAGCGCGCCTCGCGGCCGGACGGATCCGGCTGACCGATTTTGTGCACAATGGCCTCGCGGAAGCGAAACCAAGCGGGAGCAATGATCAACTGTCAAAGCTCTATAGCGCCCGCGTCAAAACGGCAGGCGCCTTCCAGCACAACCTCGAACCAATTGTCCAGGCGACAGAGGAGCGCCACTGTCCCATCGTCCTCATGACCTTCGCCTACCACATTCCGCCCAATTACACGGACGAGGCTTTTCGGGCCAGGCGGCTCGACTACGGCGCGAGCGTGACTGCGTGCGAAGTCTCGCTGTGGGGAACTCCCGGGGGGGTCAAGGCGGCGATCGACGCGCACAACCAGGTGATTCGCGAAGTCGCCAGCCGTCACAAAAACGTGATCTTCATCGACCAAAAGGCGACGATGCCGACCGACGGCCGGCACTTCATCGATCCGTGCCATCTGACGCCGCAAGGGACCGATCTCTTCGTCCGCCACGTGATCGATGCGCTGCGGACCGCAGGCGAATTACGCGTCGCCAACGGTGAGCAGCGGCAAGCCGAAAAGCCTGACGAGGCCGACAGACGTGCCGGGCGCGAGCCGAACCCGTAATTCAGCCCCCGCTGACAAATGTCAGGTCTGGTTCTGAGCGGTCGTCGATCCCTGCTGATAAATCTCGGTCGGCGGCGCAACTTTGCGGTAACCGAGATTCTGCAGAACTTCGAGGACCTCACTCCACGTGGGGAATTGACGTCCGCTGCGGCGCTTGTAAAGGTCCATGGCCTTCATGAACTCGACTTGTTCCTCCGTGTAGTCGCGCTCGCAGGTGGTCGGGTCGATTTGGCGTCGGCGTTCAACCTTGTTCCGCCGATCGCCTTGTCGCTGCTCCGGTCCCGTGAAAGCCGGGGTCGTGCTCGCTGCCGTCGAAGACTGTCGCCGTTCGGTGCCGCTGCGGCGGCCATTGCGACGGCGATCAACCGCCAGCTCATTTTTCGCGGGGGTACGAATCATAAAGCTTGCATCCTTTGCCTCAAATTGCCGCTTTAATTATTCACGCGAAAATTGATTCTGGTACACGGCAACGCCTAAGAAAGTCGGGAAAGAGCGGTGAGGATTGTGGATGGCGCAAATGGGCCGATCGTTCCGACTTCGCCGATCGTGCCGGTTTGCGCAGCGGTTCGCCGCCACCAGAACGGGGCGACGAATTTGACAACCAGGGAAGTAAGTGCGTTCAGCGAGTGGCCGCCGACTCCGATGGAGTCGGTCCGTTGACGATTCCGCCGATGACAACGCGCGCCGTCCCATCCCCCAACCGCATCGCGGCAAAAACCTTGTCGACCACGCCTGCGATATCCAGGCACTGGGACAGGGATTCGTCGGCGGCAGCGGGCGAAATCAGGTGCGTGCTGCTGGCGTATTGCACCAGTTCTGCTCGGTGCGCAGCGATCATCCGTCGAATGGCAGCCGCGTCGATGTAGAGAACCTGGTTTTCCGTCGGAAAATAACGCCTCGCGAGGACTTGGATCGAATTCGACGTCTCTGAGCGAACGGCTCCCCCTTGTTTGCCGTGATTTGGCGCGGAATCGGTCTTGTTAGCAGCTTCGCGGGCGACGAAATTGCGAACCAGCTGTGGATTGGTTGCCAAAAGCAGAAATCGCGGCGTCTGGGCGTAAGCCGGTTGGCACGCTTTGAGACCGTCGACCCATCGGATCTGAGTACCGGCGTTTTGTGTTGATTCGGTACGAACGATTGCCGGCGCTCCCTTCGCGGTCACGTTGAAACGAGCGGCCAGGTAGTTGAAGCCCGCATTCAATGCGTTCTCGATCGCCTCCCGCGCGGTCGGTTGGGCCGAAGAGGGATTCGCAGCGACGGCGACCGACTCCCGGACCGACTGTTGGACGCCGACTTTCGCCGAAGCCGCAGGCGGCCGCTCGCTCAGTTCGGCAGCCACGAGCCCCTCGAACGGAAGTTCGCCCGGCTTGGTCCCGTACCGCGGCACGAGGTATCCGCCGACGTTTCCGCGGATCAACGGCACAATATTGTCAAAGAGATCAAATCCGAGAAGGAGCCCCCGGCTCACCTGACGAACGGATTCAAAATCCGCGGACAACCACTCCTTTGCCTGCCGTTTCAACGTCCCTCGGAAGAGGCCGCCGAACGGTTGGCGGCAGGCCAGAACGACACAGGCATTCGACGGAGCCCGCTGGAAGATTTCGGCCGGCCCCGACACCGAATGGAGGAACCGTTGGGCCTCTTTGGATAATTCCGCCGACGAATAGTGCGCGACGCCTTCAAGCACGATTCCGCGGTCGATCTCCACGCCAAGCGCCAGCCATTCAAAGCGTCGCCAAGCTGCCTCGACAACCTTGCAGACGGACGACTTCGTCGACCGAGCCGACCGCTGACTCGCGCCAATCTTGACGGTTGATCCCTCTTTGGCCGGACTCGGCACGGAGACTGGATCCGGGGCGATGCCCAGGATCTCGTCGAACGCACGCGGATTAATGTAGGCGCGGACCGCACAGTTTGTGCTCAAGGAGCGGCGGGATTGCTGATACGCGGGCAAATCGAACAGGGTCGCGTGGCCTGCCGTCTGGCCGGAGAGCATCAAAGCACGGCGGACAAGTTCCTCGCGATCGGAGAGCAGGAGCGTTCGATCGAGTGTCGCGTAGTATAACGTCAGTCCCGCGTGGTCGGTCTTCTCCGCGCTGACTCGTTTGCGATAGGTGTAGCGGCCAAATTGAACCGTCTCGACGCGGCACTCCTCCGCGTGAATCCACGCTTTGATCGCACCCTCCAGCGATTCGTGACTCACCGCCTGTGAAAGCAGAATGGCCGACATTTTGGGTCCCGGCTCCGTGTAGGCCGCAATCACGACCGCGGTTCCCAACACGTCGCGAACGAAGGGGCGAGCCGGTTTCGCGCTGAGAATGTCCACAAATGTCACGAGGTTCGCGAGGGCCTGGTTTTTTGGGGACGCCGTCCACTCGGCGTAGAATTTCGAGCGCTCCAGACGCCGGAAAAACTCCCCCTGTTTAAATGCCGTCAGCGTCTCGTCCAGACGGGGCACCTCCAGGCAAAATCCCGCCTCCGGGCCGACAAGTCGCACCAGCCGGTCCATCGCGTCGTCGGCGCGTGCGACAGAAATGCTCGCAAGAATCACGGCCAACAGGAGGGGCCGGAAAAAGCGAGTCCGAGCGTCTCGAATCATATGGCGGGAGCTTTCTTGGCCGGCACGGCCTCCCACAAGAAATGGAAGGCCTGGCTGAGGTTGTTGCCCATCGGCTCGAATTGACGCCCCACGTCATCGACCCAGCGATCGTCGTCGCCGGCGGGCCCTGCCGTCGTGGCACCCCGTCCCGGACGCGGGGCCGACACGCTCGCGGCAGTAGCCGGCGGCACATTTTCGATCGTTTGATCGAAAGCGCCGGGCTCCGAGTCTTCGGCGAGCGTTTCGTGCGGTGCCTCGACAACGGGTTTGGTAGGTGACTTCGTAGGCGAGACCGGCACTTGTGAAGCCGCCGAGGCAATCTGGGAGATCTGTGTCCCCGCGGACGTTTTCGGCAGCGGCGAAGGGGATGTCTGATTCACGACAAGGCTTGCTTCGTGCTGCCGGCTCGCTCGACCGGCCAAAGCAGCGACACAAACGGCGGCGGCAATTCCCACCGCAGTGAGGGCGGCAATCCGGCGGCCGAGCGAACGCCTCGACTGCCTGGTTTCGGCCATAGCCGCAGGGAGGCGGACTCCGTCGAGAGGCTGTGTTCCAGGGGTCGAAGCAATCCAGTCGTTCGCGATCACCGGGTTTGCCCGTTGCTCGCTCCGGGCCGAGACCGTCTCTGCCTGAGCGGCCGCTTTTCGATAGAGGACGACGTCCACCAGGTCGACGAGCGGCAATCTAGCGTTCGCGGATTTGCGCCATTGCGACACAGCGCCGTCGAGCAGCAGGGCGTCGAGCCACGCCAACCGGCAGTCTGCGCACTGGTCGGCGTGACCGCGCAGCTCGGGCGTATCGAGGGGCGAATGCGCCTCGATGTTCTCCTCGAGCAGGCGGTTAAACTCGGTGCAACTGGTATTCGACATGAGGCATAACTCCGCGACGTCGAAGACGCTCAGCCAGCTCCCGGCGTGCCCGGTGAAGCCACGTTTTGACGGTCCCTTCGGGACAGTTCATCACGTCCGCGATTTCGGCGCAACTGAGGTCATCTTGGTAGAACAAGAGAAAACAAAGACGGTAATCGTCACGCAACTCGCCGACGGCGGTCTCCAGCTCATCGGCAAGGTCCCGCGAATCGTTGGAACCCGCAGCGACGGCTTGATTGAGAAGCAACGATCGCCCCGCATTCCGAGGCCGCTGCTTCAATGCGGTGCGGCAGCGATTGGCGGCGATCGCGAGAATCCATGGTTTAAGAGTGCGCTTCGGGTCCCACGCCTTGAGGCTGCGAAAAGTCCGGAGAAAGACGTCCTGCGCCACGTCTTCCGCGTCTTCACGCTGTCCCAGCATCCGGAAGCAAAGGGAGAAAACAAGCGCCTGGAACTGCTCGACGAGTTCGCGCAGCAGCCTCCTCCCCGCCGAGACACCGTTGAACCAGGGCCGCTTCGTCGGTCACTCAACCCCCTGTGCTTCGATAAGCAAATACCTGGGACGACCACCGTTGGGTTTCAGCGATTCCGGCCCAACGGCAAAGCACGAGCGATTGGCTGACTCTGGATCGCAAGGCGTTCGGCCGCTCTTCCGCGGCGCAGTGAGCGGCCGTCAGGTCGACGCTCCCGGCGAGCTGCCGCCGAGCACGACCTCACGGGCGAATTGCCGGGCCGCACGATACGCATGGCGCAGCGTGTAAACGCGCACCTCGATTTGATCCTCATTGAAGTTCTTACCCAATTCGCTCACCGGAAGTCCGGCCAGCGCCAAGGTCAATGGCAGCAAATCGAGGAATTCGCGATACCGGCGTTGGTGGTCGCTCGGCTCGGTGGTCATGGCTCAACTCCGACTTCTTTGCGCACGCGGAGCCGTCGTCGTTTGACCGGACGACGATCAAACGGGACGCCGCTGCGTGTATTTCTTCAGGATGTCGGCCGCCCCTTCTGACGGTTTAACCGGGGGTGCCTGTTTTTGCTCTTCGGATTTTGCAGCAGCCCCCAACGGATTCTCTTCTCCGGTAGGCGGCGCGGCGGCTTGTGGTGCCGGAACGGGCTGCGGAGGCGGCGGCGGTGGTGGAGGCGCTTTGGCACCGGTCGTCTTCGGATCCGGCAATCTCACGTTCAGGACAGAACTCCCTGTATCTTCGTTTTCCGGTTCCGGCAGAGCCGCGGGTTGCGACGCCGGTGGAGCGTAAGAGGGAGTCGACGGCGGATACATGCCCATCGGGGGTCCCATCTGAGGATACATCCCCGGATAATTCATCGGCATTTGCGGATAGGGGTATTGCATTTGGTACCCCATCGCGGGCGCGCCATAAGGATACGCCGGCTGGTAGGGAGCCTGTGGATAGGGCATTCCCATCGAAGGATACATTTCCGGCGAGTATCCGGGCGACGCCGGTGGTGACCAGACGACTGTTGAATCGCCCACACCGGGATTGGCGACAGCGGCCGCCGCGGGAGGGGGCGGCGGCGCGGCCGGTACGGGGGTCTCCGACTCGGCAATTATGCTTGAACCGGTATCTTCCGGTGCCGCGGGAAGGGGAATCTCGAACGAGGTGTCCGTCGAGGCAAGCGGCGCTGTTTCGGACGCGGATGCAATGGTCGACAGCCCCGGCAGAAGTTGAGACGAATCGCCGTTCTTGTTGGGCGCGGCTGCCGTCACCGGCTCCCCGATCACCAACTCGAAATCCAGCTTCCCCACGCGAATCCGGTCGCCCGAATTCAACAGGACTTCTCCACGAACGCGCTGATCGTTCACGAAGGTCCCGTTCGTGCTTCCCAAATCCCTTACGTGTACGGAAAAATCGTCAACCGCGAAGACGCAATGATGACGACTCACCAACTCGCTGTTCGGCCGTAAATGGCAGTCCTGCTCTCGGCCAATCAGGAATTTCTTTGTCGCCAAAGGAATGACCCGGCCGTGGTGCCTGCCTCCCACCACTTTCAGTTTCGCCTGCAACATCGACACATTACTCCGCCCGACGGTTACGCGTGGCACGATCTGAATTCATCGATGAATCCGGGTCGGCTTCCGTTTGGGGAACGCCTCAGACTGGTCGCGAGAACCGCGTGGCTAGGGCGCAGCATCGTAGCGGCGCACGAGGCCCGCATGCTCAGCCTAAAACAGTCACGGGCACATAGGCGGTTTTGCCGCTGCCTTGTTGCTCATCCTGTCCTAAACGGCGGAACAAAAAACGCTGTCTGCGACGACTGGCGACCCGTCTGCATCGACTTGATTCGAGGCGTGAACGATTCCGAGGAAGAACGAAATATGAAGATGGATGACCGTCGGGGAATCAATCAGGCGATGCAAAGGACCAACTCCCGCAACGCTACCACCGCTAGAGAGGCATGTCAACTCGGACTCGTTTTCCGTTCGGACCGGTCGATAAAGCGCAAACCCGTTCAGTCCTCAGTCGGATTCGACACTCCCTTTTTCCATTCTATGGGGGCGGCGATGCGTCGGATAGAGAGAATGTGTAGGCTGAGAAGTGGATTGGGCGCCCGCTGTTCAGGAAGTCGGAAATGTCGAAGTCTGCGCGATCCGCATTGGCCGCTCTCGTCGCCCTGGGCGTCTCCGGCCTGCTGTTAATCGTCGGTTTCACCGAGCGACCGGAGGCCGCCCCCACGTCACGACTTGCCGCGGAAGGCAAATTACGCTGGTACCGTGGCAACCTGCACACGCATTCCCTGTGGAGCGACGGGGACGATTACCTCGAAACGATCGGCCTGTGGTACAAGGAGCACGGTTACGACTTCCTGTGCTTCACCGACCACAATGTCCTCCCCCTCTCCAGCGACCACTGGATCGACGTTGACCGCAACGGCAGCGGGCCCAAGGCGGTCCGCAAGCTCAAAGCCCGGTTCCCCGGCGATTGGGTCCAGACACGAACGGTCGACGGCAAAGAGCAGGTCCGTTTGAAAACGCTGGCCGAAGTTCGACCCCGCCTGGAAGAGCCGGGGCGCTTCATCCTGCTGCAAGGGGAAGAGATTTCCGACTGGTACGGAACGGCCCCGATCCATCTCAACGCGTCGAACGTTCAGCAGATGATTCCGCCTATGCACGGCGGCAGCGTGGCCGAGACGATCCAGAACGACGTCGACGCCGTGATTGCCCAGCGCGAACGAACGGGAAAACTGATCCTCGTCCATCTCAACCATCCCAATTTTCATTACGCCATCACCGCCGAGGATTTGATGAAGGTGCATGGCGACAATTTTTTCGAGGTCTATAACGGCCATCCCTCAGTGCACAACTCGGGCGATCCGCTGCACGCGTCGACTGAACGCATCTGGGACATTCTGCTGGCCCATCGCATCGCCGACCTGGGACTTCCCATTCTGTATGGCCTGGCCAACGACGACGGACATCGGTATCACCACATCCCAAGTCGCGGCTCCGAGCCGGGCCGCGGCTGGATCATGGTCCTCTCTCCCCAGCTCTCGGCCGAGTCGCTCCTGGCAGCGATTGAAGGCGGCCGATTTTACGCCAGCTCCGGAGTGCGGCTGCGGGAAGTGACGTCGGGACCCGAGGGACTCGATGTCGCCGTCGACGCCGAGCCGGGCGTGCGGTACACGATCGATTTCATCGGCACACGTGCCGGGTTCGACCATAAAAACGAGCCGGTCCGCGACGCGGCCGGGAAGGAAATTCGCGCAACGCGGCGCTACAGCAGCGACATCGGCGCGCTCTTCAAGTCGGTCGAAGGAGAGCAGGCCAGCTATCGCTTCGGCTCCAACGACCTCTACGTGCGGGCTCGCGTGACCTCGACGAAAAAGCATCCCAATCCGTCGGAAATCGGCGACTTCGAGCGGGCCTGGGTGCAGCCCGTTCTGGGACCGGCGGCCCCCAAGCGATGAACCGCTGGGAATTCTGGATCGACGTCGGCGGCACGTTTACCGACTGCGTGGCCCACTCCCCCGACGGGCGATTTCTCACCTCGAAAGTGCTCAGCTCGGCCGTCACGAAAGGGACCATCGAGCGCCACCCGGACGCAGCAACGATCGTCGATGCCGCGCGGCGCACCGATCCGGCCGATTTCTGGAGCGGATATGAAATCCGCTTCGTTGATGCGGCGGGGACCGTGGTGCATTCGACGCGCGTGACGTCGTTCCAAAAGGATGCCGGTCTGCTGACACTCGCAGACGCTCCGCCAGCCCGCGTCGACGCCGGTTTTCGCTACGAGCTGGTCTCGGACGAAGAGGCTCCTCTCTTGGCCATTCGTCTGATTTTCGGCCTGTCCCGCTCGCAGACGATGCCCCCACTCTTCGTCAAGCTGGGAACGACGCGCGGCACCAATGCGTTGTTGACGCGAAGCGGAGCGCGGACCGCCTTCGTCACCACGCGCGGCTTCGGCGACATTCTTTTGATCGGCAATCAGGATCGGCCGCGGCTCTTTGATCTGGCGATCGAGAAACCGACGCCCCTCTTCGAACAGGTCGTTGAAATCGACGAGCGAATCGACGCTGCGGGCAGCGTGCTGCGCGTTCCTTCCCCCGAATCGATCCGCGAGCAGTTGAAAAGCGTGCGGAGTGCGGGGATCAAATCGCTCGCGATTTGCCTCTTGCACTCATTCGCCAACCCGGCCCACGAAGAAGTCGTCGAACGCATCGCCCGCGAGACTGGATTTGCCGAGATCAGCACCTCCAGCCGCCTCTCCCCGCTGATCAAAATCGTTTCTCGCGGCGACACGACGGCCGTCGACGGCTATCTCAATCCAATCCTGCGGGCCTACGTGGAGCGGCTGCAGCAGTCGCTCGGCCCGGGGCAGCTCAAACTGATGACGTCGGCGGGCGGCCTGGTCGACGCCGCGCGGTTCGTCGGCAAAGACAGCATCTTGTCGGGACCGGCCGGCGGCGTGATCGGCTTCTCCCGCGTGGCCCAACGGGCCGGCTTTCCCAAGTCGATCGGCTTCGACATGGGAGGGACGAGCACCGACGTCTCGCGGTTCGACGGCATTTTTGAGCGCGAATTCGAGACAAAAAAAGCGGGTGTCCGCATCGTCGCCCCCATGCTCGCGGTTGAGACGGTCGCCGCTGGCGGGGGAAGCATCTGCGACTTCGACGGCGTGAAGCTCGTCGTCGGACCGGCCAGCGCGGGTGCCGATCCCGGTCCCGCGTCGTATGGTCGCGGCGGGCCGCTGACGGTGACCGACGTCAATCTCTTTCTCGGGAAGCTTCCCGTCGAACGGTTTCCCTTTCCGCTCGATCGGCCGGCGGTCGCGGCCCGGCTCGAATCGCTCTGCCAGCGGATCGCCGCCTCGCCGAGCGGACGGAATTTCACTCCGTCCGAGCTGGCCCAAGGCTTTATTGAGGTGGCCAACGCCAACATGGTGCGGGCCATCCGCAAGATCTCCGTCGCCAAAGGGTACGACCCGGCCGAGTACGTCCTGGTGACATTCGGCGGGGCCGGCGGGCAACATGCCTGCGCCGTGGCTCGAGCCTTGGGCATCCGCAAGGTCTTGATCCACCCTCATGCTGGCGTGTTAAGCGCCTACGGCATCGGCCTGGCGGACGTCCGCCGGTTTCGAGAGCGGGCCGTTCTGCAGCAGTATTCAAAAGAGACACTGGCCGCTTTGACGCTCCTGTTTCAAGAGATGGAGACCGAGGCTCGCCGCGAGGTCCTGGCCGACGGCGTGAGCGAGGCCAACCTGCAACCGCCGGCGCGATCGCTCGATTTGCGCTATCAGGGTGTCGAGTCGACGATCAACGTCCCCTGGCCTGCCGACGGGGATTTCGCCGCCCGCTATGGCCAACTTCATGAGCAGCTTTATGGTTATCGCCGCGAGGGGCGAGCGCTCGAAATCGTGGCCGCCCGCGTGGAAGTTGTCGGCACGCTCCCAGAACCGCCCGACCCGGCGGTCGAGCCGGTCCTCCGTCGCCCCGTCCCGTCGACGACCACCGAGACCTGGTTTGACGGCAAGCCGCACGCGACGCCGGTCTTTTTTCGCGAAGAGATTCACCCCGGCGACGAGTTCGACGGCCCGGCTATCGTGTGCGAACCGACCTCGACGGTGGTTGTCGATCCCGGATTTCGGGCGACGACTTTATCGCGCGGTGAGCTGCTCCTGGAGGACCGGGCGGAGGGCAAAACGACCGCCGCCACCACCGCAGTCGATGCGGTCCAGCTCGAGATCTTCAATAACCTCTTCGCCTCGATCGCCGAGCAGATGGGCGTGACGCTGCAGCGGACCTCCGTCTCGACGAACGTGAAAGAACGGCTCGATTTCAGTTGCGCCCTCTTCTCCGCCGCCGGCGAGCTGGTCGTCAACGCGCCGCACATCCCCGTCCACCTGGGCGCGATGGGGGAAACGGTCAAGCACATCCTGGCCGACAATCCCAACCTGGCACCGGGCGACGTGTTTGTCACCAACGATCCGTACCGCGGCGGGTCGCACCTGCCCGACGTCACTGTGGTGACGCCCATGCACCACGCCGAGACGGGGCGGCTCCTCTTCGTCACGGCCAGCCGTGCCCATCATGCCGAAATCGGCGGGATCGTGCCGGGGAGCATGCCCCCCTTCTCCAAGTTTTTGGGCGAAGAGGGAGTCTTGATCAGTAATTTCAAACTCGTCGAGAAGGGCCGCCCCCGCGAGGACGAGCTGCGTCAGCTTTTGCTCTCCGGGCCGTATCCAACCCGCAATGTGGAGGACAACCTAGCCGATATCGCCGCTCAGGTCGCGGCCAATGAGCTGGGAGTCCGTCAACTCCGTGAATTAGTCAATCGCTATTCGCTTCCGGTCGTAACCGCCTATATGGACCATATTCAGCGGGCCGCCGCTCAAAAAATGCGGTTGGCCCTGGCCGCCATCCCAGACGGCACCTATTCGCACACCGACCACCTCGACGACGGATCTTTAATTGCGGTTTCGATCGACAAAAAAAGGGACCAGGCGACCGTCGACTTCACCGGCACGGGGCCGGTCCTCGCCACGAACCTCAACGCCAACCGGGCCATCGTGACGGCGGCCGTGCTGTATGTCTTTCGCTGCCTGATCGGCGAGGACATCCCCCTCAACAGCGGGGTGCTCGAGCCGGTCAAAATCATCCTGCCGACCTGCCTGCTCAATCCGCCGCCCGCGAGCGACCCGAGCCGATCGCCCGCCGTCGTCGGTGGAAACGTGGAAACGTCCCAGCGCGTGGTCGACACGCTCTTGGGAGCCCTCGGAGTGGCCGCCGCCAGCCAGGGGACGATGAACAATCTGACTTTCGGCGACACGTCGTTCGGCTACTACGAAACGATCTGCGGCGGCAGCGGGGCGACGCGCGATGCCGACGGGGCCGATGCCGTCCATACGCATATGACCAATACGCGACTCACCGATCCCGAAGTCCTCGAACGCCGCTATCCCGTGCGGATTCACGAATTCCGCATCCGTCCCGATTCGGGCGGCCCCGGCGCTCGCCAAGGAGGCAACGGCGTGATCCGCGAGATCGGGTTCTTGCGCCCCGTCGTCGTCTCGATGCTCTCCGAACGCCGCGGCCCGTATCCCCCGTTCGGACTCGAGGGCGGAGAACCCGGCGACCTGGGCCGCAACACGCTGCGGCGTGCGGGCACCGAGCGCAGCGAGAATCTCGGCGGCAAGTTCCGTCTCGATTTGGGACCGGGGGACGTGCTGCGAATCGAAACGCCGGGCGGCGGCGGTTTCGGACCGTGCGAGCTTCCCTCATAACTTAAGTCGGTTATGCTTCAGCAAAACTAACATCGCGAACACGAATTCCGGAGAGACTCGATGACCGCCAACCGCAAAGCCGAAGTCGACGCTGCCGTGAAAGAGGTCGACTTTTCCAAAAACAAATACCAGATCGAACTCGACACGTCAGCGGGCAAAATCACGCTCGACCTCAACTCCGACGTGGCCCCGGGGCACTGCAAAAACATGATCGGCCTGGCGAAGATCGGCTACTACGATGGGGTCCTGTTCCACCGCATCATCAAAGGCTTCATGATCCAGGGGGGCTGCCCGCTCGGCACGGGAACCGGCGGCCCCGGCTACACGATCAAGGCTGAGTTCAACACCACTCCGCACGAGCTGGGCGTGGTGTCGATGGCCCGCACGAGCGATCCCAACTCGGGCGGCTCGCAGTTCTTCATCTGCCTGGGCAAGCACACGCACCTCGACCGGCAATACACCGCCTTTGGCAAGGCCGCCGATGAAGCGAGCCTCGCCGTCGTCCGCAAGATCGGAGAAGTGAAAACCGATCGCAATGACCGCCCGGTCAGCGATGTGACGATCAAGTCGGCGCGGGTGATCGAAAGCGCGAAGTAACTCAGCTCAAAGCCCACAGACAGCCGTCTGTGGGCTTTTCTCGTGCGCGTTCTTAAGCATTTGTCTCATTCACCCAAGTGTCCAACACGCGATTTGTGAACAAGTTTTGTACAACTTCCCCGATTTTTCTGGTTTTTCTGCGGCGCAAAAAAAGGGAAACCACCACAGAAAAATCGCCTCGCCTAGATCGACCCCTTGACGCTTGCCGTAGAATTGACACTGGGAATGTTCCGCGCTGTCGCTCTGAGCGGACGGCGTTTTTCCCGCGACCTCCCGCTGCGCAGCTCGATTGGCAATCTGTTCCACCGTCAACTCGCGCGATTCAGCTCTCGTGTATAGTAACGGCATGCTCGAACGCACCGCACTTGCCACGGGGAGTCTCGTCCGCGACGCCTGCCGGAATGGCGGTTTCGCCGGGCAGACCTCCGGGCTGGCCTCCGGTTTCACGCAGGCGAACCTCGTCGTCCTGCCGCTCGAATGGGCGAACGACTTCCATGAGTTTTGCCGCCGCAATCCGAAGCCTTGCCCGCTGCTCGACGTGACTGAGCCGGGGAATCCCGTTCCGACGCACGTCGCGGGGATGGCCGACCTGCGGACCGACTTGCCGCGGTATCGCATCTGGAGAAACGGCGAGCTGACCGACGAAGAGACCGACATCCGCGGGCTGTGGCGGGACGACTTCGTCAGTTTTCTCATCGGCTGCTCGTTCACGTTCGAGGCCGCCCTGCTCCGCGCCGGCATTCCCCTCCGCCATATCGAGCTGGGCGTCAGCGTCTCGATGTATCGCACGAACCGCGCGTGTGCTCCGTGTGGCGCGTTCCAAGGGCCGCTCGTCGTCTCGATGCGACCGCTCACGCCGGCCGATGCGATCCGCGCGATCCAGATCACCTCGCGCTACCCCGACGTGCACGGTGCGCCGCTCCATCTCGGCCTGCCCGCGCAGTTGGGAATTGCCGACCTCGCCCGGCCCGATTACGGCGACCCGGTTCCCGTGCACGACGACGAACTCCCCGTGTTCTGGGCGTGCGGCGTGACGCCGCAGGCCGTATTGCAAGCGGCACGAATTCCGTTCGCCATCACGCACAGCCCCGGCTGCATGTTTGTCACCGACGTGCGTGAAGAAGCACTCGAACGCCGCGAGCTGGAGACGCTGTAAGCGGACGAGATCTACCCTTGGACTTCATGACCCTGACTCGCGGCCAAAATGCCGGCTCGGTGCTGGCGATGATGCGGGCGCTGTATCTCGAAGATCCCCCCTCTGTGCCGGTCGATCCAGACCGGTTCGAGCTCACGATCGAGCAGTTTCTCGCTGAGCCGTCGCGAGGATCGGTCATCGTCTTCGCGGAAGCGGACGAAACGCGCGGCTACGCCCTCCTCGTGCCGTATTGGAGTAACGAGTACGGCGGGACGATCGTGCATGTCGATGAACTCTTCGTCGTTCCCGCGGCGCGGAGCCGCGGCATCGCACGGCAGTTTTTTGAATTCCTGAGTCGGACACGACCGTTTGACGCCGTCGCGATTGCCCTGGAAGTCAGCCCCGCCAATCTCCGGGCACAACGACTCTACGAGTCGCTGGGCTTCTCACCCCGGCGAAATACGACTTTGATCCGCCGCCTGCCCAATCCCTTCTAAGGCTGCGTAATTGGTAAGATGCCGTGGGTCAGGGCACGTCTCTGCTTCACGGAAAGAAACTTCGATGCGAATCTCTCTTTTCTGTTGGCGCCTTCCATTCCTGCTCATGTCGATCGTCGCAACGGGCATCCCTTGCTGCGGGGCAGATTCGGACCTGCTGCAATGGATGCCCGGTTCGTGTAATGCCGTCGCCGTGATCCACATGCGGAAGCTGGTCGAGAGCCCCTTCGGGCGGCAGGAGAAATGGGCCGACAAGGTGCGGCGGGCGTATGCCGAGGGGCTGCTTTCCGCCCCGCCCTGGGTCAAACAGGTCGTCCGCGCGACGAGCTTCGGCACGTCGGGGGCGCCGATCACGTATTCGGTCTACTCGATGGACCAGGATTCGGTGATCGGCGACATCGCCAAACACGAACGCTCGTCGATTGAGAAGATCGCCGGTCGCTTCGCCGTCCTGTCACCGCGCGGCGTTTATTTCGTGCAGCTTGCCGACGGACTGGTGGGGACGGTGCAGCCGCCCGATCGTCAGGCCGTTTCCGCCTGGGTGCGGTCGCGTGCCGCGGGAAAAGGGACCGAGCTTTCGCCCTACCTGCAGTCGGCCCTGGCCAGCGGCGACACGGGCTCGATCGTACTGGCCGTCGATCTCACCGATATGCTGAACCAAAAGCGGGTCCGCGACTGGCTGGCCACCTCGCCGCGACTGCGTTCCGCGGGCAATCTGGATCAGTTGGCCGCCCTCGTGGCGTCGATCCGCGGTGCGCGGCTGTCGCTGGCGGTGACCGACGTGATCGACGGCCGGCTGCGGCTCGATTTCGACTCCCCTGTCGGCTCCCACGCCGAGGCGCTCAAGGCGGTTGTCATGCAGTGGCTCGGCGACGCGGGGGCGCAAATGGCGGTCCTCGCCAACGCCAAGACAACGGTGGCAGAGAAATCGCTGACATTTGAAACGCCTCTCAATGAGCGCGCCTGCAGCGGATCCTGAGCCTGATCCGCTCGCCGCATCTTCCCGCGAAAGGGGAAAACGAAAACGCGGCCGATCTAAAGCCCAACGCGGTGGCCTCGGCCGCCTACTACGATGCGGTCTGCCAGCTCCTCAATTCGCTCATCCGCCGCAACAAAGGGGCCAGCGACTACGACAAGACGGCCCTGTGGCACGAAACGTTCGCCCGCAAGATTGCCGAATTGCCGACGACCGGCGTCGACAGCGAACTTCTGAACTGGGGACAAGGAATCAGCGACAAGCTGCGTGCCCTGGCCGCTTCGCTGCGGGGGATCCCGGTCGAAGTGAATGAGCTCGAAAACTCGATTCGCTTCAACTCGACGACGTACTACCGCTGGTACGCGAACTCGGCCGAGTCCGGGCCCCTCTACTTTCCCGACTGGATCAAATCCGAAAACAACGTGGGCGACGTCCGTGCGCGGCAGGCCGACGTCATCGCCCAGAACGCCGACCAGCGCGAGGCGATCTGGACCATGATGAAAGAGGCGACGGCCGAAATCGCCCGCAAGATGCAATACAAGTACGGGATCAAGCTGAAGTTGCCGCAGTGAATCGGCTGCCCGTGCGCCTGTGCAACGGTTGGACGTAGATGTTATGGCGCTCGATTGCCCGGCTCTCCGACGAGCCGCCGGGTTTATCCCGGCGGTTCCCGAGCCGCGCTCGACGCGCTGTTCGAAGACCGCCGGCGTAAAGCCGGCGGCTCGTCAGGACACGCTGCGAGCGGAGCGATCTCCTAGGAAGTCACCGGCTGGCCGCCGATCGCGCGGATCCAAGACTGCTCCCGCGGACCGCCCTCGAACGATGCTCCGATCTCGTAGCATTTCGCGTTGTGCTTGAGGCACCGCGTCACGCGGCAGGCGACCTTGCACGTGGGAAACCAGACGGTCACCAACTCCCCCGGATAGAGCTGCTGGACGTGCAGAAAGGCGACCCCGTCCCGCGAGACGTCGGTCGTCACGATCGTGAAATGTTCCCGCGACCGCTCGATGCATTTGAACGACGTCGCGACTTCGAGCAGGGTCTTGCTCAGAAAGGCAAAGCGGGCGAACTGCCGCCTCTCGTCGAAGGTGGCATCCTGCGCACCGCGACGTGCGAGGCGCTGTTGGAGGGCGCGGGGAATCTCGACGGCGCACGGCACCTCGGCCGGCCGATCGCTCAGCTCTTTGTGATCGTTTGCTTCCAGCATTGGAGAAACTCCCGTTCCAAGCCGCTCCCTTCACCCTTTTCGATCAACTCGAACGCCTCGATGGCAGGCAGGGCCCGCCGATAGGGCCGGTTGCTGGTCAACGCCTCATAGACGTCGGCCACCGCGAGATCCGCGCCCATTCGTGAATCTCGTCCCCGGCAAGCCGCACCGGATAGCCCGTGCCGTCGATCCGCTCGTGATGTTGATAGACCATCATGAACTGCCCGAATTCGAGCTGGTCCTGCTCGCGGAGCGCCGTCAGTCCCTTGGCCGGATGGCTCCGCAGCACGTTCCACTCTTCGGCGCGAGACGGCCCGGCTTGAGCAGGATCTTTTCGGGAATTCCCAGCTTGCCGATGTCGTGCAGCAAGGCGCCGATGCCGATCTTCCGCAACACGGCCCGATCGGTGATCCCCAGGGCGCTAGCCAGGATCAGCGTGTAATAAGCCACGTTGGCCGAATGCGTAAACGTGCTGTAATCGAAATGCAGCACCGAGTTGAGTTCCGAAAGAATTCCCTCGTCGCGGCAAACGAGGTCCACGACATGTTCGGACAGCTCGCTTGTCTCTTTCACCGTGTGGTCGATATTGCCGCGGCGAAACGATTCCCGCAGCACGCCGCGGACGACCTCGTTGACCACGCTGAACCGCTGGGCAACGGGGAGCCGCTCGTCGGCAACGATCGCATCGAGCGACGAGCGGAGCTCTTCCTGAAAGCGGCCGTAGTCGCCGCCGTCGAGGTAGACCGTCGTGATCCCCGCATCGACGAGCCGCGCCAGATCGCTCGCCTTCAGTTCGGCCCCGGCGTCGCGGTACAGGCGAAACTCAGGACCGGACGAACTCTGCAGATACAGCGTGCGATCGAAACCGGGAATGGCCGGGATCGAGGCGACCTGAATCGCGACAAAGTCGGGCGATCGCTTGGAGCAGACAACGGCCGACATGAGCAGGCTCGATACGTTTCGCTCGCATGCCGGCCCGTCCGAGCGCACGAACGGGAAGGCCGCTGACAGCAAGTTTTGTGTTCGATCTGATCAAACGTGCGCAAAGTCTAGGACAACCCGCCGGACGACGGTCACGGGTTGCCCGGTCGCGGAACAAAAACACCAGTCGGTTTGTGCGGATCGTTCGCGAAAGTCCGGTCGTTCGCGACGTGAGGCCGCGTGTCGCTCCTCACGACGAAACGGGCCGACGAGCGGGCCGTCCTTGACAGTTTTGGCGGCCTTGGGAGAATCGAAACGACCCGAATTTCCGCACGGCTGTCCAAGTCCGTCCCGGTCGGCAACACATGAAATACGAACTCAACCAGCGGGCGCGGCAACTGCTCGAGCGGGTGGCCGCATCGACTGCCGAGTTTCGCGTCCGCGAGACCAACGTGCAGGACGCGCGAATCTTCGATTTTGGAATTCGTACCGAAGGGGGGCTCGACGCGGGGCAGGCGCTCGCCGAGATTTGCATGGCCGGCTTGGGCTGGGCGTCGATTCTTCCCAGCGACATCGGAGGCGTGACCTGGCCGCACGTCTTCGTCACCACCGATCATCCGACGGCGGCCTGCCTCTTCAGCCAGTACGCCGGCTGGCAGATCAGCACGGACGGCTATTTCGCGATGGGTTCGGGTCCCATGCGGGCCGCTTACGCACATGAGGAGTTGTTCGGCCGGCTCGACTACCGCGAGGCACCGGGCGAAATCGTCGGCGTGCTCGAGGGTCGGAAACTTCCCACGGCCGCCGTGGTGCAATACATCTGCGAGCGGACGGGCGTCACCTCCGACAAGCTGTGCCTGTTGATCGCCCCCACGGCGAGTCAGGCCGGCAACGTGCAAGTCGTCGCCCGCTCGGTCGAGACGGCCCTGCACAAGCTGCTGGAGTTGGGCTACGACGTGCGGCAGGTGCAAAGTGCCTCCGGCAGCGCTCCGCTCCCCCCCGTCGCCGCCAACGACATGGCGGGGATCGGCCGCACGAACGACGCCATTTTGTATGGGGCCCGCGTCACGCTGTGGGTTCGCGGTGCCGACGCGGCGCTGGCCGAGATCGGCCCTTCCGTGCCGGCCTGCTCTTCCGCGGCGTTCGGCAAGCCGTTTCTCGAAGTGTTCGAGGAAGCAGGGCGCGACTTCTACAAGATCGACAAGAACCTGTTCAGCCCGGCCGAAATCACGTTCTGCAACCTCGACACGGGCAATGTCCATCGCTTTGGCCGGACCGAGCCGGACATCATGAAGCGGTCCTTCGGGATCGGCGGAACGTGAAGATCGCCCTCTTGGCCCAACCGGGTAGCTGGTACAGTCGCGACCTGACCCGGGCCGCCATCGAGCACGGACACGAAAGCCGGCCGTTCGATTTTTCCAAGCTAGTCGGCGCCGTGGGCGGGCACGATCGGGGCCTGGCGGTCGACGGCGACGATTTGCTGTCGTACGACGTGGTGATCGTCCGCACGATGCCGCCGGGCTCGCTGGAGCAAGTCGTTTATCGGATGGACGCCCTCTGGCGACTCAAGTCGGCCGGCGTCGTGGTCATCAATCCGCCCAAGGCGCTCGAATGCGCGGTCGACAAGTATCTGGCCCTGGTGCGGCTGGAGTCGGCCGGCCTGACGGTTCCCGCCACGATCGTCTGCGAAAATGCCGAGGCGGCGCTGGTGGCATTCGACCACTTGGGGGGTGACGTCGTCGTTAAACCAATTTTCGGATCCGAGGGACGGGGGATCGTCCGCGTCAGCGACCGCGACCTTGCCCTCCGCACGTTCCGCACCCTGGAACGGATTGGGGCCGTGCTGTACGTGCAACGGTTCATCGAGAACGAAGGCTTTGACGTGCGGGTGCTCGTCCTGGGCAAGCGCATCCTGGGCGGCATGCGGCGGCGGGCCAACGGCGACTTCCGTGCGAACATTTCGTGCCAGGCGATTGCGGAAGAGTATCGTCCGACCGATGACGAATGCCAAATGGCGCTGGGAGCGGCCGAAGCGACCGGAGCACGCTTTGCGGGCGTCGACCTGCTTTACGATCGCGACGGGACGTGTTATGTCATCGAAGTCAACGCCGTCCCCGGTTGGCGGGCATTCCAGCGCGTGACGGGTCTCGACGTGGCGGGTGCGGTGATTTCGAGTTTGCAATCGTAAGACAACAGGAATCTTCGATGGACGTGAACGCCTTGACGGCCGCTTTGTCGCGGCACATGCCGGCCGTGCTCCGCTGGTCGGGGGCACTCGCCCGCCAATTGCGTCAAGCACAATATCGCCGTCTCGGGCAAGAACTCGGGAAGTGCCGCCACGGACGCCTTGACGCTCGCCGATCTGAGCGTGCAGGAGCTGATCGTGGCCGCTCTCCGCGATCTCGATCCGCAATTTCGCCACTGCCGCATCGAGGCGGAGGAGACGACCGGCGACCTCGCCCGGTTTTCCAAGGACGGAGATTTCGTTCTGGCGATCGATCCGATCGACGGCACCAAGCAATACCGCGACCGGACCGGCAACGGCTACTCTGTGATGCTCCACCTGCGCAATCGCGAGACGGTCCTTTATTCGCTCGTCTATATCCCCGAATCGGGCCCCGAGGGGACCTGGGTCGAGGTCCGCGACGGCAGGGTCTTTTGTGGACCGGACGATCCGACCCGCCCGGCCGCCGATGTGTTGCGTGCGATGACCGCGGTGGATGCGCGAGCCATGCCCGATTCAAAGAAGATTTACGTGAACGGTTTTCAAGAGCACGACCCCGACCGGATCCGCGACGTGACGTCCGCGGGGCTGGAAGGATGCACGTCGGATGCGATGGACGGCTGCGTTTACGAGATGGGATCGCGGGGCCTGCTCGGCGGCTCGCTGATTCGTTCGCCGAACGTTTACGATTTTCCCGTCTCGCTGCACATCGTGCGGATGCTGGGGGGCGACGCGGTCTGGGTGCATAATCGCCAGCCGGTGAATTTCCGGGAGACGTGGCTCGACAAGAAGGCGAACATGATCCGCCTTCCCGGAATCGTGGCCTGCTGCACGAATCCAAAAACGCTCGACACGCTATGCACGCTGGCCCGCGAGTGGGACCCGAATCGCGACTAGGATCAGAATGCGGCGCAGGGGGTGCTACTGAACCGACGAGCGGGCGGGCTTTGGGCCGCGGCTCGACTGGGGCCACCCATTCTGATGCGGTTTTCGAACTCGAAGTTAAGTGCCGATGCCACTTGGTCTCGAAGGACGACACTGGCAGGCCAGAGCCCCCGCCGTGGCACCGAAGTGAACATGAAGCGCGTCTTGCTCTCCTGGAGTTCCGGCAAAGACAGCGCGTGGACGCTGCACGTCCTGCGACGCGATCCGAGCGTGACGGTCGTCGGACTGCTCACGACCTTTAACGAGTCGGCCGACCGCGTTGCCATGCACGCCGTGCGGCACGATGCTCGTGGAAGCCCAAGCGCGGGCTGCGGGCCTGCCCCTGTGGCCCGTGATGCTCCCGTGGCCCTGCTCAAACGAGATTTACGAGGCACGGATGCAGGAAGCGGTCGAGCGAGCGCGGCGGGAGGGCGTGACTCATATGGCGTTTGGCGATCTGTTCCTGGAAGACATCCGCGCCTACCGCGAACAGAAATTGGCGGGGACGGGAATCGATCCCCTCTTTCCCATCTGGACGACGCAAAACGAAACGCCCCAACTCGCGCGAGAGATGTTGGCCGCCGGCTTGCAGGCGGTGCTCACGTGCGTCGATCCGAAACAGCTCGACCCGCGGTTTGTGGGACGCTGGTTCGACGCCGATCTTGCTGGCGAGCTGCCCGCCGGTGTCGATCCGTGCGGCGAGCGGGGCGAGTTCCACACCTTTTGCTGCGCCGGACCGATGTTCCGCGAGCCGATTGTCGATTTCGGTCGGAGAATCGGTGCTGCGCGACGGATTCTGGTTCGCGGATGTAGTGCACCGGCCGTCTGACAATCCGCGGCAGGGCTCCCGTCTGTTCAGCCGGCGGCAACGGGGCAGCTGCGGTTCCGGCGGCTTGATGGCTTCCACCAGGATGCCGCCCATCTTGAAGAAGCGATGAACCGGCGTGAACCACAACTGCGCCTTCCAGGGGAGTCCCACTTCGTCGCAAGCGCGCTGGAGTTCCTTGCGATTATAAGTGCGGCACTTCCAGGTGCGGCTGACGAATGCGCCGGAAACCGTATCTTCGGTGGCCAGAATCAGGGCACTGCCGCCGGGCCGCAGCACGCGGCCGATCTCACGCAGACCGGGACGCGGATCGGGCAAGTGTTCGATCACCCAGCCGCACGTCACGCAATCAAACATTCCGTCGGCAAAGGGCATCCGCATCATGTCTCCCGCGACATAACAGGGCCGCGAGTCTTTGACGCGGCTGCGCGCCGGCGGAGCATCTGGTGCGACAGGTCGAACGCGCACAGCTGCGTATCGGGGCGCGTTTGCTTCAGGAGATGGCCCAGGATTTGTCCCGCTCCGGAGCCGACGTCGAGAATCCGCCGCCGGCTCGTGACGTCGAATTTGCGAGCGCGGAGCACGTGTCCGATCAGCGGCTCGTGCAGCGAAACGAGGCTGCCGACGGCCAGCACCGCACCGCGTGGTCCGTCGTAGAGGTCGCGAATATCGTCGCGATACTCCTGGAACGAGGTCCTGCGCATCCCTTTGAATTCAACCAGGCGGCGGAGCGCTTTTCGCGGCAAACCGCGTTTTTTCTTGGTAGATCGTCTCTGCAGTACTGTCATGAAAACGCCATGCTTGATGACTCGGAAAATTCAGGTTGGTCGCTTGAGGCAAGGCTGGTAAGGCGACGGCAGTCTGCCTTGTTATACGCTTTCCCAGAAAAAGATTCTCGTAAGCCGGTCGAGAATCCGGAAAAAAGACATTCCCAGGCAGGTTGCATCCCCTCCGTCACACTCCACGCGAGGGAAACCTTGCAAACCCTTACGGATGAAAGGGATTTCCTCTGTGATGCGTCAAAACAGAGCCGCTGGGAGCGGACGGGAACCGCTTGAAGTCAGCCTCCCAAACGACTATGATTATTGGGGATCAATTTGTGGCTGCGGGGTTTTTGCGCCGGCATTTGCGTGTCGGCAAGAGTTCCCCGCCCTCGCGTGCCGCCTTTGCAGCTCGCGAGGATGTGACCGTTTCCTCGCCTGTTCAGCCGGTCGATGCTGACCGCTTCTCGTATCTGCCGTGCGTTCCGTTCCTCCGTGCGCACCCGCGGAAAATTGATGCGGGTGTTTCTGTTAGCAAATTGGATTCCAATTAGCAGAATGGTCTCCAAGGAAGGCCCACGCTAAGCGCCCGGCCATTCGACGTGGCGCCGGTGGGCCGCGCGGGCGACGGTAGAGACGGTGGTATCGGAGACGATCGTTCAACGCCCTCACGGAAGTGCCAGCGATGTCCACAGTGGTCGACCTTCGCAAGACCGACGACCCGAGGGACGCTATTCATCGCGCGGTTCACTCGCTGGCGGAAGGGCACATCGTGGCCTTCCCCACCGAGACGGTCTACGCGGCCTGCGTGCACGCGCTGATGACGCGTGCTGTACAGAAGCTTTCCGCCTCGGGGCGGGATCGAGCTCTCGCTCACCCGACCCTGGTCCTCAAGGGAGTGCAAGAGGCGATCGACTACGTTCCGGACATGGATCGACTCGGTCAACGCCTGGCCCGGCGGTGCTGGCCCGGTCCGGTGACGCTGGCCTTCGACGTCGGGCCCGAAACCGGTCTATTCGGAGCTTTGCCCCCCGAGACGCGCACCGCCTTGGCCCCGGATAATCGAGCTCTGGATTCGGGTCCCCGCGCACGAATGTATTCAAGAGGCCATGCGGTTGATGCCGGCGCCGCTGGTTGCCGGCAACGAGCGCGGCCAGGATGGGCGCCCGCTTGATCACGGCCGGTTGTGTTCTGGCCGCCCTCGATGATGACGTAGAATTGGTCATTGACGATGGAGAATGTCGCTACGGTGAGCCGGCCACGGTGGTTCAGATCAAAACGGGATCCTGGTCGATCATTCAACCCGGTGTTGTCAAGGAGTCGATGATCGGACGGCTTTCGTGCGAGTTGTTTCTGTTTATTTGCACGGGCAACACGTGCCGCAGCCCCCTTGCCGAAGGTTTCTTCCGCAAGATGCTGGCCGACCGGCTGCGTTGTGCCGAGGACGAATTGGCCGACCACGGTTATATGGTTCTGTCCGCCGGAATGTCGGCGGAAGCCGGTCTGCCGGCGGCTCCCGAGTCGGTGGAAGTGGCGCGGCGCTCCGGCGTCGACCTGCGGGCCCACGAGAGTCAACCGGTGACCGATCGCCTATTGGAACAGGCCGACCGCATCTTCACGATGACGCAAGGTCATCGGGACGCGCTCTTGGCGTCGAATCCGCGGTTGGCGAACCGCATCGAATTGCTGGCCCGCGATCAGTCCGATATTTCGGACCCGATCGGGGCCGGTCAGGCCGAGTATGAAGCGTGCTGCGTCGAAATCGAGCGGAATTTGCGGGCCATTTTGCAAAGTTTGGCGTTAGAACGACCCTGAGTTTCGCACCCCGGAGGTATTCCACAATCCATGAAAATCGCCGTTGCCAGCGATCATCGCGGCTTTTCGGTCAAGGGAAAAGTCCTCGCCCGCCTCGCGGAACTGGGCCATGAAGGGCTCGACTTCGGCCCGGAAAGCTCCCAGAGCGTCGATTATCCCGACTACGCGGCCAAGGTTGCCGCCGCGGTGAGTTCCGGCCAGGTCGATCGGGGAATCCTGATCTGCGGGACGGGAATGGGGATGTGCATCGTCGCCAACAAGTTCCCCGGCGTCCGCGCGGCCCCCTGTCACGACGACTTGACGGCGGAGATGAGCCGGCTGCACAACGACGCCAACGTCCTCTGTCTTTCGGCCGACTTGTTGGGTGATCGGCTGGTCAACCGCATGGTCGAGATCTGGCTCAAAACGGATTTTGAGGGCGGACGCCACGCCCGGCGACTCGAAAAGATCGCCATGTACGAGTCGCAGACAGGTGTTGGCACGGCCAGCCCGTCAGCCACACCGCCGAAAAATGCCGGCTGAGGAGCCGCACGCCGGCGCCACCATCCCCGCTTGTGATCGGCGGCATCCTCGGGGCATCGGCGTCGCTTTTCAGGCAGCGGGATCGAATGTATGGTGTGCGTCGGCACGACGAACGCCCCCTGCGCCTGGGAGGGCACAGCGACAACTCACGGACGTGGCGCGTCCGCATGGAAAGGGGCTCGATGGATCTCAACTCGTTGAAATACACGCGGTCCCATGAATGGGTCGCGGTCGCCGGGAACACCGCCACGGTCGGGATCACCGATTTCGCGGTCCATCAACTGACCGACCTCGTCCACATCGAGCTTCCCAAAGTGGGCCGCACGGTCCGCGAGGGAGAAACGTTTGGCGAGGTCGAGAGCGTCAAGGCGGTGAGCGATCTCTACGCTCCCGTCGACGGCCAGATCGCCGCCATCAACGAGGCGCTTGCCGACGATCTCGGCGCGCTTTCGGACGATCCGTTTGGCAAAGGTTGGATGGTGAAAATCACGGTGGCCGATCCATCCTCGCTGGCGCGCCTGCTCGATCGCAAAGCCTACGAAGCGCACTGCGAGGAAGAGGAAAACCACGCGTGACGTATCTGTTCAATACGCTCGATCAACAGCGCGACATGCTGCAAACGATCGGCGCGGCTTCCGTCGATGAGCTGTTCGAGCAAATCCCTCCCGCCATCCGGCTCAACCGCCCGCTGAACCTGGCCCCCGCCGCGGGCGAGATGGAACTCGAGCGGGAGTTGCGTGGTCTCGCGTCACGCAACTCCGGCTGCGGCAGCCGCGCGTGCTTCCTGGGGGGCGGCGTCTACGATCACTTTATTCCAGCGGCCGTGGACGAGATCGCAGGGCGCGGCGAATTCTATACGGCCTACACCCCGTACCAGGCCGAGGCGAGCCAGGGGAGCCTGCAGGCGTTCTTCGAATACCAGTCGCTCATCTGCCGCCTCACGGGGATGGATGTCTGCAACGCCAGCCTCTACGAAGGGGGGACCGCCGTCAGCGAAGCGGCCTTCATGGCAATGCGCGTCACCGACCGGCACGAGAAGATTGTTGTCCTCGGGTCGGTCCATCCCGAATACCGCCAGGTTTTACGAACCTATCTTTCCAATCTGAAGTGCGAGCTGGTCGTCGTTCCCACGCCGGCCGGGACGGCCGACCTGGCGAAGGTCAAAGCCGCCGTGGACGACCGGACCGCGTGCCTCGTCTTTCAGCATCCGAATTTTTTCGGCTGCCTCGAAGAGCCGGAGGAACTGACGCGCGTCGCACGCGAAGTCGGCGCCCTTTCTGTTGTTTCGTTTGACCCGATCAGTTTGGGACTTCTGCGGAGGCCGGGCGATTACGGGGCCGACGTCGCCGTGGCGGAGGGCCAACCGCTCGGCATTCCAATGCAGTACGGCGGCCCCTTCCTCGGCGTCTTTACCTGCCGGAACGAATACCTTCGCAAGATGCCGGGACGGCTGGTCGGTCGCACCACCGATCGGTCGGGGCCATCCCTGCTATACGCTCACCATCCAGGCCCGCGAACAGCATATTCGCCGCGAGAAGGCGACCAGCAACATCTGCACGAACCAGGGTCTTTTGGCGCTGCGGGCGACGGTCTATCTGTCGCTTCTGGGACCCGAGGGTCTCCGCGAAGCCGCCGAGCTGTGTTGCCAAAAGGCACATTACGCCGCCGAGCGGCTGTCCACCGTCGCCGGTCTGCCGCGGGCCTTTGCGGACCGGCCGTTTTTCAAAGAGTTCGTGCTTTCGTGCCCAGGCGACGTCGAGCGTGTCCTCTCGCGTGCGCGGAAAGCTGGTTTTGATCTCGGCCCTTCTCTCTCCCATTTCGGAGACGACGAGTCGGGTGCAAAGCAAAACGGAATTCTGGTCGCGGTCACCGAAAAACGGACTCGACAGGAGATCGACGCGCTCGCCGCGGCGACGGCGGCCGGGTCGGCCGCCGTCGGTAAGCCGGCGTCCTCGGCCCCGCGGTGATTTGATCAGTCAAAACGGCAGTTCATGCGAAACAAACTGGCAACTCAACCCCTTTTTGAGCTGGCGCACGCCGGGCGGCGCGGGTGCCTCTTTCCGGCAAGCGATGTGCCCGCAAAGCCGCTCGACGAGCTGATCCCGGCGGCCCACCTCAGCGCGAACGCCCCATCGCTGCCCGAGTTGGCGGAGCCCGACGTGATCCGCCACTTCGTCAATCTCTCGACGCTCAACATGTCGGTCGACACGCACTTCTATCCGCTCGGCAGTTGTACGATGAAGTACAACCCGAAACGGCACGAGCGCGCTGGCCCGCCTGGCCGGCTTCGCCGACCTGCATCCGTATCAAACCGAGCACGATTCGCAGGGCATGCTGCAGATGCTCTACGAGCTGCAGCAAATGCTGGGCGAGATCTCAGGACTGCCGGCCGTCACGCTGCAACCGGCGGCGGGAGCCCAGGGCGAGTTGACGGCACTCCTCGTGGCGGCGGCGTACTTTCGCGATCGAGGCGAAACGACGCACGCGCGTTTTATTCCCGGCGAGCGCCCACGGCACCAATCCCGCGAGTGCCGCCCTGGCCGGCTTCGAGTGCGTGCAGCTCAAGGTGAGCAAAACCGGACTGGTCGATCTCGAAGAGCTGAGGACGCTGCTCGACGAGAAGACGGCCGTGTTCATGATCACCAACCCGAATACTCTAGGCCTCTTCGAGACCCAGATCACGCAGATCGCCAAGATGTTGCACGACGTCGGCGGCCTGGTCTATATCGACGGCGCCAACATGAACGCCATCCTGGGCATCACGCGGCCGGGCGATTTCGGCGGCGACATGATGCACTTCAACGTCCACAAGACGTTCACCGGGCCGCACGGAGCAGGCGGTCCGGGTGCCGGGCCGGTCGCCGTCCGCGACTTCCTGGCCCCGTACCTTCCTGGACCGGTCGTCTCGGCCTCTGAGGTCGGCGGGCAGACCACATTTCGGCTCACAACGCCAGCGAAGTCGATCGGACGCATGCGCACATTTTTCGGCAACGTGGGAATTCTGCTCCGCGGCTACATGTACATCCGCACGCTCGGACCGGCAGGACTGAAAGCCGTCGCCACGAACGCCGTGCTCAACGCCAATTATTTAATGACGAAACTCAAGGACGTGCTTCCCACTCCACATGGGAAGCGGTGCATGCACGAGTTCGTCGCCTCCGCCCGCACGCTGCAACAGGAGCGGGGAATTTCGGCGATGGACATCGCCAAGCGGCTGCTCGATTACGGATTTCATGCGCCGACGGTCTATTTCCCGCTGGTCGTGCCCGAAGCGATGATGATCGAACCAACGGAGACCGAGTCGAAGGAAACCCTCGACGCGTTTGCCGATGCGATGCACCGCATCGTGGCCGAAGATCCCGAGTTCCTGCACCGCGCCCCCCATTCCACCGCGATCAGCCGCCCCGACGACGTGCAGGCGGCCCGCAAACCGATCCTCAAATGGGAACCTGCCACCTCGTGATCGAACCGGAGCCGCAAAGCGGCGTCCGCAATATGGCCCTCGATGAAGCCCTGTTGGAAGCGGCTCTCGAGCGGGGCCAGTGCACCGTCCGCTGGTACCGCTGGGACTCGGCGACCGTTTCGTTGGGATACTTCCAAAAATCGGAGGCCGCCGCCGCGATTCCTCGCCTGAAGGGCCTTCCCGTCGTGCGGCGGCTCACCGGGGGCGGGGCCATTTTGCACCACCTCGAATGGACCTATTCGTGCGCGGTGCCGCCCGATCATCCGCTCGCCCAGACGCCGCTACAAATCTACGAACGGGTTCACGAACGGATCATCGCCGCACTGGCGGCACGCGGCGTTTCCTCCGCCCTTCGCGGCACGAGTCTTTCGGGCGCGGAAGGCGCGTTTCTTTGTTTTGGCCGAGGCGATCCGCGGGACGTCGTGTTGGAGGGCCAGAAGATCGTGGGGAGCGCACAGCGCCGCCGTCGGGGTGCCGTCCTGCAGCATGGCAGCGTGCTCTTCCGCCGATCGGAATACGCGCCCGAATTTCCGGGCGTTCTCGATTTGGCTCCCGGGGCCGTGCTCGATGACGAATTTGTCGCTGACCTGGGCAAATCGACGGGAGCCATCTTCGGCAGATTCACTGGCAGTGAGAGTCACGATCGGCTTGTTGAAGAGCGCGTCACCCTCTTGGAGCCGCGGTATCGCACGCTCGAGTGGTGACGCCGGCTCTCAAACGGAGCTTGAACGTCGTCCACGATGTCATTAGGGCTCAGCCGCACGGAGGAATCGTTAGATCCCGCACTCTCTCCGCACTGCACCCCTTTTACTTTGACGGAGAACTCTTTTTCGTTTGCCCGGATCCCCAACGTGTCGATACTTCACAGGCGAAGCAAAGTCGGAAGTGGGACACTATGCCATGCGTTACGACCTGTTGGTGATTGGAAGCGGACCGGCCGGCCAAAAAGGGGCGATTGCCGCCGCCAAGCTGCATAAGCGGGTGGCGATTGTTGAGCGGCAGACCGGCGGGATGGGCGGGGTCTGTCTTCACACGGGAACAATTCCGTCGAAAACGATGCGCGAGGCGATCCTGTATCTGACCGGCTACCGGCAACGCGAAGTCTATGCCGACGCCTACCGCCGCAAGCGCCAGGTCACGATGAGCGAACTGGCCCGCAAGCTCGACCAGGTCACGCAGCACGAGATGGACGTCGTCCAGGACCAGCTCCAGCGAAACCGGGTCGACACGTATTCGGGCCGTGCGCGGTTCGTCGGCCCGCACGAAGTCGAGGTGACCTTAGGCGACGGTTCGCGGATCCTGCACGCGGAGAACATCCTGGTCGCCTGCGGCACGAAGCCCGCCCGTCCGAGCCACATTCCGTTCGACGGCAAGCACATTTTCGACTCGGATGAACTGCTGAAGCTCGAACAGATCCCCCGCTCGATGATCGTCGTGGGCGCGGGCGTGATCGGCATCGAATACGCCATCATGCTGGCCACGCTCGGCGTGCAGGTGACGGTTGTCGACGGCCGCGAACGGCTGCTCGACTTTTGCGACACCGAAATCGTCGACACGCTCATCTATCACGCGCGGTCGCTGGGGATCATGTTTCGCCTGGGAGAGGATGTGGTCGGCATCCAGAAATTGCCGCAGGGCATGGTCTTCGTGCAGCTCGAGAGCGGCAAGCGGCTCGTGAGCGAAACGGTTCTCTTTACCGTGGGCCGCGTGGGCGACACGGCCGATTTGAACCTGCAGGCGGCCGGGCTCGAGCCGGATGAACGCGGGCGGCTTTGGTGCAACGAAAACCACCAGACCTGGGTCCCTCACATTTACGGTGCCGGCGACGTGGTCGGATTTCCGGCTCTCGCCAGCGTCTCGATGGAGCAAGGGCGCCGCGCGGTGTGCCACGCGTTCGGCCAGCCGTTCGAGGCTTGTCAGCAGCTTCCGTACGGTCTCTTCACGATCCCCGAGATCTCCATGGTCGGCCAGACCGAGCAAAAGTTGACGGCGGACTGCGTCCCGTATGAAGTGGGCATCGCGCGGTACCGGGAAATTGCCCGCGGCCACATCATCGGGGACACGACCGGCATGCTGAAGATCCTCTTCCACCGCCACACGCGTAAGCTTTTGGGCGTCCACTGCATCGGCGAGGCGGCGACCGAGATCGTGCACATCGGCCAGGCGGTGATGGCGCTGGGCGGCACGATCGACTACTTCCGCGATACGGTTTTCAACTATCCGACCATGGCCGAGTGCTACAAGGTCGCGGCGTTCGACGGCTTCAACAAGATGAGCTACGACAATTTATGCACGATGCCGTGCGACTCCGCCCCTCAAGCCGCCGAAACACCGGCAGAAATGGAGCTCTGCTCCGCCATCTGACACCACCAAGTCGACCACTGTCATACGAGCCGACCAGACGCGTGCTGGTCGGCTTTTTTCATAGAATCGTCTTGCGGCAGTGGTCCTGGTAGGAACTCGCTTCAAATTAGCGGGAGCAGATCGGAAAAGTCATCGGGCGCCAGATCGATTTCGCGCAAATCAGCGGACGCGAAAGATCCCGGTTGCCGTGATGCGGAATTGTCGTTGTGCGACCATCCGGGTGGCGATAAAAAATGTGACTTCCCTTCTGCCGGACCGGAGCGAAACCTAATCGAACGAGCACCCTTCTCCATCGTCTTCGCATCGACGATCGGCAGTTTGGTCATGCATCGACCGTAATTTGTTGGATGCCAAAAAAGGGCGGAAGCTCGAAAGCTTCTCCGTGCGATTGGCATTCTTCCAGAACCAATTCGACAACTTCTTTCAGGTTCTGTTGAAGCTCGTCCAGAGTGGCCCCCTGACTGTGGCCCCCCGGCAGGCCAGGGATCGTGCCCACGTAAAGTTGGCTTTCGGGATCGAATTCGATATACGCCGTAAATGTGCGGCTCATTAGGGAATTCTCTCTTTCGCGCGAGACGGTCTGGCAATCACACTGTACCACGCTGCCTGCAATTAAGAACAACGAACTTGGACGTCGTCGGACTGTCAACGAATTGAAAGTCGAAGTGCGACGGCCTGAAGGTCCGCCGGCAGTGGAGACTGGAACGCCACACGCCCGCCCAGAATGGGATGCTCGAATTCCAACCGGTGCGCGTGCAGCGCGTGGCGATTCCCGCCGGTGTCGGCGTCGGTCCGCTCCTCTTCGCCGTCGGGATCCGGTCGGCCCACCGTGGCTCGCCGGCGCAGGGCTTCGAATTCGGCCTTCGTCAGCTTGATCTGACCGAACGGACCATAGAATTCGTCGTCGACGACTGGGTGGCCGATTGTGGCAAAATGCAGGCGAATTTGATGGTTCCGCCCCGTGCGTGGATGTGCGCGGACCAACGAATGCAGGGGATAGCGTTCGACCACCTCGAAATCGGTGATGGAAGCCCGCGGGTCGCCCGCGTCGGGCTGGCACGACATCAACACGCTGCCCGCTTCCGCCGAAGTGCCGATCGGCGCATTGATCGTTCCCCGATCCGGTTTGACGACTCCTTCGACAAGCGCCAAGTAAGTTTTGGACACTCGCTCTTTTTGGAATTGGATCGAGAGCTGCCTGTGCGACAAGTGCTCTTTGCTCACGACGATGAGACCGCTCGTCATGCGATCAAGGCGATGAATGATGCCGGGACGCAGGAGACCCGGCCAGGCCGTCTGCTGGTCGAAATGGGCCTGAAGCGCGTTGCACAGCGTGCCCCTCTGCATGCGACCCGCGGGATGAACAATCTGTCCGGCGGGCTTGTCGACAACGATGATCCAAGGATCCTCGAAGACGATGGCGAGTGGCAGTTGCTCGGGCCGGTGCAGTTTGTCAGGCGGCTCGACAAGCCGCACCGAGATGGTATCCCCCTCGTAGACGCGCTCGTCGATCCGCACCGTCACGCAATCGATCTTCACCTGCCCGGCGCGGACCAACCGCTGGATGCGAAACGGCGTGTAATTGCGGAAGTGGCGCACAAGAAACGAATCAATCCGCACGCCGCTGAGGTAACGCTCGACGATCAATTCGGCCGTGAAAGGAAAAGGGTTCACTCTCCGATTTTCACCCGGTCAATCGACATTGGCAATTTGCTCCGCCAGAATGGGGCCCGATTGTCGACAACGGACACGACAGACTGCCCGGCAAAGGAGGTCGCGATGAGAATGTTGATGCACATCAAAATGCCGCACGAACCGTTTAACGCCGCCGTGCGCAACGGGAGCGTCGGCAAGAAGCTCAAGCAGATTCTGGAGGAGACGAAACCGGAGGCCACGTACTTTACGGAGTTTGACGGCCGGCGTGGGGCGATCCTGATCGTCGACGTCCCCGATCCGTCCAAAATCCCGGCTCTCGCGGAACCGTGGTTTCTGACATTCAACGCCGACGTCGAGGCCCACATTGTCATGACGCCGGACGACCTGGCCCGGGCCGGCCTCGACGCAATCGGCAAGAAATGGTCGTAAGGACCGCTCAGTCGGCCGCTCAGTCCTTTTTGTCTTTTTTCGGCCGAATCTGGTAATTGCGGCGGCTCTGGTCGAACTCGAGCTCGATCAGACCGCTGGCGGCGGCGTCCTCCAGCAACTCCGAAAACGTCGCATAGCCGTAGTACCCCTCATTGAAACCGGGGTGCACGCGGCGGATGACCTGCTTGAGCATCGAACCCCAAATGGGGTCATAGTCTTGCTCGAGGGAGTGCACGACCTCGATCAACCGATCGAGTGCCTCTTGTTTCTTGTCCTCTTTGCGCTTCACCTTCTTGGGAACGGGCGGCCCCTTTTGGGCCGTGCGGACGAGATCGTCGTAATAGATGAATTCATCGCAGTTGGCGATGAGCAGATCGGAGGTCGAGCTCTTGATGCCGCAGCCGATAACGCGGTTGTTGTTCTCCTTGAGCTTGGAGACCAGCGGCGAAAAATCGCTGTCGCCCGAAATCAGGGCGAAAACGTCGATGTGATGCTTCGAGTAGCACAAGTCGAGCGCGTCGACGACCATGCGGATATCGGCGCTGTTTTTTCCGCTCATCTTGGTTTGCGGGATATCGATCAGCTCGATCCCCTGAGCGTGAAATTCGCGAACCGCGTCGCGGTAGTGGCCCCAATCGCAGTAGGCCCGCTTGTAAACAATGCGGCCTTTTTCCAAGAGCCGTTTGAGGACCAGATGAATCTGGAACTGGCCCGACTTCATCCCCCGTGCGCCGATCGCCAGGTTTTCAAAGTCGACAAAAACGGCGATTAACGGCTCGTCAGAAACGGATGACCCACTTCGCATGCTCACCGTGCGGCCCTCCTAGCATGAACGCTTGAGCGGAGGCAAGAATATTGAAAGCGCACACAGGCAGCAAGCCAGGACGTCCCAGGCGCCTCCCGCCAGACGACCGACAGACCAGGGATCGATCTACGACCGCGCCAAATCCCGCAGCACTTTGTGCAGGATTCCTCCGTTGCGGTAGTATTCAACCTCGATCGGCGTGTCGATCCGGCAAAGGGCCGTGAAGCGGATGGTCGTTCCGTCGGCCTTCGTCGCCGTGACTTCGATCGCCTGCCGAGGCTTGAGCGAGTCGTCGAGGCGGATGTCGAAGGTTTCCGTGCCGTCCAGGTCGAGGTGCTCGCGGTTTTCCCCCTCGCGGAATTGCAACGGCAATACGCCCATCCCGACGAGGTTCGAGCGATGGATCCGCTCGAAGCTCTTGGCGATCACGGCCCGCACTCCGAGAAGGTACGTCCCTTTGGCCGCCCAGTCGCGGGACGAGCCCGTGCCGTACTCCTCGCCGGCCAGCACGACGAGCGGCGTGCCGTTTTCCTTATATTTCATGGCCGCGTCGTAAATCGACATCTGCTGCCCCGTGGGCAGGTACTTCGTCACGCCCCCCTCGGTGCCGGGGCATAACAGGTTTTTGAGACGGATGTTGGCGAAAGTCCCCCGCGTCATGACGCGGTCGTTGCCGCGGCGACTGCCGTAGCTGTTGAAATCGAGCGGCTTGACGCCGTGCTGCTGCAGGAACAGTCCGGCCGGCGAATCGGCCTTGATCGAGCCGGCCGGGCTGATGTGGTCGGTGGTCACCGAATCGCCCAGCGAAGCCAACACGCGGGCACCAGAAATCGCCTCAATCGATCCCGGCGTCTCGGGCATGTCGACGAAGAAGGGAGGCTCCTGCACGTACGTGCTCGAAGCGTCCCACTGGAACAGCTCGCTGCCGGCCCCAGAAATCTTCTGCCACTCCGGCGGCCCCTGAGTCGCCTTGGCGTATTCGTTCTTGTACGTCTCGGCGGAAACGGACGCATTGATCGTATCGACGATTTCTTTCTGCGACGGCCAGATGTCGCGGAGAAACACGTCCTTTCCGTCGCGCCCCTTCCCCAGAGGTTCTTGAACGAGGTCAATATCGGTCGTCCCGGCGAGCGCATAGGCGACGACCAACGGGGGGCTTGCGAGATAATTGGCTTTCACCTGTGGATTGATACGACCCTCGAAATTGCGGTTCCCCGAGAGGACGGCCGCGGCCACGATATCCCCCTGGCTGACTGCTTTGGACACCGGATCGGGCAGCGGCCCGCTGTTCCCGATGCAGGTCGTACAGCCATAGCCGACGAGGTTGAAGCCGAGCGCGTCGAGCGGCTTGTCGAGTCCCGATTGCTTCAAATAATCGGTGACGACGCGGCTTCCCGGCGCGAGACTCGTTTTCACCCACGGTTTCGGCTTGAGCCCCTTCGCCACCGCGTTGCGGGCAAGGAGCCCGGCACCAACCATGACCGAGGGATTGCTCGTGTTCGTGCAGCTCGTGATGGCCGCAATCACCACGGCTCCGTCCGTAATGGCGGCCGAGTCGCCGTTGAGCTTCATGGGAATCGGATTGGCCGGAGCCGACTTTCCGAAAGTCGAGGTGAGGTCCTTCCGCCACTGCGCTTTCATGTCCTTGAGCAGGACCCGGTCCTGCGGCCGTTTCGGCCCGGCCATCGATGCCTCCACGGTCGACAGGTCGAGCGACAGCGTGCTTGAAAACCGCGGCTCGGGAGATGCCGACGTGCGGAAGAGCCCCTGCTCTTTGTAATAGCGTTCGACAAGATCAACTTCGTCCGGCGTGCGGCCCGTCCGCGTCAGGTAACGCAGCGTCTCGTCATCGACCGGGAAAAAGCCCATCGTGGCCCCGTATTCGGGCGCCATGTTGGCCAGCGTCGCCCGGTCGGGAAGCGTCATCGCGTCCAGGCCCGGACCGTAGAACTCGACGAATTTGCCTACGACGCCGTGCTTGCGGAGCATCTGCGTCGCCGTCAGCACCAGATCCGTCGCGGTCACGCCCTCACGCAGCTCGCCCGAGACTTTAAAGCCGACGACTTCCGGCGTGAGCATGTACAGCGGCTGGCCGAGCATTACGGCCTCGGCCTCGATCCCGCCGACGCCCCAGCCGACAACTCCCAGACCGTTAATCATCGTGGTGTGGCTGTCAGTCCCAACGAGCGTATCCGGGAAAGCGATCCCGTCGCGCGTCAGCACGACTTTCGCCAGGAATTCCAGGTTTACCTGGTGCACGATTCCCGTCGCGGGGGGCACAACTCGGAAATTGTTGAACGCCTGCTGGCCCCAACGCAGGAACTGGTACCGCTCGATATTCCGCTCAAATTCCTTCTCCACGTTGAATTGCAGCGAGAGAGGCGTCGCGAACTGATCCACTTGCACCGAGTGGTCGATCACCAGGTCGCACGGCACGAGCGGATTGATCTTTTTCGGATCGCCCTTCATCCGGACCATGGCGCTTCGCAACGCGGCCAGGTCAACGATTGCCGGCACTCCGGTGAAATCCTGCAGAACCACCCGCCCCAATTTGAAGGGGACTTCCACCTGCTTGGGCGAGCGGGCGTTCCAGTTCGCCAGATCAATCACGTCCGACTCGTTGACGACGAAATTGTCGACGTTCCGCAAACAGGCTTCCAACAGCACGCGAATCGAATACGGGAGCGTCTCAACGTTGCCGATCCGGTCTTCGGCCAGCTTTGGCAGGCGGTAAATCGTGTAGTTTCCGCCGCGGGTCTTGAGCGTCGCCTCGGCACCAAACGGATTCTTGGCAGTCACGTGAATCACTCCTGTCGGATCACGGCCGTGCGGCTACAATCAACCGGCAAACTCCGCTTGCCGCACGCGCGATCGACGTCCCATTCTTATTGAGAGAGCGCAGGCTGGCAAGCGGAGGCGCCGTGCGCCTCAGTTTCACTGCATGCGGAAGGACCGAGTCATGCTCCACGCCTTGGCGACACTTTTCATCGTGACGCGCGCGGTCCACACGGAGGAGATCGACTCCCTCAAACCGCCAACGATCGTCACCCGCAGCGTCCCGATCGTCCCGGCCGAGATCGAGGACCGCCTGCGGCAATATCAAAACACGCGGACGGCCGTCTTTCATGGATGGTCACCCGATGGCAAGGGAATCTTGATCACCACCCGGTTCGGCAATACGGCTCAGTTACACCGTGTCTACGAGCCCGGCGGTCGGCGCGAGCAGATCACGTTCTTCGACGAGCCGGCCACCGGCCGATTCATCCCCCACGCGGCCGACGGGGCCCTGCTCTTGTCGATGAGCGAGGGAGGGAGCGAGCGGGACCAAATCTATCTCTTCGACGCCAAGACGGGCCGAGCTCAACGCCTCACCGATGGCCGGTCGCGGAATGAGTTACAGGCGGTCACTCGGGACGGCGGCAAAATCGCCTTTGCCAGCAACGCCCGAAACGGGCGCGACACCGATCTCTATGTGATCGAGCCGCGGGTCCCCGGGTCGCTCAAACTCGTCCTGAAAAGCGACGGCCAATTCTGGCAGGCGGAAGACTGGTCGGGCGACGGAACCAAGCTCCTGATCCTCCGTTATGTCTCAATCAACGAATCGTATCCAGCAATTCTCGACGTCGCGACAGGCGAAAAAAAGAACCTGTCGATTCCGGGCAACCCCCCGGTCTCGTTCGAATTGCTCCGCTTCAGTCCTGATTCGCGGTCGGTTTACCTGGCGACGGATTTGCGGGGCGAGTTCCGTGAGTTGGCACGGCTCGACCTGACAACCGAGCGCTACACGTGGCTCACCGAAAACATTCCCTGGGATGTCGACGGGATCACCATCGACCATCAGACGGGACACATCGCCTTCACGGTTAATGAGAACGGTGCGAGCGTCCTGTATCTTCTGGAAGGCGACCACCCCGCACGCGTGGACCATCCACCGGGGGTGATCTCCGGTCTCAAGTTTTCGCCCGACGGCAACCGTCTCGGATTTACGCTGGCCCGTTACGACGCGCCGGCCGACGCCTATTCCGTCAGCTTGTCCGATCGGAAGCTCACACGCTGGACGTACAGCGAAGTCGGCGGGTTGGATCCGTCGACCTTCGTTCCCCCGTCGCCGTTCCACTATGCCTCGTTCGATGGGCGGAAAATCCCCGCCTTCGTTTTCCGCCCCCGCGGCGCCTCGCGCGAGCATCCGGTCCCCGTGCTGATCTCGATCCACGGCGGGCCGGAATCGCAGTATCGGCCTTATTTTTCCGGCTTCGAGCAGTTTTTCGTCAACGAGCTGGGGTTGGCCGTGATCGCGCCCAACGTGCGAGGCTCGGCCGGCTACGGCAAAACGTATTTGAAGCTCGACAACGCCGAGAAGCGGGAGGACAGCGTCCGCGATATCGGCGGCCTGTTGGATTGGATCGCCACGCAGCCCGATCTCGACGCGAAACAGGTCGCCGTGATGGGCGGCTCCTACGGCGGATACATGGTCCTCGCATCGCTGACTCATTACAGCGATCGCATCCGTGCGGGCGTCGATATTGTGGGCGTCGCCAGTTTTAACACGATGCTCAAAACGACCAGCGCCTATCGCCGCGATCTCCGCCGGGCCGAGTACGGCGACGAACGCAACCCCAAGATGCAGGCTTTCTTCCGCCGCACCGATCCGCTCAACAATGCGGGGAACATCCATTCCGCCTTGCTGGTGGCTCACGGGCGAAACGACCCGCGCGTCCCGTTCTCCGAGGCCGAGCAGATCGTGGCCCGCGTGCGGGCCAACGGCAACACCGTCTGGACGGTCTACGCCAACAACGAAGGGCACGGCTTCCAGAAAAAGGCCAACCGCGATTACCTCAACGACGTGATTGCCTTGTTCTTAAAGCAGAATCTCCTGCATTAAATCGCGCCAAACCCGCATCAAAAAAGGCCGGCAGCAGCGGCCAAACTCCGCAAACAGATCGATCCTGATCACGGTACGTACGGACACTCTATACATTGAAAAATTGCCGAATCTCCCGCCCGCAAAGTTGACCTGCCTTATGCAGATTGCTGACTATGGTCGCACGTTTGGGATGGCTTCTCTGATTAACGGAGGAAGAAAGCACCATGACTGCGACCACGACTGCCTGCCTTGCGCTTTGGTTGACAACGTTCGTGAATGGGCCCGTCCGCACGGAGTATTACCCCGCGTATGCCGAAGCCCGCAGTTCAGGCAAGATGTTGCTGATCGACTTCGGAACGAACTTTGACTTTCGCACCATCGATCAAAAAAAGCTCGAAGGCTATGTCCTCTGCCGCGTCCCCCTCGAATACACGATCCCATTCGAGGGAAAAAAAGAACGGCTGATTGACGCCCCGGCGTTCGACTGCCTGCAGAAGCAGGCCGGGATCGCCGTGGTCGACCTGCGGGACAAATCGCACTACCGCGAAACGGTCAGCGTTCTGCCGCAGCGCTGGGCCGTTGGCGGCTACGTCGACGCCCTGCTCGATCTGCCCGTCGGATCGCTCACGCAGCGGACCCTCACCTGGGCCTTCCGCGTGCACCAGGAACGCCCCGCCTGCACACAGGGGGTCGCTGATCCGACTTTGATGGATCATGCCGACCGCCAGTCGACGGTTCAGGCGCAATCAAACTCGATGTTCCACTCCAGCTCGTTCCCCGGCAGCTTCGAGATCGTGGCTCAGTCGTGGCTCAGCAACGCGAACGTCGTCGACGTGGCGGTCGACTTGGTCAACCTGTGGCGCAGCTCGCCTCCTCACTGGGGAGCGGCCACCACGGCGTGGTCGAGCTACGGGGTCGACATGCAGACCAACGGCAGCGTCTGGTACGCGACCGGCGTCTTCCAATAAGCCGCCTACTCCGGCAGCGGCCGGCCTCGGGTTTCAGGCGCCAGCCAAATAATCGCCATGCCGACCAGGTAGACCAGGCTCACCGTCGAGCACGCATTGGCGTGCGACAGGACCTTGTTCTGCCCGAACAGCCCCATCAAGGGCCCGGTCTGCAAGGCGGCCACGGCAGCGAGAATCCGACCAAAGTTGAAGCTGAAGCCCTGGCCGGTCGCCCGCACGCGGGTGGGGAAAAGCTCCGGCAAATACAGCGGGAGCCAGCCGTAAAACGAAGCGGTCACGCCCCCGAGCAACAGCACGCTGACCCAAAACACCGAATTAAATGCGCCATTCCCCAGGTAAAAAAAGAGGGTGCAAGCCAGCGACCCGGCACACAGCAACGTGTAGGTGAGCCGCCGTCCGATCGCCGTCCCCATCAGGGCCCCGGCCATCGTGCCGACAATCGCCCCGAGCCCAGAGAGGATCTGCGTCCACGACCGGGCACTGTCCCCTTCCGCAATGACCGTTCGGGACTTGGGGTCGAGTCCTTGCCGCTCGGCCCGGGCTTCGACCAGCTTACCGGCCCAACTCGGAGCCAGTTGCACCGACGCCCAGGTTCCCACGAGCGCCACGCCGCTCAGGCAAGCCCCCAGCAGCATCCGCCGCAGCATCGGCCGCGTCTCCAACCGGAATTCCGCCGACGCGGCCCCTGCCCTCTTGAGATAGCGGAACACCGGAAAGATGTACCCCACGATCGCCATGGCCACGCCGACGATCGACCCGCCGATCCGCAGCGCCATCGGGTAATTCCGCTCGGGGAGCCACAGCACGATCATCGCCAGCGGTCCCGCCGTGCCGACCACCACGGCTAACAAATCGCGGGCCGACCAGAACGAGGTCGTCCCCTGCCGCTTCTCATGCTCCCAGCGGCGCGACTCAGGGACCAAAAGCTGGATGAAAAAGGTGAGCAGCGCCGGCACGGCCCCGATCAGCATCATCAGCCGCCAGCCGGAGTGAGACACAAGCTGGTCAACCCACGCCTTTTGCAGCCCGATGTCCAACAGCAGCCGCTGCGTGACGTCAATAAATCGCGACAAACCCAGGCCTACGAGGGCAATCGACAGAAAACCGACGTTCGAGGCCGCCCCGATCAGGCCGGCCAGCATGCCCCGCGACTTGTCGGGCCAAATCTCCATCACCAAAGCCACGCCGAGCGACCATTCGCCCCCCATCCCGAGCGACGAAATAAATCGGAAGACGAACACCTTCGCCGGCGAGTCGGCGATCCCGCACAGCCCCATGAACACGGCATACGTCAGCACCGAGAGAGTCATCGCCCGCACGCGGCCCAGCCGATCGCCCAGCCAGCCGAACAGCACGCCGCCGCTGGCCGCCCCGACCAGAAAGCCGGCGATCATCAGGCCGAACCACACGTCGACGTGTGCCTGCCCCGACTCGCCCAACAGGTCCTTGAGAGCCGGCCGCCCGACGAGCGGAAACAACCCCATCTCGAAGCCGTCGAACATCCATCCCAAAAAGGCGGCGAAAAGCGTCATCCACTGGCCGCGGCTCGCCGAGGAGGGCGCGCCCTCCGGCTTCGCGGGGTCGAGCGACACAGGGTCAAACGACACAGTGCGGCCTCATGGGAAGGTGGGAGATAAAATCGGTCCCGCCGATTCTGATCGGATCGGTCCTGAAGATCCACGCTGCCTAAAAAGAACACAAGCAGGCACTGCGAGTTCGTGCGCGTTTTGAGCAATTTTCTGTGTTAACGCCTCCCGTCCAAAAACGACGCTAACTCCCAATCCCTCCGGGATTTATTCCGCACATGCCGCGATTTTTCTGTGCCGGAGCCGGGGTTTCCGGGGACCGCAGAAAAACTGCAACTGATTGCCAGATGACCACTTGCGGAACAATAACCTGCGTCGTGAAACCACAGAAAACTCAACACGACACTTTACGTAAACTGTTATAAAATAAATACTTACGTTATAATAGACCCAGATCTCACTCGTCGAAAAAGTGCGCGTTTTTCGGCCATTTTCGCGTGATTTTGGTTTAGACGCGGAACAGCTCAAAGTTCGGAACCCAGCACTCGTGGGCCTGCTCCATCAAAGCGACCCAAACCTCGGTCCGCCGCTGCCATTACGGCAGTGCCCATTTCGGCAGTCCGCGGCCCCTCGCCAAATTTGGCAGCCGCCCTCCGGCCGGCTTCATCGTTAACCTAATATTCGGCATGCACTTAAAACTTGGCAGCCGTTAGGCACGCTGTTCGCAAAGGGGGGTGGCGGGGGGAGCATTCCACCAGCGTTTTCGAAATCACGGAATGCGGCGGTCCGTGGCACCATCCCCGTGACGTCACCGAGTGAAGAGCTGCCACGACGCGAGACTTGCCTCCTGCAAAAGAGCTCGCCACACTCGCCGCATGTATGCCAATTGAGCTGGGCGACGACGCAAAACGAGGTCGCCGGTTGCCATCGAAGGAGAAGTTGATGCCGACAACGACGAAAAAACCTGCCAAAGAGAAATCATCTGCCGTCCGGATCGTTCCCCTGGGCGATCGTGTCGTCCTCAAGCGGGCCGACGCCGAGTCCAAGACCAAGGGGGGCATCGTCCTCCCCGACACGGCCAAGGACCGTCCGCAAAAGGGTGAAGTCATCGCCGTCGGCGACGGCTACATCCGCGACGACGGCAGCCGCGTGCCCCTCTCCGTCAAAGAGGGTGACGACGTGATCTTCAACTCGTACGGCGGCGAAGAGATCAAGGTCGGCGACGAGGAATACCTCCTCCTCCGCGAGAGCGACATCCTGGCCACGTTTTAATCGCACGACATCGTTTTCAAACCTGACGAGATCGTTTTCAAACATGACGAGCCGCCAGGAATACGCATTAACGAGCCGAGGGGTTCACCCCCTCGGTCTTCCCGAACGCAGAGACCGAGGGGATGAACCCCTCGGCTCGTAATAACCAAAAAAACACAAGAAACCGCGGTTCCCAAGACCTCCGGCTCACAAAACAAAAACCGCACCGAATCAAGCCGCACACACAGCACCGAAACGAGGAGAGTGAATCCCATGGCGAAGATGATTGCCTTCGATCAAGAGGCCCAGGATGCGATGCGTCGCGGGGTCAGCAAGCTGGCCCGCGCCGTCCGCGTCACCCTCGGGCCTCGGGGGCGGAACGTGATTTTGGAAAAGAGCTTCGGCTCCCCGACCGTCACCAAGGACGGCGTGACCGTCGCCCGCGAGATCGAGCTGCCGGACAAGTTTGAAGACATGGGCGCCCGCATGGTCCGCGAAGTGGCCAGCAAGACGTCCGACATGGCCGGCGACGGCACCACCACCGCCACCATCCTCGCCGAGGCGATCTACAACGAGGGCCAGCGGGCCGTCGTCGCCGGCGTCAACCCCGTCGAGCTGAAGCGCGGCATGGACAAGGCCGTCGAAGACATCGTCGGCCGAACTCAAGAAAATGTCGATCGAGTGCAAGACCAAGAAGGCCATCGCCCAGGTCGGCACCGTCGCCGCCAACGGCGACGACGAGATCGGCAACATCCTGGCCGACGCCATGGAGAAAGTCGGCAAGGACGGCGTGATCACGGTCGAAGAAGGCAAGAGCCTCAAGACCGACTTCGAAGTCGTCGAAGGCATGCAGTTCGACCGCGGCTACCTCTCGCCGTACTTCGTCACCGATCCGCAGTCGATGGAAGTGCGTGCTCGAAGACGCCTACGTCCTGGTCCACGAAAAGAAGATCACCAACGTCAAGGACCTCGTTCCGGTCCTCGAGAAGGTCGTCAACGCCGGCAAGCCCCTGCTGATCATCGCCGAGGAAGTCGAAGGCGAAGCCCTCGCCACGCTGGTGATCAACAAGCTCCGCGGCACGTTCAAGATGTGCGCCGTGAAGGCTCCCGGCTACGGCGATCGCCGCAAAGCCATGCTGCAGGACATCGCCATCATGGTCGGCGGCCAGGCGATCTTCGAGGACCTGGGCATCCAGCTCGAAAACGTCCAGCTCTCCGACCTGGGCCGTGCCAAGAAGATCGTGGTCGACAAGGACAACACGACGATCATCGAAGGCCTGGGCAAGACGGCCGACCTCAAGGCCCGCATCGACCAGATCCGCAAGCGAGCTGGAAGGTTCGAGCAGCGATTACGATAAAGAGAAGCTCGAAGAGCGGATCGCCAAGCTCTCCGGCGGCGTGGCCCAGATCAACGTCGGGGCCGCCACCGAAAGCGAAATGAAGGAGAAGAAGGCCCGCGTCGAAGACGCCCTGCACGCCACGCGTGCGGCCGTCGAAGAGGGCATTCTCCCCGGCGGCGGCGTGGCCCTGCTCCGCGCGTCGACGGCGCTCAAGCCGAAGCACGCCACGGATGACGCCGAGACCGGCTACAACATCATCCTGCGTGCGGCCGCGCTCCGCTGACCCAGATCGCCGACAACGCCGGCGTCGACGGCGGCGTGATCTGCGAAAAGGTCTCCGAGCTCAAAGGCAACATGGGCTACAACGCGGCCACCGGCGAGTTCGAGGATCTCGTGAAGATCGGGGATCATCGATCCGACCAAGGTGACCCGCAGCGCCCTGCAGAACGCCGCCAGCGTCTCCACCCTGCTCCTCACCAGCGACGCCTTGATCGCCGAGAAGCCGAAGAAGGAAGACAAGAAAGGCGGCCACGGCGAATCGGAAGATATGTACTAACCGGCCGGCCTTTAGGGCCGTTCCTATAGAAAAACCGCCAGGCTAAAGCCCGGCGGTTTTTTTTATTGGGTTTTTTGTGGGGCCTCGGATCCACCGGCTCGCGCCGATGGCAAGCAGACCGCCGCCCCTCCCGGGGCTGAAAGGCAGGATTAATCGCCTTCTCTTCAGCCCCCGGATGGGGGCGACGGTCTGCTTGCCATCGGCGCGAGCCGGTGGACTAAAGGCCGCCCTCTCTCTTTCTCTTTTCTAAGCCCCCGAAGGGGGCGGCGGACTCAATCCAAATAGCGATCTTCAAATTGAATTCCGTGCCGTTTCAAGAGCTGCACAAGCTCGCTCCGGAAATTGCGCTTCCGGTGATGCTCCTCTTGATTCTGAATGTAGACCAACAGCCGTGGCGCCTGTGATTGGCTGACCGTGAAGGCGGCATAGCCCTCTTGCCACTCGAAGCGCGGCCCGCCTCGGAATTCCTTGTTGGCCCACTTCGATGAGGTTGCCTTGTAGACGCGAATCGCATCCGCCACGGCGACAGTTGGACGAAGCCGCACGAGCATATGCACATGGTCGGCCACACCGTTGATCTGCAAGGGCTCGGCATTTTCCCCGCGGACAATGCCCTCCATGTAATCGTAGAGACGCTTTTTCATCCGTTCACTGATCAAGGGGCGGCGGTTTTTAGTGCTGAAGACAAGATGATAGAGGAGATTTGTGTAGGCGCCCGACATGATTGGCCCTCGGCAAGGAAGAGTGTCGCCCGAGTACCCGTTGTGACGGGTGCAGGGGCTTTTGAAGATGTGAGGCAGCCATGATCCCACCGGCTCGCGCCGATGGCAACAAGACGGCCGCCCCTCCCGGGGCTGAAAGCCGCCGCAGTGATCGCCTAACGACTGTTTCAACAATGAGGCACCACACTCGCGATTGCGGTGCGCTTGCAGTCAGCAACTCCCGTCGCCATTGGGGCTTGCTTTCGCCACGGGCGCTCGAGCCCCCGGATGGGGGCGGGTCTGCTTGCCATCGGCGCAAGCCGGTGGGACGCAGTCGCCTCCTCCCTCCGCATTCCTCTTAGCCTCCGAAGGGGGCGACAGACTCAAGCCAAATCGCGATCCGCAAACGCAATCGCACCGCTTTCAAAGACGGCTGGCAATGCAAGACTGCTGACGCAGGCGAAGGCTGGTCACTTCCGCGGCTCGATGTCGCACGTCAAGACACCGCGAGCCGCATCGTAGACGACGATGTCCCGCGGCCCCCACAGCTTGAGATACCGTCCAAGCAGCTTACCCGGCAGAGAACCGCGGAACGGGCTGGTGACCGGCTGATAGGCCGAGCTTTGGACGGCCCTCGATCCCCAAATCCAAAATGCGGGGCCAATGCTCAATACGTAGACCACCGCCGCGGCCGTGACGATTGCAAGAATGGCCGTCACTCTCCTGCCCACCTGTAGGTTTCCCAAGTTCGCACGGCGGGTAGCGGTTCCGTCGCATCCTTGCAGTAGAGCCTCAAGACAATCGCGGCATTCGGGCGAAGCGGCGCACCGGGCAATGGTTCCTGGGCCTCGACCGCAAACACACTTTCGGCGCTCGTCGCCTTCGAACCGCGAATGAATCGCACCTCGTGACCCATGCGTACGAATTCGTCAGCCAATTGTTTGACGCGCGAGTACGGGACACCGCTCAGCGGCGGCATTTTCAACCGTTCGGCCGAGACGCCGCTCACATTGCTCTCCGGCGACTCGAACAGGAAGCTCCAGGGTGAGGTAAATGGATCGAATCCAGCAAACGTGGGCTTGATGACTTCACAATCTGCGCACTTGTGCAAGACGATCTTCGAACTGTTGTCGAAAGCAGCTTCACCTGTCTGCGAATAGAACGCCTGCAATTCGGCCGTCGAGGCCGTCACGACAAGTCGCACGTCCTTTGTATGGGAGGCAAGCGGATGCGATTGAACCAAGCGGCGAAAGTCAGAGCTTGAGACGCTGTGATGAATCCTCACGCGATTCCCTTCAAACTCCAGCCGCGCGAACCAATGCGCAGGCATCGAGTCCACGCGAGTCAATTCCTTGTCGGCCTGTTCGGGACTTAAATCGATGACTCGAATCTTGCCCAGATCGACGACGTAGCCGATGTAGATCCGCTGCTTGCCGTTCAAGTCGACGACAATGCGGTATCCATGATCGGTGGTCTCGCTCACCTTGCACGTCACATCCCAATCCAACGCGCTCGGATCGCAAAACTTCCAAGTCCCGACGAGACGTGGATCTGAAACGACGATGTTCTGAGTGTGCAACGGTTGCAGCGTCAGGACGTCTTCAAAGCAGCCGCTGACGGCAAGCGCGAGCAGGGCTCCTGCCGGCGCGAGTCGAAAGAGACGCATGGTCGAACTCCGTACCGTTCAATCCGGGCCGTAGCAAAGTCGAAGCGGGCAGATTTTTAACCACTCATCGACCTGGCGGTCAAGGTAAAGTCATTTAGGGCGGACCGTGCCAGCGGGTAACGCCCAGTGGCACTGCGCGGTGCCACGGCTCAACGGCTTCCGGTGAGCAGTGCTCTTGGCGAGCGATCCAGGACCGTCTTTGAACACTGGCAGACCGCGGCCCTTAGGGTGCAACCGCGCGGTATTTGCGTCGCGGATCCCGAGACATTCGTAAAGAGCACTGTTGAGCCGCGGCGTCTCAGCAGTGCCACGCACTACCAGGACAAACAAAGAGAGGTGTGGCTCGTCTCTTCGAATGATGCAGCGAGAACGGGATTCGGCGCGGCGGAGTGAGATTTTGCTGTCGGGACGAATCCTCAGACCGCCTTGATGTGCCGCTCGACAAAGCGCAGGGCGTCGGCGTACGCGGCGGCGACCAGCTTGGGGTCGCCGTCGGGGATGTCGTGGCCGGCATGCGGCACCGAAATGAACTGATGCTCGATTCGGGCGCGGGTCAGTTCTTTGTCCATCTGCACCGACTGTCCGTGTGGCACGTCGGTGTCGTCGGTGCCGTGGACCAGGAGCGTGGGCGGATACTCCTTGGTCACGTTCCGTGCCGGACAATACGGGGTGAGCAACCGGTCTTGCGTCGATGGATCAAAGCCGGAGACATTGGTCGTCCAAAGTCCTTGCTGCCGACAATAAAGGTAGAAGCGGCGCGACCCTTTGTCGCTAAACTCCCGGTTTGTCAATGCTGGACCGCTCACCGTCTTCCAGGCATCGTCTTTCGGGATCGGTGGGTAATGGCTCCGGTAAAACGCGCTCGGCTTGGTGTACCAGTCGCCCGTGATATCGCCGTAACCCCAGAGGGCAACCAGGGCCGCCGGCCGCGGCTTGACGCAAAAGCCGGTCATCAACGTGAGATATCCGCCGGCCGAGTCTCCGGCGACCGCGATGCGGCTCGTGTCGACGCGGAAAAGCCGCGGACCCTTGTCGTGGAGCCACGTGTACGCATCCCGCAGATCTTCGATGATCTGCGGCAGCTTCGTCTCCGGCGCGAGGCGATAGTCGATCGACACGATCGCGTAGCCGGCGTTCAAAAACTCCGTCTTGATGCGGGGGTTGACGTCCATGCGGTAGCCCCGGATCAACGCTCCGCCGTGTATCCACATCAGCACGGGGCGCAGGCTGTTGTCCTCGGGGCGGAAAACGTCCGCCTTGATGTCCAGGTTCCCCACGGTTTTGTAGGTGTAGGTTATCGGACAACGCGCGGAGTCGGGACGCGGCGCCGGCCGCGTTTTACGATCTTTGTCTTTCGCAAACAGGGGAGTTGCCCCAGCCACTAGCCCCGCGACGCCGGCCGACAAAGAGGCCAGGAACCCACGCCGGCCACGCTGCTCAATGCCGAGTTCCAATGCTCGTCCTCCCTGGAGATCGATGGTGTATTCGTTCACGATTCGAACACTCACTCGAGGCGATATTTCGCATAAATCCAGCAGCGATCATCGTACCGCCGGGATCCCGACACTACTCACGCGATGCGGTCTTGTCGACCTTGAGCCGCAGTGCTTTTGGCGAGCGATCCAGGACGGTCCTTTAAAACTGGCAGACCGCGGCCTTTCGGGTGCAACCGCGCGGGATTTGCGTCGCAGCTCTGGAGACATTCGTCAGAGCACTGCTGAGCCGCCGCGTCTCAGCAGTGGCACACACTTCGTGACGTCCGCGAGCCGCGCAGGCATTCAACCTCCGCGTGTTTTCCGATTGACGACGCGCCGGTTCACGCGACGCCAACCGGTCGACTCGAAGATCGCCCAGATGTGGTGACAAAGTTTGCCGTTCTCACGGATCCTGGCAGAGATCCACGGCTGGCCGTACTCGTCAATTTCATAGACGCGCGAAGGCCACGTGCGTTGGATCATCTTTTTCATGAACGAACGATCGAACGCGTGCACCGTGAAGCCGGGCTGCGACCATTCGGTCGGAATCGACACGAATCGAACGCGATCGCCAACTTGAAGCGTTTTGGGATCGGGCATATCACGGCCGACACGGGCGAAGTCGCGTGGGTTCGCGATGCGCAGGCAACCTAGTGTAGGGTCAACTTTAATTTTTGGGGTTCACGGAGTCGCAAGATTTCTCTCCAATTGCGGAAGTCATTCGGACCCAAGGAGGGGAGTCATGAACAAGCGGTATCTTGTCAAGCTCGACAAGGATGAGCGCAAAGAACTCTCGCAGTTGGTGAAGAAAGAGAGAATCGCGGCGAAGAAACGCACGCACGCCCAGGTGTTGCTGTTGGCGGATGCCGGAAATCTTGGGCCGGCCTGGAAGGATGAAGCCATTGCCAATGCCTGCCAAGTGAGGGTGCAAACGGTCGAAAACATCCGCAAGCGTCTGGTGCTGGACGGCTTGGAGGCGGCCTTGAACCGTAAGAAACAAGTGCAGCCCTCGCGTGCCAAGATCCTCGATGGCGAAAAGGAAGCCAAGGTCATCGCGGTGTGCTGCGGCGCCGCGCCGTCAGGCCACGCGCGTTGGACGTTGCGGCTGTTAGCCCAACGCGTCGTCGAATTGGACATCGTCGAAGCGGTGTCACACGAGACGGTGCGGCGTTGCCTAAAAAAAATGAGTTGAAGCCCTGGCAGAAAAGCATGTGGTGCATCCCTCCGAAGCACAACGCGGAGTTTGTCTACCACATGGAAAACGTGCTGGAAGCTTATCAACGCCCGTACGATCCGCGCTACCCGCTGATTTGCATGGATGAGCTGAGCAAACAACTGACCATCGAAACGCAGACTCCGCTTCGCGCCACGCGAGGGCGACGTCAGTGTTTCGACTATGAGTACGAACGCAATGGAACGGCTAACGTGTTCGCGTTCACGGAGCCGCTGATCGGCTGGCGGCACCTTGTGGTCACCGACCAGCGCACCAGGTCCGATTGGGCCGAGGCCGTTCGCCAGTTGGTCGATATCCATCGGCCGCAGGCGAAGCGGATCACGCTGGTGATGGACAACCTCAACACGCACAGCCTCGGCTCGCTGTACGAAGCCTTTCCGCCCGAGGAGGCGCGCCGGCTGATTCGGCGTTTGGAGGTCGTCCACACCCCCAAGCACGGCAGTTGGCTCAACATGGCTGAAATCGAATTGAATGTTCTGACACGGCAATGTCTCGCCCGGAGGATCCCTGACAAACAAACGCTCGCCAATGAAACCGCTGCTTGGCAGAACGAACGAAACTGCAGTCAGGCAGCAATCGATTGGCAGTTCACCACCAAAAATGCTCGAACAAAACTGAAGCATCTGTACCCCAAAAATCGAAGTTGACCCTACACTAGGGCGGCGCAAAGCCTTTGCCCTAGGCTATCCAGTCCGTCCCCTTCAGGGACAAAGCGAATGCCTCGAAAAAAATAACCTCCCTGACCTCTGCGGCCTCTGTTTCCTCCTGTTAAACCCGTATTTTTCTTGGTCCCAAAATGTCATATTGGTAAAGGGGCGGGTTCACCGGCGGCGGCAGATTGGCTTCAGACAGCGACAACAGCGAAAGGGTGCGGAATGAGCGTTGAGCAAGAACGGGGGACCGGAAAGGTGACGTTGGCCGAGCGCGAGAGGCCGGTCGGGTCGATGGTGCGGTTGCTGCTCACGGTGGGCGTGGTGTGGGCGGTTGGCCGGCAGGTCGTGCCCTTCTTTCGGGAGAATCTGCCCCTATTTGTGACCGGGCCGATCGTGATCGGCGTGTTGTGCATCGGCCTGGCGTGGTGGGCGTTGCGCCAGGGGCTGACCACGAAACGACCGCCGAGCGTTGCCGGCGGGGTGAAGTTCCTGATGCTGGCCACGTGTTTGGCCGCCGGGTTGTGGTTTTTGACGGAGAGTTACCTGATCTTCGAGCAGTTCGGATTCAGCTCGGCCGCCGTGTTGGCCGCTGCCATCGTGCTGGTTTTGATTTGGTATGCCGGTGCGTTTGTGGGCCGCTCGTATTGGGACACGAAAGTGCGGCTGGCCGTGCTGGAAGAAATCGTGCGGCGGCAGGGATTTGAGCCGGAGCAATTGCGACGTAACGTCTTCGCACAGCTCGACCGGAAAGGCGATCCGTCGCTTCGCAGCCGGTTTGTTCGCGGCATCGCCGGCGGCGATTTAGCTCCCTAGTTCCGTAGGGCATGCTGTGTGTATAGACCGGACACATAGGTAACAGTCGTTCGGACACATGGGTAACACTTTTGTAGGCTGAAGTCTTCCTTTTCAGGAGGAGACGGATGCCGTGGCAGGAGTGTGACGCTGTGTCGATGCGAGAAGAGTTTTGCGGTTTGGCGTCGTTGCCGGAAGCGAAGATGAGCGTGCTGTGCCGGCGGTTTGGGATTTCGCGGAAGACGGGTTACAAGTGGTTAGCCCGGTTTCGTTTGGGCGAAGGGTGCGTGGATCATTCACGTCGTCCTCGGCGTTTTCGTGAGCCGACGAGCGCGGCAATCGAAGCGGAGGTGCTGGAGCTGCGGGATCAGCATCCGGCGTGGGGAGGCCGCAAGCTGCGGGCCCGCCTGGTGGCCCTGGGGCGTCGAGCGGTCCCAGCCGCCAGCACGATCACGGCGATTTTGCATCGTCATGGTCGCATCGAGCAGGAGGAGTCGCTCAAGCGTGTCCCCGTGCAGCGGTTTGAGCGAGAGGCGCCCAACGAGCTGTGGCAGATGGATTTCAAGGGCGATTTCGCTACGGTCGACGGTCGTCGTTGCCATCCGCTGACGATCACAGACGACCATTCGCGCTATTCGCTGGGGCTGCAGGCATGTTTGAATCAGCGATCGGAGACGGTTCGGGAGAGCCTGCGGGGCGTATTTCGACGTTATGGCCTTCTCTGGTCGATGCTGACGGACAATGGGGCGCCCTGGGCGGTCACGCATCGTCTCGGACGTTACACGAAGTTGTCGGTCTGGTTGTTGCGACACAACATTCGTGTGATCCATGGCCGCCCTTATCATCCTCAGACGCAGGGGAAGGAGGAGCGATTTCACCGCACGCTAAAGGCGGAAGTTTTGCGGGGGCGGGCGTTCGCGAACTGTGCGGAGGTGCAGCGGGAGTTGGACCGTTGGCGTCAGACGTATAACCATGAGCGTCCACACGAGGCCTTGGGTCTGGCGGTGCCTGGCAGTCGTTACGAGGTCAGCCGACGTGAGTTTCCGGAGCGTCTTCCGCCGATCGAGTACGACGAGGGAGACGAAGTTCGCAAGGTCAATCCCGTGGGCCAACTGAGTTTTCGAGGACGGGTGATCAAGATCAGCGAGGCCCTCGCCGGGGAACCGGTGGCTCTGCGGCCGACGACCACCGAGGGAGTCTGGCAGGTGTTCTATTGCTGGCAGAAGATCACCCAGATCGATCTGCGAGAGAGAGACGCGGAGGGGACATGATTTTCCGACGCGGGGAAGGCAAAGCCAGCATTCGCTACGCTCATGCTGGCTTTGCCTTCCCGCGAGACCTGTTACCCATGTGTCCGAACACTTGTAACCCTTGTGTCCGGTCCAAACACTGTGCATGCCGCTTTTTTAACGGCACAAGAAAGTCGAAACGGCATGCACAGCATGCCCTACGAAAATGCGAGCCGTCAGGTACTCGTGCTGCTCGGAGCCTTCCTCGACGTTCTGGAACGTCGACTTGGCGACCTGGCGGATTTTGCGGGAGGTGACTTCCTCACGGAGGCGGTCGATGGCGACGTTGGTCGGCATCGTGCCTAGGTCGCCGTCGATGCGGTCGCGGAGGGCGACGGCCCCCTGCTCCGCTTCTTTCGGGCCGACGACCAGCATGTAGGGGACGAGTTCGAGCTGCGCGTCGCGGATCTTCGCCTGGACTTTCGAGTTCCGCGTGTCGATCTTCACGCGGAAGCCGGCTTCGCGGAAGCGGCGCTCGGTCTCTTGCGCGTAGTCGAGCGATTTGTCCGAGAGGGGCAGGACGCGGACTTGTTCGGGGGCGAGCCACAGCGGGAAGGCGCCGGCGAAGTGTTCGATCAGCACGCCGACGAACCGCTCCATCGAGCCAAAGGGGGCGCGGTGGATCATGACCGGGCGGTGGGAATGGTTGTCGGCCCCGATATATTCGAGCTGGAACCGCTCGGGGAGGTTGTAGTCGAGCTGCACCGTGCCGAGCTGCCATTCGCGGCCCAGGCAGTCGCGGACCATGAAGTCGGCCTTGGGCCCGTAGAAGGCGGCCTCGCCCAGGGCCGTGACGTATTTGAGGCCGGATTTCTCGAGCACATTGCGGAGGGCGGCTTCGGCCTTGTGCCAGTTCTCTTCGCTGCCGACGTACTTGTCGCTCTTGGGATCGCGGAGCGAGAGCTGTACGCGGTAGTCTTCGAGGCCGACCGACTCGAGCACGAACTTCACCAGGTCGAGCGTGTCCTGGAATTCGTCTTCGACCTGCTCGGGCGTGCAGAAGAGGTGGGCGTCGTCCTGGGTGAGGCCGCGGACGCGGAGCATGCCGTTGAGCTCGCCCGACTGCTCGTGGCGATAGACGGTGCCGAACTCGGCCAGACGCACGGGTAGGTCGCGGTAGCTTCGCGGCTCGGCCTTGTACATCTGGATGTGGTGCGGACAGTTCATCGGCTTGAGCAGGTACCGTTCTTGATGTTGCTGCCAGAACTTCAACGCATGTATACGTCCTTCCCGAGTCGTGCAACTCTGGTAGTTTTCTAGGTTATGCGGATCCACTCCCATGACTTGAGCGGCGGCGAAAAGCTTAGCTTCCTCGGGGGCGAAAGGCTTACCTTCCTCGCGCTCGCCTAGAGTTCCATCGGAGAGACGGCTGATCCAGAAGTCGACAAGCTGTCCGGCACTGTGGCCGAACATGGGCATGAACTGGGCGTCGCGGTAGTACGGGAAGTGGCCGCTCGTCTCGTACATCTCGACGCGGCCGATGTGGGGCGAATAGACCGGCTGGTAGCCGCGGTTCAGAAGTTCCCGCTTGATGAAATCTTCGAGAAGGGCGCGGACGGTCGCCCCCTTCGGCAGCCACAGGCAGAGCCCCTGCCCCACGTCGTTGGTGATCGTGAACAGGTTCAGCTTTTTGCCCAGCACGCGATGGTCGCGGCGTTTGGCCTCTTCGACCTGCGTGAGGTAAGCCTCGAGCTCGTCCTTCTTGAAGAAGGCCGTGCCGTAGAGCCGCTGGAGCTGCGCGTTGTCGGCGTTCCCTTTCCAATACGAGCCGGCGACCGAGAGGAGCTTGAATGCCTTGATGCGGCCGGCGTCGGGGATGTGCGGACCGCGGCAGAGGTCGACGAATTCGCCCTGGCGGTAGAAGCTGACGGTGGGATGCTCGGCGAGTCCCGTGTCGATGTGCTCGACCTTGAGCTTTTGGTGGAGGCCCTCGCAGAACTCGCGGGCCTCGCCGCGGTTGAGGACGAAACGCTCGAACGGCTCGGCGTCTTTGACGATCTTTTTCATCTCGTCTTCGATCTTGGTGAAGTCCTCTTCGCTCAGCTTGTGCGGGCTGTCGAAGTCGTAGTAGTAGCCGTTGGCGAGCGTCGGGCCGAAGGCGAGGTTCACGTCGGGAAAGAGCCGCATGACGGCGCGGGCCATGACGTGCGCAGGAGTGCCGCAGGACGCCCAGCGCCTCGGGATCACGATCGGTGAGCAGGCGGAGGTCGACGGGCTGCGTGACGTCGGCCACTTCCTTGAGAGGGCGGGCCGAGTCGACGATCGTGCCGTTGGCCTTGGCCGCGAGGACGGCCTGGGCCAGGCGGGGGCTGATGCTTTTGGCGACGTCGAGGCTGGTGCTGTCGTCGGGGAATTCTTTGAGCGAACCGTCCGGCAAGCGCACGGAGATCATGCGAAGGGCCATTCCGGTGCTGCGAGCACTTCGGTGACGCGAGGAAAGTCGCTTGTTGTCGACGATTTCCGCCGCGGGACCGCTCGAAATCGAATAGAAAGCGCTCTGGAATTGGGCCGCGCGATCCGCCGCCACGAATGGCGAACCGCCGGGATCCGGGGAATTCCGCTATATAGTTCAGGTGCCGACGCAGCGTCAACGGAGGGACGAGCGGAGGCGATGCGGCACCGGGCGACACGAAACGGTCGCCGGAGGTTCAGTTTCCGCGGGCCCGCAACGATGCGTCACCGGGCAGTTGGCCGACGAGATCAGGAGGCTCGCCTTTCATCACGAGGATGTGGGCCAGCTCGGTGCGGGCCTCGTCGTCGTCGGGGTCGAGAGCCAGGACGCTTTGGAGTTGGTGGACGGCTTCGTCGAGCTGCCCCAGGTCGCGGAGGTTAAAAGCCATGAGACGCCGGCAATCGGTCGAATGGGGCTTGGCGACGAGGCCGCGCTGGCAGTAAATGATCGACTGGCGAAAATCGCCCAGTGCCCGCGAGAGGCCGGCACGGTTGAGGAAGGCCCCCAGGTTCGTATCGTCGAGCTCGATCGCCCGATCGAACTCGCGGGCGGCGTCGGGATATTGGTGCTGCCACCAGAGGATCCAGCCGAGGCGGTTGTGCGTGGACGAAATCCTCTCGTCGACTTCCAGTGAAGCGCGAAACTGGTCGGCCGCTTCGTCGTAGCGCTTGAGGTCCTGCAAGACCCAGCCCAGGCGGAAATAGTTCTCGGGATCGTCGGGCGAGAGACGAACGGCGTGCTCGAACTCGGCGAGGGCCTCTTCCGTGCGAGACTGCACATACAGTGCGTCGCCCAGCAACACGCGGGCAAAGGCGTTGTCGTGCGTGAGGGCCAGCGTGCGCTGCATGAGCGTCACGCCGTCGCGCCAGTAGCCGACTTGCACAAACGCGATCGCCGCGTAGAGGCAGACGACTCCGCCGGCCAGTATTGTTACGGTCCGGCTCGATACGGTCCGCCTGCCGACAAACGTCCTCTCGACCAGCGCGGGAACGAGCCAGGCGAGTGCGATGTAGATGCCCAACATAGGAAAATACGTATAGCGGTCGGCCATCTGCTGGATACCGACCTGAACGACGCCGATCATCGGCACGAGCGTGCCGAGATACCACAACCAGCCGACCAGCAGGAATGGCCACCGCCGGGCATGGGCAACTGCGAACCAGGTCACGAACGCCAGCACGACCAAGGCAACCGCCGCGGCGAGCAGAGGAATAGCGGGCCCGGGGTGCGGATAGAAGACGGCCAGATCGAAGGGCAACAGGGCCTTCTTGAGGTACAGAGCATAGACCAAGACCGCATTGGCGCAGCGGCTCCAGAGCGGAAACTCTGTCAGAGTGCGGGCCGAGCGGCCACGTACCTGTGCCACGAGTTCGATCACACAAAACGCCGCGCTGAGCAAGAAGTACGGGATTTTCTCGAATAGTCGGGACACAATCGGGCCGCCGCGGCGCAAAGGCCACGAGTCGAACAACAGCAAGACGAACGGCAATGTCACCAGCATCTGTTTCGAGAGCAGGCTGCACAGATAACAGACGATCGACAGAGTGAGGCGCACCCTCCCCGGCTTGTGCACATAGCCGACGTAGGCATAGAGGGCCGCGAGGCCGAAAAAGAGGCTGAGGACGTCCTTGCGCTCGGCGATCCAGGCCACCGACTCCACGTGCAGCGGATGGACGGCAAACAGTGCCGCGACAAACGCGCTCTGCCCCGTCTTTCCGGTCGCTTTTAACAGCACGGCAAAGACCAACAGAACGTTGGCCGCGTGGAGCAGAACGTTGACCAGATGATGACCGCCCGGCCAGGTTCCGTAGAGCGTCGCGTCGAGCATCAGCGACATCCACGTCAGCGGGATCCAGTTGCAGTCATAGAACGTGCCGAAAGCCCAGGCGAGATCTTTTGCGCTCAAGCCGTTGCGGATGTGGGCCTCTTCCGTGACATACAGGTTGTCGTCGATGGGAATGAACCCGAAGCGGCCGACCTGTGAATAGACGGCAAGCGTGAGGCCGACAAGCAGCACGGCTACTCCAAGCCGGTAGTCGATCGACCGGCGGCCGGAGCGCGGAGGCTCTTGGCATTCGTGTTGCAATTCGCCTGCCATCACTGATAACCGTCGCTCATCGCTTGTGCCTCGTCGAACCGCCCCTGAGCGCGCAGGGATTTGGCCAGCAGGCAGCGGCAGACTTCCTGATTCGGATCGAGTTCGAGCGCCCGCTGGCCATACTTCATCGTCGCGGCAAAATCGTGTACCTCGTCTGAAAGCAGGGCCAAATTGACCCAGGCTCGGACGTCGTTTTCATCCTCGGCGAGCGCTTGGAGCAATTCGCCTCGCGCCTCCGCATAACAGCGTTCTCTGAAGAGGATCAGGCCCAGATTGTTGTGGGCGGCCCCATTGTGCTCGTTGATCGCCAGCGATTTGCGATATTCGGCGACGGCCTCATCCAAAGAAAGGACGCCTTGCAGTCCTGAGCCGAGCAGGAAATGGACCTGCGCGTCGCCTGGGTCGAGCTCGACTGCCTGTTGCAGGTGGACGACCGCCTCGTCGTATTGACCGCGCTCCAGCAATGCGCTGCCGAGGGCCGAGCGGGCGAACGCGTTGTCCGGCGTTACTGCCAGCGCATGACGGAAGAGAGTGACGCTGTCGTGCCAATAGCCGACTTGGAGGAATGCCAGGCACGCATAAGCGGCGACGACGCCCGCTGCCGCCATCGGCAACATCCGGATGCGGATGCCCGCCAGCGAGGCCCGCGACGGCACGAGCCACGCGACAGCCGCGTACAGGCCGAGCGACGGAAAATACATGTAGCGGTCGGCCATCTGCTGTCCCCCGATCTGCACGAAGCCGACCATGGGAACGAGCGCGCCCAGATACCACAGCCAGCCGACCAGGACGAACGGCGCTGCGCCTCGCGCAGGCGAAGGCAACACCGGTGAGCGCCAGCAGGCTGACCAAGGCGATCGCAACATCCGCGCTGCCGAGCCGAGTGCCCGGATGCGGATAGTACGCGGCCAGCCCGAACGGAAAGACCGTTTGCCAAACGTAATGGCCATAAGCAAACACGGCATTCACGCAACGGCTCGCCAGCGGCGCGAAGGAGCGAATGGCTTGTCCCTCAGCTTGAGCCGCCAGTGCAACCACGCAGAATAAACCGCTCACGATGAAGCAGGGAACTTTTTCGAGAACCAGACGCGTTCCCCGCTCGACGCGCAGGCGGCCCAGTGGATACCAGTCGAGGACCAACAAAACGAACGGCAGCGTGACCAACGTTTGCTTCGAGAGCAGGCTGCACAGGAACCACATCCATGAAAGAAACAGTGCGGTGAACCGCCCTCGTTGGGCGTACGCCACATACGCATTCAGCGACAAGAGACCGAAATACAAACTCAGCACGTCTTTGCGTTCGGCGATCCAGGCCACCGACTCGACGTGGAGCGGATGGACGGCAAACAGTCCGGCGACGAAGGCGCTCCGCCAGACGTCTCCCGTCAGGCCGCGAAAGATCGAGAGAACCAACAACACATTGGCGCAATGCAGCAACACGTTGGTCAGGTGGTAGCCCCCGGGCCGAGCGCCGTAGAACGTCGCATCGGCCATCAGGGAAAGCCAGGTGAAGGGAATCCAGTTGGCGTCGTGGGAACCGGCGAACGCCCACCGGATGCCGCTTGAGGTGAGGCCCGCCAAAACGTGGGGATTTTCGCTCACATAGCCGGGGTCGTCGAAGACGAGAAAGCCGAAGCGACCGACCTGCCAATAAATGGCCGCCGTCAGGGCCAGCAGCAGTCCGCCGAGCAGGACTTGCAGCCGTTCGTCGCCAAAAGGGCTGCGAACGATATGGCAGGTAGCGCGTGGGAACGCGATGGCTGTCTCCCGATTCGCGGACGCGGCAAGCCGATTTTCCGCAGAAAAATCGGCGAATTCTTGCAGCCGCCCGGAAATCGTGCAACAGCGGTTTTCAGGCGAGAATGTCGCGGATCACCGTGCCGGAGACGTCGGTCAGGCGGTAATCCCGCCCCGCATAGCGGTAGGTCAGCCGGGTGTGGTCAAAGCCCAGCAGGGCCAGCATCGTGGCGTGCAGATCGTGGACGTGCACGCGGTTCTCGACGGCCCGATAGCCGAACTCGTCGGTCGCGCCGTACGCCATGCCCCCCTTCACGTCTCCGCCGGCCAGCCAGACGCTGAAGCCCCAATGATTGTGATCGCGGCCCAACTTGGGGGTCCCCGTCCCCGGTTGGCCGAGCTCGACGGAGGGAGTACGCCCGAACTCGCCGCCGCAAAGCACCAGAGTCTCATCGAGCAAGCCGCGCTGCTTCAGATCGGTGAACAGAGCGGCGATGGCCTGGTCGCATTGCCCCGCCAGTGCGCGGTGGTTTTGTTCCAAGTGGGAGTGAGCGTCCCACGGCTGGACATCGCCGTGGTAGAGCTGGACAAACCGCACGCCGCGCTCGATCAGCCGGCGGGCGATCAAGAGCTGTCGGGCCTGGACGCCGGGGCCGTACATCTCGTGGATGTGCTTTGGCTCGCGCGTGACGTCAAAGGCCTCGGTGGCGGCTGTTTGCATGCGAAAGGCCAGCTCGAACGATTCAATGCGGGCCTCGAGGGCGGCGTCTTCGGCCCGCGTCTGTTGGTGCCGGCGGTTGAGAGCGGCCAACAAGTCGAGCTGCCGCCGCTGGGCCGGTTCGGTCAGTGAGCGATTGCGGATGTGGTCGATCAGCTCGTCGACGCGGGTGTGCCGCGTGTCGATGTACGTTCCTTGAAAGCAACCGGGCAGAAAGGCCGACCGCCAATTCGAGACGTCGGAAACCGGCAGCCCCGGGCACATGGCGATGAAACCGGGCAGGTTCTGGTTTTCCGTCCCCATGCCGTAGAGCAGCCAAGACCCGAAGCTCGGCCGCGAGAGCCGCTCGTCCCCCGTATTCATCAGCCGCATCGACTGCTCGTGATTGGGCGTATTGCAATACATCGAGCGGACGATGCAAATATCGTCGGCGTGCTGAGCCGTCTTGTCGAAGATTTCCGCAAATTCGAGGCCGCTTTTCCCGTAACGCTGGAATCGAAACGGAGAGCCGAGAGCGGCCCCGGTCGGACGCTCGGTGCTCAGGTTGCCGGCGGGGATTTTGCGGCCGGAGTACTTCGTGAGGAGCGGCTTCGGATCAAACGTGTCGACCTGCGACGGGCCGCCGTTGAGATAGATGTGGATGACGTGCTTGGCCTTGGCGGGAAAGTGCGGGCTCTTGGCCGCCTGCGGATTCGTGCTCTCGCCGCCGTACGCGATCCCCAACGCGCCGGCATCGCCCAACACTCCGAACAGGCCCAGCATTCCCAGTCCGGTGCCCGTGCGGGACAAAAGTTCGCGACGTGACAGAGGCCCTGAGTACCCGATTGCGGGGAAAGTCATGGCAACCTCGTGCTTGATTCAGTCGACAAACAGAAACTCATTCGACAAGAGCAGCACCTGTGCGTATTGCTCCCAGGGGTCCAGCGTCGAAGCGTCTTTATGAGTGGTGACCTCTTCGATGAACCGCTCGGCCAGGTCGGTTTCCGCTTCATCGGGCCGGCGGGAAAAGACAATCTGGTAGAGAGAGTCGACCCGGTCCACCGGCGCCAATTTGCCCGCAATCTCGTGCCGCCGCGCCAGCGAGCGGGCCTGCTCGATCACGAACGGCGAATTCATCGCAAACAGGGCCTGCTGTGGCACCGTCGTCTGCGGCCGCCGTTCGGCCGACTGGTCCGGATTCGCGAAGTCGAACGATCGGAAAAAGCCGGGCAAGTGGGCCCGATCGACAAGCCCATAGACCGTGCGGCGACGGCACTGTGCGTCGTCCGCCACGTCGACCGGTCGACCGAAGAGCGCGGGATCGAGCCGTGCTGACACCGCCAGCATCGAGTCGCGCATCGCCTCCATGTCGAGCCGCTGCCGGTTGGCATGCCACAGCAGCCGATTCTCGGGATCAGCCTGCCGGCAGGCGGGCCGATCGGCACTCGCCTGCTGATACGCGTTGGAGAGCAAGATGCGGCGATGGAGCCGCTTGATCGACCAGCCGTCGTTCATGAAGGTTGCGGCGAGATAATCGAGCAGTTCGGGATGCGACGGCGGCGTCGCCCGCACTCCAAAGTCGCTCGGCGATTGGACGAGCGGCTCGCCGAAGTGGTGCATCCAGACGCGGTTGACGAAGACGCGGCTCGTGAGCGGATTGTCGCGGGAGGCGATGGCCCGCGCCAGATCGAGGCGGCCGCTCCCGTGCGAAAAGGGCCGCTGATGATCGCCCGCGAGAACGCGAAGGAACTGTCGCGGCACGTGGTCTCCCGGTTGGGACGGATTGCCGCGAACAAAGATGCGGGGATCACAAAGCCGCGCCGAGTCAGTGAGGATCATGGCCCGCGGCAAAGCGGAGGGCGAATCGACTGCCACACGGTCGAGCGCCGCTTGAAGACCGTGGTATTTCTCCCGCTCAACGCGCGACATGTAGAGGTAGGCGTTGTTCTTCGGGAACCAGACAGGCCCCTCCGGCGTCGTCAACACGTCGAGCAGTTGTTTCTGCGCGGCATCAAGCGGCCGTCCGGACTGATCGTAGGCCCACCGAAACACGTCGCCGTAAACTTTGGCGACGTCGGCCTTGCTGTTGATCTCAGACGTGGCGAGCGCCTGGCCGATGAAGGGATTGAGCTGGCCCCGTGACGTCCCGACCGGGACTTTTTTCCAGCGCTCGACGACGGGACGGGCCTTCTCGGCAAAATTGGCGTCGGCAAGCTGGAGGAGTTCGCCCCACGGTCCGAAAACGGGATCGTTGGGGTGCGAATGGGCGGCCAGATAGCGCCGCCATCGTGAAAGAATCTGCGGACGAAGCTGCTCCGGCGAGAGCGACATGAAGAAGACCGCATCCTCGATCGGATCGGGCTTCGTAGTCGCCGCCGCCAGCAAGTAATCGCCGACGCGGCGCCGGGCGATCTCGGTCTGCTGGTGGAACTGCTGGTCGGTATGGCGCTCGAGTTCCTTTTCCTTGGCGGCGAACTGTTTCTCAAACGTGGCCGACCCCGGAATGCTCGCGGGCGCCGCCAACAGGGGAAGCTTCGTCGGTTCCTCGCTGCTGGCGAAGACGCCGTAGAGAGCGTAGTAGTCCTGCTGCGAGATGGCGTCGTATTTGTGGTCGTGGCACCGGGCGCAGGCAACGGTGAGTCCCAGGAAACCGCGGCTCACCGTGTCGATGCGGTCGTCGTAGACATCGTTGAGGTTGTTGTCGAACAGACGCCCCAGCGTGAGAAAGCCCATCGCGGCCAAGCGCCAGTCGTCCTTGGTCGAACCGGTCTTCTCCGGCGTGTCGACCTGATCGGCGGCCAACTGGTCGATAATGAACCGATCATAGGGGACGTCCTGATTGAACGCCCGGATGACGTAATCGCGATAGGTGTAGGCGTACGGGCGGATCGCGTCTTTGCCAAAGACGAGCACGAGGTCCTTGGTGTCAGCATACCGCGCCACGTCGAGCCAGTGCCGGCCCCACCGTTCGCCATAATGCGGCGAAGCCAATAAGCGGTCGACGACCGTCTCGAACGCGCGATCCGAACCGTCATTCTCGAACGCTTCGACTTCCTGAAAGGTGGGCGGCACACCGACCAGATCGAAATAGGCACGCCGGATCAGCGTGCGGCGATCGGCAGCCGGCGACGGCGACAACCTGGCCGCTTCGAGACGCGCCAGCACGAACCGGTCGATCTCGGTCTTCGCCCAGCTTTTGTCCTTCACGGCAGGCAGCACCGGCACGCGAACTGGTTGATAGGCCCAGTGCTTCCGCGCCGCGTAAAAATCGATTTTGCTCCCCTTCTTCCGCGGGGCCGGTTGGTTGCCAACGGGTGCCGGAGACTCGGAATCGGGCCGATCGCGAGGATCGGGCGCTCCCATCCGCACCCACTGGGCAAAGTCGGCAATCACCGACGCGGGGAGTTTGCCCTTGGGGGGCATCTCGTGGTCTTCGTAGCGGAGGGCCTGGATCAGCAGGCTGCCATCGGCATTGCCCGGTGCGACGGCGGGGCCCGATTCGCCCCCTTTGCGGATCGCCTCGCGGCTGTCGAGCCGAAGTCCCCCCTGCAAGTCTTTGGCTCGTGCCGAGTGGCACTCGTAACAGTTCCGAACGAGGACCGGCCGGATGCGGGATTCAAAGAAATCAACGCCGGCGGGACTCAGTTGTCCGCCGCTTTCCGCGATCGCCGTATTTGCCGAGACAGCAAGGATCACGAAAAGCGAACATCCGCCGAGCGCGCCGGCCACAAAGGGGCCAAGACGCGAAAACGGTCCTCGTGTCGGTGACGTTCCGCCAGGCTGCATACGGTGGGCCGTCGTGGCAGGTCGAGGGAGAGTTCAGGCAGGCTTCGCTTAGTATAACGACCCGACCCGCCATTTACAGAGCGTGTTTGGTCTCGGCGGCGGGAGGTTTGCCGGCGGCATCGGCCGGCGGGGCGGCATCCGGTGCGATCTCGCGAGCGAGCAGGCCCAGCAAAAATCCCCGGTATGCCGAGACTGACTCGGTCGGGATGAAGCTGGCGGCGTGCAGGATGTCTTTCGTCTGCCGCGTGAAGTTGAGCCGGCATGCAAGCGCAGCCGTCCACTGCAGGGCCTCTTCCTTCAAGAGCGAATCCTCGAAGAGCCGCACGAATACAAACGCGTCGGAAACTTTGCCGGCATGCAGCAGGTAGCTCGAGCCGGCCAACGTCGCCCGCTCGCGATCGGCCCGTTCGCCGCCGGGAAACGATTGCATCGCCCGGGCCAGTTCATTGACGTCGCTCTCCGGGGCTTTCTGTGCCAACAACTCCAGCACGGCAGCGGGGGGCGGGACATTGCTCCCGGCAGCCTTATTAATTTTGTCTGCCTCCTCATTGTGACCGGCGCGACGCAGATCGAAGGAGAGTTGCCAGGGAATCAGCGTATTGAAATAGGGCTCTTTCTGATCCGTATCGTTCGCCGTCGCTTGCGGCTCGATCTCCTTCCAAAGCTGGACCGGGTCGTCCCAGACCAGCGCAGTCTCGAGAATTCGAGTTTGCAGGGCAAATCGGCGTTCGGCGGCTGCCAGCAGAATCTTGCTCATCTTCTGGATCTTTTCGCGCGCAGCAGTCGCTTCCTGCTGATAACGCCGGGCCAACTTGGCGCGGACCTCTTTTCGATGTTCCTTGGCCGGGACGGCCTTTTCCAACTCGCGAGGCCTGAGCCGGGCGGCCTGTTCCACCCTGTCCTTTGCGGCATTGATGTTGGGAGCCGAGGCCCGCAGGAGATCGATCGCCTGCTTCAAATGAGTTCGTGCGTCGTCCCCCTTTTCCATCCCGCCTTCGAGCCGTGCGATTTCGGCCAAGGCCATCGCTTGGAGCCGCGGGGGCCGGATTGAGAAAATCGAGCGTGGCAAGGTTCCTCACTGACGGAATCAAAAACTCATTTTTGACGGTGACATTTCCGAGTGCGGCGATCGCCGCTTTCAATCGTTTTTCCGCCTCCTCGCGGTCTCGGACGCGCAAGCGGACGATGCCCAGCCGCGCCTCGGCCCGGGCTCGTGCGGCGGGTGGCAACTTTTCGAGAACAGGATCGACGGCGACCGGAGCCCTTGCTTTCGCTTGTTGGCCGGCTCGTTCGGCGGCTTCACACCAGGCGATCGCGGCTTCCGTCCGTTCGGCCGGGTGCTTAAGACTGTTGGCAAATCGCAGGGCTTCGTTCGCGAAGCCCTTGGCGACAACGATTTCCACCACGATCGGACACTGCAGGGAATCCAGTTCGTTCAGGCCCGCCTCACGATCGCCCGCGACGGGGTCCCAATTGTTCCAGGCGGCCGCCTTGCTCATCGCAACCACCAAACGGCCGGTGGATCCTTTGGCGGGAAATCGTGCAACGAGATCGTACGCCTCTTTGTCGCGGCCGGCCGCCACCAACGCAGCCGCGAGCCATGCGGCCGATTCGACCGAATACCGCCCGACCCGAGGCAGCTTGGCCGCCGCGGCGAGCGCATCGTCCAATGTTTTGCCGGCCCCCTCTTTTTCGCCGTTTGCCAGTTGCTGCCACGCGATCGCGGTCAAGGGACCGACGCGATAGAAAGCCAGTTCGACCGTCCCCTGGGGCAACAGATCGAGATACGTTTTCGCCCGCTTCAAGTCTCCGCAGTCGGCCGCCGTTTGCGCGGTCACCCGCTGACAATAAGGGGGCCGCAGATTGCGCTCTTTGTTCTGCGCATCTTTCTCCATTTGGTCGAGAACGGCCTCTCGCTCCTCGGCCAGCGTTAGCGGCTTTTCAGCGATCGGCTGGACGGAGGACTCGGCCGCCGCCGAGGTCTTGATTGTCTTCCCGTTCGGTGGCGGGATCGGCTTTGGCGGCGCTGGCTGCGGTCCCTTTGTTATTTTCGTCCCTGCCGACTGGTTGTAGAAATACCAGCCGCCAAATGCGCCCGAGAGAAGAAGCACGACGAGCAAGCCAAGCACGATCGGGGGCACGCCGGATTTCGCCGGTGGGGGCGCCTCGACGGCCTTCTTTTCGATCCGCGGGGCGATGAAGACCGGCACCATGCACTTTGGATTCGCGCAGCGAACCTCTTTACCTGCCGCCGACTGGGGAATGAAACCCACGGTTTCGCACATCGGACAGGTGATTTTGTGCGGCCTCGATTTGGTCCTTTGCTTCGACGCGGGGATCGCATTTCGGCCCAAGGTCGTTTTGACGTCGAGTGGATCTCCACCTTCGTCAAACAGACCGGTCGCTCCGCCCGCCGGCGAAGGAGCCGGCTTGGCGTCGAGGGAGGAATTCATTGTCGCACGAGCGGCAACCGATTTACCTGAGGCGAGCTTGGCTGCACTGGGCGCAATTGGGGCCGCTTGAGGCATTGCGGCACTTGCCTTGGCCGATTTGGCGGTCGGTGCGGCGGCACCCGCCGGCGGCGATGGCTTCGAGCCGGTACTCACAGGTCCCTTCGCTGTCGGTTGCGTGGAGGGTCGGGGTGCTGCTGCCGTGGCGGGCCGCGCTGCGGGACGGCCCGCCGGCGCGGCGCTCCCCCCTTCATCGGCGCCGCAAAAGGGGCAGACTTCGGCGTCGTCATCGAGGACCGACTGCCGGCATGACGGACAAGAAGGGAGATCCATTCAGGTGCCCCACCCTCGAATTGACCTCAGGAAGGGACGAGGGTTTTGATGAATCGTATCGAGGATCGACGACGAGTGCGCTTGCACCAATTCTACCGGTTGCGACCCAGTTTTCACAGACCCTCCCGCCGTTTCGACGACGGCGGCAAACGTGCTTCGAGAGGCAATTGCCACGTCCAACAGCCAGTGTTAAAATACCTCGTAATCGTGCGGTTGCTTGCGATTTTTTTGCCGCAGGTGACCGGTGCCGCCTCTTAAATGGCGTCGCACAAGGGTGCCCTGGCCCATGGACAGCCGCGACAATCCCGTTTACTTTTCGTTTTCGTGCGGTAATTGGTTCATGACGCACGTGCGGATGAGCGTGCTCGTCCCGCTCATCGTCGTGGGATTGTGTTTCCAGCTGCACGACGCGAAGCTCGGCATTCTCTTCGGCGCGATTCTGATCGTGTCGCTCTTGATTCATGAATTCTGCCACATCCTCGCCGTGCGGATGACGGGGGGTGTCGGCAATGAAATTCTGATCTGGCCGCTGGGCGGATTGGCACTCGTTCAGCCGGCCGGCAACTTTCGCTCGCAGTTTCTCACCCCGGCCGCCGGACCACTGGCGAATCTCGCCCTGTGTGCCATCGTGGCGACACCCGTGTGGCGTGCCGGTGCGTTCCCGAAGCTGCTCAATCCATTTGTCTTCCCCCCCGTGGGACTCCACGACCCCATTGCCGACTGCGTCTTCGCCCTCATTTTTTGGGGCAACTGGATCCTGCTGTTGGCGAACCTGCTGCCGGTGTTTCCGCTGGACGGGATCCGCATGGTGCTCGCGGTGCTGAAAAACCGCACCGACGTCGAATCGGCGGCCGAAACGGCGATTCGCATCAGCTTTGTCGCCGCCGGCCTGATTATGCTGGTCGGCCTGTTCGTGCTCGACAGCGCCTGGATCGTCTTCTTCGGGGCCCTGGCGATGTTCTTGAGCCTCGTCGAGTGGTTCCAGATGCGGACGGCGGACACGCTGGATGATTCGTTCATGGGGTACGACTTTTCGCAGGGCTACACCAGCCTGGAGCGGTCGGACAAACCGAATCAACCGGGCCGCCGCCGCCGCGGATGGTTCGAGACTTGGCGCGAGCGTCGCCGCATCGCCAAGGAACAGCGAGCCCGCCTCGACGCCGAGCAGGTGCAGCAACAGCTCGACGCGATCCTGGCCAAAGTTCATCAGAACGGCATCAGTTCCCTGACGGATGCCGAACGGCGCCAACTGATCCGTGCCAGCGCACGCTTGCGCGACCGCGACAAGCACCCCGAGCAGTAATCGGCGGCGAATCGCAGGACGAATCGGGCTGCCCGTCTGCCGATCGCAGCCAGAGCGGTCTCGGGCTTTTTTCCGCGTCACTTCGCCGCGGAAGTCTGTGCCTGGAACTTCTTCCAGTTCGTGAGCGTGATGCCAAGCCGTTGGAGCTCGGCCTTCACTTCCGGATCGGTCACGAAGCGTCGGTCGCTGTCGCGAAGCGGGGCCGAGCTGGTGATCGCGGTCAGCTCGGAATTTTCGATCCCGCAGTGGACGATGACTTCGTTGAGGCCCTTGGGGAGTTTCTCGAACGCTTGGAGATAGCGATTTTTACGGGCCTCGTGCTCTCCCCCTTGATACATCATCAACACGCTCGTCAGCACGGGGAGATGATGGCGATCAAGCGCCTCGAGCAGTTGCTCGCCCCGTCCGCGCAAGGCCGGATACTCGTGCTGCAGGCGAGGGTCGGTTGCCTGGCGCGTGAACATGATGGGCAGGTTGTACTCAATTCCCAGATTGACGTAGAGCTCGAGCAAGTCGGGCCGCGACAGCAGGGTTCCCATGTGCGTGTCGAGGTGCCCCAGCGGAACGCCGAATTGCCGGGCGCGTTCGATCTGTGCCCGCAGTTCGATTTCCGCCTCGCTCAATTTGGCATTGGAAATCACCGGAGTATTGCCACGCCACAAATAGCCCTTCGGGTCGACCAGGCTCGGAACGCGGTCGCGCGATGCCACGGGCCCCCAACGATAGAGTTCCCACTCCGAGGTCAGCGTGAGATGCACACCGTAATCGCGATCGGGATGCTTCCGCGCATATTCGGCGAATTCGCCGAACCAGGGACACGGAACAAGAATACTGGCCGAGGTGACAACCCCCTTCTCCATCGCCTCGATCGTCGCCAGATTGACCGAATGCGACATGCCGGCGTCATCGGCGTGCACGATCAGGAATCGCTCGGATTTGGGCGAGTCGGCCGCGGATAGCAAAGTCGTCGATAGGGAGGCGCAGAACGTGCCGACAAACAGAATCACCGTTCGGAGCGAGAGGGGACGTGCGTTCATGGTTGAAACTCTGTGAAGTTCGTGATCGTCGATAGAACTGATTTCACCAGCGGACTTGCGATCGCTCCTTGATCTCCTCGTACATTTTCTTGAGCTTTGGCGAACGCGTCGATCCAGCTCCCAGCAGGCGAATCAAAATCTTCTGCATCTGCAACGTGGGCTTCATGGCCCCCGATTCCAAGAGCTTGATCGCCTCCCGATCCTTACACTCGATCCGGTCAGCAAACTCCCCTTCGCTCATCTTGAGCACTTTGCGGAGGATTTTGATTTCCTCCGGGTTCATCTTCATGATCGCCATGTGATTCCGCTCCGGAGTGGTCCTGCTCCGGCTGCCGGCGAAGTTTCCGCTTCCCGAGCGATACGACGCTTGCGTCCTTCCGGCAGCCGCCCGTCGGTGCCCGTCAGCTTACTCGTGCGCGCTCGACGGTGTCAAAACCCCGTTGTTTGCCATAAACGCCTTACCGCAGAGACTCTCAGACGCCGCCGCCTGACGCGGATCGAACGAGGTCTTTCCCCATATTCTTGGCGAGGCGCGAAACATCCTGCTTGCGAAATCGCACGCACCTCGTAAGATAGACACTTGCTTATGCATGCCGGCTACTAATGGGTTCGAGTCGGCACTCGCCTGAAGATTGATCCACCCTCCTGTTTCGCGCGTCGACCGAAAGGACGGCAACGTCATGTTGTGCGCGACCTGCCTGTGTTGGCTTCGTCACTCCGCGCCCCGCACGCTTTCAGCGCACGCGGCTTCCGATGGCCGTTCCGCGGTGCCGCTCCTGCTTTTCTTTGCAGTGCTCGGGTTGGGATTCGGTGAATTCCATTCGTTCGTATCCGCGGGCACAATCGAGGCGCGGCCGACGCAGAGTTCCCCTCGCGACGTTGCCTCGCGATTTCGTGTCGATCCCGGCCGTCTTTCGCTGCAGGGTCCGAATTGCCGGTACTCGTTGCTGGTCAGCGGCCCTTCCACTGATGGACGGACCGTTGATCTGACACGGGCCGCCCTCTATCGCTCAAAGAACGCCTCAATCGTTGAGATCGGCCCCGACGGCGTTGCGCAAAGCGTCGCGGATGGCGAGACGGAAATCGAGGTGACCATCGGCCGCAATAAGCAAATCGTGCCCGTGCGGGTCGCTGGGTCACACGTGCCACGGTCGTTGCACTTCGAGAACGATATTTTGCCCATTCTGAGCCGCTTCGGCTGCAATTCGTCCGGCTGTCACGGGAAGGCCGAGGGGCAAAACGGGTTCAAGCTGTCGATCTTCGGTTTCGATCCCCACGCCGATCGGCTGGCCCTGTTGGAAGAAGGACGCGGACGTCGGATCTTCCCGGCCGCTCCGGAAGAAAGTCTCATCCTGAAAAAGGCTTCGGCGAGCATTCCACACGGCGGCGGGCTGCGGATTCAAAAGGCCTCGCCCGAATATCGCCTGCTTCGCGATTGGATCGCGGCGGGAGCACCCGAAGGCGACCCGGCCGCTCCGCACATTGTTTCCATTCAGGTCACGCCGCGCGAACGGCAAATGCGTGCGCACGAGGCACAGCAGCTGCGCGTGGTTGCCCGCTATAGCGATGGGCACGAAGTCGACGTGACCCGCCATGCCAAGTTCCAATCCAACCACGATGAACTGGTCCAAGTGGACAATTTCGGGCTCGTAACGGCCGGCGAACACCCCGGTGAAGCGGCCGTGATGGCGGCCTACATGGGTGCCGTCGACGTTTTTCGGGCACTTGTTCCGCTCGAGCTGTCCCCCTCGAACCAGCAACTCGAGCAGGCGCAAAAGCTACCTCAATACAATTTCATCGATCCCCTGGTCGACGCGAAGCTCGAGCGACTGAATATCGTCCCCTCGCCGCTTTGCAGCGATGAAGAATATCTGCGGCGGGTCTATCTCGACGTGATCGGAACCCTGCCGACTCCCGACGAGGTTCGCAATTTTCTGGCAGACGGGCGAGCCGACAGGCGGCAGCAGGTCGTCGAATCGCTGCTACGGCGTCCCGAATACTCCGAATACTGGGCCTTGCGGTGGTCCGATCTGCTCCGCGTCGATCGCCGCACGCTCGGCTTGAAACAGACCTACGACTATTACTCCTGGATTCGCGACAGCTTTGCCGAGAACAAACCGTACGACAAATTCGTGCGGGAACTCGTCTGTGCGGAGGGGTTGCTGACCGAATCGCCGGCCGGGCTGCTTTACAAAACCGATGCCGACCCCGGAAAAATTGGCAGCACAATGTCACAAGTCTTTTTGGGCGTCCGCATCGCGTGCGCCCAGTGCCATCATCATCCCTACGACCGCTGGAGCCAGACCGACTACTACGGCATGCAGGCCTTCTTCACGCAGGTTGCCTTTAAGCCGACCGCCCGCGGCGAGTTGTTGGCGCCGCTCTCCACGCGAGCGACGCGGCATCCGCGCACCGGTGAGGAGGTCTTCGCACACGTTCTGGGAGCGCAGGCCCCCAGCCAGTCGCCGCCGGGGGACCGCCGCACCATTCTGGCCGACTGGATGACGTCGCGGGACAATCCCTGGCTGGCGCGCTGCCTGGTGAACCGGATGTGGGGTCATTTTCTCGGTCGCGGTATTGTCGAACCGGTCGACGATTTCCGCTCGACCAATCCCCCGTCCAACCCCGAATTGCTCGACGCGCTCGCCAGGTCGTTTGTCGATCATCAATACGATCTGCACTGGCTGATTCGGGCGATCACGGGGTCGCGAACCTATCAACTCTCTTCGGAACCGAATGCCACGAACGAGCGCGATGAGCAGAACGACTCGCGCGCCTTGCTCCGCCGACTCGATGCGGAGGTTCTGCTCGACGCCATCTGCCAGACGACCGGCGTCGGCGAGAAATTCCGCGGCATCCCGCGGGGCGGCCGGGCCATCGATTTGTGGGACAACGAATCGCCGCACTATTTCCTCAAGCTGTTCGGCCGGCCGGTGCGTGTCACCGCGTGCGAGTGCGAACGCAGCGTCGAACCGAGCGTCTCCCAAGTTCTCCACGTGCTGAATTCGCCTGAGATCCACGGTAAACTCTCCGCGGCCGGGGGAAAGATCGCGAAACTCGTCCGTCGATTCCACGACGACGGAGTCTTAGTCTCGGAAATCTATCTGACGTTCTATGGACGCTACCCGTCGGACGACGAACGGCGGGCCGCGGTCGATTACCTCAAAACGACTGACGACGGGAAGAATCAGGGCTCCAATCGGCGCAAGGCCGCTGAAGACCTGGCCTGGAGCCTGATGAACAGCGTCGAGTTTTTGTTCAACCATTGAGTGAACTTGTGGACGGAGATCGATGATGACTCCCCTGTTCCCCAGTTGCGACGGGATTCGGCGCCGGGACGTGCTCAAGATCGGGTTTGCCGGCACGCTCGGGTTTTCACTGTCGCTTCCTGATTTGCTCAAAAGGCAAGCAGCGGCCGAGACGGCCTCCGCGACCAGCCGTCGGAGCAACCACCGGGACGTCTCGCTGATCATCGTCTACCTGCAAGGCGGCATGAGCACAATCGACGTTTTCGATCTCAAACCCGAAGCGCCGCCCGAATTTCGCGGTGATTTCCGGCCGATCGACACAACGGCTCGCGGGCTGCAAATCTGCGAGCATCTGCCCACCCTGGCCCGCCAAGGGGATAAGTTCTCGCTCCTCCGCTCGTTCACGCACAACAATTCCGGACACGGCCTGGCCGACCACTACATGCTCACGGGCTACGCGCCGTCTGCCGCCTTCAATCCGAACTTGAAGCCCAACAACGAGCGCCCCTCGCACGGATCGATCATTGCTCGCAAGCGCGGACCGATCGGGGCCGTCCCGCCTTATGTCTCGGTCCTCAAGATGCACAATTCGGCCGGGCCCGCTTATCTCGGTTCGGCGGCCGCTCCTTTCGTGGCCGAGGGGGACCCGAGCACGCCCGGTTTCACCGTGCCCGATTTGTTGCCACCGTTGGCGGTCGATGCGCGTCGCCTGAACCATCGCCGTGCGCTGCTCGACCGGGTCGATCGCTATCGCAAGCGGGCGGCGCTTCGGGCCAACGCCGGCGCGAAAACCATGAGCGCCTTCCAGCAAAAGGCCTTCGACCTGATGACGTCGCCGGCGACACGGGCCGCCTTCGACATCTCGGCCGAACCGAGTGCGATCCGCGATGAGTACGGCCGACACACGCTCGGCCAATCCTGCCTCATGGCGCGGCGGCTGATCGAGGCCGGGACCCGCTGCGTGATGGTGACGCACAACAACTGGGACACGCACTTCAATAACTTCCACATCTTGAAGACGCTGCTCTTGCCGCAACTCAATACAGGCCTAGGCGCGCTGGTCCGCGACCTGGCCGACCGCGGCCTGCTGGAAACCACGCTGATCGTCGCGATGGGTGAATTCGGACGTACCCCGCGGATTAACTCAAACGCGGGGCGTGACCACTGGGGCCCGGCCAACACGCTCTTTCTGGCGGGGGGCGGCATTCGCGGTGGTCGCGTCGTCGGCAAGACGACCGATCGCGGAGAGCGCCCGGTCAGCGAAGCCACCGGCCCCGAGGATCTCGCCGCGACGATCTATCACTGCCTCGGCATCGATCAAAATGAAGAGTTCCACACGGCGGAAGGCCGGCCGGTGAAGATCGTCAACAACGGCCGCACGATTTCCGACCTGGTCTGAAATGATGAGTCGAGGCCCCACCTTCTCAAGTCGGCAATCGAAAACTGCCAGAACGCCGAGTATGCGTTCGCTTGTTGGCGTGCGGCCGTTTTTTGCCGTGACGATCGTCCTGGCCGGCGCCGCCACGGCATGGGCCGAACCTCCCGTTGCGTCGTACATTTTTCCCGCCGGCGCCCAACGCGGCACAACCGCGTCCTTCAAGGTCGGCGGACTCTATTTGAATGACGCCTGCGCATTCGATCTCGAGGGGCTCGGCGTCACCGCGCCCAAGCGGATTGCGCGGACCAAGACGATCTGGTTTGAGGGCCCGCCGATGGCGCGGCCCGCTTCCAACCTGGCAGAATCGTATCCGCAGGATTTCGCCGGGACGGTCCAAGTCGAAGCAACGGCGCCGTTGGGGACGCGGTATTGGCGAGTGTCGACTTCACAGGGGACGACTCCGCTCAAAAAGTTTGTAGTCGGCGAATTCCCTGAAATTGTCGAACACGAAATCGACGGCGACCCGATCCCGACGGCCGTCAGCCTGCCAGTCACCATCAACGGGCGAATCTTTCCGCGCGAGGATGTGGACTTATGGACGTTCGCGGCAACCGCCGGAGACGTCGTGAGCTGCGAGGTGTGCGCGGCCCGCATCGGCTCCCCTCTGGACGCGCATCTGGAAGTTCACGGACCCGACGGCCAGTTGATCGCCGAAAACGCGACGACGCCGGGCCCCGACGCCGGTCTTCGCTTCAAGGCACCAGCCGACGGCCGCTACGAGCTGCGGATTTGCGACACCGAATTCCGGGGTAATCAGGATTTTGTGTATCGGCTCACTCTCACACGGGGTCCGGTGATCGACGGGGCCTATCCTCTCGGCGGCCGGCGCAACCAGCCGGTCGACCTGCACCTGTTTGGAGCGAATCTCTCGACCGACAGCCTGCACGTCACGTTTCCCAATCGCGAGTCGTCTCCGTTCGTTCTGCATCCGCAAATTGGACGCGACACCTGGGGTGAATTACGACTCGAGACGAACGACGTTCCGGAGTACGTTGAGGAGACCGCGCGGCCCGCGGGTGGCGGAGCGCACCTGGCAACGCTGCCGGCCGTGCTCAATGGCCGCATCCTCCGTCCGGGGGAAGCCGATCTCTGGCAAGTGACCGCACATAAGGGAGAGCAATTCCTGCTCGACCTGCGGGCTGGCCGCTTGGGGTCACTCCTCGATTCGGTGCTGACAATTCTGGATGCGAACGGCAAGCGGCTGGCGACTTGCGACGACATGTCGCCGGGCGAGACCGATTCCCGCCTGAGTTGGAAGGTGCCTGCCGACGGGATGTACTGCATCCGAGTCGAAGACCGCCTGCCGACCCGCGGCGGCCCGCAATACACTTATCGCCTGGATATTGAGCCGGCCACGTCGGCGCCCGATTTCCACTTAAAGCTGGCGACCGATACGGTGAACGTCGAACGAGGTCACGAGGCCCGTTTCACGGTGACGGCGGACCGCAGCGGCGGTTTCAACGGCCCGATTGCGCTCTCGATCGCGGGGCTACCGACTGGGGTGCAAGCGACGGTTCCCAACATCGCGGCCGGTGCTTCAAAAGCCGAGACCGTTCTCAAAGCAGATGCGAAGGCACGCGTCGCGACTACCGAAATCCAGATTCGCGGCGAAGCCGTTCTGGGCGGAAAGAAGGTGGTCCGCACCGCCACGCTTCCCACCGATCCGCGCGATCCGCCGATTGATCATGTGGCGGTCGCGGTCGCTGTTCCCACGCCTTTCAAATTCACCGCCAGCTACGACCAGGCGTACACGCCGCGTGGCAGCGTCCAGGTGAGGCATTACCATCTCGAGCGCAACGGTTTCGCAGGTCCGCTCCAAATCCGGGTGGCCGACAAGCAGGTTCGTTATAAACAGGGAGTCAGCGGACCGACGATCATCGTTCCCGTGGGGGCCGATCACTTCGATTTTCCGCTGACGCTCGCCCCCTTCATGGAAATCCTGCGGACAAGCCGCACGAATGTGATGGCGACCGGCATCATTACCGACGCCGACGGATCGGCACATCCGGTGACTTATACGACCGAACACCAGGACGAACAAATCGTCGCGGTCGTCTCGCCCGGACGGATCAATCTGACCTTGGATCCTGCCTCGGTCGAGGCCGAGTCGAGGAAATCGGTAATCGTCACGATCCAGTTGAATCGGGACAAGGGACTTACCGGCGATGTCCGGTGCGAGCTAGCCTGCCCCGGGCATACCGTCGGCGTCACCGCCGCACCGCTCGTCATCGCCGGCGGCCAGAACAGCGGCACGCTACGCCTCAACTTCGCCGACAGTGCGGTCGGCCCCTTCAACATGCCGCTGACGATCCGCGCGACGACGATCGACAGTCGCGGCTATCCGGTTGTGGCCGAGGCGCCGCTCTCAGTCGCGGCGCCGCGGTCCCGCTAACACACGGATTGCCACAAGCACGGTCGAATCAGTGAACTGCGATGCCGGCTTCGGCGGGAGCGGTGGCCGCGGCCGTCTGTGCTTTTGCCGGTGGTTCGTCGACCGGTTTAAACAACATCACCATCGCGGCCCCCACGACCGCGAAGCCGAGTCCGAGGAAGAACTTCCAATCCGGCAACGTTTTGACGGGGTGGAAATAGTAGATCGTGGCAAACGTGTTGATAATCGGTGCTCCGGCAAAAACGAGCGGCGCGACGTAGATCACTCCGCCGGGCCCTGCCTTCGTCGCCGCGAAGATCACAAACAAGGCGCCCAAAGCCCCCGCCACACCCGACAGGATGCCCCAAAGAATGGGAACGGCCCTGAAATTCGGGGCAGCCCTCGCAGTCGGGTCATAATTCATCACAAAAATCAGCAACAGTGGAACGAGCACGGCGACCAGAAAGTACGCGACGCCCACGAACAGGAATGCCCGCAAATTGCTCTGGAGCTTCATGGCCGCCCCGTGCACCAACGGAACATAAACGCCCCACGAAAGAGCGGCCCCCGCCACGAACAACAACACAACTAGCCACTTCGGCATCGCGTTTTTCCCTTTGAAACCTGAGAGTTCTCTCGCCACAAGGGCACGAAGGCACCCGTCTGAACCTCACGACGAAACGTCAATTTGAATTACCGGTCGCGCTCTGCGTCCGTTTCATTCGTTCAGTTCGGCGTGAGTGGTCCACGGTGTCTTGGTGCTTTCGTGGTTCGATCGATGTTCCACAAGCGGACGCGTCGGCAAAACTCGGCGAGTTCCGCGTGCCCCGCGTGTTCCTCATTCTAGCTGTCGACAATCCGGGCTGCATCTATTCGGAGCGAAGTCCTTCGAGAATACGGGTTCGCGCCGCCTCGATCGACGCGACCAGTGCCGCCGCCATGCCGACCGCGAAGACAATTGCCAAAATCAACGCCAGCGAACCCCAGGGAACGTCGGCCCCTGTACTCGATAGATGCGGGATCATCGCCACCAGCGCGGCGATGGTCCCAGTCGCCAAGCCGCAGACCAAAAGTACACCAGTCTCCACCAGCACGAGCCAGGCCAGGCTCAAGGCGCCGGAATCCCAGCGCACTGAGCAAGGCCAGTTCGCCGCGACGTTCCAGGACGTTGCGGACCATCACGGTGGCCAATCCCAAGGTTCCCAGGAGTAATCCCAGTCCACCCAGAGTCTGGAAGGTAGAGAGATACGTATTTTGTACGGCAAGGAAGTTGGCCAGCCGGTCGGAGACGCGTTCGGCCTCGAATCCGTACGGGGTCAATTGCGTTTCCAGGAGTGCCGCCAGGCGATCTCCGTCGGCCGCCGTTCCGGGCACGTCGATCAAGAAATAGCGATAGCCGGCCACGTTCGGAAACAACTTGCGAAAATTGTCCTCCGACATGAGCAGCACTCCCTGAAAGACGCTGCCGTCGAGCATGCCGACAATCTTCGCGCTTCGTTTATTGTTACTGTCCGTGCCGCCGGGAAGATCGACGGTTTCGCCGACCTCCTTGTGCAGGCTGTATTGAAGCGTGTTGGCATCACCGAAAACGGGGACGGTGCCGTCGGTTCCCGTTTGTTCCAGGAGCGTCCAGGGGTTTGACACACGCGCCAATGAATCGAAAACCGCCCCGGTCGATGAGGGCCTTGGGCACGCCCAGGATCGTCGGCAAGCGCGTCTGGTAGACGTTGAGGCAACTCGCGTCCTCCCCCGGGCGAAGACGGAAGGCGAAGAATTTTGAACCGCTCAGCAAAGACGCGTCGGGCGAACCCGCGGGAGCACTCAGCTGGAGGTTGGACCGACCGGACGGCGTGTTGAGATCGGGCAGGATCGGTTCTGTGCTCTGAGCGACGAGGCGAAATCCACCGTTGCCGGAGTTGAGTTCCGGCGTCTCGACTGCCGGGTTACGACGGCCGGCCGCAACCGCCACAATCACGAAGGTCGCCGCCGCGATCAAAGAAATTGAGGCGGTACTGCGCTGGCGATGACGGGCCGTGTTCCGTAGTCCCAGGCGGGCGACGCCCGCGGCGCCGCGACCGTGAACCGCCGCTGAATGTTCCCCCTCGAGTGTCCCGGCAATCAGCATCACGCCCGCGATCAGGAGAGAGATGCCCACCAGAAAGAAGAGCACCACACCCCAGCTCAGTCCTTCAAATGCCTCTCCCTGCGAAAAGCGGCCGGTCAAAGCGGCCGCCAGCATCAGGAGCGCGACAGCAAAAAGAGCCAAACCGATCACGAGCGACCGCCTGCCGCGACGGCGCTGTTGAGCGACGGTCAGGATCGGCACCGTCGCGCCGTTGAGCAGTTCTCGGGGGCTCAACAATTTCAGTTGCCGCAAGCCCCACAGCACGGCCAGCACGGCCACTACGACCGATGAGACAAAGCCGATCGCCAACGTGGCGGGGAGAATGTAGACAGACAGAGACTGGGTGCCGACAGCACGATTCCACCAGAGCTTGAGCCCCAGGATCATCAACTCGGCATATCCAACGGCGGCCGCGGTGCCCAAGAGACCGCCGATCACGACCAGAACCAATCCCTCTTCGAGAAAGTGCCATCGCAATCGGCGTGGCGAGAATCCAAGCGCCGCCAGCAGCCCAATGGACGTCCCGCGGCGCTCGATCCCGAGCCGAAACACGAGCCCCACCAACAGGGCGGCCGCCAGAATCAAGAAGAAACTAAATCCGAGAAAGAGCTGGCTGAAATCATTGGAGCCGACAGCCGCGCTCACGCCCACATACTTCACCGGCCGAAATTCCATGTGCATCTTGCCGGGCGTGAGCGTTTTGAGAATGGCATTGGTGAGTTGGCCGGCGGCCTGCTCCAGGCTTTCCCCGCTTTTGGGGGCCACGCGGACCGAGGTCAGCGATCCGAATCGGCTGCCCCACAGTTTCTGCGCCGTCTCGAGCGAAACGAATGACTTCGGCGTCGCGCGATATTTATCCCAGTAGTCCTCATCTCGCTTCGTAACGAGGTTCAGCTTCATTGGAAACGGCTGGTGCCAGTCCGCAATCGTCTTGGCATCCGTAATACCTTTCACCTGAGGAACGAGGCCGGGATCGGCCGCGGGGGTCCCCTCGAGTTTCAGGATGCCGGCAACACGGAAGGTCCGTTCTTCCTCGGGCAGTTCGCCGTGCGAACCAACCGTGTGATACCGCATCCGCACTTCGTCGTGCGGTTTGATCGCGAGATCGGCGGCCATCCAATCGTTGAGCACGATCTCGTCAGGAGCGAGCGGATGATCGGGAACTGGCGACGCCCAAATAAACGGGCCGAAGGGGGGCGATTTTGCGGCGACTGGATCGAGTCCAGCCACGATCGAGTACATCGAGAACTTTTTCGGGTCCTTGGCATTGATCAGTTCGTTCGCCAGATAGGCCAAGACCGGGGATGTCGACATTCCCAACTGCTTCGCGCTGTCGAGCGCGGCGGTTGCGAGCGCGTCATCCAGGATTTGTTGCTCCGACTCGATCGAAACGTATTTTCGAGCCGAATTCATAACGACCCGCAGGCCGATGTCGATCGGCTTTACGACCGTAGCGAGTTCACCATCCAGAATGCGGGCAGCCTCGGTCGCCGTCGGCCCGCTTTGATCGGCGGGAGAACGGGCGGCCGCGAACAGCGTATTCACACGGGCGGGCGCCCCTGTCGGATTGCGCCGCGACCGTTCGATTTTCGCCAGTCCCATTCCCTCCTGCAGAGCGGCCAGCGGAACAAACGCGTCGAGGGGCAACTGTTGCGTCGGGTTCAGCGTCAGGCGGCTTGCACCGGAGTTTTCGTCGAGGACGGCCTGCACGGTCAGCGGGATTTCGTGAAAATCCCCCTCTCGTTTGCCCAGGAGCGACTCGCGGGGAATGGTTGAAGGGACCGGGACCAGAAGGCTGACGCTGTCACCCGGCTTTACTCCCAGATGTTGTGCAAGGCGGGAGTTGAGCACGACGGCCTGTTCGCGGGGGACGGCGATGTCACCGTGCTCGAGCAATGCCCAAAGGCGTTCATCGGTTCCGAACACCTGCACGCCGCTCGCGCGCCGCGAGGTATTGGCATGCGTCGCCAGAAACGTGCCGCCAACCATGAGACACGGTGCAACGGCGGAAAACCGCTTCTGGACGGCGGGCTGGGCCAATAGCTCCTGGGCGGCGTCTTCACGGAAGAAACGAAATCCCGTCAGCACGTCGTCGATACGGCCCAACCGGTCGAGACTCATCTGCCGCAGACTGCCGCGGACGGAATCTCCCACTACAAGGGCCCCGCCGATGACCGCCGTTCCGGCAATCACCGCCGCGACGACGGCCAGATTCGTACGCCAATAAAAGCGGAGATTTCTCAGGACAAGGCGAAAGTCAGTCATGAACGACGTCCCTTCGCGATCGATCGTTCGTCATCGTATTGCTCATCGATCATTGGCGTTCGACCAGGCGGCCATCGACCAGTTCGGCACGGCGCGGAAATCGCGAAGCCAACTCACTACTGTGCGTGACGCAGATCAACACGGCTTGCTGCAGCTTGTTCATTTCGAGCAAGAGGTCGCCGACCGCTTCGGCGTTCGTCCGGTCAAGATTTCCCGTCGGTTCATCGGCCAACAGCAAGACCGGCTGGTTGATCAAGGCACGGCAGACCGCGACTCGCTGACGCTCGCCTCCGGAGAGTTGCCCGGGACGGTGACTGATGCGATTCTTCAAGCCGACACGGTCCAACAGTTCGGTCGCCCTTTTTGTTTCGTCCGCGCCCGCCCCCTTCCCGGCCAAGGCGGGAATCAACACGTTCTCCAAAACGTCGCATTGGGGGAGGAGATGATGATCTTGGAAGATGAAACCGATTTTCTGATTGCGGTAATGGGCCAATTCCGCGTCGGAGCGGGCAAACGCGTCTTCACCCAGCAGCTTCACGCTGCCGGAGGTCGGCCGTTCGAGCGTGCCCAAAATATAGAGCAGCGTGCTCTTTCCCGAGCCCGACGGTCCCGTGACGGCAAGCGCCTCGCCACGCTGCATTCGCAGTCCCGCTCCTTTGAGAACGGCTAGCCGCCCGGCTTCGCTGACGAACTCTTTCGACAGATTCTCAACCTGCAAATCGCCGTCCACGAGAGTCATGGTGCAATTGATTCCCAATGAAAGAGGAACGACGCTCACGTGTTACAGGAGCAAACAGTCGCCGCGTCCTCGCATGCTTTGCCTTTTTACGTTTCTTCTTTACCCGATGTTTCTTTGGCCGCAGTCGGATCGTACGGCCCCAGCAGCGAGTCGAACAGGGGAGGGATCTCGAGCGATTGAATCGGCTGGCCGGGTTCAAAGCGGCAATAGGCCGTCTTGATCTGCCCAGTGGCCACCAGCGTTTCGCCGCGGCGGAACTCGAATTGCAAGGTCAGCGATTTGAAGCCTCGGCGGCGGACGAAGATGCGGACGTCGAGCACGTCGTTATTGTAAGCCGGCGCCTTGAACGAGGCCGACGCGGCCACGCGCGGCCAGCCGGTCCCCGACCCATTCTTTGTCGACGCCAGCGAATGCCCCTGGCTGCGGAAGAATTCCGCTTCGGCCTGCTCCATGTAACGAAAAAAGTTCGTGAAATGCACGATCCCCGCCATGTCGGTGTCGACGAACTCGACGCGGCGGCTCGTGATGAAGCGCGGTTTGATCTCGGGGTCCATCGGCGTTAACCCCATTCGGTTCGACCATCACCTTCCGGGGAGAGCGGAGCCGCAATCTCCAACAGATCGACGGCGGCGTGGCGATTACAAAAAATCGTCGCCAGACGCCCATAAGTAATTCCGCCGACGGGCATTTGCAAAGCACGGGCGAGCGCCGGACCGGCTGTGAGCCGCAAAACGGCTCCCAGATCGATATGCCGGAGCACGTTGTGATCGATGAGCACACGGCCCAGCGGTTTTTGACCGCCGAGGATCTCTTCGCGTACTTTCCGGGTCACGTAGCTCAAATCGAAGCGGACAATGCCGAATTGAACCACGGTATCGGTCCCCGATTTCACGAGGATGATTTTGCGATTGTAATAGTCGCCGTCGAGCCGTTGGTCCAAAATGCGGACGTCAACCGGCGAGCCGTGATACGACTCCATGGTCACCGTCATATGGTGGTCGTGAGCCAGCATGCGGCGGTACGGTTCCGGCAGCATGGCCGAGGCAACGTGCTCGGCATCCGTCAGCAACGGCTCGTCATCGGGAAACAGATCGATGAGCGATTGGAGTTCGTCGTGAGGATTCACGGGTTACCGGTGGGCAAAGGGGCAAGGGGCGGGAACCTCAGGTGTAGCGGACTGCCCGATGTTCCTTCTCGAAATACTCGGGCAACAACGTGTCGACCTGGAGCAGGCCGCGGCGGGTGAGGCGGATTTCGTCCCCCTCGACGGCGAGATAGCCGGCCGCCTGCTGGTTTCGCAGCGGTTCGGCGAATTCCTGGCGAATATCGACGCCAAATTTGGCTCGAAAGGGGCGGACCGAAATTCGTCCCTCTTTGAGCTGCAGAACCATCTCGCGAATGAGCTTCTGATGCGGGGTCGGAACCAAAGCGCGATGGATCGGCAGCTCGCCCGAGGCCACGCCGCTCATGTATTGCTCAATCTGATCGAAATTCTGGTAATGGACCCCCTGGAAATGGCCGAACGACGAAACACCCGTGGCCAGAATGTCGCTGCCGCGGAACAGGTGGTCGCGGTAAACAAAATGGTCCGTATCGAGGCTCCGCACCAGTTCGTTGCCGCTCGAAATGTGATAGCCGGCCTGAAAGAGCGTATCCATCGCCTCGCTGACCCAGCGGCGTTTTGTTTCCCAGCCAGCAACCGGTGACGTGATCCCCTGCTCCTTCATTTCCCGGGCGATGACCGTGTTAAAGGGGAGTTCCATCTGGTAGATGGTGATATTGTCGGGCTCCATCTGTTTCACGCGCTCGACGCAATTGGCCCAGTTCTCTTCGGTCTCGCCGACCATGCCGGCGATTAGGTCGACGTTGATTTGCGGGAAACCGACCTGCTGCAGCCAGTCGTAGGCCCGGAAGATCTCCGGCGACAAGTGGGCCCGGCCATTCGTTTCAAGGATTTCGTCGTTGAAGTTCTCGACGCCCAGCGAAACCCGGGTGACGCCGATTTCTTTGAGCATCTTCACCTTTTCGAGGCTCAACGTCCCCGGCTCGCACTCGAAGGTGACCTCTTCGGCCGTCTGCCAAGAGAGGTATTCGCTCAACCGGTCATGCAGCGACCGGAGCTGCTTGGCACTCAAATACGAAGGCGTGCCCCCGCCGAAATACGCGAAGCGGAGCGTGCGCCCCTGCACGCCGGGCTGCTGGCTCAGCAGGTGGAACTCTTTTTCAAGAGCCTGGACATAATTCTCGATCGCCTGGGCATTTTGATTCGTATAAACGCGGAAATAACAGAACCTGCAACGCTTCCGGCAAAAGGGGATGTGGATGTAGAGGCCCATCGGGACCGAAACATCGGCCGGCGAGGCGAGTGCCCGACGGATTTCCGGAACGTGTCGGCTGTCCCAGAGCGAAAAGGGGGGATAGTTGGCGATGAAGTAGCTGCCAACCTCGGTCGTCGACTCTGCGATCATAAGACTTCTCGCGTCGCGTGAGGGAATACCCCTAGGGGTGCGCTGGCGTGCCAACGGTTTGGCCCCGTTTTGCGCTCTCCCCGATTTTAGGCGAATTGCCAGGCAAGGGCTATTGATCGGACGACCAGCGAGACTCAGAAAGGCCACGGAAGCCTTGTTTTTAGCCATCTTTCGGCGGCCTCATTCGACGTCCCCGGCGTGGTTTGCGAGGCGTTGAGAATCGCTTAAAAACTCTCTAAAATTCCCTGCTTCACGGACGTTTTGGATTTCGGAGAAAATCTCTTGTCGGACGGTCTCATTCCGGATGACGTGCCCGCCGAGGCAACATCCGAGCGGGTCAAACCACTCGATATCGAAGACGAGCTTCGCTCGAGCTATCTCACCTACGCCATGAGCGTCATCGTCAGCCGGGCGCTCCCCGACGCACGTGACGGTCTCAAGCCCTCGCAACGACGCATCCTCGTGGCGATGAACGACTTGCACCTTGGGCCCGCGACCCAACGCGCGAAATGTGCCAAGATCTCCGGCGACACCAGCGGCAACTATCACCCGCACGGCGACGCGGTCATCTATCCGACTTTGGTACGTCTCGCCCAGCCCTGGGTGATGCGCGACGTGCTGATCGACAAACAGGGCAACTTCGGCTCCCTCGCCGGCCTTCCCCCCGCCGCGATGCGATATACGGAGGCCCGACTGTCGGCAATCGCCGTCGAGATGCTCGACGACCTCAACCATGAGACGGTCGACTACGTCGACAATTACACACAAACGCTCAAGGAACCGGTCGTCCTTCCATCGCGGTTTCCCAACCTGCTCGTCAACGGCTCCAGCGGCATCGCCGTCGGTATGGCGACCAGCATTCCGCCGCACAATCTGAACGAAGTCGCCGACTCCGTGGTCAAGATCATCGACGACCCCGAATGCACGATCGACGACATTCTGGACGTCATGCCGGGGCCCGATTTTCCGACGGGCGGCATCATTTGCGGCCGCGAAGGGATCCGGCAGGGCTACATTACGGGCCGGTCGACGATCGCGCTGCGCGGCGCGACACATTTCGAGACCGAGAAGAATTCCGACGTCATCGTCATCACCGAGATTCCCTACCTCGAAACGCGCGACCGCTTAAAGGAAAAGCTGGAAGATTTGATTCGTGACGAGCGGATCAAGGGAATCGCCCGCGTCGTCGATTTCACGGACCGCAAGACTCCCGAGTGGCAGGTGCGGATCCATATCGTCCTCAAGCGCGACGCCGACCGCGAGGTCGTCCTGAACCAGCTCTTCCAATATTCACCCCTCCAAGCGACGTTCAGCGTGATCCTGCTGGCGCTGGTCGGCAACCGGCCGCAGACGCTGTCGATCCTGGAACTCCTGCAGGAATTCCTGCGGCACCGCGTGACAGTCATTCGCCGCCGGACAGAATATTTGCTGTCCGAAGCGCGGAAACGAAAACATACAGTCGAAGGACTGTTAATCGCCCAAAGCCAGATCGATCTGGTCATTGCCACAATCCGCAACGCGGCCAGCCGGGCCGAAGCGAAAGTTGATCTGCAAGCGATCCAGGTACCCGCCGAATTGGTCGCCCGGGCTCTCGGCGAGAGCGGCTTCCGCGACTTCCAGGAGGAAAAGGGGGCCGCCGATACGTACCAACTCTCGGCCAACCAGTCGGAAGCCATCGTCTCGATGCAGTTGGGCTCCTTGGCGAATCTGGAACGGGAGACCCTTCGCGGCGAGCATCAAAAGCTGTTGGACAGCATCATCGATTATTTACGGCTCCTCTCAGATGAGGCAAATATCCGGTCGGTCATCCGGCAGGACATGGTGGCCTTAAAGGAGAAATACGGGACCAAGCGGCGCACCGCATTCTCCGAAGACGAAGTGGCGGACATCAACCGCGACGACCTGATCGCCGAAGAGCCGATGGTCGTCACCCTCTCCCAGCGCGGCTACGTGAAGCGGACGCCGCTTAGCACATACGAAGCGCAGAATCGCGGCGGCAAGGGCATCACGGGTGTCAAGTCGGACGAAGAGGACGATATCAAGCATCTCTTCGTCGCCAGCACGCATGCCTATCTGTTGTTCTTTACCGATCGGGGCCGCGTGCATTGGCAAAAGGTTTACGATCTGCCGCTGCAAAGCCGCACGAGTCGAGGGCGCGCGATCGTCAATTTGCTGTCGCTCAAGGACGCGGAAGAGCGCGTGACCAGTTGCCTGGCCGTTCGGGAATTCACAGACGAGCAATTCCTGATCATGGCGACGAAGAACGGGACGGTGAAGAAAACAGCCCTCTCGGCCTACAGCCGGCCGATGAAGGGGGGCATTATTGCCATCAAACTTGACGAGGGGGACGAACTGATCGACGTGCGGATCGTTTCGGGAGCCGACGATGTCGTGCTGGCCACGACAAATGGCATGTCGATCCGGTTTTCGCATCACGATGCGCGTCCGATGGGCCGGGCCACGCGAGGCGTCCGCGGAATCAGTCTTTCCGCCGGCGACGCGGTTGTCGGGCTGGTCGTCGCGGATCCGCAGATGACACTGTTAACCGTGTGCGAGAACGGCTACGGAAAACGGACTCCTTTCGGCCCGGGTATCGTCGACGAAACCGAAGAGGCCGAGATTGAAGCGGACGCGGCAAAGATCGTTGATGCTGCGGATGAGAGCGAAGGGGAAGCGGCCGACGAGCCGATTGCCGAATCGCCCGCCGAAGAAGGCCTGCTGGAGGGCGACGAAGCGGCAGCCGGTTACAGCGGCAACCAGCGCTATCGTCGCCAACGGCGGGGTGGGAAAGGCCTGAGGGACATTCGCACCACAGAACGGAACGGCAAGGTGATTGATATCATCGCCATCGCCGACGCCGACGAAGTCATCATGATCACGGCCCGCGGCAAGATTCAACGAGTCCACGCCAGCGACATCAGTCAAATCGGCCGCAACACGCAGGGCGTGCGCATTATCCGCCTCGACGAGGAGGACACGCTCGTCTCGCTGGCCCGCATTCCCGCCGACATCACAAAATAGCGTGAGCCTTCCATGAAATGCCTGGTGGTGACCGGCGGGTGCGGTTTTATCGGCTCGAATTTCATTCGAGACCAGATCACCCGCTATCCCGAGCAGTCGATCGTCAACATCGACAAGCTCACCTACGCCGGGAATCCCGAAAACCTGGCGGACATCGAGGGAACTCCGCGGTACGGGTTTAAACAGGGAGATATCTGCGATCGGGAATTCGTGCGGTCCGTGCTGAAGTCAGCCAAGCCGGACGCGATCGTCAATTTTGCCGCCGAAAGCCACGTCGATCGCAGCATTCTCGATTCGGGGCCCTTTATCCAGACCAACGTGATCGGCACGCAGATCCTGTTGGACTGCTGTCGCGAAGCGAAGGTTGCGAGGTTCCTGCAAGTCTCGACCGACGAAGTTTACGGTAGTCTGGGTGCCGAAGGCTTGTTCACCGAAGAGACGCCGATTGCTCCGAACAGCCCCTATTCGGCCTCGAAAGCCTCCGCCGACCTCTTGGTGCGAGCGTATTTTCATACGTTCGGCTTTCCGGCCGTGGTCACGCGGTGTTCGAACAACTACGGTCCGTATCAATTCCCCGAAAAAATCATCCCCCTGTTCATTTCCCGGGCGCTCGACGACACGCCGCTCCCCGTCTATGGAAAAGGCGAGAACGTCCGCGATTGGATTCATGTGCTCGACCACTGCCGGGGAATCGATGCCGCTTTGCGTCAGGGGAAGCCTGGGGAGGTTTACAACTTTGGCGGCCACGAGGAGATCCGGAACATCGATCTCACTCGCATGTTGCTCGAGTTACTCGGAAAGCCGCAGACGCTGATCGAATTCGTCAGCGATCGGCCGGGACATGACCTGCGTTACGCGATTGATTGCAGCAAAGCCGAACGGGAACTCCGCTGGAAGCCACAAGTCGCATTCCGACAAGGGATTCGTGACACGATCGACTGGTACAAATCGAACGCGGACTGGGTCAATCGCATTAAAACGGGCGATTACCTCAAGTACTACGAACAGCAGTACGGACAGCGACACCGCAAGTCCGTGGCGGATTGATTCCAGATTCGCTCTTGCCAGCGCTGCCCCGCGCTGTCAGCCTTGTAGTTTGGTCACATCGCATTGGCGGAGCCGGCATCCGTCCAACTGTCTTGGCGTGGACAGCGGGGCAACAACCCGGTCAAGTCCAGAACTCGGTCGATTCGACGCTCCATGCTCTTCGATTCCTCATCGGCTGAAGCGCGCTGCCGGTCGCGTGGACTTGCCACTGACACGCGACCGTGGGAGAGATTGACGTGAAGATCGCCATGATTGGCACCGGTTATGTCGGTCTCGTCACGGGGACCTGCTTCGCCGAAACGGGCAACGACGTCGTGTGTATCGACATCGATGCCGATAAGATCGCCCGACTCAGTCACGGCGAGATTCCGATCTACGAACCGGGTCTTTCGGAATTGGTTTTGCGGAATGCCACGGCGGGCCGGCTGACTTTCACCACGGAGTGCAAGCGGGCCGTCGCTTCGGCGAAGTGTGTTTTCGTCGCCGTCGGAACGCCGCAGCGCGAGGACGGTTCGGCGAATCTCAGCGGCTTGTGGAGCGTGGTGGAGGCCATGGCGCCGGAGCTGGCGCCGGGCGCGATCGTCGTCATCAAAAGCACCGTCCCGGTGGGGACCAACCGTTTGGTCGCGGAACGGCTGCGCGAACTCTGCGGCCGGGAAGTCGATGTCGCCTCGAACCCCGAATTCCTCAAGGAGGGAGCCGCGATCGACGATTTCACCAAGCCCGATCGCGTCGTCGTCGGTGTTGCCCGGCCCGAGGTCGCGGACACACTTCGTGAGCTTTATAAGCCTTACTTGCGGACGGAAAATCCGTTTCTGGTCATGGGCCTCGAAAGCGCCGAAATGACCAAATACGTCGCCAACTGCATGCTGGCCACCAAGATCAGTTTCATTAATGAGATGGCCAACTTGTGCGACCGGCTCGGAGCCGACATTAACGAAGTCCGCCGCGGCATCGGACACGATCATCGCATCGGGTTCGCGTTTCTGTTTCCGGGAGTCGGATACGGCGGTTCCTGCTTCCCGAAGGACGTGCGCGCGCTCGTCTCGGCTGCCGAATCACGAGAGGTCGAGCCGAGCGTGCTACGGGCGGTCGACCGGGTTAACACGGCTCAAAAAGAGATCCTGTATCACAAGATGCACCGGCACTTCGCCGGGGTACTCGCGGACAAGGTGATTGCCGTTTGGGGCCTCTCCTTCAAACCGCGGACGGACGACATTCGCGAGGCTCCCGCATTGGTTCTGATCGACCGCCTGTTGGCGGCCAAGGCCCGCGTTCGCGTCCACGATCCCGTCGCCCAGGCGAATGTCCGCGCCCTTTACGGCGAGCGGCTCACGTATTGCTCTCACCATTACGACGCGCTCGAGGGGGCCGACGCCCTGGCAATCGTCACGGAATGGAACGAATTCCGAAATCCCGACTTCAATTACATGCGTCACCAAATGAGGCAACCCATCATCTTTGATGGCCGGAACCTGTTTGATCCAGCGCGCATGCGTGAGTTGGGCTTTGTCTATTCTGGTATTGGCCTGCACTCGTAATCGACGACGTCAACGAAGCCGTCGGCCGTCGAGCCTCTTCCAGAATCGAGCCCAGAAACCGAAACGTCGATTGAGCGCACTCTTCCCACGAAAACTGGCGGGCAGCGGCATAAGCACCGGCGGCGAGGCGGCCACGAAGATCGGCATCATCGGCGAGACTTCGGAGCGCCTTGGTGATTGACTCGGGCTCGAGCGGATCAAAATAGAGACCACTCGCTCCCAAGATCTCGGGCATGGGTCCACATGAAGATGTGGCAATCGGCAAACCGGCCGCCATCGCCTCGAGCAAAATGTTCGGCAGGTTTTCACAGCTCGAAGCAAAAACGAAGAAGTCGGCCGTGTGATAACGCTGCGGCAAGGCGGCGTGGTCGGCTGCCTCTCTGACGATGAGAAACGCCTGTTGCGGATCGAGCCGCTGGAGGGCGTTGCGAAGCCGCCTGCCGGCTTTCGGATACGAATCCCCCACGAATTCGATCGCGATCGGCACTCCCTCACGCCGCAGTCGCGCCACCGCCTCCGCGACGTGCCATTGATGCTTGTAGACATCGATGATCGACACATACAGGATTCGCATCGGTCGATCGGCGGAATAGTCGGAAAGCGATCGCTGCGGGCGCGGCGCATGGAAAAACGGTTCGGCGACCCCGTGGGGAATGACGGTCGTTCTGCCCGGAAGTGGACCGGTCGTGCCCACGACCGTGTCCTGGGCAAATTGCGAGAGAAAAATCACGCCGTCCGCCGTCCGAAAACTGCGTTGCTGCAGGCGACGCAATAAAGCGAGCCGGCCCAGCATGGCGGAAGGACCGTAACGGAGTGCCTCTCGCCATTGGAACGGAAGCATGTTGCGCAACATGGTGACGACCGGATGAAACCGGTCGGTGCACAGGCCACCGGGCGCAAACAATAGGTCGCATTCCGTTCGTGCCAGTGCGGGAAGGACGCGGCGTCGCCAGAAAACCTGCGCCGCCGCCGATCCGTCAAGCTCCGCACAATTTGCTTTCGTCAGCCATGGACGAGGAGCCAACCGCTCGAGGGTCGCGCGCGAGCCCCACACGATGACGCGCTCAAGACCGGCGTCCAACGGATCGGCATGCGCTAACAGGGCGCTCAGATGAGTCAGCCCGCCCCCGCGTTTGAGGTTCGACGCATCGATCCCGATCCGCATCCTGGCACCCGAAGCGGTGGCACGAGCCGCTGTTCCACCGATCCTGCGCGGACCGATCCCGGCTCTTTCAAACGGCTGGTAGCACAATACCCAAACCGGCACAACGCCGACTTCGCATCTTGAGTGATTTGGCCCTTTTTGTTACCACACGCCCCTTCGCGCGATTCAGCGAAGGGGGGAAGATGTGCGGCATTGCCGGACTTGTCGGTGATTTTGTCCCCGGCCTCATGGACCGGATGAACGCCGCGCAAGCGCACCGCGGCCCGGATGGTCGTGGCCTGTTTGAGCGACCCGAGCTGGAAGTGGCGTTGGGTCACGTTCGACTGGCCATTCTGGACCTGTCCGATTTCGCCGCTCAGCCGATGATTTCGCCCGACGGACGGTACGTGCTCGTCTACAACGGCGAGATTTACAACTTCGCCGATCTTCAAAACGACCTGGCTGCGGATGGCGAGCGGCCCGTCTCCTCCGGCGATACCGAAGTCCTGCTCCGCGGCCTGACGCGGTGGGGAAGCCGGTTCGTGGAACGGCTCAATGGCATGTTCGCGTTCGCCTTCTGGGACAATCGCGAACACGAACTCCTTTTGGCCCGTGATCCGCTGGGAATTAAACCTCTCTATTACACGGAGCCGCGGCCGGGCTCGATCCTTTTTGCCAGCGAGATCAAGGCACTCTGTGCCCATCCGGGCGTGCGGCGCGAGCCTGATTTTCACACGATCCAACAGCATTTGACCTTCTGTCACTCCTGCACGGAGCGGACGGCACTTCGCGGCATTCGGCGTCTCGAAGCGGGCACAATGCTGCATTGGCGGGGGGCAAAGCGGACATCGCGGATCACGCGCTATTGGGAGCCCCGTTTCCGCTGCGAGAATGGTACGTCGCGACGATCTGACGTTGATCGTGTCAGGGCAAGCGTCGCAGCCGCCACAAGGCGACAACTCGTCTCAGACGTCCTGCTTGGCTCGCTCTTAAGCGGCGGTCTCGACAGCAGTTTGATCACGGCAATCGCCGCCCGGGAATCGCCGTCACGCCAACCCCTTCGCAGTTACACGATCAGCATACCGCAAGCGTCCAACCGCATCGACCAGGTGCATCACGATGCACCCTATGCGCGCCGGCTGGCGTCCCAACTTGGGTTGTCACTGCAGGAAATCGAAATTGCACCTCAGGTTGCCGCGCTTTTGCCGACACTCATTCGACACTTGGAGGAACCGCTCGCGGATCCTGCCATCATCAGCTGCTTCCTGATCAGCCAACTCGCGCGAAAAGACGGCACGAAGGTACTGCTCTCTGGCCAAGGGGCGGACGAGCTTTTCGGCGGGTATCCGCGCTACCGGGTCTTGCACGCGCTGCGGTGGATCGATTGGTTCCCGACGCCCCTCAGATCCGGACTGTCACGAACCGCGCGTTTCCTTCCCGGTGCAATCGGTGGAAGAGTTGGAGCCGCGATCCGTCGAACCCGTCGCGTCATAATCGATCTTCACCGCCCGCCAGACGAGCGGTTTCTCGCTTATTGCATGTCGACACCTCCTGAAGCGGTCCAATCCATTTTGCATCCAGACCTCCGGAAGGAGCTGGCCCACGACGATCCTGCAAACGATTGCCGTTCGCGGATGCAAACGGGCCGCCTGATCGGCGAAGACCGCTATTTTGAGCGCGATCTCGCAGTCTACTTGCCGAACCACAACCTGCTCTACATGGACAAAATGAGTATGGCAGCGGGTGTCGAGACCCGTGTGCCGCTTTTGGACAGGGAGTTGGTTGAGTTGGCGTGTGGCCTGTCGCCGTCCCGGAAGATCGCTCCGCGGCCCAAGGCCATTCTCCGCGAAGCGGCACGGGGGCTGGTTCCCGATGAAATTATTGACCGGCCAAAGGCCGGTTTCGGCGCGCCGTATCGACAATGGTTGCGGCACGATTTGGAACCACTTTGGAAAGACCTCACAAGTCCGGACACCGTGAGGCGCCGAGGTTGGTTTTCCGTCGACGGCTTACGTTCGATCCGCGAACAGAGTCAAACGGGCCGCACCGACTATTACATGCTGCAATGGGCCGTCCTCACATTGGAATTGTGGGCGCGGGAATTTCTGGATCGGAACCCGGCCACGGTTGACGACGCACCTCCTCAGCAACGCGCCGCCGATCGTCGAGAACTTGCGTGTCAGGCCGTCTGATGCACATCCTCTTCTTCTCGCATTATTTTCCGCCGGAAGTGAACGCCCCGGCCACGCGGACTCACGACCATTGCCGCCGCTGGGTCGCCGCCGGCCATCGCGTGACGGTCGTCACGTGCGCGCCGAATTGTCCGTCCGGAATTGTCTTTGACGGCTATCGGAACAAATGGCGGCAAGAGGAAATGATCGACGGCATCCGTGTGCTGCGCGTCTGGACTTACCTGTCGCCCAACAAAGGTCTTCTCAAACGGGTCGCCAACTACGTAAGTTACCTCGTCTCCGCCACGTTGCGTGCGGCCTCCGCTCGCAATGTGGATGTGATCGTGGCGACGTCGCCGCAATTCTTTTGCGGATGGGCCGGCGTCGTGTGCTCTTGGCTTTTGCGACGGCCGTTCCTCTTGGAGGTCCGTGACATTTGGCCGGAGTCGATTGTCACGGTCGGTGCCATCAAATCGCGCACGGCGCGCCGGTTATTGGAATGGCTGGAACGCCGCATGTACGCCGCGGCCGGGCGGATTGTGACCGTCGGAAATGGGTACCGTGAACGATTGCTTTCTCGCGGAGTTCCTGCCGACAAGATCGCTGTGATTCCCAACGGAGTCGACGTCCGGCAGTTCGCTCCGCTCACCGCTTCGCCTGCAGACAGCCTCCCGGTCGCAAACGACGGCAAATTCGTGTGCGCCTATATCGGCACCGTTGGCATGGCCCACGGCCTCGAGGTCATTTTGCGGGCCGCGCAGAAGTTAAAAAGCAGCGGACGCTCTGACGTCGAGTTTTGGATCGTGGGCGACGGTGCCGAACGTAGCCGTCTGCAACACGAGGCCGTATCGAGTGGCCTCACGAATGTCTTTTTCGCCGGTCTGGTGCCGAAGACCTGCATGCCGGGACTGATTGCCGCCTGTAATGCCTGCCTGGTGCACCTCAAGCAGGCGGAACTTTTTGAGACCGTGATTCCGTCGAAGATTTTCGAAATCATGGCGATGAACGTGCCCGTGATCATGGGCGTCCGCGGGCAGGCACGAACGATCGTTGAGGAGGCCAAAGCAGGACTGACGATGACTCCGGAAGACGACGATTCGCTGATTGCCGCCATCAACGCGATTCAATCGGAGCCGGCAGCCTTTTGCGGGGGCCGCTCCTATGTGACGTCACATTTCGACCGGAATGTCCTGGCGCAGCGGATGCTCGATGAGCTGACGGTCCTTGTCGGAGGAACCTGCAAAAACGACGGCCGGATTTCGAGTGAACCGGAGTTCGCCGACACGCCGGTCCCGTTCCCTGAGCCGGCCGGAGGGCGGATCGCCCTCACAGGAAGCCGTTCGGCTCGACCAAATCCCTCTTGTTCACTATAAATCGCCCCCCTGGTGGGCGGGCGTAAGTTAAGGAAATTCCACCGCTTTTCGCACGAGAAAGGAGTCTTGAGTAATGAACGTCCTTGGTCGAAACGAATCTCCGTCGGATGTGGGCCGGCGGCAGGCACCGCTTGCCGCGCCGATCGTCCGCGGTCTACAAGCGCTGGGTTTAACAGCGATCACCTTGCTGTGCTTGGGACCGCATACGGCCGCCCAAGACGATCCGCGCGATTTGGAAGAATTGCGTCGGCAAGACATCCATCGCGAGACCCGAGTCGAGGATCGCGATCTGAACCGTGAACGACGTGTCGAGAATCGCGAGGTCGAGGGGCGGCCGGTCGATCCCCAGGCCATCGAGCGTCGGAAACACCTGTATCAAGACCTCACTCGTGATTTTCACGCATTCGACAAAGACAACTTTGACATCTCGAATAGCCCTCGGTATCGAATGGCGACTCCGCCCGGCCTTGTGGAATCGAGCGAAGGGGTCGCGCGCGTCCGCCAGCTCATTGACCGTTTTGCCCAAGAGGCCGACGCACTGCAACTGGCACTCAATCAGAACGGCGAGTACATCCGCGGCGTGCGGACCATCCTGCCGGACGCGATCCAGTTCAGCGCGAATGCCCAGGTGCTCCGCGACCGTTGCCAACGCGAAGGACGCCTGGCGACCCTCTGTGGTGATTACGAGTCATTCGACCGCGACTGGCAGGCGATCTCGTATAAGCTGCACCAGATCCCGGAAATGGCCCGCACCGCCGAACTGCGACGCGTCGAAGTGATGGACGATCTCGATCACCAGTTGAGTGCGATCCTCAAAATTCAGCCGCAGTTCGATCAGCGCGATTTGCTGCGGCACGCGTCCGCCCTGGTGGATCAGCTGGGACGGCTGGTCGAAGACATCAACGTTGAATTCGTCGATCCCGAGCAGCGCCGCGTCCTGGGCGGAACGGCCCGGCGGGCGGAGTCGGAGGCACAGATGGTTTGCGACACGATCGACGCCGGAAATGATTCGGGCTCCGTCGCTCGCGAATTCAAAGAGTACCAGGCCTTGTGGTATCCGCTCGCTCGGCAGCTCCGGCAGATCGACGTGAACCGCGCTCTCGAGCGGACCGTGATGCGAATCAGCCGCACGAACCGTGAAATCAATCAATTGATGCGCACCGCAGCAGGCAGATACCGCCAACCTGAGCTACATCGTCGAAGGGCTGAAGCACGATATCGACGAGTATTTCACTCGCGCCCCGCTCAAATTGGTGATGGAATTGCCCGACTCGCGCTCCGCGCTGTCGACCGCGGGCGCGTTCTACGGCACGTGCGAACAATTCCTGCAGGACGCATCGGCCGACAATGCGTCGCCCGCCGACCTGGCCGACTCGTTCCACAACATGACCGACGCCTGGCATGCTTTCGAGCACACCTTTCGCCCGATGAACAGTGAACCGGCCCGGCGCGTGCTCAATCGCATCGAAGAGGGAATCAACGCGGTCGCCGACTCACTCCAGATCAACGATCAGCAGTTTGATCGCCGGCGGATCAGCGAGTATGCCTATGCCCTCCTGGCGGCCGCTGACAACATCAATCGCGATACTCAAATCTGGGTCGATCGGGATCAGAATGCACCCGACGCGGCGGCGGACGAGACGGCGAAGTTTCTGGCGCATTGCCAGCGCTTCAGCGATGCGATCGCCGGCAACACGACGGTCGACCAGCTCCGCCAGGGAATTGTCCAATTGTACGAGCACTACAAACGCGTTTATGCGTACATTTCGCAGTGCCAGGGCCGGGAACGTCCGAGCTTGGGCGAGAACGCCAATCGCGCCAAAAACGCCTTGGTCGACCTGAGGACAATCCTCGAGATTTGAATCGACATTCCCAAGAGGCTCTTCCGATCAAGCCCACCGATGACAATCGGTGGGCTTTTTCGTTGCTTCACTTCGTCCCGCCGGTCGTTGCCGGCAGCGCGGGCGATTCCGCGACGTTCGGGAACTTCTTGGGAGGCGCGGTTTCGGCCGGCGTCAGCAGATTGGCCGGCATCACTCCGCCGGGTCCGGCATCCAGGGGATCGACGTCACCAGCACCGGCATCGGCCGTCTTCGACGGTTCCGTCGCGATCGGATGCGAGCTCATCGGATCGAGTATGGTTCGCTGCGGCCCGGTGCGGCGTACCAAGTGAGTCCGCAGCGAGTGTTTGAGCTCGGAGTTTTCCATCTGCGGTCCGCCCAGCATCAGCACGCGATCCACCAGAAGCGTGTCCCGCTCGCGCACCAATTCGATTTTGGCCCCGTATCGCTCGTCACCCAACACGACGGTTTGGCCCGTCGAGGTGTCGGTAATCGTCGAGAGGGCCATGTCGAGACGAGGCAGGGCCGCATACGCCGGTTCGGGAATCTGGTTGGTTTGGCTCCAGACCACGCGATTGAAATCGTTGGAAGTGACGGCCCTCAGCACGTCGAACTGCCGTTTGGTCACTTGCGATGCCGAGGCCGCCTCGCGCAGCGCCGCAGTGAGCAGCCGGATGGGGAGCATCGCCTGCATCGTCTCCTTCATCGAAGTCGGACGGTCCATGACGGGCATCAGAATGTCGTCCACCGTGACGTCGCCGGAATAGTCGCGCATCAAGTAGGTCAGTTCACGCGACCCTTGATGTACGTAAATATGCGTGACCGCCCCGTGGTAATCACAGCCGCTGATGACCGGAGGCGTCATCTCAATTTCCGCCGGAATAATCTCGGCGAAGGTCACAGCTCCGAGACGGCTCCAAACCTTGTAGTTGAGATCCTTGGTTGAGTTCTCCCGGACCAAAGGCAGGTTCCCCTTCATCAGGGCGTTCACGAAAAGCTGCATCTTGGCCTGCGCCGTGAAGACGGCCGACAGGCGGCGCTCCTCTTTGGAGTCGTAGAAGGTCACATCGTCGACCGTGAAGGGGGCGGTGTTCGTGTCGTCCATAGCCGCGGAAGGCGAGACGAGGGAAATCTTGATCGTCGTGGCCCCTCGCTGAATCACGTATTCGCCGCCGCAGACATCGACGTTGTCACGCTTAGTCTCGTGCGTCTTGACGACGTCTTTGTTCCCCAGATTTTCCGGAGTTGGCAACGGCACCGTCTTCAGGTCGGCCAATTTCAAACATTTGTCGTAGAAGCGGGTCTCCGCGACTTTTTTCAACAATTGCTTGTCGTCCGCGTTGTAGGCCTTCAAAAACTTGACGACGGTGTGAACGACCGTCGCCGTGCGGCGGGCGGACGTCATTTGATCTTTTTCACTGTGCGATTCGACGGCGACGTCGGCGACCTTCCAGCCGACCCTGAGTCGCTTCATCGTGAGCACAAGCACGCCCTTAGTTCGCTGGAGCTTGACGATCGCGTCGTTGCCGTCGATCGTCGCCTCGGGACGGAATTCATGAGGCTTCAACTTCTCGCCGGCGATTCGCTTGGTCAGGCGATCCAGATGGGCTTGGGGAAGATCCTTGAGCAGTCCGGCGAAGCTCGTCGTAATCACTCCCTCCACTTCTTGACGTTTTCCTTTGTGCCAAGCGATCAGAAAGTCCTGCACGGCCAAGAGCAGGTCCATTTGTTCGGTGATGGTCTTTGACGCGGTAACGTCCTTGTGGCTCTGCCGGATGATGATGTCGTCGACGACCCATTTCGAGGCTTTTTCGTCGCGAACCAGGTTGTACTGCATCTTCCGGTGTGTCTTCTCCGTCGTCACGACGACTTTTTTCTTCGTGGGAGAGACGTCCTCAACCTTGACGATCGTCACTTTTTCGTCGGGGTGGAGCGGCAGATTCTTGAGTGCTTCGAGTGAATCTTTCTGCGCCGCAGCGCCTTCGTGTCGAAGCTGTTCGACGCACTGGCCTTCAGCCTGTCGAGATCATCCTTCTGAAGTGCCGTCGTGAAATTATTGATCGCCTGCATCTCGACGAAATTGGCGCAGCCGAGCACGGCGCAGACGAGCACCGCACCGGATAAGACCATGGGCGTAACGCGAACCATGACACTCGTCCTGGCCGATTGAGTCGGACAACCGTGTGAGGAAGGGAAATACGGCGTGGGAAGGGAGGAGAGGAGAGGCGAGAGGGGCGTCTTTTCTCAAATCCGACTTTCTGCGTCAAGACCGCTCGGCTCGGAACTGGCCTTTGTGCCCAAGTACGGCGGGATATAATCGCGACCCTCTTCCTTTCCCGTCTCCCTCCGACACCGTTGGCCTTATCGCAAACGGTCCAGCCTCCGTCGCTTCGACAACCCGGTGACCTATGCGGGCTTTGCCCCGTTCGAATGACGCCGATCCGGCGACGCGCCGGTTCGTTTTTTGTCTATTCCTTGTGGCGGCCGTCCCGTTGCTCGGCTCCGCGCCGCCGCCCGATGTGTCCGAGACGCCCGTTCGGATTCGCGTACGCTGGACCAACGACAAGCCGGCGATCTGGGTGGGAATTCTCGAAACGTCTCAAGGGACGTTTCTGCATCCCACATCCTTGTCCGTCGGAATCGATCAGTCAGGAACTCTCTGGGCCGACCGGAAAAGCTTGTGGCTTGCCCGCCGCGCTGCTTGCCGTGAGGACGGATTTGACGTCACGCTTCTTGCGCCGGGCGCGGCACGAATTTGTTTCACCCTGCAAAGCGCGGCCTCCGGAGGCGGGCATCAACAATTTGAGTGTTCGCTCGCGGACCTCAAGTCCAAGCCGCAGAGCTTTGCCTTCCGCGACCGGGCGGGACAATTGTCCCTCCGCCGCGCGCCCGGTGATGCCCTGCGAGTCGCCATCGACCGGCCACACCTGATCTATGGCTCCGGCGAGACCTTTAAGGCCACGCTGATCCCTGATCTTTCGACGGGTCCCGGCCTCGCGGAGACCGCGGCCGTGGATTGGGAAATCCGCGCGTCGCGGAGCGGCAACGTGCTTCAAAAGGGGACGATTCGTCTCCAGCAGGGCGCCCGTCCGACCAATCCGGCTCGCATTCCCATCGAACTGCCCCTTCCCCAAGAGGAAGGAAGTTATGATCTGCGTTTCCATTTTGGTGAAAACAGTTCGTCGGCAGAGGAATCTACCGTTCAAATTCTCGTGCTCGCCGACCGGGCTCCTGAGGAAACGAACCGCATTTCGCACGATACGCTGGTCGATCAGTTTCGCCCCGGCGATCGAAAAACGTCGCGGGAGATTGGACGCGGCATCAGAACGCGTAAGGGCGCGGACAATCACCCGCGGCGAGGCAAGCCCGCGTCCCCGATTTGTGAAGCCCCGGATTCTGCAGGGAGCCTTCCGACGGTCCACTGGGTGGCCTATCGACTGGAATTGCAGCATCCGCAGCGGCTGCACCGCCTGGTGATCGACGCTGCGACCAACGGCGGTGAATCCGCCGGCATCAGCCTGCTGGAACCAAATGGACCGACATGCTTCGCCCTCGATTCGGGTGTCGCAGCCGGACCATCGTTGGAGATCAGCACCGAGCGAAATCCGGCGGGCGCAGCGACGCATGTCCGTCGGCAGATTTTATTCTGGCCGCGCGTTCGTGAACCCGTGCTTTTGATACATGACGCGGGGACCGTCCGGCCAATCGAGGTCGCTAACGTCGAAGTCTACGAACTGGCAACGCCCAGGAACCAGGAAGTTGCGCAAGCCGCCAGCCCGTCTCACGAACGGTTGGTCGGGCCCTACATGAGCAAGCCAACGTTTGTGGCCTCCTTTAGTGCGCCGCAGCTTTTCGACGGAATCGAACGACGCAAAGTCGACGATTGGGAAACATTCCATGCTGCGGTCACCCGCGTGGCCGAGTTCCTGCGTCGCCGCGGGGACAACAGCCTGTTGCTCGCGGTCATGGCAGACGGAACCACAATTTTTCCCAGCGCGCTTTTGGATCCGTCTCCTCGTTATGACACGGGTCTACTGTCGTCCTCGGGCCAAGATCCGCTGCGCAAAGACATCGTCGAACTCGTGTACCGGATCTTTGACCGCGAAGGATTCGTCCTCGTCCCCGAGTTGCAGTTTCGCTCTCCCCTGCCAGTTCTCGAACGCCAATTGGCCGACGGTGGACCTGAGGCCGACGGGATTGAATTGATTGACGCCGACGGCCGTACGTGGCGTGAGAGCCAAGGCACCGTTCGCGGATCGGCTCCCTTCTACAATCCGCTCGACCCGCGTGTGCAAAACGCCATTCTGGACGTCGTCCGAGAGTTCGTGGAACGATACCGTCGACATCCGTCATTCCAGGGAATCGCCTTAGAGGTGGATCACAATGGATATCTTCAGTTTCCCGGGCTCGAATGGGGCTGTGACGACGCGACACTCGCCCGCTTTCAGCACGACACGGGCGCAGCGATTGACGTGCCGCATGCCGACACCGCTCAAACTGACGCGGGGGCCACACATCGCCAACGGCGACGTGACGTGTTGTCCGGTGATCTCCGCCCGCGTTGGATTGCCTGGCGCTGTGCCGAACTGGCGAAGTTCTACCGCCGTCTCGCCGATACGGTGACTTCGGCCGCCCCGAGTGGTCGGCTGGTGTTGGCCTGCAAGCAGGTCCTCGACCCAAAGGCGGAGCACGAGATTCGTCACGAAATCCGCACGAGAGGCCGATTCGGCGACCTCTTACCGCAGCGCGGGCTCGATTTTTCGCTCTTGCAAAAAGTGCCCGGTGTCGTCGTTTTGCGTCCGGCAGTCTGGCACGCCTCGACAAACCTCGCGGACCGCCTGTTCGATGACGCCGTCAACGACCATCCGTCGTTCGTCACGGCGTTTCGCAGCCCCGAAACGGGAGTCCTGGCTTATCATTGCCCCGCGGACTGTCGGGCGTGCGACATCGCCGGCATTTCGCCCGGACACCCGGTGCTGCGGCTGGCCGTGCATACCTGCTCGAGCAGTCGCGACAAACGGCGGCGCTTTGTCCGGGCCCTCGCGGCAAGCGATGCCCAGATGATGTTTGACGGCGGTTGGCTGATGCCGCTCGCCGAGGAAGAGGAAACCGCCGATCTCCGACAGATCCTCCGAGCCCTCCCGCGAATCCCGTTCTACAGATTTGAGTCGGACGATCTGCCGGCCATCGTCCGTGTGGCGCGTCGCGACAAAAAGACATACCTCTATGTCGCCAACGAGTTCGCCGAGCCGGTCCAGATTACCGTTCAGCTCACCTGTCCGCCGGGCACGAAGTGTCAGCCACTCGGACCTTCGCGACCGGTTGGGATCGAACCGGCGGAGGGTGCGCCGAGCCGGCTTCCCGTCGCTTTGGACGGCTATGGACTTGCCGCTTGGGAAATTGATCACGAGGACGTGCGTGTCCAAGGATTGCAAACCGAGTTGCCGGCGTCCGCGATCGCGTCGCTTAAAGCACAGGTTCAAAAATTCGGTCGATTGGCGGACATTCGCTGCGCGAATCAAGCTGAACCGGACACGACGAGCCAACCGACGAAACTCGTCGATGGGGTTGCCCTCACGGCCGGACTCGATAAGGGGGACCACACGAAACCGGAATCTCTCGCGCACCAGCCTTCGGTTTCCGGGCGCCGCCTACTGGTCCTTTGATCGCAACGGTTCACGCCTCGATCCGTACGACACGCGCGCACACACGACGGAGCCGCTCTCGGCCGATGACTTGCACCAACTTGCCAAGATCTCCCTCGAAATCACGCTCGCGTGCGAGGAACAGCGTTTCGCCGAGTGCCAGCGGCTCTTGGACAGTTATTGGGGCCGCTACCTGCTGATGGACGCGGAGCGGCCGGCGACAAGACCTTCACTTCGCGAGGCGCTCGCTCCGACCAAGCGGGCTTCGCACTGACGCGGCCGACGCCCGCCCTTCCTTCGGAATGCGGTGCAGCGTGTAATAGCCCGTGCGGGGCCAGAATGTTTGCCGCGGAGTCGCCCCGAACTCGGCAGTCGACACCTCGTAGACGTAGCCCTCTCGCAATCGATCGGTGAGAAGGACCACCGTCCGCCCATCGGGCGATGCGGTGCACTTCCGGACGCTGACCCTGTGCCTCCCCGTGTCGGGAGTCGCATAGCCGCCGCGCCACACGCGGGTATAGCCGACAAGGCTATAACTCGACGGTGATTCTGCCACGCTGCGATCGACCGGTTGGAAGAACGTGAGTTGGAATCCGTGCGGCGTGGCGCGGATTTCCTGAAGACCGTTTGAGAGGTGGGCGTTCGGCCGCAATCGCACAATATCGCCGACGTTTGTTCCGCCGAGCCAGCCGCTGTCCTGGATGTCGCCGATAAACAGATCACCGCGAGGTGAGACGGCGCAGCACAGCGGCCCGGTAAACGCGTGCCTATTCGGATCGAGCGACGTCGCGTCGGCAGCCGACGGCGGCCTCTCGTCGGGTGACCGGCTGAAAGGATAGACCGCCCCCTGGACCGTTCCGTCGACCTCTTGCAGCGTGAAGCGGACCAGGAAGCGGCCGTTGTATTCGCAGCCGATCCCCTGCCCCGCCAGCGCTCCAAACCATTTTTTGCCCTGGGGCGAGTCTGGGAGAAAACAGATTCCGTTGACGCTCCGCGTCCACGGATGGGGGATCTGAACGGCTGGCGGCGTCGCGGAAGAATTCAAATCCTCTTCGTGCAGACTAGGAACGCCGTAATGGCGGCCTTCGACGATGTGGTTCAGCTCATTGAATGGGTTCTGGTCCCCCTGGTTATCGGTGGCGAACAACCGGCCCTCACCGTCAAAAGCCAGGCCGGTTGGATAGCGGAAAGCGTGCGCGATCGGCGTGACATGGCCGGCCCCGTCGATCCGCAGGATTTTCCCACGCCAGCGCGACGACTCGAGGGAGCGGTTTTTCTGCGAATAGTCGCTTCCCAGACCGACGTAAAAGAGGCCATGCGCGTCACGAACGAGGCCGCACGTCCAGTCGTGGTAATTCTCCGAATATCCCCAGCCGGTGGCGAGCACGGACCGCAAATCGGCCCGCCGATCACCGTCCGTATCGCGCAGGCGCAATAACTCCGGTTTGTGGGCCACGATCAAGTCACGCCCCTCGGCGAGCAATCCGTACGGAGCAGCCAGCCCCTCCTCGATCACTTCGAGCCGGTCTTCGATACCGTCTCCGTCCGTATCGCGGGCCCGATAGACGTGCCCCTTGAGCGACGTGAAGACCAGATTTCCGTCCGACGTCCAGGCAATTCCCGTGGGCATGATCGACCGCTCGAGCGGCAAGCGGACTTCGTCGAAGCCCGGCACGCAATCCACCATTTCGGGCGCGAGTTTCGGCGCCTTCGGCGGCTCGTAGGGCGACAGCGTGGAGTGGTTGGCGCAGCGATACTCGAAACTCACTGCGGAAATCGATTTTCCCGGCAAGGATCCCCCGTGAAGAGCTGCCCATCCCGACGGCACTCCGTGGTCGTCGTTCGGTTTCGGGCTTCCCGCGGCTCGCTCGATCGAGGCGCCGCTCAGAAGAAGCTTGGCCTTCGGCATTCGAACCAGCACGTGATAGCCGTCAATTCTGTGGACGATCTCGATTCGCCGCTCGAAGCCAGCGGGTTTCGCGCCCTCCGCTTTCAGCCGAAGCAAAGTCTCGCGGACTTCGATCGATCGGAGCGCTCGGCCTAGGTCGAAATTGACTCGGTAACTCAGCTCGACACCGTCAGCCTGTCGCCGATACGTTGTCAGTTGGCCCAGCGATCCGAAATCACGTTTCGGCAGGATCAGCGGACCACTTTTTGAGTCGTCGCGGGCAAGCGCCAGATCGGGTGACGGCTCAAATTCGCTCGCCACCGGCACGCCTGCCAAATCCCAGAACCAGCTCTTTCCAGAAGTCCGCTGGCGAGCAAAGTCCCCTACCGTCCAGTCGCGCAGGCAGAAAAGATCGAGATCCAACAGCACGGAATGGCCGTTGTTGAAGCCGACCGCAAACGCTCTCGCGACAGGTCCGTCGCCCCCTTTGCGTTTGGCGAAAACGTCGCGAACGATCCGCGCGGGTTCGCCCGGTCGCACGACCAGGAATTGCTCGACCGCCGATGGATTGATCTGCGGAGTGAACCGCGGATCATTGAGTGCCTCCCAGAGTGCCGCCAATTGCAGGGCGATGTTGCCGTGCAGCAAGCCGGCCACGGGCCGTTCGTACGACGGCATCTCCATGCCAGGCCGGATTCGTAGCGGAGCCTGCGTCCAACGGAGGAAAAACTCCCGCCGCATGCGCCGGCCGATCCCCATGAGATCCGAGCCATGCGTGGGGATCGCCACATTCTTGGGGGAGTAGGTCCCCATGTCGTGACAGGCGATGCAGCTGAACCCGCTCGGCCCGACGAGCTTCTGCCCGGCGACCATGCGACTCTCTTCGTTCGCATCGGCCTCAGGCCGGGCTTGCGCTGCGTCGGACCGCGCGACGGCCGACTCGGGGCGCCCTCGGGAATGCGATCACGCGAGATAAAAGCCGCCAGGAGTGCCGACCGTTCCAGATCCGAATGCTGAAAGCGGGGCATCCGGACGGCCAGCCACGGCAAGCGACGTTTCTTCATGCCGCCGTTGACAGCCTCGGCCAAAGCTTCGTCTTTGAGCTTGTCCCCGACGGCCGTCAGATTCGGCGGAATCAAAGTCTCTGCGGCAGTTCGCAGGGATCCCTTGCTCCGCACGATGCCAACCGCGGCGCCCCCGAGACCGGGATGCCCGCCGCGGGCATGGCAGGCCACGCACTGCTTTCGTTCCAACAGACGCTCGCCGCGGACGATTTCGGCCTCGCCCGAAAGGCGGGCGGCATGGGCATTCACGTAGGCAATCACGGCCGCGCGGTCGACTTGCGAGAAGGCTGGACGGAATCGACTGCGATCCGGCTGAGTGCCGAGGCATGAGTTATCCCAACGGCCAATTGGAATCGAAAGATTCGCAAGGGAAGCGATATCCGGCTGAGCATCGTTAATCGCGTGACAGGCCGCACAGCGCGCCTTGGCAACAAGCACCCGACCACGTTCCACAAGCGCCTGATCGTTCACAGTGCTAGCAGGAGATGCCTTGGCCTCCGCTTTGTCGAGCGGTCCTGTGAGAGTCGACAAATAACTCACGATCTGCCGCCGCTCTTTTTTCTTGATGTTGAAGACCGGCATGCGACGGTCGGGATTGATGGCGTCCGGCTTGGCAAGCCAGGTCCACAGCCAGTCGACCGACCGCTTGGAACCGATGGCCGAGAGATCGCCCCCGCCGTAACCAGCGGAATTTCCCAACACCGAACCCGTTTTTCGCCCCCGGATTGTGTGGCAAGCGAGGCAGCCGAGTGTGCAGACGTGCGTCTCCCCCTTGCGCGCCTCCTTGTTGACGTTCGAAACTTCAGGCGCCTCTTCGAGTCCAGCCGGCGTGGCGTTGTGAATCAAAAACGCCGCGATGGCCGACGCCTCGTCGCGGGTCAGGTCGAACGTCGGCATGTGTTCGCCCGCCGGTCGTGAAGTGTGTCGGGCGACCTTCTCGATAATTGCCGAGCGGCTCAAACCGTCGGCGACATGCACCAAAGACGGGGCCGCCAGCGAAAAGAGCTCGGGCCGATGATGACAGCGGTTGCAACGGGCCACCTCGAACTCGCGCCGGCCCTTTTCGATTTGAGCGAGCTCTTTCCGCTCCGGAACGGCCGAGGAATCACAGAACAGCAAATAGGCCGGCAACGGCTCGAGCGGAAAACGCGCCGACGACCAGAACAGCTTGAGAGTTGCTCCCTTGGCCGACGAGTCGAACGTGATGCTGATCGGCTTTTCTCCCAACCCGACGTCGATCGCATCACCGCTGATCCAGCCGGCAGCCTGACGCCGTCCGGTTAACACAGATCGGCCGCCGACGGTGACGGCAACATTGCCCTGAACGAACGCGTGAAAGCGGAACGGAATCGCCTCGCGAACAAGCAGCTGGCCCGACCAGCGGACCGAAAACGGGCCGCGAGCCAAGCGCGGATCGGGCGCGTCCGACTTCCAGTCAAAGGCGACTTCCGGATCGATACGTCGAATTGTTGTGCGACCCGCTCGGTACGTTCCAACGAGGCCGGGAACCGTGTCGTTCTCGTCGTCGTCGGCCCGGATCGCAGCCGAGAACGCACAAAGCACGAGCACCGAAACCAAACCGCGAAACAACCGCCCGACGACCGAACGCGACCGGCATCCTTGAAGAATGGAAGCCGCCGCCGTTCTCAAACTGATCGATCTCACTCCAGCCCCCAATGAAGTATTACGCCGATTCATGGCCCTGACCGGGTGTGCCGGCTGGCGATTGTTGCGCTGGAGCAATCGCTTCGTGCCCCAACGCTTGCATCAGCGGAGCCAGATGAGCCGCATAGCGCCGCCAGCGGCCAACCGAACTCTGATAAATCGGCTGCCGCACCTGGACCCGGCTCATCGTTCGCACCACGCGCTCATTCTCCTCGAACCGGAGACAATCCGCCTCCCACTCCAGGCCGCAAAAGGCAACCAGCTGGCGGCTCACCGCTTCCAAATCCGCGACCAACTCTTCGTAGGCCACATCGAAGACGGGCAAAGGCAACACGGCTCGCCAATGGGCCATCAATCGCTCGTAGTCGCGGTTGTGTCGCCCCAAGTCGTCGAGGTCCCAACTAAAGCTCAGTCCTTTGAAATACTGAAAAAAGCACGAAAGACAAACGTCGAGCGGTTCTCGCCGGCAGTGAATCACACGGGCCCGCGGAAACAGCACGGCAAGCAGCCCCAGATAAAGATAATTGTCGAGCATCTTGTCCGTCACGCGCACCGCCGACGGGCCGTGCCGCTTCAGCTCCGCCAGATAGCCTTCCGCCAGTTCGCTCGCCTGGGCCGCGTCGAGCGCCGCCAGGCATTCGGGATAACCGTGTGCAGAGCCGAGTTTCGCCGGCAGCCCGGCCACGATCCGGTTCACTGTCTTCAACTCGCCGGCAGCCGCGACCTGTGAATGCCCGGAGAGGATCTGCTCGACCAGGGTGCTTCCCGACCGCGGCATGCCCACGATGAAGATCGGCACCTCGCTCGCGAGCCCAAAGCCCTCGGTTCGCTTGAAGAAATCGGAGGAGAAAAAAGCGATCAGTCGATCAATCCAGCGTGCGTGCGCCTCGGCGTCGTAGGCGGTTCCTTTCCGCTGGAAGAGCGACCGCCTCAGGGCGTTGCCGCGACAAAAGTGCTCAAAGGCTGCGTCCGTCGCTCCGTCCCGGTCGAGCACGTAACCGAGGATGAAATGAAGCTGGCTCGCCGCTTCGTCGGGCAATCGCGCGTCGTTCAGCCGGGCCCGGAGTTTTTCGATGCCGGGCTCCGCCGGCGAATAGAAGCCATTGGCGGCCAGTTGCAGCAGGGGTGAAACATAGCCCGGATCAATCCCGAGCGCCTCCCGCAAGTGGACCTGAGCTCGCGAGGCATCCCCCAATTCAAGGCACGCTTCCCCGAGATTATTGTGCGCCCGAGCATTGCGAGGCTCGATCCGCAGTGCCTCTTCGTACGATTCCACCGCCTCAGCCGTTTCCAGCCGTTCTCGTCGTGCGTTTCCCAAATTGACGTGCGCGTCGGCGTACTCAGGCTGCAATCGCAACGCTTCCTGAAAGTGCTCGATCGCCTCATCGACTTTGCCTTGCTCAAGCAGCAGAGCACCCAATTATTGTGGGCCTGGCAGAATTCGGGACGCAGGCGAAGCGTCTCCCGGTAATGAACGGCGGCCTCGTCCAGTCGCTCAAGCACGACGAGAACATTCGCCAGATTGTAATGCCCCTCGGCATAGAGAGGTTGGCGCACCAAATAGCCGCCTAAGCAATCGGCCGCCTCCGCAAGGCGTCCCTGTCGCTGCAGCGCGTTGGCGAGGTTCAAGAAGGCCGGCCCCAAGCCCGGCTGCAGGCGGACGGCCTCCCGATACTTTGAGATCGCCTCGTCAAGCTGGCCCAACTGAAGATGCACATTCCCCAGGGAAAACCACGCGGCGGACGCATGCGGACGCAGGCGAAGACACTCCCGAAAATGCGCTCCCGCCTCCTGGAACAGGCCGAGCCCCTGGCACGTCAGCCCCAGTTGATAGAGAAGATTGGCGCCCTGCGGTCGTTGCGGCAACGCGCGGCGATAATAGTCCAGCGCTCCTGCAGACGATTCTGCTGCTGAGCCACGAGACCCCGCAGGAAGAGAACCTCCCCGTGGTTCGGCTCATCCCGCAGGATTTCCTGATAGAGAGCCTCGGCACGGGCCAATTCCCCAGCCTCGTGAAGCTGCCGAGCCTGGGCCAACGTTTCAGCGATCGTCCCCATCGTCCGCTTCCATGGTCTCGATACAAAAGCGATCACATCCCATCGTAGACCACTTTGGATTTAGAGGGAGTCGTCACCCGCCGGAAATCCGAAAACGTGCCGCAACATGCACTCAAACGTCCTTCTGAGCCAAACGTCCGGCGGCCCCAAGGAGGCTCGCCTGCGTCACTGCACTTTACCCGTACGATTGACGGCCAGAGCCCGGCTTTCCATAAATTCCCTTCGTGCAGCCGGACGATCGCAATTTTCTGCGGAGTGAACGGCACCGCACAGGAAGGTCAAACGACACACGAGGGCGATGAAATGGCCAAAGAGCCGCGGCCACTCGGCCACCTTGAGCGGGCATCGGGGAGTCTGTCCGTGATCGCGGGACTTTCCTTTGTGGCGGGCGCGGCCGCCGGTCTGGTGGGCGCTCTCTTTCGCCTGACCCTCCAGCAAGCCGATCGCTTTCGCGACTGGGCGATCGCCCACGCGCACGGGACCAACGTGGTGGCAAACCTGGCCGGCCTGGTGGTGATGACGGCGCTCTGTGCGGCCGCGGCCGCTTTCGCGGCGTGGCTTGTGCGCCGTTTCTCTCCGATCGCCTCCGGCAGCGGTATTCCCCACGTCGAGGCCGTCCTGCTCGAGGAACTTCCCCCCGCGCCGCTCCAATTGATCCCGGTGAAATTCGTCGGCGGCGTGGTGGCAATCGGCTCGGGGCTGGCGCTCGGTCGTGAAGGTCCGACTGTACAGATGGGGGCGACCCTGGCCCATCTCGTCGGGCGCATTTTCCGACGTGGAGTGCCGGATTGTCTCGTTTTGCTGGCCGCCGGCGCCGGCGCCGGCCTGGCGACGGCCTTCAATGCGCCAATCGCGGGGGCGGTTTTCGTCCTCGAGGAACTGGTGCGTCGTTTTGACACCCGAATCGCGATCGCCACGTTCGGCGCATCGGCCGCCGCGATCGCCGTCAGCCGGGTTTTCTTGGGGGACCAACCTGACTTTGCGATTGCACTCGAACCGTACACCAATTTCGCCACGGTCCCCCTGCATCTCCTACTCGGCGTCGTCGCCGGGCTGTTGGGAGTCGCCTACAACAAGGTCCTCCTCGGCACACTTGCCGCGACCGACCGACGCCTGAATTGGTCCGTGGAACGCTTCGCTCTGGCCATCGGCGGCGTGGTGGGCCTCTTGGCGTGGTTCGCACCGAGTGTCGTGGGGGGCGGCGACTCCATCACGCAGCACACGCTCACGGGAACCGAACCGCTCCGCTGGCTGCTCGTCGTCTTTGTCCTCCGCTTCGTGCTGGGGCCCGTTTCCTACGCGGCCCGCACACCGGGCGGCCTCTTCGCACCCCTGCTCGTCCTGGGAGCACAAAGCGGCCTCGTCTTCGGGATTGTGTGCCAACGCATTTTCCCGGAATGGGCCCCCGATCCCCGCACCCTGGCCGTCGTCGGCATGGCTGCCTTTTTTACGGGTGTTGTGCGGGCACCGATCACCGGAATCACGCTGGTCACCGAAATGACGGGCAGCTTCACCATGCTGTTGCCGATGTTGTCGGCCTGCTTCGCAGCCATGCTGGTCCCGACACTTCTCGAAAACGCGCCGATCTACGACTCCTTGCGGGTCGTCACGCTGCGCGCCGCGACTGGCAGCACCGCGCCGGACGGATTTGAAGGCGCTGAGCCGGTCCCGTCGGTGACCGGTCCTTGAACGGCCGGTACGACCAAACGATGTCGCGCCGTTCCAACGAGCCGCCGGCTTTACGCCGGCGGTCTTTCACGGCGCGTCGAGCGCTGCTCGAAAACCGCCGGCGTAAAGCCGGCGGCTCGTCAACTGACTTCCTGCTCTAGCACTAGCGGCCGGTCATCTTCTCCAAATGTTCGGGGTACCGTTCCCCTTGCACTTCAATTTTCGACGCGGCGTTGTCGATCTCGCGGAGGTCGGCGGGCGTCAGCTCGACGGCGACCGCTCCGATGTTCTCCTCCAGGCGCTCCAACTTCGTGGTCCCCGGGATCGGCACAATCCACGGCTTCTGAGCCAGCAGCCACGCCAGCGCGAGCTGCGCGGGTGTTGCCTGTTTCCGGGCGGCGATCTGGGCGAGCAGATCAACCAACACCTGATTCGCTTTCCGATTCTCCGCCGAGAACCGCGAGACGGTGTTGCGGAAATCGGTGCTGTCGAGCTTCGTCGTCTCGTCAATCTTGCCCGTGAGGAAGCCCTTGCCCAGCGGGCTGTACGGAACGAAGCCGATCCCGAGTTCTTCGAGCGCCGGCAAGACCTCCTCCTCAGGACGTCGCCACCAAAGCGAATATTCGCTCTGCACCGCAGTCACGGGCTGGACGGCGTGGGCGCGGCGGATCGTCTTCGCCCCCGCTTCGGACAGGCCGAAGTGCTTCACCTTGCCGGATTGAATCAGCTCTTTCACGGCGCCGGCCACGTCCTCGATCGGCACGTTCGGATCGACGCGGTGCTGATAAAGCAAATCGATGACATCGGTCTTGAGCCGCTTGAGCGATCCTTCGACGGCCTGCTTGATGTGTTCAGGCCGGCTATTCAATCCGAGCCAACCAGGCTTCCCGTCCGGATGGAGCTCAAACCCGAACTTGGTGGCGATCACCACCTGCTTACGGAGAGGAGCGAGGGCTTCGCCCACCAGCTCTTCATTCGTGTACGGCCCGTAAACCTCGGCCGTGTCGAAAAATGTGATGCCCCGTTCGACAGCCGCCCGCAGCAGCGCGGTCATCTCCTGTTTGTCTTTGGGCGGCCCATAGGAAAAACTCATTCCCATACAGCCGAGCCCGAGGGCCGAAACTTCGAGATTGCTCTTTCCAAGTTTGCGTTTCTTCATTTTGGAACTCCTGACAGGGACGAGAATCATGTTTCATTAGTTTCGCGGCATGACCCGCACGATCGGACCACAGGCGTTACTTGCCGTACTGTTCGTCGGTCACTTTCTCCATCCAGTCGACGACTTTGCCGTCGAGCTGTTCCTGGATGGCGATGTGCGTCATGGCCGTCGTCGGCGCGGCACCGTGCCAGTGCTTCTCCCCCGGCGGGAACCAGATCACGTCGCCCGGCCGAATCTCCTCGACGGGTCCGCCCCAACGCTGTGCCCGACCGCAGCCGACCGTCACGACCAATGTCTGACCGAGCGGGTGAGTGTGCCAGGCCGTGCGCGCGCCCGGCTCGAACGTGACAGTCGCAGCCGACGTGCGCGCCGGAGAGTTCGGTTGGAACAAGGGATCACTGCGCACTGTGCCCGAAAACCAATCGGCCGGTCCCTTGTTCGACGGTTGCGATCCGTTTCGTTTGATCTCCATGGGCCCCTTCTGCCTTTGAGTGAGCGGAACGACAGTTCGATTTTCGGGTCGGCCGTTCTCGGCTGACTGACGTTGAGACCGCATCCTGCGTACCGCGCTTTCACGTTTTTTCGATCCGACTGAAGGATTGTCGGCCGATCGGCTCGCGCAGCGGTAGCCCGATCGTCTCGGACGCTTGCCTAATCCTCCACGAATCGCGGAAACGCCGCTGGCTGCGAGGGATCGCGATGGTAAACTTGTGACAGACGCGACGAAGGCGGTGCATGACTTTGAGAAACGTTTGCCGATCATCGTAGGGTGGGACGAGGCCGGCTTTGAGGCCGATGGCCCACCGCCGTCCGAGTGAGCAGAAAGACGGGATGGAGAACAGGCGGTGGGCCTGCGCTCGCTTTGCTCGCTGGTCCCACCCTACGGCTGAAAACGGATAATTGGGCCACACATGGCAACAGACGAGCTGGCAAACCTTGCGTCGGCGATTGAGCGACAGGCACGCGCGGATGGCGGCCACGACACGGCGGTGCCTGCGCTCAAGCTGTCCCGCTTCTCCGCTCCGTCGGAGCTTACCGCGCTGGTCTACGAGCCGTCCCTGTGCATCGTCGCCCAGGGGGCAAAGGACGTGCTGCTGGCGGGGGAGAAGTATCGACTCGACCCGGCCCAGTTCTTATTGGTGTCAATCGACCTGCCTGTCGCCGCTCGCGTGGTCGAAGCGTCCGCCGGCCGCCCCTATCTCGCTGTGCGCCTCGCGCTCGATCCGGGTGTGATCGGCGAAATTCTAGCCGACGGTATGACAACCGCGCCGCTCGGCCCGCCCGAGCGAGGAATCGCGGTGACGCCGGTCGAACCGCCACTGCTCGACGCGGTCCGGCGGCTCGTCACCCTGCTCGATTCGCCCCACGACATCGGGCCGCTCGCGCCGCTGGCGCTTCGCGAGATCACTTATCGCGTTCTCGCCGGCCCACAGGGATCGCGGCTGCGGCAAATGGTCTCGGCCGGCGCCCCGGCCCAGCGAATCGCGCGGGCCATCCGCTGGCTGAAGGACCATTTTGCCGACCCGCTCCGCATCGAGTCGCTGGCGAAGCACGTGAAAATGAGCCCGTCGGCTTTGCACCTGCACTTCAAGGCCGTGACGGCGATGAGCCCGCTGCAGTACCAGAAACGCCTCCGCCTGCAGGAGGCCCGGCGGCTGATGCTGGGCGACGGCCTCGACGCGGCCGAGGCGGCGTTTCACGTCGGGTACGAAAGCCCGTCCCAGTTCAGCCGCGAGTACCGCCGCCTGTTCGGCGCCCCGCCTCGCCAGGATGTGGCCGCGCTTCGGATCGAAGCGCAACCGGCGACTCGGTCCGGCCATTCACGTCGGCGCCACTCGCCGGCTCGTAAATCAACATGCGCGAATGCGGGCCGCGAGCGCGAGTGAGCACGGTCGCCGCGTCCAATGCCCGCGTCCACTACTCCGCAATTGGGACGGCTTCGAACGGCTCAATCGCGGAATGGTGCGGCGCCTCTTGCTGTTCTTCCTCTTGGAACGGAAACAAAAATCGCGGCCTGACGACGAGCAGCGTTGGTTTGGTCGGCCGGAGAGGAACCGATGGCGATGAGCGGACCCCTGCTTACTTCAACCGGAGCAGTGGCCGGCTCGAGCTTTTGTGGAGGAGGAACGGCCCGCTCAAAGTTGAGTCGCGCCAGTGGCCGCGACCACGACGCCGGGAGCGGGATCGCCGCGGTGATCAAGGGAAGCATCACGGCCAACTTCCACAGCCGCTCCTCGAGTGCCCAACTGAGGAGATGCGCCGCCCGCAACACGAGCCACGTTCCGCCAAGCAGCAGCGTCGAATGCAACAGGTACGCCAGCGCGAGACGGGCGATCGGGAAAGTCACGAAGTGCATGTCATTCAGTATCGCCGGCCTCCTCTTTCTGCCGGATCAGCGCCTTGAGGCGGGCCAGCTCGTCCGGCGAGACCTTGCGGCTGTCGAGGAGGTGGCTCACCATTTCCGTGAGGTCCCCCGCGAACAGACGGCTGGCCAGGTCGGACACCATCGACTGGCGGACCTTCTCCTTTTGCACGGCGGGCCGATAGATGTTCACCTTTCCCTCCGCGCGGTGCCGCACCTGGCCGTTACGCTCCATCTTCGCCAGCATCGTGCCGACGGTCGTGTGAGCCAGCGGGCGGGTCTGACTGAGAGCCTCCCGCACTTCGGCGACGGTCGCCTCGCCGCGGGCCCACAACACGTGCATGATGGCCAATTGCAGCTCGGCCAGTTGGTGTTTTTCCTTCATAACCTGGGCACTCCTCGCCGGCTCGTCACTGCCGGCGAGCAATCGCCCACCGGGACGTGATTCCGTCGCCACGATCGAATGGCCTAGATCTACTACCGCGGTAGCAGATCGTCAAGAGGAGCTTTTCTCCGCGGTCGGGAGTGGCACGTGGAATCCGTTTTGCTACAACGACGTTTCCAACAGGTGGGGTTCTTCGCCGTGTCTCACGAACATTTGCATCAATTGATGGAGACGGCTCGCAAGCTGCTGCAGGAGTACGGCTATGCCGGGCTCTTCGGGCTGATCTTCATCGAGAATTTCGGGTTCCCCGTGCCGGGGGAGACGGTGTTTATCGCGGCCATCCTGGCGGCGGCGCACGGCCAGATGCGAATCGTGCCGGTCATTGTATGTGCCTGGGCGGCGTCGGTATCGGGCGGGTTCGTCGGATTCGCCGTCGGGCGATTCGGCGGACACAAGCTCCTGCAGAAGTACGGCGGCTACATCTGGATCGACTCCGAGCGGCTCAAAAAGATCGAAACGTTCTATACGAACTATGGGGCGGCGTTTGTCGTCCTGGGCCGCTTCTTCGAGGGGGTGCGGCAGATCTACGCCATTTTGGCCGGCTGCATGGCGGCGTCGTGGCGGAGATTCATCCTCTTCAATGTCGTGGGGGCGACGTTGTGGGTTGGTTTTTGGGCGGTGCTTGTGCTGTGGTTCGGCCGCCACATGCGGCACATCTGGGGCGCCTTCAAGGAGCACGAAGTCTTCGTCTTCTTGGGCGTCGCGCTGATTGCCGCGTTAAGCGCGCTCTATCTGCACCTGAGGGAGCTCGACCGGGCGACGAGCAACATCCCGCCGCCCGGCGCGTAGCCGAGCGGCGGGCCCAAGACCGGGTCGAAAGCGCGCTTGTTGCAGCCGATCGCTCGCGCACAGCGCGCGGGCACCCACCTCCCGCGCGACGCCGGGCCGGTCGCGAGGACGCACGCGTCCAGCATGACCAATCAGAATTTTAGACAACGATTGGTCAAATGACGCGCTTCCTCTGGAGAGTCCGCGGAATTCGCTGGTTTTCCTTTTTTGCGCCGCAGAAAAACCAGAAAAATAGATCACCGGTGATCAAAATCGTGCGATTTGTACGATTTTGATATCTTGAAAACCAAGTGTCCGGTCAAGGGGCGGGCGTGATTTCGGCAAAAAAATCAGCGATTGGCTGAAAGTTTTTGCTCCTGCAGGTGCTCGACGCCGCGGATCACGCTCGTCACGATGACGTCAGCCAGCGTCGGGCCGTAGAAGCTCATGCTGGCCTCGTATTTCCCCATCTTGTACTGCTCGATGGGGACGATGTAGCCGATCCACTCGTCAGCCAGGCCGCCGATGATCGGGTGCGAGGCTCCGGTGATCTCTTTGGCCCGGTGTTTGACCTGCAGTCCCATTCCGGTGCAGAGTTCGCCCGGAATTCCGATGACCACCAGGTCGCCCAGGCGAAGGGACACGCTCGCCGACTTGGCCGGCCACATTTTGGGAAGCATTTCGCGGAGGACGTCTTCGGTCAGGCCGTACTCTTTTCCCCCCGTTTCACGGAAGTTGGGACTCCACTGGCGCTTGGGCAGGTTGATCTCCTCGAGATGGAAAGCAAAGGGAACGTTGCGGGTCGTCGCGATCTTTTGCCAGACCTGCCAGACCTGAATCCCCAGCTCCCGGCCATAGCGTTCGGCCTTTTCCCAGCGGGAATTGCCCGAATCCGGCCGCGCGATGTTCGATTGGTCCCCCTCGGCCCCGTTAGAAAACATGGCGACGACGCCGTCACCGATCAAAGCCTCGAGCGTTCGCTGCATGTGGCCGGGATAATCGCCGGAAAACATCATATCCTGAGGCCCCATAAAGGTCGGATGGCACGTCCAGTTCACGAAGACCGCAAACGGCTTTCCATCGAGGCGATCGACGCGGACGACGGTCAATTCGGGATCGACGATTCCGCCCGGGATGCGGCGATTGCGATTCCAGCCATGCAGCTCGATGCTGGAAACGCCCATCGTGATTGGAACGAGCGTTTTTTCCGCGTCGCCCACGACCTGCGCCAGGCGGTGCATGATCAGCTCAAACAGCGGCGGATTATGAATGCCCATCTGCGGGATCTGGAAGCTGTTGAGCGGATTGAGGTTGTTCATTTCAATGGCCGTATGCGAGTGGCTGGCCAGCATCATGAGGTTTTCGGCGGTCCAGCCCTTGTCGGTCAGGCGATCGAGCACGGACGTCTTCATCGACGGCGCAAAGCCCAGGGCATCGACGGTCATCAGGCAGAACTTCTTATGGCCGTCGGTCAAAACGAGTGCCTTGGCCATGATGCGGTCGTGAACGCCGGTGGCCGGACGATTCATCCGATCGCCGTATCCGCCCAGCGACGCCTTGAGCGACAAGGGGGGCGTGATGTCGATTTTGGCGATTCCGGCCCGCAGCTCGGCGGCGTGGGCAGTTGATTGGTCCACGGCGCCTGACGCCAAGATGGCCACTGACACGATCAAATTGAGCCGCGCACTGTTCACAGTCGTCCCTCCCCGTTAAGAATTGCGAATCACCTCGGCACCGTTGGTGGCCGATCCTTGATCTTAACGGTTCACGAACGTGAAAAAATAGAATAAAAGGCCCGTGGTGGACGTCATCGTCAAGTCGAGGGCCGCGGCCCAGCCCAACCACCGGTGCACTGGGCTATGCCTCGACGGGGCGGGCGGATTGCCGAAGCGAGGGAGTGCCAGGCTAATCGTCACGGCCCACAGCAAGGGAGTCGAGACGGCAAAGATCAGGTGCACGTGCAAGAGCGTCCGGGCGAAGTCGAAATCAGAGGCAGAAATGTCGGGCCGAGCCTGACGCACGATGTTCTGCCAGCCGTGGTGCACGACTTGCACGTCGACCTCGAAAGCAACGACGGCAAACAGCAGAATGCCGGCCAGGAGGAGCTGCAATCGGCGGTGCCATGTATAGAGGCGTCGGAATTTGACAAGATAAATGCTCACCGCCAACACGGGGACCAGCAACACCAGCGCGCAAACAACTAAGTCGAGCATGAAGGTCGCGTTGTACCCGAGGAATCCGTGCGACATGATGGGACTCTTAACAGATGCCTGTCCGCATTCCAAGGGCTTTCTCCTTTGCGGTCATCCGCAATGAGCCCAGCCGAGACGTGAAGCATGAAAGATTACAGCAACTACCAAAAAAAGATCATCAAGCGGTATTACGACAACCGCGACGACATCGATTTTGTCCGACTCGGCGAGATCGCCACAGACCTGTACCTGGCGTCCGGGAAGAAGACCGAACGCTTGTGGAAACAGGCGTCCGAACTCATGACGCGGCTCAATGTTCCGCCAACCCGCCTCGCCCACGTGATGAAAACGGCCAATCCCGCCCTGCTCGCGGAAGTGGTCAACGACATCCAGAAAGGGCTGATTCGTCCTGCGGAGAAACCGAAGCCGGCCGATCCGGGGCCGACGCCGAGTTGATCGGTCTAGGTTTCAGATCGTCGCACTTCGTCCTTGGCCGCAAATCCGGCCATGTTTAAGGCTTCGCGATATTCATCCTCGCTGTTGACGTTGTGGAGCGAGACGAGTTCGGCGTCGATCGCCCGAAGCTCCTGCACATCGAGCCGGCGTGCGTCACACTCCTGGCTGAGGCGATGAATTGATAACCGCGATTCGGCAATCATCCGCTTGACGCGGGACTCAACCGTCAGACGGTAGGTTGCCGCCAGCGGATGAAAATACTGGCCGTCCCACGGTACGGCGAGTTCATGCCGGCCAAGCGCTTCGATCACGGCGCGGACGAATTGCGGCTTGAGCAAGGGCACATCGCACGACGACAGGTACACCGCCTCCGCCCTGCCCCGCAGCAGTGCCAGCCCCGCAGCTAATCCGCCCAACGGGCCCTGGTCGGGAATCTCATCCAATGCGACGAGCGTTCCCGAAGGAAGATTGGGGAGTTCTTGTCCGGCTCCCGCGATCACCACGACCGGAGAGATCACCTCGCCGACGATCCGCACCACGCGGGCCAGCATCGTCTCGGTGCCGAAAGGGAGCGATAGTTTCGGACGCCCCATCCGCGAGCTTTTGCCGCCGCACAGCACAACTCCGGCGATTCGATGGCGCGGCACCGATTCCATCACCCGTCTCGAAGAGGCCGCCTTACACGGAGGGGATCGGCTCGGGCGTTCGAGGGATGATCGGAACCGCCGGCTCGGTGCGAATGGGAATCTTTTGCGCCCGTGCCTTTTCCGATTTCAGCAGACGCAGACGCAGGACGCCGTTTTTCAGCTCCGCCGACACACTGTCGGGCAAGACGGGAGCAGGCATTGGAATCATGCGATGAAATGGCCCGTGCATCCGCTCGACAACGTGAGGCACAGCCCCCTCGGGAGTGATCGAGAGCTTTTTGGGCCCCTGGATCGTCAGCATATTTCCCGCAAGCGACACATCGACGACCGAGGGCTCGACACCCGGCAAGTCGACGTCGACGTGAACTTCGGTGGGCGTTTCGGTCAGGTCGATGGCCGGCGACCATTGGCGGTCGGACGCCCGCAAGCCGACCACATCCAGCGCCCGGCCCCCTTGCTGCAACGCAGCCTCGACCCACCGTTCGAATTCTCGCCGCAATTTCTCGACTGACTGCGAGATCGAATTGGATCCCATCGAGTTGGAGTGCATGCTGTCAGACATGGTTCAAACCCCTTTTGCTAGGGAGTGGGTTCGGCATTCACCTCAATGCGCCGCGGCTTTGTCTGCGGCGCCTTGGGAAGCACGACTTTCAGCACTCCGTTGTTCATCGTGGCCGTGATCCGCTCGTGATCGACTTCCTCGCTGAGGATGAAAGACCGCAAAAAATCGCCGACACCATACTCCTGATGCAAAGGTCGTGCCTCCGGAGGCACGACCGGATGGACGCGTCCGAACAGGGTCAGCTTGTTGTCTTGCACCTGCAATTCGAGCGTCTTGATCGAGACACCGGGAAGGTCGGCATGCAAAACCAGCCCCTCATCGGTCTCGAAGATATCGATGGGCGGCGAGAAAAGGTATCTCTCCCGTGCGGACTCTTCGGGCTTGGCTTCCTCCACCTTGTGGTCGGGCATGCCCCCGTTGGAAGAGGTTGCCGGAGGAGCGCTCGCCAGATCGGAACGATCGACATTCTGCGGCGGTCCGCCGTTATTTGTTGCATTCGACATGAGCCGTGGTCCCAACGCGGGCCTTTCCCTCAACAACATCGTACGCTCAATCAGAGCCTTCGGCGACGGCAATTCGGCGAGGCTGTTCTTGTTCTCCTTTGGGAAGGTGAATCCTCAGTATCCCGTCGATGAAATCGGCCGTCAGCGCCTCCTCGCGAACGCGCTCAGGAAGCGACAGAGCGCGTTGCCAACTTCCATGAAACCGCTCCTGGCGCCGATACCGCTCCTCCGGAACGCCGTTCAGTTCCGACCTGCGGCCTTTGATGTGGAGCAGGCTGTTCGCGATTGTCACTTCGAGATCTTCCGCTTTGGTGCCGGGAACTTCGCACGTCAGCAAGTACTCGTTCTCGAGCTCATACAGGTTGACAGCGGGAAACTGGCCGCCGAGTCGAATACCGTGAAAGGCAAAATTCACACTATTGAGCAGGCGATCGACCTCGCGCTCCAGGTCCTCAAACGCTTCCCAAGTATGTCCCCAACGAAAAACAGGCATCGCAAAAAATCCACAAACGCTGCCGGCTCACCCCGCTCGTAGGCAGGAGCGATCCAAGTTCAAGCTCAGACCTAGATTGCAAAGGCTGTACCGTGCGTTTTGAGGGACTGCCGCGTCGTCGCCTGGGCATTGCATCAGGCCACAACATTATAACCTGCAGTGACTTATGGCTTCTGCCACCGACGTATAAATGCACGGACTCCGCTGAGGCCGTGGTGTCAAATTGGCAGACGCCGGCAATGAACCTCGAATTGTCCCGTTGCTCATGTCAGCTTGGCAGGTGTCGTCTTTGACAGAACCGCCAACCCGACGCTCCGACTGACCAAATTCCGGCGATTCGAAGCACCATTGCGGGCGATTCCAAACGTCGTGCAGGCGCCGCGCTCGGCGATTGTCCGCGACTCGCAATGCAAAGCTTGATGGATTAGGCTCTCGTCTATGGCCATCCCTCTCGATGCCAAACATGCGGTCTATGTTGGAAGCTTTGATCCGATGTCACTCGGCCACGAAGACATCGTCCGCCGTGGGGCCGCCATGTATGAGAGGGTCACGGTTGGGATCGGCATCAACCCGGAAAAACGGCCCCTCTTTTCGCGAGAGGAGCGGCTCGATTTGGTCGGGAAAGTGCTCGCCGCCTACAAGAATGTGAGCGTCGAAAGCTTTGACGGTCTAGCCGTCGACTTTGTGCGCCGCTGCAAGGCGTCGCTCATGCTCCGAGGACTGCGAACGCTGACCGACATCGAGATGGAGTTCACGACCTGCCTGGCCAACCGGGTCCTGGCCCCTAATATCGAGACCGTGTTCCTGATGGCCGGCGAGAAATACGCGCACATCTCGAGCACGTTGATCAAGCAAATCGCACAAATGGGACACCACGACAGCGCGGAAAAGCTGCGCTCGTTTGTTCCCGAGCCGTTCATCAAACCGCTGATCGAAAAATTCAGCCGTCCCAAACCGTGATGGCTGAGCGCCTCAGACTGACGTAAGGAGATTCCCATGGTCAAAACGGCATCCACCATGCGGCCGCTTGGACAGCGAGCGCCCGAGTTTTCGCTTCCCAATGTCGACGGAAAGACCGTTTCGCTCTCGGATTTCGCGGGCAAACGCGGCTTGCTCGTCATTTTCATGTGCAACCACTGCCCCTTTGTGATCCACCTCCGCAGTGCGCTGGCAGCTTTTGCCAAGGAATATCAGGGGAAAGGCCTGGGCGTCGTCGGAATCAATTCCAATGATGTCAGCACACATCCCGATGACAGCCCGGAAAAGATGAAGGCCGAAGCCAAAACGGCGGGTTATACCTTTCCGTACCTCTTCGATGAGTCGCAGGCCGTCGCGCGGGCTTACGGAGCCGCGTGCACGCCCGACTTCTTTTTGTTTGACTCGGACCGCCGCCTTGTCTACCGCGGCCAATTCGACGATAGCCGTCCCGGCAACAGCAAACCCATCACGGGCAGCGATTTGCGTGGCGCTTGCGACGCCGTTCTGTCCGGAAAACCGGTCCCGACGGCTCAGAAGGCGAGCATCGGCTGCAACATCAAGTGGAAAGAGGGAAGCGCGCCGGAGTATTTCACGGGCAAACCGGCGGCGGAATGAGCCGATTGGGATCGGTCGGCCAACCGCTGGCGACGACTCGCACCGGAACCGATTCTCGACCGGTCAGTCGTGTTTTCGGTGTCGGCCGTTGAGCCGCTGGCGGAGGTAGGTGGCGCGCGCCACGTTCCGTTCGGCCGATTTGAGGTGCTCCCGCCGCAGCTTCTGCAAGTGGGCCGGCTGCGTGTGGATGAAGAGTTCGTTGACGGTCGGGATTTGCAGGTCGTCGATCAGGCCGAGGTTGATGCCCATCCGCACGCTCGAGAGGAGGTGCATCGTCTCCTCAGAGCTGATGGTCTGCGCACTTTTGAGGGTGCCGTAGGCCCGCGATACCTGATCGTGCAATCCCTGGCGGTTTTCCTTCACGAGGGCGTCGCGCACGCGGCGCTCGTAGGAGATGATGTTGGGCACGACGTCGCGGATTTCGTTGATCAGCTGCTCTTCGCTTTTGGCCAGCGTGATCTGGTTTGAGATCTGGTAAAAGTCGCCCATCGCCTGGCTTCCCTCGCCGTAGAGCCCGCGGACGGCCAGGTTGATCTTCTGCAGGGCCTGAAAGACCTTTTTGATCTCTTGCGTGAGCACGAGCGCCGGCAGGTGCAGCATCACGCTCACGCGGATTCCGGTGCCGACATTCGTCGGGCAAGCCGTGAGATAGCCGAGGTGCTCGCTGAAGGCGTAGGTGACGTGCTCTTCGACCGCGTCGTCGAGTTTGTTGATGGCATTCCAGCAGTCGTCCAGCGCAAAGCCGCTGCGGAGGACTTGCATTCGCAGGTGGTCCTCCTCATTGATCATGAGGCTCAAGTTCTCTTCGTCGCCGATGCCGACGCCGCGGGAGCCGTGCGCCTCGGCATGTTCGCGACTGATGAGCTGCCGTTCGACGAGGAACTGCCGATCGAGGTTCTCGAGCCGTGCGACGTCGACATAGCTCAGCTTGGTGTCGATGCGGAGTTGGTCGAGCTTCGAGCGGAGGCTGTCTTCAATCTGTGACTTGGTATCGTCGTCGGCCCGGTTGGGGAACGGAAATTGGGCGAGGTTCCGCGCAAGGCGGATGCGGCTGGAGATCACAATGTCGGACTCGGGTCCGGTCCCCCGCAGCCACTCGCCGCTGGTGTGCGTCAGGGTGTCGATGTCCACGCCCACTCTCCTTGGCTCCCCCTCACTGCCGGCGCGCTTGCGTCGCCACGGCGCATCATGTCCGGCATTCCGTCGCGGCCCGCGCCGAAACTGCCCGCGGCCCGCAACGGCTTTCCGCGGCGACAGAATTTTCAGCCCCCGGATTCTGCCTCGAAGTTCTTTTCAAGAGACTGGATCTCGTCGCGAATGCGAGCCGCCCTTTCGTACTCTTCTTCTTCAACCGCGTTCCGCAGGTCGCTGCGCAACTTGATAAGCCGATACTGGAGCTGGCTGGCATGCGGCGCCCGTTTGGGGAATTTTCCATTGTGCTGGGTTTCCCCATGAATGTTTTCCAACAGGGGCTTGAGCTCCTTGGCGAACGCAATGTAGTCGTGCGGGCATCCGAGACGTCCTTGGCTGCGGAATTCGCGGAAGGTAATGCCGCAGTTCGGACAGACGAGATGATCGAACTCTTCCAGTGACTCAGATTCTTTTTGCGACACTTCCTCGGCCGAATCGCTCGTCTCGTCTTGTTCCTGGTTCAGATACTGTTGAGCGCATGTCTCGCACAAATGCAGTTCTTGCACCGTGCCCGAGCGGATCTCGGTGATGTGCAAGGTCGCGGTCTTCTGGCAGCGTTTACATTTCGTCATGGGGCGCGATCAACGAGGCGTTCGGCTGGAAGTGCTTGAGCGTGGTCAATTCTAGCGGTGCGAGGGGGGCTGTCAAGCGACGCTCTGAGCCGGCTTTTCGACGTAACGGCAAGCGGTTATTATGGATCGGGCCAGACGCTCGTGTCGGATCTTCGGTCACTCCGCACTCCGACAGAACCTGAACACCGTCTGTCTCTTGGGCACCTTTGAGGGTCGTTCCGGAGCAGAATCCGCGTTGCAAACAGGCTGCGAAGGCGGCTCGACCAAAGAGGACAGACCGACCGATGCCGACCCTTCCGGATTACCACACTTTTGCTCGCCTCGCCTCGGAAGGCCGGATCGTTCCCGTTTATCGCCGGCTCTTCGGGGACGCGCTCACGCCTGTGGAAGCCTATCGGCGGATCGAACGCGGTCCCTCGTCGTTTCTCTTCGAGAGTGTCGTCGGAGGAGAAAAGATCGGGCGCTACAGCATTCTCGGTGCCGATCCCTTCCTGCGAATCGAAGCGTTCGGAAACGACGTGGTCGTGACCCGCGAGGGAGCCAGCGAACAATTTCAGTCCGCCGACCCGCTGCGGGATTTCGAGCGACTGCTCGCGCAATACCGGGCCGTGCATCTCCCCGGACTGCCGCGGTTTTGCGGCGGAGCCGTCGGATACGCCGGCTACGACATCGTGCGCTACAGCGAGCACCTGCCCAACGCGCCGGATGATGACCGTTACATCCCCGATATGGCATTCGCTTTTTACGACCGGATGGTGATTTTTGATCAGATCAATAAAACCATCCTGGTCATCGCACACACGCGCCCTGATGAACGCGATCCGCGGTCGGCTTACGACCGCGCGGCGGCCCGCGTCGACGAGATGTGCGCCCAGTTGGAACGCCCATCGAGCGAACTCCGGTTAAGCGACATTCGCCTGGCCGCGGAGCCTCAATCCGGATGGCAATCGAACGTGACCCGCGGCGAATTTGAGGCGGCCGTCACCCGCTGCCAGGAATACATCCGTGCGGGCGACATCTTTCAGGTCGTCATCAGCCAGCGACTTGCCCGGAAGACTTCGGCGACTCCGCTTGAGATCTATCGCGTGCTCAGGGTCGTCAATCCGAGTCCGTTTATGTTTCTGTTAAAAAGTCCAGGTGTAAATCTGGTCGGCAGTTCGCCTGAGATTATGGTCCGCGTCGAAGACGGGATCGTAACGATTCGTCCGTTGGCCGGCACGCGCCCTCGCGGAGCGAACGAAGATGAAGACCGCCGGTTGGCCGAGGAACTCCTGGCCGATCCCAAGGAACGGGCCGAGCATGTGATGTTAATTGATCTTGCGCAACGACGTGGGCCGCGTCGCCGAATTCGGTACCGTGGAATTGAGCGACGTGATGGTTGTCGAACGCTACAGCCATGTCATGCACATCACCTCCAACGTCCGGGGTCGCTTGAAGCCGGGGACGACGGCGCTCGATGCCCTGCGGCGGGATTGCCGGCCGGAACGGTCTCTGGAGCTCCCAAGGTCCGGGCGATGGAAATCATCGACGAGATCGAAAAACATCGCCGCGGTCCCTACGCGGGAGCCGTCGGGTACGTCGACTTCACCGGCAACATGGATACCTGTATCGCCTTGCGAACGCTGGTCATGCTGGGAGATACGGCCTACATCCAGGCGGGGGCCGGCATCGTCGCGGACAGCGTGCCGGCGACGGAATATGAAGAAACGCTGAACAAGGCCAAAGGGCTGCTCAAGGCCATCGAACTGGCGGAGCGCGACCTCGCGACGAAGTGAGACGACGCGGGTCCTACAAACGTCGCGAGGGCACTGCCCAGGACGAACCAACCCCCACGGGACTGTTCATCACACGCAATGCCCTCGCACCTTACTGTGTGCGCAAAGACGCGATTACGGCGTCTTGCCCGGCGGAGTTTTGGTCGTCGTCGATTCGGTCTTCTTCGTCTCTTTCGTCGTGCTCGTCGTGTCGCCGCATCCGATGACCGCTACGCACATGCACAGTGTCAGCAGGATTGCCGTGAGCTTCTTCATTGACGCTTCCCTCTGGGTAAGGTGATTCCCACTTAGAATCCGCTCCCCTTAGAGCGGACGTCATTTGAAGTGGTATTCCAGCAACTCGGACAGTCGGGTTCAACCGATTATTCCCATCTTGTCAAAAAAAAGCCCGATTCGTTGATCTTGGTCGCTCTGCCCAATTTGGCCAGATCCAATCTCTTGAGGGCAGCAATAGGAACATGCGAACACTATTCAAACATTTCGTTCGGCAGTTTCGACACGGCAATCTGGGAGGTTGGGCTGGTTTTCATGACATATTCCCCCGTCCATACGAAATCGATTCAACTCGCACGACCGATCTTTCCGAATCTTTCAGAATAACTGCTACCACCGGCATAAGCGGTACAAGGTCTCCACGTCGCAAGATCGGGTCGATCGATGAAAATGATTGCGAGAACGGCGCTGCTCGGCTTGCTCATTGGCGCGACTGTGTCCTCGATGTGCCTGGCCGGCGACCCGACTTCCTCGAATGCCAGCGGAACTGCGCCTGTTATGCCGGCCGGTGCCTCTGCGTCACCGTTCGCTTCTGAGCCCTCTCCCATGCCGGGATTGCTGCCGGTCCCGCCTGCTCCGAATGGTCAGAACGCTTCACCCGTTTCGCTCTCAGGTGCTTCAAGCCAACCGTCCACAGCTCAACCCCCAGCCCCAACGTCGGGCCACGTGCAGCTGGATGACACCCCCGCAGGGAACGGTTCCCCCGGCAATGGACCTCCGCAGAACCAGCCGGCCGGAAACGTCGCTTACGATTCCATGGGCGGCCAGGCCACGGGCTCCGACTCGTTGGGGGTCGCGAACGTCGATCCGTTCGGCCCGATGTTCTATTTGAACAGCTATTTTGGCCAAGCGCCCGGCTGGTCAGGTCCGTCGTGGCAAGCCGACCTGTACTACCCGTGGCATATCGTCCCGGGCCGCAGCGTGTTTTTTGGTGCCCTGGAGGCTGCGGTTGATGACTATGGCAAGGGCTACTTCAACGCCGGTGCCGGCTACCGCGAATATTTCCCCGAACAAGACCGAATTCTGGGTCTGTGGGGATGGGTCGACTGGGATGACACGAATAACACTGGCTGGCTCCGGTTTTCGGGCAGTGCCGAGTCTTTAGGCAAGTACCTCGACGTCCGCGCGAACTGGTACGTCCTGGCCGACCAGGGCGGGAGCACAGTCTCCTCCGGGTTCACCGGCAGCCCGTATTTTCAGGGTTACAACATTGATCTGAACCGTCGAACGGTCACCGAGGATGCCTTCGACGGCTTCGATTTGGAATTCGGCGGTCGTCTCCCCTTCCTGGGCCGTTACGGAGTTTCAGGCTACGTCGGGCCCTATTTCCTGCATAGCGATTCGAACGGCGGCACATGGGGCGTCGAAGGACGTATCAACGTGGCCGTGACCGACAACTGCCAGGTCAATGTGACAATGCAGCACGACAGCGTGTTCGACACGACGACGTTCGTCAACGTGTCGCTGGCTCTCCCCGACGGCATGCCGACCAAATGGTTCAAGCCTCAGGACGTGATCGACCGGTTGAGCAGCATGGTGATCCGCCGTGACCGCATTCCGGTCCTCGACGAAGTCTCGAACGAATCCGTGCCCTTCCTCAATGTGCCCGGCACGACTCCGGGGAACCCGACCAACACCAAAGGGGATCTGCCGGTCTTCGTGGTGCACGTCGATCCGAACCTGCCGGCCGGAACCGGAAACGGAACGGCGGAGAACCCGTTCAGTTCGTTGGAACAGGCGCGACAATTCAACAAGGCTGCGGTCGACATCATCGATATCGAGCCGCGCAACGACGGGACGGGAACGAACCTCACGCTCAACGGCTCGTTCAACCTGTTCAACTACCAGCACGTGTGGAGCACGTCGGTGTCGCACGCGATCGACACGACGGCGGGTTTCATCAATATCCCCGCCACGACGGCCGCCGAGGGGCTGCCGTTCGTCTCGAATGGAGCAATCACCGCCAACGGGACCGTCTTTGCCTTGGCGAGTGTGGACGAGATCTCGGGTCTGCACATCAGCGGCGCCAATTCGACCGGAACGGTCTTCGGCAACGGCATCAGCAATCCGGGCGGGCCGATCGTCGACTTCAACATCAACCAGAACGAGTTTACGAGCTATCAAAACGCCGTCTTCCTGCAAAACGCCTTCGGTGACGGCAGCTCGCTGCGCTTGAACTCGAACCAGCTCGTCAACAACACGGCGACCGGCACGACCGGCACTTCGCAAAACGGCTTCGAGATCATCAACACGAACCCCGGCACTCTCACCGTGAACGTCTCCGGGAACTCCTCGTCGAACAACCTCGGGGACGGCTACCTCCTCGAAACGGCAAACGGCGGCGCGGTGATCAACGCGGCCTTCACGAATAACTCGGCAAGCAATAACAGCACGACCGGCATGCACATCGAAGCCGCCGGCGGAACATTCAACGTCGAATCGTTCACCGGAAACAGCGTGACCAACAACTCCGGCAACGGCGTCTGGTTTGACGCCAACAATTCGGCGGGCGGTGGCACGATCAACGTCACCGACTTCCAGGCCAACACCATCACCAACAACGGAACCGCCGCGGTCGGTCCGATCGGCAGCGACCCCGACGGGTTGTTGATCTCCGCCCAAGGCGGCACCGCGGTCGTCAACGCGGCCATCGGCGTCATGGGCGGCCAGGCCAACAACATCGCCAACAACGGTTCGCCGGGGATCGGCGGAGCGGGCATTCATGTCTACGTCAACAACGGGGGCACGGTCAACGGCTCGATCGTGAACAACCTGATCAGCAGCAACGTGAGCTTTGGCATCAACATCGACGCTCTCGACGGCACGATCGGCAAGATTGGGTCCTCGCCCAGCATGGCAGGCGCGGTCCCGTTCGTGATCGAAAGCAACACGATCAGCGGCAACGGCGACGCGGGCATCTGGGTCCGCCTGCAGAACACCAGCACGGCCGGCGTGCAGATCCTCAGCAACTCGATCGTGAATCAGATCAACGGGCCCAGCCCGCTGGCCGCCGGCGAGGGCATTCACTTCCGCACCGAAGGGACCTCGTTCCTGTGGGATGCCGACATCGAGAACAACTTCATCGGCATTGCCAGCAACGGGAGCGCCGGCCCCAACATCAGCAACGGCATCGAATTCGAGACTTTCGCCAACAGCCGCCTGGCCGACACGCTGCTTTATCCCGGCTTGTCGCTGGTCAAAATCATCAACAACGTCATCGAGTTTAACGGCGGCGACGGCATCAACTTCCAGCGCAACGGCGACTCGGTAGTTAACGACGTGCTGATCGAAAACAACACGATCAAGTACAACCTGGGCAACGGCATGAACCTGATCATGAACGGCGGCGCGATCGACATCAGCAACGGCGGCAATCCGCTTGTCATCAACTTCGACATCCAGCAGAACACCGTCAGCAACAACGGCATCAACGGCATCACGGTCGAGGCGACGGCCGACGCCGTCTTCCGGCCGATCATCACTGACAACACCATCGAGAACAACGGCCAGGACGGCATCAACGCCTCGACCCTCTACTTTGCCCAGATCCAAGGCACGTGGTCGAACAACACCATCGAGAGCAACGGGCGTGACGGCATTCGCTTCACCGACGGCGACGAAAGCGGCCCGAGCTTCAATGTCACCGTGTCCGGCAACACCATCGAGAACAACCTCGCCGACGGTATCTTCTACACCTCGGTCGAAACGATTCCCCTGGGCGGCGGCAACGGCACCGTCGACATCACCGACAACTTGATCAAGAAGAACGGCGGCAACGGCGTCGACGTCCAAGTCACAGGTTCCGCGGTCGCCAACATCAACCTGACCGACAACCAGATCATCTTCAACACCCTGGACGGCGTGAACATGGTGGCCAACGAGTTCGCCGTGATCACCACCACTTCGAGCGGCAACACGATCACCAACAACGGCGCCGACGGCTGGCAATTCACGACGCAGGCCGGGGCTGACGACAACGTCTTTCTGGGCAACGGCCTGATCGACGCCACGCTCACCGACAACATCATCTCGTTCAACGGGGCGCGCGGCATCGACATCCTCAACCAGTGGAACGGCCAGATGAATATCGATATCGAGGGGACCGTCAACCCGAATACGACGACCAATCCGTCTCAGGACACCAACGTCGTCGATTCCAACGGCCAGCAAGGCATCTTCATCGAGAACGCGGCCGACCTGAGCTCTGACGCAGCAGGATCCGCTGAATTACTTCGTGAATCCCACGGTCGCGCCCAGTTCTCGCCGTGACGGTCAACCAGACGGAAATCAGCGGCAACGGCACGAACGCGGCCCTGGTCAACGCGACCCCGGATGCCGGCGACGGCATCCTGATCAACGTCGGCACCAGCCAATTCGGCTATGTCAACGCCAACGATCACCAACAACCACTTCTCCGGGAACGCGAATATCGACTTCGTGACGCAGTCGTTCGTCTCGACGGCTGCGCCGACCGACTCTGCACCCAACAATCAGCTCTACAACTCGTCGAACGGGGCCCTCAACGCCGGCTTCCAGCCGGATCCACTCGCCCGCCTGGCCCTCAACTTGACGGGCAACGTCGGCAACAATATCGACATCACCCGCACCGGCGCCTTCTATCAAACGACCAGCGCCACCCTGCCCGATCAGAAGACTGTCTACGGAGAATTCAACGGCGTGACGAACAACGATACTCCCGACATCTACGCCTTCAACCAGGGCAATACTCCGCCGGATGTCGAACGCCGCCGCAACGCTCAACGCGAGCCGGGCGCGACCAACACGGGAGGCGTCTCGGTCGACGGCGGAGCGTTCTTCCTCGGCGGCGTCTGGACCAACCAGGCCACGCTTGCCAGCACGACGAGCCCCAACACCGTGAACGCCGCGCCGACGCCTTCGACGACCAACTGGGGCCCGAACGTCTCCATGATCAACAACAACGGCGACTACGAGTTGGCCTATGCAACGTTCCTGACCGGCCCCGACGCGGGACAGACACTGCGTGTAATCACGACGACGACTGCGGCCGCAGGGACCACGCCGCAATCGTTCACAATCACGCAAGCCCTCCCGGTGGCACCGACACCCGGCAACCAATTCACCGTAACAGCGCCCGAACAGGCCGGAACGGGTGCGTCCACCTTCGTCACCGACTCGGGCCCGACCGTCAACACCTTCAACCACTTCAACACCGTGATCACCGACTTCACCACTCAGGTCGGCTTCCTGAACTTCAACCAGCCGTCCGAGGCACAGTTCCCGTTCGGCTGGCGGGTCGTGCCGAGCGGTTCGTTCGGTGTTGGCTTCCCGTGATCGACGGGGATGTGGTCCTAACCTGAACAAAGCGGCCGGAGCCGGGCAATTTGCCGCCGGGTTCCGGTCGCTAGCCTTTAATCCGCGAGGATTTACGCATCCCGACCGTCCCGACCGTCGTTGTGAACTAGTGTAGGGTCAACTTCGATTTTTGGGGTACAGATGCTTCAGTTTTGTTCGAGCATTTTTGGTGGTGAACTGCCAATCGATTGCTGCCTGACTGCAGTTTCGTTCGTTCTGCCAAGCAGCGGTTTCATTGGCGAGCGTTTGTTTGTCGGGATCCTCCGGGCGAGACATTGCCGTGTCAGAACATTCAATTCGATTTCAGCCATGTTGAGCCAACTGCCGTGCTTGGGGGTGTGGACGACCTCCAAACGCCGAATCAGCCGGCGCGCCTCCTCGGGCGGAAAGGCTTCGTACAGCGAGCCGAGGCTGTGCGTGTTGAGGTTGTCCATCACCAGCGTGATCCGCTTCGCCTGCGGCCGATGGATATCGACCAACTGGCGAACGGCCTCGGCCCAATCGGACCTGGTGCGCTGGTCGGTGACCACAAGGTGCCGCCAGCCGATCAGCGGCTCCGTGAACGCGAACACGTTAGCCGTTCCATTGCGTTCGTACTCATAGTCGAAACACTGACGTCGCCCTCGCGTGGCGCAAAGCGGAGTCTGCGTTTCGATGGTCAGTTGTTTGCTCAGCTCATCCATGCAAATCAGCGGGTAGCGCGGATCGTACGGGCGTTGATAAGCTTCCAGCACGTTTTCCATGTGGTAGACAAACTCCGCGTTGTGCTTCGGAGGGATGCACCACATGCTTTTCTGCCAGGGCTTCAACTCATTTTTTTTAGGCAACGCCGCACCGTCTCGTGTGACACCGCTTCGACGATGTCCAATTCGACGACGCGTTGGGCTAACAGCCGCAACGTCCAACGCGCGTGGCCTGACGGCGCGGCGCCGCAGCACAGCGCGATGACCTTGGCTTCCTTTTCGCCATCGAGGATCTTGGCACGCGAGGGCTGCACTTGTTTCTTACGGTTCAAGGCCGCCTCCAAGCCGTCCAGCACCAGACGCTTGCGGATGTTTTCGACCGTTTGCACCCTCACTTGGCAGGCATTGGCAATGGCTTCATCCTTCCAGGCCGGCCCAAGATTTCCGGCATCCGCCAACAGCAACACCTGGGCGTGCGTGCGTTTCTTCGCCGCGATTCTCTCTTTCTTCACCAACTGCGAGAGTTCTTTGCGCTCATCCTTGTCGAGCTTGACAAGATACCGCTTGTTCATGACTCCCCTCCTTGGGTCCGAATGACTTCCGCAATTGGAGAGAAATCTTGCGACTCCGTGAACCCCAAAAATTAAAGTTGACCCTACACTAGGCTTTCAACTGGAAAAGTGGGCCCTTCAGCGACCGACGTCGAGACCGACAAATGCCGAGTGCGCTGTGTGATGCTACGTATTCTCTTCGCGGAGCGACCGATCCCCCCTCGGGCCGGCTGATCGCCGCGACGGAGATTCGCTTTTCGGAAATCATCGCCGCCCATTCCGTCGCGCTCGACATCACGCAGGGCCAACCCGCAGGCCATTGCATGCGTTCCGCGTTGATCGGCATGCGCCTGGCCGAGGTGCTCCGCCTGTCGTCGGCCGATCGCTCGGCCCTGTTCTACGCTTTGCTATTGAAGGACCTCGGCTGCTCCAGCAACGCGGCCAAGATGGCCTATCTCTTCGGGGCCGACGATCGCGCCGTGAAGCAAACAGCCCGCCTGATCGATTGGACCAAGCCCGGCGAGAGCATCAAGCACTGCTGGACCCAATGCTCCCCCGGCGGTTCGATGGTCGAGAAGCTCTTGAAGATGGCGGCCATGGTCCGCAACGGACCGGACGGAGCCCGCAAAATCTCCCAGGTCCGCTGCGAACGGGGCGCCGACATCGCCCGCGCCTGCAATTGCCCGAAGCGACCGCCACGGCCATCCTGCATCTCGACGAGCACTGGGACGGGCGCGGGTTTCCGCAGGGGCTCAAAGGGGAGGAAATCTCCTTGCTGGGCCGGGACTGCCGTTGCGACCGGCGAACTGGGGGCAATGTCAGGCGCACGAGCCTCCGTCCAGGGCTCTGTCGAAGGGGTGGCAAACGAAGTCGAAAACGAACTGATGAATCCCTCGTTCCGACTCGGACCGGCTACGCCATCACCGGAGACGGCTTGCGCCATTGACGGCAAGTCGCCCGCACTCGGCGTCTGTCCGCTCGCCACGTTCCGGCCCCCGCCGAACACGCAAATCGCCGCAAAAAAAAGCGGAAGGGACAGATCAAGAACTCTTCGCGCGCAGGACGGCGGGCCGCCCGGACATTCGCCAACGCGAGGCCCAAGACGCCCGCGCCGGGATCTTGGACTTTTTTGCGAGCCCCCACCGTTTGCGACGCATAGCCGCATTCCTCGATCGTTCCAACCGTCAGCGGCGGCCGGGTCCCCACTTTCTTCAGATTCGATATTCTCGGTAGAAGCGCTCCCTTCAGATCGGTCGGCGAGTCCTGTCATCGAGAACAATTGCTACAACCGGCACGGCGACCGCATCTTCGGCACCGTCGGAATAATCGTCAGGGTTTGACCTTTCGCAACCGCCTGCGAAAAGCCGGTTTGCGGTGCGACGTCGCGCCAGGCTCGATTCCGAATTGCAAACTCGGTGGGATAGCTCACAATGCTGATCTCGAATTTTTCTCCGAGGATCCGGCAATGTGGCGACGGTCGACGTGGACGGCTTTACTTTTGTTTCCCATCTTCGCGGTCTCCTTTTCGGTGGCGCGGGCCGGCACGAAATTGCCCGTGCCCTCCCCGCCTCTGACCGAGGCCGAATTGGCCGACGGATGGATCAGCCTGTTCGACGGCGAAACGCTCTACGGCTGGCAGCCCAACAGCGATCTCAACTGGGCCGTCCGCGATAAAGCGATCCGGGCAGATCGGGGCAAACCGGGCCTGTTGCTCACCACGTTCCAGATCGCCGATTTCGAGCTGCGGTGCGAATACAACTTGCAAAAAGGGGGCAACAGCGGCCTCTTTCTCCGCACGCCGCTGCATCCGACCAGCCCCGCCAAGGACTGCTACGAACTCAACATGTGCGACTCGCATCCCAAGTATCCCACCGGAAGCATCGTCAGCCGCAAGAAGGCGGAAGGCACCTTCCGCGGCGAGGGCGAATGGATGACGATGGAAGTCCGCGTCGAAGGCCCGCGGATTCGCGCCCGCCTCAACGGCACTCCCGTGATCGACTTCACCGACACCTCCAGTTCCCCGCTCCGCATCGGGCACATCGGCCTGCAGATGAACGGCGGAGCGGTCGCTTTCCGCAAGATCGTGCTGCGACCGCTCGGCACGCGGGACCTCTTCGACGGCCGCGATCTCGACGGCTGGCACCCCGTTCCGGGTTCGAAAACGCAATTCGGCGTGGCCGACGGGACGATCCATTTGGCCGGCGGCCCGGGGTTCCTCGAAACGAACGAGACCTTCGCCGACTTCGTGCTGCAGTTCGACGCCAAGACCAACGGCACCAATCTCAACAGCGGCATATTTTTTCGCACGAACCCGGCACAAAAAAGGCCCCGTCCAACGGCTATGAGCTCCAGATCCAGAATGGATTCAAACACGGCGACCGCACCGATCCTGTCGACGCGGGAACCGGCGCGATCTACCGCCGCACCAAGGCCCGCTGGGTCATTCCCGACGACCATGCCTGGTTCACCGGCACGCTGATCGCCAACCAGGCCCATTTCTCCGTCTGGATCAACGGCGTGCAAGTCACCGATTGGACCGATCCGCGCCGCGACGATCCCAATCCCCGCCGCGGCCGCCGGCTCGAAGCGGGCCACTTGAGCCTGCAGGGGCACGACCACACCACCGATCTCAACTTCCGCCGTCTGCGAATCGCGGCAATTCCGGCGGAATGATAGGATTCGGGGCCAGTAACGGACCCCGATTCCAGTTCCCGCCGAAAGCAGCTGCCATGCGAACCTTCAAAAGCCTGAGCGAACAAGAGGTCCTCGCCCTGGCGATCTCCCTCGAAGAGGAGGACGCCCGAATCTATGACGATTTCGCCCAGCGACTGAAGGGGGACTATCCCGCCACCGCAAACATGCTCGAAGAAATGCGCGGAGAAGAGGACGGACATCGCCATCGGCTGATCGAGCTGCACCGCAGCAAGTTCGGCGACCATATCCCCCTCATCCGCCGGCAAGACGTGAAGGGTTTCGTGCAGCGGCGGCCCATCTGGCTGGCAAGCGGCCTGCGGATCGATACGGTCCGCAAACAAGTCGAGTTGATGGAACTCGAGACCAAGCAGTTCTACGAGCGGGCCATCGCCCAGTCGGCCGACGCCGGCATCCGCCAACTCCTGGGCGACCTGGCCGAGGAGGAACGCAAACACGCCGACCTGGCCGAGCACATGGAGTCGACCCAGCAAGCCTCGGGCGCCCGCGACGAAGAAGAGGCCACGCGGCATCGACTTTTCGTACTCCAGGTCGTGCAGCCGGGACTGGCCGGTCTGATGGATGGCTCGGTCTCCACCCTGGCGCCCCTCTTCGCGGCCGCCTTTGCCACGCACAAGACTTGGCCCACGTTTCTGATCGGCCTGGCGGCGGCAGTCGGGGCCGGAATCAGCATGGGATTTGCGGAGGCCCTCTCCGACGATGGCAGCCTCACCGGCCGCGGCCAGCCGTGGATCCGCGGAATTGTCTGCGGCCTGATGACGGCCGTGGGCGGGCTGGGGCATACGCTTCCCTACTTGATTCCCCACTTCGGAATTGCCACCGGGGCCGCGTTTGTCGTCGTGTCCGTCGAGCTGGGAGTGATCGCCTGGATCCGCAACCATTACATGGACACGCCCCTCATGTCGGCTGTGTTTCAGGTCGTGGTTGGAGGCGTTTTGGTCTTTCTGGCAGGCATTCTCATCGGTAGTTCGTGACCAAACGCGGCCGTGGGCTCGCGCGAGATGCGTCGCAGCCGAGCTTTTCCCGAGTTTCGCACATTTTTCTGGTTTTTCTGCGGCATAAAAAGGGGCCTGCCCCACCACAGAAAAATCCGTGGCACCACAGAAAAATCAAAATGCGGAATTTTTGCTGAATTGATCTTGAACGACTCGAGTTCACGCCGGTATAATCAACATAAAGTTCTGCCTCGCCCACCGGCGAATGTCGAGCGGATCCCGAGCAGCCGGCCCCGGCTGTGCCGCTTGAACTGCGTCCGAAGTGCCCTCCGCGCTGTCCTCCGATTCGGACGGTCCCTGCCTTACGGAAAAATATCTTTGACGGCTGCGTTTCTTGTTTTCGCCTCGCTCTGGGCGGCACCTGCGGCGTCTGCCGATCTGGGGCGGCCGCTGACGCCGGAGGATATCCTTAACCTTCGTTGGGCCGCACGTTTAGCGATTTCTCCCGACGGAAACCGCGTGGCCTATCTCGTGGTCGATCCGCCGCCGGCCACCGATCCCGGTGGCCATCCGATCGTCGGTCTCTGGGTCGCCGCCACCGACGGCGCAACGCCGCCGCAGCGAGTCGCGGCCGGCCCTTCCAACGTCGGCTCGCCCCGCTGGTCGCCGAGCGGCAGCGAGCTGGCTTTCCTCTCGGACGCTGCGCCTCCGGCGGCCTATATGCCAGGCAAACAAATCTGGTTATTGTCAAACGACTTGGGACGCCTCCTCTGCCTGACTCGGGCACCCGCGGGCGTCTCGGACTTCCGCTGGTCGCGCGACGGGACCGAGGTCGCATTCACTTCGCCGATTGCCGACGATAATTCGCCAAACGGCGTTAAAGAAACTGGCTCACCTCGCCGCCAGCGGTTGTGGGTCGCCTCGCTGCCGGCGACCAAAACGCACACCGAAGTCCGCCCCACTCCCGTTACGCCGTCCGACTTGCACGTGATCGAATTCGCCTGGTCTCCGTCCGGCTCCCAGTTCGCCGCCACCGTCGCTCCCTCTGGCAATTTGAACGAGAGTTTCGAGCACGCGCGACTCGTGATCGTCGACCGCCGCTCGGGGAGCATCCAGCGCACGCTGAGCGAGAAGGTCTCCGACCGTGAGGGGCTCGATTGGTCGCCGGACGGAAAGCAGATCGCGTTCTTCGAGTTCGCCCCAAAGCACTTCGCCTACCGCCTGGCCGTTGTCGACACGACGGGCGGCCCGTGCCGTTATCCGCTGGAGCACCACGTCGGGACGCCGGAGGCCGGCTTTTCGCAAATCGCCTTTCTCCGCGACTCGCGGCACCTGCTCGTGCCGACGTTCGAGAAGACGCGGATGCGCCTCATCTCGGTCGACACGGTCGGCGGATCGATCGAGCACCTCGCCGACTCGGTCGATAACTTCTGGAGCTATAGCGCCACGTCCGACGCCAAGACGATTGCCATCGGCGCCGAAAACGGCCATTCGCCCCCGAATGTCGTCGTACTCAAGTCGGATCAAAAACCGCTGCCCCAAAAAACGCATCGGCTCACCGATCTCAATCCACAGCTCGCCGCGTGCCGTCTCGGCAACGTGAGCGAACTCGCGTGGACCAACCAGCACGATGGCAAAAACATCTACGGCGTCGTGATCACGCCGGCCGATTTCGTCGCCGGCACGCCGCGACCGACGGTCGTTGTGCTGCACGGTGGACCGCAGAGCATGTGGTGGAACGGCTGGATCGGCACATGGCTCTCGTGGGGCCAGCTCTTGGCGTCGCACGGTTATGTCGTGTTCCTTCCCAATCCGCGCGGCTCGATTGGCCAGAACTGGCCCTTCACGGAAGCCGTCTACCGCGACTGGGGCAATCAGGACTTCCACGACGTGATGGACGGCCTCGACGTGTTGATCGACAAACGGATCGCGGACCCCAATCGCCTCGGCATCGGCGGCTGGAGCTACGGCGGCTTTCTCACGGCCTCGGCCACCACGCAGACCGACCGCTTCAAAGCGGCCATCGTCGGCGGAAGCTGGACCGATCTCGAAAACGTCGACCAGACGACCGACTTCTCCGCCTGGTTCCATCGCATCATGGGGCTCAGCGCCACCGACCGCACCGACGAAGCCTGCCACCGCCTTTCGCCCCTCACACACGCCGCCCGCTGCCGCACTCCGACGCTCATTCTCCACGGCGAGCACGACCCTCGCTGTCCGCTGCACCACGGAAAATCGTGGCACGTCGCCCTCAAAGCGCATGGCGTCGACACCGAGCTCGTCATCTACCCGAACGCCGGCCACCTCCTCTCCGAGCGATCCCAGCAAATCGACCTGATGCAACGCGACCTGGCGTGGTATGACGGGCATCTCAGGTAATGGCGCTTGCCGAACCAGCTTGGTCCTGTGATCTGTGTGGAGGCCAACGCATCCACTAGTGCTGCGAGCACTCAGGTGACGCGACGAAAGCTTCGTTTTCACCGACACTTCGTGCCGCGTGACCGCTACACCTGAATGGAACGCGCTCTAAATCGTCCAGAGCGTTGGCGTCCAAATATGGCGAACGGCGGCACTATCGAGTCATGGACCGGTGCGACCGCCGTAACGAACGGGCGAGATTGCCGGTTTTTTTGGCAGCGGAACTCGCCCTTGTGGCTGCTCGTCGGCGTTGGACGTCATGACGGGCTCCGCCGTTCGGCTAAGACACCGACGCAGAGAACTCCGACGTATTGTTGTTCGGGTCGGTCGCCGTCGCCGTGATGAAGGTGGCGCCGGCCGGCGGGCGGGAGTGCTTGAAGGTGAAGGTGGCCACGCCCGCCACGTCCGTCTTCACACTGATCGAACCCAGGAACAGTCGGCCCGATGGTCCGCTCGCGTCGTTGGCGAAGAACTCGACGGTATACACCGTTTCCGGCTGACTCGTGAGCGTGCCGGACACCTGGATGCTGAGAAAACTCGCTTGGACCGAGGTCAGCACGGGAGCGGCCTGGTTCAAGTTGGCTCCGGTTGCCAACTGAATGCCGAGCGAGCCGTTGCCGGCGATGGAGTTCTCGTGAATGCCGTCGTCGATTCCCGATTGAATGAACACGCCGTCGAGATCGTTGAAGGCGATGACGTTCGCTGCTCCACGGCCATTGGAGGCCGCGACACCGCCGATCGTGTTGTGGGAGCTGTTGGCGAGGAGGATGCCGTCGCCCGCATTGCCCATGGGGACCGTGCCGTTGGCATTGGTGCCAATCAGGCTGCCGACCACCGTGTTACCGGTGGTGCCTTGCATGTCGACCCCGTTGCCCTGGTTGTCGCTGATGACCGTGAGCAGGCTCGCCGAGGGTGAGCCAATTGTGGTCGCGCTGGTGCCCGAGCCCAAATAAACACCGTCGCCGCCGTTTCCACGTAGTTCCCGACCGAAGAGATCGGTGCCGATAAAGCTGTTGTTCACCGTGATGCCGTGTGCATGGCCGTCGATGGCGACGCCAGTGCTGCCGTTGGAGGAAATCGTATTCTGCGCGATGACATTAAAAGTGGGCTGCGCCCCGCCGATCACGTCGTTGTGGGCCGTGCCGTCGACTTCCACACCGTTGTTGGCATTCCCCATGGAGATCAGGCCTTGGGTATTCAGTCCAATGATGTTGCCGGCCACGCGGATCCCTTGGGCCGCGCCGCCAATTTCAATGCCGTCACGGCCATTTTCGGTAATCACATTCGTGCGGATCAGAATGTTGCCCCCGGTCGAGGTGAGCAGCATGCCATCGGCGCCGTTACCGAAGTTCGGATCGTCGCTAAAAGCCGCCAGGCCGCAGAACGTGTTGTACGACGTGAAGAAACTGGCACTGTTCTGGACGACAACCCCGTTCTGCCCATTGGCCGCGTCGACGTTGCCGAGCGGAATCGGCCCGCCCATGATCGTTTGCGTCGACGTTCCTTCGACCAGCACGCCATTGAGCGAATTGCCGACGGCCGTGTTGTTATTGGCACCCATGCCGAAGAAGTTCGCCTGAATCGTGGTGGCATTGGAATTGTCGACGACGAGGCCGTTTTCCCCGTTTCCGCTCACGACGTTATAGAACACGAACGGATCGTCGTGGATCGTGCAGCCGATGAGCGAGTTGTGGTTGGCCTGGACAATCGCCACGCCGTCCAGTTGATTGCCGAGCGCCGCGTTGCCGGAGGCGGCCGTTCCAATGAAGTTGCCGCTCAACTGGTTGCCCGTGGCAGCGCCGGTGATCAAGACGCCGTTGCCATCATTTCCCGAGATCAGGTTGCCCTCCGGCGGCCGGACGAAGACGTTGTTTGTCGGATCATTGCCACCGGTCGCCTCTCCGCCAATCAAATTCCCGGCGGAGCCGGTCGTCACCAGGATGCCGTTGCCGGCATTGCCGAGGGCCACCGTGCCCGTGACATCGGTGCCGATGTAATTGTTCGTGATCACGTTCGCCGACGAATCACTGACGAGAATGCCCTGCTGAGCGTTGGCGGAAATAACGTTGCGGTCCTGGGCCGACTCACCGCCGATGGTGTTGTCTCGCGAATTCACCAATTCGATTCCATCGCCGCTGTTGCCCGCGGCCGTCACTCCGTCGGGGCTCAGACCGATGAAATTGCCGACGATCAGCATGTCTTGAACGGAGGTCAGCGTGACGCCGTTTCCGGAGGCGTCGACCAGCGCCAGCGAGCGCAGGGCAGAACCCTTCGCGCCGACATTGAATTGCAGACCGCCGAAGTTGTTGAAGTTGACTTCGACCACAGGCGTGCCGGCGAAGCCCGGGGCGGTCGTGCCGTCGATGTTCACGTTGCCGGTGATAGTGGGCAGAGCGCTCGCCAGCGTGATCGTGCCGGCCACGTCGAAGTTGATGACGTCGGCCCCGCGGGTGCTGTCGGCGTTCAGGATGGCCTGCCGCAGCGAGCCGGCGCCCTGATCGTTCAGGTTCAAGACCGTAAACGCGCTCAGCAGAATCCGGCCCTCAAGCGCCTCGATCGAAGACGGCTGCCGGAGACGTCGTCTCAGCGACTTGGAAATCTGGGGTCGGCCTGCGGAGAATGAAAACATGCGATTTCCTTCCGGAAACGAAGGTGGGCTCAATGGAGTGGCTGAGGCAGGCGGGAACGTTCGTGCATCGGTTCGGTGCCGATGGCCTTCGTCCGAGGACGACTTGGCATGCAAGCATAGGTCAGTTATCGCCCCGAGTTCTCAGAAAACATGCGGCTTACCGCAGGCCCACCAATTACTGGCGAACTAAATCGCGGGAGATGAGGCGCGTGCGGATCACGACGGAGCCGAAGGATGGCCCCTGTTCGTTGATCCGAGATGTGCCGGGCGGACAGGCGCGACGTCGGCGACCACCATCGGCAGTCCCGCAGGGGATGCTGTGCGTTCGGCAGGGAGTCGCACGCGAATGGCCGGCAACGGCTCAAGCGGCATGACATACGGGACTGGAAGACAGCGATTGGACCACGGATTTCACTGATGACACTGATGAAGGGATGCAGCGGACGCCGCGCCGTGCGACAATATTGCCACGCTTTGTCGGTTTCGGATCAGTGAAATCCGTGCGATCCGTGGTTGCTCTCCTCAACCTGATTGTGGTCGTGGAGAAGAGTCTGATGCTGAGTTATCCGGCCCCATTGCCACGGCGGATTGGCAGGCGATCCGCGTGGCTCGCTGTCCGGGGGTTTTTGTTCGCGGCCGCCGTCTCGCTGCCGGAGCTGCAAGCGGCAAGTGACGTCGGCCGACCGGCGAGTGCGAAGCCAGACGCTCACGCGGCACCGGATCGAAATCAGAGTTTCGCTTTTTCCGTCGTGGGACCGGATGGCAAAGCCGTTCCGGACATCGCCGTGGAAATCCGCGGACAGCCGCCCGTCACGGCGGAGCAGATCCGGGAAGGCCGCTTCCTGCGACAAGGAAAGAACGGCATTTTTGTCAGGTCGACCGCGCAAGGTCGGCTCGTCGTGGAGTTGCCGGCGAATCTCAATCGATTCGAGGTCCTGATCGAGACTCCCGGTTACGCCCCTTATTGGGCGCGCTGGGATTCTGAGGAATATTCCGAGCCGGTCCCCTTGGCCTTTGCGCGGAGTTGGGTGCGGCGTGGTCGGTGGGCGGAGTCGTCGTCGATGGCGAAGGAAAACCGGTCGAGGGAGTGCGGATCACTCCGCGGATTCATTACCAACTCCGCCCCGATGATTTTCGAGGAAGTTACTTCGGTAGTCACGTGACGACCGACGCGGCCGGCCGGTGGCGGTTCGACAGCGTGCCGGCCTCGCAGGACGACGTTGTCGTCCTGGTCGATCACGCGGATTTCGTAGCCCATGATTATTTAGCGACGCGCCGCGAATTCGGTCTCGATCGCGGTCGAATTCCGAGCGCGTCGATCGTGCTCAAGCAGGGGCTGACCGTGGTCGGCAAGGTCACGGACGAAACGGGCAAGGCGATCGCCGGTGCGCTCGTGCGAACCTGGTTCCACAACTCGATCCGCAAGGCCGTCACCGGGCCGGACGGGCTCTATCGGTTGCGCGGCTGCGAACGGGGGCCGGCGCGGGTCGTGGTTTCGGCGAAAGGCCGCGCGTTGGACATGCAAGACGTTCGCATCGCACCGGGCATCGAGCCCGTCAATTTTCAGATGAACCAGGGTGGAAGAGTCCGCGTCCGCGTCGTGGACGATCAAGGCAAACCGATTCCACGGTTCCACCTCTTATTTCAACGCTGGCTGGGAGGAGTCCCGTTTTTCGAGTTCGAGGACGTGAATCGGGTCGCCGACGACCGGGGCGTGTGGGAATGGCGGGACGCCACTTTGGACGTGTTCGAGGCCGACATCATTTGCCCCGGCCACGCAACCCTGTTGGGGCAGCAGCTCGTCGCCCGCAGCGACGAGTATGTATTTCGGCGCCGGCGGCTTTGATCGTGTCGGGCCGAGTCGTCGACCGCGAGACAAAACAACCGGTCCGCCGGTTCTTGGTCGGATGGGGCTTTCAGCTAGGCCGGAACCTCCAGCTCGACCGATACCGTCGGATTTGGGCTCACGCCACCGCGTTTACGACGGCCGACGGCCGTTTTCGCGTGCCGGCCGCACAAAACAATTTCGATCGTGCGTACGTCCTGCGGATCGAGGCAGACGGTTATGAACCGGCGGTGTCGTGCGCGATCCGGGGCAACGCAGGGAACGTCACCATCGATTTCGAGCTGACGAAGGGGCAGAATTTCGATGCGACGGTCCTCACGCCCGAGCGCCACCCCGCGGCCTCTGCAAAAGTCGAGATCGAAACGCAGAGTCTCTTGCGCATCCGCACCACGAATGGCGAACTCGAAACGGGCTCGGCGCCGTGGCACGTGCGTGAAACAGACATGGCCGGACGCGTGCATTTCCCGCCGCAAGAACCAAATTCTTACGTGGTCATCACGCACGCCTCGGGATACGCGAAGTATTCTCCGAGCCCCAAGTCGAACCATCGCATCATCATGCTCGATCCGTGGACGCGGGTCGAGGGGACGTATCGGGTCGGCGGTAAGCCGCTGGCAGGAATTCCCATCGGGATCGATCGCGACGACGCGGCCTCGTCGCGGCGAGGCGATCAGCGCGTCTTCGAATGGCACGACCATACCACGACGGATCCACAGGGGCGGTTTCTATTCGAGCGAGTGTTCGCCGGCCTTGGCTTGATCAGTCGATATGCCATTTGGCCCGCAAGCGGCGGGTCGGCGGAGATCAGTTCCACGTCGGCCGTTGAGGCACGGTTTCCCCTAGGCGAAACGATTCACGTCAACATTGAAGAAAAGGGCCGCCCGGTGATCGGCAAGCTGCGCGTACCGGCCGGATTCAACCAAAAAGTAGCCTGGCAATCCGCTGTCGTTGAGCTCGAGCTCCAAACAAATGGAGACATGCCGAGCTCCCACTTTCGTGCCGTGGTCGGCGCCGACGGCTCCTTTCGCACGGATCCGTTGCCGGGGGGCGTGTACTCGCTCGATGTCCGCTTCTTGAAGGCAGGCCCGGGCCATGTGTGGGACCACCCGGTGGTGCTCTCAACGGGCGACAACGACAGCCACAACACGCAGCCGCTCGACCTGGGCGTGCTGACGCTCGACAAGAACTAGACGTCGCCGCCCGGAAGGCGGAAGGAAATGCGATTCAACATGAGGCAACGGAGATAACAGAGGAAGACAAATCGCCAGTCGCCTCTGTTGCCTCTGTTTGCTCCTGTCGAAAATGTCTTTTCTTGGTGCGCCGCCGCGGCGGATCGGCGACTCGGTGCCAACGGACCAGTTCAAGGATCGATCGATTGAACCGAAGCTCCCGTCCGCCGCGCGGGATCGACCGCGCGACGATGCTCGCATCCAGCCGCACCCGAAAAACCGGATTGAACAGAAGGTCGCAAAGGCAACAAAGGAGGAAGACGCTACTCTCTGCTTTGTTGCCTTCGTTACCTTCTGTTGAAAATGTCTTTGGCTTTGCCATTTGCCGTCAGCGAGCCAGCAATCGATTGAAATCCGTCTTTCTGACCGGATTCGCGAACGTTCAAGCGATCGCCGCGGCGTTGGGCGTCGAGCTTCATTTTCAAGAGCCGCAAACCTCTCAAGATTTCCGCCGTGCCCAAGCGACAGCCAAGGCGACGCGTCTCGCGAGGATGGTTCAGGGGACGATGGGCCTCGAAGCGCAGGCCGTCGACGCCGAGACGCTCCGCGGGATGATCGACCAGACCACGAGCGAGCTATTGGCCGGCTCGAATCGGAAACTCTGGGATGAGTGACGCGTCGGCCTGGACGCCGATCGACATTGCAGTGGCCGAAGTAACGTCCTTGCGAATCCTCTGACGGTTCGGCTGTTGACACGCCCCGTTTTTGCCGATATAGTTTCCTAGGAAACTAATTGAGGGCAAACAGTGACGGCCGACGACACGATCAGCGGACTTGAAGATCACTTGGGATACTGGCTGCGGTACGTCTCCAACCATGTCTCCCATGCATTTACCCGCAAAGTTGAAGCGGCGGGAGTCACGGTTGCCGAGTGGGCCTTGATGCGGGAAATGCTTCGCGTGGGAGCGGCCAATCCGAGCCAGCTAGCCGATGGCCTCGGCATGACGCGGGGGGCGATCTCCAAACTGGCCGAGCGGCTGTGTCGCAAGAAACTGGCTCGCCGTTCCGCGTCGGCCGGCGATCGCCGCTATCAGACGGTCGAGCTGACCGCCTCGGGAACAAAGCTGGTTCCCCTGCTGGCGCGCCTCGCCGATCAGAATGATCACGAATTCTTCGGCCATCTGAGCGACAAACAACGCGCCCAACTGGCCGCCCTGCTCCGGGAACTTGTGCAACGGCACGGCTGGAAAGACGTGCCGGTGAGTTAACACCTCTTTCAAAAAGAACTGGGAGACAAGAAATGAACGTCGAACAAGCCGAAATTATCAAGCGAACGATGGACGCGTCTCACTCGGGCGAGATCACCTTCGGCGATCAGGTGGGCCGGCTGGCCGCCCTCGGCGTCGAGCGATACCACGCCGATTACACCCGGCAGGAACGGACCTTTTATCTGCCCGACGGCGACTCGCTGGTCGTCTCCGTGCCGCAAGCGGCGCACGTGACGGGCGGCGAATTCTCGGCGGCGGCCGTCGAAGCGGCGGTGCGGCAGAGTCAGCGGAACGAGCACACGTATGCCGAGTTCGTCGAGAAGACGATGGCCGCCGGCTGCGTGGGGTACTTCGTGCAGATCACGGGAAAGCAAGCCCTTTATTTCGGCCGCCGGGGTGAGGTGCACGTGGAGAAGTTCCCCGCCGCGCCAGCCCCACAAAAGAGTGTCGCCCGGACGAACTGAAGCACTTTTGGGCACGCTGTGCATGTCGCTTTTGAGCCAAGACGAGCGAACGAACCGAATCGGCAGGCACAGCCTGCCCTACAGGTCTACACGCGGCTCAAGCCGATCATTTTGGCGAGGGTGCGGACGGAGCGGCCGATCGACGGGCGCGGCGGCGATGTGTCGGAGTGGGCCAGCACAATCAGCGTCTGATCGTCGGCAGGCGGCGTTCCGCCGCGTCGCCGCTCGATGGCCGCAAGGAGTTGCTCGCCGATTTCGTTCGGATCGTGCGGGGACAGTTCCTCGACCAGTGCCAGGAGGCCGGTTTCACCGAGCATCTGTCCGGCGCTGTCGAAGCTTTCGGTAATGGCGTCGGTGCAGAGCACCAGCCGGTCGCCCGGGCCGAGCTCGATGGCGAACTGTTCGTAGTCGATCGGATCGAGAATTCCGAGCGGCAGATTGGCGAGCCGCTCCAGGTGATAGCGGGCTTTGGATATCTTGAGCGAATGGCAGTCGCCGGCCGCCGCCAGGTCGAGAAACTGCCACGCATTTCGTTTCGCGGAGTACCACAGCGGCCGACCGTGCCCGGCATTGCACAGCATGAGGTGCCGGGTCGGTGCGAAGTAGGTCAGCAACAGGGCCGTCGCGAAGCGGCCCGAGTCGTCGCCGGCAGCCAGCTCGCGGTTGAGGGCGCGGGCAAAACGCGTCTGATCGAGCGTGTTGATGTATTTGCGCATCAGCTTGCGGATCGCCACGGCGAGCCGGTCGACCGACTCGCCGTGTCCGGAGACGTCGGCGAGTGCCAACCGCGTGACGTAGCCGGCCCCGCACGTCGAGACGTAGTGCACGTCTCCGCCGCCGCCCGTGCCCAGCGGGCGGCTGTCGATCCAAAGATCGAGCCCCGGCGCCCGGACCGTTTGCCGCAGGGCGCGGTTGCTCCCCGTGATCTCCATGCACTGCAGCACGTGATCGGAATCGGTTGGTTCGGTCATGTCATGCAGTTTAGGCAATTCACCAACCGCTCTATAGCCAACATCGAAATCGCATCGTCTCGTAAGGCATGCTGGCTTTGCCCTTCCAATCGCAATCCGTGAGCGAAACAAACAGAATCGGCAGGCACAGCCTGCCCTACAGGACTGGCGGAAACGGTCGCACAATCGGGCGGGCTGTTTTACGATGGGGCAGACTGGGCGGGACACAAATGGAGAAACAATGACAACGAAGCAGACGGAGCAGCGGTTCGCACAGACGTGGGAGCTCGATTCCATCTTGCCCCATCCCGACACGCCGGCCTTCGGCGAGACGTTGGGGAAATTCAAAACGGATCTCGCCGGTTTGGCAGACGATTCCGACAAGTTGCCGCCGGTTGCCGCCAACTCGTCGGCGAGCGGCAAATGGGGCGAGTTTCTTCAGCGGTACGAAAAAGTCGCGTCCACCGCGTCTGATCTCAGCTCGTTCGTCAGTTGTCACGCCGCGGCCGATGCCGAGAACAAGCGGTTCCAGCAGCTCGAGGGGGTTCTCTCGTCGTTCGAGCCGAACAAGGAACGGATCGCCACGAACGTCGATTTGGCGCTCCGCGAAGTCGATCCGGCCACGCTCGATCGGTTTGCGGCGGGGAATTCGACGCTGGCCGAGAGCGCGTTCTTTTTGAGGGACCGCCGGCTGCGGGCCCGGCTGCGGCTGCCCAAGGAAATGGAGAACCTGGCGGCCGATCTAGCAGTCGATGGGATTCACGGCTGGGGCCGGTTGTATGACCGTATCTCGGCGGCGCTGCGCGTGCGGGTGATGGAACGGGGCGAAGTCGTCACCAAATCGCCGGGACAGGTGCCGCTCGATTCGCCCGAGCGGTCGGTGCGGCAGAATAATTTCTACGCCGCCGACAAGGCGTGGAAGGAAATCGCCGACACGTGTGCCGATGCGCTCAATCACATCGCCGGCACGCGGCTGACGATCTATCGCCGGCTCGGTTTGCAGGGGCATCTCGAGGCGCCGCTGCAATACAACCGCATGACGCAGGCGACGCTCGACGCGATGTGGTCGGCCGTCGCCGGCCGCCGCCGCGTGCTGCTGAAATACATGGCGAAAAAGGCGGAGCTGTTGGGGCTCGATCGGCTCGCCTGGTACGACCTGCAGGCCCCGCTGCCGCAGGCGGGAGAAGTCGGCGGCGACAAGCTTCCGTATGACGAGGCGTGCGACCACGTCCTGACGACGTTCAACGGCTTTTCACACGATTTCGGCTCGTTCGCACAGTCGGCACTCGCCCGGCGGTGGGTCGAGGTCGAGAATCGCCCGGGCAAGCGGCAGGGAGGTTTCTGCACGGGGTTCCCGACGGCGAAAGAGTCGCGGATCTTCATGACGTACACCGACTCGGCCGACAGCATGTCGACTTTGGCTCACGAGCTGGGACATGCGTATCACTCGCACGTGCTCCGCGACCGGCCGCTGTTCCTGCAGGATTATCCGATGAACCTGGCCGAGACGGCCTCGACGTTTGCCGAGGCGGTGCTCAACGAGAAGCGGCTCGAGGCGGCGCAGGCCGACGCCACCCGTTCGGGCGGTCACTCGCGCGATGAACAGCTCGTGCTCTTGGACGGCATGCTGGGAGACGCGGTGATCTACCTCATGAACATACACGCGCGATTCATCTTCGAGGACCGCTTCTGCGCAGAACGCTCGGCGGGCGAGCTCTCGCCGGCGCGGCTCTCCGAACTGATGCTCGCCGCGCAGCGCGAGGCGTTCTGCGACGGGCTCGTGGACGACGGCTGGTATCCGAACTTCTGGATCTCGAAGCTGCACTTCTATATGAGCTCGCTGCCGTTCTATAACTTCCCGTACACGTTCGGTTATCTGCTCTCGCTCGGCGTGTATGCGATGGCGCCCGACCTGGGCAACAAGTTCGCGGAGCGCTACGGCAAATTCTTGTTGGCGACCGGCTCATGCGACACCGAAGAGGCGGTGAAGAGCACGCTCGGCTGCGACCTCACGAAACCTGACTTCTGGAACCGCAGCCTCGACATCGTCGAGCGACGGGTGGAGCGGTTTCTCGAACTGGCCGAGTAGTCAGTGCTCTTTGAGCCATTTCCGCTGCCAGCGTTGCGTGATGAGCCGCGGCGGCGGAGATTTGGTCGTCGTTTGTGGAGACGCGGCGGTCGGTGCCGCTGGGCTCTGACCAATCGGCGGCGTGTCACCGGTGGCGTTCGGCGATGACGCATCACGCCGCGACACGGCAAACGCGGTTATCAACACGCCTACGGCCGCGGCGCTGCGCCGAGCGCAAAACGGGCCTTGCGACCTGAGTATGCTCTCGCCGTTTTTTTTGCGGCCGGCACTCGCGATGGTTGCGGAGAGACGCCGGCGGATTTTCCGAATTCCAGGTTCGCGATTCGCTTCGCTTCGACCCAGCCGCTGGTCGGACTCTGGCTGACGAGCGTTTGTGGAGTGATGCGGCCCGCGAGCGCCGCCTCGCGCAGCTCCGAGTGCGACAGCGGACCTTCGGTCCGTTTTTTCTCGCGGATATACCACATGTCGGCCATCAGTCCGCCACGCCTTCGCGGGAAGTGTGAAAATCGCGTCCCATTCTTTACCAGCAAGTGGACCGCGGCAATGGACAAAATGCGGTTTTCGCGCGCCGCGGCATGGCAGATGCGGCGTTCGGCCGCCGTCGCGATCCGATTTTCGAAAAGCGTGCTCTCGCCAGACCACACCGTCTTTTGCGCTTGATTTCGACGCGGCGGGGCGTACCATGATTCTGAAAGCCACCCCGGTTCGCGATGGCGGGTCGGTTGCCTCAGGCAGCCACACCGTAGCGAACCGTGGTGGCTTTTTTTCGTCGAGCATGCTGGTGGAAGCCAGGCAACAATTCAGCGAAGGGGGGCGCCGAAGTGTTTGTTCGCCGCGGATTCACGATGATTGAGCTGTTGGTGGTGATCGCCATCATCGCCATCCTGGTCGCCATCCTAATGCCGGCCGTGCAGGCAGCCCGCGAGGCGGCCCGCTGCATGAACTGTCTTTCGAATCTGCGGCAGATCGGTTTGGCCGTGCACCAGTACTACGAGCTCTACAACGGCCACTTCTTCCTGCACCATCCCTTCGATGCCGACGTGGCCTCTGAGTTCGGCGACGCCGACTCGTTCGCCGAGATCTACTGGGAAGATAAGCTGATGCCGTTCATCGGCGGCTCGCCCGAGTGGAACGAGGCCCTGGCGACCCAGGGGATCTCCGGCACGAGTTCGCAGATTTACCGCTGCCCCGACGACCTTTCGATACCCGTCCCCTACATCAATCCGACGACCGGGCTGGTCGATGGGATCGCGCAGCGGACGAGCTACCTCATGAACTCACAGCTCAGCCACAAGACGTATCGATATGGGTTATGGACGTTGGCAGGGCTGCAATACGCGCGGGGGTTGTCGAATTTCATCTGCTTCGTCGAACGCGATCCGACGCAATTCATGCCCCCCGCGACCAACGATCCGCGGCAGGACGATTATGACATCTGGCTGGGAACGCTGATTTTCGAAACCGTGGATCGCCACGACGCGACACGGCGGCGCGGCCAATTATCTCTATCTCGACGGGCATGCGCAGTCGCTGATCTTCGGGAATTGCGTGGCCGACATGTTCCCCGACGGCAACGTCCTGGTGCAGGACGGCACTTACACCACGCTGCCCTGAAAACGGCCGGAAAACGACAAGCGGCGCGATCGCGTGCTTCCGCCTTCCGCGTGCCCCGTTTCTGTGCTAGAGAGGAGAAATGCACGTCTCTCCCCTCGATCTGGGCCGCTTGAAAGTCTTTCCGCTCGCCCAGCGGAAAACCCTCACGCGGGCCGACGAGATTCTCGTCGACCCCGACGCGCCGGCGAAAGCCTGCTCCGAAGCGACGGCCGCCGCGATCGCGAAATGTGCCCGCGATATCCAGGCCGCCCGCCAGCGCGACGCCTCCGTGATGCTGGTTTACGGGGCGCACCTGTTGCGAAACGGGGCAGCCCGGATTCTCGAACGGATGATGGACCGCGGCTGGATCACGCATCTGGCAACCAACGGCGCGGGGACGATCCATGACTGGGAATACGCCTGGTTCGGCGGCTCGACTGAAAGCGTCGAGATGAACGTCGCCAGCGGAACGTTCGGCACCTGGCACGAGACGGCCACCAATATCCACATGGCCCTGATGGCCGGGCGCTCGACGCGCTCGGCTACGGCCGGTCGCTAGGCCGTTTCATCGCCGAAGACGGCGTGACGCTGCCGACGAAGGCGCAACTGGCGGCCGACATCGCGCGAGAACCGGGGCACCCGCTGACGTCTGCTCGGGCCGATCTGCTGCGAGCGATGCGCGAGCAGTCGTGGCCCGAGGGCCGCGTCACCGTCGCGCACCGCTGGAAGCAAGCGTCGATCCTGTGCCAGGCGTTCCGCCACGGCGTGCCGCTCACCGTGCATCCGGGCATCGGCTACGACATTATTTCCAATCATTCGGTGTTTAGCGGTTCGGTCATCGGGCGGGCCGGCGAATTGGATTTCAAGCTCTTCGGCGGTTCGGTCGCCGGGCTCGAAGGGGGCGTCGTCCTTTCGGTCGGCTCGGCCATCATGGGGCCGCAAGTCTTCGAGAAGACGGTGAGCTGCGTCAACAACCTGCGGCTGCAAAATGGTCAGCCCGTGCTGGACGGCCATTCGATTTATGTGGTCGACATCCAGGACGGCGGCGGTTGGGATTGGACGCAGGGAGAACCGCCCAAATCGAACCCCGCCTATTACCTGCGGTTTTGCAAAAGCTACTCGCGGATGGGTGGGACGATGCACTATTCGCAGTGCGACAACCTGGCCTTCGTGCACAACCTGTATCACGCCCTGGCACGCGGCGGCTGATTCTCAATCGTGAGAGATTGCCCAATCGTTCGTCTCCAATTGTGAGATTCCGGGGGTCGAGAATTGACCGGCGGAGGCGGTCTCCGTATTTTGGAACCTGCGGTTTTGCCCTCCCACCTGAACGCCGACCCCTGCGGCGCTAGCGATCGAAGACGGTTCCGATGTACGTGCGGCTCCGGCGAGTCGCGGCACGAAGCGCGAAGCGACTCCTTTCTATTTCGTTGATCCTGGCCTTCCTGGTGGGAAGCGCCGGGATCCCCGTCGTTTCGCGCGTCGCCAAGGACCGCTCGCAACCCTTCCCGTGCATGGACAACCCGTGCGGCTGCTCCTCGGCCGACGAGTGCTGGCACCACTGCTGCTGCCACACCAATCGTGAAAAAGTCGCCTGGGCCCGCGAGCACGGCGTGACTCCGCCCGACTTCGTCATCGCCGCGGCGGAAAAAGAAGAACACGAAGAGTCGGGCACGCGCGTCTGCTGCCATCATCACGGCTGCGAAAAGTGCGCGGCCAAGGCGGCGGCCGCGGCACACGCCGAAGCCGCATCGGGCAAAAAGACCGGCCTGCGATTCGGCCTGGTGCTGGTCGACATGGCCCGCCACTGCCGCAGCCTGCCCCAGTTCTGGAGCCTGTTCGGCCTGGCCCTTCCCGTGCGGATTGAGGCTGGCTGGTCGTTCGACGAGCAAATCGTCGGCCGTGTGATGGATGCGCTCGTACTCGAAACCAGCGCCGAGCTCTCGCCTCCTGTTCCGCCGCCCAAGCTTCACACGACCGAGTGCTGATGCGGCTGCGTTCGCCGCGCTGACTGCGCGGTGCGAACAGCGGACCGCAGCTCCGGCACCCTCCGCCATGCGCCGCGCTTCGAGCGCCAGCGCGCCCCGCGTGGCACGGCCAAGCGCGCCCTCGGACGCCTTTGTTCCGGGGCGAGCCTTCGCGTTTCCTTCTGACGAATTTGACGGAAAAGACACGTCTCCGCGCGCCGCGGCGCCTGTAACACCGCCCCGCCCGCCCGGACCGGCTCAGGAACAGGCACATGAACGGACCCTGCAAAAAACCGAGTGAATTATTTCCCGGCCCCCGCCGCCGGGCCTTCACCTTGATCGAATTACTGGTGGTGATCGCGATCATCGCCATCCTGATTGCGCTGTTGCTCCCCGCGGTGCAGTCCGCGCGGGAGGCGGCCCGCCGCACCGTCTGCCGCAATAATCTCAAGCAGCTCGGCATCGCGATGCACAACTATCACGACGCCTTCAACATGCTGCCGCCGCTGATCTCCTCGTTCGGCTCGACCGAGACCTACGACCAGGAATTTGTCACGAACTCCGACGGTTTCTCGGTGCAGGCGCGGCTCTTGCCCTATTTCGAGCAGCAGAATCTGCAGAAGCTGCTCGATTTCACGCAGCCGGGCTTCTTCGGCGCTTACAACAACGAAACGCCCAATCCCCTCTTCGTGACGCCCTTCTCGCTGCCGCTCGAGGTCATGCTCTGCCCCAGCGACCCAACCCCCACTCAAATCTCCGGCTACGATGGATATGTCTACGGCTGCAACAGCTACATGGTCAGCACGGGGAGCGGAACCGGCGTGAACTACGACGACCGTTTGCCGACCGACGGCGTGTTCTACGGCAACTCGAGCATCCGCTTCCGCGACGTCACCGACGGCCTCACGAACACGATCTTCATGAGCGAGTCGATCCGCAGCACGGGGTCCGATGAAACCTTGCCCGCCGGAACCGCGCCTTCCTTCCCCTATCAAAAGACACTCAACGGCTCGACGGGGCTCAACTCCACACAGCAGTTCAACGGGAGCACTCCCCTGCAGGGACTCCCCGTCACCGGCAGTCCCTGGTCCGCTTATACGGGGCCGGGCGGGATGCTCTACAACCCGAACCTGGCGACCGTGTGGCCCCAGTTGACGGGATGGCGCGGCGCAACCAGCAACGCGACTCCGCGGCCGCGGCACGTCGTGGGCCTTCCCCGGCCAGGCCGCCACGCAAACCAACGGCTACAACCCGCCCAACAGCTTCGTCCCCGACGTGGTGATGCACTTCACGGGCTTCTTCGGCCCGCGGAGCTGGCACCCCAACGGGGCCCTCGTGCTGATGGGGGACGGCTCCGTCCAGTTCCTGGCCGACAGCATGGACGTCACCATCTGCCAGGAGCTGCACAGCCGCAACGGCGGCGAGATCACCACCGGAGTGTTTGCCAATCAGTGACGGGGGCTGTTGCCCGCTGGCGGGCTCGGCGCGTGTGCCGCGAACCGTCCCTCTGTTTCGCCGACGCGCGGAAAGAGGGACGGCCGCGCCGGCCGCCCGCCGTCAACGCGACCCCCCGACGTCAACTCCTCTTTTGCAGCAGGCCGATCCATGACGAGCGAGCCTCAAACCGAAACGATCGAAAAGACCTGGCCCGACTACCGGGCCGTGTGGCGCTGGCATTTTTATGCGAGTCTGTTCTGCATTCCGTTTGTCATCATCCTTTCGATCAGCGGAGCGATCTATCTCTTCAAGGATGAAGTCGAGAGCTGGCAGGATCGGCCGTACGACAACCTGGTCATTCAGGGAAAGCCGGCCACCGCCGCCGCGCAAATCCGCGCGGCGCTCGCCGCCGTGCCGGATTCGTCGCTCGACGGCTACGAGATCCCCAAGTCCGACCACGCGGCCGCCCGGGTGCTCGTGCGGGACGGCAACGGCGCGGCCCTCCGCGTGTATGTGCATCCCGCCACGCTGCAAGTGCTCCACACGGTCGCGGAGGACGAGCGACTCATGAGCGTCGTCAAGAAGATCCACGGCGAGCTCTTGAGCGGCGATCGCGGATCGATGGTGGTGGAATTGGCCGCCTCCTGGACGATCGTGATGGTCGTCACGGGGCTCTTTCTCTGGTGGCCGCGACATGCCCGAGGGCTCGCTGGCGTGTTGTATCCGCGGCTCGCCGGCGGTCGGCGGATGTTCTGGCGCGACCTGCATGGCGTGACAGGGATCTGGATCTCGACCTTCGTCCTGTTTCTGCTGTTGACCGGCCTCCCCTGGGCGAAATCGTGGGGGAACTATTTCAAGGCCATGCGGCGGCTCACAGGGACCGCGGTGGCCCGGCAGGATTGGACCACCGGCAGCCAATCCGCCGCCGCCGCCGGCGAGGGGGACTCGGGAGCGCACAGCGGCCACCACTCGAGTTCCGGCCGCCGCCGCGGGCCTCGCAAGACGCCGCGGGATCTCGCGGCCGTCGATCGGATCGTGGCCACCGTGCGGCCCCTGGACTTGCCGGCCCCCGTGGTGATCGCGCCACCCGGGCGGGGCACGTCCAACTGGACCGCCAAGTCGATGACGGCCAATCGACCCCTCCGCGTCGACCTGGTCGTCGACGGCAAGACGGGCGAAATCGTGAGCCGCCAGGATTCCCGCAATCGCCACCTCGTCGACCGCGCCGTGGGGATCGGCATTGCCGCCCACGAGGGTCGACTCTTCGGCTGGGCGAACCAGGCTCTCGGCCTGTTGACGGCGATGGGACTCGACTTGATGTGTCTGAGCGGCGTGGTCCTGTGGTGGCGGCGGCGCGACCAAGGGGTCTTGGGCGCCCGCGCGGTGCTGCGTCCGCGGCTCTCGTTCGGTCTCCTCACGCTGGTCTTGCTCTTCGGCATTTACCTGCCGCTGTTCGGCGCCTCACTCGTGGCCGTGTTCCTGGCGGAACGGATCGTGTTGAGCCGCATCCCGCGGCTGCGCAATTGGCTGGGACTCTATGTTCCGCCGGCAACCGTGACCGCCTGACCGCCACGTTCAAAAAATGGGGATCGAGATGTTGTGGAAGTTGCGGGTCCTCGCGCTGGTCGTGCTCTTGCCGACACTGGCAGGGTGCGGCGTGCGGCCGGTCACCGGCGGGACCAAGGGCGTGCTGCGCTATGACGGCAAGCTCTTGAGCGATATCCAGGTCACGGTGTACCAGGTCGCGGGAGGCCACACCGAGCCGATCGGATTCGGGGTCACGGTGAACGACGGTTCCTTTCAACTGGTGCAGACCGGCGCCCGCGGACCATTGCGACTTTCGCCCGGACAATATCGTTGCACACTCGAATCGGCCGGCACGCCGACGCGGATTGCCACACCGTACGCTCACGCCGACACGACGCCGCTGGTGGTCTCGTGGTCGGCCGGCGACAAGAGCCTCGATCTCGAAGCTCCGATACCGCCGAGCCCCGAACGCCCACCCGGTTGAACGCTGATCAATTTGAGGAAAAAGCAGATGAGTGGAAAACACAGGCAGCGAACCGATGTTCCGCCGTTCGTCTGCCGACAGTCATTCACGCTGACCGAGGTATTCATCACGATGATCGGGAGCAGTCGGCTCTCAATGCGGAGACTTCTTGCGGCAGGCAGCTCGCCATTCGCTGCTGTCCGCCCTCTGGCCGATCGGGCCCGACTTCTGAGGGAGGTGCTGATGATGACGACCAGTTTCGTCCGCCGTCAAACCGCGCAGGATCCTCATCGCATTGGTCGTGATCCTTTCCAGCTCCTGCTTTCGCTCAAAGGCAATTGGCGACGACGAAAAGCGCGTAACGTTCACGCCGGATCCGGCGTTGCGACTGTCGTGGATCCTGAGCGATCGGATCGGAGCACCCGCGGCCGCTGTTTACGACCGCAAGGCGGGTGAGATCTATCTCTCACAGATCGGCGGCGAAGGAGACAAAAAAGATGGTGACGGACTCATTTCGCGTCTCGATCTCAACGGTCATATTCTGGCATTCTCATGGATCTCCGGGCTGAATGCGCCAAAGTATCTGGTGATTGACGGCCGGAGTTTATGGGTCACCGACATCGACGAGCTCGTCGATGTCGATATCGACTCCGGCAAGATTCGTCACAGAGTCCCGATTGCCGGCGCCAAGTTCCTGACGGGCATCGCCGTGGATGAGAAAGGCACGCTCTATGTCGGTGACCTGCTCCAAAGTCGTATTTATTGCGTCAAGCATGGCCGCGTTTCCGTTTTCGCGGAAGGCCGCGATCTCGAATCGCCCGCCGCGCTGCTCATCGGCAACGGACGGCTGGACGTCGGAGGGTGGGGCTTCACAACCGACTACTCCGCGGCCGTGCCGGGAACGGTCTATTCCCTTGATCTGAGATCTCGCAAAAAGACGCTCGTATCGACCCAACGAGGGAGCTGGGCCGGGCTCTGCGCCGATGACAGGAGCGGCTTCTTCGCGGCGGATTTTGAGGGGGGAGGAGTGTATCACGTCTCCCGTGCGGGTGAAGCTCGGCGGATCGCCCGGCTCCCGCGGGGTTCCGCCGGCCTGTTGTACGTGCCGGAGGCCCAGCTGCTGGTTGTGCCCGAAACGCGGCAGAATCGCGTCGTCGGATACGACCTTGCGCCGCAAACTGTGCTGAAATGAGCGCCGCCGCGATTGACCGTGCCACCCCGATGGGACCACAGCGACTCGCCTCCGATGAGAAACCGAGTTCTACAACTCTGAAGGTTGTTTTTCCAAAAAGAAAGGGAGAAAAAATGTCCAAAGAATCCGACCTGAACCGACGTGATTTTGGAAAGCTGAGCCTGGCGGCCCTGGCCGGCGTGTGCACGGGGACCAAGCTGTCCCTTGCCGCCGACACGAAAGTGAAGAGCCCGCTACTGGTAGAGAAGCATGTATGTCGAGGGATTAATACGTGCCGGGCGAAAGGGGCCGGCAAAAAGAATTCCTGCGCGGGAATGGGACTGTGCGCGACCGCGGTAGCCCATTCCTGCGGCGGACAAAACGCCTGCAAGGGACAGGGCGGCTGCGGCGAGCACCCGGGCGAAAACGCCTGCAAGGGACAAGGCAATTGCGCGGTCCCGATGATGCATCAGGAGTCGTGGAAAAAAGCCCGGGCGCAATTCGAAGCGCTCATGAAGGCGGACAAAAAGAAGTTTGGCAAGGCCCCGCCTGCACCCAAGAAATGACGAGCTGGCATCGGCCCCTGCGGCGCGGTACGCTGTCGTAATGGCAGAATTTTATCCTCCCGAGGACACCCTTTGCCGGGACGCGCGATTGCAATTCACCGGGCGGCCCCCGTCAGCCGCGTGGGAGCAGATTCCGCTCGGTGCGGGACCGGATTTCTTCTGGATCTGGTTCAAGCCCCCCGTCGCGCCGCAGGGATTGATTCTCCGGATTCCGCCGGAGACGTATCGCGGCCCCGTGACCCAGACTGGCAACGCGGGAGAATGCCTCTCGCTGCGGAACCTGCTCCGGGCAGCCGGCATCGACCCGCAGATCGTCTCGCTCTGGTACCTCTACGGGGTCCCTTGCGAGAGCCGCGGCGGAACGGCTCCCGCATTCGATCAGCCGCTCGCCGAACCGGCGGCGGGGGCCGACCCGAATATCGTGGTGCTCGTGGACGCGCTCGGTCCGGCGGCCGCGCCGGCGGAGTACGCGCCGGCCGCGACGACCGTCATGAGCGCCAACCTCGTCCAAGTCTTCGACGAGATGGAGGCCGACTGGTATGCCTGCCTGCTGCTCGAAAAGCAGCTGATGCTCGCGCGGAAGCAGCTCGCCGCGGCAATCGGTCGCCTGGCCGCGCTCGATCGCGATCTCTCTCCGGAAGAGCGTTTGCACGGCGACCGGCAAGATAAGAGCGACTGGCAGGAAGTGCGGCGGTCGCTCAAGGACGCAGCGACAAAACTCAATCGCTACGTCAAAGAGCACGACGTGGGAGAAACGAGCGCCGCCGGCAAGAAGGTCTGGTTCACCGAGGTTTTCCGCAAGTTCGTAGAACCGCGGCAGCCGTGCGAGCAGATCTTCGAGCTTCATCGCGAATTCGAGGCGTACCGCAAACGGCTGCAGCTTCTGTTGCAGAACATGGGGCTGGCCCACAGCAACGTGGCCCAGGAAACCGAGCGGCGGGCGCAGCAGGTACTTTCCCGCCTAGGTTCTCGCGCTCGCACGGCTCAGCACAAGACCACCGGGTGGACGCCCCATCGCTGGTTGAATCACAAGCAGCGCGACTCCATTTAAGCCACATGTCACTTGGTCAACTGCTCGTTGACCCACTTGCCGAAGTACGTGAAACTGTGCCCGCCGTAGGGCTCGGCGATGTCGGCGACGCGGACGCCTTCGTCCCGGTCGCGCACCGTGACGGCCAGCGAATAGTGCCCCTTTTGGAGTTCGTGGATCCCCTTGTCCGCGACGGCACGCTCAAAGTCGCCGAAAAACGGGATGTCCCGCAGCCGTTCCAGCATTTCCACCCCTTCCGGGCCATGAAGTGCCGCGATTTTTGAGTCCGGATACCCGGCGTCGTTGAGGGCCCGGGCAATGGAGTTGAGCTGGTCTTCGGTGTCGACAAAACCGATCGTTTTACCTTCGGGGACCGGAAGTACGTCCCCGCGTTCTTTGTTGAAGAGAATCATAGGTCAACTTTCCCGAGCCGCCGGAACGTCGGATCGGAAGCGGCCGGCTCGCTGCCTGCTTCAAAGAGATCCAGACGCAACCGGCGTTCCAATTGGGAAGGATATTTCGAACGAGGGGCAAGTTGCCAGCTTGCCAATTCTCGTGGGGTACGGTGCCAGTGGTGCCCGTATTTTGAGAGAGCAAGCGGACCAAGAAAAATAGGGGGTCCGGAACACGAACCTGCGTGCTCGCTGCTTTGCGAATTCGGTCTTTATAATGGATGAAGGATGAAAAAAAGACGGTGAAAGATCGACCCGCTTCAAAACGGTGAGCGGGGCGCAGCGGCGACCACTGTGAGCGGGGATGCAGGACGACCATCGGTCTGGTCTTTGTCTTTATTCATCCTTCCGCCTTCATCCTTCCGAATTCCTCCTTCCAAATTCCTCCCTCAAAAGTCTCCGCCGCCGCCGAAATCGCCGCCTCCTCCTCCGAAATCCCCACCGCCGCCGCCAAAGTCTCCGCCACCACCGAAATCGCCCCCGCCTCCGCCGGAGTCGTCACCGCCGCCGAAATCGCCGCCACCGCCACCGCTGTCGGCTTGTGACGAGTCGCCGTAATCGGCCCCCGAGTCGGAGTAGCTCGTGTCGACGCCGCCGGAGCCGTCGTCGACCGGCGTGCTGCTGCCGCTGCCGCTGTTCGATCCGTCAAAGTAACGGCCCCCTCCGCCGCCACCGATTCCGCCGCCGCGGAACGAGTCATAGAGCCAGTTGCCGGCCGCCGCTCCAAACATGCCGCCCAAGAGGCCGCTCATGAAGCCGCCGCCACCACCGCCGCCGCCCGGATAGCCGCCGCCGTATCCGTAACCGCCGCCCCCCATGGGCATGCCGCCGCCCGGCGGGGGCATCGGGCGTCCTCCGCCCCCCCCAATCGCACGGCCGATGCCGCGGAGGATCCCGAAAACGATCCACAGTCCGATTCCGATCAGCACGACCCAGATGAGCCAACCCATACCGCCTCCTCCCCCACCGCCTAGCGCGAGTGGAGCGTTGTGATTGATGTTTGGATGATGACCCAGCGGCGTGGCGATGATGCCTCCCGGATGGCTCGACGACGTCTTCGTGCCGAGGTTCTCGGCCATCGTCTTGTGTACGAAATCGACAGCTTCGAGCAGCCCCGTGTCGTAAGCTTCGCGCCTGAAGGCCTTGGTCAGTCCCTCGACCAGGCGGCTGCGATCGTGCAGCGTGAACGCCTTCCGCTGCGTCTGGTCTCCCACGACGGCTTGAATGTGCTTCGGTTCCTTCGTGATCAGCACGAAGATGCCGTTGAGTTGCTCACTCTTCGCCCGCTCGAGGGCCCACGTGTGATAGAACTGCTCCCGCGCCTTGGCGTCCATCCCTTTCACCTGCTCGACCTTGTCGGCCGGGACCGTGGCGAACGTCTCGATCACCAGGTCGCGGTGAAACTGGTGTTCGATTTCGCCAATGCCGCGGTTGGCTTTCTCGATCGCTTCGGCCGAAAAGAATTTCCCGTCGTCCTTGACCTGCGGAACGATGGCAAACGCCGACGAGCCCAGCGACAGGCCCAACACGAGCGGCAACCAGATCCACCGCGCCAAATGACACGGTGCCGAGCGTGAGCGCCGCCTGACGCCACTCGCGACCAAGAACTTGCAACGCAGTCATTATGAGTGCCCCAAAATGTGGCTGTTTCGCATCGTCCTTCCCCAACCGGTCGAACGATGCCGTCCCCGTTGCCGATTCGCTTGGAAAACCATGGAAGGATGTACAGACATTATACGGTTCCGAAGCAAAGCGGAACCGTGGAGATAACGCATCCGCAATGCCAACGGATTAAAAAACATACCGGCCCGCTTGCCAAGCGTCCAAAAGTCTAAAGCCCTTCTTCAGGCTTCCCCGTGGCTTGTGCGAAATGCCAAAAAACCTTGTGCGGCTTCACGTTCAGTTAAGGTAGCCCTGATAAAGTGATTCGAGCCGTGACTGATCAGAGTCGGGTGGTTAAGGGGTGAAGGGCAGTCGGAAATGCGACGAGACGTGTTGTTGTTTTTTGGCGGAATCGCGGCGGCCACATTGGTGCAGTTCGCGACCCATTGGGATTGGCGAGGTTTGCCGGCCAACGAATTGCGCGCGGACGAGATGGCTTACGATCGTGGCGACGATCGATACGCAGACCGCGATGACGCTCGACGCGAACGGCCCGGCGCTGCGTGGAGAGACGACTCCCGACGTCGCGACCGCGATGCCGATCGCGACGATGCCGACCAGGGACCGCGGGCGCGAAGCGGCCGACGCGGGATGGGTGAGTTTGCCGAACGGGATGAGCGAGTCCGGGGCGAGCGAGAACAGCGTGAACGGGGACCGCGCGAACACGCCGAGCGTGGCCGACGCGGAGACGACGCCGAACACGGCATGCGGCACGAAGAGGCGGGCCGTGGTCACTCATGGCGGGGATGGTCAGGGCGACGGTACCGGGGCGATGGTTATCGGGGCAATGGTGACCGGGAAGAATGGGCCGAGCACCGGCACGAGGGCGGCGAGCGTCAGGCTCACCGAGGCGAAGGCGGTGAGCGTCAGGCTCACCGAGGCGAGGGCGGCGAGCGGCGCGGTCATCGCGACGGATTGGCCTGGGCTGGTTATCACCGTCACCACCATCATCACTCATCGTGGCTTTGGCCGTGCCTGGCGCCGAGGCGGCGGGCGTGGCTGGGCGCGTGACGAAGGTCATGCGCACGGGCGTCACGGCCGACATGCGGAATTTGGCTGGGCCCGGCACGGCGGATTTCACCGCGGGCATCACCATCACGGCGGACGCGGATTTGCGCACGAATTTGCACATCGAGGAGGGGGTCACCGAGGCGGGTTCGGTTGGGCCCACCACGGCGGTCACGAACACGGCGAACGCGGATTCGGTGGTCGCGGCTTCGGCCGGCACGGATTCGGCGGCCACGCCTTTGCACATCATTTCCGGCACGGCTTCCACCGCGGCTTTGCCCGCCATGGCTTCGCCCATCGCGGCTTTGCCCATCGCGGCTTCGGCCGGCACGGTTGGGGCGGACGCCAGTTCGCGTTCAACCGAGGGGGCCGACACCACGGTTTCGGACACCATCGGGGCTTCCGGGCGGCGTTCCACGGGGGACATCGGCACGGAATGGCGATGGCGGGTCCGCACCGGTTCGGCGGTCACGCGGTTCGCATGTGGAACGGGCAGGCGGCGATCGATCGCCTCTTCGCCGCGGCCGACACCAACAAAGACGGCAAGCTGACGAAGGACGAAGTCGCGAATTTCTTCTGGAGCCGTCTCTCGAAGGCCGACGTCAAGCATCAGAACTTCGTCACCAAGGACGAACTCAAGGCCTACCGCAAAGAGCGGGTCAAGGAAATGCGGGCCGAGCACCACGCGAAGGCCCACAAAGCCAAGGAAAAGAAAAAAGCAGCTCATCCGGCCGCCAAGCCGGCGGAGAAAAAGGAACAGCCGAAGGCGGACTCTAAGGCCGAGGTGACGCCGAGCCCCAAGGCTCCGGCCAAACCCGAGTCGAAGGCCGCCGTCAAAGCGGAATTGAAGGGGATTTCCACACCGGCGGCGAAAGCCGCCGTTTCGGAGCGGGTCAAGGAACCCAAGGCCGGGACGTCAGCGACGTGAGGACAGGTGGAGTCGGCATTGTTCGCGGCACGCCGTCTCCATGAGTTCAAAGCGCCGCTGACGAACCGGTCGTTTTAGCAGCCCGGCCGCTATCCCCTTGCGGCCGGGCTGTTTTACTTCTCCGATGGGACCGATAATAAACTGATGAGAATCCTGGTCATCGAGGACGATCCCGACCTGCTGTTCGTCGTGGCCTGCACGCTGCGCGAAGAGGGTTACGCCGTCGACACCGCGGAAGACGGCGACGAGGGTCTATTCAAGGCCACCAGTTGGGATTACGATGCGGTTGTCCTGGATGTGATGCTCCCCAAGCTCGATGGATGGGCCCTGTTGGAGCGGCTGCGACGCATGAAAGCGACGCCCGTGCTCATGTTGACCGCGAAAGACCGCGTCACCGACCGCGTGCGTGGTCTGGACGGCGGGGCCGACGATTACCTCGTCAAGCCGTTCGAGCTGACCGAATTGCGGGCCCGGTTGCGGGCACTCATCCGCCGGGCGGCGGGCCAGTCGCACCCGGTCATCGAAGTCAAAGGAGTGGTGATCGACACGCGTTCGCGCTCGGTCACCCGCGAGGGTTCCGAGGTTGAGCTGACCGCCCGCGAATACGCGCTGGTCGAGCTGTTGGCCCTGAACGCGGGGCGGCTCGTCACGCGGACCATGATTTACGAACACCTCTTCGGCGAGGACGACGACAGCCTGTCGAACCTCGTCGAAGTTCACGTCTCCAACGTCCGGAAAAAACTGGGCCGCGACTTCATTACGACGCGGCGGGGCCACGGCTACCTCGTCCGCAACTAGTGGTACGACCACTCGGGAATGCGATGTGCGACTTGCGTGATTTGCCGACGAAATCCCACATTGGATCCTTGGGTTCACGTGCTTTGCCCCGCTAGGGACAGGACGCCTCGCGTATGTTCCGTTCCATCCGCTGGACTCTGCAGATGTGGCACGCGGCCATTCTGGCGGCCGTGCTCGTCGCGTTCGGCTCGGTGATGTTCTATTACCTGCCGCTCATCGAATATCGGCGAATCGACGATGATTTGGCGCATGTGGCGTACCGCGTCGGATCGAGTGTGCGACCCGTGTTCCGCCCGAACGCGCCGCGGCCCGTTCCGCGCAGCCCGGTGACAAAAGATATTCAGAACCTGGCCGAGGCCCTCAATTCCAATAACGTGGCCGGCGCGCAGCAGGCCCTGACGAAGCTGCAGAAAGACTTGCCCCCAGGCGGCCGCCGCGGCCTGCGCCGCTTCCGATCGCTCGACACGGCCAAGTCGGGCGGGACCGACTCCAAGACGCCGCGCGCTCCGGTCGTTGCTCTCCGACCCGGGGCGGCCACCGACACGGCAGTGGCTTCTTCCTCTCCCCCCTCTTCGCCAATCGCGCCGCCTGCGGTCACTGCCTCGCCGGCGAATCCGGTCGGCGGAATTCCGCTGGCCGGCAACCCCACGCCGCGCCGGCGACCTGGGTCCGCCGCCGGGATTCCGCGGACGCCGACCGGAGATGCACATTGAGCTGACCGAAGATCTCAAGTCGCTCTTCGAGGAAGAGACGGAGAATCCGTATTACTTCGTGATCTGGCATCCGGACGGCAAGACGCTCATCCGCTCGAAGTTCGCCCCCAGCGACATCGAATTGCCGCAGGTCCCCGAAAACCGCGCCACGCCGCGGGATCGGCCGCCCGAATTCAAACGCCAACGGGGCGAGTTCCGCGAGGTCGTGCGCCACAGCCGCCAACGGTGGGGAATCAATATCCTCGTGGGCCGCTCGATCGCCGGCGACGTGGCCGCGCTGCACGAGAAAGAGGGCATGGTCGCGTTGGTGGGGGTCGCCGTCCTGGCGGCGGGTCTCGTCGGGGGTCTCTGGTTCTCGCGGCGGGCCATCAAGCCCATCGAGGCGATCAGTGCGACGGCGGCCGAGATCTCCCTGTCGAACCTCTCCCGCCGGATCGACGTCACCGGGACCGAGACCGAGCTGACGGGCCTGGCCCGGACGCTCAACCAGATGTTCGACCGGATCGAGTCGGCCTTTTCGCAACAGGTCCGCTTCACGGCCGACGCGTCGCACGAGCTGCGGACGCCCGTGGCGGTGATCCTCTCGCACGCCGAACTGGCCCTCGACAAGCAGCGGCCGGCCGAAGAGCTGCGCGAGACGATCGAGACGTGCCGCCGCTCGGCCTTGCGGATGCGCTCGCTGATCGAGTCGCTGTTGACGCTGGCCCGCTTCGACTCCGGGGAAGTCAAGATCGAGTCGCGATGGTTCGACCTCTCCCGCACGGTCGGCGACTGCATCGCCCTCGTGCGACCCCTGGCGGCCCAGCGACGCATCGGGATCCAGATGGATCTCGCGCCCTCCACCGCGACGGGCGATCCCGACCGGATCGCGCAGGTGGTCACCAACCTCCTCACGAATGCGATCCGCTACAACCATGAGCAGGGCGAGGTGAACGTCTCGCTGCGGTCGTCGCCGGGCGAAGTCGTGCTGGTCGTGTCGGACACGGGGATCGGCATTCCGGCGGAGCACCTGGCCCACATTTTCGAGCGGTTTTACCGCGTCGATAACGCCCGTTCGCGAAAAGACGGCGGAGTCGGGCTGGGACTGGCGATCTGCAAGTCGATCGTTGTCGCCCACGGCGGACAAATCTCCGTCTCGAGCCACGTCGGCCGCGGCACGAAGTTCGAGGTCCGCCTTCCCAAAGGGGGCAGCCGCCCGCAACCCGGCGACGACGCGCACGGCGAGCCCGAGGAGCGACGCACGAGCGCTCTCACGGCGAGCGCCTCGAACTAGTGGGCGAACGTGTGTCTCAACGTGCGTCGCGCGTGCGTTTTTTGGTGTGCGTGTTGCCCCTCACCCCCGCGCATAGCCCTGCGTGGGCTTCGAAAACGCGCACACATTCACGCTCCCAATTCTACGACTCGAGTCAAGGGGGGCGCACCGCGAGAGCGATTTTTCTGTGGTGTTTCCCCTTTTTTTGCGCCGCAGAAAAACCAGAAAACGCCCGAACTGTTCATAAATTGTTCAGGGCGCGCGTACTGGACACTTGGGCGAATGTGAAAAACGCCCGGGCGACGGCGATTCTGCGAACCCCTCAGAGCTTGCCCAGGACGCTTTTCAGACGCTTCCACGCCTCGTCGCGAGCCGACTTGTTGGCCGGTTTGGCTTTGGGTTCCTCGCCCGCTCGCATGAAGCCGTGCCCCGCACCGGGGTAGATCACGACGTCGTACTGCTTGCCGGCTTCTTTCATCATCTTCTCGGTCGCGGGAACCGTGGCCGTGATGCGGGCATCCTTCTCGGCATAGAAGCCGTAGACGGGGCAGGCGATTTCACTCATCGCTTTTTCAGAGGGGTGAATCCCGTAAAAAACAAAGGCGGCGGCCAGGTCCTTGCGGTGCGTGGCGAAGTCGAACGACTTCCCGCCGCCCCAACAGAAGCCGGCGACAGCCACCTTGCCGTTGGCGGCGGGCTGCGCCTTGATGTAGTCGGCGGCCGCGTCCAGGTCGGCCAGCACCTGTTGAGGGGGCAGCTTGCGGATGGCCTGCATCACATTCTCACCGGGATGGGGGCCGACCAGGTCGGGGGCGATGGCGATGTACCCCGCCTCGGCCAGTTCGTCCGCCGCCAGTCGGGCCCAGTCGCTGAGGCCGAAGATTTCGTGGATCACGACGACCGACGTCGCTTTGTGCGAAACCTCGGGATAGACGACCCAGGCCTGCAAGGTGCGGTCGCCGTGCTTGAGTTGCACGTACTCGCCGTGGCGGGACGATTTCTCCAGCTTGGCCTTGGCCCAGTCTTGACCGAAGGCACAAGACGCCCACAACGCGGTCACCGTGAGAAACAATGCTCGTTGACGCATGGAAACCTCCGCCCAAAAGGGAACAGCCCAGCCGCGAGACAGTCGTCCTTTTTTAGGTGCGTTTTTGCGCGATTTAATCCGCTGTCCTTCGCACGGACAGTATGTTGCGACCGGGCGGCGAGGGCAACTGGACAGACGCTTTTCTCATGAGTGTGATCCGATACAATGCGGCATCTTCTTTCGCGGGGCTGCCATGTCGACTGTCGTGCTCACGGGATTTCCCGGGTTTCTCGCCTCGGCCTTCGTGCCCGATTTGCTCTCGCGTCTCGACCCGGCGACGAGCGTCACGTGTCTCGTGCAATCGCACTACCGGCCGCTCGCCGAGCGCCGGCAGGCCGAGATCGGTGCGAAAAATTCCGGCTGGAAAGACCGCATCCGGATCGTGGAGGGGGACATCACGCAGAAGGGGCTCGGACTTGCTGGTGCTTTGGGTCCGCTCCAACAGGAGACGCGCGAGGTCTACCATTTCGCCGCGCTCTACGACCTCGCCCTGCCCCGCCCCTTGGGGATGAAGATCAACGTGGACGGGACGGTCAATGTTCTCGACTTCATCGAAGGGAGCCCGCATTTCAGCCGGCTGCACTACATCAGCACGTGCTACGTGAGCGGTCGGCACCCGGGCAAGTTCACCGAGAATGATCTGGTCCTGGGCCAGCGGTTCAACAACTACTACGAAGAGACAAAATACCTGGCGGAGGTCGAGGTCCAGAACCGGATGAAGCGCGGCCTGGCCGCGACGATCTATCGCCCGGCGATCGTCGTCGGCGACAGCCAAACCGGGGCGACGCAGAAATATGACGGTCCGTACGGGGCGCTCCGCTGGCTCTTGCGCTGCCCGCGGATTGCGCCCATGGTGAGCGTCGGCGACCCGCGGCAATTCCACATCAATTTGGTTCCGCGGGATTTCGTGGTGGCTGCGATCAGCCGATTGAGCGCGCTGGAAGTCTCCGGCGGCCGCGTCTATCAGTTGTGCGATCCCCATCCGTTGAGCGTGTCCGAGCTGTACGATATTTTCGCGCAGTTGACACACCGCCGGCTCATCCGGTTCCCCCTGCCGAACGCTATTGCCCGGGGCATCTTCAAATACATCCCGGGAGTCCGACAGCGGACGGGGATCACTCCCGAATCGGTCGATTATTTCACGCATCCGACCGAATACACCTGCGAAAACACGCTGCGGGACTTAAACGGCAGCGGTGTCGCCTGCCCGCCTTTTCGCGAGTACGCCCCGGCCCTGGTCCGCTTCATGCAAGAGCACCCGGAGATCGGGGCCGAGGCCATGCACTGACCGGCCGTCGACAAATTCGGCCCGATCGGTGTCGCCCCTATTTCCGCCAGAGGCGATTTCCGCTGCGCGGCGGCCGGCCGCAAAACGCCTGGTGCGTCGCCGCCTGAGTCCAGCCCGGCGTTATCGAGCTAAGTTGAATTCCAGGATCGCCAATTCCGGCGTCCGGCCGATTCCGAGCGGAAAGGATGGTATCGCGGCGATGTCAACCGATTTCAGTGTGAAAGACGTTTTGTCGCTGTGCGTCGATTACAGCAGCCCCTCTTCCTCGAACTCGATGGTCGACGAATTCGTCTCGGCCGTCGAACGGAACGAGGGGCGCGACGATGAACGACGCACGGAAAAGCGAAAGCCGGTCGTCGTTGACGTGATCGCCGTGCCGCTTGACGAGAACCGGCAGCCGTGCGGCGAGCCGTTCCTGGCCCTGACGCGGAATATCTCACGGGGCGGCATCGCGATCCTGCATTCGGAAGGCGTAACGGCTCCGTACCTCTTGCTGAGGATTGAGACGGGCCGGCATAAGGCGATTCAAACGGTCGTCCAGGTGGTACGGACCCGCAGCTTCTATCAGTTCACCGAAATCTCCGGCCGATTCGAGCTGAAGACCGAAAAGAAGCGACCGACCTCTCGTTCGCGCAAGCCGAAGAAGGCCGCGGCCGCCCGTTAAGCAGGGAGCGACCGATCGCCAGCGGCGGTTTTACACCGCCCCGATCGGCAAGCTATGCTGCAATCGGCCTCTCTTTTTTTGTCGTGCGAAAGCGTAAAAAAAGAGCGGCGCCGACGGCATACCGGCCCGAGCGTTCGATGCACAAGCGACCAAATCCAGGACTTTGCCCAGCCGGCGTCCGGCCGGGACGGCGGCGAATTCTGGTCGGTCTTGGCCTCGCGTTATGGCTCTCCTACGGCTCTCTGGCTCCAGCAGTCGATGGTGTTCCGGACCGAAGTCAATCCGCCGAACCGATCTTCCGCCCGCCCGATCACCGGCCGCACCACGACGACGCGCGGTTAAAAGAGCTGGGCATTGCCTTGTTCGAGTCGAAGCGGCTCAAACTCTATACGGACGTGGCGGCCGAAAAAGTACAGTCCCTGCTCCCCGCCGTCGACGCCGTTTATGACGCGCTGGTTGACTACTTCGGCCCGCTGCTGCCGAATCCGGAGCGGACCGACTTCCAGGTCACCGGCTACCTGATGGCGGACAAGGCTCTGTTCCGCCGCGCGGGCCTGCTTCCCGAGGACCTGCCCCCCTTTCTCAACGGGCGGCACCGCGGGCAGGAATTCTGGGTTAACGAGCAGGAGACCGACTACTATCGCCGCCACCTTGTCATTCACGAGGTGACGCACTGTTTCATGTTTGCCGATCGCGACGTGCAGATTCCGAGCTGGTACATGGAGGGAATGGCCGAGCTGTTTGGGACCCACCGGATCGACGCACAGGGTCGATACCGGTTCCGCGTCATGCCCGACAAGCCCGAGCATTTTGACGGCCTGGGCCGCATTCCGCTCGTCCGGACGGAAATCTCGCAGGGTCACTGGAAGTCGTTGGAAGACCTGTGGCAGCTCACACCGGCCGAATTCCTCAACAACACGGCCTACGCCTGGTCGTGGGCCGCGTGCGCGTTTCTCGACGGGCACCCGCGGTATTCACGGCGCTTCCACGAACTGGGCCGACACACGCAGGGCGGCGAATTCATTCCGACGTTGCACCGTTTTTTTGCCGGCGATTCGCGCGATTTAAGTACGGAATGGGCCCTGTTCACGCATCAGTTGCAATACGGCTTTGACCTCAAGCGGGCGGCCATCAATTTTCAGCCCGGCAAGCCGCTCGCGGTCGGCGAGTCGCGGCCGGCCCGCGACGTCGCGGCCAATCGGGGCTGGCAAGCCAGCGGCATTGCGGTCAAAGAGGGCCACCGCTACGAAATCGACGCGACAGGCGAAGTCACGCTGGCCAAGATCCCGAAGCCCTGGGTGAGTCAGCCGCAGGGAATCAGCATCGTTTATTCGGAAGGAGAGCCGATCGGCACGCTGCTGGCCGCCGTCCGCCGCGAGACGGGCGCCGAAGGCGCGGAGGAGACGATGCTGAAGCAAATCGTGGTGGGCCGCCGTGCCACGTTTGTTGCTGCCAATAGCGGCACGCTGTACTTCCGGATCAACGACCACTGGGACTCACTGGCGGACAACGAAGGCTCGTACCGCGTCAATGTTCGCGACGTCTCGGTTCCGTAGGACCTCCGAGAAGGCGGCCGACTCTCACTGTCGCAGAACACGGAGCATCTCGTTCCCCCCGCGCTGAAACTCGTAGGGAACGCGTACGAGTTCGGCCGTGAAGCCGGCAAGCCGCAGCCGCCCGATCACGACGTCAAGATGCGGGCTTCGGCCGCCGTCAAACATGTCGAGGACGGGAAAAATTCTCGCCTCCCCCGCCACACGGCACATTTCCACGATTGCCGCGACGTGTACGTCCTCGTTCAAGAGCCGGCTGTACGTGAAGAGCAGGTGCGAGCAGAGGGCCAAATCGAACGACGACGAGCCAAACGGGAGCTCGGGAAGCGCAGCCGCGACATAACGCCCCTCGCGGAGCCCGCCGAGAAAATCCGCGAGAAATATCTCCATCGCCTCCAACCGGCGTCGGCCGAGTTCTTCCGGCGAATGAAAGTCGGTCCAGTGAAACGCGTCGGCCTTCTCGCGAGCGCCCTCCACGATCTGCTCGTAGACTTCGTCGATCCGCTGTCGAATCTGTTCGGCCGTAAATCCGTAGAGCGGATCAACTGAAACGACGCGCTTGCCCCGGCATCTCATCTCGGCATTGAAAGCAGCCGGTCCATCGCCGCAGCCGATGATGCGCCGATCGAGGTCCGACTCGTCGAGCGCAAACATCCGCACGTATTCGTCGAAAGCGCGTCCCCAGGGGACGATCGCGGAGAGTTCCACCGCTCGTCAGTCCTCGCGCGGTCGCGGCGGGTTGGCCCAATGGCCCGAGGGATCGGAACCGCAGACGATGATACCTTTTTGATTCCAATCCATGCCGGCGCGAACGTCGGCCGCACAGTAACGCAGCGTCAGCCCGCAGCGACGGCGGTCGGAATCGTTTGCCTGCGATCCGTGCAGGAGCAAATCGTTGTGGATCGAGATCTCCCGCGCCTTCAACTCGACGTCGATCGGCTCACCAAACTCCTCGGCGTCCTCGACCGTCTGGTCGAGGACGTTCTCGCCGTCATTCTCAGTCAGTCGATACGTGAGATGGCCGAAGTGGTGCGTCCCCGGGATGAACCGCATGCAGGCGTTTTCACAATCCGCGTCGTCGATCGCCAGCCAGACGGTGGCCGTTTTCGAGGGGGACAAGGGCCAATAGCTGGCATCCTGATGCCAGGAGACGCGCTTGCCGTCGTGCGGCATTTTGCAAAAGAAGTGCGATCCCCACGCGATCACATTTTCGCCCAGCAGGTCGCGGACACAGTCCACGATCCGCTGATTGGTCAGCAGGTCGTACACGCGGCCATATTTCAAATGGGCCGTGCTGATCGAATAGCTTGTTCCGCCCGCGGCCAGAACCCGGGTCAGGAGGTCGTCAAAATAGCGGCGGTTCTCCCGGCTTTCGGCCTCGCTAAAGATGCGGATCCCTTTGAGGTATCCGTCGCAATTGTAGTGTTCGATCTGCGCGTGGGTGAGAGTGCGAGGAAATTCGTTATCAACGGGATGAAACCGCAGGTCACGATTCATCTGTCGGATGTCATCGTGACCCGGAATCATCTTGAATTCAGCCGGACGTGTCATACGGATGCCTCGGTGGGGGGTGCGCTGACACGATTATGGCATGACGTGGCTCCCGGTCCCAGACACATTCTGCAGGCGCAGCAATTCATGGTGCCGATGGTGATGGTGATAGGCCAGTCCCACAAACGCGATCGCCAGTCCCGCGCACGCCATGATCGTCAGAAAGATAATGGCAAAGGCGAGAGGAATGTCGGTCTGGTAGAGATGCAATTGCAGCGGCGCACCGTTGCTGCCGGCCGCCGTCTGCTGCCCGTAACGCAATCCAAATCCCACCGCCGAGAGGCCGAGCCCGATTGAGCCACCGGCCGCAATAATCGCTCCGCATAGTGCTCGCATCGATTCTCCTCCGCATCAAACCCAAGGTTGAAAATTCGTTCAATACCGGCCCGTGCGAAGCACGTCGCCGCAACTACATGTTGAACATCCTCAGGCAGCCGCCGAAAAGGAGCAGCATCCCGGCCATCATGATGAAAAAGGTGCTGCAACCGCAGCCCGGATACGCTCCGTACGGGCCGGCCGGTCCGTAAGCACCGGGCCCGCCAGCGCAGCCCCCTCCGCCCAGATTTCCGCCCATCATTGGAGTCTCCCCTTACAGATTGCCAGACTTTCCGACGCGAAAACCCGACCTTGAAATGACCAAGCGGGCCGGCATGCGAATCCGGCGCTCCGCTCGGCAATGAATGGAACAAGGATGCCAGCACGCCGCAAATCATATGCCGCGTCCGGCACTGCATGGTGGGGAACAGACCAACCGTCCAGCCTATCGCGTGCGACGATTGAGCACGCTCTTGAGTACAACGGCGTTGTTATGCGCTTCGTCGTGGGCGGCAAAGAGCAGCGTCACAGTTCCCGCTTTGGCCTTTTTTCTCAGCAGGGCCAGTGCGTCGGCTTGCTCTTTGATTTCTTGGCGATCGCGAGCCTGAAAATCCTTCCATTTGGCCGGATCGTGCCCGAACCATTTGCGCAGCTCGTGGCTCGGTGCGATGTCTTTGAGCCAGATGTCGACGCGGGCTTTTTGCTTGCTCAAACCGCGCGGCCAGAGGCGATCAACCAAAACCCGCAGGCCGTCTTCCGGCAACGCATCGTGATAGGCGCGCTTGAGCCGAACCATCGCTCGCCGCGTCCCGGATGCTCATTTCGAGCTATCGGTGTGCTTGATCAGCTCACGGTGCTTGTCGCGGACCGTGCAGACCTTCGGAAGAGCATGGTATTGGATGTAAGGTTGATCCGGATGACGCCGGGCATAGTCCTGGTGATACTCTTCGGCCGGATAAAACTCTTTGAGCGGCTCGAGCGTCGTCACGATCGGCTGCGGAAAGGCCTTGGCTTCCGTCAGGTGCTTGATTTTGGCCTGCGCGGCCCGCTGCTCGATCTCGTTGGTGTAGAAGATGGCGGAGCGGTACTGCGTGCCGTGGTCGTTATCCTGGTGGTTGAGCTGCGTCGGGTCATGCGCGTCGAAAAAGATATCGAGGAGGCGATCGTAGCTGATCACCTTCGGGTCATAGGTGATGCGGATCGCCTCCGCGTGCCCCGTGGCGCCCGTCGAGACGCTTTCATAGTTGGCCGTCCCTTTTGCGCCCCCGCATAGCCGCTTTGAACGTCGACAACTCCCTTGATCTGCTCAAAGGCCGCTTCGGTGCACCAGAAACAACCTCCGGCGAAGACCGCGGTGGCCGTCGTTGTCGGCGAGTGTTTTGCTTCCGTCGCCGATTTGGCTGCGGACGGATTCGAGGTGGACTGGCCGTCGCCTTCAGCGAGTGGATCGGCCAGCGAAGCGAGTTGCGCTGCGGATGTGAATTTGAGCGATTCGGAATTCAGACAGAAACGAAGGCCGGTGGGCCGAGGTCCATCGTCGAAGACATGCCCCAAATGTCCGCCGCAGCGGGCACAGAGAATTTCGGTCCGATGCATTCCATAGGCGTCATCCGCCCGCTCAATGACGTTCTCGCGGGCGATCGGTTGGAAAAAGCTGGGCCAGCCGGTCCCCGAATGGAATTTCGCATTCGAGGCGAAGAGAGGCAGTCCGCAGCCGGCGCACGAATAGACCCCCTCTTTTTTGTTGTCCAGCAACGTGCCGCAAAATGCGTGCTCCGTCCCCTGTTTGCGCAAGATACGGAATTGTTCCTGGGTCAGCTTCCGCTGCCAGTCGTTCTCGCTCAAATCGACGCGGGGCGACTCGACTGGCCCGACGAGCTTGCCTTGCCGATTGAAGACGCGTACGCGAACCATACGATGCCGCTCCTGTTGCGCGCTCGATCGGGAGCACCCCGTCCACTGGCCACAGATGACGAGCGCGATGCCAACGTAAAGGAATCGATTCGCTGGGGTTCGTTCATTTCTCATGATTCCAGCGGTTTACCCGAATTATCGCTCGCAGGGCAAGTCCGAATCGATGTCAGGGCAACTTGAGGCTTGCCTAAAGGATTGCCGAATCGGGCCGTTCGGGCGCCGTGTCGGGGGCGGGCCGCAACACCGGCAGTGACGCGAGCATCTTTTGGAGCGCCTCCAGGCTCACTGGTTTCACGAGATAATCGTCAAAACCCGCCTCCCGCGCCCGCCGCCGGTTGCTCTCCTGTCCGTAACCGGTCAAAGCCACGAGCACCAGCTCCGCAACAGCAGGGTCCTCCCGCACGCGCTGCGCCAGCTCGTAGCCGTTCATGTTCGGCATCGCCAGATCCGAAATTACGAGATCCGGCCGTTCGCTGTGGATCAACTCGAGCGCGGTGGCCGCATTGTCGGCCGTCAACACGTGCTGGCCCATGGTCTCCAGCAGACGGGCCAGCGTGTACAGCGCGGCGCGCGTGTCGTCCACGACCACGACGCGGCGCCTCGGAAGTGGCGTCGTGGGAGCGGCCGGAGTCGGCAAGCTCAGCGGGCGCTCCATCAGTCTGGCTTGCGCAAGGGCAGTCGCACCAGGAACTCGCTTCCCTGGCCCAAGCCGTTGCTTTTCGCCTCGACGCGTCCGCCATGCAGTTCAACCAGCGCCCGCACCAGCGAAAGGCCGATTCCGAGGCCGCCTTGGATTCGGTCCAGCGAGGGAATGACTTGCGAGAACATCTCGAAAATGCGGGGCAAATGTTCGGGTGCGATACCCATCCCATTGTCGCGCACCGACACGACGACTTCATTCCCTTCCGGGCGCGCGACGAGCCAGATTTGGCCATTCTGCGGAGTGTACTTGGCCGCGTTATTCAGCAGGTTCGCGATGACCTGCGTCAGCCGGACCGGGTCAGCCTCCAAGGTCATCGGCTCCGGATGAACCGAGATCGCTAGTTGATGTCCTCCCGCTTCGATCAGGGGACGGCTCATCTCGACGGCGCTATGGATCACGGCGGCCAGATCGACCGGCTCCTTACGCAGCGCAACCGTGCCACGAGTCACGCGCGAGATTTCCAGCAGATCGTCGACAAGCCGGACCATGAAGCCGACCTGCCGTTCCATGATTTGCCGGACGCGTTCGGCGCCAGGCGTCAGGTCCCCCGTCAGCCGCAACAGATGCAGCGAATTGCTGATGGGCGCCAGCGGGTTCCGCAGTTCGTGGGCGAGCGTGGCCAAAAACTCATCCTTGCGGCGATCCGCCTCCCAGAGCTGCCGATAAAGCCTCGCGTTCTCAATAAAGTCGACGGCCTGGCGGGCACACAATTCGATCAGGTGCGTCTCGCGGTCGCTCGGCCGGTGCGGCTGACGAAAATGCGTCGAGAGCACTCCCAAGACATCGCCGGCCCGCGTGATGAGCGGAGTCGCATGGACGGCACGAAAGCCGCCACGCCGTGCCGCGTCGCGGCTGGAATCAAAAACGGGGTCCGTCTCGATGTCCTCAACCACGATGCGCCGCCGCTCGCGGAAGCAAGTGCCGCAGACTCCGCTGCCCGGCAGGCTCTCGAACGCCTTCAGGACCTCTGCGCTGAAACCGAGACTGGCTTGGACGCGGAGATCATTCAATCGGGTATCCGCGAGGCACAAGAGGCCAAGTTCGGTTCCCTCGATGGCGGCAGCGGTCCGCAACGTTTCGTCCAGAATGGGCTGCAATTCCAAGGTCGTCGAGAGATGCATGCTCATTTCATGCAGCCGCCGCAGATCGGCGAGTCGTGCCGCCAACTCGTCCTTGAGCAGCACCAGTGCCTCGTCCGCGTCCTTCCGCTGTGTGATATCGTGTGCCACTTTGGAGGCGGCCACGACACGGCCCGTACGGTCGCGAATGGGAGAAATCGTGAGCGAAATGTTCAGCAAGCGCCCCTGCTTGGTGATGCGCACCGTCTCGAAATGGTCGATCCGCTCTCCCCGCCGCAGCCGCTCCAGGATCGCCGTCTCTTCATCGCGCCGTTCGGGCGGAATGATGACGGTGATCGGCGATCCGATGATCTCGCTCGCCGTGTAGCCGAATAACCGCTCGGCCCCTCCGTTCCAGGAGAGGATCCGCCCGTCGAGCGTCTTGGCAACAATGGCATCGTCGGACGATTCGACAATTGCCGCGAGCAGTCGTTGAGCCGTGTCGGCCTCGCTGCGGTCGCTGATGTCGATCAGAATGTTGACGGCTCCGATCACCTGCCCCAAGCTGTTATGCAGCGGACTCGCATGCGCTAGCGCCGTGACGCGGCTGCCGTCCTGTCTCTCGATCACGACTTCCTGGCTCGGATAGTCCTTCTCGTTTTTGATCGCGAGCGCCATCCAACAGTGATCGTGGAGGATGGGCAGACCGTTCGTTGAGAAGAGTTTGAAGGAGCCGCAAAACCGTTCGGCCGGATCGTTCAGCTTCGGTTCGCGGCCCCACAGCTCGACGGCACGCTGATTGAAATAGGTGATGCGTCCCTGCGAGTCGCAGGTGTAGGCTCCGACCGGCAACGCCTCCAGGAGCTGGCGGAAGGAAATCTGATTTTCATCCAGCCAGTGGCCAATCGATGGCCCGGGGATTTCCTTCGCCATGTTTTGAATCCGAGCTGCCTCCGGTGCCGGCACCAATCCCTAAACGCAGACCAGCAAACCACAAAACGCAATGCAATTCTCGTTCCTTGGGTGCTACCCGGCCCCGGCTGCGCAACCCCCGCTCCTGATGCCGCTTCCCACCGGGAAGGCATGGTTTTTGCGAAACGATTCGCTTCTCCGCTTCAAGCGAGAACTCGGAATGCTGACGTTGCTTTTTTTCCGCACGGGTGATCGGCCTGTGCATGCGGCCGGTCCTGTCCCTTTCGTGCGAGTTGCTGGAACTTCATTACAAGTTGGACCGGACAACCAGAATCTCGGACATCATCGCGGTGGCTTTTGGCGTGTTGCCGGGCAGGACACGCCCAAATTCCTCGTGACTGGCTCCGGCCCGCTCCTCTTGGAAGCGGAACGACCAGACGCATCGATCATCCTGGGAGAGTTTGGCCAACTGGAGTTTGTCGACGGGGCGATTTATTCGCATCCGGGAAGCCTTCTTTTGGCCCGCCTCGACGAAGCTGCGAAAGGCTGGTACCTGTACTCGAACGGCAGCCTGCACTCCACGCTACTGCTCGAAGAGAGCCATTTGTCGGAAAGCCCGGCCAATGCGACGTCGACTGAGGCCCTCTCTCACAAGCGTTAGCGCTGCGATTCCACCTCGGTGCTCGTAGCCCTAAGCCGCGACACGAACTTCCTTGGCGGCTCGAACCGTCCTCCCAAAGGGGCCTTGGAGTTCGGCCGCGACATGGACTCGACGGAATTTCGCGTCGACGTCCGCCTTGACGTCAATGTGGATGGTGGCTCCTCGCGAGCCATCGAGTTGGGCAGCCGTCAGCGGCCATGTTTCGCCCGCATAGCTGCCGGAGCGACCAAGTTGAGCGGCGGCCCGATTGACGCCGGCCTCCACCAGCCAGTCTGCTTGGTGCGTGAGTGCCAGGCGTGACGCATATGTCTTTTCGACGACGGCAGCCTTCACGAGAAGCGTCGCCACGATTGTTGCCATTGAAAGACAAAGCAGAACGAAAAGCGCCGCCGCACCGCGCCGCGGCGAGGATCGCTCAATTAAAGAAGAACGCGAACGACGCATGATCAGCGGTGCTCCTTCGTGGCGGGCCGCGCGGGCAAAGGAGGCGGTGGCGGCTCTGTGGAAGCACCGCGTGGCGGGCGCTCGAACCGGCGATCTCGTCCAATGACCGCCTCAATCCGGATGGCCGAGGCGGCCCACGAGGAAACCGGTCCTCCCGCGATCGTGGCGGCGTGCAGTCGGTGGACGGCCGCCGCTGTCGAGTTCTTTTGATCGCGCTCAAATTGTGTTTGTGTTCCGGAGAGCCGGAATTCCTCGCGACGCTCGACGAGCGTTCCCTTTTGCACGGTCCGCACGACGACGCCGTTCGGTTCGGCGGTGTACGACACGATCCGCGGTGAATCGAGCCGCAAGAGAATGCTCCCCTGTCCCGGCGTGCGGCCCGCATCGACGTCGGCGCTTTGGGCTGCGTGGACGTCGTTGCGAAACGTGGTCGCAAACCGCGAGAGGATCATTGCGTCGGCAAGCGAGTCCGCGCTGGCCGTTTGCGCTCGCAGCAAGAGATAGATCGTCCACCCGGTCAGCGGCATGATCACCGCCAACAATGACAGCGCCACGAGCAACTCAATCAGCGTGAAGCCACGCGCCCGCTTCGAACGATCGCACGTCATCGGGCCGCTCCAGTGCGTGTCCCTCGAGCAAAGACCCACGTGGAGAGCCGTACATGCTCATTCCCCCCGCCGGCGGCATTTGACCACGTGATTTCGACCGAGACGCGTTTACGCGGCAAGCCCTGATGTTCCTTTTCTTCCACGACCAAGACATCCAGACGCGGATCGACGAGCAGCCGTGTCGTCTCGGCCGGCAGATGAATGGCCGCCGCACTGTCGTTCGTGATGGCTGCCCAATCGCGGACCGTGAGGCAGTCCAGCACGGTCGCCGCCGCCTCGAGTGCTCCTCGTTTCCGCTGAATCGCTCGATGTTCGGCCGCCGACCATCGGATGACCTGGGCCACCGTGGTCAATACAACGCCCAGCACGACAAGAGAGGCGGCAATTTCAAGCAGTGTGAAGCCTGCTCGCGATTTCGTCACCATAATTCGGTCGACCCAATCATATGAATCAGGGGGACGAAAACCGCGATGCAAACACACAAAACGACGAGGCCCAGACCGATCACGATCACCGGTTGGACGGTTTCCACAAGGACCTGACTCCGAGCCCGCTGGCGACTCTCGATGTTGTCGGCAATTGCTTGAAGCGCCCACTCCAGGTTGCCGGCCCGTTCGGCTGAGGCGAGCGCAGTCGCTTCGGCCGGACTGATCAATCCACACCGGCAGAGCGGCTCGAAGCAATCGCGTCCCTGGGTCACCTCGTCGCGCACCCGTCGAATGCGATTGCGAACGTGGCGGCGACGATGGTGCAGTTCCATCCCCGCAAGCGCCGTAGCGAGCGGCCTACGCACGGACACCGCCTGCGCAAGATTCCGTAGGACACCCGGCGTCTCGAGCCGCGGGTAGAGCACGCTCAAAAAACCCCAATCGATACCGGACCAACCGCCGCGACGGACGAGCACGATCGTCCCGCCGACAATCACGACGACCATCCACAGCGCGATCAGCCCGGCATGATCACCAAAATAATCGCTGACGCGAATCAAACGAGAGGTCGCCTCGGGAACGGGGATGCCGAAATCATGAATAATTTTCTTGAACTTCGGCATGATCCAATACATGAGGAAACCGACAACCACCTGGATGACGCACAGGACACAACACAGGTAAAACGTCATTCCGGCCGCAGAGAATCGCCCCTCGAGGCGGCTCTCCTCCCGCCGCCTGAGCCACTGCGCCTCCTGCTGGATCACCGGAACGACGTTGCCGAGCTCCTCTGCCACGCGAATCGCCGTAACCGTGCGCATCGGCACCAGTCCCGGAATATCACCGAGCGCATCGGAGAGCCGATCTCCCCGACGCAGCCGATCCGCCAGCTTCCGCAGTCGGTTTCGGAATCGGCCGCGAGACGAATCGGCCAGCAGGTCGATCTCCTCCGCCAAGGGCGATTGCGTCCGCACGGCGATGGCGAGGATCAATAGCAGCGATTCCTGCTGCACCCGCATCGCCCCACCGAAAATCGCCGCGATGGCGAAGTACATGCCGGCGAAGACACCCAACGGCATGCCGATTGGCATCAGCGCGAGAGTCCAACCGGTGAACCGCAGCAGCGAAATCCTCCACTCGTCCTTGCGCTGCTGCTCGACGGGCGGCGGATGAAGCAGCGATCGTGCCACGCGGGCCTGCAGCGATCCGCCCAAAAGAAGTGGGACCACGTAAAACAAGGCGACGACGTAAAACAGCAATCCCGCCAATGTACTGCCCTGAAAGAAAGATCGCGCCGGCCCCCACCACCAGTGCCCAGACCCCGAGCGCCAAACTCGAACAACCGAACACGTACAGGGCGATCTCCACCGAACGCGCGGGCGTGTTGATCCGCCGATTGGCGGCCACCGAAGCGGTTGCAATCATGGCCACGCCCAAGCTCAGTTGGACGACCAGAACAACATAGACGCTCGCGAGGATCGCCATCATGTCAGTGAATTCAGCAGCTTATACATCGGCAAGAAAAGGGCGACCACGAAGGTCCCGACGCCGCCGAGCACGGCGATAATCACCATCGGCTCCATCAGCATGCCGGCCATGGTGATTTGCATTCGTGCCTGGTTTTCATAGATGCGAACGGCCGCCTGCAACGCTTCCGTAAAGTTCGCTTCGCGGTTCCTCCAATGGAAAACGTGAATCAACTGCGGCGAAATGCTGGCGAGGCGGCCGTAAAGATCGACATCGTCCTGTCCGTGTTCCAGGCACTGCGCGATCGTGTCGAACTTCTCTTCGAGGTCGGTGTCACGACATCCTTCACCGGCAAACCGGACCGCTTGAGGCAGCGGCAGTTGGGCGGAAACAAACATCGACAGCAGCTCGCAGAACCCCGCCAGCGAGGAACACCGAAACATCGTTCCGATGAAAGGTGTCGCCGCCACTGTACGATCAATGAGTGGTCTGCCTCCCAGCGACCACAACAAAAGCGGGACGCCTCCCATGACGATGAAGAGGCCAGCCAAAATGCCCATTCCGTAGTGCCGCGCAAAGTCAGACGCCGCCAGCAGGCCAACGGTCAACTCCGGCAATTCCATCTGCATTTCGGTATAGCACTGCCGGACGGCGGGAACGATCAATATGAGCCCGACCAGCAGGGCGGAGACTCCCGCAATCAACAGAACGGCCGGATACAAAAGGCTCGCGCGGCAACGGCGTCGCAAATCGGTCTGCCGCCGGACGTGATGCAGGAACCAGTCCATCATCTCGCCCAGACGGCCGCTGCGAACGCCGACGACGATCAGCCCGCTTAAGTGCCGGGGGAGCGCCACCTCGCTCCCCTGAAGCGCCTCTTCCAGCGGTTCTCCCCGTTCCAGACGCTGGCACAGCGCGTTCAATCCGCGGCGGAGCGATCGCGAGGGCAAACCCTCGGCCAGAGCGCGAAGTCCCGGCAGGAGCGGCAATTTCGACTTTGTGATCCCGGCAATCCGGCCGGCGATTTCAGCAAGTTCCTCGATCCCCAGGTTGATGTCGGCTGTTTCGGTCCTGTGAGCGTCCGCTCGTGCGCCGGCCGGATCCGATGTCGCGGTGACCGGTTCGGACCTCATTTCTTCGGCAACGCGATCTTCTTCGCTCTGCAGCCGCTCAACGCGCAGCCCGCGGCGACGGAGCTGGTTCATGGCGTCGATCGCGGTGTGGGCCTCCAGCGAGCCAGTGCTCTTCTCGCCCCTGGAGTCGCGACCAATGTAATGGAAATTGGGCATCGCCAAAGACCCAGCCAGTCGCTAACGAGCGCTATCCGTCAATTGGAGGAACAGGTCGCGCATCGGCACGAACAACAGGAACGCGTAGGCGGCGACCGCTCCGCCTCCCAGCACAATCGTCAGGATTAACGGCGCGGACATGCGGAAAAGTTCGATCCGCGATCGGGCCCGCAGGCGATACACGTCGCCCAAAGTCGCCATCACCGCCGGCAGGGCTCCCTGCGTCTGTCCGGCCGCCAGCATCCAGCGGGTGAAGGCCGGCAGTCGCCGCGATGTCTTGAGGACCTGGCTCAGCGGCAACCCTTTACGCAGGCTGGCGGCAATCTGGTGGCATTCGTTGGCCAGGCGGCTGTCGGCCGAGGCAGTGCCGGAGACCTCGAGCGCCTCGGGCAAGGGAACTTCCCGCTCGACGAGGAGTGAGAGCAAATGACAAAAGCTCGCGCTCTGCACGTCGTTGACAATCCGCCCGAGCCACGGCAGGAATCGCAGCCGACCGATCACAGCCGTCGGTCGCTGCGAAGCACCGAGCGGAAGCAAGCCGGTCCAGATCGCCAAGATCACGACGACAATCGGAAGGGCCGGCCCCCAATAGATCACCGTTTGCGACAGGAAGTGCAACGCGAGAAGCAGAGTGTCGGGAGTGAAGCGGACCTCGGTCATCATGTGGATGATCCGAGGCAAGAGATCGGTTAAGAGTACGAGGAAAAAAGCATAGGCCACGCACAACACGATTACCGGGTAGACGAGCGCGCTCCGGAAACTGCGCTGGACTTCGAGCAGTGTTCGCGCAAAGGCCGCCGCCGAGATGAGCGCGTCGGAGAGACGGTTCGATTTCAAGCCGGCCTCGACCAGCGCCAGATACGAGGGTGGAAATTCGGCCCCACAGTTCTTGAGGGCGTCGACGAGCGAGCTGCCCCGCTCCATTTCGCGTCGTAGCCGTTGGGTGATCGCCCCCAGGTTCTTTGGCGCCTCCCTCGATCCGCCCAAGCCCAACTCCAACGGAATGCCGGCGCGCACGAGGGCCGCAATCTCGTCGTTGAGCGCGATGAGATCCTCAAGCGAGATTGGCTCGGCTTTGGACGCTTCCAGTCCGGACATGACCCCTCTGTTCCACAAGACGGTCGAGAACGCCGGATTTGTCTAAGCTCGGCGGCCGCAGCAGCCAGAACCGGCTCCGATCCCGAGTCCGAACCTTTTACCAGGGTTTGACTTATTGCAACGCGCTGTCGATAGACTCAACGGTCGCCAGGACCGACTTCTGTCACACGGGTCTCGTTGAAGCCGAGCACCCGGCGGATCTCGGCCGGCGACGTGAGGCCGGCCGCAACCGATTCGCAAGCTTCGACCCAGCGGGTCTTCATGCCGCCACTGATCGCCTTGCGTTCAATCTCAATCGCGTCGTCCCGCTCGAGGATCGATCGCCCGATGGCGTGCAACTCGGGAACCAGGAATTCCGCGATCAGGAAACGCCCCAAGTATCCGGTCCCCCGGCATTGATCGCAGCCGACCGGCAGCCACGCCCGCTCCACGGCCAGTCCCAGCTTCTGCGCCTCGTCCTTCGATTCGGCGGCACAGTCGCAGAGCCTGCGAAAAAGTCGTTGGTTCAGCACGGCAACGAGACCGCTGCGGACCTGGTACGGCTCCAGCCCCATCTCCAGCAGACGGTTGATCGCCTCCGCGGCACTCCCGGCGTGAAACGTGGTTAGGATCAGATGCCCTGTGAGGGCCGCCTGGACGGCGACTTGGGCCGTCATCCGATCGCGGATCTCGCCGACGGCAATCACTTCGGGGTCTTGCCGCAACAAGGATTTCAATCCGGTCTCATAATCAAAGCCGGCGACCGGACGGATCTGCGATTGGGCCACACCGGGCATGACCGCCTCGACGGGGTCTTCCAAAGTGGCCACGCTTCGCGGCTCTGCGGCCCGCTCGACGATCTCGCGGAGGCAGGCGTAAATCGAAGTCGTTTTGCCGCTGCCGGCAGGTCCGGTGATCAGGATCACGCCGCCGCGCCGTTCAAGCATTGTCTGCAGTGCGCCCGAGAGCGGGGCCGAAAAGCCCAAGTCATCCACATAGCGAAATCGATTCGAGCCGGCGAACAACCGGATCACGCACTTTTCACCGAAGATAGTCGGGAACGTGCTGACACGCGTCTCGGCGTCGCCTTCAACCTGATGAATCCGCCCCTCCTGCGGGACGTCGGTCTGATACGTTAAGAGTTGCGCGAGCACCTTGAGCCGGGCGACGACGTTGGGAGCGAGATTGCGCGGCAACACGTCGATCGGATGCAACACGCCGTCGACTCGCCACGACATGGCCAATCCATCTTCGCCGGGGAGCAAGTGGACGTCGCTGGCCCCCGCGTTTCGTGCCCCCGTCAGAATGGCATCGACGAGCTGCGAGACATATTCGGGATGCGTCCGCGCAACTTCGGGCGATTCGTTGCGGAACTGTTGTTGAAGCGTCAGGGACATGGCGCCAATCAAAGAAATCGTGGCAATCTTCATCTTGGGATCGGTCAGAGCCCGCCGTCAACATCGCTCGGCGGCGCGATAGGCGGTCGTCCGCCTGCGAAATCCGGAACTGTTCGGACCGCATGCACGTCTTAGCGGAAAAGTGCCAAAAACTTTTCTTTCGGCGAGAGACCGAATATAGTGATGGACCAAGAGACAACAAGAGACAAATCGGGTTGAGTCGCCGGATGCGTCGAGCGAGAAGCAAATTGGACACGGCCAGCACACACGCTGCGCGAAAGAGCGAGCCTTCAAATCGCACGTGGTGCGGATTGTTTGCCGCGGCCGGACTTCTCCTGGCAATCGCCTTCCCGTTGCGTGCGGCTGACCCCGACATTGCGCTCGAAAAGTTACGGCCCAAAACGGTCGGCAAGCTCGTGTTAAAGCTGAACCCCTCACTGGGAGCGATCCGGTCCGACGCACCGTTCGCGATCGACCTCGACCTCGAATCGACGTTTTCGGACGTGCTAGAGGGGGAATTGGAACTGAGCTTTGTCGACGACCGCGCCCCGTGTGCCCGGTTGCGCACTGGTCCGATGGCCATTCCGAACGGCCAGAAATCGTTCCATCTCTTTCTGCCGGCGATGTCGGCGAAACAGGAACGAGCGAATTTCGTTGTTCAGGCGGTGTTTCATGGCTCCCGTGGAACGCTCGACCTGGGCGTGCACGATCTTGTCGTGCCGCTCAAAGGGCAGCGGCAATTTGTCTTCGCGGTCGCAGGACTCGGCGACGCCGCGGTGAGTCAGTTCGCGCGACAGCTCAGCCTCGACGCCTTTCGCCCACCGGATGCGGTCCGCTCCGTTCTCCTGACGCTCCCCGTCGAACTTGATCTCCATTCCATTCCGGCCAACCCGATCGGCTTGTATCCGTTCGACGTGCTGGTGTTCATCGGCGAGCATTTTTCGCGGCTCTCGACGCGGCAGCTCGACACGATCGCCGAATGGATCGAGACGGGCGGCGGGGCTGTCATCGTCCCCACCGGCGTTTTATCTCCCGCCCACGCGCAATTCCTTAATCGGATCTCGAGCACGAACGCGATCGAGCCCCGTTTTCTGCTGGACCGATTCGGACACCTGCCCACACGCGGCACTGGCGCGAAGGACTGGTTGATGGCGTGCCGCTTTGGCTACGGCCGGGCGCTCATCATCAACGGCCTGCCGGCTCAGAACGCGGACGGCTCATTCCAGGGAGTCGACTCGGCAGCTTGGACGCGCGCTGTCTGTTTTTTATGGAACGTCCAGCCGGACCAGACGGAAAGAATTCTCAAGGACGGACACTGGACACCCTGGTCGACTCAAGGGGGCGAAATGGAAGTGGTGAACCTTGCGCCTCAACGCCGCTTTGGCGTGACGCAGGCACGCGTCTATCGTACGCACTACTCCGAGTACGATGACCGTTTGCCTTTGCATGCTCAGACGTTTTCACAGACGGATAATCTGCGGGCCCTACTCTTCCCCAAAGAGGTGCGAGTCGTCCCGTTTGGCGTCGTGGCCACGATTTTGACTTTGTTTCTGTTCGCGATTGCGCCGGCCGACTATCTGATGTTGGGCCTGCTGCGGTGTCGACGCTACACGTGGATTGTGTTCCCCACGTCATGCCTGCTCTTCACGGTGGCAACTGTGTGCGTCGCCCAGCACTACACAGGAACGATCGACCGTCGAGGAGCTCTCGTCATCGTCGACATCGGTGAGCAGGGACAGCCACTCCGCACGACGCGGATCGAACATATCATCACGGCCGGCACGCGACGCGTATCGACGGAGATTAAAGATGGTCTCTTTTCCGTCACCGACGTTCAACCACTCCGATCCGGTGAGGCAGGGCGAGCGAAGCCGTCCGAGCTGTCAAACCGAGCCGATCTTGGTGCCGCGATGGAAACGGATCCGCTCGACTATGTCGGAACGTTGCCGTCGACGGTGACAGTCACGCGCGTGTTGCGCCAATGGACTCCCAGTATGGCACGCGTGACCACGATCGGTGCACAGGCCGCCCTGCCGCAGGTCCCCTGGTCGGAAATTGAGAGGCTCGATGCGAGTACCGCAACCGGCCGCAAGGCCATTGCGGAGCGCGTTCAAAAGGCCGTTCCCGATTCTGAACTTCTCTTCGTCACTCCATCCGAAAATCAGCAGGTTCCAGCAGCGACTCCGACCTCCGGCCCTGACAGTCGGTTCGCCCAATGGCCTGCGATTCTGGCGGCATTGCGCGCCGCACCGAGGGCCGCCTGTTTTCCGTCATCTCTCGAATTTCACCAAACGGCGCAGGCGACCTCGAGGACCTCGCAGTGCTCGACGGTGCCCAACCGAAGGCGTGTCTGCTGCACGTCACACTTCAGAGAGGGGATGACTTGATCGTCCTTCGGCGGATGCTACACGGCACAGGCCGTTAGACCCGCGACTGAACCCGGTTTTTGTTGAACCGACAAAACGGACATTTAGGGCCCTCTCTCAGCCCCACTTTGCGGGATCGGGAGCAGCACCCAGCCTCCCTTGTTTTCCGAGTCAATCCCAATCAGTAAACTGATGCGAGACATGGACTTATCAAACAGCATCGGGACCGATCCTTCGCGCCAGTGCTTATTGACCCCCTATTGACGCAACTCTATAATCCGTGCCCATTTCGAGGGACGGGGTGTGCACAAACGTCAACCACATCACCCGGTTGGCGTGAAAGGCCATTTCTCGTCGGTCCCAAAACAAGTCCCGTCGGTCAAGGTTACGTCCGTCGATGCATCTTCCTGGAACCCGGGAGAGCCCGTGACGGGCCGAGCGACCAATTCCATAACTCGGCTCGTCGGCGCCGCGCAAATCGCGGTTGCGTGTTTGTGCGCTGCGCTGGCGTTCGCTGGGGTTGCGCGGGCCGACTCGATGAGCGCGCCGGCCGAGCAGGTCAAAATCCAGGTGACCGCCGATTTGGCCCAAGAGTGGGATGACGCCGACGGGCATATTTCCATTCTGCGTGGCCAGTGTCGCGTCGTTCAGGGATCGACCGTGCTCGCGGCGCGGCAGATGGTGATGTGGCGGATCACCCAGTCCGCGCCTCTGGGCAAGAGAGACCGGTTGACGCTGTACCTCGAAGAGGACGTGCGGATCGAAGAGCCGGGATCGACGTTCAATGAATCGCGGACGCTGGTGACGTTGAGCACTCGGGCCGGCGTCTCGGTGACGGTTCGCAACCCGGTCACGATCCAGCCGGCACGCGACGACGCCTTCTTTCTGCGGGCACAAGAACACCGCCGCCGATCGACGGCGCGCATCATCCGCGTGACGCAAGTGAGCGAGGCGACCGAAGGCACGCCGGAAATCCGCAGCGTGCAGTTACAGCGCACTCCCTCGCGCATCCGTCGGGTCCGCATTCGTTCGCGCAGCGGCAATGAATTCAACATGTTCAGTCGGCCGGCACCAAACCGGACGCCGGCGGAGCAAGTCACGATTCTCACTGGCGGCGTCACGGTCCTGATTGAAGGACTGGACCAGCGAATCGGTGGCAAGCCGATCGGGACAATTGAACTCTCGGCCGATCGCATGGTGATCTGGTCGCGGGGTGAACTCGCCGGCGGAGTCGACCACGAGGGGGGTGTCGTCCAGTCCGAAGATGAGCCATTCGACGTTTATCTCGAGGGCAATGTCGTCATCTTCCAGGGCGATCCGAACAACCCCCAGTTAATGCGAAAAATCCAAGCGAAGTCGGCGACCTTCAACGCGCGCGAAAAGAAGGGACTGCTCCTGGACGCGGAGCTTGAGGCGTACCTTCCCTCGATGAAGGGGACGATTCGGATCTGGGGAGAACGCATCCGGCAGCTCGGCCCGAATACGTTTCACGGCAAAGGGGTCTGGATCACTCCCAGTCCGTTCGGCAAACCGGGTTACCGCATGCAAGCGACGGACGCGTTCCTGGAACAGCGGTTCCGCTCGTCGACGTTTGGTGCCGAGGAACCTGCCGTCGACCCGTCCACCGGAAACCCCGAATCGGAAACACAGAACTGGATCACTTCGCTCAACAACGTCTTCTTCATTGAAGACGTCCCCGTCTTTTATTTGCCGTATTTGAGCGCTCCGGCCGATAAGCAGCAGATGCCGCTGGAAAGCATCCTGCTCGGCGAAGACAAAATTCTCGGCGCCAGATCCGCACGCAGTGGGATCTGGCCAAGCTGTTCGGCTTCACGCAGCCCCGCGGTTCGGAGTGGACACTGCTGGCCGACTATCTCAGCGAACGAGGCCCGGCAATCGGAGTCAACGGCAAGTACCACGGCACGAATTTGTTCGGCATCCCCGGAAAGGACAACGGCCAACTCTACAGCTATTTCATCTACGACCACGGAACCGATGACCTCGGCTCCGACCGGGATGGGCTGGTGCCTCCGCACGAGGAACGCGGGTTCATCGACTGGCGGCACATTCAAACGATGCCCGACGGGTTCACGGTCATCGGCGAAGTGGGATATGCCTCGGACCGCAATTTCCTGGACCAATACTTCCCCTGGATGTTCGACCGGGACAAAGACATCGAGACGGTGGCGTACGTCAAGCAACAGCAGCAAGACTGGGCCTGGTCCGCGATGGTTCAGCCGGAGCTTCAAGACTTCGAGTACACCACGGAATGGCTCCCCCGCGGCGATTTCTACACGTTGGGGCACTCGCTGTTTGACGGCTGGGCGACCTGGAGCAGTCATTCGTCAGCCGGCTACGCCATCCTGCACCAGGCGGCGCCCCCCACCGATCCGAACGACCTGTTCACCCCGATCTCGTATTTCCCCGGTGTCCAGGGGGCCGACTTGATGAGTCGGCACGAGATCGACGTACCCTTCAACCTGGGGCCGGTCAAAGTGGTGCCGTTCGCCATGGGCGAAGTCGCCTACTGGGGAGAAGGTTTCAACGGCCAGCCGATCAACCGCTTCGCCATCAGCACCGGCGTCAATAGCACGCTGCAATTGTCGCGGGCGTTTCCCGAAGTCCAAAGCGACATTCTGGGTCTCAACGGAATGGCACACAAGATCCTTCTCGAGGCGGGTTACCGCTACACCAATACGTCGTTGAGCCTGTCGGACATCCCGCAGTACAACGAGTTCGACGATAATGCCCAGGAGCGGTTCCGCGAGCGGTTGATTGTCAACACCTACGGAGGCCTGTTGCCGCTCGCCGTCGATCCCCGCATCTACGCGCTGCGTTCGGGGGCTGGGTTCGATGTGACCTCGCCTTACAATGAATTGATCGACGACCAGGAAGTGGTGCGGCTCGCCCTTCGTCAACGCCTGCAAACGAAGTACGGACCGCCGGACAACCTGCGGATCCGTGATTGGATGACGCTCGATCTCGAAGCGTCGTATTTCCCGGACCCGGGCCGCGACAATTTCGGCGTTCCTTGGGGATTGCTCACGGCGCGCTACGCCTGGAACGTGAGCCAGCGCACATCGATTCTGGCCAATGCCATCTATGATTACTTCCCCAACGCTCCCCAGATGTGGAACGTGGGCGTCTTGAGCCAGCGAAGCGAGCGCGGAAGCGTCTACCTTGGACTGCAGTCGATCAAGGCCGATGGCGGCGTACTCGACAGCGATATTCTCACCGCCAGCTACAGCTACCAGATGAGTTCCAAGTGGATTTCCACGATGGGAACCGCGTACGACCTCGGCGAACACCGCGACGCGGGCCAGTCGTTCACGGTCACGCGCGTCGGAGTCGATTGGTTGATCCATGTTGCCGGCAGCTACGACGTCAGCACGGGCGACGTGAGCTTCGCGGTGGCGATCGAACCGCGGATCGGCAATATGAACAATTCCATGACGAACCTGAGCAACCTGCTCGGTCGAGGACATTGAAAGGACGTTCCATGCCCGGAACTTTGACTGTCGTCCGCCCGCCGGAGACATCGACATCGGATTCAACCACGACGCTGCGCTCGACTCGCCCCACCTGGCGACGCTGGCTCATCGACGTCGAGCGCGGCTTGATGCACGGCGTTCGCGGCGACAGCATCTTCTTTGTCTATTTCTTTTTGACGAGCGCCACGATTGCCGCCTCGGTCGTGCTGGGGATCGCGCTCTTGCAATGGGCGGTCGTGATCCTGGCCTTGACGGTGGTCCTCTCGGCGGAGATGTTTAATCAATCGGTCAAATCGCTGTTCGCCGCCCTCGGCCGCCCCACTGACGATAAGGTCAAAGCGGCGCTACGTATCGGTTCGGCGGCCGTCTTTGTCGCGATCCTCGGCTCGGTCCTCACGATCGGCCTGATCCTCGGCAAAGCCGCACTGCAGATGTTTCGGGGGGCCTGATCCAGGAGCACGACACGGTGTCGCCCGAACCGCGGACTTTCGTCGCGACCGCCGGGCAGTCGGGCCTGACCGTGTTGGCCGCGCTCCGGCAGTGGCTGCCCGGTGCCTCTTGGTCGGCCGTGCGGAAACTTCTGGCCGGCCGCCACGTCGCCATCAACCAATCGCTCTGTCTCGATGAGGCGCGCCGACTCAAAGCCGGTGAGACCGTCACGCTGCACCATGCGACGCTGCGCTCACCTCCGACGGCAGAGGATGTGCCTCTGGTTTGGCTCGACGCGGACGTCGTCGTCGTCGACAAGCCGGCCGGCATGATGACATTGCGGCACGCGGCGGAGCGTAACTGGTCCTCAGCGAGAAAACAGCGTCAACCCGCGCTCGACGACCTGCTTCCTCAGCTCATCGCGACCCGCGAGGGCCGCTTCGACCGAACAGGGAATCGCGTGCCGAAGGTCTATTCCGTCCACCGCATCGACCGTGACACGAGCGGGCTTGTTCTCTTCGCGAGAAGTCCAGAAGCCCGCCAGCTCCTGATCCGGCAATTCAAAGTGCATTCCGTCGAACGGACGTATCTGGCAGTCGCTTATGGCGACGTCCGTGAGCAAACGATCGAATCGTTTCTGGTCGAAGATCGCGGAGATGGCAGGCGTGGCAGTGCGACCGTCGCAGGTGAGGGCAAACGGGCCGTCACGCATGTGCGCCCGCTCGAACGGCTCGACGGATTCACGTTGATTGAGTGCCACCTCGAAACCGGCAGGACGCATCAGATCCGCATCCATCTCTCGGAAGCCGGTCATCCCATCTACGGGGACACCAAATACGGCAATGCCGATGCCGAGAAACCGTCGGCGGCCGACACGATCTCAAGCGGCTTGCGGCGGTTGACTCTCCACGCCGCCACTTTGGGTTTTCGGCATCCAACGACCGGCGAGCATTTACGTTTTCAATCGGAACCGCCAGCCGATTTTTTGTCGGTTGTCGATCGGCTGCGTCGGCACGCGACCGGCAATTAAGCCACGAATGCCTCGCTCAAAAACGGGGTCATTTGAATCGGTGTCTCTCGCGTCGGCCGCGTGCTAAACTGCAAGAGCTGGAAGACTTTTACGGATCAGCAGTTTTGGGACCGATTGTCAGGATCGACTTATGTTTCACAGGGCCATTTCTTCGCCCGTCAGGAAGCTCGGCGTTGTCACGTCGCTCATCGCTTCGGCCTGCGGCGTTCTCTTCTTGATGCAGTGCGCCGCGTTGGAGACGACTGCCGGGGAACCGAAAACGTCGGCCCCCGCCGATATGGGCCCGTATTACGGCTTCAAACCGGTCGAGGTTTACAAGCTCGAACCTCGGTCGAGCAACTTGCTGACGGGGGACTTCAACCACGACGGCCTGACCGATCTCGCGTTATTCGACAACAGCCACGCGCGGATCGATCTTTTGCTTCAGCGGCGCCGGCCCGAAGAAACGACGGCCGACCCGGGTCTCTCCGGCGTGAACGACGTAAAGGGAGATTCGCGGTTTGATCATAAAACGATCGCGCTCGACAAGCAGTTGGCCTCGATGGCCATCGGCGATTTCAATGGCGACGGACGCACCGACATCGCGTGCCTGGGCGTTCCCGACCGGCTGATCATCTATTTTCAACCCGCCTCGGGCGCGTGGAGCGACCACACGATGGTCCGCGTTCCCGACGTCCCCCCGCTTCAATGGATCATGGCGGCAGGAGACCTGAACGGGGATGGCAAGGACGACCTGGTCATTCTGGGCCGGCAGCAGACGTACGTCTTCCTGCAGCAGCCCAAAGGCGGCCTGACGACGCCGACGACCCTCATGAACACGTCGGAAAAGCTCACGCTGGCTCAAGTCGTCGACCTCGACGGGGACGGGCGCAAAGACCTCTGCTACGTGGCGGGAGAAGGTCAAGATCGCATGCTGTGCGCCCGCCTGCAGGACAAAGCCGGCCGCCTCGGACCAGAACTGCAGTTTGACGTTGACCAGCCCCGCGCCGTCTCGTACGCCCAACTCACCAAAAGCCCCGCCCGCCAGGTTCTCACAATCGATCGGCAGACAGGACGACTGCGGATTCTGCAGCTCAAGCTTCCCGCCAAGCGCGACGACGAACCGGCGGGCCGCCTCGTACAGACCGGCTTTGGACGGCAGGATTCCGACAGCAGCCGCGATTGTGCGCTCGGAGACGTTGACGGGGACGGCCTCGCCGATCTTGTCGTTACCGATCCGGACGGGGCGGGCGTGATCCTGTTTCGCCAGCGAAAAGGCGAAGGGCTCGATCCGGGACAGACTTTCCCCAGTTTCGCCGGCGACGTCCAGGTGCGGATTGCCCCCTTGGGAAAAGGCGGAGCGCCCGCGGTCGTCGTACTGAGCACCAAGGAAAAGTCGATCGGCATCAGCCGATTTCAAAACGGACGGCTCACCTTCCCCGAGGCCCTGCCGATTCCCGACGATGAGCCGACTTTGTTGGAAGTCGCCGATCTCAACGGGGACAAGCAGCCGGAAATCGTGTTTGTTTCCCGACTCCGCCAGTCCCGCTCGACCGATTATGTGCTTCACGCCCTGGAGCGATCGAAAGAGGGGAAGTGGAAGCCTTATACGTTCGGCCCGACGAAGACGTCGCAGATCGCGCTCGACAGTTCCACCACGCCGACGGCCCTCGTGCGATTCGACGCGACGCGAAACGGCCGGGCGAGTTTCCTGTTATTCCAGGGGACCGACCGCAGTCCGATCGTGCTCTCTGGCAAGTCGGACGGGTCGCTCACCGCCCTGCCGGGCGACGGCGGTCTGCGGCTGGGCAATGTCGGAGCCGGGGCCGTTTTCGCCACCGACGAACCCGTTTCTCGTGACGCGACATCATCCGGCCGCGCCTCCGACGGCAACGCATCGCGCGACAGCGTGCCGACGATTCTGGTCGCTCAGGAAAACTTTGCGCGAAAACTGCAGCCCGGGAAGGATCAGGAGTGGCGCGTCGTCGATCAATATAACGCCTCGGAGCCTTCGGCCCGCATCGTCGGGGCCGCACTCATCAACCTGGACGGAAAACCGGGCCGCGAGGTCGTGTTGATCGATACGGGGATCCGCAAGATCCGCGTCTTGCGGCGGGAGGGAGACCTTTATCGACCTTGGAAAGAAATCGAACTCGGCGCCTTTCCCTACGAGTCGCTCCGCGTGGCTGACTTGAACGGGGACGGCCGGCCTGACCTGCTGCTGATCGGCCGCGGACGATTTGCCGTCTTGTACGCCGGGAAAGTCGTCCCAGAAATGAGTGAAGTGGGGACATTCGAGACGAAGTTGAAGAAGACGTTTTTCTCCGACGTCGTGGCAGGCGACCTCAACGGCAAAGGACGGCCCGATTTGGCCCTGACCGATACCGAATCGCACAATGTCGAAATCCTCTACCTGGACGCCAAACACCAGCCGCACCATGCATTCCACTTCAAAGTTTTCGAGGACAAAAGCTTTCAGGGCCACGAAGGGGGAACCGAACCGCGCGAGTCGGCCATTGCCGACGTCACAGGCGATGGCCGGGCCGACCTCATTCTTTTAACGCATGACCGCGTTTTGGTTTATCCGCAGGACGACGGAAAATGACGAAGGATTCTCTGGTCGGCGGTCGATCGCTACATTTGCGATCTGCTTGTCCCCTCCGATCCCGCGCTCGACGAAGTGCTCGAGGAGAGTACGGCGGCCGGCTTGCCGCCGATCGCCGTCACGCCCAACCTGGGAAAGCTGCTGTATTTGATCGCACGCATCCAGGGGGCCAAGAGCATCCTGGAGATCGGCACGCTGGCCGGTTACAGCACGATCTGGCTCGCCCGCGCCTTACCGCCCGGCGGCCGCCTGATTACGTTGGAGGCGGATCCCCAACACGCTGAAATTGCCCGGACCAACCTCATTCGCGCCGGCCTGGCCGACGTCGTCGAACTCCGCGCGGGGAGCGCGCTCGACACTCTGCCGCAACTTGCCGCGGAGGGCCGAGGCCCTTTTGATCTCATCTTTGTCGACGCCAATAAGCGGGACAATCCGGCGTATTTCGACTGGTCGATGAAACTTTCGCGTCGCGGCAGCATCCTCGTATTCTCGATAACGTCGTTCGCGACGGCGCGGTGATCGATCTCAACAGCCCGAACGCGGATGTCCAGGGCATCCGCCGCTTCAACGAACTCGTCGCCGCCGACCCGCGGGTGAGCGCGACGGCAATCCAAACGGTCGGCAGCAAAGGCTACGACGGCTTCGCGATCGCGCTGGTCACGGAAGATCCGTGAACGGCCTGAGCCGCATTCGGCGCCAAGCGTCGAATTTCAGGTCCCTTTTGCCCCCCGAAAGTGGTTGGAAACGCGCCAAAACGGGGTTTGGGGGCAAATCGCCAGGCTTTTTCACACCATTTCTTGCGAACCACCCCTCTGGCGCTGCGGGATTTTCGATTTATCTGGTTTTTCTGTGCCAAAAAGGGGGTCCCGGCCCGACCACAGAAAATTCGCCCGCCCGACCTCGCGCGGCCTCGCCGACTGCCACTAACATCAACTGCATGCAAGACTTACGACGCATGACGGGGACTGTTGACGGCGGTTCAAAACGGCGGCGCGGGGGAAGTGTCGCGGCGGTTTAATTTGGCAGCGCACATGAGTGCAGTCCTGTGAGAAGGGAAGATTGGGGTTCAACCCCGATCTGACCTCTCTGCGCAGGAAGGCACCGGAGTGCGATCCGACATGGAGTTTTGGACAGAGGTTCGTCGTCAGGTCCTGACGAACGAGCTCAGCCGGCGTGAGGCGTGCCGTAAGTATGGTTTAGGTTGGCATACCCTCGAGAAGATCCTGGCCCACGCGGAGCCACCGGGTTACCGGCAGAGCGAGCCACGGCCGAAGCGGAAGCTGGAACCGTTTCTCCCGATCATTCACCAGATTCTCAAAGACGATCGCCAAGCCCCGAAGAAGCAGCGACACACGGCCCAGCGGATCTTCGAGCGGCTGCGCGACGAACAGGGTTATCTGGGCGGCCAGACCGTGGTGAAGGACTCGGTGCGAGCCTGGAAGCAGTCGCACCAGGAAGTCTTTCTGCCGCTGTCGCATCCGCCCGGCGAAGCCCAGGTCGACTTCGGCGAGGCGACGATTCGGCTGAACGGCCAGGAGACCAAGGTCGCCCTGTTCGTGATGACGCTGCCGTACTCGGGAGCCATCTTCATCCAAGTCTTTCCCCGGGAGTGCACGGAGACGTTCCTGGAAGGACACCGCCGGGCCTTCGAGTTCTTTGGAGGAGTGGCCAAGCGGATCAGCTATGACAACTCGGCCATCGCCGTGATCGAGGTCTTGAAGGGGCGCGAGCGGAAGCTGACCAAGGAGTTCCTGCGGCTGCAGAGTCACTACCTGTTCCGGGAACACTTCTGCCTGGTGCGTCGCGCCAACGAGAAGGGACACGTCGAGCGGCTCTTGGGATTTGCGCGGCGGAGCTTCCTGGTGCCCGTGCCGCATGTTGATTCCCTGGAGTCGCTGAACGCGCAGTTGCGCTGCGCGTTGTCTGGCCGACCTGACAGAGCGAACCCGCGGGAAGCCCGCTCCCAAGGGCGAGCTGCTCTTGGAAGACCAGGCCGCCTTCTTGGCACTGCCCAAGCAACCCTTCGAGGCCCGACGGGTCGAAGAGGGAACGGCGAACTCGGAGTCCCTGGTGCGGTTCGACACGAACGACTATTCCGTGCCCGTGCGGTATGCCCACCGGAAGCTGATCGTGGTGGCCACGGTCGAGGAAGTCCGGCTGGTGTTCGAAGACCGACTTGTCGCCCGGCATCGAAGGTGCTGGGAACGCGAGCGAGCCCTCTTCGAGCCGATCCACTACCTCGCGCTGTTGGAACGCAAGCCCGGCGGGTTCGATTACGCCCGGCCCCTGGAGAACTGGGAACTGCCGGAGTGCTTTCCCCTGTTGCGCCGCCGGCTGGAAGCGGCAGATGAGCGCTCTGGGACACGCTCGTACATCCGCGTGTTGCGGCTGTTGGAGAAGTTCTCCCTGCCGCAACTGACGGGGGCGGTCGAGTACGCCCTGGACATCGACGTGATCGATCCGGACAGCCTCCGCACGATCGTGGAACACCGCGCAGAGCAGCCCGTCGAGCTCTTCTCGCTGGATGGCCGGCCCTGGCTGCAAGCGGTCCGCGTCGAGACGACCGACGTCTCCTCTTATCAGGCTCTCTTGGAAGAGGTGTCGCCATGAACAAGACGGAGACCAAGAGCACGGTGCTCCTGAAGCATCACCTCAAAGCGCTCAAGCTCCCCACGATGCACGCCGAGTGCGAGAAGATCGCGGCCCGCGCTGCGCAGGACAACGCCGACCATCTGGCGTTTCTGCTGCAGTTGTGTGAGTTGGAACTGATCGAACGAGAACGCAAAGCCGCCGAAAGGAGACTGAAAGTGGCCCGCTTTCCCGCCCACAAGTTGCTCGACGAATTCGACTTTGCTGCCCGCCCCAGCATCAACAAGCCGCTCTTGCTGGAACTCATCAAGGGCGAGTATCTCGACAAGCGGGAGAACATTCTGCTGGTCGGACCGAGCGGGACCGGCAAGTCGCACTTGGCCACGGCGCTGGGCATGGCGGCCTGCGCTCAGGGCCGCAAGGTTCGCTTCTTCCGCGTCACCGAGCTGATCACGCTCCTGTTAGAAGCCAAAGAGGAACGTCAGCTCTTGCGGCTGCGGCAGCAACTGAGCAAGCTGGACTTAGTGATCCTCGACGAACTTGGCTACGTCCCGGCCAGCAAAGTGGGAGCGGAACTCTTGTTCGACGTGATCGCCACGGCCTACGAACGCAACAGCCTGCTCGTGACCACGAACCTGCCGTTCGAGAACTGGATCGAGGTGTTGGGCAGCGAACGGCTGACAGGAGCGGCCTTGGATCGGCTCACGCATCGCTGTCACATCCTGGAGACAAAGGGCGAAAGCTATCGTCTGCAGGAAGCCAAACGCCGACGACGACAAACGGATTAAACCCTCGGTCAGACCGACTCAGACTTCTCCCGCGACACACCATTCCCGACGTTCGGAGAACTTTACCAACACAGCGCCACCAAATTCAGCCGCCCCGCGCCGCCATTTTGAACCGCCGTCAACAGGGACCACAGAAAAATCCACGTTTATCTGTCGAACTGCGCGATAAGTATACCAATGTATACATCACTTAACGGCAGTTCCGGTGGGCGGCATTTTCCGGCACGTTCAACCCGTTCAGAAAATTCGCCCGCCCGACCTCTCGCGGCCTCGCCGCTTTTTCCCGAACGGCAACCGACCGCTCGGCTTACACCGCAGGACGGACACCACAGAAAAATACATTGATCGGACGACGCGAGGTCAGGACGTCACGACATCCGCATGTCGATGGCCCAAGCGATCGGCAGCATCTGGGTTCCCCGCCTCTCGCGGCTGGTGCGGCCTCCCGGGTCCTCTGTCTCGTCCTCACGTGGGTTTCCGCGGTCACCGTCGGTTATTGACCATCGCGTCCCCGCCGGGGGGTACCGTCGAAGCTTCCGGTTTCCGTTGGACAAGGCGAATCTTGCGCGTCATAGAGAAGGAACAGATCTCTTGCGCGACGATTCTGGGGTGATCTGCGCTCGTGAACAACGAAAGCAACGGCCAACAAACGGTGACCGAGGAGACGCTGCGCCGATGGGAACGCGGCGACCGCCAGGCGTTTCTCGCGGCCGTTCGTCCCTGGCAGGATACGGCTCACCGGATCGCTTGCCGGATCGTCGGCAATTTGCACGACGCGGAAGAAGTCTGGCAGTCGCTCATGCTGCGCTTGCTGCGAAACGAGGTGGCATTGCCGCCGGCCGAGAAATTCGCTGCCTGGCTGCGGCGGTGCGCCGTGAATGAATCGATTCAATTTTTGCGAAACCGGCGGGCCGCCCGGCGCGTGCGGCATGAATCGGCCGGCATCGCGAGGGCCGAAACGCTCGACGCGGCCCATGATTATCTGGAAAGCGAACGGCTCTGCGAACTTCAAATCGCCCTGGGCGGCCTGACCGATGAAGAGCGCGCCTTGCTCTCCCTTCGCTTCGACGAAGGGCTGACCGTCCGCGAGATTGCCGACGTGTTGGAGCGGCCCCGCTCCACCGTCCATTTTCAACTGGAGCAAGCGGTCAAATCGCTCCGGTCCAAACTCGGCGCCGAGCAACGAAAGGGCTCGCCATGAACGACGCGGTGCGATCCTCGACGATCGACGACGATCTTCCCTTTGAAACCGACCTTGCCCAACTTTTTCAGCAGTCGTCGTTCCCGCGACGTTTGGACATCGGGCAGTACCTCGACCGCTGCGAGCCGAGGGTTCGGGCCGGCGACGGAGGGGATGGTGGTCACTCGCCTCGACCGCGGCGATACCAGGCCGCCGCCGCGCTTGGTCTCGGCGTCTGCGTGCTGATCGGCCTCTGGCAGATGTTCGTCCCTCCGAAGTCGGCCTTGCGCAGGTTGCGGCGGAAATGCAGCGCGTGGCGTCGCTGCGCTGCACTGTGACGATGTCGAGCGTCGCCGGTGTCTTGCGCGGTCCCAGGCACGGAACGCTCTACTGGGCGGCGTCCGGTTCCTATCGCGAAGAACAGATCGCCAATGGCAAAGTCGTCTGCGTCGACATTTGTCCGGCGAACCGGCCGGGAATTTCCATCTTTCAGTCGCCCTTCAAGACCTTTCACCGGGAGCCGCCTCGCCCGCATCAATCCCTTCCAGTCGCGGTCCTGGAGAAGCTTCCGACTCTCCGAGGAGGGGCAGATCGCGAGCTTGCGCCGTCGACCATTGGCGCGATCGAGGCGTCGGGGCTCGAAATTGGCCTCCGGCGTCTCAACCCGGAGGCAGGTCCCGCCGACAAAGTGCGCATCTGGTACAACCCAACAACGATGCGACCCGTGCGGATCGAAGTCGAGCTTGTCAGCCTGTTCAGCGTCGCGCGATTTGACGACTTCGTGTGGAATGAGCCCTCCGACAAGTGGTTCGATACAACTCCGCCGAAGGGGTATGCAGAGTGCAAGTTCGAAATGCCGCCGGCAGCCGAGGCTGTCAACGCTCTGGTCAAGGCATTTCGCATCTACGCCAGGTACTGCGGGGGCCGCTATCCGGCGGCAAGCATGATCAACACGGAATTGGTCAACGCCGAACTCTACGTCAAAACCGGGGCCATGTTCGCCCGCTCGCAGGGTCGACCCAAAAGTCGCGGCGAAAAGCCACGGCCGGTGAAACTCCCCCAGAACGTCAAAGACTACTTCTCGGCGCAAATGGGATTCTCACAAATCAATCTACTCCGCCAGTTTCCGGTCGAGCTAACTTATCACGGCAAGACGGTCGGCCCGACCGACCGGGAAAAAGTGCTCCTCCGCTGGAAACTCGAATCGGGCCACTATGAAGTGATTTACGGCGATCTGCACAGCGAATCAGTGAGCGTGACGCGGCTGAAAGAGTTGGAAAGCAAGTGACGCCGGCGAGTCGACTGACGACCGGCGACCTCAACTGCAGTGCCGGTGGGCGGCGCTTTCCGGCACGTTCAACCCCTCGTATCGATCGTCTTGAAAGAGTTCGATCGAAGGGTCGCTCATCGACGTTGCGGGCTCGCCCTTTTCGCGCGACCTCGTTCAGTTGCCCGGAAGGTAGGGCGATTCGATCGTCGCCTCGCGGAAGAGGTCTTTGACGATCTGTTCTTGCCGTTGCTGCTCAAGCTTCCGGCGGATCGACGGCTCGACTTCGTCGAACGGTTTGCAACCCGCAGGTCTTTTCTCCAGGACGCTGCACGATGCGAAACGAGTCCGCGCTTTCCAGCACGGCACTGGTCTCGCCCGGCGCAAGCGTCTCGAGTACGGCGGAAAGCCGCGGGTCTGCGAGGCTTTCGGGGTTGGTCCAGGTTTGCGTTCCGCCGGCGGCGGAGAAGTCGGCCTGATTAGCGGCTCCGCGCTGCCACAGGTTTTCGGCACGGCGGGCCGGGACCGCGATGGTCACGTTCGCTCCGATCTTTTCCGAGTTGAATCCTGGTGCCGATACCGCGCCCCTTCCCTGGACGCGGTCTCCGGCGTTCCCGGACAGGCTGGGAATGGTCGAGACATGTTTGCTAGGGAACGGATGGGGACCGAGTTGCCGCATCCGCTCTGCCCAGAAGCGAACCGAACCCTTCTTCGAGGGAAGATACGCGTCGAGCTTCGCGTCGAGCAGCAGCGATTTCTTTTCGAGCGCGTCGAAGGTCGCGCCTATGGCCTGGATCTTGCGGATCAACTGCGGATTGTGCGGATCCTTTTGGAAGATGACGACATTTCCCTCGAGGTAGACTTCGAGCGGCTCCTCCGCAGACTGGATGATTCCCTCCGCGCGGCTCACCCCGTCACCGAGCTCGCCCTGCGACCAGATCACCATCCGATCGGCCGAAAGCTCGATGGTCCCAACCCGCTTGCCTCCAATTCGCTGGTCCAGACCTTCCAGCAACAGGGTCGTGCCGCCAATGAGAATCGTGACTTGTTCCGGCGGCGTCCGGTTTGGCGCCGGCCGGCTGAACATGTTGAATTCGTTTGCTTCGCGAGAACGGACGCGAACTCGACGAAAACGCGACGGTGTGCGCTGCAACTGCACGCTGCGAGCTTCCAAGGGACCCGCACTCGCCTCTGTGAAATGCGCCGTGCCCTCGAGGCGAGCGGGTGAGCCAGGTGCGGACCCGTACATGGTCGTCGCCCATTCGGGCCTGTTGAACACCTGTTTAACGTCCTCGCCGGCCGCGATTTGATGAATCGCGTCCGCCAGGTCCTGGTCGTTGGACGAGTTGAGCGTCGTCCACCAGTCGGCCGACGGGCGGGGGAGCGGACCTGAGACCGTGCGACGCGAAAACTCGATCCCCTCCTCTACGCGGGGACCGTCGTAATACTTCCGCACGACGCTGGTGAAACTCTCGCCGCGCCGCAACTCGGCTTTTGCCTGTTCGGCGAGCGCCGCGCCTGTTGCCGATCGCCGTGCCGCTCGAAGCTGATTTCCAGGAGCTGCCAGCGGACTTTTTCGGGGACGCTGTACTCGTTGAGGTGATTGCGGTAGTACGCCTCCATCGTGTCGCGGCCGATGGTAAACGCCTGTTGCTGTTTTCGCAGATATTCGTCGGCCAACAGCCGGCGGCGGAATTCCTGACGGAGGTGGTCGAGCGACTGACCCTGGCCCTGCAATTTGGCGGCGAGCTGGATTTGCGAGAGGGTGGGAAAGTCCCGCGCGAGCTTTCCGGCATATTCGTCGAACATTTTCGAGATGGCCGTCTCGGCCTGCCGTGTCTGTTGTTCGTCGAGGTTTTCGAGGGCCGCCTGGGACAGCAGCCGCGTTTTGATCAGTTCCTGCAAATACGTGCGGACGGCGATCTCCTGCAGCTCGCGATATTCGTCCTCCCGCATGCCGCCGGTCTTCAATTCGTCCGCGGCCTGCTTGAGACTCATCTCATTGGGCGGAAGCGGAGTGAACCAGGAGCGCTCGAAGATCTCGTAAGCGAGAATCGGCTCCCGATTCACGATGGCAACGGGTTCGTTGCCGTCGAGTTTGCTCCGCTCACTCGCTGCGGACCGATCGATGATCAAATCCGGGAGCGGTCCGTTCGATTCCGCAACATGGTGGGGCGCGGACGACGCGATCTCCTTGTGCCGCGCCCACACCGCGACCCGGTACTCCGTCTGCTTGGGAAACCAAGCGTGCGTTTTAAAGTGGCCAAACGCGTCCGTGCGGAGCCGCAAGGCATCGACCGTCGCGTTCGGCCGCAGCAATTGGACAGCGACCTCGACGCCCGCGACGGGATAGCCGCTGCGATCGACAACGCACCCTGCGACCGGTGCGAACTCAAAATGCCGCGTTTGCAGCCGAACCGGCTTGTCATTCCCAGGCTCGACACGGAAAGGATCGGCGAGAACAATCTCGGCGCGAACGGGTGTCAGGGTGATCTGCGCGGCAGTGTCCAAGCCGTCGAGGTAGAAAGATCCCTGGGAATCAGTTGTGGTCCACCGGTCGCGCTTGCTGAATTTTTGCGGCGCGCCGGCGGGTCCGACGTCGTAGACACGACACTCGGCGTGGACGCGAACCCTGCCGAATGGCTGGCCCGACGGATCGACAACCTCTCCCTCGATGCGGCGGCCGGGAGTCAGCTCAACCGGTGGCAGTTCACGCACCGCCGTCGCGGCGGAAAGCGGCACGGGACTCAGGGAGGCGTCGCTTTGGCGGACGTAGCCCTGCGGGAGGTCCAGATCCATCTTGTAGGCCGTGCCGGGATGAATCCAGGCGACAAAGATCCCTTGCTTGTCGGTGTTTGTTTTCGTCAGCCCTCGACCTCGCAACATGACGGAGATTCCCGACAGAGGTTTTTTGGTTTGCGAATCCCGCACGAGCCGCTTCACGCGCACGCCTTGCCACATGGGGATTTCGACCGTGGAAGTCCGACCGGGAACGATCACCAACGTCTCGTGCGAAGGATCACTGCGAAGTCCAAAACCGTCCGTGCGGCAATCGCAGTCCTCCGGCAGGTCGACGAAAATCCGCACCGTCCCCTCCGCGATTTTGGGAATCGTGAACTTCCCGTCGCTATCCGGCTGAATGGTCAGTTCGTCGGTCCAATTCGGGCTACCCTGTTGCGGCCCGCTGAAACCCGTCAGCACGCGCAGCTTCGCGCGGGCGAGAGCCGGCTTGAGGCCGGCTGGTGGAACCAGCCGACCCTGGAGCGTGCCCGTCTTTCGCAGCGTAATGTCGGCCGGTTCGGAATTGGGCCACGCAGAGGTCGGAAGCCGACATCCCTGGACTCCTAAGTCGGCCGTGGCGAAACAGAGCTCCTCGATCTGGCCATCGCTCATGCCGACGATTTCGACCCTGCCGTCGGCCGCGCTCTGCGCCTTGAGCTCTTGGCGGACCACCTCGGGAATCGCGATAAAGCGTTCGTCTCCATATCTCGCGGCAGTCGGAAATACGTTGGCGCCGCGCACGGCGAGCTGTCTGGATTGTGAAGCCGCAGTGAAATCGCGTGTTGCGGTCTCAACTGGATTTCGATCGGACGATGGGGGAATCCATCGCGTTCGATGTGGCAGGCCAAAGCCAAGCCCGGTTTGCGAACCCAAACTTCACAGCGAGCGCCCTCGGACGCTGAAGATTTCTCGAACACCGATTTGTCGATCGTGACGTCGAACCGGCCGTCGGCCGACGACGATCCTCGCCCAACGATGGCAAGCCCGTCGAAGGCATGTCCGTTTCCATCCGAAGCGGCAACCCACACATTTGCCCGGGCGACGGGCTTGCCCGACGGATCGAGGACCCGGCCGGCGAGCGAGAAAGTACCGTGGCCGTGGGCCGCCGCCGAGACGTGTGAATCGTCGCTGAGGCCGGAACGGTGGGCCGCCAGCAATGCGGCGACCGCGCCTCCGATCAAGACCAGCACAGTGAGAGGCCAGCCAACGCGCGGACCGGTCGAACGAATCCCGGCCAGCCGCCCGATGCGGCTGACGAGCGAACCTCCGGTCACGGCCAATCCCAGCGACCCCGAGGTGTGTCGCAGTTCGGCAAGCGCCGTTAAAGCCCGCGCGTACTTTAAAGTTCCTCCACAGGCCGCGGCCGCAAGATCGTCGCAGCAATGCTCCCGCTCGCTGCGAACTTGCTCGGAAGTCCACCAGACCGCGGGGTGATAAAACAGGAGCGTCTCCAGCACATTTTGCAGCAGATTGACGAGATAATCGTGCCGCCGGATATGGGCCAGCTCATGGGCCAGCACGGCTTCGAGCTGCGACTCGCTCAAACCGGTCAGCAAGGCGGCCGGCACGAGCACGACCGGCCTGGCCCAGCCAATCACCATCGGCACGCTCGCCGAGGCGGACCACAGCAGCCGCACGGGCGACGAGACGCCGATGCGCTCCTTGAGGCACGCAAAACGTGCGCACCACACGTGGTCTTTCTTATGCTGCCCTTGAGCCCGCAATCGCCCGATCACCCTCCACCCGACTGCGAGGCGCACGGAAAGGAGGACGACGCCGATGACCCACAGACCGACCAGCCGGTAAAGCCACGCTCGCCACGGATCAGTCGACTGGGCTCTCTTTGTCGTCACGGAAACTACCTGTCCCACGGGAGGAAGGAATGCCGGCTCCGTCAGAGCGACGGAAATTGCCCGCTGCGGAGGAACTTCCACAAGGGAATCGTGGCCCGCGACAACCGGGCGAACGGGGACGATTTCTTGAGGGATCGGCTCAAGAGCAGCCCGCCTGTTCGCACCGCCGTTTGGCAGGAGCGCGGCCATCCGGGGAGCCACCGAGCGAGCTGCGGCTTGAACCTCGCTCGTCCCCAGCTGCCATAAAAATGTCGAGACCACTGCCAGAGCCATCAACGACAACGCGGCGCACCCGGCCGCATAGCGGACGCGCGGCGACAGGCTTTGTGAAAATGCCAGAAAGCAACCAAAGGCCAGCGCCACCAGCGTGCCCTGCCAGACGAAATGCAACAGCGTCCATCCCAACGCTTCGATCGCAGGCAAGAGAAAGAGGACTTCGTCCCAGCGCGCGGTGACGAGAGAAGAATTCATTTCGTTCTCTTTCTGGTGGTGCAACCACCCGGGAATGCGATGTTCGTTGTGCTCGTTTGCGGACGAAATCTCACATGGGGGCTGTCAGTTCGGATCGGGCGGTTCACCGGATTGCCGGGCTGCGAGGTCGTCGACGATCCGCCGGATCTCGGCCAACTCTTCGGCAGAGACGTTCTCTTCCGAGAGGGCCTGCACGACCAGTTTGCTGGCAGCACCGTGAAACGCGCGGCGCAACAAGTCGCGGACCAGTTGCCGCTGGGTCTCTTCGGCCCGCCAGACGGCCTCGTACACGTGCGTGCGCTGCCGTTCGTCGCGACGCAAGAGGCCTTTTTCCAGCATTCGCTGCAGGATCTTGAGCGTCGTCGTGTAGCCGGTGGTCTTGTGGGGGCCGAGCGCTTCATGGATTTGGCGGACCGAGCTCGGTCCGCGGGCCCAGAGGACGCTCAAGAGTTCCAGCTCCGCCTCGGTCGGGCGTGGTCGGGGGGTCGTCGACATGGGCGGGAGGTATACGACACGCGTCGTATTGTGTCAACGACAATCGTCGTAGCGAGGGCTGAGGCAGAGGGACGAGGGCAAAAAAGACACACGCAGCAGTGCCGCTGTCTTATCTTGCGCGGGTGCCACTGGCGGGGGCTTTGGCCCGCCAGTGCCGATGCCGCTTGGTGCACGAACGAAGCCACTGGCGGGGCAGAGCCCCCGCCAGTGGCACACGGCGAGGGCAAAAAAGACACCCGGCGAAGATCGTACGAGCCGCCGGCTTTACGCCGGCGGTCTTCGAACGGCGCTCGGTGCGCAAATGAAAACCGCCGGCGTAAAGCCGGCGGCTCGTAAGAGTCCCTTGCGGTCGCAGCCCCAACTGAGCGGATCAGAGGCCGCTGACGGTTTCCGAGAGGAACCAGGTCCGCCGCTCGGTTTCGTCGATCCAGTTCTCGATCAGGCTGGCCGTGGCGACGTCGTTGTAGTCGTCGCAGATCTTGTGCGTGGCGCGCAAAAACCGCGTGAGCTGCTGGTTGTCTTCGCTGAGTTCGGCCAGCATTTCCTTGGGAGCCAGCAGTTCCTCGTCGCTGTCGTGCAGCCGCTGGTGGCGGGCGATGTCGCCGATCGAGCGGAGGGTCGTGCCGCCGATTTTGCGGGCGCGTTCGGCGATCTCGTCGGTCATGGCGTAGATCTGCTCCCCGTGCTCATCCAAGAGCAGATGATAGTCGCGGAAATGCGCTCCGGTCATGTGCCAGTGAAAATTCTTCGTCTTCACGTACAGGGCAAACACGTCCGCCAGCAGATGCCGCAGCGAGGCGCAGATTTCGGCAACGCCTTTTTGACTGAGATCGGTCGGCGTCTTGAAGCCGTTCGCTTCCCGCCGGCTCATTTTGGTGGGTGCACTCTTGGCCATCGGTCCGTCCTCCGTATAAATGCGCGGCCCAATCACGACACGTACGTCTGCCGCGATCCTACGCCTGAGCGAGCGCGGAATCAACCACGCGTTCCGGCGTCTTCACAACGACAAAACGATCTCGCCACAGCCGCAGCGAAATGCGGGGGAACGTCCACAGATGGGCCGACCTCTCGCCGAGCAACCTACACAAGAAGCCAGGTCAGAATGACCGGCAGTGCCTGTGGCATGAAGAGGGCCCCTAAAAGGGGCCGGAAGTCAAACCACGGATTTCACCGATGGCACGGATGAAGAGAAGAGACAGATTCCAGGGAAGGGGGGTTCAATTTGGCATTCCGCCTAAGGGCGGATTCAAAGCAATCTTCATCAGTTTTTTTATCAGTGGAATCCGCGTGATCCGTGGTCGCTCTCCTCATTTTTTCGTTGCGGCCGAGTGAAGCGAGGCTGCGCTGGGTGATCCGTGGTTGCCTGTCGTTTGCCCCCATCCTTGCGAACCCCAGTGGATTGTGCCGCGCGCATGACCCAGAGTCTGTTCGTTTCACGCTGGGACGACAGAGCCATTTCACTTTTCACCGCCAGAGGCGGTGGATTCGCTCGGACATACCACGAATCGACGGCGTCGGTCACACGTGGTCGGCGGCCGGCACTTCGAAGCCCGGATTGTTGGCGTCCTTGAGCAGTGCGTTGGCTTCGGCCGCATGGTCGCCGATGTGGCGTTCGGTTTTCGGATCGAAGGTGAGCCAAGGGCCGACGATGTACTCCGCCTTGTCCTCGGGAACGCCGACGCCGTCGTGCATGATGGCATGCAGCTTCATGAAGTGCTCGTGCGCGTCCTTGTCGTCGCCGAAGCGGCCCGCCTTGGCGTTGAAGGGGACTTTCTGTCCCAGGCGGTACGAGTTGTTCATCAGGTGGCCCATCAGGCTGCTGTAATGGGCGTCGATCGCGGTCCCGTTGGCCATGGCCGGATTGCCGGCGCGACAGGCCGCGATGAAAGCGGCCCAGTTGCCGCCGGGCGTAACGTTGCCGTTCGGAACGGAGAGCAGATGCCCCTCTTTATTGCCGGCAGGAAAATAGACGTACCCCTCCTTTTTCTTGGTCTTTTTGTCCCCTTTTTGCTGAATGATCTTCCCGCCGTCCTCAAAGTAATACTCGTTTGTGACCTGGTGCTGGTAACCCTTGTAGTCCACGTTCCGCACGTTGAAGAACACGTGCTGCCCGTTGGGGAACTCGGCGATGCCGAACATGGTGTTGGGCGTCTCACCCTGGTCGTGCCACTGGAAGCGGCCGCCGATCGCCATGGCACGGACGGGAGACGTCTGATCGGGCTGCAGGGCCCAGCGGGCGATGTCGAGCTGGTGCGTCCCCTGGTTGTTCATGTCGCCGTTGCCCGTCTTCCAGAACCAGTGCCAGTTGTAGTGCACAAAGTTCGGGTTGAAGTGCGGCACGCGGGCCGGCCCTTTCCAGATCGTCCAGTCGAGCTCGGCCGGCGGCGAAGTATCGGCCTTGATGCCGATGGAATATCGCGGCTTGCAGCAATAACCGTAGGAGATCTTGAGTTTGCCGAACTTGCCCGCTTGGATTTCGTCATGCAGCCCGGCGATCTTCGCGTTGCTGCGGCTCTGCGTGCCGTGCTGAATCACGACACCGTATTTCTTTTGCGCCTCGACCACGACGCGCCCCTCGGCGGCGTCGTGGCTCATCGGTTTTTCGACGTAGACGTTCTTCCCCGCCTGGGCGGCCCAGATCGTGATCAGGGAGTGCCAGTGGTTGGGAGTCGCCACGGAGATGGCGTCGAGAGTGCGATCCTCGAGCGCTTTGCGGACGTCGGTATATCCTTTGGGCCGCGATTTCCCATCCGACAGTTTCTCGACCGAGGTCAGATGCTTTGCCAGGACGTTGCGATCGGGGTCGATCAGAGCGACGATCTCGACGTTTTCCTGTTCAAGCCAGCCCTTGATGTGCGAGTTGCCCCGCCCGTGAAGACCGGCGACGGCAATCCGCAGCCGATCATTGGCCCCCTTGATCTTGCCGGAGGCCCGGGTCCCCGTGATGAGCAACGAGGCGCCGGCCACAGCCGAACCTTGCAGGAACTGTCGTCGGGAGAGGTTTCGCATCTCGAACTCCAAAGGTGGGGGGGATCGGCTGGAAAGTCGCCCGACATCACGTGCTTGTCGCCAGCGTGGGTGAGTTCATTCTAACCGAAACATTGACCGCATTCATCTCACGAACCGGGTCGAGTAAGCTACGCAGCGAGGGATCAGGGGCCAGGGATCAGGGGTCAGGAAAGACCAAAAAAGCCAAAGTCTTTCAACGTCTTATCCTGACCCCTGATCCCTGATCCCTGGCCCCTCTCCGAGGACCGCCGGCGTAAAGCCGGCGGCTCGTACGAACGCCAAGAGCCATTCATGCATTCCGTCTTCCTCTATTACCTCTGTCTGGTGCTTTTGGTTTTGGCGATGTCTGCCGCCTGGGGGGCCACGCTCTTCGCGCTGCCGGGGAATTGGGTGATCGTCGGCCTGGCGGCCGTGTTTGCCGTTTTCTTTCCGGCCGGAGCGGACCACGGTCTGCGATGGAGCGCCGTGGGAATTGCGGCGGGACTGGCCCTCGTGGGAGAGGTGATTGAGCTTTCCGCCGGGGCGGCAGGAGCCAGGCGGGCCGGCGCCAGTCGCCGCTCGGCGATCTATGCGCTTGTCGGCACGGTCGCCGGCAGCATCCTGGGTGCCATGGTGACCATCCCCATTCCGGTTATCGGGCCGATCATTGGCGCCTTGGGCGGAGGCGCGCTGGCGCGTTCGCCGGTGCGTTCATCGGCGAAACGGCCATCGGACGGGACCTGCCTCAGAGCGTCGCGGCCGGAAAAGGGGCGCTCGTGGGCCGCTTGGTGGGTGCCGTGGGCAAGCTCGGCATCGGCGCCGTGATGATCGTGATCATCGTCATCGGGGCCATCTTCTGAATGCTGCAGCGCTACGTCGCACAGTTCTTACGAGCCGCCGGCTTTACGCCGGCGGTCCTCAACGGAGCCGGGCGAGCTCGAAGACCGCCGGCGTAAAGCCGGCGGCTCGTAGAGACGGCATTCCCGGTCCCGATCGTCAGCCGAGGAGCCGGGCGATCGGCTTCCCCGAGCTGAACGCAACGGGCCGGCCGATCGGTGTGATGACTTCGTGTGCCGAGTCGACGCCGAAGACTTTGAGAATCGTGGCGAACAGGTCGGCCACCTCGATCGGATTTTCGGGTGCTTTGCGCTGGCCTTCGGGATCGGTCGCTCCTATGACGAGGCCGTTTCGCAGTCCGCCTCCGCCAATCAGGCAGGAAAATCCGCTGGGCCAATGGTCGCGGCCATCAAGCGGGTTGATCGCCGGGCTGCGTCCGAACTCGCCGATCACGAGGACCACCGTCGATTGCATGAGATCGCGTTCGTGCAGATCGCGCAAGAGGGCTGTGAGTGCCGGGTCGAGAATCCTCGCGTTCTGGCGGTGGCCGTTGAAGTTGTTGGCGTGCGTATCGAAGCCGGAGAGCGTGACCTCCACCGCCCGAATTCCCGCTTCGACGAGCCGGCGGGCCAACAGGCAGCCGCGGCCGAAACTCGCTTCGCCGTACGCCTCGCGCACGCGTCGCGGCTCGGCATCGAGCTGGAAGGCCTTGAGCTGATCGGTCGACATCATCTCCAGCGCATGCTCGATCGTGTGCTGGTGCAGTGTCTTTTCGACCTGCAACCGCCGTCCGCGCTCGAACGCCTGAGAGACGATGGCCAGGTTCGCGATGCGGCGATCCTGCCGGTCCGCAGAAACGGTCGCCTTCAGGTTGGGAATCTCGCGCCCCGGGTCGTACACGCGAAAGGCGTCGAACTGGTCGCCGAGAAATCCGCCCCGCGCCGGCCATTTCGCATCCCCGATGGAGATGTGCTGCGGCAAGACGATGGACGCGTTGGGCAACTGGTTCACCAGGATCGCGCCGAGTGACGGATGACGCAGCGTCGGATCGGGGCGATAACCGGTCTTTAAGAGGTAGGAACCCCGCTCGTGGTCCCCTTCCTTCGAGACGAGCGAACGGATGACCGAGAGTGCGCCGATCTCGGCGGCCAATTGCGGGAAGGTGTCGGCAATTTCGAGTCCTTTGACGGCCGTGGCGATGGCCTTCGTCGGCCCGCCGATTTTCTTGCCGGGATGAGGATCCCACGTTTCGAGCTGGCTCGCTCCCCCTTCCAGCCAGATCGTGACGAGCGACTTCTGCCGGACCTTGCCCCGCTCGTTGGCTGCCCGCGCCTCCAGAGCCGGCAGCAAAAAGCTGACTCCAAGCGCACCGGCAGCCCGCAGGACATCGCGGCGCGACAATCCAAAGGAACAGTCCAACGTCGAGCCCGTGTGTTTCAATGGTTCCATGAGAACTCCGGTGAATTGAACAGGCTCCAGAAGATGTCTTCCACCACCTGACCCCGCGCATCCTTCTGTCCCGATTTACCGGCACAGGCGAACTGCGGCACGAAATAATCGCTCTCCGCTTTCGTCGGCCGGCGGGAGAGCGCGACGAGATAGCAGTCCTCGACGCACTTTTCGTCTGTGCCGGCAAAACTCGTGATGCGGCTCGAGGCACTCATGTCCTTCGCGCGGAGCGCATCCGAAGCGAGCTTGCCGTTCATTCGCAACAAGGCCTGCGCGATGGTGCCGGATCGCTCGTCGAGTTCGTTATCGCCGAGGTCGCCATATTGCTTGACGAACTCATTCTCCTGGAAGAACCGCTTGGCCCGCACAAACAGGTGCGAGTTCTGATCGATCGTCCGCGGCGACGTGCTCTGCAGGATCGAGCCGATCAACTGCTCGGGCCGCAGCCGCGTCATGGGGAACACGGACCAATTCGCTTCGTCGGTCGCGTTTTTTTGCGAAGAGGCCTCCTCCTGTGCCGAATCAACCTGAAACGGACGCGACGCGACGATCACCCGGATCATGTGCCGCAAGTCGTAGTGATGTTCGCGGAAGTCGGCTCCGATCAGATCGAGAACATCGTGTGAATCGTCGGCCGGCGGATCCGGCAGGTCGTCAACGGGGCTGTGGAGCGGACGGCCGAAGAGCAGGCCCCAAATGCGGTTGACCGTGGCCCGCTCAAAACGGTGGTTTTGCGGATGGGTGATCCAGGCGGCCAGCCGTTCCCGCCGCGTTCCGCTTGCCGGCAGCCATTCGGGATGAAAGGGAACGGCCGGTTCGACGACATGCTTTTTCAGCGTCTTGCGGTCCTGGACCTCGTATTTCATTTGTGCCTTGTCTTCGACGCCGACGAGCGAGCTGTGCGTCTGGCCGAAGAGGGCCGCCAAACCTTGGAACTGGGCCTGCTTCCACTCGGCAAAGGGATGGTCGTGGCACTGCGCACAGTCGATCCGCTGGCCGAGAAACGCGCGGACCGTCCGGCCGGCGAGCTTGTTTTCGTCCAACTGGCCATCGGCCATTGCCGACGTGACGTAATTCGTCGCGGGATGGTCGGTCCAAAGACCCGTTTCGGAAATCACGTGCCGGGCGACCTGATCGTACGGCGTGTTTTGCGAGAGTTGCTGCCGCAGCCAGTCGACGAAGCGGTCCCGGCGAAACACGACGACCTGTCCGATGTCGGTGCCGACGAAACTGCGGGCCAGCCGCTCCGCGAAATAATCGGCAAACCGGTTATCGGACAGCAGACGGGCCGTCCACCGATCGAGCCGGCCGGGCGACGTGTCCGATTCGAAGATCCGAATCTCTTCGAGCGAGGGGATCGTGCCGCACAGGGCGAGCGAGAGCCGACGCACGATCTGCAAGTCGCTCGCACGGGGTGCCGGCTTGACGGCCGCCTCGTGCCAGCTCTGCTCGAAAAAACGATCGACCTGCGCGACGGCGGTTCGAATCTCGGCCGGCGGAGTTCCGCCGACATCCTGATGGTCGGGTGCAGGGGACAGAGTCCCATTCCGTGTGGCGGCGTGCGGGTCGATCGTGCGCCAATCGACCGGGCTGCGGGCCGCCGACGCCACGACCGCGCTCACCGCGAGGATGACGAGGACCGGCAGAGCATACGCCTTGAAGCGGGCTTTCGCGTCGGCAGACAACGGCTGGACCTCCCGGCCCGAAGGATCACCCTGTGTCAGCGACCTGTCCGAGAAAAGTATACCAGAAGTCCTACAATCCGAAGCCCGGAATCCTGAGCGGGGCCGGGCGAATGTGTTACGATCGTGGAATCGAACGTCCGTGGCGCTTGGAACCGTCGGGATGTCAGGCAATTCGGTTACCACCGCGCTTCCCCCTGCCGAACGGCCCCGCTCGACTTTGGACGACTATTTCGGCGCCGGCCGGTTGGCCGAGCTCCCTTCGCCGCTGCGGCACCCGGTCGCTGCCACCGTCTGGAGCGTGCGGGCACTGTTCGGCATCGTCAGCCTCATCGTGCTGCTGGCCATTCTGGCGGCCATTCCGCTGGTGAATTTTCTCGTGCTTGGCTATTTGCTCGAGGCCGAGGGCCGACTGGCGCGAACGGGCAAAGTCCGCGGCGCCATTCCGCTGCTGAGCATCGCTCCCCGTCTCGGAGCGATCGCTTTGTGCGTTTGGCTGTGGGTGTTGCCGTTGCGGCTGCTGGCGAATGCGGCGGCGGATGCCCGATTAATTGACCCGGCCGGCAAGGCGGCCGCGCGGCTCGATTTTTTCACCTCGGCCCTGGCGATCTTGATCGGAGTGCACATTTGCTTCGCGCTGGCCCGCGGCGGGTCGTTTGCCTGCTTTTTCCGCCCGCTCAAAAACGTCCGCTGGACAATTCGCCAGTTGCGAAGCGGCGGCTATTTCGACCGTGCGGCCACCGAAATTGCCGCCTTCGTCTCGGGTCTGCGATTGCGGCACCATTTTTTGCTCGGAGTGCGCGGTTTCGCGGGGGCCTTTCTCTGGATCTTCGTTCCGACGCTCTTGTTTGCCGCCGCCAAAAAGACGGAAGGGCTGCCGATTTTCATCACGGTTTTGGGCGGCGTGTTACTCGTCCCGGTCCTGGCGTGGCTCCCCTTTCTGCAAGCGCGGTTCGCCGCGGAGAACCGATTCCGAGCGATGTTCGAATTGCGCCGTTCGCCGCCTCTTTTGCCGGGCCCCGCTGGCGTGGCTGCTCGCGATTGTTTGCGTGTACGTTTTGGCACTTCCACTGTATCTGCTCAAGATTTTTCTGCTGCCGCAGGACGCGATGTGGTTCGTGACGCTGGTGTTTATCGTCAGCATTTATCCGGCCCGCCTCGTGACCGGTTGGGCGTACGGGCGGGCGACTCGCAAAGAGGGCCCCGCGTGGTTCGGCACACGCTGGTCGGCCCGGGCGCTGATGCTGCCGCTGCTGGTTCTCTTTGTCTTTCTGCTCTTCTTTACGCAGTTCATCGGACAGCATGGCAAAGGCGTGCTGTTCGAGCATCATGCGTTCCTGCTGCCGGTCCCCTTCTAGTGCTGCGAGCACTCAGGTGACGCGGAACACGGCCCGGTGATCCGTGCACGTCGGAATCGCCGCTGATCGTCCGGTTCTCCAAAACGGCAAAATCTGCCGGAACGGCATGGACGATGCACTAGAGCGAGTCAACCCGCGGCGGGCCACCTTAGCGAGGAGCCGCGGGCCGATTTCGCGACGGCAAAAGACCTTTGTCGCTCGTGCGTTGCGGCGAGGGCCGTGGTCGATGGGATGCAAGGATCGCCTCCCGCCCGACCTTACAAACGCCTCCGCGGAATTGTCAGTTTTACAAAAGCAGGCAGGGAGGCCTGGCACGTGCAGCGTCGGAACTCGTTCTTGCGAGATGCCTCTTCGCAGGGTTCCGGCCCAAAGACGCACGAGTTCATCGCATCCGCCGGTGCGTCCCCGTCGCGCCCGCTTTTCGGCACGTCTTCGGTCCTGTCCGCAGTCCCCCTCGGCCGCTTACCGCGGCACCGTATTAGTCGGTGCCGCTCGCCGCGGCACTGTATCAGTCTGTGCCGCTCTCCGCGGCACTGTATCAGTCTGTGCCGCCAGCCGCGGCACTCAGGAGCGTCGTCATGAACGCGTCGCTGTTCGCGCTTGTACTCGCGTCGCTGGCCGCCAGTCCCCAGGATGTCGTCTACGACTTTTACAGCCAGACCTGCGGACCGTGCAAAATGATGATGCCCATCGTCCACCAGCTCTATGCGGAAGGATACGCCGTCCAGACGGTCGACGTCGGCCAGCGCCCCGACCTGGCCCAGCAGTACGGCGTCTCGCAGGTGCCGACGTTCATCCTGATTATCGGCGGCCAGGAACGCGAACGCCTGATCGGCATGCAGGACGAATCGACCCTGCGGGCCCTCGTCGCCCAGATCCCGCAGCGCCGCCCCACCCCCGCGGCGGTCGCCGATTCCAAACCGCCGCGGCCGCGCCGCTCGACCCCCGTGCGTCTCGTCGATGACGATTCGCAGTCTGGTTCCAAATTCAATTTCCACCTTCCCCTCCCCTCGTTCGCCAGCAGAAACCAGAACCAGGGAATGGTGCAGATCGATCAGCCAAATCCTCCTGCCACGACTCGGGCACAAGCACCAAACAACGACGACCCGGCCGGCCTTCACAACGCCCTGGCCGATGCCGGCAGCCCCGCCGCGGCAACCGCCGGCACCAGCACGGGCGACGAACCGCCGCGCGACGAGCAAGCCGCAAACGACCGCGAGCGCGAAATCCGCTCCGCCGCCGGTCCCGACGTCTCCAAAATGCTCGCCTCGAGCGTCCGCATCCGCGTCCGTGATGCCAACGGCGTCTACTTCGGCTCCGGCGTCGTCATCCAGAGTGGCCGCGGCAAGTCGATCGTCCTCACCTGCGGGCACATCCTCCGCGACGTCAAAGAGGAGAGCCGCATCGAAGTCGACATCTTCGACGGCAATCGCTCGCACACCTATCGCGGCGCGATCGTGAAATACAATCTCGAGGCCGACCTGGGACTCGTCGCGGTCGAAACCCGCTTCCCGATCCGCGTCGCACCGATCGACTCGGCTGAAGGCGGCGTCCGTCCGGGCGAATCGGTCGTCAGCATCGGCTGCAGCCAGGGCGAATTGCCCAGCGTCGAGCGGCTCCGCGTCACGATGCTCAATCGCTACGTCGGCCCCGACACGATCGAATGCACGGGCGTCCCCGGCCAGGGTCGCTCGGGCGGCGGCCTGTTCACGGCTCGGGGCAGCGTGGTCGGCATCTGCACGAACGCCGATCCCCGCGACCGCCGCGGAGTTTATGCCGGACTGAAGCCGATCCTCGAACTGCTTAAGGTCGCCGGCCTTGAGGACTTGATCCCCGGTGCCCCCCGACCCAACCGCGACAGCCTGGCCGAAGTGGCCCCCGTGAAAACGGAACCGGCCGCCGAGGAACTGAGCCGCGTGAAGGTCGACCGCGACATGGACGCTCCGCCGCCGGCCCGCCTCCGCCGCCGGCCCGCCCGTCCGGCTGAGCCGGTCGTCGCGCAGTCGGGCGACGAAGCCGAAATCACGCCGAAAATGCTCGAGCAATCGGAAGTCATCTGCATCATCCGCCCGGTGAACCAGCCGCACGCCGGCAGCCGCGTCGTCGTCATCAACCGGGCCAGCCGCAAGTTCATGGCCTACCTGACGGGCGAAATGAAGGACCAACTCGTGCCGGCCATGGCCCACGCCCCCCGCGAAAAGTCCCGCGAGAGCGACACCAGCATGACGGCCAACGACACCCCCCGCGACAACCACTCCGCCACCAGCGACTCGACCCAAACCACGGCCGTCTGGAAACCCACGGGCTCGCGATAAGCAAGGCGGAAGGTCGAAGATCCGCCTATGGCGGGTCGAAGATCCGCCTATGGCGGAATGAGCCAGACGCCCGCTCCCTCCCGCCTGCCCGCCCCGATTTTTTCACGCAAAACGCCCCCTAAAAAAGGGGGGCCTCCCATCGCATGCTCCTGCGACCCCAAGCGGCCGCAGGCCGCCACCCCCTCTTCCCTCTGCCCCGGGTACCCGCGCTGCGTGGGTGCCTCTTCCCGAGCGCCCCGTTGCACCCCTAAGCGCGATCCCAGATAATAGCCGCCGTCACGAACCCTGTTCGAATCCTGGTAGCGTCGGGCGAACGCGCTTTTGGACGAGGGAGGAACACTGCACTATGCCGATCTACAAAGACAATTCCGAATCGATCGGCCGAACTCCGCTGGTGCGGATTAATCGGCTGGCGAAGGGCCTCAAGGCGACGATCCTGGCCAAAATCGAAGGACGAAACCCCGCCTACAGCGTCAAGTGCCGCATCGGCGCGGCCATGATCTGGGACGCCGAAAAACGGGGCGTCCTCAAGTCGGGCATGAGCGTCGTCGAACCGACCAGCGGCAACACGGGGATCGCCCTGGCCTACGTCTGCGCGGCCCGCGGTTACCCGCTCACGCTGATCATGCCCGACACGATGTCGATCGAACGGCGGATGATGCTCAAGGCTTACGGCGCGACCCTGATCCTCACCCCCGGGGCCGAAGGGATGAAAGGGGCCATCGCCAAGGCCGAGGAGATCGCCAAGGATTCCAAGTACTTCCTCCCCCAACAGTTCAAAAACCCGGCCAACCCTGAAATCCATTTTCGCACGACCGGCCCGGAGATCTGGGAAGACACCGGCGGAAAAGTCGACATCCTGATTTCGGGCGTCGGCACCGGCGGCACGATCACCGGCGTGAGCCGCTATATCAAGCTGGAAAAGAAGCACCCGCTCAAAGCGGTCGCCGTCGAGCCGGCCAACAGCCCCGTCCTCTCGGGCGGCAAGCCGGGCAAGCACCGCATCCAGGGCCTGGGCGCCGGCTTCATCCCCGACATCCTCGACATGAAACTCGTCGATGAAGTCGTGCAGGTGACCGACGAAGAGTCGTTCGAGATGGCCCCCCGCCTCGCCAAGGAAGAGGGGATCATCTCCGGCATCAGTTGCGGAGCCGCCATGGCCGCCGCCCTCAAGTACGCGGCCCGGCCGGAATCGGAAGGCAAGACGATGGTCGTGATCCTCCCCGACTCGGGCGAACGCTATCTGTCGACCCCGCTGTTCGAATACGCGAAGGCGTAATTTCCGCGCAAAAAAGACCTCTTTTTGCACCCAAAACGCATCAAACCGGCGGCCAACCGCCGGTTTTTTGCGTTTTCAGCCTTTTTTCACGCTCGAGCACCCCAAAAAAAACGAGTCCTGTCTCACACCAAAATGGGCCATTTTCCTCGAGGAAAACGGCCATTTTTGCCCCTCCCCCATCGATCGTTGCCGAGGATTTTTCTGGTTTTTCTGTGGCAGAAAGGGGGGTCCCAATCCACCACAGAAAAATCCGCCGTCCACCAACAGAAAGATCGGTCGCACGCGACCTAAGCGCAATTCTTTGCTGACGTTACACCGATCTACTGGCACCACAGAAAAATACATATAGATGACAGCGGGAGTTCGCAGCGACAAAAGCACACAACCTCCCAGTCGGGTGCCACGTCCACGGCTTTGCGTGGGCGTGCGAATCCGTTTGACGTTCACTGTCTGAGTTTGACGGGCACGCTCACGCCGAGCGGTGACGGTGTCCGGGAATGGATGTGACGAGCCGGCGGGTTGATCCCGCCGGAAATCCGCGCGACGAAGCTCGCCTAGAATCGCTCGCATCAACCGCGCAGAAAGTCCGCGGGGATCAACCCCGCGGCTCGGCGTCACCAGTCCCAACCGAGATTCGCTGGACCGAATCCGCGGACACCCTCACGCCGAGCCGTGGGCGTGGTACCCAATGATGGCAAGAGAGGTTAACTGCGTAGAGTGCCACCCCTTTGGGGTTAATAACGGGTGCCCGACCCAAGCCGCAGGGCAGGCTGTGCCTGCCAATCCTGGTTGCTACCATGGAACGAATCCACGAGGCAGAGCCTCCGCAAACAGACTTCCGCAAACATCGGAAGGACGCGTGATGTCGGAAAACTCCTCGATCGAATGGACGGACGCCACCTGGAATCCCGTTCGCGGCTGCACGAAGATCAGCCCCGGCTGCACACACTGCTATGCGGAGACCTTCGCCGAGCGGTTCCGCGGAGTCGCCGGCCATCCGTACGAACAGGGGTTTCGACCTGCGGCTCGTGCCGGAGAAGCTGACCGAACCGCTCAAGTGGGCCGCGCCTAAAACGGTCTTCGTGAATTCGATGAGCGACCTGTTTCACGAGCGGGTCCCTGATTCGTATATCGAGCAAGTCGTGCGTGTGATGGAAGTCGCCGACTGGCACACCTACCAGGTCCTCACGAAGCGCGCGGGCCGCTTACGGGAGATGCTCTCGGGGCCGCTCGCCTCCGCGGCCGGACTCAGTCAGATCTGGTGGGGCGTTAGCGTAGAGAACCTCAAACATGGCCTTCCGAGAATCGACGAACTGCGCGGCTCCGGCAGCCGTCCGGTTCCTCTCGATCGAGCCGTTGCTCGAGGATCTGGGAAGAATCAACCTCGCCGGAATCGACTGGGTGATCGTGGGAGGAGAAAGCGGCTGGGGAGCGCGGCCGATGGATCCGGCGTGGGTCCTCAGCATCCGTGATCAGTGCCAAGCGGACGGGGTTTTCTTTTTCTTCAAGCAATGGGGCGGGCGCAGAAGTCAAAGCATGGCCGCCATCTGAATGGCCGCACATACGACGAGATGCCGCCGCGTAATGCCCAACCGATACCGTCGCGGTCACAGCGCATGGGACTTATTGACGAGTTGACCGAAGCCCCAGCCGCGTAAGGCGCGGAAGCACGACGACATGTCGGTTTTCTCCGCTGATCGATGTCGTCGCCACGATTCGATCAAAGCCTGTCTGATGGCCTACGACTTGGTGCCGGTGAAATCAAGGACATCCACATGTTTTAGTGCTTTGATGAGCGCGTCTACTTCCGCGTCTCCAATGGCCGCGCGACGAAGCTCAAGGAGTCGAAGCTCCTTAAGCGCACGAAGCTGCTTCAATCCGGCGTATGTAATCAACGGACAGCAAAGCCGAAGCGACTTCAATCTCTTTAGCTGGATCAGCTCTCGAAAGCCGACGTCCGTAAACCGCTCCGACGTCAGACCCAGCTCTTCCAATTCCTTAAGAGAACCGAGCGCCCTCAGACCGGCATCCGTGAACTTGTCGCGTCCGTCTACTTCACCAAGGTCGAGCGATCTGAGGTTTTCGAATTTCTGGAGCTCCGTCAAACCGGCATCGCCGATCTGAGTATCAAAAAGATGGAGCGATTTAATATTCCGCAGTTTTGTGAGTTCTCTCAATCCGGCATTTGTAATTTGGGTGCTGCCGAGGTCGAGCATCGTCATATTTCTGAGCGCAGCGAGCTCTTTCATGCCCGCGTCGGTGACCTTCGTGCCCCACAGTTTAAGAGAGGTCAAGTGCCGCAGTTGCGCAACCGACTTCAGGCCGACGTCGGTTATCGAGGCGCTGCTCAAATTAAGGGAGCTGAGGGTCTCCAGCTGCGCCAGTTGTATCAAGTTGGCATCCGTCACCTGGGTAAAGGAGAGATCGAGTTCGACAAGAGCTTTGAGCCGTGTGATCTCCTTCAGGCTGGATGACGTGACCCTCGTGCTGCTGAGATCAAGCGACGATAGCGTGGCGAGCTGACAGGCCTCCTTCGCGGTTTCATCTGTGACCCATTGATCCGAAAGTCTCAACGATCGAAGGTTTTTCAGTCGCTTTAAGTGCCTCAAGCCACGATTCGTGACGCTGGTCCCGACAATGTTCAGAGCGGTCAGCGTCTTACGGTCGGCGATTTTCGTCAGGCCAGCATCGGTGACGGAGGCATTCCAGAGGTTGACTATGGTCACCTCTTTAAACGCACCGAGTCGATCGAGATCCCTGTCCCCAAACTGTTTGGCGAGATTCACCTCCATTACGGGGTGGCCGGGCAAAGTCCTGCTCCGCAGAACGCCGCCTCCCGTCTGTTCGATGTACAAAACGGCTTGCGCTTCGTCCGTGATGTCCATCGCGACGAGCGTCGTCGACTTTGAAAGCAGTGGGATTAGCGCAACCAACATGGCAAACAAGACGATCCTGCGAATTCCCGGCAGATTACAAGCCTTGATGACCACGAGTCGTGGCCAAGCAGTGTTTGAATTGAAGAGATTAATCACATCATCGATCCGGAGCCGGAACAACGTCTGTTCAGGACGAGATTGTACGACAAGACTAAAGGGGGGTGTCCGTTCGTCGGCATATACCTTGACCGCTGGCGCGAGGATTGTCCACAGCCTGCCCTGCGGGTCCAGGCGTGCGGTAGAATGCGGGCAGCTCAAGCAGGGGATGCCGGATGTACGAGCAATTCTGCGAGCCAGCCCGGAGCGTGATGCAACGCGCCGAGCAGGATGCGCGGCTTTGGAAACATGAGTACATTGGGACCGAACACATCTTGCTCGGCCTCGTTAAAGAGGAATTGGGGGTTGCGGTGCATGTCTTAAAAAATCTCGACCTCGATCCGCGGCGGCTCGCCCATGAAGTCGAGATCATTATCCAACCGGGCGACGATCCCGTCACGAGAGAGACACTGACGCTGACGCCTCGCGGGAAGATTGCCATCGGCTATGCGATGGAAAAGGCGAGCAGCCTTCATCACGACTACGTCGGCACGCCGCATTTGCTGTTGGGTTTGCGGCGGGAGGTAGAAGGCGTCGCGGCCCAAGTTCTCATGAACTGCGGCGTCGAACTGGAGGCGCTTCGCCGGGAGACAGCGAAACTACTGGTTCATCCCGAGTGAGCTGACAGGAGCCTGCGGCTCAAGGGGCGCGGGGTGAGGGACGAGGGCGGAAAGAGGAGGGCCAGGCCTTTCGCGCGGCCGGATGCGGACTCATGTCGGGGAAAACTGTCTCGCCGCTTTCAGGGCTCCGGACGAGGAATCGTCGGCGATCGGATTCCAGGCTTGCGCTCCACTGTTCGCGCTGCGCGACGAACAGTTCCGCTCCAGCCTGGGCTGTAGAGTGTGTCCCCTTCAGGGACGAAAGGCTAACTCCGTACCAACCGAAGCCGGCGGGCACAGGCTGCCCGGCGTCACTGTTGGACAAGGTCGCCAATGCCAATTGATCCAGGCCCGTTCAAGTTTTCGGTGAAATCGGGGGTCAGGCTGTTCGAGGCTGACAATTGGGCCATTACCATCGAATCGCCCTTCGATTACTTCAATTGCACTTATCTCGACGGTGAGGGCCGGAGATTGAAATTCAATTTGGCCACACCGGCAAGAGCTCGACTTTACGGTTGCACCTGGCGGTGGGAGGGAGAGATTGGCGAAAAGGAACCAATCCCACTCGAAGATCGAAAAACCATCATCGAGCGGATTCTGGAAGTGATCCCGCGCTTTCTCGGAGACAGTCACTCCATCAATGTCGAACCGTTGATGATTGAGGCAGGGCTTGCACCTGCCAAGCCACAAAGGCCCGCAGTTGACCATCCTACGGTCACCCAAATCGACGAGTCTCATTTTTGTTTCATGTACGGGACAGTGAGTCTGACCGTCCCGATCGATTTGAGCGGGCCACCGGGTCAACCCGCGGTGGTGCGGCAGGCGGACCTGCGGCACTGGGACGCTCCAGACGCGAGCAAGACGCTGCTGCCGAGTCAGGTCGCCCTGGCCCTGCGCCACCTGACGGCCTACCTCCGGTCGCATCACAACCGTTCGCTGATCCTAGTGAAGTAGCGTCACGCAGGCTGTCTCTGCCGATCTTATCCTCGACCGATCAAAGCCAGCAGGCAGAGGCTGCCCTACGTCACTTGGCGTGCCGGTCGACCCGAGCGACAATTCGCGGATGGACCGCGCCGGCTTCTGCAAACACCGGCTAGTGTTGCGAGCACTCAGGTGACGCGGCGAATACGTCGTTTTTACCGACGCTTTGTGCTGCGGGATCGCTCCACTTGGATGAGACGCGCTCTTAATCAGTAACACCGATCTGGGGATGCCGGCGTGAATGCGTCCGTGGCATTGCACACTGCTGCACGTCGCTACTGCCTGGAGCGCGGTACGCATTGGTGGGAGCGGTATTCCGAGATCATGTGCCAAGGACGAGACCGCGAGCCAGATGGTGATCACAACACGCCCTTAGAGCTGGCAACGTACAAGCGGTCCAACGTGCTGGGCGCCATCCGCGTCGAGCTTGAACGGATCGACCCGGCCAGCCTGGAGAACTTGGAGGACACAAGCGCGTTCTTGATTCTTGCCGGCATGGCCGCGGAGGACGTGTCCACGCGGCCGCCCCAAGGCGAGATCGAACGGCGAGCGATGGACGAGGAGCGCGAGGCCTTCTGCCGCTATGTGGCCGGACTCCAGCCGTCCGATCTCGATGCCATCGCAGCGCTGCCGTACCGGCGGATTCTGACGGCCGCAGAGTCGGCATCGATTTGGTCCTCGCTGTGGGACCGGTGGCAGATCTCGAAAAAGTATGGGTATTGGTATCCCCTGGCCGATTGCGCGTTGCCGGACGTCGTGGCCTTTGACTCGGGAGCCTTCGCGGCAGCCGCACCCGATGAGTGGCTGCAAGAGCTGTTGAGGGCGCGGGGAATCGAACGCATCTGGGAGCTGCGTGAGGGCGGGCCGGACTACGAGGTCGAGGTTTCGCTGTTCGAACCGTTCTATACCGGGCAAGAAGGGTACTGGTCATCCGGAGACCTGGCCTGGGTCATCTACGCCTCGCATGAGAGTTCCGTGACCGTCGCCGGCTGGCTCCTGGAAGAGGTCAAGAAGCACTGGCCTTCGTGGGAGGCGCTGGTGTGGCCGCAATTTTGATTAGGCGTTGGCGACTGGCAGTGGGCGCGGGTGAGCTTGCGACCAAGGCTCGGGCAGAAGGTCGCTGAAGTTAGCGTTCTCGCGGCTCAGCAATGGCGCCCGGTGAAACGCTGTGCTAGCCGTCGTTGACGAGCCATTGGCCGACGATCAGGGCCATGCCGACGGGCTGTTCTGAGAGGAAGCTTACGGTTCCAGGAGCGAGGCACCCACGAAACGCGGGTACCCGGTGTTGAGGGGCGAGGGCAGAAGGCGGAGCGGCGGCATTTCGCGCGGCCGGGTGCCGACTCACGTTGGGAAAAAGCTGTGCAGCCGCTTTCAGGGCTCCGGACGAAGAATTTTGGGCGATCGGATCCCAGGCCTGCGCTCCACTGTTCCGCTGCGCGGCGAACAGTTCCGCTCCAGCCTGGGCTGTAGAGTGCGTCCCTTTCAGGTCCGTTGCCGGTCAATCCCACAAGTATCGCTCGTCGAACTCGACCTGATGCTTCCGTAAGAACTCGCGCAGCTCGTCTTGAAACATGATCTTCCGGTGATGGGCTTCCTGGTTCTCGATGTACCGCTTTACGCGTGATGCGTTCGATGGGCTGACGGAGAACGCCGCGTAGCCGCTTTGCCAAGTGAAATCCGCCACACCCAACTTGTGCTTTTTCACCCACTTTGAGGAATCTGCTTTCACTTCCTTTATCAAATCGGCGATGGCGATTTTTCTGGAAAGGCGACAGAGCACATGGACATGGTCGTCCACACCGCCCACGATCAAGGAAGGTGAATCGAGATTCTGCAGGGCGCCCGTCATATATCCATGCAACCCTTCTCTGAGCGTGCGGTCGCGGAGGAAAGGCTTCCTGTTTTTTGTGCTGTAAATGAAATGCACCAGGACATTGGACAACGATTGAGACATAGCGAGTCACCCGTCTTTAATTGGCTTAAAGCCCCGAGGGGGCGAAACCCTAAAGCCCAGGGCGGAGGCCTCCGTAGCCCTGGGATACGGAATCACATTATTGCGCCAAAAGCCCTGTCAGGGCGACACAATTTGCGAGCGTCGATTCCGCCACGCACGAACCTGCGCTCGATCGCGCCCCGTTGGGGCTTTTGTGGGGTGTGTTTATTGTCGGCCGTTGACCCAGGGCTGTAGAGTGCGTCCCCTTCAGGGACGAAACGCCTTGCAGTCGGGCCGGTGATTGATGCGAGGTGGTTGTGGATTGGGCGGGTTTGTCCGTGAAATGCTTGGCTAGCCGTCGTTCACGAGCCACTGGCCGACGATCAGGGACATGCCGACGGGTTACTCTTGAAAGCCGAGGCGGTGATAGACCTCTGCAATCTCGCTGTCTGCTTGGAGGTACAGGTGTTGGCCCTTGAGGCGAGAGCAGAGCCGCTCGATCATTTGTCTGGCAATTCCGCGACGCCGAAAGAGCGATTGCGTCCAGACGTCGACGAGGTACGCGTTGCAAACTCCATCGGACAGGACGCGGGCCGTGCCGACGACCCGGCCCTCCGCGTGAGCGATGCAAACGGCAAAGCTATTCTGAAACGAACGCTCGAGTTGCTCCGGTGAACGGCCATTGTCGAAGCGGTCGGCGGCGAGCGCGCTCTTGAGCGCGTGCCAATCGACGTCGCTCGTCTCTGAGGCGTAGGTCACCGTGCGATCCGGTGCGTTGTGCGACTGCATGTTTTCACGTTCGACTCGTGGGGCTGAGGGGCCTTGCGGCTCCAGGGGCGAGGGGTGAGGCACCCACGAAGCGTGGGTACCCGGGGGTGAGGGACAAGCGTGGAGCGCTGCCGGTTCGGGCGGCTAGCACAGCATCGCGGTGCGGAACTTTCATCACCGAGGCAAGCAAAAAACCCGGAAAAGACCGTTTTTAACAGGAGGTAAGGGAGGCAACGGAGAACGGAGGCCGACGCTTTTTCTTCCTCCGTTAGCTCTGTTGCCTCCTGTAAGACCGTGATTCGGTTTTTGGCTTTCTGTCTGTCCTTGGGACCCATCTTGTAAAGCGGGCTGCGCCTGACGATGCTTATCGTTACGTTACACTGCTACAAAAATGGCAAGCACAGCGCACCCTGCGGATCCCGGATGGAACGTGCCGCGAGGCCTTTGGTGCCACTGCTAAACGGCTTCCGGTTAGCAGTGCTCTTCTCGAATTGAGGTTGGAAGTGATTCGTAACACGACGAGCAGAAGCCCTTGCGGGACCTTTTGCTTGGCTCGAAACCGAGCGAAGCCTTCGAACGTACAAGAACGCTCGCAGGAGCACTGCTGATCCGGACCCAAAGGGTACCCCGCTCAGCAGTGGCACAGACGCGGGGCGGCGTTGGCGTTGGTCGCCGATGATTGGCGACGGCTCTGCAATGGGAATGAGCGATGAGTGAAACCTTTTTGAAGCAGTGCCCTCGGTGTGGGTCTGAGGACCTTGAATACGGCGACCTATTCGATGTCAGGTATCAGCCTAAAGGATGGTCGTTATTGCCCAAACCAGTTGATGCCATCGCCTGTCAGAACTGCGGACACATTGAGCTCATGCTCAGAAACGTTCCAAACAAGCAAGCGAAGGGATGAGGGGTGCGGCACCACGAAGCGCGGATACCCGGGGGCGAGGGTGGAATTGAGGCAGGCTTTGTCTGCCAAGCGGCGTCGCCGGGGATCTCTGCAAAAAAATCGGCAGGCACAGCCTGCCCTACAATTTGGAGCATCGCTCCACCCTCTGCCCGCTGCCCGCTGCCCTCTTCCCTCTTCCTTCACATCGCCGCTTGAATTGCGGCGCGGAGTATGTTCAAATCGCCGCCACTCTCGCGGGCCATGAGTTCCGACACCATCACGAAGGAGTCATGCCCATGGTTTCGCGCTTGATCAGCTGGCGTTTTGGTCGACCCTGCCGCCGTCGTGCTCGCGGTCTTTCGCCCTGGTCGCCCACTTCTGCGATCGAATGCCTCGAAGAGCGGACGCTGCTCTCGGCAAGTCTGGCCCTGTACAACGGTTCCTTTGCCGGCACGTACAAGGGGACCGAGACGGTCAACAACAATGGGAAGCTCTCGACCGTCACTGAAAGCCCGGCCGCCGTGCAGGCCTCGATCGTCAACGGAGTGGTTTCCGTCACCATCGCCGGCGGGACCGGAACAGGAATCGTCGGTTCCAACGGCGTCCTCAGCGGCACCGTCAACACCACTGTCGATGGCCAGCCGGTCGTCGTGGCTTTCACGGGCTCCGTTACTGCCGCCAATAATTCGACGACCCAAATTGCCGGCACGTGGAGCTTTTCCACGAATTTGGGGGGCGGCGTGACGGTCACCGGGCAGGGAACCTGGTCCGCTTCCAGCTCAGTCGTCGTCACCGATTTCGACGGGAATTACAACGGCTCGTACCAGGGGTCGATCTCGGTGAACAATAACGGAACGGTGTCGACTTCGGCCGTGAGCCCGACCGCGTTCCAAACGGCCAACGCGAATGGAGCGATCGTCGACACGTTCATCGCCGGTTCGCCGTTGTCGAATGGAATCGGGACGATCAATGCCCTCGGGGCCATCAATGGCAGCGTGACGTACACGCAGAACGGCCTGCCGATTACCGTGACCGACTCGGGCCACGCCACGCGGTCGGCGTCGGGTGTCGTGGAAAGTGGGACCTGGACATTCCTGGTCAATCTCGGCGGCGGAGTGACGGAGACCGGCACCGGAACGTGGACGGCGCAGAGCGTGCTTTCGTTCAACGGCACGTACGCCGGGTCGTTTAACGGCTCGACCACGCTCAACAACAACGGAACGGTCAGCACGACGGCGATTCCGAACGAGGTGAGCAATCTTTCCGTTGCGGTGACCGTGACCAATGGAGCGGTGAGCGTGTCGGCGCCGGGCGTGCCTGCGAGCGGAACCGGGACGATCAATCAGAACGGCAACATCACCGGGACGTTCACCTTCACCGAAGACGGCGTGCAAATCACCGGCCAGTTCACGGGCCAGGTCGTGGTGACGCCCAACGGCAACGTGATCACCGGCACGTGGAGTTTCTCTGAGAACTTCGGCGGCGGTGTCGTCTACTCCGGCAGCGGAACGTGGAACGGCCGATTCGCCTGCGACGGTCTGAACCGGGGAGCCTGCGGCTCTTGAGGGGTGCGGGGCGAGGGGTGAGGGAGGAAACTGAAGCAGGCTTTGCCTGCCCGACAGGATTCCTTGCCCTCTCGCCCCTCTGCCCTCGAAAGGTTCCCGCCCGGCAGGCGGGACCTGCTGCAGATCGCCACGTATGATGGGTTTTGGCGAGGTGGTGCACGTTCCGTCGATGAGCCGTTCTTCGCCGTCGCTGAGTCGGTTCAGCCGCTTTGGGCGTCATTCGCGGTCGCTCACCGTCACGGGGACGTTTCTGCGGCGGCAGTTGTGGGTGTGGCCGTTGATTGCGGCGGTCTTGCTGGCCCTGCTCTCTTGGTGGGTGATGGGGGCCGTCGAAGGGGTGATGCGGAGGCAGGTGGCTGCCGAGCTGACGGCGATTCGCGATGCCGACGTGACGGCCCTGCGGGTGTGGATGAGGCAGCAGGAGGCCGAACGCGAAGCTGATGGCGATGTCGGACCGCATACGTCCGGCGATGACCGAGCTCGTCGCGCATGCCGATTCCGACGCGGCGTTGCGGCAGTCTCCGCGGCAGGCCGAGCTGCGGGCGTTTTTGGGGCCGCGGATGAAAATCCTGGGCTACACCGATTTCTTTGTCTTGTCACCGTCGCGGAAACTGATTGCCTCCTCGCAGGAGGCGACGATCGGCCGGTGTTGAACGGGTATCGGGGCGAGTTGGTCGACAAGGCGCTCAAAACGGGGGCGTTGGTTTCGCGGCCGTTCCGCAGCCCGTTCTTGTATCCCGACGAGAAGGGCGAACTGAGGGCGGACCGGCCGACGATCGTGGCCGGGAGCCGCGGTTCCCGACAGCCAGGGGCATCCGCAGGCAGTGCTCAGTTTCCGCATCCCGCCGGAAGGCGAGTTCACGCAGATCCTGCAGATGGCACGATCGGGGCAGACGGGCGAGACGTTCGCCTTCGACGAAAAAGGGCATGCTGTTGAGCCAGAGCCGGTTTGACGACGATCTCAAGCAGATCGGGCTGTTGGCGGATTTGCCCGATTCGCACTCGATTTTGACGCTCGAGCTGCGCGATCCGGGTGTCGACATGATGAACGGCGAGCGGCCTGAGCCTGAAGCGGGCCGACCAGCCGTTGACCGAAGCTGGTCGCCGCGGCCGATCCAGGGAATCGACGGCGTCAACGTGGTCGGGATTTCGCGATTACCGGGGCGTGCCTTCGGTCGGAGCGTGGAGCTGGCTGCCGGAGTTTGAAATCGGCGTGGCGGCGAAGGCGGACGCGGCTGAGGCGTTCCGGCCGCTGTACGTGTTGCGGACCGTGAACTTGGGGCTGTTGGGGCTGTTGGTGCTGAGCGCGGCGGGCATTTTCGCCTTCATGGTGTATGCGGCCCGGCAGCAGCGTGCCGCGCAGAAGGCGACGCTCGAAGCGTGGCGATTGGGGCAGTACACGCTCGAGGAGAAGATCGGGGCCGGCGGAATGGGCTCGGTTTTCCGCGCGGCACGCCATGCTGCGGCGGCCGACGGCGGTGAAGTTGCTCGATCCCGAGAAGATCACGCGCCAACTCGATCGCCCGCTTCGAGCGGGAGGTGCAGCTCACCAGCGAATTGAACCATCCGAACACAATCACCATTTACGACTATGGCCGCACGTCGGAGGGAGATCTTTTATTATGCGATGGAATACCTGGAAGGGATCACGTTTCACGACCTGGTGAGCGAGCAGGGAGCGTTGCCCGAGGGGCGGGTGGTGCATTTGCTGCGGCAATTGTGCGGGTCGCTGGCCGAGGCGCATGCCGGCGGGCCTGATTCACCGCGACGTGAAGCCGGCCAACCTGATGCTCACGTGCCGCGGCGGCGTGTACGACCTGGTGAAGGTGCTCGACTTCGGCCTGGTGAAGGCCTTCGGCGGCGAGCAGGACGACCGCCTGACGGCGAGCCACTCGCTGACGGGGACGCCGAGCTACATGTCGCCGGAAGCAATCGCCCACCCCGACACGATCGACGCGCGGACCGATATCTACGCGGTCGGCGCGGTCGGCTATTTTCTGCTCACGGGGACACCCGTCTTCACAGGCGACGGCCTCGTCGAGCTGTGCCAGAAACACATCCAGGAACCGCCCGAACCGCCGTCGAAACGGCTGGGCAAGCCGGTCTCGGCGGGCTTGGAGCAGGTGCTGCTCGGCTGTCTGGCAAAAAAACGGGAGGACCGGCCGGCAACTGCCGCCGTCCTGCTCGAAGTCGCTCGAGAAGCTCGTGCCGAATCCACCGTGGGGCCGCGCCGAGGCGAAAGCCTGGTGGACCAACTACCGGTCGGCCTCGATCGAAGTCGCCGCGAGGACGATCTCTCCTCCCTCGCCCTCGGCCTCCGCGAGCGGGATTGAAGTGATTAAGACGGTGATCGAGGGGTGAGGGAAGAGGGGAGAGGGGAGAGGGTGAAGACGATGCGAGGGCTTCGCCCTCGTTTGATGCCGCTCGCTCCCTCGCCGCGCACACTGCGCCCGCGCTCCTCATGCTCTGCCCTCTGCCCCCTTCCCTCTGCCCTCCCCCCTCTCATATCATCCTTTTCCTTCGCTGCGGGCCCTTTCACGAAATCGAGTGCCATGGATTTTGTGCATTACTTGCAGATCGCGCTCTTGGCCCTGATTCAGGGGGCGGCCGAGTTGTTGCCCGTGTCGAGTTCGGCTCACGTCATCGTGGCGCAGCGCGTGATGGGGATGGACCCTTCGCGGCCCGAGCAGGTGTTTCTGCTCGTCATGCTGCACACAGGGACGATGTTTGCCGTGCTCGTTTATTTCTGGCCGCGGTGGCGACGCCTGTGGCAGTCGTCGGCAACGGGGCCAGGAACCATCGCGGCCGGCGGAGCGATGTCGCGCGGCGAGATCGTGAAGCGGATCGTCGTGGCAACGGTGGCCACCGGCGCGGTGGCGCTGGGCCTCAAGGTCTTGATCGAGCGCGTCGTGCTGGTCGGGCTGCTCAAGTATCCCAAAGGCGAAGTGGAAGAGCTGTTCAAGCATTTGCCTTTGATTGCGGCGGGGCTGGCGGCGGTGGGCGTGTTGATCCTGGCGACGGGAGCCCGCGATCGCGCCGGGATCGGCGGGCCGATGACGGGGCGTGCCTCGCTCTGGATCGGGCTCGTGCAGGGGCTGTGCTTTCCGTTTCGCGGATTCTCGCGCTCGGGGGCGACCATCTCCACGGGGCTGTTTTGCGGCGTCGGGCGCGGGCTGTGCGAGGATTTCAGCTTTGCCCTCGCGCTCATTTTGACGCCGCCGGTGCAGGTCTACAGCCTATCCAAGCTACTGGCCGCGCACGCCCTGTCGCGAGGCCTGCTGGTCGAGACGCTGCTGCCGGCGCTCGTCGGTATGGTGTTGAGCTTTGTGGCAGGGCTCTTGGCGCTGCGATTTCTCTCGTCCGTGCTAGAGCGGGGTCGATGGAAATATTTTGGCATCTATTGTCTGGTGGCGGCCGCCGCGATTTGCGGGGTTCATTTCGTGCTGCCGCCGGCGTGAGCCGCGATTTCGAGCTGAGAGGGGCTGGCCGGAAGGCCGCGGCGGGATCGTGTCGATCGATTGCCAGGGTCGTTGGCAGTCGGAGCAGGCTGTGAACACGTGTACAAAAGCGATTTTTGCAGGCTCACCGGCGTGAAATTTCGGTGTCCGGGGAATAAACTGCTTCGACGGCCTGTCTCAAGAGGTGGTCCGTTGGAGCGAATCGGCATTCCTTTGAGGAAACGACTTATGAAACGCGCACTGGTTTTTAGTGTGGCATGCGGCATGGGCTTGCTGTTTCTCAGCGGCTGCGGCGAAGAGTCCAAAACCACGGAAAAAAAGACGGTCACGACGCCCACTGGCTCGACGACCACGACCGACACGCACAAGGTGCAAACCTCGGGGAAGACTCCACCCGGCAAATAGTAATTTGAGGGCAGCCAGAAAGAGCAGACTGTTCGCGGCCCGATCAGCCTTCTGAGCGTAGGCTGAGACGGTCGTCGAACGGGCTGCCGGTCCGTCGGCGCAGGGTTGCGACGGCGTGCCGATGGCTGACTCGTGCTTGTCGGGGAGAGGGGCCGTTTCTAAAATCGCGGCAACTTCCTCGAGAGCGCGAGTGTCCGGGCCTATGTCGCACGTTGCAGCGAATGTCGGTCGCCTGACGCGGCGCGATCTGATCCAGGTGGGTTGCTCGACCGCGCTCGGCCTGGGGCTTTCCACGCTGCTCGCCCGACAATCTCGCGCGGCTCAGGGGGCCACGCCGCGAGCGCGGTCGGTGCTGTTTCTGTTTCTCTTCGGCGGCCCGAGCCATCTCGACACGTTCGATCCCAAGCCCGAGGCGCCCGACGAGTGCCGCGGTGAATTCCGTCCGATCGACACGTCGGTCCCCGGCGTGCAGATTTGCGAGCACTTGCCGCGGATGGCGGAGCGGATGCACCATTGGGCCCTGATTCGCTCGATGACGTGCAATCCGAGCTTTGGCGACCACCGCCTGGCCGTGCAGGGCCTCTTGGGGGGCGTCGACGCATTGCCACCCGGCGCCGGGCTCGCCGCGTCGCGGCACGACTGGCCTTCGTGGTGCGCGGGGGTCGAGTACTTCCGACGCTCGGGGAACGGCTTGCCGTCAAGCGTCGTCCTGCCGGCGGAGATGCTCGATCCCGGCACCGGTTTGTATCCGGCCCAGAATGCGGGGCTGTTGGGAGCGAAGTTCGATCCCTATCAGGTCCGCAGTAATCCGGCCGATCGAAACTATCGCGTCGACGACAGCCTGCGAATGCCGGTCGGCCTGTCGGTCCAGCGCCTGGCCTCGAAGCGAGAGCTGTTGGCGGCCCTCGATCAGCAGCAATCGGGCCTGGAGGCGTCGTTCAAAGCGCGGAATTACGACCACGACCGCCAGGAGGCGTTCCGCCTGTTGACGAACGGCCGACTCGCGCGGGCGCTGGCCGTCGAGGACGAGCCGGCGAGCGTGCGGGACCGCTACGGCCGGAATAGGTACGGCCAGTCGCTGCTGATGGCCCGCCGCCTGATCGAAGCGGGAATCCCGATCGTGCAGGCGAACATCATGAACAATGCGTTTTGGGACACGCATTACAACAATTTCCACAGCCTGCGCAACGATCTCTTGCCGCCGTTTGATCGGGCGATCTCCGCCTTGATGGACGATATGCACGAAAGCGGTCTGCTCAACGAGACGCTGGTCGTGATGATGGGCGAGTTCGGGCGGACGCCAAAACTGGTTCGCCCCAACGGGCTCATTCCGTTCTTCAAAGGCGCGGGACGCGACCACTGGATGAATTGCTTCTTCGCCCTCTTTGCCGGGGCCGGCGTTCGCGGCGGGCAGGTGATCGGCCGATCGGATGCCATCGGCGCCCATCCGGTCACGCATCCCTATCGCCATTCGGACGTGGCCGCGACGGTCTATTCGGCGTTGGGGATCGATCCTCTGTCGGAGATGGTCGACATCGAGGGTCGCACGCATCGGCTGAACAGCGGCAGCGCGATCGAGCCGCTCTACACGGGTCGCGAAGGATAGCCGACAAGCCCCGTCCAATCTTCGGAGCACTCAATTCAAGACACGTTCGCGGACCGCGCTGGCCTTCGCTGCAGGGATCGTGACTCGCGCTGCTCGTTTGCGCAGATAGGCTTTGGCCGAGTCGGCCATCGTGACCAGGGCGGCCCCCATCATAATGGCGTCTTTGACGACGAGCCGCCCGGCCCCGGAGAGCAGCGGGAAACCGTGCTCCGTGCTGCCCAGCGCGGGGACCCAGCATTCGGGCGTGGTGATCAGGAAGGAGAGCGTCACAAACGACATGATGAACACGAGGAAGCTGCCGAGACTCGCGAATTGCGGCAGCCAGGGATGCAGGCAGAGCAACAAGCCGTAGAGGACGATCACCGAGCCCAACCCGTAGGCGAAGATATACGTGTGGTTCTTCTCGTGCCATTCGCGGTTGGCGGCCACCAGCTGGCCCTCTTTGTTCATGTGCTTTTTGTATTCGGGCGCCGGGTAGGCGTAAAAGAATTTCATGAACGGGCTGTTGGCGACGAAGGGAACGATGCCGTCGGCCTCGTAGTGGAAAATCTTGAGGCCGCCGATCCACAACAAGACGACGATCAGTCCCAGACGCGTGACGGCGACGCCGGTCCGATCCATGCGTGCCGCCGTCTCGAAGATCTTCTGTGTTGCGCTCATGGTCGTTTTGCCTTTCCTGGAGTTGCTGGCCGTGAAAATTCGGCGTCTGAGGTCTGGCGTCCTCGGTGTGACGTTGGACTGCCGACGTCTTCTATCGTCCCAGGTTAGGCTGAGGCGGGAGGTGCAGGAATGGACGGCGGACGCAATGTCATGGACAGATTGCTCCCACCGCGGATGGCCGTCTCATATTCGCGAAAAAAGGTTGGCGCACAGCCGGTCGCCCGCTTGAACAGGCGGCTGAAATAGAGCTCGTCGGCGAAGCCCAGCTCGGCGGCGATCTGCTTGACCGGCTTGAGCGTGTGCAGCAAGTCCCATTTCGCCTGCTTGAGGACCCGCTCGCGGATCAACTCGGTGAGCGTTTTATGGAGGTGCGTCTTGACCAGCTTGCCAAGCGCCTTGGGCGTGATGTGCAGGCGATTGGCATAGTCGGCCGGAGTGTGCAGCGTGCGGTAGTTGGCCTCGATCTGGCGTTTGAGTTCGTCCAGTAAGACGGGCATCTTGCCGCTGGCCTGCCAATCGATCGGCTGCTGATCGAGCTTCAGCCGCGTGGCTTTCACGAGGAAGATCTTCAGGTACGAAAGCAACAATTCGACGTGAGCGAGGCCCTCCTCCTGCATCTCGCGCTCGATCGCCCCGATCAGTTCGGCGATCTCTTTGTCGTGGGGCGGCACGAGTCGGATCGACGGTACGCCGTAGACGTCGTTGAACAGGACGCCGTTGCAACCGACTTCCTCGTGGTAGGTCTCGATGCAGAGAAAGTTCGCGTGAAATTGCAGGCAGCGGCCCCGCACAGGCGTTTCGGGCATCAGCCGAATCGCCTGGTACGGGACAAAGAAGAGCAGCGAGCTGGGCTCGAAGCGGTGACAACCCAGGTCGGCCCAGAAAGTCCCCTCCCCTTCCTCGATCCAGTAAACGGCAAAATAATTGAACCGTCGGGGCCGCGAGAGCTCGTCGCTCGACGCCAACGGCTCGATCTTGAGGGCGAGGTCGCCGTTGCGAGGGTCGAAAAGCTCAAGCGACGTGTCCGCCATCGATCAATCTCGCCGGGACTGTGTTCCGTTGTGTGCTGGGAAGGATGGACCCGCGTTCGAGCGGGTCACGAGGCCGATTGTAGCCGGTTGAGCGCGATCGGTTGACCTGTCCCCGAAATGGAAATCAAACAAAACGGACCCCAGACGCCGTCTATTCTGATAGAGGCGGCATGAGCCGGCCGCAGCCTTCAATGAGCGGCCGGTCCCATCAACGTGTGCCGATTCGGTTCTCGTGTCTCCCACGGTTTTGCCGACGTCCCATCGAGAACGCATTGCTCTTCTAACGCTCGACATTCGTCGCGGTTGTTATGTCCTCGCGTTCGCGAGGTCTTATTCGTTTCGTCACGACAGTCTTCGATCCCTGTGAATGAGGAGGTGGGCATGGCTGCGCGGACACAGCGTTCTTCAATACAGGATCCTTCAATTCTGAGATATGTGTACACGCATAACCCGTTTTACGCGATCAGTGCGGTGCTCATGCTGTACGCCACACAGGCCGCCTACGCGAAGCTCGAGCTGGCGCCGAGCAATTGGTGGTTTATGACGGGAGTGCTCGCGGTTTACACGCTGGTCTTGGCGACGATCGGCGTGTGGATCGTGCGCTGGGGAAAGGTTTGGGAGGATGCGCGCTCGATCCTGCTCTTGCTCTTGGTCTTGTTCCTGGCGGTTTCGATTAGTGCCGATGGATTGTTCGTGAAGGCGGAGAACGCAGGGGCGGCCTCTTCTCTCTTAGTCTGCGGATTCTTATTTTCGGCTGCCGTTTCCGAAACCGTGCTGTGGGGAGTCGGCGTGCGATTGGGGGCGCGGTACCGCATCCCCTACCATTTGATGCTGGCCCTGTTTTACATCGCGCCGTGGTGGTACTCGCGGGGGCTCCATCCGCGATCCGAAGATTCGCTGGATTGGCAGCTCATTCTGTTTCCAGTCAACGCCTCGGCCTTATTTCTGACACTCTTGCCGGCCGTGCGCCGCGGGGCTCGCTATGTTGCCGGAAATGGCACACCTTGGCCGTGGCCTTGGTTTCCCGGGACGGCCTTCGGTGTGATCGCGGCAGCGGTCGGGCTTCGCTCCTATGCGCTGACGATGACGTTCGGTCTCGGCGGATCGATCTGGCGGCGGATCCCCGGCGGACGGGCGATGGTGTTCGAGACGATTTGGGGAACCTACTTCCTGGTGCCGCTGGCGCTGGCGATCCTCATCCTGCTGCTGGAAGGAGGGCTGGTAGCCGGAAATCGGCGATTCGCGCGGCGTGTGGTGAACGCTGCGCCGCTTTTGCTGTTCCTTGCGTTGCCCTGGGGCGGAGGGGCGGTCTATCAGGAGTTCCTGTGGAACTTTATGAGAACGGTCGGCTCCCCATTTTGGATCACGATCTGGCTGCTCTTGGCGTTTTACGGTTGGGCGTGGGCCCGCGGCGTCGAGGTCGCGGGGAGAAACGGCCTCATTGCTGCCCTCCTCTTGTCGATTGTCGACTCGTGGACGATCGATCCGCATACGCTGACGGAGCCGCGAGCCTGGCCGTTGGCGGTGATTGCCGTGCTTGCGCTCGTGCAGGGCATCCGGTTGTGTTCCTCGAAAATCTGTCTCGCCGCGGGCGTGCTCACGGCGTTCGCCCTGTGGTGGTGGCTGCCGCAGACGCGTCTTTCCGACTGGCAGATACCGATCTGCTTCCATTTCTTGTGGTTGACGGCCTTGGTGTTGGGCCTGACGTTTCGGGATAAATTGGCGTGGTGGCTGCGCGGGGCGGCCGCGGCGATGTTTCCGCTGGCGACCTTGCTGGCGATCACCGGAGGGTCTCCTGATTTTTCTCAGGCAATGCGGCTTGCTTACGTCGTGCTGTTGGCGGGAGTTTGCCTTGTATTCAGCACGCGTTACCGGTCGTTTTTGTATGGTTTTGGCGGGCTATTGGGGGTGATGATGTATGCCGTCGGTGCGATCGGTTTTCGTCGAGCCGCCGATGCTTTCGGCCGCACCGCGATGACAGCGTTCGTTTGGAGTCTGGGGACTCTCCTCGTGGCATTTCTTATTAGTGTTCGCAAAGCCCGGTGAGTGCCGCAGAGTCTCTCACCGAGGCGACGAACGGTCATGCGACAGGCGTGGTGCTGCCGCCGCCGGCCAATCCGCCCAGCGGACTTTCAAGCGACGCGAAGCCGTGATGAGCCCGGTTGATTCGTACCGGCGGCCGGGACGAAATGGCGAGCTGCGACGCGGTGCCAGGCTCGTCATTTGAGCTGCGCGTGCCGAAAGCAGTCGACGAGATGGTCGTTGACCATGCCGACGGCCTGCATGAACGCGTAGCAGATCATGGTGCCGACGAATTTGAAGCCACGGCGTCTTAAATCCTTGCTCATCGCGTCGGATTCCGCCGAGCTTGCCGGCACCTTGCTTGTCGATTTCAGTCCATTTTGCCGCGGCCGACCGCCGACGAAGCTCCAAATATATGCGTCGAAGCTGCCGAATTCTTTCCGCACGTCGAGAAACGCTTGAGCATTCCGGATAGCGGCATCGATCTTCAATCGATTGCGAACGATGCCCGCGTCGGCGAGTAGGCTTTGTCGTTTACGCGCGCCATACCGGGCGACGACGACGGGATCGAAGTTGTCGAAGGCTTTGCGATAGTTGTCCCGCTTGTTGAGGATCGTGTCCCAACTCAGACCGGCTTGTGCCCCTTCGAGGATGAGGAACTCGAACAGGAGACGGTCGTCGTGCACCGGCACGCCCCACTCGCGATCGTGATATTCAATATTGAGTGGACCCTTGGCCCACGCACAGCGGCGAATTTCGGCAGAGTGTGCTTTTGTCGCCATTGGCTGTTTTCGTGAGCTCAAATCGAAGGCCAAGTCCAATTGAGACGAAAATGTCTCGGATCGTTCCTTGTGGCGGGTCGGTAGGCACTCGCTCGCTGCCTGGCGTTTCAACGCTCTCCTGGTTGTCTTTCAGACTGTTCAGGGAGCCGGGCCTGGAGGAGCTTCGCTTCGGCGATCAGCCGCGGTTCTAACTCGAGCAGACGGGAGGGAAGATCCATGCCGGTATGAATGATGGTCAAAACAATGACCCTCTTCCCGTAAAAATCACAGACGAAAAAGTGCTTTTGCATCCGATAGAAGTACAGGTTGCAGCCAAAGTCTGGTTCGAGACGAAGAATCCTCGGATTTTCTTTGATGCGGTCGAGCGCTGCCGCGAAGCCGTCGAGATATTTTTGGGCAGTCTTGTCGCCCCACTCTTTTACAGAGTATTGCTCGATCTCGCGGAGATCCTCCAACGCACGTCGCGTCAGAACGACCTCGACGGACGGCGACTTCTTTCGACGGCTCAATCAGAGGTCTTCTTCAGCAATTGCCGCAGATTGCCGCGATAGAGAGCGGTGCGACCTTGGATGGCGTCCTGATAACCTTCCAGAATCGCGTCACGAATCCGCGCTGCTTCGAGACGTTCTTTCTTTTCTCGCAAAACGTCTCGCACGAATTCGCTCGGGGTGGCATACAGAGTTCCATCCCCGCAGTTCTGATCAACAAATGCTCGCAATTCATCTGTTAACGACAGATTCAAAGTCGTGCTCACGTCGTTCTCCAGTGAATCTCGTCTGACCGATTCAAACTTATTCCGACGATTGATTTTTGTCAATATTTGCCATAGCCGTTTTCCTCGGTAGAAAGCGTTCAACAGGCGGATCGGAGCACGGCGGTCAGATTGTCGAGGATCATGTTCCAGCCCTGTGCTGTGCGAGTTTCGTAGTCCGCCCAGACGCCGTCGTGGGTCAGGGTGAGTTGGCAGCCGGACGCTTCCGGCGCAATCTCGATCGTCACCCGCGTCTTCTCGGTCGTGTATTTGGGGACCCCGAAATCGAAGACAAGACGGCACGGCGGAACGATCTCCACATAATCGCCCGTGTGCTCGATGTCTTCGCCGTTGCGACGGTCAACGAAGATGAACGTGCCACCGACCCGCGGATCGATCTCGGCGCGCACCATCTGGCCCGTTGGCGTCGCGAACAGCCACTTGCCCGCCGTCTCGGCATCGATCCAGGCGTTAAACACCCTTTCCATCGGGTCCTCGAAATGGCGTGTGACACGGACCTGAACAGTTGGAGTGGCCATATTCGAGATTCCTCTTTTTTTGAATCGGCGGGTTTCTACAACGCTCCCACGCAGCCGCCCGGCGTGTCAAGTACATCGGCTGCTCGAGGACCGCTTGACCTGTCCGGTTCGGCAAGCGACCTTACACGGAGCACACCCGGAAGCCAACGCCAAGATTCGTTCGCTCGAAGAAAGAAGCGTTCCATGCATTTTGAGACCCGCTGCGTCCATGTCGGCGTCGACAAGGACTCTGCCTACAAGAGCTGCATCACGCCGATTTATCCCTCGTCGACCTTCGCGTGGGACGACCTCGAGACCAATCGGGGTTACGACTATACCCGCAGTGGAAATCCGACCCGCAAGGCGCTCGAAGAGAACATCGCCTCACTCGAAGGCGGGATCGACTGCAAGGCGACGTCGACCGGCATGTCAGCCATCACGGCGGCCCTCCACCTCTTCCAGCCGGGCGACCACATCATTGCCGGCCACGATATTTATGGCGGAACATATCGGCTCTTCGCCGACGTCTACGCCAAATGGGGATTCAAGTTCTCCTTCGTCAACATGAGCGATCCCGAGAACGTTCGCAAAGCAATTTCGCCGTCCACCAAAGGGATCTGGATCGAGACGCCGAGCAATCCTCTGCTCAATCTCGTCGACCTGGCGGCCGTGAGCAAGATCGCCCGCGACGCCGGCCTCATTACGCTGGCCGACAACACTTTCCTCTCCCCCTACCTGCAGCGGCCGTTCGAGTTCGGCGTCGACGTCGTCATCCACTCGACGACGAAGTATCTCAACGGTCATTCCGACGTTGTCGGCGGCTGCGTCGTCACGCGGCACCAACCGCATGCCGAGCGTGTGGCGTATCTTGTCAACGCGCTGGGCGTCGCCTGTTCGCCATTCGATGCCTGGTTGGTGCTGCGGGGAGTCAAAACGCTCGGACCGCGGATGCAGGCACACGAACGGGGCGCGCAGGCGGTGGCCAAGATGCTGGAAGGACATCCGGCCGTCGATCGCGTCTATTATCCGGGCCTCGCCAGTCATCCCCATCACGAACTGGCTCGGCGGCAGCAGAAGGGGTTCGGCGGCATGGTGAGCTTCGATGTCCGCGGCGGGCGGGCCGATGCCGAGCGTTTTCTTTATGGGACGAAGCTCTTCCAGCTTGCCGAATCGTTGGGAGGGATCGAGTCGCTCGTGGCGTTTCCGGTGACGATGAGCCACGCCTCGATGTCGGCCGAGGCGCGACAGAAAGCCGGCATCAGCGAACGCACGATTCGGCTCTCCGTCGGTATCGAACATCCGGACGACCTTATCGCCGATCTGCGCCATGCGCTCGGAAATTGAGGCGACTTGCTTCGAGTGGGCTTGCCGCTTTTGCGGCCGTTCTCGATCTGTTGTTCTTCAGCGACCCGGTATTCAAGCCGCTTGCGTGCGGCGGCCGTAAGCGGAAGCGGCAACTGAAGTTCCTTTCGCTTTGCGTGATTCGGTCGACCTCTTCGGCGCCAACCAAAACGGGCGACAAATCGTCTCGACAGAAAATCAGGCATCGCATATAGTCCCTCCCCCTCCCTCCTGGCGATCGATCCCCCTTCCGTTTGCCGATCCATCGTCGTTTCTTCGACGACCAAATCCACTGAATCCAACCGACTAATCAGTTGAATCCTGCGTCGCCCCGCTGAGTTGTGACGCTCCGCGCGGTGTATCGAGACGGGGTCTGCATGCGCCTCAAACGATGGCCGAAACACCGATTGCAGGCAGCGGGAATCGCGCCGGTTGCCTTCGCCACGTGCGTTTTTGCGCTCGGCTGCCAAGGCGCATCGTACGACCATACGGACGGGGCTTCGACGTCGTTTAATGCGAATCGAGTCCCATCCGCCGATGGACCGCAAGCACTCGCCAGTTCCATGTCGCAGACAAAAACGTCTGCCTCGGCGCCGGCGGACCCCGCGGCAGCGACAAAACCCGCTTCTGCCGATTCCAACGAAGCGATCGTCGCGGAGAACCTCAACCTCGGCCATCGTGAGGCAGCGCTCAACCGGTTCGATCAAGCCGAGGCGTACTATCGCCGCGTCCTCGAGATTCAGCCCGACAATGTCGTCGCCAACCATCGCCTCGCGGTCCTCGCTGACAAGAAGGGCGATTTGCGCGGGCCGAGCACTACTATCTCACCGCCCTTCGCCACGACGGCCGCGATCCCGATCTGTTGGGCGACATCGGATATTCGTACTTGTTGCAGGGTCGCCGGCAAGAGAGCGAACGCTATTTACTGGCCGCGACACAGATTGATCCGACCCACTCGAAGGCGCTGCATAACTTGAGCCTGCTGTATGCGATGAACGGCGATTACGACCGCTCGTTCGATGCCCTGCGGCGTGCCGTCGGCGAAAACGAAGCACGCGTCAAGATTGCCCGCTTGTTCCCGAACGGACGGCCCGGCTCCTCCAATGGCGATGAGATGGTCGCCAGTTTCGAGCCATCGCCGAGCGGCAACGTCAACTCGGCGTCCGGGCTCCCCGTGTCGGCCGAGGTGCCAGTTACCAAGGCGAGCGAACCCTCACCGGCTGCCAGCCTGACGGAGCCTGTGGCGACGACCACGCCTGCAGCACCTCCGGCGACGATGTCGCAGCCGGCAAATTCATCAGAGAGTGCCGATGGGACGGATACCGGACAGCCAAATCAACGACGCGTTTGCCGCGATCGACCGGGAGGCCGCACAGAAATCGGTCACTCCATCGACCGCTCCGACGCCGATCACAACGGGTCCTACGGCGGCCGCCACGGCTTCGCCAACTCCCCCCTCTACAGGTTCCGGCACGAACGCCTTCGACACGGACGATTTGCGGGCTTCGCAGGGAAGCAATCCCTTGGCCTCCATGCCGATGTGGTCACCTGCCCCGCAGAAGTCGTCACCCACCAAGCCGCCGGCCGAATACTTGTTTGATTTCGACGCGGTTCCGGCGAAGACTCCCAAGGCCGTTCCGCTCAACGTCGTGCCGACAGGCGGGATTGCGTCCCCTGCGACCGATCAGGAGGACATGCTGAGCGAGTACAAGGCCGCACTCCGGAGGGATCAGGCGGCAAACGGTGTTCGTACGCAGTCGAACGGCGGCGGGACGCGAGACCCGCTCGTGGCCGAACCGCCCAAGACAGCACAAGCCGGCTCGCCCGATTCTCCGAGCAGCGCGGACAAAACCGCTGTGGCCCCCTTCGACACCGCCCCTCCAATCAGCATCCAGCCGCGGACCAATCCGGCTCCCCTGTTTGAGCCTGTCGAAGGATTCGGTCCGGGCAACGACTTCTCACCCGTCGACGACTCCTCGATCCCGGCATGGCCCGGGGCGAAGGGAACTGCGACCGGTTCGAGCGGAAGCTCGGCGGACAGCGGCCCCGAGATTCGGCCCGGGTCGTAACAAGCCGGCGGCCAGGCAGGTGCACCTGCCGTTGCGAGATTATCCCGTCATCAGTTGCTGCTCGAGCGAACTGACCAGGTCACCGAGTTTCCAGTTCTGGGCGGCGACACGCATCGTGACCTGAGAGGCCAACAAGTCGCGGACCCGTTTTTCGGCCGACATCACGGTGCTGTGGTTCCGCCCCCCGAAGTATTTGCCGATCTCGCTATAGGCGGCCTGCGTCATTTTGCGGGCCAGATACATCGCCAGCATCCGCGGCTGGCTCACCGAGCGGCTGCGGCGCGGCGAGCGGAGCTCGTCGGGATCGACCGCGAAGAAACGGCACACCGCCTGCTCCACATCCGAGAGCCTGACCACGCGGACGCAATCGCGATCGAGATCGGCGAGCACATGTCGCGCGGCTGACAGGCCCACTTGCTTGCCGGTCATCAGGCCGTACGTTTCGAGACAGTTGAGTGCCCCCTCGATCTCGCGGACGCTCGTGCGGAACCGCTGCGCGACGAGGTCGAGCGCCTCGGTCGAGACGCGAGTCGTCAACCGGACGGCCTTGCGGGCGACGATCGCGCGCCGCGTCTCCAAATCGGGTGATTCCATGCGGCACACAATGCCGGAAATGAATCGCGTCACCAGCTCCTCGCTCAAACGGGTCAAGAGGCGCGGATGGCGATCGGCACTCAGGACGATCTGGCGGTCGTGCGATTCGAGCTGTTTGACCGTGTGCAGAAACTCCTCCTGAATCACGCGTTTGCCGTCGAGGAAATCGACGTCGTCGATAATGAGGACATCGACGCCGCGAAACCGCTGCCGAAAGCTGGGAAGCGATCGGTCTCGCAACGCCTGAGTGAAATGGTTCGCGAAACCCTCCGCCGAAAGAAACATCACGCGCAACTGGGGATGGCCGGCTCGCAGCCGCCGGTACGACGCCTCCAACAGGTGCGTCTTGCCCGTGCCGACTCCGCCGTAAAGCACGAGCGGATTGTAACGGGTCCCGGGCTCCTCACAGATTTGCAGGGCGGCCGTGAGGGCCAACTCATTGCACGGCCCCTTGATAAAATCCGCCAGGTCGGCGAAGCGACGGCCCGCCGGCTGCGCGGGGCCGGAGGGCTTTGAGGCACTGCTCCGCGAAACCACTTGCGCGGTGCTCGCCGTTCGAGCAGCGCCGGCGAGGAGCACACGTTGCTCCGCAGCACGGGAGCGACCGCGCTCCGTTTGAGCACCGTGCCCACGCGCATCGGAATCGAGGCGCCGGACCCGGTCTTGTCGCGACTCGTCGAAATCGAGTCGTCTCCGATGGGCGCCGGTTTGGCTGGGGCCGGTTCTTTAACCAGGCAAAGCGCCGGCGCAGAAACCTTGGCGGTCGCGTCGACCTTCACGACTTCGGCAGACCGCGCTTGAAAGCGGATCTGCGCCGAATCCCCCAGCACGCGACGCGCGGCCTCTGCGACGGCCGGTCGAAAGCGATGCTGCATCCAGGACAGCAGAAAAGGATTCTCGACCCCGATCGTCACGTGGTCGTCGGCGATTTCGATCGAGGCCGTTCCCTCAAACCAATGTTCGAAAGTCTGCGATCCGACAAGCTCTTTGACCTCCTGAAGCATCTCGCGTTCCGGCGAGATCGACGGCTGCGCCAGCGCCGTGGAATTGGGCTGCATCGTGCCACCCCCTCCTGTGGAGCGCACTTCTCCCTGTCGCCCGGAAATCCGGTCCGGCTGACTCGTTTCAGCCGCGACCAAACGTCGAACGCCGCGAGACCGTCGCGCTTTGCGCAGACTGTCCGCGTTCATCCAACGTGGATCCCCGAAAAGACCACAGCACTCCGTTGCCGCGTGCAGTGCGGTTGACGGTGAAGAAGCGCGATCGGTCCGTGTTTGATAGGCAGGCCGAGCCGGCGGTTCGTTTTGGCACCACGACGCCGGCTCGAAGTCTCACTCACTCCCGGGAACCGATCCTACAGACCAACGTCGGCGTGTCAACCAAAACGATTCGAATTGTTTTTGAAGTCACGCAGGGCCGTGCGCCGACCGCACCGATCTTCCGGCTGGTGCACCGATTTCGAGTCGGAGTCGATTTTCAAAATTTTTCACGGGTCACCACGCGGACTGTGAACGGCCTGTTAATTATCCGCGCGCGGCGCCGTGCGCGGGCGCCCGGAAAGTAGAGATGGACCGCCCGGCGATCGGTCTGCTCGAAACCGAGTTCGCTGTAAACTTTGTCGGCGTACTTGTTTCGACAATCGACGGCGAGCACCACGGCCGACCGCTGGGCCGCGCGGGCGGCAAGCAAACCACGCGTCAACATCCGCCGCGCCAGCGAATGTCCGCGGCATGCGCGAGCGACACCCAGATAAACGACCTCCCACACCGCCTGATCGGGGTGATCATTGAACAAGAGGACCCCGGCATCGCGGCCACGCCAGCGATAGAGCTTCCAACGGGAGGGATCAAATTCGCCCGACATGCGGTGGCTCAAGAGCGCCTGTTCGCCGGTGCGGGTTCCTTCGAGCTCGGGACAATCGTGCGTCTCGGCGTAGGTGGCTTCGATCAGTCGGGCAAATTGAGCGTCGTTGACCCCCGGTTGATAGGTAACCGCTTCCAGTTCGTCGCCGGCGTCCGCGTCTTGCGGCGGCTCAAGGCGAAAGCCGTCCAATCGACGTGCCATGAACCGCAGGTCGGTCAGATGCCGAAAGCCGTTCCGCTCAAGCGTTTCGCGCTCGTGGCGGTGGTTGAGTTCGATCAGGCATTGCCCGATCCAGGCACCGGCCGCGTTAATGCGGCGGATCACTTCGGCCAGGAGCGCGTCTTCAATTTCCTGCACCCGTTCGTCCAGTGCGACTGCGGGCGGCCAGACGAAGGCCGTGCGATCGGCCTGAATGACGAAAAGGTCCGAGCCGAGCATCGTTTCTCCCTCGGCGCGGTCATCAGCCCATGGAGCATGATGCGACCGCCGCGAAGTGCCTTCAAAACGTCGGCAATCGACAACTGTTGCTCGGCGGCCGGAAGCCGCTCGAAGAGTAGCTCCAAAGCAGCCTGGTATTGCTGTGGGGCGGCCGGAACGATTTCGATCATTGCAGCCGGCAACAGCCGGGGCCGCAGGGCGGCGCATCAGAGGGGGGACAGGCAGACGAGACGGGAAGCGAATGGACCCCCGAGGCCCGGCTGGAAACCGCGCTCAACAGGCGCTCCGGACTTTTGGCGTGGCACTGCGGACAGTCGGGTGAGACACCGTCGCGCACCAGCGCCTCGAACTCATGCTGGCAGCCGTTGCAGCGGTATTCAAAAAGCGGCATGGCCCTCCCTCTTAAATCGGGACCGGCGATCAACTGATCGCCGGGCAAGTACCAGCCGCGTCCGCTCGCATCAATGGGCCGGTTGGCCCACCGGGATGACCTCGATCGGGGCAGCGCCTGGTCTTGGCTGGAGCATTGTACCCGATTCCTGGTCAGAAGGATTCTTCGGAAGCCGGCGATGCTGCAATTCGTTTTCCTGCCGACTTCGTTCGCGGGCGCTATCAAACGCGGGACGATCGCCGACCGGCTGTGAGATCACCTCCACCCCGTTGACTCCGCTCGGCTGGTCGGCTGCCTGGTTCGCTGGCCAATGGCTCGAGGCAACCCAAAACATCGCCGTGCAGGCGGCCGCGACCGCCAGCGTCGCGGCCCAGCCGTTTAATCGATGCGGCTTCTGCCCGGCGTTCGGAGAAGCCAGGCGGGCCGACAGCTTGGGCCATAGGCTTTCGTCGTCCGCATTCCAGGAACGCGGCGGAGTCTGCAAAACTTCCAGGCAGTTGGAGAGCCGCTCGAAATGTTCACGACAGCCGACGCATTCGCCGAGGTGCTTGCGGACTGCTTCCAGCGCGGCCGGTTCGACGTCGTTGCCGATCAAAAGGGCTGCTTGCGTTTTGGCTTCTTTGCACTTCATGGCGACACCTTCTCGTCGGTTGACGGCGCCAGTCCCTGGCGTTTTGCCCAAAGTCGTTGAAACATGTTGCGCCTCGGCCAATCGCCAGCGAATTGTGGCCTCCTTGCGATTCATGATGGCCGCAATTTCCGAGGTCGAAAAGTTTTCCATATCCCGCAAAATCAACACGGTGCGATACTTCTCCGGCACCTGTTTCAAAACCAGCTCGACCTCTTGCCGCGTGTCGAGCTGCGTACGGGGATCAGGAGTTTCCGGGTCGATCCCCGTGGAATTCCAGTAATCGGTAAAGACCGACCACTTCCCCCGCCGTCGCTTTCGGCGGAGGTAGTCGAAGGTCAAGTTAACGCCGATACGAAAGAGCCACGGTCCGAACCGGCGTGACGGATCGAATTGATCGAACCGCACAAAGGCCCGCAGGAAGGTCTCCTGCGCAAGGTCCCGTGCCAGTTCGGGATCCGACACAAATCGGAGAATAACCCGTACCAGCCTCCGCTCGTACCGTTGAACAAGGATGCCAAATGCATCCTTGTTTCCCCGTCGCGCGTCCTCAACCAGCCGGGCGTCGCTTAAACCCGCCCCGTCTTGTTGAGCCCCGCTGGTAAATATTTCGGGGTCCGACATGTGCTTCCTGCCGGACCGGCGCTCTTTGGTTCGCATCTATCCGGGATTACGAACCCTCTCGCGCCGGTGTTGGACGATTCGTCCCCTCTTCGGAGAAACCCGAGAGGACCGGCCAATAATGGCCAGCAAGTCAACCGAATTCTACGCGAGCGCCCCTCACGCGACAGGCATTCTCAAACGTTACAAGCGCACGGATCCGTCGTGTCTGCCCGATGGCTGAAAGCTTGCGTGACACATACTATACATTTGAACACAACACCAGATCCGGCTACCGCACGCCCTCTCGTTGGGGGACTCCGTCAACTCGTTGCGAACCACTCGCTTGAATCCCTCCGCCCGCTCTCGGAAGATACCGGCGTGCCGTTTGGACATTGCTCGTCTTGTCCCATGTCCGCCGGGGGGCGTCATGCACGCAATGTGGTCCTGCCTGGTTCTGGGCGTTGTCGCGGCCTGCGTCGGCTGCGATTCAAGCTCCGAGGTGATCACGAAGTCGCCCGCCACCAAGAAATCGACTGCGGAGAGTGCTGAATTGACCGGAGCCCGCATTCAATCGGAGCCGTTTGGCGAGACGAAAGACGGGATTCCCATCACGCGGTATCTTCTCGCCAACGATCACGGAATGACGGTGTCGATTATTAACTACGGCGCCATCGTCACCTCGATCGAGCTGCCCGACCGCAATAAAAAAGTGGCCAACGTGGTGCTCGGCTTTCCCACGCTCGACGGATATCTGGGCAACGATCCGTATTTCGGCTGCATCGTCGGCCGCTATGCCAACCGCATCGCCAAGGGGAAGTTCACGCTCAACGGCAAGTCCTACACGCTGGCAATCAATGACGGGCCCAACCACATGCACGGCGGGATCAAGTCGTTCAGCGACGCCGTGTGGAGCGCCCGTCCCTCCAACCCTGCTGCCGACGGAAAGTCGGCCGGCCTCGAACTGATGTACGAGAGCCGCGACGGCGAAGAAGGCTACCCCGGCACTGTGAAGACGACCGTCGTCTACACGCTCACTGACGCCAACGAGTTGCGGATCGATTATCGGGCCGTCTCCGACAAGCCGACGATCATCAACCTGACGAGCCACATCTATTGGAACCTGAAGGGGGCGGGAAACGGGAATGTCTTCAACGATCTGCTGACGTTGAACGCTGACAAATACCTCCCCGTCGACAGCACGCTCATTCCGACCGGTGAGCTGAAGCCGGTAAAAGGGACGCCGATGGACTTCACATCGCCGATGGCGATCGGAGCACGGCTCAACGAGGTCGACGGCGGCGGCGTGAAGGGCTATGACCACTGCTACGTCCTTAATCCGCGCAGCGACCCGCTCAAGCAGATGGCCGCCCGCGTCGAAGATCCCGACACGGGCCGCATGCTGGAGATTTTCACCACCGAACCGGGGATCCAGCTCTACACGGGGAATCAACTCACGGGAAAGCCGGAGGACGGAGGCTTCAAGCAGTATTCGGCCCTGTGTCTCGAATGCCAGCACTTTCCGGATTCGCCCAACCGTCCGCAATTCCCCTCGACGTTGCTGGAGCCGAACAAGCCCTACACACAGACGACGATCCACCGTTTCTCGGTCAAGTGATCAAAAAGTAATCCGCCGCGCGGCGACTCGTTCGCGAAATTACTTCCGTTGGGCGTCCTGACCAGATACCTTGGAAGTGTGCCGGGGTTTTATTCTTCAGGGAAACGGGCGCCGGGTGCATCATTGAAAACCGCAGCCCAAGCCGGGAAAGCCGATTCCGGCAAGCACAATGTCGGTCCGCGCGAAGCCGCCAAACAGGACGAGAATGCGTTTCTTCGCGATCCCGACGTGCAGTTGATGATGCGCACGAAGGCGGGCGACGATGCTGCCTTCTCGCAACTGGTCGCCGGTTACCAGGACCGTTTGCTCAGCATCTTTTACCACATGTTGCGGGACCAGGGAGCGGCCGAGGACCTCGTGCAGGAGGTCTTCCTTCGCATCTACCGGGCCCGCCTGGGATATCAGCCGACGGCGAAGTTCTCAACGTGGGTTTTTCGCATCGCCAACAACGTGGCCAGCAACGCCCGCCGCACGATCGGTCGTCGCAGGGAAGTTTCGCTCAACACGCAGCAGGGGTCCGGCTCGGTCCCGGTCGGAGTCCGCAAGGCCGTGATGAGCGATCGTTCCTCCCTGCTCCCGACGCGGCAGGTGGTCAAACGGGAAACGTGCGAGATCGTGCAGTCGGCCGTCGACACGCTCAACGAACGGCAGCGGCTGGCCGTGCTGCTGCACAAGTTCGAGGGGATGAGTTACGAAGACATTGCGGCCTCGATGGAACTCTCGACCGAAGCGGTCAAGTCCCTCCTGGCGCGGGCCCGCGAAAATCTGCGCGGGCAGTTGGAACAACACCTGAAACCGTAGCGGGCAATCCCGCCGCGACACGCGCAAAGCCGCGGGCGGGACCGGCCCGAACCCTCCGCACACTGTTTTCGCCGCGCGGCCGCCGCCGGGTACTGATGATGGAAAAGATTCCTCGACTCAACTCGGACCAGCGATCAAACCTGATCGCCTATCTCGACGGCGAGCTGCCCGAACCGGCCGCCAAGGAGATCGAGCACGTCCTTTCGCACAGCCCGACCGTGCAACACGATGTCGAGATGCTCTCGCGGACGTGGGACTTGCTCGACCAGTTGCCGCGGCTGACCGGTTCGAGCGATCTGACCACCCGCATGGTCTCTGTCGTCAAGCAGGCCGAGGAACCGAAGCCCTTTTTGCCTGCGAACTGGCTGGAGCGGATTCCCAAGGAGCCGCTACGCCGCGGGGGGATTGTCGCGATCTGGGCGGCGGGATTGGCACTGGCGGCGGTCGCCGGCTTTCTCGTGACAAACCGGATGATGCCCGATCCGTCACGGGAGCTGCTTCAGAACCTGCCGGTGATCGAGAAACTCGATCTCTACTCGAACGTCGAAACGATCGATTTTTTGCGGGAATTGGACAGACGAGGCGTGGTGTTTCATGAGCCGTCCTCCAGCACGCCGTAAAATCCGCCCGGCATGGACGCCGCTGGCTTGGGCGCTTCTGGGCCTCGTCCTCTTGAGCGGGACGACGACCGAAGACGCGAGCGTGCTCGAAGCGCGCCGCAAGAAAATCGCGAACTTGAGCCAGTCCGATCTCAACCGTCTCAAGCGAAACTATGAAACGTACCTCAAGCTGCCGCCGGAGCGGCGCGGCAGTTGGCCCACCTCGACGACGAGCTGGAGCAGGACACCAAGAACGGCGGCCGTCTCGGCAAGCTGCTCGATCAGTACAACGCCTGGCTCTTCAAGCTCTCCCCGTTTGACCGCGACAAGCTGCTGAGCACGTCCGACCCCGGAGAGCGGGCGGAACTTGTGCAAAAGCTCCTGCAGGAGCAGAAACAGCGGGTGGCGCGTGCCGCCCGGGCTCCGTTGCTCGCGCTTCTCAACACGCGTCTCGATTCCGCACCCCTCCTGAGCACCAAGGACCTGGATGTCGTATTTGCTGCGGTCGAGCAGAATTACTTGAAAGAGGATTCCAAGGATCGCTTTGCAAAGTTGAGGGCGCCGCGGGTCCACCATGTCGAAGTCGTGCGGGCCGTCATCGAACAGTTGCGGGAGGAGCGCGAGGCAAAGACGAGAATGCGGCCACGCGAGACGGCCCTCGTCGAGACGATCCTCGACGCGATTCCGAATGAGGCGGTGAAGAAACAAATCACCCGCAACGCAATGCCGCTGCAAACCCGGCGGCAATTGGGGCAGACACTCGGCCGCTCGCTTTTGGCCGAGTGGAAACCCGAGCTCGAAGAGGCCGTCGTGACACCGGCGCAGATCGAGGAACTGACCAATAAGTGGCTTGCCGGCGTCACACCCGAACGGCTCGAGAACGTGCAACAGAGGCTGCAATCACCGAACGGCAAGAAATTCGTCGCGGTCATCATCGCCCTGCAGAACAGTCCGAAGTTAAAGAAGGCGCGGCAGCCGATCATGTGGCTCTTGAGAAGCTTTCCTAGCCCGGCCGGCAATCGTGGGAGCCGAGGGGCGGGCCAGCCGGGGTCATCCGGCAAATCGGCAGCCAAAGCGGCCAACCATCCAGCCGAAGACGCTGAAAATTAGCGCATGAGGTGGGCCGGACTTCGGCGAGCTCAGTCGAGTCGTGCTCGCCGCGCGAGCGTGTCCCAAGCTACAAAGGATTTGGCCGACCGTTGGGGCTTTTCGAACTCCCAAGCTCGAGCGTAACCAGCGGCTTGACGGCCGGCGCTGACGAATCTTTGACGGAGCACGTCTGACAGCCTGAGCCGCAACCGCCGCCGGCTCCCCCTTTCCACCAGGCGTACACCCGGCGGGCCAGCACGAAGACGGCTCCGGCGACGCAGGCCAGCGCGACGACGATTTGCCAATCAATGCCCATCTGCAAAAACCCGTCCGTCGCTTCGGCCCAACATCACGTCAGCCGATGTGAATGCCGATCTGGTACGTGATCAACGCGCCGAGGTAAGCCAAAGTCGTCATATACACGAAGGTAAAAGTCGGCCAGATCCAGCTGTTGGTCTCCCGCTTGATCGTCATCAAGGTCCCCGCGCATCTGCGCAGAGCGCGAAGAACACCATGATCGACAGGGCCACCGGTACATTGTAGACCTTGGTGCCGTCCGCGTGCGTCGCTTTTCGCAGCGATTCCATCAGGCCCTGGTCATTCTCTTCGACGTCGTTGCCCAGGCTGTAGATCGTGCCCAACGTAGCGATGATCACCTCGCGGGCCGGGAACGAGGCCAACACGCCGACGCCGATCCGCCAGTCCCAGCCCAGCGGATGCACGGCCGGTTCGATCGCGTGTCCCAGGCGGCCCAAAAAGCTCTCCTCGATCAGCCGGCCGCCCAATGTGTTTTGACGCTCGGCCAATTGCTTCAAGCGGTTGGCCTGCGCCGGATCGTCCGACTGGCCGCTGTGGACGCGCGTCTGGATCTCGGCCATCACGGCGTTGAGCTCGCGGTGATCGCCGGGAAAGTAACCGGCGAACCAGACAACGAGGGCCGTGGCGAAGATCAGCGTGCCGGCCCGCGTCACAAACGCCTTGGCGCGATCGTAAGCCCGGTGCAGCACGACACGGGCCGACGGAATCTTGTAGGTCGGCAGCTCCATCACAAACGGGGGCGTCTCGCTGCGAAAGAGCGTCTTTTTCATGAGCCACGCCGCCGGAATCGCCACGAGCGCTCCGACCGACGACATGGCCAGCAGAACCAGTCCCCGCAGCGAAACCCATCCGCCCAGATAGGCGTCAGCCGGAATGAAGGCGATCGTCAACAGGACATACACGGGCAACCGGGCCGAGCAGCTCATCAAGGGAGCGATCAGGATCGTCACCATCCGGTCGCGGCGATTTTCGATGACGCGCGTCGCCATCACGCCGGGGATCGCACAGGCGAACGACGACATGAGCGGGATGAACGATTTGCCGCTCAAGCCGAGCCGCGACATGAGCCGGTCCATCAGAAAGGCGGCCCGAGCCATGTAGCCGCAATCTTCCAGGATGGCAATGAACAAAAAGAGCAGCACGATCTGCGGCAAGAACATGATCACGCTGCCGACGCCGCCGATCACGCCGTCGCACAAGAGGCTCTGAAACGCTCCCGGCGGCATGTGCGCCGCGACGGCCGAGCGGACCAGCTTCTGCGCCGCCTCAATCCCGTCCATGAAGGGCGCGCCCCCGTGTAGATCAACTGAAACAGGCCGAACATGACCACCGCGAACACAATCAGGCCGGTGACGCGATGCGTCAGGAAATGGTCGATGCGATCGCTGAGCGTGGCGGGCCGCTTCGCGGGATGCTTGAGGACCCCTTCCAGCAGCGTGCGGATGGCCGCGTAGCGGACCTTCGCCTCGCCGGTGGGGACGCGGAATCCCGATTGCGCCAGGCGTTCACGGGCCTGGGTGAGCCGCTCGCCCAGGTTTGCCGGACCTTTCGCCAGGAGCGACTGTTCGATGTGCCCGCCGACGTCGAGAATCATCCGCTCGACGAGGTAGGCCGGCACAGCGCTGCCGTTATTTCCGCGAAACTCGCGGGCCAACTCGGCGGATTCTTCATAGAACAGGCGCGGAAACACCGGCGCCCGTGTCGGGGGAGGCGAACCGGCTGCCGTCGTGAGGGCCCGCCGCAACTCTTCGATACCGACGCGGCGATGCGCCTCGGTGGCGAGGACGGGAAGGCCCAACTTCCGCGACAGGGCCGCCACATCGATCTCGGTCTCCCGCTGCCGGGCCAGGTCACACATGTTGAGCACGAGGACCGTCGGCAGCCCCAGATCGAGGACCTGGCTCACCAAAAACAGGTTGCGCTCGATGTTGGAGGCGTCGACAATGCACAGGACGGCGTCGATGCGACCCACGTCTGGCTGCCGGCCGAGTAAGACGTCGACCGAGACCATTTCGTCGGGCGAACGGGGAGCCAAACTGTACGTCCCCGGCAAATCGACCAACCGCACCGTCGTCTCGCCAAAGCGGACGCGGCCGATTTTTTTTTCGACCGTGACGCCGGGATAGTTCCCCACCCGCGCCTGCATACCGGCCAGCGCATTGAACAGCGTGCTCTTACCGGTGTTCGGATTACCGATCAGAGCGACGGTGATCGTTCGCGGCTCGGGAGATTTGGGCGTGGGAAGGTCCATGCTCTGTCGGAAGGATGAAGGCGGAAGGTCGAAGATCCGCCTACGGCGGGATGAAGGATCAACTACACTCGCACGTTTCGCGTGCGTGCTTTTACTGAGTCTTCATTCCGCCAGAGGCGGATCTTCGACCTTCCGCCTTCATCCTTCCCCTTTTGTGCCGAGGCGTTTGACTTGAAGGCGGCGGGCTTCGTTGGCCCGAAGTGAGATGCGATACCCTCGCACCTGAAACTCGATGGGGTCGCCCAACGGAGCAAACCCGACAACCTCGATGACTTCCCCCTCGGTGAGCCCCATCTCCAAGAGCCGGATGGCCACACCGTCTTGACCTTCCACGTCCACGATCGTCGCCCGCTCGCCGGTTCGCAGTTGATCGAGCGTGTCCATGGAGCGCGTCAGACCGTCTCGGCGGCGCCGATCTCGTGGCTCACTTCAACCAGCACGTGAGCCGCCTCGGCACCCCGAAATCCGAAACGATGGTTATTGATGGCGACGATGCAGGCGTTGCCCGAGCGGACCATGCGCACTTCACAACCGGGACGCATTCCCATCTCATGCAACCGGGCGACGACGTCGGATTTGCCGTCCACTTCGACAATCGTGGCCGTCGCGCCCACCGCCAAGAGTCCCAGCGGAATCACGTGCCGCAAGGATCGGTTCTTCTTCGGAGTCATGGTCGAGGCCGTCATTCGTAGTGAACTCGCTGCGTGCAATTCCGTGCGGGGCGGGTCGCTTTCGGGAAGCACCTCGAAGGTCGGGGGGGCGATCAAGTTGAGATTGAGTCTCAATGTCTTGACTCCTCCGTATAATACAGGGTCGAGACGACGGCGGCAACTGACTCATTCGCCAAAAGGGGCTCGCCGCCGGCACGTCGGGACGCTCGGTGGTCCCGCCGGACCGGCAATTCGGCTTGTCCGCGTCTGTTTGCAACCCGTGTCCCAATCGTCGGTTGGCGGCAAAAAGGGCGCGGCTTGACCGGTTTCCGGCCCCCACCTATACTCGCGCGGCAAGCACAGCTTGCAACGTAAATGACAGACGGCACGATGAGTTTCGTGGCCTGAGAGCCAAATCTCGCCTGGCAATTCAAAGTGGTTGTACCACTCCGCTTCTTGCTTTCCCGAGCGCACCCATGAAAAGTGAACATCGCCACGAGCTGAAAACCAATGAGTTGGAACGGATCGCTTCCGACTGGGGACATGCATCGGAACGATATCTCCATGAACATACGAATTTGCTGATCGCGGGGGCGGTGGCGCTCGTTGTGCTCATCATTGGCGTCATCTATTGGCGGACATCGGCCGGCTCCTACGACAGCCAGGGTTGGCGCGCCCTTTCCGACGCCCAATCGACGGCCGACTACGGCACGGTGGCCGACAAATACGCCGGCACGAAGGTCGCACCGTGGGCTCGCCTTCAGGAGGGAGAGAACGAACTCTCGAGCGGAGTCCGCCTCCTCTTCACCGATCGCGACGCGGGCCGCTCGGACCTGAAAAAGGCCGAGGAGAACTTCGAGAAGCTCATCAACGACAAGTCGAGCCCGGACGAGGTCGTCGACCGGGCTCTCTTTGGCCTGGCGCAGTGCCGCGAATCAATGCCCCCCAAAGACACAGGCCCGGGGACGATCAACAATCCGGCCATCGAAGCCTACGAACGCCTGCTGAAGCGCGACACCCCCTATAAGCAGTTGGCCGAGGAACGGATCGCCGCCCTTCGCACCGCCACGGCTCAGGACTTTAACGCCTGGTTCGCGTTGCAGAATCCCAAACCGGCCGATCGGGCGATGCCCAAGGATCTCAGCATTCCGCCCTTGCCCGAAGACTTCGGTCCGGCCAGCAAATCGAGCGGCACGCCAACGAAGGCGGCGCCGAAATCCGAGAAACCGGCCACCACGGGCAAGAGTTCGCCGGCGGCACCGGCAACTGGAAAGAGTGCCGCACCGGCCCCTGCGAAGCCGAATTCCAAGTCGCAGAGTGGCCCCGCCCTCCCGGCGCCGACCTTGAAGTAACGAATGTCCGATGGGCTCTCTTCCGATCGGCCGATCCAGATCACCGTGGAAGCGCGGGCTCACGGCTGGCGGGTCGATCACTATCTGAGCCGCATCTTCCCCAACTTCAGCCGCGTCCTGTTTCAAAAGGCGATCGAACAGCACTCGATCCTCGTCAACGGGATCCCGGTGAAGACGTCGCGCAAGCTGCGGATCAACGACCTCATTTCGGTCCGCCTACCCGAGTTGCCCGACCGCACGCTGCCTCCGGAAGACATTCCGCTCAATATCGTCCACGAAGACGACGCGATCGTCGTGATCAACAAGCCTCCCGGGTTGATCGTTCATCCCGGCAAGGGGAACTACCGCGGCACGCTCGCCGGTGCGCTGCAGTTTCATTTCAACCGGCTGAGCGACGTGGCCGGACAACTCCGCCCCGGCATTGTCCATCGGCTTGATCGCGACACGAGTGGAGTCCTGGTGATTGCCAAGGACAACCAGGTTCACCACAAACTGAGCGGGCAGTTCGAGCGGCGCGAAGTCAGAAAAGAATATTTCGCCCTGGCCCGCGGCGTGTTTGAACTCGATTGCGACGAGATCTCGACCTACATCCGCATCAATCCCAAGAAACGCGAAAAAATGATCGTCTCCGAACCGATCGGCAATGCGCGGCCAGCCGTCACCGATTACGAGGTGGCCAAACGATTCGACGGCTTTACGGCCGTGCGACTCTTTCCCAAGACGGGACGGACACACCAGCTGCGGGTCCACCTGCAGCACCTGGGGCATCCGGTCGTGGCCGACCGACTGTACGGGGGCGGCTCGTCGCTGTCCGTTGCCGACCTCACTTCCCGCTCGCCGCGCCCGAGGACCCTTGACGAGGCTTCGCCGCCCTCAGAGGAATCTGCGGAGGCAGCCGCAACGAGCGACGTTTTGATCGATAGGCAGGCACTTCACGCATTTCGACTGGCGTTTCGCCACCCGCAGAGTGGAAAGCCGGTCGAATTTGAGGCACCATTACCGGACGACATCCGTCGAACGCTGGCGGCGATTGAACGCCACCGTCCGACAAAGGGTGTTTGAACGGTGTCACCGGCTCAATTCCTGCTCGCGGCGGGCCGTGTGATCTTCGCCGGAAAGAGAAAGTCGTCCTCATGAAACTCGCCAAGATCCGACTCGCCGACGGCCAGTCGCGGATCGCCGCCCTCGCTGACGACGATCGCAGCCTGCGTCTGCTCGATTTGACCCAGGTCGACAAGCTGCAATCGCTCACCGATATTCTGCACGCCCCGGATCCGCTCGGCCTGGCCCGCTTTTTGATCGATCCCAAGGCCGAAGCGGTTCCGCTTTCCGAGGTCACGCTGCTTGCGCCGATCGACCAGCAGGAGGTGTGGGCCGCGGGCGTGACTTACAAGCGGAGCCAGGTCGCCCGCATGGAAGAGTCCAAATCCGGGGCCACTCATTACGACAAGGTGTATACGGCCGACCGGCCCGAGCTCTTTTTCAAGGCGACCCCCGCGCACGTCTCGGGTCCCGGAGGCCCGGTCCGCGTGCGCTTCGACAGCCGCTGGTCGGTGCCCGAACCGGAGCTGGCCCTCGTCATTTCCGACAAGGGAAAGCTGGTCGGTTTCACGATCGGCAACGACATGTCGGCACGGGATATCGAGGGAGAAAATCCCCTCTACTTGCCGCAGGCCAAGCTCTACCGCCAGTCGTGCGCGCTGGGTCCCTGCATTCTCATTCCCGAGGCACCGCTTGATCGCGCGAAAACGAGCATCACGCTCACGGTCAAACGCAAAGGGAAGGAGGCCTTTCGCGGCTCGACCGAGTTGGGCCAGATGGTCCGCAGCTTCGAGGACCTGATCGGCTGGCTCTACCGCGAAAACGAATTCCCCGCCGGCACGATACTTTTGACCGGCACGGGAATCGTGCCGCCGGACGATTTCAGCCTGGAGAACGGCGACCTCGTCACGATGGAGGTGACCGGCATCGGCACCCTCACGAACCCCGTCGTGAAAGAGAAGTAACGCAACGGTCTTGGATCGACGCGGTCGCGCTCAGCCGCCCATTCCCGGCATCTCGCACGAGAGCCCGCCGGCCGCCGGAATGTACGTGCGTTTGACGTAGTCCATTACCATTCGGTCGGCGTTGAACCGCCAGCCGAGCGTGCGGACGGCCCGCTTCATGCGGGAGATCCACTTCTGCGGCAGATCGTCGGCGTCGCGCTCGTAAAACAGGGGGATTACCTCGCGCTGCAGCACGTCGTATAAGCTCTTGGCGTCGCGCTCGTCCTGGATGTTCTGGTCGACGTGCACCTTGCCGGTGCCGATGGCGAAACCGTTGGCGCCGTCAAAGGCTTCCGCCCACCACCCGTCCAGAATGGAACAGTTGAGTCCGCCGTTGAGAACGACTTTTTGTCCGCTGGTCCCGGAGGCTTCGAGCGGGCGGCGCGGATTGTTGAGCCAGACGTCGACCCCCTGCACGATGTGTCGGCCCAGGTTGATGTCGTAATCTTCGAGGACCACGAGGCGGCCCAAAAACGGCTCGGTCTGCGCGAGTTTGTAAATCCGCTGCAGCATCGCCTTTCCTAAATCGTCTGCGGGATGGGCCTTGCCGGCGTAGATGAACTGCACGGGGCGGTCGGAGTCGCTGAGGATTTTGCTGACGAGCGCCATATCTCGCATGATCAGGTCGGCCCGCTTGTACGGGGCAAATCGTCGGGCGAATCCGATGGTGAGCGTCTCGGGACTGAGGGCCTGGCTCAGCCTGTCGATGACGGCGGCGGAGAGGCCGCGCCGCTCCCCCTGCGTCGCCAACCGCGTGCGGGCATAGACGATCAGCCGGTTCTTCAGCGACTGATGCGTTTCCCACAATTCACCGGGGGTCACCTGCTCGAACCCGGCCCAGACCTCCGGCTCGCCGGTGCGGAGGTACCAGTTCATCGGCAGCACGCGGTCGTAAAGCACGCGCATCTGCGCCGCCAGCCAAGTCGGCACGTGCACGCCGTTGGTGATATGGCCGATGGGGATTTCTTCCTCGCTCCGCCACGGCCACAGCCCGGCCCACATACGGCGGCTGACAATGCCGTGCAGGCTCGAGACCGCGTTGGCATGACGGCTGAGCCGGAAGGCGAGGACCGTCATACAGAACGACTCGTGCGGATTCTGCGGGTCGACGCGGCCCAGACCGACGAGCGCATCGTGCGAGAGCCCCAGTTCGTCCGCAAGTGGACCGACGTGCTCCTCGACCATGTGTGGATCGAAGCGGTCGTGCCCCGCGGGAACCGGCGTGTGCGTGGTGAAGACCCCCATCGAGGCCGTCTCGCGGAGCGCCTCGTCGAAACTCAGTCCGTCCTCCTTCATCCGTTCGCGAATGAATTCCAGCGGCGCGAAGGCCGAGTGCCCTTCGTTCATGTGGATCACGCTCGGCTGGATGCCCAGGGCCTTGAGGGCGCGGGCACCGCCGATGCCGAGGATGATCTCCTGGCGGATGCGCGTCCGCTGGTCGCCGCCGTAGAGGCGGGCCGTCAGATGGCGATCTTCGTCTTTGTTCTGCGGAATATCGGCGTCAAGTAAGAACAGCCTGACGCGTCCCACGTTAACCCGCCAGACGCGGGCGAAAATCTTTCCGCTCCGCGTAGTGACCGAGACGACGACCGGCTTGCCATCGGGGTCAAGCGCCGGCAGGATCGGCAGTTGGGCCGTTTCAATCCCGGTGTACGACTCCTGCTGCCAGCCATTCTCGTCGATGCGCTGCGAGAAATAGCCCTCGACGTACAACAGGCCGACGCCGACGAGCGGAATTCCCAGGTCGGCCGCGCTTTTCAGATGGTCCCCCGCCAGAACGCCGAGGCCGCCCGAATAAATCGGCAGCGACTCGTGGATGCCGAACTCGGCGGAAAAGTACGCGGCGGGCCGCTGGCCGAGAATGCCCGAATGCGTCGAGCCCCACGTCTCCGACGACTCCATGTACTCCACCCAGCGGCGATAGGCACCGTTGATGCGGGAGTGCAGGACCTCTTCCCGGCAGCGTAGTTCGAGCTGATCGGGTGTGAGCTCTTTGAGGAGGGCGACCGGGTTATGCGCGAGCTGCGACCAGCGAATCGGGGAAATTTCGCGGAAGATCGTCGTAACTTCAGGCTGCCAGCTCCACCAATAATTGCTGGCCAGCTTTGCGAGTTTTTCCTGGACGCTCTGACTCTGATGGGCCTTCGACATTCGCCTCCGACTCCATTCGACCGTCGCCGCATCCCTAAATCAACGCGACCCGGCGACCTCGCGACGGACGTCATGCCACCGCATGATTCACACTCAAAATGCAGGTCGCAGTATAGCGGACACTCCCCGTTTTGCAGAGTCCCGGGCCCGTTCACAATTCCGTAATTGCCTGGGCCACCGCGAATTCGCGGTCGGGATCACGGCGGAGGCGGGCGGCCGCATGGTCAGGGTCGTGGTCAAAGAGGGCCAGCCAACCCCGGTCGGCAATTTCGCCGAGCAGCAGGGGCTTGATCCGCCGCGACTGGAGCAAATCCATGTCGTACGACATGCACCACAGCGACGGCAGGTGCCGCGTCGTGGGACAGGCGTCGGCCAGGTAGACGGCCGTCTCGCCCCCGCTCTCGAGGAAGAGGGCCTGCTGCCCGTTCGTGTGGCCGCCGGTAATTCGCGCCGAGATCCCCGGCAGGATTTCGACGTCGCCGTCGACCAGCTTGAGCTGCCCCGAGTTCTCCAACGGGGCGATGTTCTCCATCGGATAGGCGGCCCGCAGCTCCGGATAGCCTGCCATGGCAATTTCCCATTCGAGCCGCTGCACAACGTACTCGGCCCGCGGAAAGGTCGTGACCAGCTTGCCGTCGGCCAGGCGAATCCCGCCCCCCGCGTGGTCAAAATGCAGATGCGACAGGATGACCAGGTCGATGTCTTCGGGCGAGAGCCCTTTGGCCGCCAGGCTGTCGACGATCGGATCGCCCGGATCGGCCCGCAGCAGGGCCCGCTCTTTGTCGCGGAGCTTGGAACCGTAGCCCGTGTCGATCAGCACGTTCTGCCGGCCCGTCTGCACGAGGACACAGTTCGTCGCCTGCGCGATGCAGTTGTACTCGTCGACCGCGATCACCTTCGACCACATCACTTTGGGCACGACGCCAAACATCGTCCCGCCATCCGGACGAAACCGCCCGCCGGAAACCGTGCTGATCGTGAAATCGCCAAGCTTCATGAGTCGAGGTCGGGGGTCAGGCCGTTTCGGCCTGCCTTAGTTTCAGTTCTTCGATCATCATCTCGCGCATACGGATCTTTTGCAGTTTGCCGGTCACCGTCTGGGGAAATTCTTTGACGAAGCGGATGTGCCGCGGCACCTTGTAATGCGCGAGGCACTTTTTGCAGAACGCCCGCAGCTCGTCGACCGACATCGTATTCCCCTCGCGGAGCTTGACCCACGCGGCGACGTCTTCCACGAATTTGGGATCGGGGACGCCGAACACGGCTACGTTCTCGATCGCCGGATGCGTGTGCAAAAACTCCTCGATCTCGCGGGGATAAATGTTCTCCCCACCGCGGCAAATCATGTCCTTGATCCGCCCCGTGATGCGGTAATAGCCGTTTGGCAGCCGCATTGCGAGGTCGCCCGTATGCAGCCATCCCTCCGCGTCGATGGCGGCGGCGGTCGCTTCGGGCATCTTGTAATAGCCGATCATCACGCCGTGCCCTCGCGAGCACAATTCGCCCTGCTCATTGTCGCCAAGCGTCTTGTGGCTCGCCGGGTCGACCAGTTTTACTTCGATTCCCGGCAAGCGGGGGACCGACCGTCTGGACGCGCAATTCGAGCGGATCGGCTGTTCGCGTCTGGGTGATCACGGGCGAGTTCTCGGTGAGGCCGTAGGCGATCGTGATTTCGCGGGCCCTCATCTGATCGACGACCCGCTTCATCAGCTCGATCGGGCATGGACTGCCCGACATCACGCCCGTCCGCAGCGACTTCAAATCGCGGCTGGCGAACGTCGGATGTTCGAGCTGGGCGATATACATCGTGGGGACGCCGTAGACGGCCGTCGCCCGCTCCGCTGCGATCGCGCTCAGCGTCGCTTCCGGATCGAAATACTCGGCCGGAATGACCATCGCCGCCCCGTAAACGGCACTGCACAACGTTCCCAACACGCAGCCGAAACAGTGGTAAAACGGCACCGGAATGCAAATGCGGTCGGCTGATGTGATCCGCTGGCACACGCCGACGTAAAACGCGTTGAGCAGCAAATTGCGATGGGTCAGCGTGGCCCCTTTCGGAAATCCCGTCGTGCCCGACGTGTACTGAATGTTGATCGGCTCGCCCGCCGCGAGCTTGGATTCGCACGCCTTGAGATCCGCGTCGGTGACGGTCTGGCCCAAGCGGTAAAAGGCGTCCCACGCCCACATGCCCGGCGTCTCGGTCGGCTTCATCGAAATCACGTGTCGCAGGCGGGGAAACTCCGCCGAGTGCAACCCGCCCGGCTGCGACCGGCCGATCTCGGGGATCGCCTCGTTCGCCATGGCGAAATAGTCCGAGGCCCGGAACGCGTCGACGAGAAACAAGGCCACCGCGTCCGATTGCTTGAGCACGTACGACAGTTCCGACGTGCGATAGGCCGGATTGATCAGGACCATCACGGCCCCGATGCGGGCCGTGGCGAATTGCAGCAGGATCCACTTGGGCCAGTTCGTCGCCCAGACGGCAACGTGGTCCCCTTTTTGAATTCCGAGCCCCATCAGGGCTTTCGCCACGCCGTCGACGGCCGCATCGAGCTGGCGATACGAGAGCCGCAAGCACGCGTCCCGCGACGCTTGGCCCGCGGGCAACGGTCGCTCGTCGCGATCGAGCCGGGGAAAGACAAACGCATCGCGGTCCGGATATTTGGCCGCCGTTCGCCGCAGCATTTCGCCGATCGTCAATCCGTCGACCCAAGGCGCACTGTCGGTCGTCATCCGTCACCTTGCCGAACGATTCGGGAGGGTCCGCCGCAGCGCACTGCTGCGCCGCTCTTCACGCGGCCGCATCTTAGAGCCCGCGCAGACCGGCCGCGACGCTTATACTATACATGCTCCACACTTTGCGCAAAGCTCTGCTTGATGGCCCGTTATTTCAAGTTCAAGACGCCCGAGGCGCTCTCCGCCGAAGCCGCCCGACTCGGTGCGACGATCGCTCTGGCTGAGCGTTTCGACGCGCTCTTTCAGCCGATGACGATCGGCGACAGACTCTGCGGCAACCGCCTCGCCATTCAACCAATGGAGGGCTGCGACGGCACGCTTGACGGCCGGCCGGACGAGTTGACGTACCGCCGCTACGTCCGCTTCGGCGGCGGCGGGGCGAAATTGATCTGGGGCGAAGCGACCGCGATCAGCGACGAGGGACGAGCCAATCCGCGGCAACTCTGGCTCCACGACGGCTCGGCCGCGGCGATCGAAGAGATGCTCGCCGGCTGCCGGCAGGCGCATCGCGACGCCTGCGGCAGCGACGCCGATCTGCTCGTCGGCTTGCAAATCACCCATTCGGGCCGCTACGGATACCGCCGGCCGCTGTTGGCCACGCACGATCCCCTGCTCGACCCGCTCACCGTCGACAAGTCGACCGGCCGTGCGGTCGACGATTCGTATCCGCTCCTCACGGATGACGAACTGAAGCGGATCGAGGACCAGTACGTCGCCGCGGCCCGCCTGGCCACGACGATCGGCGTCGACTTCATCGATCTCAAGCAGTGTCACCGCTACTTGCTTTCGGAAATGCTTGCGGCCAAGAACCGCCCGGGCTCGTACGGCGGAAGTCTCGAAAACCGGACGCGGCTGGTGCGCCAGGTGATCGGCCGCATCCGCGACGAATTGCCCGACCTGCTGATCGCCACGCGATTCAATGCCTACGACGGCATCCCGTACCGTGCGGCAGAACCCGGCGCGATCGGCGAGCCTTGTCCTCATCGGTTACCGCTCGTCACGGCCTTCGGGACGGACACAACCGATCATCGGCGAGAGGATCTCGCCGAACCGATCCAGCTTGTTCGCTGGTTGTGCGATTGGGGCGTTGGGCTTGTGAACGTGTCCGCGGGCAACCCCTATTCCAATCCGCATGTCGTCCGTCCGGCCGACTCTCCGCCGGTCGACGGCTACGACGCGCCGGAGCACCCGCTGTTGGGCGTGCTGCGGCACTTTCGCCTGGCCCGTGCGATTCAGGCGGCCGTGCCGGACGTTCCCGTCGTGGGAAGCGGCTACAGTTGGCTGCAGGAGTTCGCCCCGCACGCGGCGGCTGCGAATGTGGCCGACGGCTCGGTCGCGCTGGCGGGGATTGGCCGCGGGGCTCTGGCGCAACCCGACTTCGCGCTCCGCCTGCAGGAAGACGGCCAGTTTGACCGCACGCGGACCTGCCGCACGTTCTCTTACTGCACGAACTTGATGCGGAGCAAAGACCATCCGCTGGGCCAGTACCCGACCGGCTGCCCGCCGTTTGATAAAGAGGTCTACGGCCCCCTGTGGAAGGAAGCGGAAGCGAAACGGCCCGCCGGCCCGCGGCGTTAATCGGCAGGCGACGGCGATCTAACCGGCCGGGAAAAGCCATCTTCCGCGGAAACCGGCCGAACGGTATCATCCGCGACCTTGTTCTCTTCCCGTAAACCCATCCGCCCCACGGGTTTGCCTGATGAAATCTGAAATCGCCGATCTCGTCTCGACACGACTCGCGACCCCCGACCCGAGCGCACCAGCGAGTGGCAACTCGACTTCGGCAGTCGACACGTTCAGCATCTACCGCCCGATCGCGGTCGACGACGCATCGGAAAGCCCTCGCCCCTCGCTCAAGAATTCCTGGTCCTACCGGTATCGCATGCAGGTGACGGCCGTCGTGCTGGGATCGGCTTGGACCTACGTGGCTTTTTCGCGGCCGTGGATCGCGCAAGGGACCGCTCTCGATTGGCTCATCGACGGGGCCGCGTGGACCGTGTTTCTGGCGGGAGCCGGCGTGCGACTTTGGGCGACACTGTGGATCGCCGGGCGAAAAAAACAGACCGTCGTCGACGACGGACCGTATCGCGCGTGCCGCAATCCGCTCTACGTCGGTTCTTTCGTGATGGGAATCGGCCTGGGCCTGTTCCTCAAGAGCCTGGCCTTCGCGGCCGGCCTGGGTCTCGTGATGTCGCTGTATCTCTGGTTCGTGGTTCCTGCGGAAGAGCGTTACATGGGGAGCCGCTTCGGCACGGCCTTCGACGATTATTGCCGGCGGGTCCCTCGCTGGATTCCAAACATCGGCCTGCTGCGGCGAAACGAGATTTTTCAACGCGCCGCCGACCAGGGGGCACTCGTCCGCGAATGCGGAAGAATGGCCTGCTGGATGTCGCTGGCGGTCCTGGCCGAACTGATGTGCCACCTCCGCGGGACGGCCTGGCCGATCTGGTAGTCCTACAGCGCTACGTGTTTGGTGACGACGCGACACAGCGCTGTCGTAGTAGCTCGTCAGGCCGAGCGTCCGCAGCACGCCTAAACCGGAATTAATTCCAAAAAACGGTGCGCCGATTCGCCAGTCGGACGCGACCGATCTTCCGGGCTTTGACCACTCGGGTTAACATCCGCCCCTCTCACGGATTATGTCTTGCCTCCCCATGGCGGATTTCATGCCAAAAGTCATCTCAGCCCATTCACTGCAGCGTTCCTGGACCTATCGAAACCGGTCGCGCGTCTCGGGCTTCGTCGTGTTGACGGCCTGGGCTTATGTGGCGCTGACACGGCCCTGGATTCCTCAGGGATCCGCGCTCGATTGGATTGTTGATGCGGCCGCGTGGCTGGCGTTCCTGGGAGGGGCGTCTCTGCGTCTCTGGGCCACGCTGTGGATCGCGGGGCGAAAAAAGAACAAGCTGGTCGACGACGGGCCCTACCGCGCCTGCCGCAATCCCCTCTACCTGGGGACATTCGCCATGGGCATCGGGCTGGCTCTCTTTCTCAAAAGCCTCGTCTTTACGGGCGCGTTGGGACTGCTGATGCTGCTGTATGTCTGCTATGTCGTTCCCGCCGAGGAGCGGTACATGCCGATCCAGTGCGCGGACGACTATCGAGGTTACTGTGCGCGAGTTCCGCGTTGGATTCCGCGGCTCAGCCAGCTCCGCCGCGACGAGATTTTTCGCCGACCCGAAGACCCGACGGCGCTCCACCGCGAATGCAGGAGAATGGCCGGCTGGCTGCTGCTGGCGGCGCTGGCCCAGTTGACGTGCCACCTCCGCGGAACGGCCTGGTCGGTGTGGTAGGCCGCGAATCGGACGGCCGTAAATACAGATCCTTGAGCGCCGTGTCGCACAGTTCTGACGAGCCGCCGGCTTCACGCCGGCGGTCTTCAAGGGAGCGTCGATCGCAGTTCAAAGACCGCCGGCATAAAGCCGGCGGCACGTACGATCTCTATTGGCTCGTACGATCTTCAGAACTCCGTAAGAATTTCAGATCTCCCTCAGAATACGGAGCGCGCGGAAAGCCTCTGTGACGGATGTCCGCACAATTTTTCCGCACCGTGCTGTTTTCGGCACGCGGCGCGTTTGCTTGTGCCGTCGCGGCGGTATGCTGAAGGCAGATTTGCGCTTCAAAAAACCGTGACATGCGAGGCTGCGCCGTGTCGCCTGAGCGGGCCCTTCCCACCGTGCTGGTCGTTGACGACTCCGGGGCCGACCGCCGCCTCGTGAGCGGACTGTTGGAACGCTCCGGCGGACTGGCCGTCGACTCAGCCAAAGACGGCCAGGAGGCGATTGACCGCTTCCAGTCGCACGTCCCCGATCTCGTCGTCACCGACCTCATCATGCCGGAGATGGACGGCCTGGCCCTCGTGGCGACCGTCAAAAGCGATTTTCCCCTCGTCCCCGTCGTGTTGATGACGGCCCGCGGAAACGAAGAGATCGCGCTCGGGCGCTCCGCGCGGGAGCGGCCGGCTACGTCCCCAAGCGGATCCTCGCGCAGGATCTCGCCCCGACGGTCAAACGCATCCTGGCGGCCTCGCGGGAAGACCGCTCGCTCGCGCGGCTCATGCACCGCATGGTGCACAACGAGTCCTCGTTCGTGCTGCACAACGACCCGAGCCTGATCCCGCTCCTCTTGAGTTACCTGCAGCAGGTCGCCCGCGCGGTGCAACTGGAAGACGAGCTCGACCGTTTGCGGATCCGCCTGGCCGTCGAGGAGGCGCTGCTCAACGCGCTCTATCGGGGCAACCTCGAGATCACTCCCCTGCTCGCGCAAACCGACCGGGCAGCCTTTCACAAAATGGTCGAAGCCCGCTCGTCCAATCCGGCCTATCAGGACCGCCGCGTCCACGTCTCGTGGACGATCACACGCGACGGGCTCACGGTCGTCGTGAAAGACGACGGAGCCGGTTTCGACCCGGCCTCCTCCGCCAACCGCGAAGAAAACGTCGACTTCGACACGGTCTTCGGCCGCGGCCTGCTCATCATGCGGACCTTCATGGACGAGGTCCGCTACAACGCGACGGGGAACGAAGTTACGCTCGTCAAACGGACGCAACCAGCCGACGAGACGTCGCCGAACGAAGTCGATTGACGCTCTTCCCCGTAGAGGCAAGCATCAAGGATGAATGAAAAGGCCATTCTTTAAGTCCTTCGTACTGCTAACGCTTTCATTCTTTTTACAGCGAGACGATTTCTTTAATCGAAACTTCAAGCTCGTCTCGTCACGTTGGTGACACGAAAGGAATGGGAACCACGGATTTCACCGATGGCACTGATAAGGAGCAGAGGCAGATTTCAGGCGGGGAGCTCATTTCGCTAATCTTCATCCGCCCTTTTTATCAGTGGAATCGGTGTGATCCGTGGTCGCTCTCCTCTTTTTTTGGTTGCCGCGGAGCGAAGAGAGACCGCGCGGGGTCCTTTGTGGTTCTCAAATCATTTTATGAACCACGAAGGACCGAAGAAAAAATGCGAATGGAGCGGTTCACTCTAAATTATGCTTCCACCCCATCCTTTCGTGAGCGGTCGGCTCTCACGAAATCCGCCTCGTGCGAGGCGTAGTGGACGACGATGTCCAACAACGTCAGCAAGCCGACGGGACGGGTCGGATCGTTGTCGTCAACCACGACCAGCCGTTTGACCGGTTCGAGCAGAAACGTGTTCATCGCCTTCGACAGCGGCTCGGATTGAGCAACTGTGACGACGGGATGGACCATGATCTCCGACAGCGGCGTCTCCAGTGACCGCAATCCGCACAGCGCGTTGTGCAAATCGGTCACGGTGCAGATCCCCTGCAAGCGGCCCCCGTCGTCGACGACGACGAACGCCGTTTGCTTGATTTTTTGAAAGTGGGAAATGGCCGAGGCGAAATTGCCGGTCAGAGGCAGGGTCGGCGGCGGGCTGGTCATGGCGTCGCCGACTTTGGCCTGCGCCAGTCCGGGATGTTTTCTCACGACCGAGCGGAGCTCGCTGAGCGAATCGATTCGCACGAGCGCATTGCTGGTCAGCCTCCGCAGCCTGCGCAGATGACGCAGGAATTCCTGAAACGGCTCGTACTCGACGGAAATCACGTCGAGCGATTGTTCGGCCCGCACGTGATAGCTTCGCCCGTCGCTTCGCGCAAACTCGCCTTCGCTGAAGAACTCGCCCGGTCCCAAATGGAGGATCGGCCCTTTCTCGTCGGCTCCGAAAACGCCCGCCTGCCCCTTTTCGATGACGTAAAACTTTTCGCCCGGCCCTCCCGATCGGAAGACCTCGTCGCCCGGCTCGAAGTGCGACCGCGGCACACGGGTCGTTTCGCGGCGGCTGATTTCACAAATGTCCCGCGCAAAGAGCAGGTCCCACGCCCAATCGAAGGCGATCTGCACCTTGCGGGCAAAGGTCGGCATCTTCGACAGGTAAATCCCCCGCCACATCACCCAGGCGAAGAACCCGGCGAAGGTGAAGCCCATCACCTGCCCCACCGCGTTGTGCCGCCCGATCGCCGCGAAGAGGCCGAGCGTGCGGTAATGAAACGGACGAGTCGGGCATCCCGCAATGCGGAGGGAAATGTTCTGCGCGAGGTGCCGCCCCTGGCGAATGGCGAACTGGGCCAGCGTGGGGGACGGCTTGCCGTCGAAAGCGTTGGGAACGACGCCGCAGTCGCCCAGCGACCACACGTTGTCCTTGCCCATTACCCGCATGTCGGCATCGGTGCGGATCCGCCCCCGCTCGAGCGGCAACCCGGAGGCCGTCACGAGCGGATGCGTCGTATTGCCGACCGTGCAGACGACCGTTCCGGCCCGCACTTCGGTTCCGTCCTGGAGCAGTACCCCCGCCGACGTCACGGCCTTGGCGCGCGTCGACAGGCGAATCTCGATGCCGCGGGCCGTCAATCGTTGGTGAGCATATTCTCCCAGTTTCTCGGGGAGCTCGGGCAGGATCCGATTCCCGCCTTGAATGATGGTGACCTTGAGGTCGCTGCGACGCAACGAAGGATAAAACCGCAGCGCTTCGGTCAACAAGTCGAAGATTTCACCCGCCACCTCGACGCCGCTGAATCCGCCGCCGAGCACGGCAAACGTCACCAACTCCCGCCGCTGGTCGGCATCCGGCTCGACCTCGGCCCGTTCGAGCCGACTGATGAGATGGTTGCGCAGCACGAGCCCGTCGCCCAGCGTTTTGAGAGCGAACGCCTGCGTGGCCGCGCCGGGCAGAATGTCGGCGTTGACGATCATGCCACAGGCGATCACCAGGTGATCGTACTTCTGCCGCGCGATCCGCCCGCCGACCAGCTTGTATTCGACCTCTTGCACCGCGAAGTCGAGGGCTGACACGTCGGCCGTGTGGCAAATGGTCCTTCTCAATGTCTGCCGGATCGTCCACACGACATGCACGGGCGAAATCGACGAACCGACGACCTCCGCCAACAGAGGCGTGAACGTCGTATGATTCTCGGTGTTGAAGAGCACGATCTGCCAGTCCGACGGCAGTCGCCGCTCGAGCCCTCGCGCACAGTCAACGCCGGCAAATCCTCCTCCGACAATGACCACGGTCTTGGGCATGGCCAGTGAGTCCCCCGTCCAAAGTCGATGGTCCCATTAATCCTCGAGCGATCCCTCGCAAAGACCCAACGAGCCGCCGGCTTCACGCCGGCGGTCTTATTCGGCGCTCGACACGCGGTTGGAGGACCGCCGGCGTAAAGCCGGCGGCTCGTTAATCGTCGCGTAAGCTCCTGCAACGTCGCGTTAACGGCGTGTTCTCGTACGGACCTCGGTCACGACGCGTCGCGGTGGACCGTTTCCGGCGAAAACGCCGGAAGGCAGACCGCGACGTATTCGGCCCCTTCCGGCTCGGGCGTACTGTAGCGGACCCATTCGCCCGGTTTGGCGATGATCGCCTGGCCGGCCCGCACGTCGAGGACGCCTCCGGCATGCTCGACCCGCAACAGGCCCCGCAGGACGACGGTGATCTCCTCGAATTCGGGCTTCTGCCCCGGCTCTTGCCAGCCGGAAGGCGACGTCATGCGGGCCACGCTGACGCCCGTGTGCTTCGTCGCGACGCGGCCGGCGAATTCCTCGATCCGCTTCGGCTTGTTCCCGGCCGCCGCGACGACGACCGGTGCTTCGACCAGTCTGGGCATGGCAACGATCTCCCGGAAATGGTGGCGGGGCGGAAAAACCGAACCGGCTTAGAACATCGCCGGTTTGCCGAGCTTGCGGCGGACGATGACCCACTGGCCGGCGTGCATCAGCCAGTGCTGCGGGTGCAGCAGGAACACGGCCCCAAGCGTCGGACAAAAGCTGCGCATCTGCTCGGGGGCCGGCTTGTCAAAATCACTCTCTTTCAGCGTGTCGAGCGCCTTGAACGTGCCGGCCCGCACCTGGTCATAGAGCTTGAGGTACTCGTCCTTCGTGAGAAAGGCTTTCGGATCGTCGCTCGTCGCCGTGCTCTTGGTGTGCTTTTCCTTGAACCCGGCCGGCAGCGGCGGGGACGAGCCGGGACAGATCGCCTCGATCGTTTCGTATTCCGTGTTAATCAAGTGGCCCAATTGCCAGGCGATGTGATTGGCACCCGGCACCGGGCGGAGGAGCAGGTCGGCATCTTTCAGATCGGCCAGATATCCGCGGCAGATGTGGTCCGGCGTTCCGTAGGTGTATTTGATGGTTTCTCGGATGTTCATCGTTTCGTGCCTCCTTGAGCGGCTCGCGCCACAGGAATTTTGGAAAAGCGAAACTCAACGGGTTGTTGGGTAATCAATGTCGGCGCGACGTACACGAACCGATAGTCACCCGGCGTTCCCTGGATGTCGGCGAAATTGTACTCGACGGCCACCGAGCCGTCACCCTGCTGCCGGGTGGTGATGATGGGACGCGGCGCGATCCGCCGGCCGCTCTTGGTCTCGAGGGCCGCCTCGTTGTGATACATCCAGGCGCGGTACGACTCGAACGCCGGCCCTCCCTGGTCGTAGACGAGACTGATCTCGATCCGCGCGGTCCCCTGCCCTTCGCCCGGCCGAGGAAATTCCACGCCGCGGAGTCCGACCGTCACGCTGCCGGCGCGCGCGTCGTCGCGCCGTCCCGAGGCCAGATCGCCGAAGATGATTTCCTGCGGGCCGGCCGCCATTTCGACGCCGAACGCGCCGCGAAATTCGATCTGCGCCGGCTGAAACGTCGGCGGCACCTCGAAATCCGAATCAAGTCGCAGCGTGTCGGCCCCTTCCCCCAGTGAGAGTTCCCATTTCGCGGCCGGCGTGCTCGGTTTGAACGTGTCGGCTCCGCTCGACGCGACGAGGCGGTCGGCGGCAATCGACGCAAACAGCGGCCGCAGTCGCGGCTCGGCCGTGAGGGTCCACGCCACGCGCAATAAATGAGGTGACGCGTCCGGCGTGCCGCGGAGCTCGACAGCAATCACCGCGACGCGAAAGGGACCGTGATCCGAAACGGCCAACACGCCTTCGCGCGCCTGTCCCGCGGGCACCAGCGCCAAGATCCCCGGTTTGTGGAGACGGGCAAACGTCAGACCGGCTTTCTCGAACAGCGCGTCGCACGCGTTCCAGAAGGGGCGGGCTTGATCGTTCACGTCGAACGGACGGGCAAGCAGCGAGGCGTCGATTGCCGCCACGTCAAATCGATTGCCGGTTTGCCGCGTGATGCGGTCCAAGATCTCACGGAGCGGGAACCGGCCGCGGAGTGTGACGCGAGAGACCTCCAGCGTCGCCAGCGCCGACTGCCGCTCGAGCCGCGTGCGAATCTGTCCGACCGCGTCGCGGGCCGCGGCACTCGGCAGCGTGCGCTCGTCCGGCAGCAGGGGCAGGATGCCGGGACCGAGAGCCAGCAGCGAATCGCGCGCGGCGAGCCGCGCACTGCGTGTTTCGGCATCGAGATCGACGAGCAGCCGCTCCACTTTCCGCCGCAGTCCGGCATTGGTCGCGGCGGCCCGATCGTCAGCGCGAAGCGGAAGCGTCCCCCAGAACGCCAGGAGCGCAAGCGACAGAGAGCAGAGTCCTCGGCGAAGCAGTGACCGTCGCGACATCGAGCAAAATCCGTGAAATCGGCACAACCGGGCTGTTTTCAGTCTACGCCCCGTGGCGACGGGCGGAAACTCCGACCACGGCAAGCCGGGCAGCCGCCGGCGCAAGAGCTATGTTTTGATGGCGGTTTGTAGGGTGGGACAAGCTCCGGGTACCCGTGCTTCACGGGTGGCGATGCCGGCCCACCATTTCGGAGCGTAAGGCGCGCTCTCAGACTCGTTGACTCGGCACGAGACGTCCCGACGAGCCGCCGGCTTTACGCCGGCGGCTCGTACGAATCGCGCGAACTGACGGTGAGTAAAAGGGCCCGATATGTCGAAATTCGGATCGCGGCGCGTGACGGCCGGTTTGGCGGCGATTGCCGTCGTGCTGCTGTGTGCCGGTTCGGCCGCGGCCGCTCCGCCGAGCCTGCTCGAAGTGACGTACCACGGCAAAAAGCTGTTCGGGAAACTCGAGGCCAAAGGCTCCAACGCCTGCTGGCTGCTGAAGCGCGACGGTCAGCTTTCGTTTCTCCAGATCAACGACATCGATTCGATCCGTACGGTCGCTCCGCGATTTCGCGAGTTCTCGCTCGCCGATCTGCGCGACGAGCTCCGCCGCACGCTGCCCAAGCAGTTCCGCATTGACGGGACGGGCCACTTCCTGATCTGTGCCACGAAGAACAGCCATCACTTCGGCGAGATTTGCGAGGACACCTACCGCACGTTCTACCGTTATTTCACGGTCCGCGGCTTCAAGATCTCGCAGCCGCAGTTTCCGCTGGTCGTGATCGTCTTTCCCGACCGGCCGAGCTTCGTCGAGTATTGCCGTAAGGACGGGATCGAGCCTCCTTCGGGATTGCTTGGGTATTACATGCGGCTCACGAACCGCGTGGCCCTGTTCGACGCGGGAGACGAGCACCGGGCGAACGCGAACCGGGTCGGCGAAACGGGCTCGGAGAAAGTCGCCGGCGCTGCAGTCCGGCCGGGTTTCGACGCCATGATCGAAGGGAACCTGCACGACACGATCGTGCATGAGACGACGCACCAGGTCGCCTTCAACACGGGCCTGCACTCGCGGATCGGCACGACGCCCAAGTGGGTCGTCGAGGGGCTGGCGACGATGTTCGAGGCGCCCGGCATCCGCGATTCGCAGAAAAGCTCCTCGCCCAAGACGCGGATCAACCGCAGCCGCTACGTCTGGTTCGGCAACTACATGCAGTCACGACGCCAGCCGCACTCGCTGGCCGATTTTGTCGCCAACGACGATCTCTACTCGTCGGCCACGCTCGACGCCTACTCCCAAGGCTGGGCGCTCACGTTCTTTCTGGCCGAGACGCGGCACGCCTCCTACGGGCGCTATCTCAAACTGATCGTGCAGCGCAACCCGCTCAAGCACTACACGGCCGACGAGCGCGTGGCGGATTTCCGCAAGGCGTTCGGCGACGTCAACAGGCTCGAAGTCGAGTTCCTGAGGTTCTTCGAGAAGTTGAAGTAAGCGGCACGGAGCCGCCCCGCACGGGCCAGAGCGCCCGCAAATTTGCCATCATCCATTCTACGGCAAGAGTCAAGGGGGGCCCTCGTGCATTTTGCTTTTTCTGTGGTGCGGGCCCTTTTTTTACGCCGCAGAAAAACCAGAAAAATCGAGGTTTTTGGTCAAAAATCGACCAGGTCCCGCGAGTTGGACACTTGGGCGAATGAGACTCTACCTGAAGAAATTACCGGCTCGACTTGGCGTGCGTCGCTCGCTCGATCGCGGCCAGGTCGACGCTGAGCCGGGTGATCGGCTGCCCCGCGTCGATGCGGATCGGCCGGCGAATCAAGCCCGCCGGAACTGAGGGAACGGGAAGCCCGTCCGACCCCGTCAGGCTGGGGACGCCCGGTGCTTTTTTCTCCTGCCGCCCGAACGGCAGTTTGCCCGAGGCAAGCCAGCGCTGCGCGATCGAGATGAACGTCAGCAGCATGGCGAGCCCCGCGACGGCCGACATGACGGCCATCACCAAGATGATCCGTCCGGCGTGCAATTCGGCCGGCGGCTGCATTTGCGAATGGATGAGCGCGGGCTGCGCTGTGGCCGCCTCGTTCATCGGCGCGGCAAGAGCGACGGCCGGTTGCGGCGGCTGATTCACGTCCACATACGGCATGATGTCCGGCGTGCGTGAGATGGGAGCGGTCGCCGGTTGGCTGACGGGGACCGGTGCGGGTTTGGAATGCGCGGTTTCCGCAGTTTTTGAATCGCTGACGGCCGGCTTAAACGGCGGAGGCTCCTGCGAACTCGAATCGGCGGACGCAGTCTTCACAGCGGCCATCGCGGCGGGCCGCGGTTTCTCGGCGATCGGTGTGGGAAAGACAGGCAGCGCGTCGGCATGAATCGACGCCGCCGGAAAGACGAGCACGGTTCCCGACTCCAAGGGCCGCGGTTTTTCGCCTGCCGATTCCGCCTCGCGCGGGCTACCGCCGAGCGGGGGAAAAACGCGGAGATTCGCCGCACACTCGGCCGGCTGGCCCAGAACTTCGACGATCCGCGGTAATGTCGCCTGTTCGCTCGGCATCTTCACGATCACCGGCCGGTCGAGCAGATTGACGAACGCCAACTGCACGGCGGCGACGGCGGGAGCATCCGCTTCCTGGTCCGGTTCCGCGGGTGCGATGTGCGGGCCGGCCGGGTTCGTCGTTCCCACCACAATCAGGTCGTTGGGCGAAAGCGGGGGCGATTCTCCGATGCCGAGGAAGACCTGTTCGATCAAGACGCCGCCGCGGAAGATGCGGACAGTCTTGTTCGCCTGGGGCGTGATGCCGCCGGCTTTTTTGATCAGCTCGGCCAACGTCCACACGCCACGTGCGGAATAGGTTCCGGGGCGGGCGACTTCCCCCATGACGCCGAAGTAGAGCGGGCGGGACGATCCGCCTGTCGGAGAGACCCGCGGCGGCGCGGACAGGGCCGGACCACTCGGCGTTTCGGCAGCGATCGACGCGCTCAGGGAGGCCATCCACACAACTAGCGCAGTCACCAGCCGCCTCAGACGCATGGCCGGGGCTTGCTCCCAAGAGGGGCCGATTCCGGAAAGGTCCAGTCAATCCATTTAATCGGCACGACCAGTCCAGCCCGATCATCCAAAACCCGGGTTTCGCGTAAAAAAATCGAGCGAATCCGTGCGGGAAGCGAGCGGAAAGCCTTTGGCGAACAGCCTATGTGTAGAGTTCGTCGAGGGCGGCCACCAGCCCGGCCCAATCGCTGGAATAGCCTCCAGCCTCTCCCCCGTGCCCCGAATTGCCACCGGCCGAGCCTTCGTGCGACTGACTCACCGCATTGACGGTGAGGGCCAGGCCGCTCGAGTTGGAGAGTCCCGTTGTCGGGTTGGCGAGCGTCACGGTCAGCGAGGCGTTCCCCACGTAACCGGCAGTCGGCGTAAAGATCAGGCCGTTGAGGGCCGCGTTCAGGTTGGCCAGCGTGCCGCTCACCGTCAGCGAGGCCGACTTGTTCGCCCCGGAAACGACGTGCAACCCGGCCGTCGCGCCGAGTTTGATCGTGCCGTGGCTCGCCGTTAGCGTGAGGCGATCAGAGCTGGCCGCATTCGGATCGGCGACCGTGATCGCGTTCCCGTTACCTGTCGAAAACACCATCGCCGTGCTCTCATTCAGGCTGGCGCCGGCCGGCACGTTGACCGTCGGTTGCTGATAGACGGTGAGCGTGAAGCTCTCGCTGGCCATCGAACCGAAGCCGTTGGAAGCCGTGATTGTCAAATGGTAGGTGCCACCCGTTCCGGCATTTGGCATTCCTCCCAGCACGCCGTTCGACGGATTAAATGTCACTCCCGACGGCAGCGAGCCGGAGACATTCACGGTGGGCGAGGGGAATCCGCTCGTTCTGACGGTGAAACTGCCGTTGTTCCCCACCGCAAACGTTGCCGTTTTTGCGCTGGTAATGGCGGGGGTTGCTCCCACTGTGACGGCGATCGTGGCTGTCGGCGAGGTCAGGCCGTCGGTCTGATCGATGACCAAAGCGGTGATCGAATCGCTGCCTGTGTACCCCGAACTCGGCGTGTAGACCAGTCCCGCCAGATCGTGGTCGAGGTTAGTCAACGTGCCGCTCACCGTCAGCGACGCCGATTTGTTGGCGCCCGAGACGACCTTCAGCCCGCTCAAAGAGGTGAACCTGACGGTTCCGCGGCCGGCGTGCAGGATCAACTGCACGGTATTGCCCGATCCGGCCGGGTCGCTCACGCTGACCGTGTTGCCGCCGGAGAATGTGAAGGCGGTGTTTTTGCTCACGTTCACGGCCGACGGAACGCTGATTCTCGGGGCACCCGTGACGGTCAATCCCACGGAAGCCGAGCCGCTCAGAGTGTCGCCCGAATCGGTGAGCGAAATCTGCAGCGAATCGGAGCCGGAGAATCCGGAGCCAGGCGTATAGGTCAGCCCGCTGACGGCCGCGTTGAGTTGGGCCAGCGTGCCGGTGGCCGTAATCGACGCGGAACCGTTGCCAGAGACGGACGTCAAACCGCTGGTCGAACCGAGCACGAGACTGCCGCTGGTCACATTCAGCGTGAGCGTTTCGGACGTGCTGCCGGCAAACGAATCGGCAAAGCCGATTGCCGTCCCGTGTGCTGACGAGAAAACGACCGGAGTGTTCTCATTCATCGAAAGCGCACCAGGGACAGTGACAGCCGGCGGACTGGGCGGATTGACGACGATGTTGGTCGTGATCGAGTCGCTGAGGTTGGTTCCCGTATCGGTCGCTGTAAAGGAAAGCGTGTCTTGGCCGTGAAAACTCGCGGTCGGCGTATAAATCAGCCCGTTGAGATCGGCGTTGAGGTTCGCCAGCGTGCCGGTGATCGAGATCGTCGACGACCCGTTTCCTGAAACAGACGTCAGGCCGTTCGTCGACCCGAGGGCGAGCGTGCCGTCGTTGACCGAGAGACTCAGAGTCAGAGGCGTGCTGCCGGCAAAGGAATCGGAGAGGCTGATCGTATCGCTCTGGCTCGGTGCGAATAAGAGGGTCGAATTCTCATTCACATCGATGTTCGACGGTGCCGTGATGTTCGGCGGGCTGATCGGGTTGACCGTAATCGCCACGGTCGCCGAACCCGTGAGGCTGTCGCCCGGATCGGTGAGCGAAATATTGAGCGGAGCGGAGCCGCTGTAGCCCGTATTGGGTGTGTAGACCAGCCCGTCGATGGCCGCATTCAGGTTGGCCAGCGTGCCGCTGATGGTCACCGTCGCTGAGCCGTTGCCCGAAATCGAGGTCAGGCCGCTGGTTGTACCTAATGCCAGGGTCCCGTCGATCACGCTCAAAGTCAGCGTGTCCGCGTTGCTGCCCGCCTGGCTGTCGGCCAGCGTGATCAGATCCGATTGGCTCGGTGCATACAGGAGCGTCGAGTTTTCGTTCACGGAAATCGCCGACGGGCCGCTCACGCTCGGCGGCTGGGTCGACGGATACCCGGCCAGCGCGGGAACCAGCAAATTCGCGACGGGCGTGCCCAAACCGGTTACCAGGTCGTAGCCGGGCGTTGCCGAGTACGTCCCATTGCTGCCCGACGTGATGTCGTGGAAGTCCGTGCTTGGCAAGTCGTACAGAGCCGGCAACGTCTGAGTCAGTCCATTCAGTGACGACTCGTCCAACAGGGACCGCCCCTGGTTGGCAATCGCAATCAGCCCGCCCCACATCGGCGTCGCCAGGCTCGTCCCGCCGACCTGAAGGTAACCGCCGTCGAAGCTGTCGAGGACGTACACCCCCGTATTGGGATCGGCATCCATGGAGACGTCGGGGACGGTGCGATGCGTGCTGCTCGTGCCGTTCACCTTGCCGACCTGGTAGCTCGGCTGCGACTCATCGGCGCTGATGCCGCCGCCACCGTCGGACCAGGCACTTTCGCCGAGGTAGCTCCCGCTGCTGTTGATGTCGAGCGAGGTGCCGCCCACCGCCACCACGTCGGGCGAAAAGGCCGGATACCCCGCCGGCGTCCCGTCGTCGCCGGTCGCAGCCAGGAACGTCACCCCCTGGTGTCCCGACGGCGTCACGAAATACGGATCGGCACTTGTCTCGCCCGAAAACTCGCCGCCGCCCCAGCTCATCGACACGACCGAAACGCCCGAGTAATCGGCCGCTGTGGCGACGGCCGTGAGCAAGTCCGAATACGAGTTCGAGTTCGCCTCAAACAGGATGATGTTCGCCTGCGGAGCAATCGAGTGGGCCCACTCCACGTCGAGTGCCTCTTCGACGTCCCATCCCCCGGGGCTCGAATTGGCCGGCAGCGACGTGCCCCCCGATTCGTTCAGCACCTTTAACGTCGGCTGCCCGCTCCCGTTGAACTGCGGCAGGCCGAACTGCGCTGCTGAACGTGTTGGCGTCGGAAATAATGTCTGGATCGTTGTACGCGTCGACGATCGCGATCGTCTGTCCCGCCCCGGTCCCCGCCGTGCCGCCGAATGAGAATCTGGTTGACGCCGTAGGCCGCGTCCATCTGGGCCGGGTCGATCGGAGCCACCCCGCCGGAAACGCTGGGCCGCACACCGGAAGAAGCAAAATGCCCCGTCACCACAAAGGTCGGACTGGCGGTCGCCGACAGCAACAGCCGCTCCTCAAGCGTGTCGACCAGGCTGCCGCAGCGGGCCGGCTGCTGATCCCTCCGCCCGGCCGGTCCCCGTTTCCGCCGCGCTCGCCCCCGACTGCTCCCCTTCTCCGTCGACAAACCTCGAAGCCAGAGCCAACGAGAGAAGAGCGACATGAGGCGGACTCCCGGACGATGCTCGGGCCACCCTCGTGGCCGGTGTCGGCTGCGGTCGTAGCCATTCCTGGCACAAAGCGCAGAACTCGTCCGTGAGTCGCGAAAAGAAAACTCACGTCTACAATCGAACCGTAGCTCACAAACGGAGCAGCTTGGGGCACTCTCCACGGCAGATGCGGAAGAAAGGGCACACTCGAAGAAAACAAAGACGCCGAAGAATCGCGTTGTGCCGCGAAAGCCGATTTTTTCGCGTCAAAACACCCCAAAAAAGGCGATCCGCCCACTTTTTGGGGTCGAATCAAGCCCCGACGCGGCGACTCGCCCCTGACCGCCTCACACGGCGATCTTCCGCGCGCGGCGAGACTCTCGGCGAAAGCCCAACACCCTCAAGCACATCCGCAGACAGAGCAACGTTTCGCTCGTTCTCCTCCGCCGCACGTCCCCGATTTTTCTGTTTTTTCTGCGGTGTAAAAAAGGCGCCTCAGACCACAGAAAAATCGGTAATATACAAATGAACACTAAAGAAAAGATCTTCAACGCTCTGCACACAGCTCTCGCACGCCCACCGACAGCCGTCGGTTGGCGTATTCGACGCAACGCAATATTATAAAATAACTTACAAACTAATATTGCACGCAATTTGATACATATGTATACTATATTCATGCTCCCTCAGTCTCCGAAGGGACGGGGATCGCCCATCGATCCCCCGAACCGTTTCCTCGCCTTCCAGCACGAGCCGGATCACGAGCACGATCCTCTGCCGGCCTCAGGGCCCTCTGACACACTCGACGACGAACCGGACGAGCCCCACGGACCGCACACGGAGTTCATCCCCGACCGCTCCGAGAGCATCGTCACCGAAAACGACAGCCCCGACGTCCCTTTCCGCTACAGCCTGAACCCCTACCGCGGCTGCGAGCATGGCTGCGCCTACTGCTACGCCCGCCCCAGCCACGAATACCTCGGCCTGAACGCGGGCCTCGATTTCGAGTCGAAGATTTTCGTCAAAGAGAGGGCGGCCGAGCTCTTTCGCCAATGGCTGGCCCGCGACGCCTGGCAGCCAGAGATGATCTGCTTCTCGGGCATCACCGACTGCTATCAACCGGCCGAACGCCGCTTCCGCCTGACCCGCGGCTGCCTTGAAGTGGCCCTCGAAGCCCGCCAGCCGGTCGGCATCATCACCAAGAACCGCCTCGTCACCCGCGACCTCGACCTGCTCGTCGAAATGGCCCGATTCAACGTCGTGCACGTCTCGATCAGCATCACCACGCTCGACGAAGCGCTCGCCCGCCGCATGGAACCGCGGACCAGCTCCCCCGCCGCCCGCCTCCGCGCCATCACCGAGCTGACCACCGCCGGCATCCCCACGCGAGTGATGGTCGCCCCGATCATCCCCGGCCTCAACGACAGCGAGATCCCGCAAATCCTCAAGGCGGCCAAACAAGCCGGAGCGCAATCAGCCGGCCACGTCCTGCTCCGCCTCTCCGGCTCAGTGCGTCCGGTCTTTCTCGATTGGCTCCAGCGAAGCGAGCCAACGCGCGCCCCCCGCGTCGAATCGGCCATCCGCCAAACGCGCAGCGGCGAACTCAACGACACCCAATTCGGCCGCCGCATGAGCGGCACCGGCCCTCGCGCCGATCAGATCCACCAAACCTTCCAAACCTTCACCCGCCGCTACGGCCTCGACGGCCATCTCACGCCGTTTGATTGTTCAAACTTCCGCCCGCCGCGGGTCGAAGGCCAACAGTTACGATTATTTTGATTCGGAGTTCCCGGTGACCGAAACCGCTCTTTGAGGTATGGCTTGTGGCAGCCGTCTGGAATGAGCGAAAAAACGCACTAGAATAGAGAAAATGAGCGTCTCCGCCGCCGCGCAAGGCTCGGTGATCCAAGGCCCGAAAGTTTTCCGGGCGATGAAGCGTGACTCGAAAGACAACCTGCCTGTTGTGGGATCGGTCAGCTCTTCCGAGTTAGGGCGCGCCCAGGAATTGACATCTCGATGGATGCAGTCGGAAATGTGGTTCTCGATGCCAGCGGCATGTCAGTCGCACCGGAATGGCGCGTGCTCGACTTCACCCGGATTCCGAGACGACTCCGACATATCGTGCCGGGAGCAGCCGGCGCAAACAGCACTTCTTGCTTCACCATGGGGAGCGGACCGTTTCAAATCGGTGCCGTCGCACATGGTCTGGTACTGATTCCGGATGGCGGGCCAGCCCCCGTGATCCACGGCGTGATCGCACCGGTCCAGGTGGTTCCGGTAGCCGAGTATCAGGCCGATTTGGCGAGTACTCGCGCTGGCTGGCAGATCGACGAAGTCTAATTATGCTTGCACATCCTGCTTTTGGCGGTCCGAGCTTTAAGCTAGTCGCGAAGGGGCTTGTTGAGCTTCACCGTCTGATCAGAGAGGGAAAGGACGATTCGCCTGAGGCTGAATCGGTCCGCGATACACTCGAGGGCCCCCTTAAGGCGCTGAACCGCGCCGAGAAGGAACGCGCGCAGTGGCTCTCAGAGGACCTGTACTCGGTCAGCGCACCGCCGGCCGCGGCTGGTCAAGCGTCCATGGACGCAGACGCCCAACGCCAGCTCAATGCCGCAATCGAGGCACGGGACCGCGGGGATTGGGACGGAGCGCTCGGTTTGTTTCGTGGACTGCAAGATAATATTTCGCCCGACCTGCTGAGCTTTTACCGGGGCGTGATTTGGGCAGACGCCGGTTATCCAGACGTCGCCGTGGAGTTTTTTAATCACGCTTCGGATCGCGATCCGGCAAACGCGCACTATCGCGAGCTGTACATGGAGGCACTCGCCGACGCCGCACCCGAGGCTGCCCGCGTCCTCGCGGAACAGGTTTTGGCTGACGAAATATCGAATGACCCTCTAATTGTCGCGCAAGCGGCCACGATTGTTCTCCAAGACTCGTCCCATGCGCCCGACTCCGTGTCACAGCAGCTTTTCCGAAGACTGATTCCCATCCTGGAAAGGAACTTGACGAGACTCGTAAAGGCTCCGTCCGGCCCATTCGAATCAGCCGCTTACGAAAGCACGCTCGGAAAGCTTGGAATTCTGCACGAACTGCTAGGTAACTCAAAGCCGCAGTGGCATATTTTTCTCGCGGGCTTCAGGTCAACCCGAACAATTATGGGCTGCTAGCCGTGCGCGGCGTGCTTCTCTACGGATCGAGCTCTCAAGCGATTTCTGACCTTGAGCAATCCGTTCGACTCGGCGTTTCGCACGCGTGGCCCTATTTCGTCCTGGCCCATCACTACCTGGCGACGAGCCGGTTTGAGGACTGCCGGCAAATGTGCGAGCTCGGCCTGAAAATGTCCGGATCGGACGTCGCGAAAAGTCAGCTCGAAGAATGGCGAGCCATCGCCCAGGCGGAGCTCGGTTTTCCATCTGAAGCGGTTCGAGCGGGATTCGAAGCGGCTGTTCGTTTGGATCCATCAAACGAGTTCGCCAGGCGGAATCAGGCCGTCTTTGAAGCGTCCCTCCAGGCACCCGGCGCGCCCGAGTGGGAAATGGGAGCAAAAAACCGAAGCGGCGGTTCGTCAACTCGGCCTATCGGAGCAGCGGCTAAGTATGGCCGCATGACAGGCACCGGCCCGCGCCGACCAGATCCATCAAACCTTCGATACCTTCACCCGCCGCATTTGGCCTCGACGGACATCTAATTTAGGGGCTAGGGGCGGGGATCAGGGGTCGGGGAATAAAGCTGGAAAAGCAAACCTGGCACAACGCCCTCCGCGGATCGAGGGCTCGCAGATGCGATTGTTTTGAGGAGCTCATCAGCGAGTGTAGAATGCCTTTATGGTGATCACGAAGAAGATCGTGGCCGAACAGATTGCCGCCTATCTCCAGCACCGGTTCTCTCTCTCACAGTTGGTGGACTGGGCCGAAAACGCGATGATGGAGGGCCAGTTCGACGAGTCGGAAATGGATGCGTTGCGAACCGTCGTCGCACGCTTGGGCGTTTCCGACGTCCGTGCCTTTGGCCTGACCTGGGAAGACTGCGAGCAAATGCTTGCGCAACTCGGCTACTCCGCTCGTGTGGAAATTGTGACGAGCTAAGGCGGACGATTGCACGCCGCAAGACGGCCGCGAACGACGATCCGCCGAGGCGAGGCGGTAGCTCGAAAACCGCTCGGTCGAGGTGTCCGCGCTCGGGTAATCAATTTTCAAGTTCGAAAACCATGAAACTAATAATTTGCGCCTTGGCTGTCTTATCCCCAACCCCGATATTTGCTGAATGGATGCCCCCAGCGAACCCTGACCCGCAAAAGATTCTGAACGAGGCGCAGGACGATGCGCGAGGGACGATATGCCGACGCGCTCGCCAAGCATGTCTGGTTTCACGAGAACGCCCTCAAATATCAACGCAGCCTTTACGGTGTGCGACTCTCATTTGCCTTGAGCTCTTGGGTTGAGCTCGGCAACTCGTATCCTCCCGCTCTGCAGAAGTTGAAGAGCATTCGGGATGAGACTGCGAAAAAAGTTCGCCAAGCCGATCGCGGACGAGCGATCCATGAAAAGTTCCACGATGTTGCCGCATTGAACGACGCATTGAAGGAAGAGCCGAAAACAACCGAACTTTTCAAGTGGCTCGACTCCAACAGACCAACTGAGGCCAAACAGGTGTTCGATGTCGCCGAACCGGCCCTCATCAAATCGAAGCAATATCGCCTCTGTGGAAAGTACATCGACCCAGACGCGTCTTTTGCACAGATCGTGCAGCTTTACCAGGTGAACGGGAGAATGTCCGGCAAGTTCGGAAAGGAATTTGAGGACTTCCGCCAAAAGACGTTTTCGAACGGCATCGCAACGCTTGTGGCCCTGTTGGTGCAAAACGATCGCAAAGCGGACGCACTCCGCATCGCCGAAAAGGCCCTGAAGGAACGTGACGATCCTCAATTCCGAGAGGAACTCGAGAAAGCCAAGAAAGGCGACGTTCCGATTCCGTGGCCGTGAGACAACGCGCAATGACCGCACACCGAATGCAAAATCCGCGGGCATGAATTTTCCAGAGGATTCATGGAGGACTGCCCGCTTGAGACAGCGGTCGCTCGCGACAATGCGGAGACCAATGGGTGCGGAGGCGCTGGTGCCAATCGGAACGCGCGGTGAAAAACTCCCACCGTCCGTCGACATGGCACAGAAATAAATCTGCGAAGTCGTCGAGTCGCTCTAAGAACGGCAAGGAAAGATCGCCGATGTGGTCGGCGAGGAGAGTTGCGCGGCGCAGAGCCTCCTCTTCGCTGGCGGCAATCGCGAAGTGAGCTATTGTCAGAAGTCGTGTTCTTTTGAGATAAAGAAAAGCGGCGTATCCTGCTGAGGGTAATGACTCTTCAGCGGCCACAAGGCACAAGGATACGCCATGCGACACGGTACAACGGGGACGGTCAAGACACCAGCGCGAACGACTTCGATCGAAGCGATTGACGCGGAAGTGATCGAGTTTCGGGAGGCATTCGAGGCCCGAAGTGCGCTCGACGAGATCGTTCGCGAAGGAGCCCGGAAGATGCTCCAGTCGGCCATCGAGGCGGAAGTCGACGTGTTCCTGGTTCAACATGCCGATCGGCGCGGCGAGGACGGCAAGCGTCTGATCGTCCGGAATGGTTACCTTCCCTCCAGGGAACTCCTCACGGGAGCGGGTTCTTTGGAGGTGAAGCAGCCGCGGGTTCGAGACAACTCGCCGTCGTCCGAGGACCGCCTCCGCTTCTCGTCGAGAGTGTTACCCCCCTATCTGCGTCGCAGCAAGTCGATCGACGAGTTGATCCCTTGGCTTTACCTCAAAGGCATCTCCACCGGCGACTTTTCCGAGGCGCTCTGCGGCGCTCGTCGGTCCAAACGCTCCCGCCCTCGGTGCGAACGTGATCGTGCGCCTGAAGGAGAAATGGTCGCAAGAGTATGAGGACTGGAGCCGACGCGATCTCTCGAAGGAGCACTACGTCTACTTCTGGGCCGACGGCATCCACGTCAACGTGCGGCTCGAAGACGAGGCGAATCGCCGGCAATGCCTGCTGGTCTTGATGGGAGCCACCTCGGAGGGGAAAAAAGAGCTGATCGCCGTCGTCGATGGCTATCGCGAGAGCGAACAGAGCTGGGCCGAGTTGTTGCTCGACCTCAAGCAACGAGGGCTGGCTCAGACACCGTTGTTGGCCGTGGGAGATGGCGCCTTGGGATTCTGGGCGGCGTTGCGAAAGGTCTTCGGCGAAACGCGCGAACAGCGTTGCTGGGTCCACAAGACGGCCAACGTGCTCAACAAGCTACCCAAGAGTGTGCAACCGAAAGCGAAGGCTGACCTCCACGAAATCTGGCAGGCCGAGACGCGCGCGGCCGCGAACCGGGCGTTCGACCACTTCCTGGAGAAGTACCAGGCCAAGTACCACGCTGCCTGCGAGTGTCTCTCGAAAGACCGGGACGTGCTCCTGACGATCTACGACTTCCCGGTTGAGCACTGGAAACACCTGCGAACGACCAACCCAATCGAGTCGACGTTCTCCACGATCCGCTTACGCCACCGCCGCACGAAGGGGAGCGGCACGCGACGGACGAGCTTGGCCATGATGTTCAAGCTGGCTCAATCCGCCGAAACACGCTGGCGACGCCTCAACGGTCACCAGCAAATCCTCCATCTCCTTCAGGGAAAAACCTTCATCGACGGACTCCTGCAGGACGCCGCCTGACGACATCTCAAAAACACAACATTTGACAATACGTCTCGCGAAGTAGTAAGATTGCTCATCCACGAGCACGTCGCCAGCGAATTGCGGCAAAAGTCCCGGTCGAAAGCCGCACGTCGAGGTGTTCGCCAATGCCGGCACCTGCCAGAGAAGTTGGTCCAGGATCGCATCGTTTCTGGGCGAAGGGTCTAACACAAGCGAAGTGAGCGGGAACGACTGGGTATCGATGACGCAGAAACAGGCGGCCAATTCGTTACTCAACGGCGCAAATCTTGCGCAGCGAGTGATAACCAGCGAGGCCGCCTCCATGGCTTTGCATCCGCCCCATGGCTTTGCATCCGCCCCATGGCTTTGCATCCGCCCCATGGCTTTGCATCCGCCCCAATGGCGGAATGGCGGAATAGCGGAATGAACAGCCTGCCCTGGAATCTGTCTCTTCTCTTCATCCGTGTCATCGGTGCCGCGTTCGTGCGCGGCCTACGACCGCTGATCCGTGGTTCACATTCCTTTCGCGTAACCAACGTGACGATCGGAGCTTGAGTCTTCAATTGAAAAAATCTTCTCGCCGTCAAAAGAATTAAAACGTTAGTAGTACAACGGAGCCCCATGGGACCCTCTCGGCCTGTCCATCAGCTCGGCGCTCGTGAACGGCAGATACTCGACGCACTTTTCCGGCTGGAAGAGGGCTCGGTCGCCGATGTGCGGGGCGAGTTGCCCGAGCCGCCGAGCTATTCGTCGGTGCGGACGATGATCCGACTGCTCGAGAGCAAGGGTTTTCTGAAACACCGCGAGCAGGGGGCGAAATACATGTATCGCCCGACGCAATCGGCGCGGGCGGCCTCGAAGTCGGCCGTGGTGCATGTGCTCAAGACGTTTTTCCACGGCTCGCCGACCGCGGCCCTGGCAGCCATTCTGGACGTCTCCTCGGACAAGCTGACCGAACTCGACCTGGCACGGATGAAGCAGCTCATCGAACGCGCGAAGAACGATGGGGTGTGACATGATCTCGATTCTTGCCGCAGGCCTATTGACTGGGGCGGTCGGCTTCGTCCTCGACGCCTCTGCAAAGGCCGCTGTGCTGTTGTTGGTGGCGACGATCGCCGCGATTGTGGCCCGGCGCAGCTCGGCCGCCGTGCGGCATCGCATGTGGTGCGTCACGTTCGCGAGCCTCGTCCTGCTGCCGCTCTTCTGTGTCACTTTGCCGCGGTGGAATGTGGCCGTGCTGCCTGCACCAGAGTCACGGCGGGCGGCCTTGGAGAACGCGAAGGGAACGGCGAATCCTCGAACGGCGCACTCACCGGCTCAAAATGTCGCTGCGGACGGGCCGAACGGCTCCGAGGGAATGGAGGGCGAGCCTCCGAAGGACACCACTTTGACGGAGGTGAAGGCCGTCGCGTCAACCCGAGCGTCCGCCGAACCTCAAACGCCCGACGCGCCGGCTCCGCAAACCGGGGCCGTTGTTTGGGCAGCGCTGCTCTCGATCTGGATCGCCGGAGCGCTCCTCGTCCTGGCTCGGCAGGGGATCGAAATCGCGACCGTGCGCCGCCTGGTCAGGAGTTGCCGGCCGATTCCCGACGACGGGTGGACCGAACTCCTGACGGAATCACAGGCGAAACTGCGGCTGCGGCGCTCTGTCTCCTTGCTGCAAAGCGAGGCGGCGATCATCCCGATGACTTGCGGCGTGTTGCGGCCGATTGTTTTGCTTCCCGCTTTCTCGGCGGATTGGAGTCCCGAGAGACGCCGCTGCGTGCTGCTGCACGAGTTGGCGCACGTCAAACGGTTGGACGTGCTGTTTCAGATGGTGGCCAGGTTGGCCTGCGGCTTTTATTGGCTGAATCCTTTGATGTGGTACGCGGCAGGCCGGTTGCGAGTCGAGCGCGAACTGGCTTGCGACGACTGCGTCGTGGCGGCGGGGGAGAGGGCCAGCGACTACGCGGAGCAGCTCGTCGAAATCGCGCGATCCTGTCGAACGTGGCGACTGGCCGCGGGCGTGGCGATGGCCCGCTCGTCCAAGCTCGAAGGGCGGATCGTCGCGCTCTTGGATCGGGCCAGGTCGCACGGTCCGATCACAGGGCGCCTCTCGCTCGGTCTCGCTCTTGCCGCGGCCCTGCTCGTAACCGTGGCCGCGGTGCTGGAACCCGTCGCCCGCGCTGCCGTCGTCGCGGAATCGGGCGAGCAGTCGGCAAAGGAGACCGTCGAAAAGTTGGCGCCGGCCGCGGAGCGGGCGGCGAACGTGGAGCCGACGGCCGGCCCGGCGAAATCGATCGGGGGACGCGTCAGCGATCCGCAGGGAAATCCCGTTCGCGGAGCCCAAATCTGGGCCCGGCGACTCCTGTCCGCGGATTGGCAGTGGAGGCCGGTGGCGACGTCCGACGCGCGCGGCCTGTTCCGCTTCGACATCAACCCCGCCACGCTTGCCAAAACTCTGAAGAGCAACGAGGCACTTTCGCTGCAAATCCATCGGAAAGTTCCCATAGCCTTGGCCGCTTCGGCCGCCGGCTTCGGTTTCGGGCTGATCGAGCGGGCCGGACTGACGTCGAAGCGCGAGAAATTGGTCGATGTGTCGATTCGGTTGGTCAAAGATGTGCCGGTGACCGGACGCATCCTGACGGTGGACGGTCGGCCGGCCAGCGGCACGTCGGTCTCGGTGGGAGGGGTTCGTCAACCGGACGAAGCGACCCTGGACGAATACATCCGCCTCGCGCGTCAGGGGGAAACAAGGGAGGCACGATCCCTGATCAACGGCATCCTTGGGAGCGTGCCGCCGGGTCCGCAGGCAAAGACGCTAACCGATCAAGACGGACGCTTCGCAATCAACGGACTGGGAGCCGATCGCATCGCGTGGCTCGAGCTACGCGGACCGTCGATCCCTGATTCCTTCATTACCGTGATCACGCGACCCGTCCCGCAAGGCGAGGCGAACCGGGCAGCCGTCGGCGTGATCCGGCTGATGAAAGAGCCACATGAAATGAGCCACTATTACGCCCATTTCACGCACGTCAGCGAAGCCACGCGCATCTTGCGAGGCGTCGTGCGCGACCGCCAAACGGGCCGGCCCGTGTCCGGCGTCCACGTCGAGGCCGAGCAGGCATCTGCCGTGACCGGCGCGGACGGACATTTTGAGCTGGTCGGCTGTCCCAAGGCGCCTCGCTATTGGATCAAGACCCGCACGCCGAAATCTCGATATTTGCCGATTGCCGTCATGTTTGCGGATCCTCCCGGGATCGCGCCGCTCGACTGCAAGATTGACCTGATCGAGGGAGTCAGGATCACGGGTCGCGTGACCAACCTACGCACGGGCAAACCGGTTCAGGGAACGGTCGAGTATCGGCCGCTCGCTCCGAATTCTTTCTTCGCTCGTTTGAGGGATGATGTCGACCTGCCGCTCTCGCTCTCCGGGGGCACACCGCTCGACAAGGATGGCACGTACGAACTCCCAGCCATGCCGGGTCCGGGCTTTATCGCCGTTCGCTCCCCCGATGCCGGCTATACGCTTCCGCGGATCGATCTCAAAGAGATCAACCGGATCCTCGGGGGAGCAAAGCCCCCGGGATTCGGCTATACCGAGGAATTCCTGACGATCGCGACAAATCGGCGGAACTGGTTCGTTTGGCAGCGGTGGCAGTTCAAAGCCCTGGTGCTGATCAATCCCCACGAAGGAACCGCGGCTCTGACGCAGGATCTCGTGCTGGTGCCCGGGCGCACGATCTCGGGCCGTGTCGTAGACCCGGACGGTCATCCGGTTCGCGGAGCGCGAGTCGCCGGGCTCGGCTTCGACAACCGGGAGCCCCGCTACGAAGTGCTCGACGACGCACAATTCACCGTCAGAGGCGTTTCGCCCAATGAATCTCGCGATCTGCTGTTCCTTTATCCACAGAAACGTTTGGGGGCGCACATCGAAATTGCCAACGGGAACGAGGCGCCTCTCACGGTCCGTTTGCAACCGTGCGCGACGCTGATCGGACGCGTCATCTCGGCGGACGGGCATCCGGTGCCAGGAAGGCTTTTCGAGTTGCACGCCAGCAACAGCCGGAGAAATGCCGGCTTTCTCACCGAAAACAAAAGAGCACAGACCGACAAGGATGGCAACTTCCGGATTGAGGGTGTGATTCCCGATCTCGAGTACAACGGGCGAGTCGGCTTCAAAGGCCTCTTTTCGGTCAAATTGAAGCCTGCCGAAACCTACGACGCACAGACGATCCGCCTGGCTCAAAAGCTCGAAGGTCGCGAAGGCCCGGGAGGAACAGCATCCGGCAAAACGAACGCGTCGACGCCGGCAAATGGACCCCGGAAAAATGTCCTGGCCGATGCGAAACAAAACGCTCCGAAGAGTCCCCGCGGCACTTCGAAGAAAGAGAGCGGCTCAGATTTTCTCAAACGAATTCGCCAGGCCGCGGAACCGATTCTGGCCGAGATGGCCGAAAAGCACGGTTATCGACTCACGCCGACGCAATCGATCCGCCGCGTCCCTCCCCCGTTTGATCCGATCCGGATGACGTACTATCGGGTCGGCAATCCGTGGCAGTCAAAAGCAATTCCAGCGGGGCCGTCGGCAATATCTTTTCGTTGGGAGGAAAATGCCCTGCACCGCTGGGGCATGACATTCGGAGGTTCTCCCCACGACGGCTACAGCTTGATCGGCGTGGCTGACGCCATCCAGGGACTTAAGAGCCAGCAAATCCTGGGACCGCCCGAGCTCTTGAACGCACCGATTCCCGGCGATTGGGTCTCTCGCCCCGGAATTGCCGACGAAACCTTCGCTCAAGAGCTGCAAACAATCCTGCGCGACGAACTCAAGCTCCCCATCCGGCTGCAATTCCGGACTCACCGGCGCGAGGTGTATGTCGCGAAGGGACTCTACCGATTTGTTCTCCTTCCCGGCCAGCGCGGCGAAACCGAACTGCATCTTGAAAAAAAGACCGAGACGATGCACGAGGTGCAGATCTTCGGCAAGCAGCTTGTCCCCAACAGCGGCGCGGTGGGTGGAAGCGGCGAGTTTGAAGAGTTTCTTCTCTGGCTCGGTCGCTGGATCGACATGCCGATCGTGGACGAAGTGCAACAACCGCCTCGGCAGATCTCTTGGATCCTTCACGGACATTTGCGGAAGAAGGCAGGGAACGAGAAAGAGGACCATGATCCGGCGCTCGTGCTGCACAACATCGAAGTCCAGACCGGCGTGCACTTCGTTCCCGAATTGCGGACGGTGAAAAGCCTGGTCGTCGAACGTGGGCAATGACGCCGGTTGCGGCGCTGCGCTTCAGATGTTCGTCCATAAGTTGCGAAGCTGCTGGCGGCAGCCGGGAGGCACACTGCGGGAGAAAACCAGCGTCCGTTGCGGGCCCCGTTGCACGGCGGCGATCCATCCGCGGCGAATCTGCCATTGCTCGAAAATCTCGCCGATCTGTTGCTCAAAGTTGGCCGTCACTTTGCCGCGGGTGACGCGCAAGGCCCCCTTGGCAAAGCGAACCTTGAACACGGGCTTGGGAGCAAGTGCGTACCACGCCAGCCAGAGGCAGAACCCGACGACCAGGATTTCGCACAATTCGCGCATAGCTCCCCAAAGCCTACTGCAAGAAAACCGCCCTGATCAAATCCCCGTCAAGGGGTTTGATCCCGCATGCAATCCGCGAGTCCCTCCAAAGTCTCGGGCACGCGGCGGTCGATAGGACCGAGCGCGCGGGAAGGCAACCACAAATCCCGGCCGATTTCCGGGAAAATGGTCGCTTATTGCCGAATCGGGAAGAGGGCGCGAGTTTGCACGCCGTAGCGATCGTGCGTGCCCGAGCGAGCGGAATCCGTCCCGCTCAGGGCATCGGCGAATTCCGTACCCTTACCGTGCCGACGCGGGATAGGATGGAGGAAGGACCGGCGGCCGGCCATCGCATCCGCAGTTAGCGTTGCAGCCATTTTCGCCGTTTTGCGGCCCGACCGTACCAGATGTAGACGGCGGTCCAAAAACGTCAGCGCCGGGAAAAAATCGTCGCGGCGGCCGCATAGCGGAGCGCACATTCGTGCAGACACTGGGGCCTGAGCAGAATGGGGACTTTTCCCCCGTTCTCTCAGGAAGCAGTGAGGCACCGGAGTGTACGCCGACATGGAGATGTGGAGTGAGATTCGCCGCCGAGTATTGACTGGGGAGCTAACGAAGCGAGCGGCCTGCCGCGAGTACGACCTGCATTGGGAGACGCTGGAGAAGATCCTGGCGCATGTCGAGCCGCCGGGGTATCGCCGGACGAAGCCGCGTCACAAGCCGAAGATCGAGCCGTTTCTGCCGATCATTGAGGAGATCCTCGAGTCCGATCGGAAGGCACCAAAAAGCAGCGTCATACGGCGCAGCGGATTTGGGAGCGGCTGCGTGACGAGCATGGGTTTACCGGCAAGCCGACGATCGTCAAGGATGCGGTGCGGGCCTGGCGGAATGGTCACCAAGAAGTCTTCCTGCCCCTCTCTCATCGGCCGGGAGAAGCCCAGGTCGACTTCGGCTTTGCCCAGGTGAAGTTGAACGGACAAGCGACGAAGGTCGCTCTGTTCGTGATGACGCTGCCCTATTCGGATGCTCTCGTCATCCAGGTCTTTCCTCGGGAGTGTACCGAAGCCTTTTTGGAAGGTCACAAGCGGGCCTTCGCCTTCTTCGGCGGCGTGCCCCGACGGATCAGCTACGACAACAGCAAGATCGCGGTGGCGAAGATCACCGGAAGCCGGCAACGGGAGGTGACCAAGGAGTTTCTGCGGCTCAAGAGCCACTTCCTGTTCCAGGACCATTTTTGCCTGGTCCGACGGCCCAACGAGAAGGGACACGTCGAACGGCTCCTGGACTTTGCCCGGACGAACTACCTGGTGCCGGTCCCGGAAGTGGCCAGCCTGGTGGAGCTGAATGCCACGCTGCTTCAGCGTTGCCAAGCCGATCTCGATCGGCAGTTGTACGGCAAGTCGGCGCCGAAGGCCGTTCTGCTGGAGGAAGAACGACCAGCTCTCTTGCCGATCCCTCCCCAGGAGTTCGAGGCCCGGCGAGTGAAGCCGGCGTCGGTCAGCTCGTTGTCGTTGGTGCGGTTCGACACGAACAACTACTCGGTCCCGGTGAAGTACGCCCATCGGAAGGTTCTGGTGGTCGCCACGGTCGACGAGATTCGGCTGGTCCACGAGGATCGGCTGATCGCCCGGCATCCGCGGCACTGGGGACGGGAGAAGTACCTGTTCGAGCCGGTCCATTACCTGGCTCTCTTGGAACGGAAGCCGGGTGGGTTCGACTTCGCCCGGCCCTTGGAGAACTGGAACCTCCCCTCCTGCTTCGAGACGCTCAGGCGGCGGCTGGAGCGGGAACCCAACGGCCTCGGGATGCGGGAATTTATCCGCGTGCTGCGGCTGTTAGAGCATTCCAATCTGCCGCAATTGACCGATGCCGTGGAGTATGCTCTCGATCTGGACATCACGGATGCCGACAGCATCCGGGTCATCCTGGAACATCGCCGGGAGGAACCGGTCCCGCTGTTCTCCCTCGACGGCCGACCTCACCTTAAAGGGGTGAACGTCGAAGCGACTGATGTCTCTGCCTACCAAACCCTGTTGGTGGAGGGCTGAGCCATGACGACACCCAAAACGGAGACGAAGAGCCTGGTTCTGTTGCAGCACCACCTCAAGCAGCTCAAGCTGCCGACGATGAACGCGGAGTGTGAGACGGTGTCCCAACGCTGCGCGGGAGAACGTCGACCACCTTGGGTTCTTGCTGCAGCTCTGCGAACTGGAACTGATCGAGCGGGAGCGGAAGTCTGGGGAGCGGCGGTTGAAGGCTGCCCGGTTCCCGGCCTACAAGACACTCGACGAGTTCGACTTCGACGCCCGTACCAGCGTCAACAAGCCGCTGGTGCTGGAACTGGCACGGGGTGACTACCTCGACCAGCGCCAGAACGTGTTGTTCGTGGGGAATTCGGGGACGGGGAAAACGCATCTGGCGACGGGGTTGGCTATGATCGCCTGCGCTCAGGGGAAGCGAGTTCGCTTCTGGCGGGTGACGGAGCTAATCACGACGCTGCTGGAAGCCAAGGAGGAACGCTCGCTCTTGCGGCTGCGGGCCTCCTTGAGAAAGCTCGACTTGTTGATCCTGGACGAACTCGGGTATGTTCCAGCGAGCAAAGCCGGAGCAGAACTCCTGTTCGACGTGATCGCGACTGCGTACGAATGCCAGAGCGTGATCGTTACTTCGAACCTGCCCTTCGAAAATTGGACCGAGGTGCTCGGCAGTGAGCGTCTGACGGGCGCCGCGTTGGACCGTCTGACGCACCGTTGTCAGATCATCGAGACCAAGGGAGAAAGCTACCGTCTGCAGGACGCCAAACGCCGGCAGCGGAAAGCTCCTTCTAAAGACTGACGTGACCACCCGTCGGAGCGACGCCGCACGGGCTCAGACTGGAGAACCAACCTAAACCAGCGCTACGTTTTTCGGCCGCCCGGCGCTACGTTTTTGAACCGCCGTCTACACCAGATTCGAGACGGCAACGGACGCTCCCGTCCCGCACGGCAGAAGGACAATCGTTCGATGAGATTCGCGGCGTTCTTTCTGGCTCTTGCGGTCACTTGTGGGTTCGCGCACGGGGCCGAGCCGGCACATGCTCCTTTCGCCGACGTGGTGCGGGACCACTTCGCCACCTGGGACCTCAACCATGACGGTCGGCTCGAAGGCAAGGAGATCGATACGCTCATGTCGCGGCGGGCGATTCGCGGCGAGGCGGCGGCCGCCCTCGCGGTGCTGAAACTGCGTGAGCGGCATACGCCGGCGGCCGTGCGGCCCGGTTTCACGCTCAACCCCCACGATATCGATGACCTCGATACGCTGGCCGACCCGGTCGCCCTCGACCCGGCCAAAGGGCCGCCGAAACCCTTCCACGCCGAGGCGAGCTATAAGCGCTACCTCAAGGTGCTGCAATCGGTCGACCGCGGGCTCTATGCCGGTTCCGGGCCCGACTTCTCCACGATGAAGCAAGGCCCGATCGGCGACTGCTATTTCTTCTGCCTCACCGGGTTCCTCGCGGCGAAGCACCCGAACAAGATCCGTGACATGATCCAAAGAACAGCCAAAGGAAATTACGTGGTGAGATTCTTCGACGGCGAATCGTTCCCCGTTGGTGCCCCCACTGAGGCCGAGCTGCTCGTCAACAACTCGGCCAACAGCCTCGAGGACGGGATCTGGCTCTGCGTGCTGGAGAAGGCCCTGGGCAAACGGCTGCGGGCCCGCTCGAAGGATGCCGCCAAACGCACGGCCGAACCGACCGACGCCATGGCCAGCGGCGGCAGCACGGCGACGGTAATGACGCTTTATTCCGGCCACAAGGTGAAAGGGATCAAGCTCCGCGACCCGCAACAAGCCCGCGCCCGGCTCCAGGAACTCCGCCGCGAGATTCCCGTAACTCTCGCTCACGGTCGCATGGCCAGCGTCGAGATGGGCGATCCCCCTTCCGGCTCACAAAAGGTCCGGGGCCTGGGCTACCACCACGCGTATGCCATCATGGCCTTCGACTTCAAGTCCGACCGAGTCACCGTCTGGAATCCCTGGGGCCAGAATTTCAAGCCGAAGGGCCCGGAAGGGGCCGAAAACGGCTTCGCCACGGAACACGGCATCTTCCACGTCCCGCTGGCCACTCTGTACCAGCGATTCTCGAGCGTGCACCTCGAGACCACCGAACGGGCCCCGGCCGATTCGCCGAATCGCAAACGGCGGAAATAGGGGTCAGGGATCAGGGTTCAGGGGAAAGACAAGAGTATGAATGACGGCTCCGACTGCGCTTGACATGACTACTGACAGTCACCATTATGGCTACGTCTAGTCGTCACCTGGAGGGCGTATGAAGCGGCCGCGGCGCACTCTGCCCGAATTGTCGCCGGCGCAGAGAGAGATCATGGAGGTGCTCTGGGAGCGCGGCGCTTTGGCCGCCAGCGAAGTGCGAGACATTCTCTCGACGCGGCGGGACATCTCCCGGAATACGGTCCGCACGATGCTGGAGCGGATGGAAGGCAAAGGGTGGGTCACGCACCGCGAGATTGGCCGCACGTTCTTGTACGCACCCGCGCAACTGAGGCAGGCCACAGTGACTCAAAAGGTGCGGGAAGTCCTGGACAGCGTCTGCGGCGGTTCGCCCGAAATGCTCGTCAACGCGCTGCTCGACTCCCGCGGACTGACCCGGAATGAGCTGGCGCGGATCCGCTCGATCCTCAACGACGCGCAGGCGAAACAGTCCACAAAAAAGGAGTCTTGATCATGGCCGTTTTGGACTCTTGGTTTTCCGGGACCGGGGCCGTCGCGCTTGTTGTGCGGGTCGCGTTGACGGTCGGCTTGATCTCGATCCTCGGCATCGCATTGACCGCATGCTTCCGACACCAGGCGGCCGCCCGGCATTTTGTCTTGCTCACCGCGCTCGTCTGCGCTTGTGAGCCCGGTCGTCGTCGCCGCCTTGCTCACGGAACGACTTTCACCGTTCGTCCTGACGCTTCCTGCGCCAAACAGCCCGGTCGCCTCGGCACGAGATGCTGAACTCTTTCCGGTATCCGCGCGAGTGAAGACGGCTGCCGTCGTTTCGGCGAAGCGATCGCCGGAATTGCAAAAAGGGGCGGCCACAGCTCCCCCGGAAACTGTGTGGAACCGGCCTATTTCGTCGACCATTCCGGATCAAGAGGCACCGCAGTTCGTTCTGTCGCGCGAAACCCGACCGGCGGGCGAGGCGCCGTTCAACTCGGCTCAAGCGGGTCTGAGTTTGGCCCTGGTTGTGTGGGCTGCGGGCGGCCTGTGTTTGTCATTTCGCGTGCTTCGCGGCTGGTTGCGGGTTCGCGCAGCGGCCCGTTCGTTCCGTTATCACAACTCGGGGACGCTCGTCGATCTGCTGGAAGATGCGCGTCAGGTCGTGCGCGGCCGTCGCCTGCCTCGAGTTGCCGAGTCGGACCACGTTTGCACACCGATTGCCGCCGGGCTGTTTCGACCGGTGATCGTGCTGCCTTCCGGCCTGTCGACGACGCTCGGGCCGGCCGAACTGCGGGACGTCTTGGTGCATGAATGTGCCCATATCGTGCGACGCGACCAGATTGTCATCGTGCTGCAGGCCGTCGCGTACGTCGCTTATTGGCCGATCTGGCCGGTGCATTGGCTCAACCGGCTTCTGGCCAACGCCCGCGAGGAGGTCTGCGATAACTACGTGCTGGCTCGACAGCAGCCTGTGACGTACGGCGAAACGCTCTTGCGCGTGGCCGCCCTGTCGCGGAATTTCACCGCGTTCGACACGTCCACGGCGATCCTCGGCTGGCGCGGCCGGTTGGAGGATCGCGTCCGCGAATTGATCTCGGAACGCCGCAACCGGAGCACGCGGGTGAGACCAATTCTCGCCACGAGTCTCGTCGCCTTGTTGGCGCTTGCGACCGGCGCACTGTGTGGCACGACGCTGGTTTGGGCGCAGGGACAACTTCCCACGCCAAAAGCCGACGCGGCGGCGACGCGGCGCTCCCCGGCAGCCATCGTCGACATCCGCGCGCACCACGACGTGCGCCTGGTGGAAATCAACAAGTCCGAGCGGCCGCGCGCACCGAGTTCGCCCGCTGAGAAAGCCGTCGCCAAGCTGGTGCTCGTCTTCTTTCAAGACCGTGCGCGGCGCGGCGTGTATGGTGTCGTGCTCGACGCTGGCGATCATTCGCTCGTTTTTACGACGAGCCTGGCGACCCATGTTCCCGACGATCTGCCCCCCGCGATCGACGCGACGTATCTCGAAAGGGCCGGCAAGCCTGCGGTCGAAGCGATCTATGATCCTCATTCCAACGCGGAGATCTTTGCCTATCGCGCTTCGGGACATTTATCGTCCTATAAATTTCCGGAGTCGGTGACCGTCGCGGTCGGCGATGTGCTCGATGCGGCCACGTCGTGGCGTATCGGAATCAAGATCAAGCCGCACGCGGCCCACGTGCTCGCGGTCAATCAAGAGGCAAGCGTGACGCTGAGAGATTCGAAGGTCCGCCGCTATTCATCGCTGATCGAGATCGACGGCGGCGGCTTCGATGGCAGCGGCTTTCCCGAGGGGACACCGTTCTTCAAGAACGGGAAGCTGGTCGGGATCACGCTCGTAGGGACACGTTTCTCGAAAGGCGCGCCTAAATTGTCATACCTGATTCCGGTCGAACGCCTGGCGGCGCTGTACCAAACCATCAAGCAGGAAGAGAGCCACGCGGTCGCTCCGGAGTTTCCGTTCGCGGTCCCCTTCGAGGTGGGCGAAACGAAGTTCTTGAACGGCGACGAGATCACGATCGTGGAGGTCCGAGGGACGGTCGACACATTTGCGACGGGAAACATTTATTGGATTAAAGGGACCTACACGCTTGCCTCGCACGATAAAGCGGAATTGCAGGCATCGGTTACCGTGATGGACTCCGGCACGTCGACGGCGCGCGCTTTTGCCGTGAAAGCCCAAAACCTCATCGTCAGCCAGGGGACGGGCACGTTCACGCTGTTCCTCCCGATGTCTTACGGCGGCTGCCCGCACGTGAGCTTTTATCCGGTCGATGGGGGAACTGGATTCGGGGGCGTTTATTTCGGAACTGGGAATTCGGTGCACCCGCAAGGAGGCGACCGCGGCGGCGAGAGTGCTGACGCCAAACGAATCTGGGACGCCCTGGGACTGCGTTTGGCAAAGATTTCCCGCAGCGACGCTCTGCTGGCCACGTCCAAGTATGAAGGGGGCCTGCAGGTCATCGAAGTCCGTCCGGACAGCCCGACCAGCGGCAGCGGGATCCAGAAAAATGACGTCCTCGTGGGATTGGACCGCTTTCAGACGATCAAGGTGACAGACGTCTTTTGGATTCTCGATCATCTGCGGGCGGATGAGGCGCCCCTCTCGACTCTGCGATTTCATGTGGTCCGCGCGGGCGTGACGACATACGGCGACTTGAAACTCGTGCCGCGAAATTGAGCGGCCGTCAGACGACAGTCAGATGGCGGGAGACAGTGTGGCGGCCCTCTCTTTTCACGATTTTGCGCGGCTCGCATGGAATCTTCATCTTTGGCCGAATTCATGCCCCGATGAGTGGCGCGCGTTGAACGCGCGGAGAGCGGCTGTTAGAGATAGCTCGGTTCGCGCTGCGCACTGTGATCGGTTGCCGGTGCCCGAGTGTTCGCGGAAGGAGATCCCGATGTCTGAATTGAGTCGCCGCGGTTTTTTGCAGACGGCTTCGTTTCTCGTGGGGGGTGCGTACACCCATTCGTTGTTTGGCGAAGGGACGCGGACCCCGCCGGCTTTTGCCGCGAAGCCTGCGTATCAGCCGACCGCCCTGTTTCTGACGTGGCAGCGAGACCCGACGACCACGATGACGATTCAGTGGGTCGGCGAGGAAAAGGAGGCCGTCGAGCGGCCGATCTGGTATGCCAAGCGCGGGGCGAACATTTGGCAGCAAAAGACGGGGACGGCGCGGCGTTTTCCACTGACCAATCGCTGGATCCTGCGGACCGAGTTGAGCGGACTCGAGCCAGGGACCGACTATCGTTTTCATGTGGGGCTCGATTCGGCCGAAGAGAAGTTTCGCACGATGCCGGCCAAGGCGACCGAGACGATTCATTTCGTCTCCGGCGGCGACAGCGGCATCAACAAGCATGCCGTCGCGACGAATCACGTGGCGGCGGCGCAGTCGCCCATGTTCGTCGTGATGTCGGGCGACATCGCCTACGAAGACGCCAAATCGCCCGAGATCTTCCTGCAGTTTCTCAAGAACTACTCCCGCGACTTGCGCGACGCGCAGGGGCGGATGATTCCGCTGCTCGGGGGAATCGGCAACCACGAAGTCTTGGGCCGCTTCGGCCGGCCGCGGCACGAGGCCCCCTTCTTCTTTGCGGTCTTCGACGGGCTGTATCCCGAGACGGGCTACGCCAGCCTCGATTTCGGCGATTACCTGTCGCTGGTCTTTCTCGACTCGAATCACACGTCGCCGGTTGCCGGGGCGCAGAGCGACTGGCTGGACAAGACCCTTAAAGCCCGCGAGGAGATGCCGATGGTGTTTGCCTTCAATCATGTGCCGTCCTACCCCTCGGTGTGGCAGATGGACGACATGAAAAAAATCAATGCGCAGATCGGCGCCGACGCCCGCAAGCACTGGGTGCCCCTCTTTGAGCGGTACAACGTCGATGCCGTCTTCGAGCACCACGACCACGCATATAAGCGGACGCATCCGCTGCTCGACGGCCGCGTTAACGAGCGGGGCATCGTCTACCTGGGGGACGGATCCTGGGGCAAGATCGACCGGCCCGACACGCCGGCCCACCGTCCGTACCTGGCGGTGACCGACGAGGCGTACCATCTGTCGCTCCATCGGATCGAGGGCCGCGAGCGGTTCCATGTCGCCCTCTCCGACAGCGGCCGCGTGGTCGACGTCTGCGTTACGACAAAACGCGACCATCGGCGGACGACTTGACCGATCGCGACGGACAAAACGTCGCCCAAGCTGGTACTGCGGATCCGTAACGCATCGGCGGAAGACACTGCTGAGCGGAAGCCGCTCAGACAGTGGCACTCGAGCGTTTCACGGACACCGGATTCGATCCATCGGTGGCAAAATCGGGAAGTAGTTCCCAAGATTAGGCTGGCAAGCGGCGAATTCCTGTTACCGCTCCGGAAAGCGGGGATCGCTTTGCCCTCCCCTGCACTCTTTGTCGGGGAGAACGCGGCCGAGGCCGATTCTCTCGCCGCGGCGGGCCGGTTGGCTCACGGATGACTTCTGACACGACCCACAGGCAAGAAAAGGGGAATAACATGTCGCGCGTGCTTTTGTTGGCGGCTGTGTGCGTTGTCCTTACGTGCGGAGCGTTCAATGCCGTCGGGCAGCAGGGCGATTCGAACTCGATCGGCGACAAGTTGAATCGCGAACTTCACAGGGCGGAAGACAAACTTCGGGAGACGTGGAAAGACGTTCAGAAAGCGACACACCGCATGACGGTGCAGGGCCGCGTCTACGCACGGCTATATTGGGACAAGGCGCTCGTCGACGCGCCGTTCCAAATCGAGGCGAAAGACGGAGGCGTCATCGTGCTCAAAGGGAGCGTCCCGAGCGCCGAAGCCAGACGCCGTGCCGTCGAGCTGGCCCAAACAACCATCGGCGTCCATGAAACGATCGACGAACTGGGTGTCGCACCGAACAAGGTGAAGTGAGGCTCGTTGCGCTCGCCAGGGATCAGGAATCGGGGGTCAGCGGTCCGTGAGTGGGCCGCCCCCTCCGCCACGTGAGTTTGACGGACGGGCGAGAAGGTAAAGCACCGGCCCCACGAGGACGACGATGCCGCCGATGGCGACGGCTTGATACGAGTGCTCGGCTCCAAAACCCTCGTGGTACAGGGCTATGAGCAGCAGCAGGACCGGGGCGACGCCGACGACGGCGACGCCCCATTTTCCGCCGGGAACCCGAAAGGGTCGAGGCAAGTCGGGCTCGTAAAACCGCAGGAACGTCAGAGATGCAAATTGCAGCGCGAGCGACAGTCCGTACAGGATGACATCGAGCGCGATCAGCTTCTCGAACCCGACGGGAAGCATGGCGCCCCACGCGACGGCGCACACGACGATCGAGACCCACGGCGCGCCCGATCTCTGCAGGCGCCGCCGGAACACGCTCGGCAGATAACCATCTTCGGCCAGCGCCAGCGGGAGACGCGTGTAGGAGAGGACCAGCGCGTTGCAGATGGCAAAGGCGCTCACCAGGCCCGCGACGAGAATGGCCGAGCCCAGAAACTGGCCGCCGATCTTCATTCCCACATCCACCCACGAACCGTTGGTGAGCGTGGCGGAGTCAATTCCGCTGTGGGCCAGGGCCAGGACGGGGACCGTGTAGACGAGCCACACGAGGACCAGCACGCCCAGCATCACGATCGGATAATTCCGTTGCGGCCGATCGACCTCGCCGGCAATCGTCGACGCCTCTTCCCAGCCGCTGTAGCACCACATGGCGATGAGAATCCCGCCCAGCATGTCGGCGTGACCGGCCGGTGCGGATCCCGCATTCGACAACCTGGGACCTCCGAAAGCCAGTGCCGAGAGTGCGGCAATCGGGATCAAGAGCGCGGCCGTCAACGCGAGCGAAACGTATCCGACGACGCGAATGCCGAGAATATTGACGACAGCGCACGCGATGATCACCGCCCAACCGATCTCGAGCGCCGCCGCTCCTTCAGCGACGCGCGGCCAGACTCGCGCGAGGTAGAGAACAAAGAGCGTCGGATAGAGGGCCATGTCGACGACGCTGTTCGCGAGCGACAGCCACGCCTCCTGAAAGCCCCAGAACGGGCCCAACGCGCGGCGGGCCCAGGCGTAGTAGCCCCCCTCCTCAGGGATCGCGGCGGACAGTTCGCCCACCATCATGGCGGTCGGCAGGCTCCAGACGAGCGGCGTGATGACCAGCACCAGCACGGTTGTCAGATAGCCGCACTTCTGGATCAGCTCCTCGATGCCGTACGGACCGCCCGAGACCATCAGGTAGGTCGTCGCGACGAGCGGCAACAACGTGATCTTTGATAATGTGCGACGCTGCTCGTTCACCGCGGCTCAATCGCTGTCTTTGCCGCCTTTGAGGGATTGCAGCAGGCCCTGGTCGTGGCTGATCCAGGTGTCCTTGTCGCGGATGATGGCTTGCGGCGGCAAGGTCGGCGAGACCGTTTTGAGGCTGGCAAACCGCTTGACGGCCGTGCCGATCGCCATGAATTCGAGCAGTCCGCCCAACTCGTTCACGTGCGTTTTGATGCCGATCACATCGTCGGCCCCGATCGACGCCGCCTCATCGCGGATGAGGCCGATGGCGTGCTCGCGGGCGTCGTACACGAGCGAGGTCAGCTCGTTGACCTCTCCGCGCAAAATGATTTCAAGAAGGCCGCCACGCCTCCGACCACGCCGAGCGAGTAAACCGCCGTGCCCAGCACGAGCTTGATGGGCAAAAAGCCCATGCTGGCCATGTTCCACATCTCTTCGCAGGTGAGATCGCTCGTGACGGGGTTGTCGTCGTACTCGCGCGGCAGCTCGGGATGCCGCGAGGCCGTGCCGGTCATCATCATTTCATGGATGCCGCGGAAAGGCATGACGGTCGTTTGGATGCCGACAACGGCATTGGCCTCGACGGCCTTCGCCTCCCCGACCAATCGCGCAAGCGCCAAGTGCCGGGTGTGGTTCAAGACGTCGCTGAATTGCTTGATTTCTCCGCGGCCGAGGCTTTTGAGGGCTCCCACGATCCCGCCCCCCAGCCCGATCGAATAGGCGACGTTACCGAAGACGAACTTGGTCGGGGTGAAACCGGCATCGAGCTGGCAATACAGCTCCTGGCCGTCGCTGCTCGACGAGAAGTCGAAATCCCGCGCGGCCGAGTCGATGTGGTGCACGCAGCTGCCGATGGAGAGGAACTCCACGTTGCCGTGAAAGCTTTTGAGATCGCTGCTGACGCCCGTGATGCCGTGGCCGCCGTGCTCTTGGGCTTCGGCCACCATGCGGCTATAGGCTTCGAGCCGCCCCTCGTGAATCACTTGCGTGACTTGTGTCACCTCGCCGCCGGCAATATTCCGCAACCCGGCCCCCAGGTTCCCCAGAAATCCGAGCGAATAGACGCTGTTGCCGATCACCATTTCGCCGGGAGCCAGGCCCTTGAGGCGCAGACAATACATTTCATTGCCAGACAGACCGGACATCACAGTCATGGGGCAACTCCGTTTGGCGATTTGGGAACTGGGACGTGCGGTGCGAGTATGACAAGATGCCGTCGGCTTTTCACGCGTTCGTTTGCGGCACGGTTGGCGAAACGAACTCGATGCACGACGGATTGCCGACAGGCGTATAAAGGCCGGTGAACGCCAGGCCGCCGGAATCGCGATCGACTCGAAAAACCGTCACATTGTCGGCCCGCTGATTGCAGCAATACAGAAACTCACCGGCCGGGTCGAAGGCGAAGCTCCGTGGGTAATCGCCCCGCGTCCATTCCTCTGTGACGAATGTCAGCGTCCCGTCGACGCCGATTGACAAGACGGCAATGCTGTCGTGCAGCCGGTTGCCGGCATAGACAAACCGGCCGTCGGCCGAAACCAGGATCGCGGAGCAGAAGTTACTCCCGACAAATCCCGGCGGCAGGGTGGAAACGGTTTGCTGCGGGGTGAGCCGGCCGGTCGCCGCCTCGAAGTCGAAGAGGACGACGGTCGAGCCCTCTTCCTGAATCGAGTAGAACCAGCGGCCATTCGGATGAAAGTGGAAATGCCGCGGCCCATCTCCGGGCGGCAGAACGACGGCGGGCGTGTCGGCCGGACTCAAGATGCCGGCCGCGTCGTCGAATCGCCAGACGAAGATTTTGTCCATTGCCAAATCGACGTGCAGCACGAAGCGACCCGTGGGATCGGCCTCGATCATGTGCGCGTGGGTCCGATCGTGCCCGCTGATGGCAAAGCTGCCGGGAGGAGCATTCGTCGCCGCGGTGGGACCGATGGGGCCGATGTCGACTTTGATATCGGTGGCCGCGGCTAACTTGCCGTCCGTCAGAATCGGCAGGACCGCGACGGAGCCTCCGAAATAATTGGCCACCAGCAGGAATCGCCCGGAGGGATGGAAGCTCACAAAGGTGGGCCCGGCTCCGCCCGAGGGAACCGTGTTGAGGAGCCGCAGATTCCCGTCGGCGGCATTAATGGCAAACGCGCTCACCGTGCCTTGGTTGTCTTCGCCGACGCGATCGGTTTCGTTGGCGGAATACAAGCGCGTGCCGGCGGCGTTCACAGCGAAGCAACTTGGGCTCGTCCCCATTTCGTAAATGCCCAATGGCGCGAGTTCCCCCGTGTTGCGATTCGCCTCAAAGAGGTGAATCCCCCGGCCGTTGCCGGGGGGCAGATCGACCTGCGTCGGCAACATGTCGCGAAGAGGCGAACTGAAGGTCCCGACATAGGCAAAGAGGCGAGAACGCCGAAGTTGATCCATGCTGGAATCCATTGGATGGAGATCTGACGCGCTCATTTTCCCGCAATCGAGTTCGGCAGGCAGTTGACGCTCCGTCGACTCGCCACGGGTATAATACGGCGGTTCCGCATTCACGGCGCGTTCGCAAACATCTCGGGAGACTACCATGGGAAAACTGCTGACCCTGACGTCGACGTGCGCGTTCGTCCTCGCCATTAGCCCGGCGATCCGCGCGGGAGATGCCAAAACGGCCACGAAACCGTCGGCCGCGCCCGAATCGGTCGTTTACGACGCGAACTCCGCGTTCGACTTCCTGAAAACGCTCACCGGCACTTGGGAGCGCTCGGGAAGCGGTCACGACCACGGCGGCAAATCGCATCTCAATACGTTCCACGTCTCGTCCGGAGGCAGTTCGGTGATTGAAACCATCTTTCCGGGCGAAGCCGACGAAATGGTGACCGTCTACCACATGAACGGTCCCGACCTCCTGCTCACGCATTACTGCGCGCTGCAGAATGCGCCGGTTATGAAATTCGTGAAAACGGACAAGCCGGGCGAGATCAAGTTCGCCTTCGAGGGGGGGACCAATTTCGATCCGAAGAGCGACATGCACGTGCACGAAGGGGCTTACCGGATCAAGAATGGCAACCTCATCCAGGAAGATTTTGTCGTCTTCAGTGACGGAAAAGCGAGTTCGAAGATCAACTCGCTGCTCAAGCGGAAGCCGTTGAAGTGAGCGGCACGCGCGGGACGCCCTTCGCGAGTTGAAGCAGCACTCGCGCCGGGACGGCACTCGCCTCGAATTCGGACGCGATTCCGACGGGAATCGGCTATAATGCCGATTCCCGTCGGAGTTGCGCATGACTCCCATCCGATCGCTCTTAAGCTGCCGCAGTGCGACGCTCTTCTGCCTGGTGGCGATGCTCTCCGCGGGATCGCCAGCCGCGGAGGAGCCTGATCGAAGCGCGAAGCACGAAACCTCCAAAGAATCGGCCGTTCTGAAGCGAATCCTCGCCAATTGGAGGGCGCGGCAGGAGCGAGTGAAGTCCTTTCATTTCGTCATGGACCGGCGACTCACCATTCCGAAAGAGTATTTCGCCGAACATCGGGGCGAAAATGGCCGAACGGAATTCCACGACGAACACTCCGTCGTCCGCGGCAACGAATGGTGGGTCGACGGAAACGATCGCATCCGTTTCGAATACGTGCTGTTTCACTCGGACATTGGCCAAAGCGGTCGCAATAGCCATGTTGTTGTCGCCACGGCAGCAAGCGATTGTTGTCGAAAGACGAAGTCGAACAGCATCGGCAGGGCAAACTTGACTACAAGGACCTGCTGAAGCCAACCGACTCGCGATCAAAACGGTGAGACCCTCTGGCCTTGAGGAGCGCTGAAGCCCATGAGCGAAGTCAAAATCGTTCTTAAGGATGCCCGTCGCGCGATCCATGCCACGCGGCATGGCGGCTTTGCCGATGCGGTGGTTGCCGCCCTGAGTGCCGAGCCGGAGACGATCGAAGAGCTGGAAGCCGCCGTTGCGAGATTCGAGGCGCCCGGCGAATCGGGCTTTTTCGATTCGTTTCGGGCGGGAATCGACGATGAGCCGTACGATGCGGGCCTCGTCATTATCGACCTGGCCGCACGCCTGCTGGTCTGCGATTCGACCTATTGGAATCCCGAACCGTCGGGCTGCGTTTATTATCACGATGGCACCCAGTCGACCGACATCGAGCTCGGCTTTCATCTGAGCGAGGACTGGCTGCTCTCGTCGCAGGTCGAGGGCTGGCGCGCGCGGTCCGAGGAGCGACGGCGCGAACGCGCCTCCACACCACAGATCAACGCGCGGGCCGTCCTTTATGGCACGGCCATGCTGAGATCGATCGCCGAAGGATGCTGGAGCGCGTTTGCCGATCCGGCGACCGCGATCCACATCGAGCCGAAAAACGCAGAATCGCGAGATAAGACTGACGACAACGAGGGACCGGCGGCGAAGGCCGTGTCACAGATTCACGCCCGTTGGTTGACCACGCCGCGCGATGACTTGAACGGGCAGGCTCCCCGCGATGTGCTCCTGGCCAAGCACAAGTTTATTGATTGGGATTTGCAGGACCGGGCCAATCAATGGTCGTGGATGCATAAGTGCCCGCCCGGTCTCGACCGGGATTCGCACGCCTTCCGGTACGCCGGCTTTGGGACGCATGAAATCGTCGTCTACTACGAACTTGTCCGAGACCTCGTGTGGTCGTGCTTCGATCAGATCAGGACGATCGGAGACGACTTGCGGGCGAAAGCGATGACGGTGGGGGACTTCCTGGCTGCGGAAATCCCGCGGCTCGATGCGCTGCGAGAGGAACGGTGGAACGAGCCCGATCCGGAATGTCGCGGGCTCTCCCCGCGCCAGGTCGCCGAACACGAACGGGCCCGCCTGCCGGAAGGGATGTCCGGCCACGAGGCGGTGGTCGACCCCGATTGCCCTCTGTGCGAGATGGTGGCAGACATGCCCGGGCCCGTCTTCTGGCACCTCGACGGCTGCAACATGGACCAGGATTTTGCCTTCTCGTTTCACCGCACGCGGGAGGAATGGGAGCAAGAGGAAGAAAAATACCGGGAGTTCAATCGCCGCTTCGACGCCGCTCAAGTGGAGCGCAAACGGCTCTATCTTGAAGCGCCCGAGTGCCAAGAAACAGACGGCGTCTGGCAATTTAGCCACGTCGAACCGGAAGTACTCGACCGCGGGCCGGTGTTCGGCATGTTCGGGATCGGTTCGCACCTGGCGGAGCTGATCGTCGATTTGAAGGAACCGGTCGAGGAACGCGGGCTGATCGATCGGTTGCGGCGCGATTTCGGTAACTTGCGTGAAGTCGAGCTGACAGATGACGTCGCCCGGACTGCCTCGCTGCGCGAGCCGGTGGTTCAGTCCTTTTGCGGGACACTCGACGCGGTCGGCGAAACTCGAAAAGACCTGGCGGAGAAGTGCGCCGATCTGCGGCGGCAGCTGGAGCGATATGCGGCTGGAGAAGAAGACGAATCAGACGATTTGGACGGACTGTTTGATGATGACGATGTTCCATTTGATGATGATGACGTTCCCTTTTGAAGGGATGCGCTGCCAGAGACGGTGCGCACCTTCATGGACGCTTTAGCGCTCTCGGAACCGTCGTCTCGTCCATCTGCCCGCGGTGGTCTCTGGCTGTCCAGTTGGAACGGTCGACCACCACCACCCAACGCTTCGTGCGTGATCCTGCTCCCCGCGAAACTGGGGCACGAATCTTGCTTAATCTCTCCGATCGGCAGAGGCCGGCCTCACGGTTTGCCGGGCGGTTGTTGGTACTGCCTGCGGCAAGGGAAAGTACCACGTGGACGAGAACGGCAATCGCAAAGGAGAGACCGCAAGGGGCGCGGACGGCACGTTGGTTGAAGTCATGCCGGCCGACGGACCGGACGATTCAAAAAAAACGGATTCAAAAAAAACGGAAGAGCAGCAGGCTCCTGAAAGCCAGCAGGAGCGTGACGAGTCAGCCGATTCTGAACAAGAAGCCAAGTCCGCAAAACCACGCCGGCCGTGGCTCAAATACGCGATTGCCGCGGCGATCCTTCTGGTGGTCGTCGTCAGCCTCCCCTTCCTGATTCCCTGGATCGGCACGGTTTTGAACACCGTTTCGACCGACGACGCGTACGTCAATGGGCATGTCACGTTCGTGGCTCCCCGTGTCGCGGGGCAGGTTCAGCACGTGCTGGTCGACGACAATATGCGGGTCAAAAAGGGGGACCTGCTCGTCGAGCTCGACAAAGAGCCTTACCGGATTCAACTCTCGATCAAGCAAGCCGCGGTGACCGCCGCCGAGACGGACCTCAAGGCGGCCAGGGCACAGGTGCGGGGCCTGATCGGCCTGGCCCGATCGCAGCGCTGGATGTTGCAATCCGCCATGGATCAGGTCGCCAACCAAGTGGCCAACCTGCGGGCCAATGTGGCGACCTACGAGAGCCGCAAGGCAAGCCTGGCACTTGCTCAAGCGAATTACGCGCGGGGCAAAGAGCTGTTGCCCAGCGGCGGCTTGAGCAAAGAAGACTTCGACCAGCGGCGGCAAGCGGTCAAAGTCGACGAGGCAGCCGTGAAGCAGACGCTTGAATTGGTCTACGCGACCCGCGCCAGCCTGGGCCTCTCACCGCAGCCCGCGCCGGGGCACGAACTGACGGAAGTTCCGCCCGGTCTGCAGCAGAATTTTTCGGGTGTGCGGAGCGCCTGGCCACGCTGGTGGAGACGATGGCCCAGATCGGTCTGCCGCTGGCCCGCGCCGATGCGACGCCGGAGGAGGTCCTCGACGAATTTCATCGGCGGGATGAAACCGGCAGCAGCGACCGGGCGGTCGAGTCTCTGGTCGCCGACGCACCAGCCGTCCAGCAAGCGCAGGCCAAACTGCTGCAGGCCCGCCGCGATGTCGAGCAGGCGGAACTCAATCTCCGCTATTGTGACGTTGTGAGCGATATCGACGGCGTCGTGACGCGGCGGAACGTCAATCCGGGCAACTACGTCGACGTGGCGCAAACCCTGATGGCGGTCCGCTCCGTACGCGAAATCTGGATCGATGCCAATTTCAAGGAGGGGCAGCTCGCCGACCTTCGCATCGGCCAGCCGGTGAGGTGCGAGGTCGACATGTACGGGAGACGGCGCGAGTTCGAGGGGCGGGTCACCGGTTTCACGATGGGGACGGGCCAGACCCTGTCCTTGCTGCCTGCACAGAACGCGACCGGCAACTTCGTCAAGATTGTGCAGCGTTTGCCGGTCCGCATCGAACTGACGAACTACGACCCCGACAGGGCGCCGCTCTTCATGGGGCTCTCCGTGGTCCCCTATGTCTATTACAAGGAAGCGCCGCACGGGCCGGACGCGGGGGACGTGTTACAGCCGTATGCACCTCTGCCGCAGTTTGCCACGAGTCCGACCCCCGGCACGCCATGAGCTGCGTGCCGGCACAAGAATCGTGAGGAGATTGCCATGGTCGTCGCCTGGGCCCTTGGGCACGTGGGCCCATGAGCACGCTGGCGCTGGCGCACGGGCGGCAGGCCGCCAGGCGGTGAATCCCTGGCTCGTCGCGATCACCGTGACGCTGGCGACGTTCATGGAGGTGCTCGACACCACTGTCGCGAACGTATCGCTCCCCTATATCGCCGGCGATTTGGGAGTTTCAGTCGACGAGGCGTCGTGGCTGTTGACAACGTACCTGGTGGCAAACGCGATCGTGCTGCCGATCTCCGGCTGGATTTCGGGGCTGATCGGGCGCAAACGGTTTTACATGTCGTGCGTGTTCCTCTTCACGGCCAGCTCGGCCTTGTGCGGACTGGCGCCCAACCTGTCGGTGTTGCTCCTTTGCCGGCTGTTGCAGGGAGCCGGGGGCGGCGGTTTGCAGCCCTCCGAGCAGGGAATCCTGCTAGACACGTTTCCGCCCAAGAAAGTCGGCATGGCGATGGCCGTGTATGGGATTGCCGTGTTGCTGGCGCCGATCCTCGGTCCCACGCTGGGCGGGTACATCACCGACCAGTGGAACTGGCGCTGGATCTTCTACATCAACATCCCCGTCGGTTGCCTGTCGCTGTTTCTCACCAATCTGGTCGTCGAGGACCCTCCGTACATGACGAAAGAGCGGCAGGCCCGACGCGGCAAGCCCTTTGACCTCGACTACATCGGTCTCGGACTGATCGCACTGGGGCTGGGCGCGCTCGAAATCATCTATGACCGCGGACAAGAGAATGACTGGTTCAATTCCCGCTTGATTCTGGTGCTGACGGTGTTGGCGATCGTCAGCCTCACGACGGCGGTCGCCTGGGAATTGCGCCATCCGAACCCGGTCGTCAACCTGCGGCTGCTCAAGGACCGCAATTTCGGCGCGGGCTGCCTGGTGATTTATGCCGTTTTTCTCGTGCTCTACGGGAGCAACGTGCTGATGCCGCAGATGGTGCAGGCGCTCTTCGGCTACGACGCGTACACGGCGGGGCTGATCATGTCGCCGGCGGGGATTGCCGTGATGATTTGCATGCCGATCAGCGGATTTCTGTTGGGCCGGCGGTTCGATGCGCGGTACCTGATCTTTTTCGGCGTGCTGTGTATCGCGGCGGGCAGCTACTGGGCGGCACTCATGAATCTCGAGGTTTCGCCCTGGGTTCTCGTGGTGCGACGCAGCGCCCAACTGGTGGGAATGGGTTTCATTTTTGCCCCGATCAACACGGCCGCCTACCTCTATCTCCCGCGGGACCAAACCAGCAACGCGACCGGCCTCTTCAACATGATGAGGAACGAGGGGGCCAGCCTGGGAGTGTCGCTCGTGAGCATCGTGCTGGCCCAGCGCGGCCAGTTGCATCAGAGCCGGCTGGTCGACTCGCTCACTCCGCTCGACCAGCCGTATGTCGAGGCGCGCCGCACGCTCACGCAGCAGTTCCACCGGGCGGGTTTCGGCCCCGTGACCGATAGCCAGATGGCCCTGCAACAGATTTACGAGGCCGCCCAGCGGCAGGCCCTGGCGCTCTCGTACTTGGATTTGTTCTGGATCTTTTCCGTCCTCGCCGTGTGCATCGCGCCGCTGGTGTTCCTGATGCGCCGCTCGGTGACGGCCAAGGGGGCTGCTTCCCAGCCTCACTAAGCAAGTTCTTTTTACCGGCCGGGGTCGGTCGGAATATTGCTGAGGTCCCGTTGTGCGTGTCTTGGCTTTTTTGCTGCTCGTGATTCTGATTCCGGTCGTCGTCTTCGGCATCGTGTACGTGCCCCGTCACGACGGCGCGTGGCTGGATCTGGCGCTGGCCGTGTTGTTGCCGACGCTCGGCATCAGTTGGTGTCTCTGGCAACTGGTGCAGCCTCCGAAGCGAGGGACACGGAGACCGCCTCTCCGTAAAGACGCGAAATCCAGTAAGCCGGCCTCGAGCCGGATCTGAGCAAGCGGCCGGTCGAGCGCGCTCTATCCAAGGACTAAGAATGGGTCTTGCTGACTCGGCCGGAAACGACGGCAATCGTCGCCAACAGCTCGGACGGCTCGATCGGTTTGGCGACGTGGTTGATGTAACCGGCCCGCAGCGCGCGCGTCCGGTCTTCCGAGCGGGCGAATGCCGTGAGCGCAATTGCCGGCACCGTTGCCGACCGCTCGCTCCTCATGCGGAACTGCCGCAAAAACTCGTAGCCGTCGACGTCCGGCATGCCGATGTCGCTGATCACGAGTTGCGGTTTACAGACCGTGAGAAGGTCGAGCGCCTGCAGCGCACTCGACGCCGTCGTGACTTCGGCCCCGCACTCTTCCAGAAGCCGTTTCACCAGCTCCCGCGCGTCAGGCTCATCGTCGACGAACAGGATTTTGAGCCCGGAGAGATCCGTCAGGGTGATTTCAACGGGAGCGTCGCTCGGCGCGGTCGGATGCGAGCGGCCCCGCTTCGTCGCGCTCTTGAGAACCAGGAGAGGCAGCGTGACGACAAACGCCGCCCCCTTCCCTTCGCCAGCGCTTTTGGCGCGGACCGTGCCGCCGTGCAGTTCCACGATTTCCTTGACGATCGCCAGCCCGATTCCCAAGCCGCCGTAGCTCCGCGTGGTCGAGGCGTCGGCCTGCCGGAATCGCTGAAAGAGGTGGGGCAGGAAGGAGGGGTCGATACCTTGACCGGTGTCCGCAACCGACAGCTCGATGTGTGAATCGACCCGCTCGAGCCGGACCTGGACCTTGCCCCCTTTCGGCGTGAATTTCACCGCGTTGGAAAGGAGGTTCCAGACCACTTGCTGCAGCCGGGCGGGATCGGCGGAAACCGGGCCGGCGAGAGGATCCAGCAGACTTTCGAGGCGAATCTCCTTGACGGCGGCCGACGGTCGAATGGTCTCGACGGCCGCCTCGATCACCGAGATCGGTTCGATCTCCTGCAAATCGAGACGGAGCTTTCCAGAGACGATCCGGCTCATATCGAGCAGGTCGTCGATGAGCTGTTTTTGGGTCCGCGCGTTGCGTTCGATCGCGCGACCCGCCTCTTTCATCTCGTCGGACGACATCGTGCTCAGCCCCGTCAACTGGGCCCAGCCCATGATGGCATTGAGTGGCGTGCGCAGTTCGTGGGACAACGTCGCCAGGAATTCGTCCTTGAGCTGGTTCGCCCGCTGGGCCTCGGAACGGGCAATGCGTTCCGCTTCGAGCAGGCTCTCCCGCTCTCGCTCGACGCGTTTTTTCTCGGTGATATCACGCGTGACGGCCAAATGTGCCGTGCGCCCGTCGGGAAGGCCAAGCGGGACGGCGTGCGTTTCCATCCAGCGCCGCATCCCCTTGAGGCCGACGATCTCAAACTCCCAATTGAGACGTTGGCCGCGGCAAATCTGTTCATGCCGGGCGAGCCAATCGGCCCGGTGCTCCGAAACGACCAGGTCGGCGACCGGCAGGCCCAGGAGGGCTTGATCCGAGTCCGCCTCGACCATGCACAACCCAACAGCGTTCATGTACACCAAGAGTCCGTCCGGCGAGACGATCTTCACGCACTCCGGCGTCGTTTCGACGACGGCCCGAAAACGCTCTTCGCTCTCGCGCAGCGTCCCTTCCATCCGCAGCCGCTCGATGAACGATACGGCCTGGCGGAGATACAGATCGAGCGCGCGGAGATCCTGATCGCTTGGCCGATGGGGCTGCCGGAAATGGGTCGACAGCATGCCCAAGGGAACTCCGTCGCGATCAATGAGCGGCGTCGAAAAGACGGCACGATAGCCGGCAGCACGGGCGGCCGAGCGAAACGGCTCGTACAAAGGGTCGGTTTCAACGTCTTCGACGAGCACATGCCCACCCGTGCGCAGGCGCGGCCGCTCGCCGACTCGTCTTTTGTCGACACGTCGCGAAAGAAGTCGAGAAACTCCGGCTTAAATCCGCGATGGGCCGCGATCCTGAGGACCTTGCGGTTGGTGTCAAACAACTGGACAGCCCCCATCTCGGCGTGCAACAACTCGATCGTCGCGCCGAGCATTTCGTCGAGCCCTTCCGCAAGGCCGGACGTCCGCCAGAGGTGCAGCCCCAACTCGTTGAGTCGCGACAACGCGGCCGACGTCTTTCGCCGCATGCGGTCGGTTTCAATCAGCGCGCCGACCCGGGCGAGAAGCTCCCGAGCACTGAACGGCTTGACGAGATAATCGTCCGCCCCGGATTCGACTCCCTCGACGCGGGCCTCCTCACCGGCCCGGGCCGAGAGCATGATCACCGGCGTGTCGCGGAGCTCCGGATCTTTTCGCACTCCTTCGAGCAGTCCAAACCCGTCGAGACGCGGCATCATCACGTCGGTCACGATCACATCGGGTTTGTGCCGGCGTGCCGCTTCGAGCACGGCCTCCCCGTCACCGACGGCTTCGACGTCGTACGTCGCGCCCAACAGCCGCCCCAGGTAGTCGCGCAGATCCTGGTTGTCGTCGGCCAAGAGCACCCGGCCGGCGGAGGCCTTCGGATTCAAAGACGCGGCCTGACCGTCGAAAACGGTGCCGACTTCCGGAATGCCAGGCTGCGAGGCACCTTGCTCCCCGGAAATCCAGTGCAACGCCTCTTCGACATAGGGGGCCGCGCCGAGGGCCGTTGATGCCATGTCGCTCGGAGCAGAAATGCGGTCGGCCGGCAGGTGCTCCCTTCCGAGAGGGAAACGGACCCGAAATGTCGTCCCCTGGTCGACCTGGCTCTCGACGTCGATCGTTCCGCCGTGCAGCCGGACCAACTCCTGAACCAGGGCGAGACCGATACCCGTCCCTTCGTGCGTCCGCGCCGCGCCCTGAATGCGGTGAAACCGCTCGAAGAGACGCGGGAGTTCCTCGGCGGGAATGCCCGTTCCCGTATCGCGCACCGCCAACTCGGCATGGTTATCGACGCGGCGCAAACTGACGGCGATTTCCCCCTCGAATGTGTATTTGAACGCATTCGAGAGGAGATTGAGGATAATCTTCTCCCACATGTCGCGATCGACGTACACGGGCTCATCGAGCGGCGGACAATCGAGCACGAGCCTCAACTGCGCGCGCTCCATCGCCGAGCGGAAAGCATCGCCAGGTCACAGGTGAGCGCGGCCAGATCGGTCGGCTGATAGTTCGGTTGGACGCGGGCCGCTTCAATCCCGCGAAGTCGAGCAAGGTGTTGACCAGCTTGAGCAGCCGCAGACTGTTGCGATGCGCCACCGAAAGGTCCGCTCGCATCCGTTCGGGCAGCGCGATTTCCGACTCGGAGAGGGCGTCTTGCAACGGACCCAGCATCAAAGTCAGCGGCGTGCGGAATTCGTGGCTGACATTCGAAAAAAAAGTCGTCTTCGCGCGATCGAGTTCGGCCAGGGCCTCGACTTGCTTGCGTTCGTCTTCGTAAGCCTGGGCGTTCGCCACTGCCGTGGCGATTTGACCGACGACCAGGTCCATGAACCCCTTGTAGCTGTCGTTGAACGCCAGCCGCGGACTGATTCCGGCGACGAGGAAACCGGCCAGCCGCGTTTGTCCCGGCTTTGCCAACGGGAGCACGATCGCCTGCTGCGGCGACTCGGGCCAGACGCCGCACGGCAGCGGACCGAAGCGATCCTTCAGATCGGCGACAAGCTGCGGAGTACCGGGATCGAGCAAGACGGCCCGTAGCGGCCACGTCTTTGCGGACCGCGCGGCGTGCGACAGATCGAGCCGCGCCGGAACGCCGGGCGACCCCTCCTCGAGCCCCGCCGCACCGGCCAGCCGCACGGTCGTTGCGTCTGCATTCAGCAGATAGATCAATGCAAACGGCACATCGCGCGGATTTTCCGCCAGGGTCCGAGCGGCGGTGCGACAGGCGTCTTCGACCGATTGGACCGTTTCGGTCGTGTTCGTTGCCAATTCGCGCAACGTCCGCAGGCGGCGTTCGCCGATCGTGCGTTCTGTGTCCTCGGTGACGACGCACAGCATGCCCCCCACACCGCTCGTGTCGTCGGGAACGGGGCTGTAGGAGAAAGTGTGATAGGACTCCTCTTTGAAGCCGCGCCGCTCGAGAAACAGGAGCAGGCTCTCGTCCCAGGTCGCCTCTCCGTTCTGCAAGACCGATTCCGCCCGCGAGCCGACATCGTCCCAAATTTCCGACCACACCTCGCGGGCCGAACGGCCCAGCGCCCAGGGGTGTTTTGGGCCGAGCGTCATGCGGGCGTACGCGTCGTTATAGAAAAACGTGAAATCCGGACCCCAGCCGAGCCACATCGCGTACCGCGAATCGAGCATGATGCGGACGACCGTCTTGAGGCTCTGGGGCCACGCGGCGGCCGGCCCGACAGGCGTCTGAGACCAGTCGAAGGCCCGCGTCCGCTCGCCCATTTCCCCGCCGCCCGCGAGGAAACCAAGAGGATCCTGACCAAAGGCAGCGTTCGCGGTTTGCCCCATGGGTGCACGATTCTCGATTCCCGACATCATTTGACATTTACCTGGTCACTTGGCGACCCGATTGGTCGATTACGCTCCGCCGGCAAACGGAGTGGCTCATTCCTAGTTCTTTGCGGCAGGCGGTTCGACTGATTTCCGAGCGCAAATACGGACATAAATCCCGTCCCATAGCACGCGGCGCGCCGCCAGCGCGCTCATGGCCGCCTCTTCTGCGATCTTCCATCGACGGGCGTCAGTGCCGCAAAGCGATTGCATGAGCCGGTTGGCGATCGGGCCGTGCTCCTCTCCATCGAGGTGGATATGCCGGTTGAGATAATCCCGGAAAAGGTCAAGGCCGCCGTTGGCTTCAACATTCAACTCGTCGACCACGCGCTGGAAGACGGCCGGCAGCAAATCTTCGCGTCCGAAAGTAAAAGCCGAGGCCGCCGCACACAAGTCCCCTTGTTGGATCGTGTCGAATGTCTGTCGGACAAACGCGCGGGCCGAGTCCTGCGCGTGTGCGGAATCCAACGCGGCCTCGATCGATTCACCGTGGCGCAGCGCTTCCACAAATGCGTCGATCGATGCCGTGTTCGCGCCGCACTGCAGCATCGCCCGCCGATAGAACTCGAAATGGCTGAGAAATCCCCCCTGGCCGTCAATGTCGCTCTCTTCGCCGACAACGATCTCGTTGATGAAGCGGCAGCCGATGGGATTCGCGGTAGGAAGCCACGGAACGTCAACGCACGTCAAATGGCGCTGCAGCGTCTTGAGCAGGGACATGAAGTCCCACACGGCAAAGACATGGTGCTCCATAAAGACGTGCAGCGAATCGAGACTGTCGATCTCCTGATAGACGGGATGATCGAGAAGCTCTTTCTTCAACGGAGCGATCCGTTGCCGCAAATGTTCCAGCTCTTGGCTCGGGTCCATGGTCTCTGAAGAGTATCCGACCCGGGCGGGTTTAGCACGGACCAGGCTTATCGCTGGTAAATCGGCAGAATCTGATACGGCGGCGTCAGGGCCAGCACGGCGAGCGCCGTCGTGTAGACGTTGCCGAACCGCCCGTCCTTGACCGACTCGGCGTCCCACGAGCCGTCGGCGTGTTGGGCGTCGGCAAACACGTCCAGGAACGCCGGAAAGAATCGCCGCCAGGGCTCGCCGCCGAGCTGGAACATCGCCTGGCTGCAGTAAAACGCACTGTAATGGTAGCGATCATCGTCGTTAAACGAGTTGTTGTAAGGCCGGAACGGCTGCCGCAGGATCCAGTTGGCGGCCTCTTTCGCCGTCGGGCTGCCGTGCTCGCCGCCGAGTTCCAGGCAGACGATTCCCGCGCCCACCATGCCGCGGTCGACATACCGCTCGTCGGACGACAGGGCGTACACGAACCCGCGCTCGTTGACATCGAATGAGCGGTGGATGTAGCCCATCGCCTCCTTGACCCAATTCTGCGGGACGGAAAACTCGGCATTGCGGGCCGCGCGGAGGAACATGAGCTGCCAGGCCGTGATGGAGAGGTCGGCGTCGTTGAAACCGTACGTGCGGATGTAACGCCAGCCCCCCCGCTCGTCCGCGTTGCGCTTCGGGCGAAGCTGTTGCTGCCGGGTGAAGTCGAGCGCCTTGACGATCGCCGCGCGAATCCGCTCGTGACGTTTGGCGCTCGTCATGCCGTAGACTTCGGCCAGCATCATGCCCGCGATGCCGTGACAGTAGATGCTGCCCCGCGGAAAGCGGTCGATGATGAGCGCACCGCTCGCCGGCTCCTGAGTGCCCACCACGTAATCGATCGCCCGTTCGAGTTGCGCTCCATAGCGGCCCCGCGCAGGCTGATGCCCGCGCGACAAAAAGGCCATGATGCACAGGCTCGTCACGGCCGGCTGCCCTTCGATCGTCGTGAAAAACGACCCGTCAGCCTCTTGATGCTTCGACAGGAAATCCAGACCGCGGTCGACGGCCCCATCGAGGCGGTTCCACTGGGCCGGCGAGAGCACCGCGCGATCCGGCAGCGAAGTCTTTGTTTGCGAAGCGGAAACTTGGCCGCCGTCATCCGCCTGCGACCGGGGCGAAAGCCCGCGGCCGAGAAAACCAGCCAACGCGATCACCGCGGCGAGCGTAGAAAACACACGAATGCGTCGCACCAACATGAACACCTCCTGACCTGCCGAGCCTCGATCGTATCCTCGCGGAACGGAACTGTCATGGATTTCACGGTCGGTATGGCAAAATTGTCGCGCCGCCCGACGGCGGCTCCCGTTGCGAACAGACGGCCACGATCACCGATGGTCGATGACACTTTTTTCATCCGGATGCCAGTCGACATCGCCTCAAAACCAAGCGTGCTATTCCTGACAAAAAGGGCCAAACCGAGCTTAAGGCGGCCTAAAGATCGGCAGAATCGTTATTTTTTTGACATCCCGTACCCCCTGGCCCGCGCTCCTCCTTGCGCTAAAATAGGCTAGATGGTCCATCCATTTCGGGCCGATAAGTGATCGGATCGCTCCCGCGAGCAGGCGCTTTTCGTATCTCTCCATCGCGACACCCTTTCCCATTACACCGTTTCAAAAAACAGCGTGACGATGCTTCGGGGTTGGTCTGATTACATTTCCGCGTGGTTCAGACGCAAAGGGGCTCACGCGGCGCGACGGCGGGCACGTCGACGTGCTTCCGGCCGGCGACGGCTCGACCTCGTTCCGCATCTCGAAAGCCTCGAATCGCGGCAACTGCTCACGAGCCTGGTCGCCGTCCACGTCAGCGGCAATTTGATCGACATCAGCGAGCTCCGCGGCGGCAGCACGTCGACCGAAGTCGACTTCAGCCTCTCGTACACCAGCTCGCAGGTCGTCTTGACCGGCACGAACGGGACCGAGTTTCGTCAGGCCGGCCAGACAATGGCCACGGATACGGTCAACATCACCGCGCCAGCCACGATCGTGATGCAGCTCAATCAGCACGCCAACACGGTCTCCATCAGCGGCGACGGGACCGATAACCTCTCGGCGTTGCACCTGCGGCTGTCGGCCGGCACACAAGACAGTTCCGTGACGCTGGACAACGTCATCACCGATTCGCTCACGCTCCGCGGGCGGCGCTCCAACGACAGCGTCACGCTCGATCAATCGACGGTGAACGACAATCTCACCGCCAACCTCGGCTCGACCGCCGGCGACTCGCTCGATCTCGAATCCTCGACGGTCAGCGGCAACCTGAACGACCTGGTCGGCCAGTTGACCATGAACGATTCGACCGTGACCGGCAAGCTGCACAATACCGAGCCGAGCCAAAACAGCACGCTCTCCACCACCGACACGACGTATAACGGCGCGGTCTCGGTCCACATGGGTCCCGCCGGCGTGATCAACTTGGACAGTTCCACCACGGGATCGAACGAATTCAAAAGCGCGGTGACCGTCGTCGGCTCGGCCCGCAACGAGGCCACGGTTAACGAAGAGCAGAACTCCGCCGTCTTCGACGTCACTCCCACATACCGCCACGCGACCGTCAACAACACGTCGACTCCGCCGCAAAGTCCGACGCTCGGCACCCCCACGGTGAACTCGCAGACGATCGAGACCGATACGGCTCCCGTGATCACGGGGACCTACGACGCCGTCAACACCACGCTCCTGACGGTCGCCTTTAACGGCACCACCTACACCCTCGGAACGAGTTCCCAACTCACCGCGCCGTCATCGGGGCAGTGGTCGTTGAACGTGAACGGCCAGACGCTCACGTCTCCCGTGAGCACCGTCACCGCCACGGCCACCGACAAGGCGGGCGACACCGAGACGGGCACCGGAACGGTGACCGACGGCGACGGTGTGATCGCGAACTACCTGACGGCCAACAATCTCACCGCCACGACGACCGCCGACGGGCTGCGTTACGTGATCACGACCAACGGCACCGGCGCGGTGCCGACCAGCGGCCAGACGGTCACCGTCAACTACTCCGGCTACCTGTTGAACTCGAACGGGACGCTGGGGACCGAGTTCGACTCCAACACCGATTCGCAATTCGGCCACGTGACGCCCTTCTCGTTCACGCTGGGAGAAGGACAGGTGATCGCGGGTTGGGACGAAGCGTTCGCCCTCTTGCCGGTGGGGACGACGGCCCAGCTCATCATTCCGCCGTCGCTGGGCTATGGCACGACCGGATCGGGCACGTCGATTCCGCCCAATTCGATCCTCGTCTTCAACGTGACGGTGCTCTCGGCGAGTTGATCGTCGTCGACGATTCCAACGGTTGGGTGCCACTGGCGGCAGCTTTGGGCCGTGGCTCGACTGAGCTCGTCGAAATCCAGTGCGAATGCCGCTTGGTCCACCAACAAAACACTGGCGTGCCAATGTCCGCCCGTGGCCGACCAGTGGCACCCGAGCCGTCTACTTACCAAGCTTGTGATGCGTAAGCTCAATCGCGCACGCTGAGCCCGCTCTTCGACGCGGTCGTGACGGTGATCGCCGACGGCAGATCGTAACGGCCCACGCGGACCCAGCGGTTGCTGACCGAATCGGTCCGCTCGAGCGAGCCGTCCGCCGCGTTCCAATACTGCACGGTGAACGCCTGCGGCAATTGTTTCCCCTCGGCGTTGAGCCGATCGTCGAGCACGATGATCGTCATGTTCCGCGGTCCGAGACTGCGATTGACCACCGTGATCCGATCGTTGACGACCCGATAGCTCGACGCGAACTGCCCGCCGTCGAAGATCAACAGGCGCCCCAGCGGGTTGGCCCCCTCGCGGTCGCCGAATCGCAAGGTCGGCGCGTGGTCGCTTTTGGGAAGCGGCAAGCGGTGGTTGACGATCGACTCGAGCTGCTCCTCGACCCACGGTTTGACCGCGTTTTCATCGAGCGACAGCGCCACGTCGCCGCCGGACGCGACGGTCACCTTGCCCGAGAACGCACGGCCGTCGACGTTTCCTGAAACGTCGGCTGTGAAGCCGGGAAATTTCTCCCAAGTCGCCCGCGCCGCCAGCGCCCGCTCGAAGAGGGCCACCGCCTCCGGATCGGCATCCGTCCGCACGAGGGGCCACGCAAATCCCAGCGTGGCAAATTCGCGGATTTCGGAATACGCCTGCCCCTTCCACTCCCCCGGCGTCTTCAGGACCGATTTGGTATAGACGCAATAAAACCCGGGCGACGGCGGCTTCCACACCGCCTTGCCGGCCGCGTCGGCCTTCACTTCGTCGTTGGTGAGATCATCGTCAACCGTCGTGAAGACAGCATCCGGCACTGGCTTGCCGTCGCGGAGCAAGCGGAGCGTCACCTGGTCACCGATGAACGCGGCGTCGATTTCGAGCGCCGCGCCGGGCCGCGGCCCGAGCGCCGAGAGCGCGGCCGGATCGCCGGAAACGGCCTTGGGATAGTACCGCAGCAAGAATGACGTCTCGCGCTTCAAGACGCCGTATTCCAAAAACCCCGTGACGCTCACCGGCCCACCCACCGGCAACGTCGCCCGCAGCCGATCGGCCCCCTGCCGCACCGGCAACGGCTGAAACTTTCCGGGCGCCGACTGCAGCATGAGCGTCGCACCCGCCACTTTGCCGATAAACCGCGGATCGCCGGCGTCGGCCTTCTCGCTGAAAAAGACTTCCACGGTCCGGCCGGCCTCGGCCGGCTGCCCGATGCGAATAAACAAAAAATGCGCGCGAGCGACGGCGCCCGGCGCAAACAATCCCATGAGCAACAGGGCCGCCGCAGTTCGTCGAAGCATCATGATCGCTCCCCGGCAGAATTCGACAAGCGGATTCGCGTTGTCCTTCATGGTAGGTCGGCAGCAACGCAGCCGGAAGCGAGCCGTGAATTCGAGTGGCGGTTGGGCTCTTTCGTGGGGCGAGCTGCTAGCTTGCCCGTCCTTATTAACAGCCGGAAAAGCAAGAACCCAAAGCCCACCGCCTGCGTGCCGATCGTTCCCGGTTCGCATTCGATGAAACACCGGATGGCACGGGCACGCTAGTGTAGTGTTGCTTAATTAATGGAACTTATTTGAGTTCGCTGGCGTCTGAATCTTCAAACACGGAGGATCAGTGCCATGCGGATTGCGAAGACGATTTTGTTGAGCGACAGCGAGCGACTCACGTTGATGAAGTGGGCGCGAGGACGCAGCACGCCGAGCCGCTTGGTCCAGCGGGCAAAGATCATTTTGGCTGCTGCCGGTGGAATGCGGAACGACGAGATTGCCGGCGAACTCGGCTGCACGCGGCGAACGGTCGGCACTTGGCGGAATCGCTTTGCAAAGCAGCGGCTGAAGGGAATCGAGAAAGATGCTCCCCGCGGGGGACGCACGCCGTCGGTCCGCGCCGCCAAAGAGGCCGAAATCATCGCCAAGACGACGCAGGAAACGCCGGTAGGTGGCACACACTGGAGCGTCCGCACGATGGCGGCTGCGGTGAATGTGAGCTATTCGACCGTGCAGCGGGTCTGGCGAGACAATGGGCTCAAACCGCACCTGGTCAAAACGTTTAAGCTCTCGAACGACCCCCGCTTCGCCGAGAAACTGGTCGACGTCGTGGGGCTGTATTTGAACCCGCCGGAACATGCTCTGGTTTTGTCGTGCGACGAGAAGAGCCAAATCCAAGCCTTGGATCGCACTCAAAAGAGCCTGCCGCTGTTCCCAGGCCACCTCAAAACCATGACTCACAGCTACAAGCGCAACGGCACGACGACGCTGTTTGCGGCGATCGAACTGGCGGAAGGCCGGATCATCGCCGAGTGCATGCCGCGGCACCGCCATCAGGAATGGTTGGCGTTTCTGAGGAAGATCGATGCCGAAACGCCGGCTGAATTGGATCTGCATCTGATTGTCGACAATTACGCCACGCACAAGCATCCCAAGGTGCAGTCGTGGTTGAAGCGGCACAAGCGGTTCCGCATGCACTTCATTCCGACGAGCAGTTCGTGGTTGAACGTGATCGAACGCTGGTTCCGCGACATCACCGAGCGACGCATTCGCCGCGGCGCATTCCGCAGCGTCGAGCAGTTAGAGGCGGCGATCGAAGACTACATCAACCGCCACAACGCTTCTCCGAAATCGTTCGTCTGGACAGCCAAAGCCGAAGACATCCTCGCCAAAGTCCGCCGGGCCCGAGCCGCGCTCAATAAGATCCCAACTGCCTGAGACACCACACTAGCAGCTCGCCCCACGAGTCACGCCGGCTTCATGCGGAACACCGTGATCTCCGGTCGCGCGTTGAAGCGGACCCGGAAATGGTAGCCCAGGCCGCGATTAATTCAGAGGCGGCGGCCGTGGCCACGTCGACCTCCGGACGTGTAATGGCGGTTCTCGAACTCTTGCAACGCTTCCTCGGCAAAATCGGCGATCGGCGGCAAGCGACCGTGCGACAGGCCGGCGACATTGCTCGCTGAACGGCTGCCGGACGGCGCAAACCAGCTTCAACGATGACCGCTTGCTCGAAATAAGTTCCTATCGCAACGCAGCGGGGAGCTCGCGAAAAATCAGATTCGTCCAAAATTCGCGATCCTCACGAATCTTGATGCGCATGAATGCGTCATGTTCAGCTTGAATTAAGTCGGACTCGAGTTCTCGCCGGACTTCGCGGCTCAGATGGCCGCGGAAGACCTCCGGCAGCCAATAGTCGTGCCAGGTGCTGTCGTCGAAGCAAACGCGGGCGATCAGAGCATGATTTCGCCAGATGCCTGCCGCGCGCACCCGGTAATTAAACGATTTCTTGAACTGATGCTTGGCGACCGGCCCGCACAGATGCAGCATCTCGACGCCGGCAAAGAAGGCCTTCAACGAGACGGCCGCCTCGGACGCGCCCACCCGCGCAGGCCGCGCATCCACGAGACATGAGAATACACCGACCTGGGAATCACATAGCCGGGAATCCGCAGGGAGTTGACGGGCGTCACGGGCCTCGAGGGCCGGCGGACTTTCCACTCTGCTGCAAAGACGCGCCGCGTGGGCGACATCGTAAAATAAGCCCCATGCACGATTCCCTCGTGCGCTTCAAATCCGCAGACGTCCGGCCAGACGATGGCGCCTTCGCGGAGGGCCAGTTCCGCGCATTGATCCAGGCAGCGGTTGGTCAAACGTTGATGGCCATCGAGATAGGCAATCGCGTCACCGTGCGCCGCCAGGCTTCCTTCGTGCCGGGAATAGGCCACGCCGATCCGCGTGGGATGGGAAATGAGCCGCACCGAATCAGACCCGTACGGCTCGCAGGAACCGTCCGTTGATGCATCGTCCACGAGAATGATTTCGTGCGCAGCTTGTGTATTCGCGCGGATCGATTGGATTGTCCGGCCAAGCTCTTCCCCCTCGTTGTGCGCGGTGATCACGACAGAAATCAGGGGAGTCGGCATGGTGGCAGGCTGGAACGCGTCCGACTGGTGCAGTCCCTCTGGCAGCGTGGCTTGCGAGATGGTGAGTGGCCTCGGACAACCGCGAAGGTCGGAACCGAACATCAAGAGCTACTCGCGCTTTCGTTTGCGGGGAGGCCGCCGTTCTTCGCGACTCTCGATGGCTTCTAACCGCTGGGAAAGCTCGATCAACAGGTGATGGATCTCATTAATGATCTCTCGGATCGAGCCTCGCGATTCGATCAAGTCGGTCGGGCCCGGAGGCGGCGGTGGTGTGGGATCAGAAGGCTGTGCCATAAATACCTCGTGAACGTTTCAGCGGTCAAAGGTTGGAAAGACGGCGTTGTCGCTCGCGCAAAACGAGCTTTTATCCACCCGATTCTGCAGAACCGATTCTCCCAGACAATAGGCACCTGGCGGATTCTCAAGATCGTCAATCGGGCTGTGCAAACTATTTGATCTGCTGGATTTCAAAGCGGTGCAGTGTCTTGCTTTTGGGATTGTCATTCGCAAAGGCAGCATACGGCGGCACGGCTTGATCTGGGCCGGCTGTCACGTTGCCGGCGGCGATATCAGCAAACAAGAGTTGCACAATCTGGTCGAAAAGGCTTCCCGAATTGAACGTGTCTGTGTCCAGATAAACGAACCAGAAGTTGAAACCCTCGTCCGCCATCTCTTGCTGAACCTCAGCCTTGAGAATCGCATACAGCTGACTTGCCGTCTTCGTCGTGATCGGGGAGACACCAAAATCCAGGCACCAATTGCCGAATGCCGCAACTCCCTTGCTGTTGCGATTCAGGGACAAATACTCGAGGAGCACCAGGTCGTAGTCGCTGTTCTCGTCATCCTGGTACAGTTCCATCTCGAACATGGGGCTACCGTCGTCGTCGTTTGTCTGCGTCAGCAGATTGGCGAGGTTCTTGTGGGTCAGGTGCCCCTTGTGTCGCGGACGCGAAGTCTGCAGCATGAGGCTGCAGATCTGCACTTGGTCGTCGGTCTCCACTTGGATCCAGTCACCCATCGATGTACCTCCGATTGATAGGATTCCCAGTCGGCCAGCAGACCCGCCGGCAGGAACGCGAGACAACTTGGCGCCGGCGAACGGCGCTGTCCGAAGTGTGAGCATCTCTGCTCGCAGCAAGCGTTCCCGGGGGATAATCAGTGTCTCAATTAAGTTCGCGCCTGGGGCTCACCCTATCCTGCCGCAGCGCCTGAATCAAAGAAAATTTTGCCATTCCCAAAAATCTTTGGAATCGAGCGGCTCACCAATTCCCGAGGGGCGGGACCCGTCATCCACGCGGGGACTTTTCTGCCCATGCTCAGCTAGGGCGAAGCAGGCGGGGCTTTCAGAGTGCGCGCGATCCGAAAACCTTGGTGGGCTGAGACTGAGCTCCAGGCTTTCGTCGGCGTACGATTCGCGGATCGCAAATAATAAATGAATTGTAAATTCGACCCGCCGCGAACGTCTCTTTCTGAGTCTTTAAGAAAGACCGACTGTTCCTCGACATCCTCGCCCTTCCGCGTGAGGGGAACAGAATTGTCGCGATAGACATAATTGTCGAAGACCCATTCCGCCACGTTGCCGTGCATGTCGAACATTCCGAAAGCATTCGGGCAGAGGCTTGCCACCGGTTGATTGCGGCCGCTTGAGTTTTCGAGCGACCAGGCAAATCGGCCCGAACTCTGTTGATCGTTGCCCCAGCAATAAGCGGCGGCAGAGCCGGCGCGGCAGGCGTATTCCCATTCCACATCCGTCGGCAACCGGTACCCCGTCCGGTGCAGGTAGTTCTCGTTTGGCGTCGCGTCAGACCCGTGGAACGTGTAGCACCACTCACTCTCGGGAATCCCCTCTTTCTTGCTGAGCCAATTGCAGTAACCGGCAGCGCGATGCCAGGTCACCAGCACGATCGGGCAATCCCGCGACGGCACGTTATCGGGCTTTTTGACGTGAGGAAAGTCCGGCTTGTATTTGAGAAATTGTTCCGCCGTGACTTCCATTGTCGACAGGGCGAAATCGCGACGGATCGTCCGCTTGAGCAGCGGTTCGTCGGACTTATCCCGCGCCGCCTCGTCGGGAGGCGACCCGGTCTGGACCTCGATCGGCCCCCGAAAAACAGCCAGCGTGTGTCCCGCGGCATCGAGATACCAGCGACGCTCACCGGTCGGCCGATCGCTGATCAACGGTTGTGAAAGCGCCGGCAAGCGTTCTTTAAGCGCCCAGGAGTGGAAGGCCCACTCGGCAGCCGAATGGACGCCCGCATCGGGGTCCGTTTGGAACAGCCGTGCGATCGTCGCATCGAGCCGTCCTCTGAGACCTTCTGGAATCTTGTCGCGCGACATTCCCGCGAGACAGCGAATCAAAGCGGCGCGGAGCGGAGTCTCGGAGTTCGGAATCAGCTCCAGCAGCATTTCCGGATGCACGCTTCCGCGACTGAGGTCGTCTTCCGCGTAGGTCCGCAGATCGAAATCCGTTGCCGGCGACAGAATTTCAACGAGCGGCTGCGTCTGACCAAATTCCATCAGGGCCATCGCCGCACGCGCGCGCCGCCGGGCCGGACCCCTCCGCTCGGCGATCGGTCCGGAAGCAGGAATCGGCGCCCGGAAGTCGGCGGTCAACGCGGCCTGTGCCGAATCGCCGAGCGTTTTCAATCGGGGCAGCAACATCGTGTACTGCCAGGGCTCGGCCTCCAACATCAGATCGCTCAATTCGCGCGGAGCGTCGGCCATGAAATCAGCGAGAACCAGCGTGGCCACGTGACGATCGATTTGAGATCGCTTTGTGGCCGTATAAACCTTGCGCAGCTCCGGATAGAGAACCCGGCGCAATGGCCTCAGCGACTCGATCCACGTGTCGACGGAGCTGGGGTCCGTCGTTGTTTCGACGACCAATTGGTCGGAAAGAAAAGCCGCGGCCCGCGACCAGCGCTCGGACGGAGCCCGCGGGTCGGGCGGATCGAACGCCGCCAGTGCCGCGCCCGCACGAAAGCGGCGGCCGGCGGGAGACTGTTCGTCCGACAGCGCGCTCCACAAGCGTTGTGACAACGCGGGACCTTTGACGGATTCCACCAAGGTCTCGCGGATCGCCGGAAAGTCTTTCGGAGCGGCGACGAGCAGGCCCTGGAAAACCGTGTCCTTTTGGCTGGGATCGACCGGCAGGAGCGCCATGGCCGCATGCAAACGGGCCGGAGTCGCAGGGTCGGCCGAAGCCGCCAGGCTCGACAGGAACGGATCGGCCCATTTTCTCAACGGGTTGAGCCGCGCCGCCACGCTCGGAACGTCCTGCGTCCGCGCGGTTCGCAGAGATTCCACGAGGGCCTCTGCCCGCGAGCGGTTCACCCGGCGGTCCGCCGTCCAGACGACAATCGCCAGCAGCACAACCACGATCAACAATCGCGACACGAAGTAGCGCGAGGCGGCCCGCAAGAGCTGGCGGTTCTCTCGCTCCTGTCGACGCCCTCGCGGAGTCGTGAACATCAGGATGTTCAACCACTCGAAAAACGAGGGGAGATTCTGACTCGTCGGCCGGGCATTCCAGCTGCTCGCGCGTTCCGCCAGCAGCAGCTCGGCTCGGCCCCGCCGCGTCTCCTTTTGTTTTGAGGTGAGCCACTCTCGCAGAGAGGGAACAAGGTAATCGTGCGTCAAGTGGTAGTAGCGTTCCGTGCGATCGGTTCGTCGTGACTGCGTTGTGTCCTCGGTGTCGAGGCCTTCGGGTTGCGTGGGCGTGATCAGCCGCAGCTCGGAATCGAGGATGTGCAACAGCGCGTCGAAGTCCTTGGGATGCGGCTCATAGCCGGACGCAGAGAGCAGCTCCCCGTAATGCCGCATCGAGCCCTTGATATTGCCGGCCTGATCGGAGACGAAGGTCCGCAGCGCCGCCCGGGCGGCCTTCTGGTGCAGGCGGTGGTTGGGGTTGGCTGTTCGCCCGTTGAACGTCTCCTCCAAAAAGGCGACTCCCACCCCTTTGGTGCCCCCCACCTCTTTCAACGTGGCCGGCACCCAGGATCTTTCCTTGACCATTTCGGCAAAGACCGCCAGGTGGACGGGAGCGACGCGGTCATTCGTCGCCAATTCCGCCACGGATTTGTCGACGAACGATTTTTGCTCAGGCGTGATCTCGCTGGCGGCCGCCGGCAAGACGCCATACGCCTGACCGATGGCCGCGAGCACCTTTTTGGCGTGGCGGATGCTGAAGAGATCGATCGCCGCCACGTTCTCGCCGGGGACGAGCGCGACTTCTAGCTCCCCCAAGAATTGAGTCACGGCCATCCAGAAATCATCGCGGACCACGAGAATGCACTGCAGGTGCGTGCCGTCGCATTGCGCACAGCGCGGAGCAAATCGCTGTCTTGAAAGTTTTGGCGGCTGTGCAGCCACTGCTCAAATTGATCGAGCACAATCAGGATCTTTTTTCCCGCACCGAGGACATTCCCCCGCCGGAGGACCTTGAGCGTTTCGGTCAAATCCAGGGAGTGAGGCAAATCGGGGCATTCCCTGCGCAAAGCCTTGAGCAGTCGAGTCTCCGACTCCAGGGGTGTCGATTCGACGTACAGGGAGATGATTTGGCTTCCCAGAAGTGGAATCACGCCGGCCTTCAAGAACGACGACTTGCCACATCCGCTGGGCCCGTAGATCAACCCGACGCGGAAGGTTTTATCCGGATCCGTCTCCTGGACGCGGGTTTTCCAAAAATGCACGCTTTCGGGCAACCCCTCACGGTCACGCGGGCCCGGCAGAAGTCGGAGAAAGAAGCCGGCATCGTCACGATCAAACGAGCGGAGACCTTTGGGAACGATCGTGAGGGGGGCCGTTCCTCTCGAGCGGCCGCTCGACGTCTCGATCACGGGGCCGCTCGTTCCGGCCACGTGGGCCGGCGGCTGAGACCGCCCCGTATTGGCCTGCAGAAAGTCTCGCAGATCGGTCGCGAAGTCGAGGGCCGTGCTGTAGCGGTCCGCGACGCGAAAAGAAAGAGCTTTCAGACAAATGCGTTCGACCTCTTTGGGAATCGAATCGTCGACCTGCCGCGGCGGCCGAGGCTCGACGAAGCCCGCTTGCGCAATTCGAACGGAAGAGTAGAGTTTTCGGCCGGTCAACAGCTCATACAACACCACGCCGAGGCTGAAGATGTCCGACCGTCCGTCGACGAGGTGTCCTTCGCCACGAAGCTGCTCGGGGCTCATGTACGGGAGCGTCCCGATCGTTGTTTTGCCTTTGCCGAAATCCTCCTCCTTGAGCGCGATGCCGAAATCGGCGAGATACGGATGGTCGCGGAGGTCGACGAGGATGTTCGCGGGTTTGATGTCGCGATGCACGATCCCGTTCCTGTGGGCACAGTGCAGTGCATCGGCAATGGTCGCCACGACTTCGGCGGCGGCGGCAAACGTGAACGGACTCCGTTTCACTTTCGTCGCCAGGTCGCCCCCCTCGATGTATTTGGAAACGACGAAACACAGGCCGTCGTCCGTGCGGCCGCAATCGTACACCGGGACAATCGAGTGGTGTTCCAGCCGCGCGAGGATCCGCGCTTCGCTCAGGTAGGCCTCGACGTCGCTGGCCTGGGAGACGCGATAGCGATGCGGAACCTTGATGGCGACATTCCGTCCGAGATCGTCGTCAAACGCCAGATAAACGCGTCCGAAGCCGCCGTCCCCCAACACGCGGAGCACGCGATAGCGGCCGATTTTCACAGGCGCAACCCCGTCGCCAACCTCAGCCGAGGGGCCGGGAGAGACCGGCTCCGCAATCGCGGCGCGACCCCCGTCTTGACCAGGGCCGACGACGGTCGAACTGATCGTGACGGTGGGCGCGCACTTGCGGCCGTTGCCAGGGGCCGGTTCGTCCGCGCGGGGCAAGTTGGCCGCGCAATTCCTCACACAGGTCCGGAAAGCGAGCCAGCAAATCGCCGAAAGACGGCTCCAATCCCTGTCGCTTGCTGCAGACGAATTCACCCACGATCAGTTGGAGCTTGAGTGCTTTCTCGGCGGCGACGTCGGGGAACCGGTCGAGGTAGGTCTCTGCCGAAAGCGGCACACCGGCCGGCCAGCGGCGGATCTGATCGTGCCCGCAGAGGGCCGCCTTCTCGCCGGGCGTCATTCCGGGGTGCGCAACGGCAAATTCAAAAACGTCCGGCGGCGCAGTCTCAGCGCCCCACAGTTCAGAGAACCGTTCCAAAGCGATCTGTTCGTGTGACGCACCGGCACCGCTCATCGTGGGTTACGATGCTCCGAAATGCCGGTCCGGCCCGATCATCCGCAGGGCCGCAACCGAGAAGGGAATCCAGCGCACGCATCGCGCAGGGATCAAGGCGTAATTCAGAGACCGCTCACCGTTGACGGTTGTCTCGATTTAACCCGAGCGATCTGTCCAATGCAATCCGGTTTTCAGAACGGCCTAGGGGTATTCACTCTCGACAGTTTCCCCAGGCCAACTTCCGCGGGCCGAATGCGGGCGGGAGCAAGCGATAGAGTCCAGCCTACACGCCGATTCCGCAGTCGCGAAGACCGTTTTTACAGCTCCTGTAAAAGACGTTTCGCAAAGCACGACTGTCGAGCGACTTCGGGTTTGGCGATTTCAAGTGAATTGAGCAATCGCGTCGGTATCTGCTCGCGCCACGAGCTGCTTCACACGACGCCTCCGACGCCCTTAACCCCGTTCGTTTCGTAAAAGGATGCGACCGGCTGGCTGTCACGTAGGATCAGCACGTGCTCCGCATTACCATTGTTTGGCAGCCTCGCAGAATCCGCTGACGCTGGGTCGCTTGAGAGCGCGTTCCATCCAGGTGTAGCCGTCACGTGGCACAAAGCGTCGGTAAAAACGAAGGTTTCATCGCGTCACCTGAGTGCTCGCAGCACTCAGGCCAGGAAACGCGAACGATGAGGGGAGCATGGGTAAGGCAGTTTCGCATCTCGAGTGGTTTGACGTCGCCGATCCGCACTCGAAGGAGTTGGACGATCTGGCGCGGCGCTTCGGTCTCCATGAATTGCAAATTGAGGATTGCCGGGACCGTCCTCAAAGAGCCAAGACAGAAGATCATGAGCACTACAACTTCACGATCGTGAAACACATCCACCAAGAGGGTCAGCTCCGCTTCGATGATGTGGATCTCTTCCTGGGGCCTGACTTCCTGATCTCGGTGCGGACCGCCGATTCCGTATTCATGGATCACGTACTCAGGCGTATCGCGCAGGAGCACGTCGACCGGCTCGACCGAGTGTTCTATATGATCTTGGACCGACTGGTTGACGAGTATCAGCCGGTCCTGGACAAGCTCTCCGATGATATTTCCGAAATCGAAGAAGTGGTTCTGAAGCGACCGGAGCCGCCCACGCTGGCGCGCATCTTTGCCTTGCGCCGAGAGCTGGTGGAATTCCGGCGCATTGCGAGTTCGATGCGAGACGTGATCGTTGCGCTGACGCGACGCGAGAAGGGCTTGCTGGGCAGTGACCTCGATCTGTATTTTCGCGACGTCTATGACCACATCGCGCGGACGGTGGACATGATCGAGACCTATCGAGACCTGTTGTCAGGCGCACTTGACATCTACCTGTCCGCGGTCGCCAATCGTACAAATGAAGTCATGAAGGTGCTTACAATTTGGGGGGAGGAGAAAAGGGGACAGGCGCATTTATTGACAACGCGGTGTCTGCGAGTTAGCTTGGACGCATGCCACGGACTGCCAGAGTCGCGCCCGGCGGAATGGTGTACCACGTGCTGAATCGAGACGTGGGGCGGATGCGGCTCTTTCATACGGATGCCGATTACGCGGCCTGGGAGCGAGTCATTCTGGGGGGAGGAAAAAGGGGGGGAGGAAAAAGGGGACAGGCGCATTTATTGACAACGCGGTGTCTGCGAGTTAGCTTGGACGCATGCCACGGACTGCCAGAGTCGCGCCCGGCGGAATGGTGTACCACGTGCTGAATCGAGGCGTGGGGCGGATGCGGCTGTTTCATACGGATGCCGATTACGCGGCCTGGGAGCGAGTCATTCTGGAAACGCTGCCGCTGGCTCCCATGCGAATTTGTGCCTACTGTTGGATGCCCAATCATTGGCACTTGGTTCTGTGGCCTGAAAGCGATGGCGAACTGTCGACCTTCATGCAGCGGGCGACCAATCGGCACACGCAGCGCTGGCAGGCGCCAAACGCCGCGTGGGATACGGGCATCTCTACCAGGGTCGGTTCAAGTCGTTCCCCGTCGACTCGGATGACCATTTCTACTCGCTCGTGCGGTATGTCGAGCGGAACGCGCTGCGGGCCGGCCTTGTCGCGCGGGCCGAAGATTGGCGGTGGAGCAGCCTCTCGCAGCGGACCGCGTCCGATGCGCGCATTCCGTTAAGTACCTGGCCCTTGCCGCGACCATCGCGATGGACAAAGCACGTGAATCAGCCGCAAACCGAAGGGGAACTGGAAGCGATTCGTCGCTGCCTTCGCCGCGGTCGGCCCTACGGCGCTGAAGCGTGGACCACAAGCATCGCCCACAAATTGGGTCTGGAATCGACTCTCCGCCCGCGCGGCCGTCCCCGCAAACAAACAGCAAAGCCCCAATAAGGCCACTCTCCCCGCGGAATATGCGCCTGTCCCCTTTCTCCCCTCCCCTTTCTCCCTCCTTTCTCCCCTCCCAATACGCCTCCGCAAAATCCGTCTTCAGCGAACCGATTCATGAGGTTGTTCAACTCGCGCGCCTGCTCCCCGTTTACGACTTCTGCCGGCACGGCGCGCCCGGAGACAACGAGAGCCAGCGCCGTCGTGCAAATCAAGATCCGCATCACCGGTCCTCAGATTCGGCTGGTGTGACCAGCCTGTCTTCGACGACCCCCAATTCCGTCGATGCGCGCAGGGCGGACTCCCATCACGGTCTTCGATAATCGATTCGTTCGCTTTGCCCCGAAGTCCACGGTCGCCCCGTTTTGTGCAAGGTTGGCCAGGCAGAAAGGGGGCGCAGCTCATTTTCCAAAAAGAGCTGCGTCCCCTTTCCGCCTTTTCAGAATTGTTCCTTGCCCCGATCGCGAGCGCACCCGTGACCGGCCATCGACTTCTCCTGAAGCTGACTACCAAAGGTCAGCGTTCAGGCTATCACGACCGTCCAGATGCAGTTCGTGGAACGGTAACTCAGGACGCTATTTTGGTTCTCGTACACGACGAGGGCTTGGCACTCGACTCCACTTCCGATTTCCACCGTCAAATGTGAAAAAAGCCGCGATTGGAACCAGTGGCTCACGCGATTGTCGAGCCTCAATATAGTATATCGAAGCAAGCGGACGGTCCACCTTCCGCTTCAACACGTCGTATAAAACCTGGATCTGCGCCCTTCGGCGAGCGGAGCCAGTCTCTGCTTTTCAGCTACCTCACTCTCGTTGGAAACGATCAATTGGACCAAAAGTATGCCCCTGTGGAGCCTGGGGTCCCCATCCAATTGCAACTGTTCCTCGCGCGTTAGTGTTGCCGGCGACAAAACGGTCTTCCAAAGTGACTTCTCGATGGCCTTTTCGACACGTAACGACGATAACAGCGTTGCGGTGTTTTTTTCCACGATCTTGCCGAGTAAGTCCTCAAAACTTGCCGCGCGATCTTGCGACTTCTTCGCTGTGTCATCACCATGCAATGGAGATCCGGTAAAGCACAATGCGCATAAGAATCCCGTGATTGTCATCAGTCGAACGGACATCTGAGGAAGGTCGGCAATTCTCACGGCTTCGCTCACTTGCATGTTCCCTCCCATCCCTGTCCAACCTTGATCTTCACCTGCAAATCGAAAGTGACGAAACACCCCTTTCCGATTTGTTCGACCAATCCGATTTGTTCGACCAATTCCATCTTAAGTCCCTTGTAAGTTCTCTGTATCGTCTGTCCTTTTTGGTCCTTTTTATCCTGGCACAAGCACGGAATTGGAGGGCACCCGTCAGTGCCGGAGCACGTGTCGGGCGAGGAAAAAGGGGACGCAGCTTTATCTCCAAAAAGAGCTGCGCGTCGCCTTCCTTTTCGCCTCGTTGCGCGTGCCGACGTTCCAGCGGACAGTTGTGCATTTTTCCTGTTTGGCAGACCGCCCGACTTTTTGGGCGACCGGGGAAGTCTCGAGACAAAAGGCGGCGATGGCTCCATCTTCGATGACCTTCCCATCACGTTCAAGATCCGTTTTATTGCTCCTGTAAAAGACGCGTTGCAACGTTCGGCCACGGCGACGGTTCGGACAAGTCGTCTGCGCGCGTGCCGCCCGGATCGCGGATGTGGTCCGGGATGCCATGACGCCTGCTAGAATAGCGACGTGACCACACCATTCGAGCAACGTCCGATTGCCTGGATCGGAGTCTTCGCCCTCTGGCTGACTGTGTCCTTCCGGCAAGCGCGTATGAACGGTTTTTGCCTGGCCGGTAACGTGGCTGTCCAGATCCTTGGATCGTGGAGGACAGCCGATGCAGCGCAGCAGACTACGGGAAGTCCCGGCCGATTTGTCAGGCGTGGCGGAACGGTTGGAGCGGTGGCGGCAAGGGCGTAAACGAGGCGACCGCATCCCCGCAACTCTTTGGAGTGAAGCCGCCGAGCTGGCCAGCCGGTACGGTGTCAATCGCACGGCCCGGGCCCTGGGACTCGACTACTATCACGTCAAGAAACGGGTGAAGACGTCGTCCCGGACCGGACCACGGAAGTCGGCGGCAGATGTCCGCTTTGAGGAGTTGCCCGCCTCAGCGTTCGCTGCTCCGCTTGAGTGCGTCATCCAATTCGAGAACAAGAGAGGTGCACGACTGCGGATCGAGTGGCGGGGAAGCACGGCCCCGGATGTCGCAGCTCTGGGACGCGACTTCTGGGGGGCCGGCTGATGCTGCAGCTCGCTTCCCAGATGCGGATCCTGGTGGCGATCGAGCCGGTCGATTTTCGAAACGGTATTGATGGCTTGGTTCGCTTATGCAAAGAAGTCCTCGGCCAAGACCCGTTTCAAGGGACCGTGTTTGCTTTCCGGAATCGACGGGGGACCGCTGTGAAGGTGTTGCTGTATGACGGTCAAGGTTTTTGGCTCGCTCACAAGCGACTCTCAGAAGGAAGGTTTCGCTGGTGGCCGGTCAGCGCCGATCAGCACGCCAAAGCCCTGGCCGCCCATCAACTGCAGGTATTGCTGTGTGCAGGGGATCCCGAGAACACGAAAGCCGCGCCCTGTTGGCGCCCCGTGGTGCCGGCATGATCGATCGAGGAACGATCCTTCAGCCCCTGCGTGCAGGCTCATCTTGCGTCGATCGGCTGGTTCTTGATACACCCCCGGCCGTCAGTGCCTCGCGAGTTTCTTCCGCGGGCAGAGCGATTGTTCCTGTGGGGTTCCGGCTGTCCGATGAAGAGTCTGCCGCCGGAGATCATCGAGATGAATGAGCAGAAGTGGCAAGAGCTGCTGCGCCGCGCCGAGCAGACGGGTCTTGAAGAGAGAATCTCAAGCTGATCCGGGCGTTGTTCGAATCGTACGCCTACGTCACCGAACTGATCGACGACAAAAACACCAGCATGACCCGGCTGCGGAAGCTGCTCTTCGGGCGCGAACCGAGAAGACGGCCAACGTGGTCGGACGCGATCAGCCGGCTCAAACACCCTCGACCGAACAGGCGTCCCTGGCTGCTGAAGAGCCGGCAGAACGGAAAAAGGGTCATGGCCGCAACGGGGCCGACAGCTATCCGGGCGCTAACCGGATCAAGGTTCCGCACGAATCGCTCCAGGCTGGAGACCCCTGCCCGGATTGCGAACAGGGAACGGTCTACGCCATGAGCCGCCCGGGAGTGCTGATCCGGTTCGTGGGGCAGCCGCCGATCACGGCCGCGATCTACGAACTGGAGAAGCTGCGCTGCAATCTGTGCGGCGAGATCTTCACGGCTCAGGCGCCGGAGGGAATTGCCGGCGCCGAGAAATACGACGCCACGGTCGCCAGCATGGTGGCTCTGCTCAAGTACGGGACCGGCCAACCCTTCCATCGCCAGGACAAGCTGCAGAAGAGCCTGGGAGTTCCGCTGCCGGCCTCGACGCAATGGGACATCGTCGCGGCCGCGGCCCCGGAGCTGACGCCCGCGTCGCACGAGTTGATCCGTCAAGCGGCGCAAGGGACGGTCGTCCACAACGACGACACGACGGTCAAAATCCTGGAACTGATGCACGCCAAGGAAAAGACGGCATCCGATGAAGCGGACCCCTCCCCGGATTCGTCCCAGCGAACGGGAACGTTCACGTCGGGCATCGTCGCGACCTCGGCCGGACACCGCATCGCGTTGTTCTTCAGCGGCCGCAAGCACGGGGGCGAGAACCTGGCCGACGTCCTCCGGCAGCGCGCCAGCGATCTTCCGCCCCCGATCCAGATGTGCGATGCCCTCTCCCGCAATCTGCCCAAAGAATTTGCGACGATCGTGGCCAACTGCCTGGCTCATGGCCGACGGCAGTTCGTCGACATCAACGAGCGCTTCCCTGACGAGACCCGGTATGTCCTGGAGGCCTTGGAGGTCGTTTACCGCAACGACTCACAGGCGCGACAGCGTCAAATGACGGACGAGGAACGCCTGGCGTTTCATCAAGCCGAAAGCGGTCCGGTGATGGACCGGCTGCGAGCGTGGCTCTCCCAGCAGTTCGAGGAACGGCGGGTGGAACCGAATTCGGGACTGGGCGCGGCGATCAGCTACCTCGTCCGGCATTGGGAGAAGCTGACGCTATTTCTCCGGCAGCCGGGTGCCCCGCTGGACAACAACATCTGCGAACGGGCATCAAAAAGGCGATCCTGCACCGCAAGAACGCCTACTTCTACAAGACCCGCAACGGCGCCGCCGTCGGCGATCGGTACATGAGCCTGATCCACACCTGCGAGCTCAACGGGACCAACCCGTTCGACTACCTCACCGCGCTGCTGCGACACGCCGCCGAAGTGGCCGCTGCTCCGGCCGCGTGGATGCCGTGGAATTACACGGCCAAACTCGCCGAGCCGGCTGCCGCGTAGTCTGAACGGCCCTCAGTCTGCCCAAACTCCCGGGTCGCCAGTCGACAAAGAAATTGCAGGCTTGCCGAAAGGACACGGCTGACTCCCACAGTGGTCTATCTTTGGAGATCCCGCAGGGCTCGCACTCGGCGAGACCGAATCGGATTCCTCATCGCAGCCGCCATTCCCGCATTGATGGCTCTGATACTCGCGTGCATTGCAATTCGGCCGGATTTGTTCCGATGATCCGGCACGGATTGCGGGGCTGACGGGATTAGCGCGCATCGGTCCCGTCTCCGTTCTGTTGTGCAGCTTGGCAGCCATCCGACGAGGGGGAAGTGCGCGGCGTGCATGCTCTCAGTTTGATCTCGCGTGAAATCAGTCGAATTACACCGTTTCGACGGTCGCCAGCTACTTCGCTTCGCGGTCGGTCGGACTCGCCTGTTCGCGGAATGGCAAGCTGGCAGCTTGCCCTACGTTGAATGGCCGTTGAATGACGCAGTGACCCGACGCGGCGCCTTGAGCATGGGCCGCAATGTAAGCGTGAGAAGGCCGGGGCCCGTCGCGGGTCGGCGGAGCTGACAACACTCCCATGCTCCATTGTACGGAAGGGGTCAAGGGGGCGGTTTCGGCGGCGTGATTTTTCTGTGGTGGTTGGCCTTTTTTTACGGTACAGAAAACACAGAAAAATCGGGGATCTGTGCAAAAATTGTTCAGAAAAAAGTGACTGGACACTTGGGGGAATGAGAAAATCGGCTCCCGATCGCCGCGGCGGAGAGGCGCGGTTCCCCCTCGGTGGACCGGTCCGGTGTCGGACGGCTATCATACTCGCGCCTTCTGCGGCCCGGTTTGCGGGGCCTTTTTTTGGCGCGGTTTTCGGCGATTTAATTCGGCAGCCATGGGAACGACGGAATGAAGATTCACGAGTATCAGGCGAAACAACTGCTGGCCAATGCGGGGGTTGCCGTTCCGCGCGGCCGCGTCGCGAAGTCGGCCGACGATGCCGCCAAGGCGTTCGAGGAACTGGGCGGGAAAATCGCCGTCGTCAAATCGCAAATCCATGCCGGCGGCCGCGGCAAGGGGCGGTTCAAAGAGCATCCCGAACAGGCGGGCGTGGTGCTCGTCAGATCGGCGGCCGAGGCGAAAGCGAATGCCGAGCGGATGCTGGGCAAGACTCTCGTCACCAAGCAGACGGGGCCGGCCGGCAAGACGGTGAATGTCGTGTTGGTCGAAGAAGGGCTGACGATTGCCCGGGAGTTGTACCTGGGCGTGGTGGTCGACCGCGGCGCGGGGGGACCGATCGTCATCATGTCGTCGGAGGGGGGGACCGAAATCGAAGAGGTGGCCGCCCGGGCGCCGGACAAGATTCTGCGGGAGCCGGTCGATGCCGGTTACGGTCTCTTCGGTTACCAGGCGACCAAGCTGGCCTTCAAGCTGGGGCTGCCGGCCAACGCCGTCAAGAGTGCCCAAAAATTCTTGCCGCAAGTGGTGCGGTTTTTCCTCGACAACGACTGCTCGATGGCCGAGATCAATCCGCTCGTCGTGACGGAGGCCGGCGACATGCTGGCCCTCGACGCCAAGGTGACGTTCGACGACAACGCCCTGTTCCGCCACAAGGCGTTCGAGCCGCTCCGCGACCTCACCGAAGAGGACGAGTCCGAAATCCGGGCGGCCAACGCCGGCCTGAGTTACGTCAAACTCGACGGGAATATCGGCTGCCTGGTGAACGGGGCCGGACTGGCGATGAGCACGATGGACCTGATCAAGCTGCACGGCGGCGAGCCGGCCAATTTCCTCGACGTGGGGGGCGGGGCGAAGGTCGATCAGGTGACCGAGGCGTTCCGCATCATCCTGGCGGATAAAAACGTGCGGGCCGTGCTGGTCAATATCTTCGGCGGCATCATGAAGTGCGACACGATCGTCGAGGCGCTCTTGGTCGCGTACGAGAAAGTCGGGTTCAACGTGCCGCTTGTCGTGCGGCTCGAAGGGACCAACGTGGAGAAGGCCCGCAAGATGCTGGCGGAGAGCGGCCGGCCGATCGTGACGGGGACCGACCTCACCGACGCGGCCAGGAAGGTTGTCGCCACGCTGTCGAAAGCCTAAGACAGGCGCGATTTAATCGGGCGGCCCGACTTCAAAACCCTCGGACGGACCTACCTCCGGCTGAAGGGCCACCAGGAGGATTTTTTCTTCTTGGGGCGGGAGTGGATATTGGGCGCCGTCGGACGGAAGAGCGACCCGCCAAGCCCGGTTCTGGTGCGTTTGGGAAGCATGACGTCCCAAACCGGAGGCGCCTTTGTCGACGGGATCGGGACCGCCAGGCGGCCGAGAGCGGCGTCGCCCGGTCTGGCCGACTCGATCAGGGTTGGACTGCCGATCCCCTCCGAGCTGCCTGCTCGAGCGCACCGCATCGTTATGGGGAACGCGAACATCAAGACACCCACGCTGACAGTCCAGGCAATTAATCGCATCGAGCGTCCCCGAGTGGATAAGCTTGAGCCGTGCGTCATAGCTGACGGTCGCGGCCTAGTTTCCTTTTCGGCAGGATTTGACGGAGAACTTGAGCCGATTTTCGACGATTTTTCGAGAATTGGCGAATTTGGCTCAAGAGCCTGAAGAAAATGTGATGTTTCGCCGGGGAGGGAGCCGGGCGGGGACTGGGTCCTTTTTTTAGGCGTGATTTGGCGCGATTAAATACGGGTCGATGGCGGCTTGATCGTCGGAACGGGGTTCGTTACGGTTGCTGGTTGGCATTTCATCCCGAGGATGGTCCTTTGTTTGCGGGTCCCATTTTCAGCCGGGAGGCGCTCACGTCGCCTCGCCAGCTTCGCCATTTTCTAATCCGATCGGGTTACGTTGCCGCCCTGTTCGTGCTGATGTACACCGCTGGTCAGGCGATGTTCGGCTGGCAGCAAGTCCGCAGCATCGGCGATGTGGCGAGGTTCGGCAGCCTGGTCTTCCAGATTTTCTCGCTGGTGCAGCTTTCGCTGGTGCTGTTTTTCGCCCTCCTTTTCGGGGCCAGCGGCGTCGCCCAGGAAAAAGACCGGGGGACGTTGATTCTGCTCTTGATGACCGACATGCGGAATCACGAGCTTGTGTTGGGCAAGCTCTTTGCCGGACTGTTGATGGTGATGGTGCTGATCCTGGCGTCGGTCCCCGTGCTGTTTTTGGTGCTCCTGCTTGGAGGCGTCGGGATTGATCAGGTGCTCTGGTCCCTGGCGATCTGTGCCGCCTCGGCCGTCACTGCCGGAAGCTGGGGCCTTTTAGTGGCGTATTGGCGTGAAAAAACATTCCAGACGCTGGCGATCAGCGTGCTCGGATTCGTGATTTTGCTCGGCGTGGTCGAGGGGCTGGTGACGGGGCTCAATTCACTGGCGGTGAGTTCAGTGGGGGCGCACTGGGCGGCCCATTGGATCGGGCTGCTCAATCCGTACCGCGTCCTGTTGAGCGTGCTCAATCCCCTTGCCGGCCGCTCCGGATTGGAGCCGGCCCACGTGTCGGCCTGGGATTTTCTGCTGGTGATGGCGGCGGCCACGCTCGTCATTAACGGGATTACGATGTTGCGGCTGCGGATCTGGAATCCGTCCCGCTCGTTCGAGGCGCCCGTCGGTTGGCAGGACGAGACGACCGCGAACAGCACCGACTCCGAAGGTGCCGCCGCGGACCAAGCGCTGTCCGGTGTCGCCGAAGTCGCCCGCACCAAATCCCAAAGTTCCGCGAAAACGCGGCGGATCTGGGCCAACCCGGTTGTCTGGCGGGAGATCTGCACCAAGGCCTACGGACGAAAAATCCTCGTCATCAAGGCGGCTTACGTCGTGGTGGCGGCGCTGATCGCGTTCGCCATTGCGCAGTCGCCGGCCTCCTCCGACCTCGTCCTCGGCATGATCTCGCCTGCCGGAGTCGGCCTGGTCGGTTTGTGCCTGATCAGCCTGATGCTGATCAATGCTCAAGCAGTGACGGCCCTGACGTCGGAGCGGGACGGCAAAACGCTCGAGCTGTTGTTGATGACCGACGTCACGGCAAAGGAATTTATTTACGGCAAGCTGGGAGGCATTTTTTACAACACGAAGGAGCTGATCGTCATTCCGCTCGCGCTGGCTGCGTACGTGTTGTACACCCGGGCAGGGGCCGCGAACGCGTTCAGCGAGGTTTGTTTGTACGTGGCACTCGGCTTTCTCGTGCTGGTGGTCTTTTCGGCGACACTGGGGCTGCATTCGGGTTTGAGCTTCGAACGGTCGCGCACGGCGATCGCCAATAGCCTGGGGACCATTTTTTTCCTGTTTATCGGGATCTTTATTTTCATGCTGCTCCTGGTCGAGGCGCGGTCCTCCTTTGCGCAGCAGTTTGCCAGCTTTGTTGTCTTCATTTTGGCCGGAAGCATCGCGCTGTATTCGTCGCTGTCGCACAAGAACCCGTCGGCGGCCCTGATGCTATCGGCGGCCGTGCTGCCGTTTTTGACGTTTTACGCGATCACCGAGTTCTTGTTGCAAGGTTCGTTGGGAGTCTGTCTGTCGATTGCAGCAGCGTACGGCTTCACGACGATGGCGATGATCGTTCCCGCCGTGAGCGAGTTCGACGTCGCGCTGGGACGCACCACGCTCGATAAGGGATAAGGCTGTCGCCGTCTCGATGAGCGATTTCCTTCACTCGACCGATCGCTGGCTTCCGGGCCTGTTGGCCATGCTTGTGCTGATGGGGTTCAGCGCCTTCCTGTCGGCCAGCGAAACGGCCCTGTTTTTCCTCTCGCACGAAGAGATCCGCGGATTTCGCATGGGCCGCGCCCGAGAACGGGCGGCGGCGGCGCTCCTCTCCGATCCCGACCGCGTCCTGACGGGAATCCTCTTCTGGAACTTCGTCGTCAATTTGCTCTATTTCGCGGTCGCGATCGTCGTCTCGCAGCGGCTGCTTTCCGCCCATTTGCATACCGCCGCGGGCGCGTTCAGCTTCGTGGCGCTCCTCGCGCTGCTCTTGTTCGGCGAGGTGGTACCCAAGGTGGTGGCGGCGATCTGGCGAAGGTCGCTTGCCCCCGTGGTCGCACTGCCGATCCTCGGCTTCGTGCGGCTACTCGATCCGGTGCTGCCCCTGTTTCGGGCGCTGACATTGGTCGCGCGGCGAACCTTTCTGCCGCACATTCACCAGGAGCCTTTTTTAAGCACCGAAGACCTGGAAGACGCGGTGAATGTCTCCGACTTGAGTGCCGAGACGATCCGCCAGGAAAAGGAGATCCTGCACAACATCCTCGACCTTTCGGAGATCCGGGTCGAGGAGGTGATGCGGCCCCGCGGAAGCTACGTCGCCTTACCAGCCCCAATTCGAGCGACAGACCTGGGGGGCAAGATGCCGGCGGGGGACTACGTGGCAGTCGTGCAGCCGGGGAGCGACGACGTCGAGGCGGCGATTGCCCTTTCGAGTTTTTCACTAATCGCCACCGACCGGTTGGACGAAGCGGCTGCCGACGTGGTTCACGTTCCGTGGTGCGCGTCGCTGGCGACGGTCCTTACGCTACTGCGGGAACAGTTCGCCGACGTCGCCTCGGTCGTCAATGAGTATGGCGAAACGATCGGCATTGTGACGTACGACGACGTGCTCGACACCGTGTTGATCCCTGAACCCGAGCGGGCGGTCCGTTTTCTGGCGCGAGAACCGGTTCTCGAGGTCGCGCCAGGCTGCTATCACGCGGAGGGTATTACGCCCTTGCGGCACCTCGCCAGCCGATTGGGAATCGACTACGAACCAGGATCGGACGAATTGGTGACGCTGGCCGGTCTTCTGCACGAGCGGTTGGAACATATGCCGGCGGTGGGAGACCAGTGCAGTTGGCAGGGATTTCGGGTGCAGGTAATCGAGGTCTCCAAACGGGGCCGTTTGCGGGCCGCGATCACCAAAGAGCAACCGGCGCGGGAGGCAGCACCATGAACGGGATGTTGCCGTATCTGGGTGCGCTCGTCCTCTTTCTGGCCTGTTTGCGGCTCTCGGCCTTTTTTAGCGGTGCGGAAACGGGATTTTATCGCGTGAGCTACCTGCGCCTGAGCATCGACGCCCAAGCGGGCGACCCCGTGGCCCGCCGCATCCTCTGGTTCTGCCAGAACCCGAGCGATTTCGTCGTGACGGCGCTGATCGGCAATAACGTCGCCCAATATGGCCTGACGGCAGCGATGGGAATCGCCGCCGTGCGGGCCGGACTATCCGACGGCATGATGGCGGAGGTCATTTCGACGATCGTGATCGCCCCCTTCGCCTTCACCTTCGGCGAGCTAATTCCTAAAAACTTGTACTACCGGGCGCCTCTCTGGCTTTTGCGGCGGAACGTGCGCTGGTTCGACTTGTTTTATCGGATCTTTTTCCCGATCGGTCTGCCGCTGATGGCTGTCGCCCGCGTCATGCAGCGCGTGAGCCGTCGAAGTGCCGACCGGCCGGGCCAGATTCTTGGTCGGGCCCGCCTGGTCCAAGTGCTGAGCCAGGGACACCAGGAGGGCCTGCTTCTCGACGTTCAGGGCCGCTTGCTGGAGGGCTTGATGCACCTGGCTGGGCAGCCAGTGATGCAGTCGGTAATTCCGAACAGTCGAGTTCTCGGCGTTCCCGATAACGTCAGCCGCGAAGACTTGCTGAGTTTCGCACGGCGTTACGGAGTCAACAGTGTCGCCGTCTGCCGGCCCGGAGCGACCGATTCGTGGTACGGATACCTGCGCGTGGTCGATGTGGCCCTCACGCATCAGCCGCTGGCCACTTTGGTGCGGCGGATGCCCGTGATTGCGGCCGGCGCCAGCAAGCTCGAGGCGCTGTTGACGCTGCGGGCGGCCGCCGCCGTTTACGGCGTGGTGAAGTCCAACGATCGGGTCCTCGGCCTGGCAAGCGACCACGGGCTATCGGAACAACTCTTCCGTGCGCCGCAATCAAGCGGTGGTCAGGGAAGCGAATAACGCCGAGGCCCGCGTCCTCGCTCGTTACTGGGCGAAGCACCCCTCCTCGACCGCGCTCACGACCGCGAACCGCGGCGTGGTCTCACTGGAGGGACGCCAGACGTTCAACTGCGAATCGATAGCCTCGAGTCGACGGACAATGTCGTCGCGCCGCGTTGCCCACCGGCTCTGCCATTCGGTGAACATCGATTCCATCGCTTCGTTGTGGCGGCCACTTTTTCGGAGGTTGCGATCAAGCCGCGCCAGGGCGGCTTCGAGACGTGTGGGAATTCGGGACGATCGCTCGTCGCGGAGACAGAATGGCATTGACGATTCCGTTGGGGTGGAGGTTCAGCGTCGGGTGGCGTGGTTAAGATGCGTAGAATTAATCGACAGGCGAATTCCGAGACTTGAGGTCGAAAGCGCTCTTTCGCCAAAGCTCACTGAACCCGCAGGCGGCACAACCGGTCCGACCGTCAAGCTTTGAATAAGCGGCCCGGCTCCGTCGCGAGTCACGATGGAAAGCGCATGCAATCGACCGACGCCGCCCTTGGCCTTGAACCGCCGCCGCACGGGCTCCAGACCAGCGTCCAATGCCGATCCGAGTTCTGCTGCACGCACTCGGGCAAGATACCGAAGGGGGCCGCCATGGCCCGCACCTCGTGAAGAGTCAACGCGGCGTGGAGCGACTCTCCGAACATCTGCTTTTGGTGGGGGTTGGCGTCGCCCGCATACAGCTCGACAAGACGGCCGAGCTCCGCCACGCTGTCCGGACGGAGCAAGTCGCGCACAAACAGCAGGCCGCCGGGCGTAACGACGCGGACCATTTCCGCCAGGCACTCTTCCGGAGCCGGAATGTGGTGGATGATGCTGTTGGTCATCACCACGTCGAACTGCCCGTTCTCGAACGGGAGCCGCTTGGCGTCGAGATGCTCGAGCGTGATCCGTTCACCGAGCCGGGCGGCCGCGATGTTCTCAACGGCGACGTCCAGCATCGATTGAGCCAGATCGGCCGCCGTAACGTGCCAGTGCCCGGGTCGCCCGCACAATTCGATGGGAATTAGTGCCGTGCCGGTTCCGACGTCAAGAATCGTGCACGGACCTCGGGCGGGAAGCTTTGTGACACGCGACAGCCCGCTCAGCAGATCGTCCACAAACACGCGGTTCACTTGGGAGTGATCCATCGTGTTGTAGTCCGTTGCCTCAAGCGGGCTGTCCATGACCTCCGGTTCGAGAATCCGCGGAATCATGGCGGCAAGCGTACCGCGCCAATCCGGCGCGCTGCCAGCATGTCCTACTCCGGCAAGACCGACGCTCGTCCGTGGTGCGTCGCCCGCCGACAATCGCAGGACCGGCTGCGTACGATCTCGCTACGAGCTCCAGCAGTACCGTTCCGAGGATTCGGAAGGGGCTTGAGCAGCCGATGTCTGCGCGAGTCGGTCCGCGAGGGCCAACCAGGTTTCGCGGTGCATCTGGAGGATCGTAACGGAATCGCTGATCAGCTTCGTCTCGCGCCGAAGGTCCGCCTTGATGAGATTGCGAATGACGAACACAAAGAGCGACCTCAGATTTTGAACGAGCTCCGGCAGCCGTTTCGCATCCAGACCCGACAGCAATTCGGCGGCAAAGCGGCGAGCCTCGGCCAGGGCAGTTCGCGCTTCGGCCATCTTGCCTTGCGCCATCGCGGTTTCCGCCGTGCGCGCGTGGCGCAGGGCTCCGTCAAGCACCATCAGATGCAGCTGAAACGGCGTGGCCGTGGTTACTTTCGATTCGAGGTATTCGTCAATCATGGAGGGGCCTTAATGCGGTATCGACAACCGGGCCTGTGTTTGAGCCGACGAACCGGCCCTTGCGGTTGTTGAGAGCCGGCGGCTTAGATCAGAGACGACTTGCTGCTGGAGCTCGAGCTGGAGCTACTACTGGTGCTTCCAACCGGTTGGATCGCGCTAATCATGTTCGACTGTTCCTGCATTTGCGAAATAAACGTTTCCAGGTTGGCAAATGTATTGGTGAGCTGCTGCTCCTGGTTCGTCAGGATCGCGTTCAGATCCGTAATCTGCGTCTGGTAGTTGTTGATCGAATCCTGCAGGACGTTGGACGCGAGCGTGAAAGTCCCCGTGTTCGGATCCGTGATCCCCGTTAGGGTTGTTTGCGCCACGGCCGCAAAGCCGGTCGACGCTGTTGTAAAAAAGCTCGTGACCGCCGAAGAGTCGTTCTGCAGAGCGGTCTGAAGCTGAGTGGTATTCAACGAGAGCGAACCGTCCGAGTTCACCGTGATTCCGAGGTCCACCAGCGTTTGAACGGGACTGTTCGACGAATTGAACGGCTGAGTGATGAGCGCGCTCAATTCGTTCTCGGCCGTCGAGACCGTCGGGGAGCCTTGCAAAGGGGCCGCAGTGTCGGTGGTCGTGTCGAAGGACGTGAGCGACTGGGCCTGCGTGACGAAGTTATTGTAGTTGCTGACAAAGCTCTGGATGGCAGTGACGATGGTCGACGTATTCTGGCTGACGGTCGCCGTGTCGGGAGACGTTCCCACGGCTTGAAGCTCAACGTTCAGCCCGGGAAGTGCGTTGTTGAACGTGTTTGTGGAGGAAGTCTGGATAATCGCGTTGGAGCCGGAACCGACGAGCAGCAAGGCGTTCTGGGCCTGCGTCGTTGTCTGTAGTCCGAGACTGATTCCCGATTCACTGATGAAGAACTGGCCTGCCTGGCCGGGCGTTGTCGCCGTCAGCGCAAGATGATCCGGATTAAAAGGGGACCCGTCACTGACGACCGAAGCGCTCGCAATTCCGCTCTGCCCGATCTGATTCACGAGGTCGTCGAGAGTCTCGCCCGACGTGATGTTGATGACGGTCGCCTGGCGGCTGTCGATGACGGAATGCCCGCTGACGGTCGTGCCCGTCGTGAGGATTCCGAGGTCTTGTGCCGTGTCGTTGCCGTCGCTTTCCGTCACGGCGAGCTGGCTGGAACCGCCGGCATTGTCAGTGAGCGTAAAGCCGTCTCCCGTACTGTTGAGCGCGGCGGTGACGTCGATTCCCGACGAGTTGATGAGCCCGATCACGTCTCCCAACGTTGTGCTCGAGCTATTGACCGTGATCGTCGCCTGCTTGCCGGCCGAGTTGGTAATCGTGAACGATCCGTCGGGCACCGCCGTGCCGCCGGGAGCGTACGTCGACAAGCTCGTCGCCTCGTTGACGTATTGCAGGTTCAAATTGCCCGAATCGACCGAATTGGTTGCGGAATTGGTCGCGATGCCGAGTTGCGTCGCCAGGGTGCTGCCACCGACATCCTGGATCACGAGATTGTCAGCCGTCGAACCGGAGGCGTCGGTGACTTCGATGCCGGTCCCCGCCGAGTCGATCGAGGCGGTGAGGTCCAGTTTTTGGCCGCCCGAGGTGGTTGCGTTATTGATCGCGTTGACCACCTGATCCAGCGACGTTGCGCCCGTGAGATTAATGGTCGCGGTCGTGCCCGGTGCGGTCCTGCAGCTCGATTTCTCCGGTCTGGGTGATCCCCTGCCCGCCGTTCAAATTGCTCAAAAGCACTGAGTTGATCCCGGCCAACAGCGAGGTCCCGGTAATGGTGTTGCCGCTGGCGGCGACGTTAAGACCCAATTCGCTGACGACCGAGGCGCCATTTTCGTTGGCGACCGAAAGTGTCCCGCTGCCGCCGCTGTTGTCGGTCAATTCGATCGCGCCGTTGCTCAGCGACGCGACGAGGAGTCCGTTGTTCCCCGTGGCATTATTGATGTCGTTGATCACGTCTCCCACCGTTGCCGCGCCGTTCAGACTGACGTTCAACGTCGTGCCATTGGAGAGCGTGATGCCCAAGTCCGCGCCCGAGCCGACCGTGTAAATGCCGTTTCCATCGTTGAGTTGCGAGAGATCGGTCGTCGTCGTCGCCTGGTAGACGTTTTGTCCGGTGATCGTGCCGTTCGAGCTGGTCTGATTGATGCCCAGGTTGGTTGCCGTCTGATCGCCGTTGAGGTTCGCAACCGTCAGGCTGCCGGAACCGCCCGATGTATCGGTGAGGACGATATGCCCCCCGTCGGTCGAGGCCGTCACATCTGCGACGCCGTTGTTGTTGATGGCATTGAGGACGTCATTGACGGTGTACGCCGTCGAGAGATTGATGTCCGCCGTATGTCCGGCCGCATCCGTGATCTGGATGGAACCCAGCTGAACCCCCTGATCGCCGTTCAGCGCGTCCAAAAGCGTGGGCGGAGCAAGGCCGCCGCCGCTGGCAATCGTCAGCGTCCCGGTGCCGAGCGTCTGCGTGGTCGCGTTGGCGAAGCCCTGCGAGAGGGACACCTGACTCGAGGCAAGCTGAACCGACTGGAACTGGTAGGAACCGGGAGACGCGCTGCTCGTCGCCGTCACGCTGAGCTGATTGTCGTCCGAGGTTTGGACCTGGTAATTCTGGAAAGTCGAATTCGTTCCCAGCGTCTGCAGCGACGTGGCCAGGGTCGACAGGTTTGCAGCCAGCGTTTGATAGTCACCTTGCTGAGTCTGATCAGCCGTAATCTGGTTCTGGATCGTGGTTACTTGAAGCTGCTGGCTGGCCTCAAGTGCGGTGATCAGGGTCTGATAGTTGATGCCGCTCACCGGTCCGACTGAGGACTGAATCGGTGCGACGGTCGAACCCGAACTCGACGAATAGATCGGAGCACCCGCCCCCGTCGAAGCCGTGCTCGTCGTAGGAGTGGTCGAGCTTGAGATTGCGGACATCGCCGCCCTTCAATGAACAAGAGTTGTCGCGGCGCGGTACCTCAGCGGTTGAGGCGAGGCCTTACCGATTGATATCGACACGGCACGAAAGCGTGCTTGAACCAGCGCGCGTGGACACGGCTGACTGGGGAAACTTTACCGGATAACAAGTCATTCTTTTCGTCGCAGGTCCACACGCTCCGCGAGTCGTGCGGCCATCCGCGTAAAGACGTCGGTCCATTGGTTCGGCAGATTCTGCCGAAATAACCGCAGCGTCGGATACCAGGGACTATCGTCCCGGCACATCAACCAGCGCCATTCGGGAACGCCAGGGACGGCAAGCCACGTCTCGATCCCCAGCGCTCCCGCCAGATGCGCGAGCGACGTGTCGGACGTAATCACCAGATCGAGACAGCGCAGAATGGCCGCCGTGTCGACGAACGGCCCATGGATCTCGTCGAGCGAAAGATTCAGGTCGATGACCGGAAACGGGACATCCCGGTTCTCAAGTTGCTCGCGGCCGTGTCCCTTTTGAAGACTGATCAATCCGACTCCGGGAACTCGAGCGAGAGGTTCAAAGCAATGCAGCGGCACCGAGCGAAACTTGTCCTTGGGAAAGGCCGGATTGCCTTGCCAGTTGATCCCGATACGAATGCCGTCGATGTGGTGCAGCCGCTCTTGCCAGAAGCGGATGATTGCCGGATCGTCGGACAAATACGGAACGCGGCTGGGGATCGACTCGACGTTGGGGGTGAAATACAGCGGCAGGCTTAAGAGCGGTGACCAAACGTCGAACGGCCCTGTCGGTTCGTCCTGACCGATCACGCGGTCTAGTCCCGGCACGCCCGTCAGCAGCCGCACCAACGGCCTTTGGCACCGCAGGACGATCCGGCCAAGGCGTTCCCTGATGAGCGGCACATAGCGAATGAACTGAATCGTGTCGCCCAGCCCCTGTTCCGCGTCGAGCAAAATCGTCTTGTCCGGCTGGCTCGATCCGTCCCAACGCGGCTGAGGAAATCCCGGAAGCGAGACATTTTCCAACTTCCAACGCCACTCATATTCCGGCCAGCCACGCAAATAATCGCCCAAAAGGAGCAAGGCATGGCTGCGGTTATAGCGCCAGGCCGAAATCGGATCTCAGGGAGATGGCTCGGTCGTAGGCGGCAACCGCTTCGTCAATGCGACCCGCGTTATAGAAAGCAATGCCAAGCCCGTTGTAGAACTCGGCACTTCGCGGCGAAAGGTCCGATGCCCTTCGCACAGCGGCAATCGCTTCGTCGAACCGGCCCATTCGACCGAGCGCCTGCCCAAAATTGAAATGGGCACCTGCGAACTGCGGTTGGACAGTGAACGCCCGCTCGAAACAGGCGGCCGCCTCGATATCCCGGCGCTGTTCGGCCAGCGTGTTGCCCAGATTATTCCACGCCTCTGGAAAGTGAGGACACAAATCGACGGCTCGACGGAAGCAGGCCGTCGCCAGGTCAAAGCGTTTTTGCGTTTTGTACGCGGTTCCCAGGCAGCGATAGGCCGACGCATCCGCAGGATTGAGGGCCAGTCCGCGCTGGTAGAGGCGAATCGCCTGATCGATGCGACCTTGCTTCTGGAGTGCGATGGCGGCCAATCGGCATCGATCGGCCGACGCCGGCTCCTGCGAAATTCGAACGCCCCTCTCCGCCAGTCGTTTGGGGACAGCCGACATGCGACTCCAGGCTCCGTAGGGTTTGCGACGCAGGCCGGGCGCCCGCGTCATCTCTTAGGTCCCTTTGGTCAACGCTTCGTCGACAAGCTGCCGGAAGATGCGATCGTATTCCGCGATGGAATCCGACGACTCGAAGAGGACGTCGCTCGTGTCGCGAATGCGGCTTTCGACGTGCGCACGCCACTCGCGATCGGTGCCCAGCCGGACGGCCCGCTCGACATAGTCATCCGCATTGGCGGCGACGCAATCGGTCACTCCCATCGTGCGATAGAAGCCGAACGTGTAACGGCCGCGCACGAACGCTCCCGGCAGCGTGACGATCGGCTTATTGAGCGAAAGCCCGTCGAGCGACGTCAATCCGCCTCCGTAGTGAATCGGATCGAGCAATACGTCGGCCGCCTGAACCAAGCGGAAATAGTTCTCGACCGATTGGTAGGGCGCCAAGCGAATCCGTTCGATCACGTGGGGGAGCGCGACGCGGAGACGATTGTGAAGCTTGCGTGCCGCATGACCCTGACTATCCTTCGGAACGACGAGGACGCCGTCAGGATCGCGCCGCAAGATCGCACCGAGCAGCCCGTCGAAATCCGGGTGAAACTTCTCGATTTTGTGCGGGCAGAGGTAAAGATGCTCATTATCACCGACGCCCAATTCCGCGCGCGAGGCGGCATTGGCGGGGCAGGCCATCCGCCGCTGCCAGGTCAAAAGCGACGGTGAGCGAAGGAGTTGTTCCGTGTAGGTTTGCTCGGCGCGTTCGGGCTCGCAGGCGTCGCTACTTAAGAAATAATCAACCTGGGAAATGCCTGACGTGTCCGGCAGACCCGCGCCCGTGCACTGGATCGGTGCCAACTGGAAAAAGGGGAGAAAGTAATTCGTGATGTCGGATCCGATCTCCCAGTGATACAGGACGGCAAACCGCCCTTCGCGGATCCGCTCGACGATCTCGTCAAATCCGCTCGGAATGAGGAAGGTCTCGACCGATTCACGGGCGATTTCGGCGCGGATTCGCAGCTCGCCGCCGGCCGAACAAATGATGACCGGATCGAATGCTTCGCGATCCAGGCGCGTCAAAACACCTGCCAAATACCGCAGGAAAACGCCTTCGTGTCCGTCCGTCACGACGAAACCGACGCGCGGTTTGCCGGCAGAGCGCGGAGCCAGTTTCAACCGGGGTGTGTCACACCGGCATTTGCGAAAAATTCGCGCATATGCCTCCTTGATCGCCCGATTATCGTGACCGTGGAATTGAAGATAATATGGAGGCGGGCAGCCGCGGTCGCCAATCTCTTCGGGACTAATGGAGATCGCCATCTCGGCGATGGTATTCACCTTCGCCAGCAGCGTCGCACGAAACTGATCGATGCCCACAGCGCTGTGGAAAACAATGGGGCATAATGTGGCCAGCCACATTTCCCACAACGGCTTGTCGGAGACGCGACTGATCACCTTTTTAAACGCGGCGGCGGCGCCGACCAGGTCGTCCTGACTGCGGAGAACGTTACCCAGACAAACGAGCGTCGTCAGATCGCCCGGTCTGCGCTGGAGCACTTTCTCGAGGCAAAGTCGTGCTCCGTCCAGATCGTTGAGCTGGCGATACGCGTTGCCCAGTTGGTACATCGCAGCGACGAGGCTTGGATCCCATTCGAGCGCTTTGAGGTACGCCTCGACGGCTTCGTTCAGGCGTTTGAGCGATTTGCACGCGTTGCCAAGATGATAGGCTGCCTTGGCGTCGCGCGAGCCGAGCGCCAGACATTTCTGATAGCAGCCGATCGCTTCCGCAAAACGATCGCAGACATGCAATGCGCGGCCCATCGCATACTGGGCCGCCGCGTTTTGGGGATCGAGCGTCACACCGCGCTGGTACCATTCGATCGCCTCTTCGTGCTTCTCCTGGTCCTTGAGCGACTGAGCCAGATTGAGCAGCAAAGCCGGGTCGTCTGGTGACCGTGCGATCGCTCGCCGGTAGATGCTCTCCGCCTGCGGCGAACGTCCTCCTTCGAGATAGGCGCTCGCCACGTCCTTCAACAAAGGCGCCGGCGCGGAATCGCCCAAGAGAGCGATGGCCCTCTCGTATGCGGCAATCGCCTCGTCCGCACGGCCCAACTGCGCCCGGCATTGCCCGAGCCGTGCAAACGCCTCGCCTTGGTTTGGTTCAATTTCGATCGCGCGTTCAAAACAGATGACGGCGTTCGGAGTTTTTTCCAGATCGGCAAAGGCAGACCCGAGGTTCATCCAGGCTTGCAGATTGGACGGGTCGAGTTGCAGAGCCTGCTCGAAACAGGCGACGGTGCCTCGATTCTGTCCACAATCCGCCAGCGCGATCCCCAAGTTGTTGTACGCAATCGAAAAATTGGGCTTGAGGCGCAGCGCCTCGCGGAATTCTTCAATGGCGTCTGCCGGCCGGCCGAGCGTGCGATACACGTTCCCCAGGCTGTTGTGGTACTCGGGACGCCGACGGTCGGCATCGATGGCCTGCCCGATAAAATCGGCCGCCGCGACCTTTTCGTCCCGCTGGAACGCCACCACACCCAAGAGATGCAAGGCGTCCGCATGCCGCGGATCCACTCGCAGCAGGTCGCGGCAAATCGCCTCCGCCCGGCCCAAGTCGCCGGCCTGATGCGATTCGAACGCCGTTTCAAGCGTGTTTGAAGCGACTGTTGCCATCAGTTCCCTAGCCGCGGCGAAAATCCACCGCACCTGTGGTTTCCAATGGGGGGCGGCCATGCCGGGTCGGCGGCAAAATGCGCCGGAAGGCCCCCTTTCAGACTCTATCGGCGCCCTAACCCTCGATGAATGACGGGACTTTG
>CAWHWU010000015.1:0-147269 GCA_963833105.1 uncultured Planctomycetaceae bacterium
GATCCTTGACGGTAATCTGCGGATCGGGAGCGACCCCGAAGAGGAGCGTTTTGAGGCTCTTGCCGAAGATGGACGTCACGCCGAACTTGTGACCGGCGATCGACACGATCCGCGTTGCCACCGCGGGTGTCGCCCCGGCATCCTTGAACAGCGTGAACTCGACGTTCGTGTTGACGAGCGACAACGATTTCCCGTCGTTGAGCGGCGCGCTTTGCGTTAACAGAAATCCCGGCGTGAGATGTTCGAGCTGCAATTCCTCCGTCCCCAGGCCCATGGCTTTGTAACCCAGTTCGTTGAGGGCCGAGAACATCACCTCGAACTTGAGCTTGTTCTGTTCGTTGTCCTTCTTCACGAGACCCCCCAGATCGAGGGCCGTCAGGGGCCACCCTTTGTCCTTGATTTGCCGGAAGCAGTCGGCCCGCCGCGACAGTCCGCCGGACTGCGTGAGGGAGCAACCGCAGGGCTCCATATAACCGTGCTGCTCGCCAGAAAGGACGATGGTGAAGGCCGGCTTCTTCCAGCCGTCGAGGATCGGCTTGGGTCCGAAGACGACGTGTTTGACCGGCTTCTTTTCCGCTGGCGGCGTGGTTTTTCCGGAGTCCACGTTTGCCGCCGGTGCCGCCGTTTTGCCGGAATCGACATTCGCCGTCGGGGCCGAATCGGAGCAACCGGAAGGACAAGCGGCGACGAGCCCGATCACCAGCAAGCCCGCTCCGAGTGAGACGGCTTTCCAAGTCTCCTGCGACATTCCATGTTCTTTCGAAAGAGGAGAAGACGAGAACCCTTCCAAGCGCGTGCAGGACTTCGTCTGAGCCCAAGGGGCTTCGACTCCGGCTGCGATGATAGCGGATTACCCACAGGACCGGGATGCCAAGTCGCACCGCCTAAACCGCTTGCATTCCAACCCGCGATGCGTCTCTTTGCACTCGACTCGCGTGACTCTGCGATAGGTAAATACGTTTCCACGACACGCCGCGTTGGAATCCGGGATCGACGGCCGGACCATCGTTTTCGCTGGCGTCACGTCCCCGAAACAGCGGCGAGTTGCTGCAGCCGACGGACGGTTTCATCCGGCAAATAGCGGTCGGTATGGCCGTTCTCGCGGTTGATGCGATCGAGTGCCAGGGCCCGTTCGGCTTCCGCCTTGGCTTCCTGGACGCGTCCCGCATCGCCGAACGCGGTGGCACGCAGTGCACGCAGGGAGGCATCATTTGGATACCGGTCCGCCGCGTGCCCGAGCGCCTCGACCGCGGCCCGCGCGTCGTTGCGGTCGACACTGCGGGCGAACTTCGCGAGGTCCATGGCACCGAGGCGGCGATACAGCCTCGGGTTATCGGGGTCGAGTTGGATGGCCGTCTCGAGCGACTGCGTGGCCTTCGCGAAATCATCGCTGGAGGGCCCCTGCCCCGTCGCCTGCCAGCGTGCAAAGTAAGCCTCGGCCAGTTTTTCGCTCGGGTCAGGGCTTAAAGGATCGCGAAGGGCGGCCGCGGCAAAATCGGCGAGGGCGCGATCCGCGTTGCCGTCGACGAGCAGTGCCTGGTCGCCGGAAGCGACCAGCGCCCGCCGGTTGAGGACGGGGAGCCACGCCGTCAGCAGGCAACAGACAAAAAGCACGATCGCGCTCATTCCGAAGGCCAGCACCAACCTGGGCGAGTTCCGAGCGGCAACGTCGCCGGGAAGCGTCGCGAAAAGCAACACAGCCAGCACGAGCAGCAATTGCACGACGGCCGGCATCTCGATTCCGCCGGCACCCGACAGGTGCACAATCAACCCGAGTGCCGCTCCTCCGAGAGCCGCGGCGGAAAGCGGCCCGTTGTCGATTTGGCGACGCAGAACGCCGTAAGCAACCAGCCAGCCGCCAAACAGCACGAGCTGCCACGCGTCGAAATCGTCCGAGGCCGAGAGGAGGGGCGCGAGAACCGCCAGCAAAAAAGCGGTCGTTGCCGCGGCGAGGGCCGGCGACCAGGCGAGAGGGCCCGCCGATACGGGCGATTGATCGTTTGCCGTTTCGTCCGTGCGTCGGTGCACAAACGGGACGATGGCACCGATCAGGCAGCCTGCAAAACCGATCAGCGCCAACAGCCCGCCGCTCGTCCACAGGTCGAGGATCAAATTGTGCGGGTCGGCGATCTCCTCGCTCGATTGAGGAAGCTTGAATCGCAGATAGTGCTGGCGAAAGTTGCCGGGACCGACACCAAAAACCGGGTGCTCGCGGATGACGCCCAGCGCCCCGCTCCAGTACTGCAGCCGATATTCGAGCGATTTGGGAGCTTCCGAGAGGACCTGCACGTCGAACCCGCGCCCCAGTGCGGCGACGGCGAAGAGCGCCATGAGCACGACCAGCACGGCGGCACCGACCATCAAGGTGCGGCGGTTGAGTCGGAATCGGCCCCGTACAAGCAGGCACGTTCCCCAAAAGGCGAGGGCCACGACCAGTCCGATCCAGGCCGTCCGGCTCTTGGTGAGAACCAGACAGTACAGCACAAGCAGCAGGACGATGCCCCAAATGATCGCCGTCCCCAGCGTCAGCGGTCGCCGCGATTGAAGAAAAAGATCGGCCGCCAGAATCAGGGCGACGAAGAGAAAACCCGCGAACGTATTGGCCAGGGCAAAGGGACCAAACGGCTCACTGCTGAAGCGCAGGCGACCCTCGAACTGCTCGCGGCCCGCTTTCTCGCTCGGGACGCCTTGTGACTGAAGGCTGAATTCAATCTGGCCGATGCGGCGGGCATTGGCGGCGGGATCCTGACGCAGGCGTTCCAATTCTGTTTGGAGCCCGGTATTCCTCGTACGCATGCGGGTAGTAGACGTAGTGCTGCCAAATTCCCAAGCCGGCCAGCACGATGCCGACCGTCGCCACAATCAGGGCCAGTTGGCGCGGGGATCCCTGGGCGTTCGCCGATACGTTTGCCGCCTTGTTTTCTCTGGAGAGAGCCTGGCTGGGCACGATTTGGCGCAGCAAAAAAAAGGTGAGACCCAGGCCGATCCATTCCCAAGACATGTTGAGTGCGGTCCGGCGATTGCCCCCCGCATGGAAGACGACCGCCGTCGAGATCACGTGCCCGGCGACGATGAGCCAGAGGGCCGCGTCGAAGCCGGTCAGGCGAATCGTCCAATTGCCGCTGCGGAACCGGCCCCAGGCCCAGAGGGCCGTTGCCGCAAACCACAGTTCGACAATCCACAGCGTCTCTCCCTCCGCGGCCGACTCGGTCGGAATGAGCCAACGCAGCACAACCAGCCCCAGGATGAGAACGGTCGCGACCCGTTCGAAGGGATCGACCGCCGCGTCGGCTGACGGAGGGTCGGCCTGAGCTTTGGGGAGAAATGCCCGTCCCGTTCCCGGATCGGTCGCCGTCTTGCGCCTGGCTTTGCTCATGCCGTGTCGTCGACCGCCGTGGTCCGGACGGTCAATGTTTCCCGTTTCCGTTTTGTCGCCGCCCGACCGTTTCCAGGATCGCCACAATGGCCAGCGTGCAAATCACTAACGCCACGACGAGGAACGCGCCCGACCAGTCGGAAATGCGGTACAAGAGCAGTCCCGCCAGTCCCGTCGTCAGCGTCGCCAGGTGAACCGTGAGCACGGCATTCCGCGGCCGCAGTCCCAGCTCGACGAGCCGGTGCGAAAAATGGCTCTTGTCCGCATGAAATGGGCTGCGTCCCTGGAAGGTGCGAATCACGATCACCGAGCAAAAGTCGTACAGCGGAACGGCCAGAATGCACAGCGGGGCCAGAATGACATACCGGCTGCCGGGAGCGCCGGCGTAATCATAATACGTTCCCAACAACGTCCCGCACGACATCAACAGGCCGATGAAGTAACTCCCTGTGTCTCCCATGAAGATCTTGGCGGGATGCCAGTTATGGCACAAGAACCCGGTAAGCGATCCCACCAGCACCAGCATCACCCCCGACACGAGCCACCGCGGCTGTCCCGTCAGGCTGAGCATCACGGTGGCGAAGACGACGGCCGCAATCAGGGCGATCCCCGACGAAAGCCCGTCCATGTTGTCGAGAAAATTGAACGAATTGACCAGCACCAGGATCCACAACACGCTCAACAGCTCGGGAACGATTTCCAGCGATTGCGGCACAAACACGGTCGCGCGCACGTGGGCAACGAAGACCAGGGCACAGGCGACGCCGATCTGCACGCCCAACCGCGGCAGCCAGTGCAGGTTCTTGCGGTCGTCGATCAGGCCCATCACCGAGAGGATCAATCCGCAGCCCAGGATCCACCACAGCTGGTTGCGATGCTCCAACATCCCTGCGGGAGAGAGGTTCACGTCGCCCAGCACTTGCCGTCGCCACTCGTCGTGGGTGACCAGCACTTTGGCCGCCAGCTCGGCACAGGCGAGCGGCACGACCACGCCGCAAACGATCCCGATTCCGCCGCCGAGCGGGGTCGGCGTCGTGTGGACTTTGCGAGCGGCCGGCAGGTCGACCAGCCCGATGCGGGCGCGATCGACCGCATCGCCCCCGTCACGCAGAGCGAGATCAGGAACGAAGGCACGATGCAGGCCAGAACAAACAGCAGCATTTCGCACGGACGGGTCAGGAGCCGAAGATCGCCCGTCCTCCGGCAACGAGCGGCTTCGATTCAGTCTGTCACACTCGGCCGTGCATGCGGAAGGTTGAACGCGATCCCGGCCATTAAGAAATCATCGGCCGACGCCCGTCGGCGGGCGCGTTGAATTGCCGAGCCGTCCCTACGGTACGAGCCCGGCCCTCCCCGCGTTGGCCAATTCGGGGGCCGTCACCCGCTCCAAGTTCTCAGGGCTTCTTTCGATTGGGCGTCGATTTTCACCCCCTTTTCCCCCCAAAAAAGGGCTCGGAAACGCGCGGAAACGGGGCTTCGCGCTCAAAACACCCCTCTTTCGCACCATTTCTCTGCGGCCTACCCTGCTGGCGCTGCGGGATTTTTGATTTTTTCTGGTTTTTCTGTGCCAGAACGGGGGTCTCGGGAGACCACAGAAAAATCGACGCTTATCTGTGCGACCCGTTAAATGTACATATGTTCATATATAAACGGCGTAGCAAGGCCCGCATTCGAGCCACCCAATTTCCCCCCTGTCGGCCTACTTGCCCGACTCCTGCTTCGGCTGGTGGACCTCATCGACCTTGAACAGCGAATCGGGCAATTTCGCATCAAAATCGAAGTGATAGCGAATTGTCTGGGTCATTCGGTTCGGCTTCTCAGGAGCCTTTTGGCGAGCATTCGGATCCAACGTCGACATCGTCTCGCGAATCCGTGTGGGATACCAGAATCCCGTCGGCGCTTGACGGTAGCCGTCCATGACGCTGGTCGACCGCAACGGTGTCGCCTCCGGAGAGACCGGTGCGTCGGGCGGCAGACTGAAGAGTTCGGCCCGGACGACGGCGTCCCCTTTTCGCGGGTCGATGTAGTACCATTCGTGACCGACGAGCGGCTCGGCCGTCGCCAGTCTGGCGGACAATTTCCACACGACGCAGCCAGGAGCATCCGCCGGGTGGGGATCGAATTCGTAGTTGAAAGCCCGCGATCCCGAAGCGATCGGGAAAAACTTTTCCGACAAACTTCACGGCACGGTAACCGCCGCCCCAGCTCGAGCCCGTGGCCGACAGCAGGTCCCCGGGAGCCAGATGGGAGCTCACATGCCAGCCACCGGTCTCTCGAATGGGACCAGAACGGGGCCCGGTTCGGCTCGTAAACGTTGGTTCCGTCGCAGACGAACTCGTGATGATGAGGGGAGTGCGCCAACTGTGCTTCAATCCAACCGCCGAGCTTCGCGTCGTCGGGCGGCTCGGGAATCGAACCCCGGTTGGCTGAATAGGAATCGACGCGCCAGCGATTGCCTTTCCGCCAGAGGCGGTAAATGCTCGTCCGTTTGGGCTTTTTCCCCAACCAGGTAGCCTGTGATCGCATCGAGACGGAAATCGCCAATCCGCGACCGGCTGGCGGCCATGCCGTCGAGCACTCGGCCGCCCTCGTCGGACGGGGTCTGATCCTCGACTTTCGCGGTCGCCGGCACTCCCATCGCGTAGATGTCGCCGGGACCGTTCGTCGGATAGTCGAAGGCCCACGTCCACGTGACCGACTTGGCAGATTTCGGATCCGTGAACACGAGCGAAACCGGGAGCCTGGTGCCGGGATCGACTCGAAGAATGCCGCGATTGCCTCGGAAAAAGACGAGCTCGAACTCGATCCAATTCCTCCCCTGTTCGACGACGTCCCTGCGATGCTGCTCGACGACCTTTTCTCCGAAGAGCCAGCCGCTCAGGAGCACATCCTCGCGGGCGAAATCGAGGGGAGCGACCCGTTGCCGGTCCTCGTCGCTGGGGCGCCGTTTGACGATCCGCCCGGCTTTCGTCGTGTAATCGTACGTGATTTTGCGGAGACCGTCCGTGAATTCGATGCGATCGTTGTTCTTGTAGGCCCAGATCCTGCGTTGCGGCGACATCCAAATCGTGCCGTGTTGGCCGTCCACATACGTCACGGACGCACGAATCCAGTTCTGAGACCCGACCGCCCGACTGACCTCTTCCCACCCGACGGAATGCCTCGGGAAAGCGATCAAGGCGATGGCGACCAGAGCGGCGATCGCGGCCACCGCCGTCACGAAGGGCCAGCGACGGTGCGCGTGCCGCGGGGAGACGATCTTCGCGGGGCTGGCGACAAGGCCGTCGGCAAGGGATTGACGGAGATGTGCCATGACGCGGTCAGTCAGCGGCGGCCGCTCCCGCAGGGCCGAGCCGAGCCGTTCCAGGCGATCTTCCCAGGTTTTGTCAGGATTCATCGCGTGTTTTCCCTCTCGAAGGCAGATCGCAAACGGGCCATCGCGCGAGACAGTTGCTTGGTCACGGTCCCGACGGAGCGGGCCGTGATCTCCGCGATTTCCGCCATGCAATAACCGTCAAAAAAACGGAGTCCGATCAGCACCCGTTCGCGCTCCGGCAGCCGATCGACCAGCGTCAGCAGGTGCTCCTGGTCGATCCAATCGGCTCCCGGGGCAGCGCCGCTCGCCGGTTCCAGAGGTCCCCGTTCGACGACCGCGACAGCCGGTTTCCGCCGGCGAGCCGAATCGATCACCTGTCGACGAGCGATTTGGAGGATCCAGGGCCCGAACTTCGACGAATCGGTCAACGTGGAGAGACGTTGAAACCCCACGAGCAGCGTGGCCTGCGCGACGTCTTCGGCGGCGTGGATGTCGCGGAGCTGGGCCAAAGCAACCGCCAAAACACTCCGCTCGTAGCGGCGGCACAATTCGCCAAACGATTCCACATCGCCGCGTCGCACGCGGTCCACGAGCTTCCGCATCGTCAAGCACGCTCTTGGTCGCTCCCACAGCCAAGCCGTCGAACTCCCGTCATACCAGACGGGCGCCGGCCGTGCTTTGCGACAAAGATTTCCTAGCGCGGACTCCAGAATGTCCGCTTTTTCGCCCCCCTGGTGAGGTGGTCCGTGTTTCTCTGCGCTCTTTGCGATCTCCTGTTCATTCGATCTTTCTTGGAGTCAAAGTAGGGAAACACATTTGAACAGGAGCACGCAGAGGACGCAGAGGGCAGAATCCCGATCTGGATTGTCACCACGATTCAGCGCGTGGCGGGGCGACAGAGGACAGGCGCATTTACGGCACACACTCATGCAAGCTGCCGCTTACTTGTCGAAAGCAGGCCCTTAGATGCGCCCGTCCTTTCATGGCCCCGTCCCCTTTTTCATGGCCCCCTTTTTCACGGCCTGGGCATGGAGGCGTCGCTCCGTCCCCGAGGCCGCCCCACGAGGCCTAAGAGTAAAATGGCCCCTTTTTTGCCCCCTGGTGCGGTGGTCCGTGTTTCTCTGCGCTCTTTGCGATCTCCTGTTCATTCGATCTTTCTTGGAGTCAAAGTAGGGAAACACATTTGAACAGGAGCACGCAGAGGACGCAGAGGGCAGAATCCCGATCTGGATTGTCACCACGATTCAGCGCGTGTGGGCCCGGTCGCACATGCTGCGCAAGATCGCAATCTCGTCTTCCCGTCGCTCGAAGCAGCTGGGCTCACCAAGGGACTGGTGCCGTTGCTGATGGCTTGCGATCAACGGCTATCGGTCCGCCCCGTGGAGAATCAGGCGCGAGACGCCATCCGTCAGCCGCATGACGTGGAAGTTGATAATGAGCCCGAGCGGAACATCAAGCAGCTTCATGTAGCTCAGCAATTGAGCCTTGTGGATCGGCAGCACGCGCTCTACGGCTTTCGTCTCCACCAACAAGCACTCTTCGACAAGCAGGTCGCACCGGAGCGGTTCTTCGCGGGCAAAGCCCTTGTACCTCACAACGATCACGCGTTGCGTCTGGCACGACAGCCCCCGCAGCTCCAGTTCTCTTGACAGGCACCACTCGTAGATGGATTCGATCAACCCTGGTCCCTTGTCTCGGTGAACCTCGATCGCTCCTCCGATCACGGCTTCAGTCAGTGCGCTTGCCTTTTCAAATAATGCATGCATAGGTCACGGTTGCAGCAATGAGATGATGTTATCGCGGGGCGTGAAAAGAAGGATTTTAACGGCGAGGGGGAAGAAAGTCTTGAGATACGTGGAACGCAACGCGCTGCGAGCGAACCTCGTAACGCAAGCCGAAGCGTGGCCTTGGTCGAGCCTGGCTGGGCGAGCCAACGGTGAGTGACTGGAGCTCTTGTGTGATTGGCCGGTGCCCTGCCCGCGGAAATGAGTAGCGGGCGTCAACGCGGCTCAAAGCGAAGCCGAGCTGGCCGCTTTGCGACGGAGTGTGGCTCGGGGCGGTCCTTTCGGCGATGATCGCTGGAGCCGCCGAGTTGCCAAACGCCTGGGCCTGGAGGCGTCGCTCCGTCCCCCAGGCCGCCCCACGAAGCCTAAAAAGTAGAACGTCCCCAGTTTTGCCTCCCCTTTCTTGCCTCATCTGGGAACCGACCACCGAGGTGCGCTGTAGTGGAAGGATGCGAGCGATTGGACGCAGTCATCGTGGGACAACGATTCGCGACCATCGGCCTGGCTAAGCAAGTTATAATCGAAGGGGGAGGAATCAATTCATGCAACGGCCGATTCGCGAAGAGTTCATCTTGGACGTTCGGCGTGCGGAGTGCATGCTGCAGATGCCGAAAGTCGAAGCAGATTCCAACAGAATTGACACCGACGCGATCGCCAGGATTCTCGATCGGGCCGTGCTTTGGCTGACGCCCAAGGTGGTGGAGCACTACCGGCCGGAGGACTTCGCCGGATGGTCGAGCGAGCGCAAGAGCGGCTGCGTTCAGACGTGCACCGATTCCGAGAAATCGCTCAACAGGTTCCCTCAGACAAGCCTGCTACTTCCGACCAATTTACAGAAGGATCTCGCCGGTTTCGCGAACTGATCACGGTCTTGGGAGCAATGGTCCTCGAAGAATGGATTCACGCCCTCAATGAGGTCGAAGGGGAGGCGGAGAAGTGGTCTACCGAAGCCGGATGGCGTCGCGGCGCGTCAGTAAGCCGATCAGCGAAACACTCATCGGGTCATACGAAGCTCCACAGCTTTTGATCTTCGCGGAGCCCAATCTTTACGTTCTCGACCCGATCGCGATTTATTCCGGGAGGTCAGGGATCCCTCGATCTCGCCGTCCAGCCGTCCTACCACACCAGTTCGCTGTACCGCGACGACAGCGGAAAGTGGTACGTCCATTTAGAAATTCGCAACGGCGTTTCAAAAGGAACTCGGGTCGAGTGGAGTAAAGACGCATTTCGCCGATGCGTCGAAGAACTAAAGGTCTTGGCGTGATCAAGCGGCAGCAGCGAATTTCGCGGATCGCGGCTGTCGCCAAGGAATACCTCGCCGCCAGCTTGGCCGCCTATCTCCTTCGAGGCGCAGCTACGGGCCGACCCAAATTACGGACGCGACCAAGGATGGGAAGCCGCGGATGGGGGTGCCTTCATCGAGAATTTGGACGCAACGTACTTGATTCGCCTTTTCGCCGAGTTTGAGGCGGGGCTGCGGGACTATTGGGCGAATCACCTCGGCAGAACGACGCACCCGCCCATTTCCCATTTGATGCGCAGCGTGGCCGATCAACGCTTGTCTGTCGACCGATTTGAAGACGCCGACGCGGTCCGCGATTATCGCAACTTCTTGGTGCATGACGAGGCCGAAGAACCGCCTGCGGACATGAAAACGTTTGAAGTGCCGGAGGCGAAGTCGCACCTCTGCTACTTTTTCGGCCGCCTGGATCCGGATTGGTAATGAGCCGCAGCCGATCGTGATTCTGGCGTCGCTCGTCAAGACGATCAGACAATCACGAGCGATCGAACGCTCATTGTGAGATCAATGACTCCCGACCCCTTTATTTCGCTCCCAGATTGCCCAGGGCGGCCTCCCTTCGCTTAGCCGCAACCAAAAAAAGAGGCGAGCGACCACGGATCACGCCGATTCCACTGATAAAAAAGAGCTGATGAAGATTGCTTTGAATCCGCCCTTCGGCGGAATGGCAAGAGGAACCCGCTGCCCTGAATTCCGTTTCTGCTCCTCATCCGTGTGATTCGGTGCCGCGTTCGTGCGCGGCCTTTGGCCGCTGATCAGTGGTTCCTATTCCTTTCGTGTCACCAACGTGACGATGCGACCTTGAGTCTCCAATTGAAAAAATCTGCTCGCCGTAAAAGGAATGAAAACGTTTAGTCGTACAAAATGTTTTTGTTTCTGATGTGCCAGGACGACGTCGAGCAGTTCGTATGAGCCGCCGGCTTTACGCCGGCGGTTTTCAAGGGAGCGCCGCTCAAAGACCGCGACTCGACTGGGGCATCCATTCCGATGGGTCCGCCGAAGTCCGGCGGCTCGTAGGGGCGTTTGGCAACGCGTCGACGAGCCGTCGCATTCAACGGATCATTCGACCGCCCAACGCTCTCCGGTCAGCGAGTTTTGAACTGATACACGACCGGCGCGAGCGGCACGCCTGACTCGCTCTGAAAGTTGTTGAAACTGAGACTATTGAGTCCCAGGCGATACGAACGGCCCGGACGCAGCGACACCGGCAGCACGCACGTTTTGCCGTCGGCTGCCCATTCCGCCCGGCTGTCGGTCGGACTTTCGGGAAAACTTGGGCCCCCGCCGGTCCAGGACATGCCCTTCCCCATCGGCACGTCGAACGTGACGCGCAGCTCGGTGATCGACGGGTCGACATTACTCGCCCCGTTCGCCGGCTTGAGTTCGACAATCTTGGGAACGCGGAGCCGGTTTCGCACCTCGGCCGAGGCCCCTTCCGTGGTGAAATAGAGCACCGAAGACGGGAACGAAACGCCGCGAGCACTCTGGAAATTCCCATAGCCGCTCGAGTTGATACCGACACGGTAGAACTTTCCCTTTTCGAGCTTCACGGGCATGACGCACGTCCGAGCATCGATCCAGCGCGCTTTCCGGCTTTCATCGCCAGGGGGAAAGAAGAAATCGGGACTTCCGGTCCAGCTCATGCCCTTCCCCATGTCACGGTCGAATGTGACCCGAATTTCCTTCAGGTCGGCACTGACGTCGCTTTGGCCCGCTTTGGGAACGCTCTCGATCAGACGTGGAAGCCGCGAATTCTTCCGGGACCCGGCGGCGACGGTTTTTCGCACCGGCGTTGAGTTCTCGCTGGCTTTGCCCGCCGGTTGCGCATCGGCGAGGGACAATGGCTTCGAGGCGGAGTGCGTGGCCCGAATATTTTGCTCGATGTACCTCAGTTTTTGCCGTTCCGCCTCGGTCTGGTCCTTGCGGTACGTGTAGCGGATCGGCGGATCGTAGCGCCAGTCGGTCCGCACCGGCACACCGTCCTCGAGCTCGACATGGAACAAGTCTTTCGGAAGTTGCGTGTCGACGTGAACCTCTGTGACTTGCTGTTCAATATGCGCTTCGACGAACGGTTCCGGACCGTAGAAGCTGAAGTTGTCGACCGATTGGTGGAACGGCAGCCAGCGCCCCGGTGCCACCTCGCGGTAATCAGCGAACGTTTGGTGGAAGTGGGCGCGCTTCGGTTGCGCCGGTTCGGCCAGCGCGGTCTTCAAGCGGTGGCCGGCGTGCGCCTGCTCCGCGGGGCTCAACGACTTGAGCCAAGCCTGATATTGAACGTACGTCTTGACGGCCGGCCCGGCGACTTTCTGAAAAGCCAGCGATTGATCCGCATTTTTTCTCTCGCCAAAGGGATGGAGCCAGGTCCGCCGGTAGAGGCGACCATCGGTGATGCCGACATCGAGGCGATATCCGCCGATCGCCGTTTCGACCACGCGGCACGGCCGGCCGTCGACCGATTCCTCGCCCGCCAGGCTAAAGTCCTCCGGCGCCAGCCCCGATGTTTCGCGATATTGGGCGACATTGGTCGGCAGCCACCATAATTTGTGCGGACCACCCGGGCCCCAGGGCAACATCAATTGCTGTGCCACGTTTTGCTCGCTGAACATGAGGCTCGGCTTGTCGGCCAAAACATAGCCGCGGTCAGCGTGGTCCGACCGCTCATCGAACTCGACGGCCCGCGACCCGTCCCAGACGCGCGTCTGGCGGCCGCGGAGCGATTCGCCGTCGTAATAGTTCTGATACGCATAGCGGATGTGCCTTTGATCCCAGGCCCACTCGGAATCGACATGAAACGTCCGCGGATCGAGGTGCCGAACTCCCCCAAAAGTCGCCTGCGGATGCTTTTGATTCCGGCGAAGCGCCTCGGCCGTCGGCCGGAATTTGTACTCCGTGCGAATCTGAAAGCTGCGGGCCTGATCAATCCAGCCGAAGCTGTCGTAGACCTTTTTCATAATGGCCGCAGCGGAGGCGTCCTGGCTGCTGGAAGTCGGCGCCTTGGGATGTGTCGGTTCGGAGTGGGCAACCGACGCGTTCGATTTCGACGCGTTTGCCGGCGGCTCGTCCGTCGATCGGGCCAGACGCCCGCCGGGGACAAAGACCAAGACGCCGGCCAAGAGCAGCAGCCAATAGGCGCGCGGCATGCGTGCGCGAAAGTCGGCGGAGTGAGTCATGAGCCGCTCCAGTCGTTGTTTGGTGACCTCGAACGGACGCAGGCCGGGCAACGGGCCCAGCCAGCGGAGTTGGCGCTTCAATTCCAGGACATTGACCAGGGACCGCGCGTAAATCGACGGCGGACAGGCGAGGCCGGCCACCACCTCTTCGTCGCAGCACCGCTCGCGTTCGCGGCTAATCTCGCGGTTGGCCCACCACACAAGCGGATGGAACCACCACACGCACTGAGCCGCCAACTGCAGCAGGCCGACGAGGGCGTCGCCGCGGCGGACGTGGACCAGCTCGTGCGCGAAGAGCGGCTCAATCGCGGCCGGGGGCCGGCCTGCGATCAACTGCTGCGGAACGATGACCGCGGGCCGAATCCAGCCGAACGTCATCGGCCCCAGCGGCTCATTCACAAGCACGAGGCGCGCCTTTCGTCGCACATCGAGCCGCAGGGCGAGACTATCCAAGAGCGCCGTCGCCGATTCGTCGGCCGGGCAGCGCGAACGGCGAACGGCCCGCCAGGAAACGACGGCGACGAAAACGGCGAATCCGGCACAACTTGCCGCGCCGGCAGCCCAGCCGAGCAGGAGTAGACGAACAAGTTGCCGAAACGTGCCCGCGGATTCGATGGGCCCCTGCTCCAACGCGGCCGCAGGCAACGAGGTCGAGGATTTGCTCGCCGCTGGCCGATGCGCGGCAGCCGCCAGCTTGGCCATTTCTGATCCCTGATCGATCGGATTTGCCAGCGGCTCGTCGAGCGCCTTCGGCCCGGGAGCAGCTTGCTCCGGGGCACTTTTGGCATCGGCCGCCGATCGGGTAAGCGCCCAACTGAAGACGCCGGTCGGACTGCTCCACAAAGGGGGCGTGAGGCACTTGATCAGGACTACGAGCCAGATGAGATGCGCCAAATGGGCTCGCCGCGCAGACCAATCGCGTGAAGAGTGCCGCGGCGGTGATGACGAGCGTGACTTGCCACAGTTGGGCGAAAGCCAGTTCCCCGACAACGTCGGTGAAAGATCTTGTCATTTGCCGTCCTCCCATTGATCCAGCAAGGGCGCAGCTCGGCGACTTCGGAATCGCTGAGGCCGCGGTCTTGGATCAGATGCTGAAAGAGGGGGAGTGATTCGCCGCCGAAGAGCCGCTGCAAGAGGTCGTCGATCACCTCGCGGACGACCTGGTCCCGCCGCACGCGGGGGAAATAGACTTTGGCCCGCCCTTCCCTCCGCGTCCGCAGGTAGCCTTTGGCCTCGAGTCGCCGCAGGTAGGTCTGCACCGTTTTGAAATCGAGCGCGCTCAGGCGGCAGCGCGTCGAGCACCTGGCGGACGCTGGCCGCGCCTTGTTGCCACACGATGCGGGCAATTTCGAGCTCGGATTTCGCCAGAGCGGGCCGCTTCGCCATGCCGGGGGCCTCCAACTCGCGTTCAATTGAACGCCAAGATACGCGTACAAATGAACGCCGTCAAGCGGGGGCGGAAAAACAGGGCGCACGGCTCCGTCTTTGCACCTTGTGTCTGACGAGCCGCCGGCTTCACGCCGGCGGCGCCAGGAGGGGTCAGGGGTCAGGGGTCAGAAAAAACCAAAAAAATGCAAAGCCTTTCAGCGCCGTGTGGCACTGCTAAACGGCGTCCGTTTAGCAGTGGCTTCTCGAATGTCCGTTGAACGTGCTTTGCAATGCATACTGCAGAGGCCCTTGCGGCGATATTTTTGTTGGAGACCGAGCTGAGCCTTCGGATGTGCAAGAACGTTCGAAAAAAAACACTGCTGACCGAAGCGGTTCAGCAGTGGCACCGCGCTCGTCAACGCGATTTCGATTGCGTCCCCGCCTGCGGCGGTTTTGCCGGCGGGTTGGGCGGCACCTGGTAGACCTCGCGCAGGCGTGCGAGTTCGTTTTGCATGTCGTGCGCCACGGCCGCGTAATCCGGATCCGCGAAGACGCTGTGCATCTCGTGCGGATCTTTCTGGAGATCGTACAACTCCCACTCGCCCAGCTCGTAGAAGTGCAGCAGCTTGTAGCGATCTGTGCGAACGCCTTCGTGCTTGTTGACCATGTGGACGGCGGGATAGTCGTAATATTCGTAATAGAGACTCTTGCGCCAGTCCGCCGGCTGCCGGCCGGCCAAGAGGGGGACCAGACTTTGTCCCTGCATATCGCGCGGCACCGGCAGTCCGGCGATTTCCAGGAACGTTTCGGCGAAGTCGAGGTTCGAGACGAGCGCATCGGAGCGGGTGCCCGCTTTGACGACGCCGGGCCAGCGGACTAAGAGCGGCTGGCGATAAGCCTCTTCGTACATGAACCGCTTGTCGAACCAGCCATGGTCCCCCAGGAAGAATCCCTGGTCGGACGAGTAAATCACCACCGTATTTTTCGACAGGCCGCTCTCGTCGAGGTAGTCGAGCAGCCGGCCGACGTTTTCGTCGAGCGAGGCGACGCACCGCAGGTAGTCCTTGATGTATCGCTGGTACTTCCAGTGGGCCAGCGCCTCTCCTTTGAGGTGTGCCGCTCGAAAGGCGTCGTTCTTCGGTCCGTAGGCGGCGTTCCACGCGCGAAGCTGCTCGGCGTTGAGCTCCTTGGGCGGCACGAACTTCAAGTCGCGCGGCCTGAGATCGCGGACGACTTCCATCTGCTGCACATGCGCGGCCGTCCCCCTGCCCTGGTAGTCGTCGAACAGGTTGTCCGGCTCGGGGATCGTCACGTCGTCGTACAGATGGAGGTGCTTGAGACTCGGATCCCACTCGCGGTGCGGCGCCCGATGGTGATACATGAGCAGAAACGGCTTGTGCGGATCGCGGCCGTGTTTCAGATAATCGAGCGCCAGATCGGTGACGAGGTCGGTGACGTAGCCGGTGTGCGGGACGTGCTTGCCGTTTTCGATCAGGACCGGGTTGTAATACGTTCCCAGCCCGATGAGGATTTTCCAGACGTCGAAACCGGTCGGCTCGCTGGCCAGGTGCCATTTGCCGAAGATCGCCGTCTGGTAGCCCGCCTGCTGCAGCATTTTCGGAAAGGTCGGCTGCGAGCCGTCGAAGCGGTCGCCGTTTCGCTTGAAGCCGTTCTTATGGCTGTGTTTTCCCGTGAGGACGACCGCGCGGCTGGGCCCGCAGATCGAGTTGGTGCAGAAACAGTTGTGAAACAGCATCCCCGCGGTCGCGATGCGGTCGAGGTTGGGGGTCTTGTTGATTCGCGAGCCGTAGCAGCTCATCGCGTGGGCGGCGTGATCGTCGGCGAAGATGAACACGATGTTCGGCCGCGTTTCGGTTGCGGCGTCGGCCCGAACCGACGCGGACCGGCCGCACAGACAAAGCACGATGCACGCAATCCACGCTCCGCGAACCCACGACATGACACGGTGCCTTTGTTGAAGAACGACCGCTGCTGGCGGCCTTCCCGTCTGAACGCCGTCATCATCCAGGGGGAAGCGGATCAAAATCAAGCGATCCGAAAACCGGCGGAGACCGCAGAACCGATTCTTTCGGCACGGCCCGTTTGTTCCGATCAGTTGGCGTCCCGTGTCCCAAGCGGCGGCGTGCGACAAGAAATTCGCAATCACCCGGAACGCGGCTAGCAGACGTAAATTAACCTTGAACTGACCCATAAGGTCTACGTCCGCATGGCACGGCCTACCGAATCTATGCCGCAGCTCACCGAACTCCACGAGTTTTCCAAAACGTCAACCGGCGTCCCGACCGTCCGGAAGCCGAAGCTCGTTTGCGTTGACGATGAACCGCTGATTCTCGAGATCCTCGAGCGGCTCGTCGAATTGCGCGGCCTCGATTGGGACGTGGAGGTCTTCAGCGACAGCCTGAAGGCGTGGGACTACTTACGCCTCAACGAGGCGGACATCATCGTCACCGACGTGTCGATGCCGGGGCTCTCGGGACCCGATCTGGTCCGCCGCCTCCGGAAAAACGAATCGACGCGCGATACGCCCGTGGTCGTGCTGACGGGGCTGCACGAGGCGAGCCTCAAGCGGCAGGTTCTGGACCTCGGGGCGACCGACCTGCTCTCCAAGCCGATCCAGCCGGACGAGCTGTTGGCCCGGCTCCGCAGCGCGCTGCGGCTCAAGCAGATGCAGGATGCGCTCAAACGGCAAAACGAGCGGCTGGAACAGACGGTGCTCGAACGGACGCGCCAGTTACAGGCGTCGCGGATCGAGATCATCTGGCGGCTGGCGAAGGCGGCCGAGTTTCGTGACGAGCAGACGGGGAGCCACGTGCTCCGCGTGGCACACTACTGCCGCATCATCGCCGAGGCGCTCGGCCAGCCGCAGGCCTTCGTCGAGACGGTGTTTCTCTCCGCTCCGCTGCACGATCTGGGCAAGATCGGGATTCCCGACGCCATCCTGCACAAGCCGGCGCGGCTCACCGACGCGGAGCGAGAAATCGTCAAGACGCACTGCGAGATCGGCGAGCGGATCCTGAGCGGTCCGCGGCATTCCAAGCAGTTGCTGCATTTCGGCGTCGGATCGGTTCCGGAGGACGCGTTTTGCGGCGACGAGGATCCCGTGCTGCGGATGGCGCGGGAGATCGCGGCCTCGCACCACGAACGTTGGGACGGGACCGGTTATCCGCGCGGGCTCGCCGGGGAGACGATCGCGCTCTCCGGCCGGATTACGGCGGTGGCCGACGTCTACGACGCGTTGACCTCCACGCGCCCGTACAAGAGCGCCATCGAGTCGGACGAGGCTTTTGAATTGATCCGCTCGGAGGCGGGGAAGCATTTCGATCCCGTGGTGTGCGAGGCGTTCCTGCATTCGCGGGCGAAGATCCAGGAGATCCAGAACCGCCTCTCGGACAATCATTCCGCCGCGAACACGCCCTGCGTTTGGCGCGAGTCGCCCAATGTCCCCTTGGTGTCCGACGCCTTGCTGACGGCGGTCCCCCTCAACACGCCCTGACCGCTTCGCGAGCGGCCCTGCCGAACCGACGACGCGGCGCGGGTGTCTCTGGCTGGCGTCAATCGACTCACTCTCTGCGGCGCCGCACGCCGTTCGTTCATCGGCAGGCTGGGCTGTTGGCGCGACGCGGCAACTCGCAATTCGTGATGCGCAAGGGATCCGGTCGAATCGGCCGCGGCGATTTCCTGTTTGGAATACCGTTTGCTGGATTCTTTTAACGAGTTTGGAAACTTGCACGTTTTGACAACTTGCACGGCGACACTCCCATGGACGTCAATCTGGTATCCAAGACGATTCGGCGGTTGCAGGCGGCGGAAGGTTATCTGGAATTGAACCTCCCGCAACGGGCCCGCGCTGAATTGAATGCGATTGAAGATCAAGGACCTTTCGAGGCGGCGATCGCGCTGCTCAAGGGGGAAGCCCTCAAGATCGAGGAACGCTACGATGAGGCCCTTGTGCCTCTCAAGCGGGCCGCCACGATGATTCCGGCCCCTTTGAACAAGCGGGCGTGGCGGTCTCTCTCGGAGTGTTACCGGAACTCGGGGCGGCAGGAGTTGGCGGAGATCGCCGACCTGGTCGTCAATGCCGAGGAACAGCAACCGGCCGAACGATCGCCGCAGGCGGTGGTGCGAATCGCCTTTGTGCCGCTCCCCATGCTTTCGCAGGCGCTGCGAGAACTATTTTCGGAACTGGGGAACCAACCGACGAGTGAGTGACGGACACCGAGTGACAGGGCACCGGTGATGAAAGACGCCGCAGCCTCGGCTCTCCGTGCCTAGACTGCGGCGCGAGCAAGCTTCCTCGCCTCCGCGAGGAGTCCCACCGTCAGACCGGAAGGATACTTTTCTCGAAGATCGACGTCGGCAGCGCGAGTGTGCAGCAGGCGTTGGGAATGTCGACGATGCCGCTGACACGCCCTTCGCAGGGGCAGCAGCTCAAGAGCAGATAGGCCTGCTCACCCGTGAAGCCGAAGTGCTTCAGGTGCTCGATCGCGTTGAGGCAGGCCCGCTTGTACGCCACGTGGGCGTCGAGGTAGTACTGCTTCCCCTTCTCGTCCACCGAAATCCCCTCGAAGATCAGGTATTCCGAGTGGTGGGGCTCGACGGGGCCCGGCTTGAAGATCGGGTTGACCATGCCGTACTTGGCGACGCCCCCCTTGATGATGTCGACGTGCAGGTCGATGAAGCCGGACATCTCGATGGCCCCGCAGAACGAGATTTCGCCATCCCCCTGCGAGAAGTGAATGTCGCCCATCGAGAGCTTGGCGCCGTCGACGTAGACCGGGAAGTAAATTCGCGAACCGCGCGAGAGGTTCTTGATGTCGCAGTTGCCGCCGTGTTCCCGCGGCGGAACCGTGCGGGCGGCCTCTTTGGCGACGCGGTCGAACGCGGCCCCTTTGAGAGTGCCCAAGACGGCGTTCGTCGCATTCGGCAGGTTGGCCAAAGGCGGCACGCGCTCGGGATTCGTGGAGACCAGCTCGGACTCGCGCTTGTTCCACTTGGCCAAGAGTTCGTGCGACGGGGCGCATCCGATCAAGCCCGGATGGGTCAAACCGGCAAACCGCACGCCCGGGATGTGCCGCGACGTGGCGTAGATGCCGCTCAAGTCCCAGATGGCCTTCGCCGCGTCGGGATAGTGGTCGGTGAGGAAGCCACCGCCGTTGTTGCGGGCGAAGATGCCGGTGAACCCCCACTCGTCACCCTGCAGAGCGCCGATATCGAGGATGTCGACGACGAGGATGTCGCCGGGCTTGGCCCCTTTGACTTCGATCGGTCCGCTCAAGACGTGCACGATGGACAGGTCGACGTCGCGGACGTCGTTCGGGCTGTCGTTGTTCTTGATCTGGCCGTCGGTCCAGTCCTTGCATTCGATCCGGAATGAGTCGCCCGGATTGACGGCGACGGCAGAGGGAATGTCGGGATGCCAGCGGTTGTGGCCGACGAGCTCTTGCTCGGCCATCGGCTTTTTCAGGTTAATCGGAAACAGCGTCTTCGGCATGTCAAGGTGCTCCTATCGAGGGGTTGATTACGAACGAGAAACGGTGCGCAGCGCATCAACAATCCGGCAAAAAGTCCTCCTTCTAAACGGTCGTTTCGATCTCGGCTCAAACGGCGGAAGTCGTGCTGAAGTCCTCCCGCCCGCGCCGAGGGCCGACAGGCCCCGAACGGCGGTGCGACCCACGAGGGGCTGCCGCAGGCGCGTGCAGCCTGCGGGGCTGCACCCAAAAATCTGTGCACAGCCTGCGGGGCTGCACCACCAGGTCAAACGGCCAGATAACGGTGAATGTTTGCCGCGTCGAACGTGGCTCGATGGTCTTCGTGGACCAGCCGCCCGCGCTCGATCACGAGGATGCGGTCGGCGATCTCCAACGTGAAGCTGAGCACCTGTTCGGCCACGAGAATGGTCAGTTCGCGCTCTTTTTTGATCGCGTTCAGCGTGTGGGCGATGTCCTTGATGATCGAGGGCTGAATCCCCTCGGTCGGCTCGTCCAACAGGAGTACCTTCGGCTCCGAGACCAGAGCCCGGGCGATGGCGAGCTGCTGCTGCTGTCCGCCGGAGAGGTTTCCCCCGCGGCGGCGGCGCATCTCTTTGAGCACGGGAAACAGCGTGTAGATCGAGGGGTCGATCCGCCGCCTTCTGGCGGTCGCCAGGCCGGTGCGGATGTTTTCCTCGACAGTGAGCGTGGGGAAAATCTGCCGTCCCTGCGGGACGAAGGCAAGCCCGGCCGAGACGCGCTTGAAACTGTCCAGCCGCGTCAACTCGCGGCCGTCGAGCTTGATTGATCCTTTCCGCGAGCGAAGGATGCCGATCAGCGCCTTCATCAGCGTGGTTTTTCCCATTCCGTTGCGGCCCATGATGGCCACCGTCTCCTGCTTGCCCACGGAAAACGAGAGCTGGTTCAAAATCTCGCTCTCTCCATAGGCGACCTGCAGGTTGTTGACTTCGAGCATGATCGAGACCCTTTTAGTGATTCAGTAAGAGCCCACGGAAGGCCTTCCGTGGGCGTATGTGGAAGTTCGAGGCGCCTAGTCGCCCAGGTAGACCTCGCGGACTTTTTCGTTCGCTTGGACTTCTTCCATCGAGCCTTCGACGAGCAGCTTGCCCTGGTGCATCACGGTCACCTTGTGGGCGATCTGCTTGACGAAATCCATGTCGTGCTCGATGACGACCACCGAGCGGCCCTTGCAGATCCGCTTCAGCAGGTCGGCCGTCTGCTGCCGTTCGCGATGGCTCATGCCGGCGACCGGTTCGTCGAGCAGCATGAGTTTCGGGTCGGCAATCAGCACCATGCCGATCTCGAGCCACTGCTTTTGTCCGTGGCTCAAGTGCTCGGCCGGCGTCTGGAGGTGGTCCGAGAGAAAAATCTCCTGGGCCACCTCGCGGATGCGGTCGCGGACGTCTTGCGTTTGTTTGAAGAACAGCGAGCCCCACGTGCCGCGCCCTTTCGGGAACGAGATCTCCAGGTTCTCGAAGACGGTGAGCTTCGGATAAACCGACGGCGTCTGAAACTTGCGGCCCACGCCGTAGCGGACGATCGAGTTCTCGTGCATGCGGGAGAGTTCTTTCCCGTTGAACTTGATGCTGCCGCCGGTCGGCTTGGTCTTGCCGCAGATCAGGTCGAGGAGCGTCGTCTTGCCGGCCCCGTTGGGGCCGATCACGACGCGGAGCTCCTCGTGTTCGACCGTAAAGTCGAGACTGTCGACCGCCTTGAATCCGTCGAACGAAACGGTCAGGTTTTTGATTTTCAATTCGGTGGTCATGGGAAACAGGTTTCCTTAAAGCGCGTTCCAGACAGTGAGCGGTCACGCGAAACTGAGCGAAAACAAGTACGCTGTCGCCGCGTCACCCTGTGCTCGTCGCACTAGTTCGATCGTTCGGATTCGAGAATCGGGACGGGAGCGGGCATTGCTGCCGGCCGCGGCGAGCCGCCCGCCAACATTGAGCCGATCTTCTTCCCGAGCATCGGACCGTAATGATTCACCGCACCGGCCAGTCCTTCGGGGAAGTACCGCGTGATGAGGATGAACACACTTCCCATGAGGAAGTACCACAAGTTCGGGAACGTTTCAGAGAAGTAGGTCTTGCCGTAATTGACGAGGATCGTGCCGTAGATCGCTCCGAGCAGCGAATAGCGGCCGCCGACCGCGCAGAAGATCACCATGTAGATCGACGGTTCGATCGTCACGAGCTTGGGCGACATGAAGCCGACATTGATCGAGAACATGGCCCCGCCGAGGGCCGACATGGCGGCCGCCACGCAGAAGATGAACGTCTTCAGGTTCGAGACGCTATAGCCGGAGAACCGCACGCGGTCTTCGCCGTCCCGCATGGCGACCAACAGCCGTCCCAGCTTGCTGGACAAGATCAACCGGCCGATCACGACGCAGCCCAACAGCAAACCGCAAGTCACAAAGTAGAGAACCGTGCGGGCGGAACTGGTGCGGATGTCCCAACCCAGACATGTTCGCAGGTCGGTAATCCCGTTGATGCCTCCGGTCCAGCCTTGCCGCGTGACGAAGCCGATCTCCATGATCCAGCACAGAGCCTGCGTAATGAGGGCAAAATAGACGCCCCCCACGCGGCGTTTGAACATGGCGGCCCCGACGATGTAGGCCAAGAGCGTCGGCACAAGGAAGACCAAGGCCAGCGTGAGCGGGAAACTTTTGAAGGGATACCAGATGTAGGGCAGTTCCTTGATCTGGTTCCAGTCCATGAAGTCGGGCAGACCGACCGTCGACAGGGCGCGAATCTGATCGCTCCCCTTTTCCGCCGCGATGTTATGGGCCGCCTCCAGCTTGAGAAAAGCGGCCATGCAGTAGCCGCCGAAGCCCCAGAAAAGGCCCTGCCCCAGACTGAGGATGCCGCCGTTGCCCCAGCACAGCACCAGACCGACCGCCACGAAGGCGTAGCTCAGGTACTTGCTCATCATGTTGAGGCGGAAATGGTCAAGCGTGAGCGGAAAGACGACAAACAGGAGGATCGAGAGAACGATCAGGCCGATCGTGCCCGACTTGCCGCCGAGCGCCCTTTTATAAATTGTGTTCATAGGAACAATTCCTGTTAACGATGGACATACGACAAATGCGAGGAATTACCGGCGGACCTTCGACGCGATCAATCCTTGCGGCCGGATCATGAGCAGCACGATCACGCCCAGCAGCACGAAGATCTTCGCGAGGACGCCGGTGAGGAAGAATTCGAGGATGGATTGTGCTTGTGCGATACTGAAGGCCGAGAGGACGGTTCCGAGCAAGCTCGCCGCTCCACCGAAGACGACCACGATGAACGTGTCGACGATGTACAGGCTGCCGGCCGAGGGAGAGACCGATCCGATCGACGTGAAGGCCGCGCCGGCGACGCCCGCCAGGCCGCAGCCGAGAGCGAAGGTCATGCGGTCGATGCGCTTGGTATTGATCCCGATCGCGCCCGCCATCTCGCGGTTCTGCATTGTCGCGCGGACGTTGAGGCCCCACCGCGAACGGTAAAGCATGAAGTAGACGAGGCAGACCATGCCAATTGCCAGTGCCAAGAGGAACATGCTGTTCTTGGGGATGTCGAGGTCTTCCGAGGGCTGCCAGGAGCCCATCATCCATTCCGGCAAAGTGGCTGAGTCCTCGCGGGCGCCGAAGAGCGAACGGCAGGCCTGTTGGAGGATCATGCTCAAGCCCCAGGTCGCCAAGAGCGTGTCGAGGGGCCGGTTGTACAAGTAGCGGACAAGACCGATTTCGACGATGTACCCGAGGATCGCCGCTACTAAAAAGGCGGCAAAGATGGCGACTGGGAAGTAGTACGGCAGCCAATCGGGCTTGTGGTTCATGATCCAGTGGGACATGAACACGGTGACGTAGGCGCCCACGGTGAGGAATTCGCCGTGCGCCATGTTGATGACTTTCATCTGGCCGAAGATGATCGCCAGTCCCAAAGCCATCAGCAGGAAGACCGCAAACAGGCTGAAGCCCGCGAATCCCTGCATCAAAAAGATGTTCTTCAACTCTTCAAAAGATGTTGCCAAGACCAACGGCACGGCGGACTCCCTCGAAACTATGGACGGTGCGACGCGCGAATCGTTTTCAGCGAACTGTGGAGTGAAAATCGTTCAGCACACGAAACACGAATGCGAAGGAAGCCCGAAGCGCGAGAGAGCATGAAACGTGGCATGGTCTTCGCTCTCCTGACTCTCGGGCTAAGCGGCATTCGGGCAATCCTTCGACACTCGTAATTCGTGCGACAGCAATTCCTTATTGGTAGCCTTTGGGGAACGGATCGGGTTGGATCAGCTCGGGCGATTCGGCGATCACGTCGAACTGCCCGTCGGCCCGCATCTGGCCGATGCGCGCCTTGGACCACAGGTGGTGGTTCTTGTGGATGCGGACGTAGCCTTCCGGAGCGCCTTTGAATTCGACGTCCGGCGAGGCGGCGGCCACCTTGTCGATGTCGAAGCTGCCGGCTTTCTCCACTGTGGCCTTCCACAGCCACGGACCGAGGTAGGCGGCCTGGCTCACGTCGCCGATGACCGAGTCCGCGCCCCACATCTTCTTGAAGGCCGCGACGAACGCCTTGTTGTTGTCGTTCTCGAGGCTCTGGAAGTACTTCATGCAGGCGTAGAAGCCGACGACGTTCTCGCCGCCGATGCCGCGGATTTCGTCTTCCGTCGTCGAGATCGTGAGCAGGATTTGCTTGCGCTTGGCAAGCGAGGCGCCGGTGATGCCGGCTCCCTTGAGCTGCTTGTACCACGAGACGTTCGAACCGCCGACAATGATCGAGTAGATGCAGTTCGGCCGCGCGAGTTTGACCTTGTTGATCAGCGACTGGAACTCGGTGTAGCCGAGCGGGTAGTACTCTTCACCCACGACCCGGCAGCCTTCCATGTACCGCTCGATGTGGAACCGGGCGATCTTGTTGGACGTGCGGGGCCAGATGTAGTCCGACCCGATCAGGAAGAACGTCTTGCAGCCCTTCTCTTTGTTGGCCCAGTTGAGCCCCCAAATGATTTGCTGCGTCGCTTCCTGACCCGTGTAGATCACGTTCTTCGACGCTTCCAGACCTTCGTAAAAGGTCGGGTAGTAGAGCATGCCGTTGTCTTTTTCGAACACCGGCAGCACGGCCTTCCGCGAGGCGGAAGTCCAGCAGCCGAAGACCGCGGCACACTTGTCCTGTTCGAGGAGCTTGGCGGCCTTCTCGGCGAAGGTCGGCCAGTCGCTGGCGCCGTCCTCTTGGACGATCTTGATCTTGCGGCCCAAGACGCCGCCGGCCTCGTTGATCTGCGAGATCGCCAACCGTTCGGCCTCGACCGACCCGGTTTCGCTCAAGGCCATCGTTCCGGAAACGGAGTGCAATTGGCCGACGGTGACGACGTCGTCCGTCACCGCGAGGCCCGTCGTATTGACGGTCGCGGTGGCCGGTTTGTCGGCACAGTACGCCGGCAGCGACATCGCGGCAATGCTTGCCGCCGTCGCAGCCCCCCTGAAAAAGAACCCGTGTAGGAACCGAAGATACTTTCGACTGCCCATCCTCAAATGCTCCTTTCCCCGCCTCACGACAGGTTGGTGTAGTTATCGCGAGCGCTGGGATCGCGGTGGACTCATGCGTGGCTCGCTCGGGTCCCCGCCCCAACGCAAAGTGCGTGCCAGCGTCCGGAGGCGCGCGATCGGGGTGGCTCGTCGCAACCAGTTCTCGTTCGCTGACGTGTGCGTGACACAGGGACCGAAGAAGTGCGGATCGAGTCTCAGGACAACTCATTGCCCAGCGAGCACGCAGGTCGAGAGCGGCCCACTCCGGCACGCTCTGCAAATGGTTCGCGTGAGGATTGCCTGGCTTCTCAACCTTGCCGATTGCGAAATGTGAGGCATGCTTGTCGAGCGATTTTGAGAATTCTTCCTGAAGAGAACCTCGTTGCCAAACACGGCTGGGGAACGAGAGGAAGAAGTCGGATTAGATTGCGCGATTCAACTTTCGCTGCCCAGTTCGCAGGCTGATCGCTCCCCTTTTTGAACCACTTTTTTGCGATAGCAACGAAAAGTTGCCTGGCGAGCGTCCTCTTCTGAAGGCTTGAACTCACATCCTGCAATCACCACCTAACCCCCCTGGCTGTTTGCGATTCTCGCCGAAATGGATCGCTGTTTTCGGACTCGAAGGGGACAAACGCACCCGTCCGATTTCTCGATCACAAGAAAACGCCCCTCGTAAAGCGCTTCCGCACGAGGTGCTGCGGCCCTCTATGGCACCCTGTTTGCTCTGGGGCTGATTCCATGATTCAGCCGGTTCTCAAGAGCTTTGGCTTGACCAAGCTCATTGCGTGCGCTTGCGTCGTCATTGCGGCGCTTGGCGGTTATGCCTTCACACATCGTGCGAACTCGACGGCCGTTGCCCGCGATCTCTCCGCTCCTGGATGGGTTTCGCAGATCGGGCGCGCCCTGGATAGCGCGCAAGCCCAGCGGAAGGACGTCCTGTTCCGGTTCGCCGCATCGACGGATGCGACCGCTCATGGAACCGAGGCGGCGGCGCTCGACAGCGAAGAGTTTCGCAGCACCGTCGGCGCGATGTTCGTGCTGGTTCGACTCGCGCCGTCTGCTGAGTCGTCGCCCGCGCAGGTGACCGAGATCACGACCTGGGCCCATCGGCTCGGCGTCGCTCGATTCCCCACATTCGTGCTGCTCGATGCCGAGGGAAGGCCGTACGCCAAAACAGAAGTCGGCGCGGTGGATGTCGCCGGCTACCAGAAGGAATTCCGGCAGCTGCGGGAAATCCACACAAAGCGGGACGAGTTGTTGGCCCTCGCTGGCCGTGCGACAGGAGCCGAACGCGCAAAGCTGCTCGACCAGGCACTCGCTGCCGTGGCCCCGTTTGCCGATTCGGAATACGTCGACATCGAGCATCAAATCGTCAAACTCGATCCGCAAAACGTCGCGGGTCTGAAGTCCAAATATGAGTCGGCCGTCGTTTCGCGCGAACTCGACGCCGTGATTCAAAACGAGATTTATCCGCTGGCCGACCGTGGGAAGTACGCGGCGGCCATCGCGAGGCTCGACCGGCTCATCGCCCAGACCAAGTCGCCCCGCCCCCAACTGCAACTGCTCACCGCCTTCAAAGGCCAGTTGTATTACAGCTTGGGAGATAAACAGCGCGCGGCGCGCTTTTTGGACGATGCGATTGCGATCGATCCGCAAAGCGAATCGGCGGCCCGCGCCGAGCCGCAAAACTTCAGTTGGCTGGGCTTCCCTGAATCTTGGGCCGACATCCAAACCGTTCGTCTGTTTGGAACCCGTCTTGCCCCGGTTGTCGCAAAAGCAGGTTTTGCATGAAACGAAAACGACATAGCCGTGCCGATATTCTCTTGAAAGTTCGCGAGGCGAACGATCATCTGGCCGCCGGCGTCCCGTTGGAGGAAATCCAGCGGAAGCAGCAGGTCAGTCTGCAGACGCTGCAGCGGTGGTTGCGCGATTACGGCGGCTTGCAGCCGGAGAGCCTCTCGCGGCTGACGCAGCTGGAGCAGGAAAACCGCCGGCTCCGCAAAGCGGTCGCGACCCTCGAATTCGATAAGCGAATTCTCTCGGAGGCCGTTCGGGGAAATTTTTAAGCCCGGCGCGGCGAAGGCGGTGCGTCGAGTTCATTCGCACGCACTTCTCTCTTTCGGAACGCCGGGCTTGCGAAATCCTCGGTCTGTCACGCTCGACGCATCGCTACGCGCCGCGCCGCGAACCTTTTGACGAGCAGCTTTTGCTGCGCCTGCTGCAACGGTTCGTCGCCGACCATCCGCGACACGGCTATCGCCGTTTCTGGGCGCAGTTGCAACAGCAAGGCGTGAACATCAGCCTTAAAACAACGTACCGGTTGTGGCGGCAGCACCACTCGAGAATGGGCAACGGCCGCTCGACGTGAAGTCGGACAGGGGCGCAGCGTGCGCGTGATGTCGACGTCACGCCTTCTTCGCGTCCGGCGCCTTGCCGAATTTCTTTCCGGCCTGTTTCATCAGCACTTCATACCGTGCGCGGGCCTTCTTCCAGGCGGCGGAGTGGAGCGGAGTGCTGCAATCTCCCTGGCCCTTGCACGCATTTTCGCCCGGATGCTCGCCGCACCCGCCCTGCCCTTTGCACGCATTCTGTGCGCCGCAGCCGTGCTTCGCAGTCGTGGCACATTGCCCGATCCCGGCGCAGGCGTTCTTTTTGCCCGCTCCCTTGGCCTTGCACGTATTGAGTCCGCGACAGACGTGCGGATCGCTGAGAAGCGGATTCTTGAGGGCCGCCGTTTTGTCGTCAGCGCCGGCGACCGTGGCGGCGCCCGCAGCCATGCCGGCCAGAGCGGCCAGGGTCAGTTTTCCAAAATCTCTTCGGTTCAAGTCCAAATGATCCGGCATCGTCATCTCCGATTGATTCTCTGGTGATCTCTTGCGATTCGGTTGCTGCTCGACTCGCCATTTTAAACGAGAGACCTTGCGACGGCGACCCCGCGGGTCACTGCGCAGTCGGATGCCACACCGACTGCGTCAAAAGAATGGCACCGATCATGATCAGGCCGACATGGATGCAGAGTGCAAACTGCCGCGCATCGAGGCGACGGCTGAGCAGCCTTCCCGCGAGTGTCGCCACGATGATGATCGGCACCGAGACGAGGAAGTAACGCGTCACCGTCGGCACCCACAATCCGCAGAGCCAATACCCGGCCATTCCGACCAGGCTCGCGGGGAAAAAATAGCCCTGTAACGTCGCCCGGAATTGCTCCCGCGTCCAGCGGCGGAGCGCTCCATAAATGGCCAGAGGCGGACCGTTCATGCCGTAGGCGCCGCCGAGGACGCCGGCCGCGAATCCGAATACCCAGGCGAGCCGATCGGTTTGCAGTGCGCGCCCTTCAGGCCCGACGAGGCGATAGGTCGCGAACGCGATGATCACGATTGCCAGGATCGCCTTGACGAGCGGTTCCGGCACGGTCTTCAGCAGCAACAGACCGAACGGAATGCCCGCAAAGGTCGAGAGAACCAGCCGCAGCGTGCCGCCGAGATGCACGTGGCGCCAGTCCTGGGCGAGGATCAGCGCCGCCACCGTGATCGAAGCGAGGACCGCCACCGGCGCCGCCACCTCGACCGGGATCAAGAGCGCCAAGAGCGGAACCGCCACGAGCGCCTCGCCGAACCCGAACGCCGAGCGGATCAGCGTTGCCAGGCCGAGAACGGCCAGCACCAAGATCGTCGTCGGATCCACGTTCAGAGAATCTCAGGTGCCCGAATCGTGGTGACCGGCCGGCTTGAGGACCACGCAATCCAAACCCCACATATAGCGCAGTCCGTCGGATTTTGGATTGGTGCCCACGACCTCGACTCGCAAGTCGCTGGTCCCTTTCTTCAAGTCGACCGTTCCCAGATCAATGGCCCCCGTGCTGACGACGTTATTGGCATGGAAGCAGTCGATCGCCTTTCCCAGCGGTTTGCCGTCGAGGTGAAATCGCACGATCCCGTAATCGCGCGCCTTCGTGAGATAGACGAGGACGTGATACCGCCCATCGGCATGCACCGGCAGCGCGAGATCGGCCCACTCCCCCGCTCTTGAGGGGCGCCCCCACAGATGGCTCTCCCCGCTCCAATTGCCGTCCCCGAAGGCGGTCATCTCCTGCGGGCTGAGGTCGAAGTCGCTGCTTTTGCCGACGATCCGCAGTTTCTCTCCTTCGAGGGCCCCTTTGATGTGATGAGGCCCCGGTAGAGGCGGAAGCGTGTCGAGCGCGACGGTCTCGAGTTTCTTGAAATCGTCGGTCGCGCCGGGCCGGGCGTACCAGTAACTCGTCGCCGCGTAGGAGATGTCGATTTTGGGCGTCCAGTGCCAGACTTCGATATCGAAGCGGAACGATTTCGTGAACGGAATCGCGTCGATGATGTGGAAGCGGTTGACGCTCGTCCGGCCCCGGTTGCCCGGCCCGTCGCAGCGTGTCTGGTTGTGGTAGGCGTGCTGAAACGGCGTGGGATTGCTCCAGGCGTAACCGTAATAGTCCTCGCTCCCAGTGCCGAACCAGCTCGGGAAGCGTTCGCCGTCGACGTAAATCTTTTCGTCCCCTTCACCCCACCAGGCGGTCGAGGGGTTCGTCAGGCTGAGCATGTCGCCCACAAAAACTCCCTGGCCCTTCAGATCGCAATACGTCCAATCGCGGAACGGACGCGTGTTGAGCGTCTGCTGTCGCCATTTGGCGTGAAAGTGCATCGAGCGCTCGGTCCAGGTGTACTTTCCGACCTGCGCTTGGAAGAAGACAGGAGTCGCTTTCTTCCCCAAGTTTTGCACTTCGATGACGGCCGATTTTTCAAACGGCATGCACCACCAGGATCGCATTTCGGCCGGGACGCTCCACGTCGAACGGAAGTGAAACGTACGGTTGCAGGCCGGGACTGCTGCCGAAGAAATCGCCGAGCGGACAGCAGATCTGCGGATGGGACGCACCGTCAAAAGTGATCGTCAGGAGCAGGCTGCGCCACGCCTCGGCGGGGGCTGGTCCTTGGTCGCCTTGAAGTTTTGCTGAAAAGAACTTGATCGCCTGAGGCCCTTCGAACGTGAGACGGGCGGAATCTCCCGGACCCAGGTTCTGGACTTCCTTCGCAGACGAGTCCTTCTTTGCCGGAGTCCGAGGGTGTTTCAGACTCAAGCCTTCGATCACGCTGTGGACTTCCTGCGACAGTCTCTCCATATCTTCGAGTTTGAACGTCTCGACTTCCGTACCCGCCGGGTAGGTCCGGTAATCGACGTGATAATAGATGTCTCTGCCGGTCGACCGTGATCTTGCAATGCCGGGCGTAGGCGATCGGGAAATAGAGGTTGAAACCGCGGGATCGTTCGCATGAGAGCGGATCGGGAAAAGGAATGGTTTCCTTGCCGTCGATCGTCGTTTTCCACTTGCCTCCCAGCAGCGCCTGCAGTGACGCCTCGATCACCGGTTTCTCGGCCCCATCGAGATAAATGCGGATTTTACCCCCGTCTTTCGGGTTGGCCGACCAGATATTGACGACGCAGCCGGGGACATCCATCTCGGCCAGCACGTGTCCTTGCGGATCCATGGCGATCGCCGACTGGGCGATGTAGCCCTGCGGAACTTTGCCTCCTTCGGCACTCCCGTCCGGAGCCGTCACGTAAGCCCAAACAAACCCACCGACCGGCCTGTGCGTTGGCGAAATTCCCACGCGCGAGCCCGCGGCGAAATGGCCGTCCGGTTTAGCCTGCTTTGGGCCGTGCTTGAAGTACGGGGTCTCCTCTTTGAGGACGCCGTCGTAGAGCATGAAGCCGCGGTCCCCGTTGGCGAACCAGCTCTCCGAGCCGGGCGCTTCGCTGGCCCGGTCGTAGCTGCTGAATTGCCGGGCGACGTACGGCGGATCGGGGTACTCGGCCAGCAGAGACAAGTCCGTCATCTGTGGCAAGAGGTTCTTGAGGTCGACCTTGTCGGCCGCACGAACAGGAGACAGCCCTGGTGCCAGAAGCAAGACGGCCAGTGCGCAAACAAATCGGCGTTGCATATTCAGGTTCTCACGATTTTCACAGCGGGCGGTGCGCGACGATTATTGGTGCAGCATAACGGGGGGCGCGTCCAAGGTCCAAAGTCCGGCGGCCCGTGTCAAACAGGCGGCGGCCTGCGGTCGTGCCCGTGCGACGTGAGACCAGGGACTCTCGAAGCCCAACTTATTCGCCGGCCTTGGCGTCTCGCCGCAGATAGAGAACGACCTTTTCGGTCGAGGCGACCGGCCGGTAGTGCTCGTGCACCAGTCGACGCACAAATTTGACCGACTCGTCATTCGGATTTTGCAACCGATCGTACGAGACGACGCAGGCGAACGGCTTGTTCCGCTCCACGTCGTCGACGAACAAGCGTCGCCAGCGGGCGGCCGGCGAAAACGGCGGCTTGGCCAGCAAGAGCACGGGCGGAGTGTGGAATCGCGACGCATTGCGGTAGCCCGACTCGTTGTTGATCACATTCGCCAGGCTCCAGACGAGGATGGTCTTGTCGTGGTCTTTCACCTCGGTGCCGGCACGACGGATCGTGTCGACGAACGAGAGAGCCTCCCAGACCGTCAGCTCTCCCGCCGAGAACCGGGAATAGTAGTTTTCGGCGTTGATCCGTCCCGTCAGGTACTGCAGGGGGGGCAAGTAATAAGTCCTCACCCGGCTCGCGGCTCCGAAAAGAAAGCCGACGAGAAGCAGGCACGCTCCGATCCGTAGGACCGCGGGACCGGCAAGCAACAACCGTACGCAGGCCGCCACGTTGATCAGCGCCATGAGGACCAGGCAAACGTAGACTCCCGACGCGTGGTACATCAGGCCTTGTCCCTGCCAGACGAGGCTGACGAGGGAGACGAGAAGCAACAACGGAAGGACCAGAAAGGCGTCCCGGCTCGCTCTCGGCGACCGGGCCGCGGGAGCAAACCAGAACGGGGACAGAGCTGCCAGTGCCGTGACCCACCACCAGGGACCGACCATCCACTTCCCGACATTCCAGAGACGGTTGGCAAGGGGGATCTTCGCGTGCGAATAGGCATCAAGGTGAAATTGGACGGCCATTTCCCAGAACGCGCGGAGCGGCGTCTCTACCATCACGACGACAGTCAAACCCACGAGCATCGCGACGCCCGTCGTCAGAATCGCGGCTGCCGCTTGCCGCCGAGAGGCAGCCGCATCCAACGGGAAGGACTTCTTCATCACCGAGCCATGAAGCACGAGCGCCGGAAGTGCGAGAAAGTACGGCGGCTTGATCAGGCTTGCATACGCGATGCACAGTCCCGTCGCGATCTGCCAGCGCCAATGACCGCTCGTTCGGGCTTTCCAATGGAAGGCGGCGGCCAACAGCAGGAGATGCACGGCCACGAAGTCGCGCTGCCCGGTCAGCCAGCCGCCGGCATAGAACAGGATCGGGTAGAAGACGATGACCACGACGGCCGTCAATGAATCGAAGGCGGCTCGGAAAAACCAGGCGAGCCCCGCGACGGTCGCCAACATCAACAGCGCGTCGGCGGTTCTCCACGCGTAAAGCGTGTTGCCAAAGGCGGCGATTGCCCCCATGTGCATCCACAGCGTGCCCGGCCAATTGCACGACATGATGTCGACATACGGCCTCTCCCCCTGCAGCATCCGCCATCCGGCGTAATTCAGTTCCATCTGGTCCGGATTGGGGGGGACCAAGGAATAGAGAAACGCACAGCTCAGGGGGATGAGAGACAGGCCCAGCAGCGCCAACCGCGGGCGACGAGTTCGAGTCGATAGCATGTTACCGGTTGCCGTTCCTGCCAAATGGGGACCAGGCCACCGAACCCCTATAGACCGTACTCGGCCGCCTCAAGCCAGCCTGCGGCGTGCCCGTGGCGGAAAATTCGTCGGGTATGCGCTCTGTTTTGGCGCGTCGACGAGTGGCAACCTGCACGAATCGCGGCCTGCGACATATTTTGGCGTTGGGCTCCGCTCGAAGTCGAGCGACCGGGGTACTCGCGCTCGAAATGAGTTTGCTGTTCGAGCCGCTGGTAAAATGATCCCTCACGAATCGGCCCGCGTCTGATCGACGCGGTCTGCGTGGCAGTGATTGTTCCGACGGCGCACCGAAGGCGCGATGCCGCTGGTTCTGAACGGCGGCAGACACGTCACGATCAGCCTGTCAGCATGAATGCGTGGTCGTTTTGAATTCTCTCGTTCTCAATGTTTGGCAATGTTGTCGACGACTCACGTGTTTTAATTCTTGTGACGTGGTCTCTTGTCCGCCACGGCCAAGCAATCGCGCGCTTTAGATGATGAACGTGCGGAACGACTGTAAGATGCGTTACGCGTTGCGCCGATAGAAACTGCAAGCCGCTCCAGTCTTGAGTTGCACAGACACACGTCCGCTGCCGCCTTCAGACAAGGAACACGGGTTGCTCGGCGGCTGCGCTAATATGCGTTTTCTGGCAATTTTTTAATATCATAGGATAGGTTGTCACCCATCAAAGCCATTTTGGAAAATGGCATCGGTCGATGTGCGGGCTTTTTTCTGCGATTGCACTTTTTTGGGCAATTTCGGTCTAGCGAAACGCGAGACAAGCGTTAGTCTCACCCTGTATAATTTGTCATTAAATTAAAAGGGGGCCTCGCGATGACAATCATGGTCTGCTCTCGTTGCAGCGGCCAAGTCATCGCGCTCGATGGCCATGTTCCTGAGGGCTGTCCGAAGTGTGGTGCGACCCTCGACATCTCGGCCGAGGTCACCAACGCCCTCGATCAAACCGGGGCCGCGACTGAGACACCCGAACCGCCCCGTTTGCGCGCCAAAATCGGGCGTTATGCGATTGTGTCGATGCTGGGTAGCGGCGGATGCAGCACCGTCTATCTGGCGCGGGATGCGAAACTCGATCGGCTCGTGGCGATCAAGGTCCCCGATGCGGTCGCACGGCACGATCCGGCTGCTGCCGAGCGGTTTGCCCGCGAGGGGCGCACCGCCGCCCAATTGCGACACCCTGGCATCGTCTCGATCTTCAATGTTGAGGAGGAGGAAGGGCTCGTCTTCATCGTCAGCGAGTACGTCGAGGGGGAGCCGCTTAACAGCCAATTGAAGAAAAGCCGGCCCTCGTTTCGGGCCGTGGCGAGCCTCCTCGCAGCGGTCGCCTCCGCGGTAGAGTACGCGCATTCAAAGGGGATCATTCACCGCGACATCAAACCGGGCAATATCATGATCGACGCGGCGGGGAACCCGCGACTCATGGATTTCGGCCTGGCGAAACAGGTCGAACGGGACGCGACCGTCACGATGCAGAAACACGTGCTGGGAACTCCCGTTTACATGAGCCCCGAGCAGGCGCGGGGCAATTCCCAGGAAGTCGATCGACGCACGGACGTCTACAGTCTGGGGGCGACGCTCTACCATCTTCTCACGCATCAAATCCCCTTCTACGGCGAAGCCGGGATGGTGTGTGACAAGGTCCTGCACGAGCAGCCGACGCGTCCGCGGATGATCGATCGGCTGATTCCCATCGATCTTGAAACGATTTGTCTCAAGGCGATGGAAAAGGAACCCTGCGCAACGTTATCAGACCGCGCGCGAGTTGGCCGACGACTTGGAACGGTGGCTCCGCGGCGAGCCGATCGTCGCGCGCAACATTGGCCCGCTCGAGCGCTCGTGGCGCTGGTGCCGCCGCAACCCGGCGCCGGCTGGCATGATTGTAAGTGTGGCCTTGCTCCTCGTCGTCGCCAGCATCGGTTCGATGATCATCGCGTCGCTGGCGGCCAAAGGACGCGAACAAGAGGCGGAAAGACGGCGGCAAGCGGAGGCCGCAAAAAAGGTGGAAGCGGCTGCTCGCCAGGCCAGAAGCGACGAGTTGTTGTCGCGCGAATACGTCGAAAGAGGGAGCCGCTATCTCCGCGCTCCTGTATTTTCGGATGACTACAATCCGATCAAGGCGCTTCCCTGGTTCTATGAAGCGATGAAGGTCGATGCCGACAATCCACATCGCCTCCTTGCCGACCGCATTCGCCTGCAAATGCAACTCGATTTCACACCGTGGATCGAGCGGATGTGGTTTGCTAAGGGAAAAGTCCGGGATGCCCGCATAGCGCCGAAGGGTGAGACATTCTTTGTGCTCACCGAGGACGATAGAACGCTTCGGATCTGGCGAACGGCAGTCGTAAGCCCTCCACTTATCTCGCTCTCTGTCCCATCGCATATCGACGCAGCCGCTTTCAGTTATGACGGACGGCTAATCGCGACTGGCTCGCAAGATGGCGTGCGTATCTGGGAAGCAGACTCTGGCAAGCTGATCAAGGGCCCTCTGGCGTCGGGCAGCCGCGCGCTAAATACTCGCTCGCTCATTTTCAGCACCTCGGGACGCCTGTTGTCGATCTTATCGCTCGAAGGCGTCAACCAGATTTGGGATGTTAACACCGGCAAGCCGTTAGGAACACCCCCGCATTTGTATGACGGAATGGTCGGCTTCGCCGATTCCGAACGACTGATCGTTCTTGTCGGCAGAGACCAAGGACTTCACGCCCACGATGTTCAAACAGGGAGTGAAAAATACGTCGTGGGGGGAACGAAAGACGGCTACGCAGCCGGCGGCGTCAGTCCAAACGGCGACCTGGTTGCCGGTCGCGGCAGATCGGGCAAACTTGTTGTTTTTCCGGCTGTCACGGGGAAACCTGTGAAGCAGTTTGCTGGACCGGTTTCGTCCCGTTATGTGGCCTGTTCGGCGTTTTCCCCGGATGGACGACTCCTTGCGGCGGGGTCAGTCGACGGGATCGTGAGAATATGGAATGTCGACGAAGGGCGTTTGCTCTGGGCACCACGTCAGGTGCTTTCGCACTCGGTTGATCAACTTGAATTCTCTTCAGACGGCGCTTCACTGGCGGTTACGAACCTTGAGAAGAACGTTCGGATTGTCGCCACACGAACTGGCGATAGCATCGCTCCGCCGATCGGATCGTCGACGCCGATGGCATTGGTCGGCTGGATCGATCTACCGGGACGGATCGTGATCGTCGATCGCGACGGCGTCATACGCCTGTGGAACGTGGAACACGGCGTTAGCGCGTGCATGCTCCCGTTTCGGAACGAGATCGACGTAGCCAAGATTTCCACGAACCGGCGCGTCCTCGCGGCGGCGCAAAGCACCGGCGTTATTCATCTTTTTAAAGTTACTGCCGACTCTCGCGTTGATGTCCAGGGCGGCAAGGCCGTGAATCTTGGCGAGCGACATATTGACGATATCGCTTTGTCAAACGACGGATCGTATTTGGCCGTCTCGACCGAACGACAGGTTTCAATCTGGTCGACGAAGGATCAAAAGCAAATTGCCGGTCCCCTCCGCCACAGCAAGTTGATCAAGCACGTCCGATTCACGCCAAATGGCGCCTGGCTGATCTCCCTCTCGGAAGGGGGACGCGCCGCGGTGTGGGAGGTCGCAACGGGTCGGCCGCTCTATGAGCCTCTCGACGTCGGCGCAAATACTACGGATCTCGACGTTGATCGCGATGGGAAGCGCTGTGCGGTGGCCACTCTCCAGCGGATCACCATCTGGGAATTGGCGAGTGGACAACGCGTCGGGCTTCGGATTGACGGTGGCAGTTTCAATTGCGTTCGGTTCCTCAATGATCGAAATAGGGCGCTCATTGCAAAGTTTCAAGGACCGTTGCAACTGTTCGACATCGACAGTGGGCGACCGTTACCGTCACTCAACAACAGTTTGAATGTGAAATGCCTTGCGCTTTCCGATGATAGGCGCGTGTTCCTGACGGGATCCCAAGACGGAACCGTTCGACTTTGGAATAGCGAAAACGGTTTTTCGGCTTCTCCTCTTTTCGATTATCCCTCGCCCGTCCAAGACGCATTCCTCGACTCGACTGGCGATTGGGCGGCGACGCTCACCGACGATTCACATTTCGTGTTGTGGGATGCCAGAACGGCGGAACTTCTCGCGAGTGTTGCCATCCCTTCTCTTTGGCCCGCGTTGTCGGACCGCGCCCGCCTCGGGTACCGACTTGTGCGCCTTGTCAGTTTCTCGTCGGACAATAGGAGTCTTTATCTGATCACTTCAGGGGGATTGCTCGTCAGACTGAAATTGGATGTCGACCATCGCACCTCCAGTGACATTAATGCAGAAATCGCCCTTCGTTCAGGGGTAGTGCCCGACGGATCGGGCGGATTGAGAATCTTGGGCCCCGATGAACTCGCCACACTCTGGCCTTCCAACGCGCGCAAATTGGCCGACTCTCCGTCGGCTTCTTCGCGATTCGAGCCGCTTGATTTTGGGCAGGAGGCCAAAGCCGCTCTCTCTACCACGCAGGTTCCCGTGCGATAAGCGAGAGGTTAAGCGACCTCTATCGCAGTACCATTTCATTGCTGAAAGGAGACTCTATGAAGTGCGGGCTAACGATCGTGCGTTCACGAAGCCATAGCAAGCGTGCCATTTGCGGACTGATCATGCTGGCTGCAGTGCTGGCTGTGTTCGGTGCTCCGGGTGCCGTCGAAGCGAAACCACAAATTAATATCATGCTCTGCGCGGTTCAGGGTGGCTCAGTGCCATTTTATCTTTGGTGGTCGAGCACCGGCACTCAAAACGCTTCCAACTACATCTGGACCTACTTGTATGATTCGAATGGCAACATTTGGCTGGTTATCCGGTTGAGGACCAGAGCGATTATATCATTCCGACCACTCAGACAACTCCGGCGGCGTGTCCGCTGACTGCTCCGACGGGGAGCGAATCGACTCAGGCGACGGGTGCGGCAACCGTTGTGCTTAACTGCTCGGGAGATTGGAACGGCTGCTCGGCAGGGCCGGAATATATCGCATCGCAGGGCGGGTCACTGGTCATCAAAAAAGTGGCTATCAAAGTCAATAAGACGCCGACTCTCAACATCCGTCATTGGGAGAGGCGATTGCCGCCCGGACAGTCGAATAAGTACACCGTCTTGTTTGAAGTCCGCAATAGCACCAAACAGCAGGCGAAAATGCGGTTTGTGTATGGGGTCTTTGCAAAAACGGACCCCGAGCGAGGCCATATCATTCCCGTCAAGCAGCGCGATACGCGCGGCAACCTGCATATGTTCAACACGCTCACTCACGGCGGCGCAGCCGACTATACGATTCCTGCCAACACCCCCATCGATGCGCCGTTCGTCGTGACAGACCTCGACATCGACTTGAGCAAAGGCGTCAAGCCGACGGACTACGTGTACGTGGACGTGTGGGCGATCGACCTCACGAACCACGAGCACTATCCCTTGGACCGTATTCAGGTAAAGCCGTAGAGGCGCCTGCTCTGAATCGACGATCCCACGACTGGCGGGCGACGACGCCCGCCAGTCGATTTTACGCGTGGCGTTGAACGTGCTCTTCGCCGCGTGCAACACCATCCCGGCTGATGGTCGCCCTGTCGCTCCGGCGGCGGCCGAATCAGGCGAACTTGGAAAAGTCGGGCTTTCCGTCGCTCGAAGAAGGCGCGAAAGGCCTCGGCTGCTTCGGGTGATTTCAAGCGGGCGCCAAACAGGGCCAGTTCTTCGTCGATCGTCTGAGAGACGAGCCGAAAATGGGCCTTCTTGAGAAGTTCCTTTGTGACGAGGAGTGAGGCCATCGGTCGCGCTGCCAGGAGTTTGGCTTTTTCGAGCGCGGTCGCGATGACCTGCGCCTTCCGGCGTGATGCCGTTGATGAGGCCGAAATCGAGCGCGTCCGCCGCCGAGAAGGGATCCCCGAACAGGAGCAGCTCGGCCGCCCGCGGGTGACCGAGGATTTGCGGCAAAAGGAAACTCGATCCCGCCTCCGGGCATAGGCCCAAGTTGACGAACGGAAGCTGCAAACGCGCTTTCGGGTCGGCGTAGATCAGGTCGCAGTGCAACAGGAGCGTCGTGCCGATGCCGACGGCCGGACCGGCGACCGCGGCCACGATCGGCTTCTTGGCGGAGTGGATCGTTTTCAGAAAGCGGATCACCGGGCTCGAATCGTCCTTGGGCGGCGCGTTCATGAAGTCCTGCAGGTCGTTTCCCGCCGTGAAGCATTCATTCGTTCCGTGAATAAGCGCGACGCGAACCGCCTTGTCGGCCTCGGCCCGCTCGAACGCCTCGACGAGGCCGGCGTACATGGCCGTTGTCAGGGCGTTCTTTTTTTCCGGCCGATTGATGCCGATCTGCGCCACGCCGTCGGCAACCAGGTAATCGATTTGCCCGCTCATCTGCTTGCGTCCTTCGGCGGTTCAGGTAAAGTCATAACCCATGAGCCAGTTTAACTGCTATGTGGTAAGCAAAGGAGAGAACGATCAGGTCACGGCCGGCATGACTCGCCGCGAAGTGGCCGACCTGCCCGAGGGCGAGGTGCTGATCCGCGTCCAATTCTCTTCGCTGAATTACAAAGACGCTCTGGCCGCGACTGGGCGGCCCGGCGTCGCCCGCAAGTTTCCCCACATACCGGGAATCGACGCGGCGGGCGAAGTCGCCGAGAGCGCGGTGCCGCAGTTTCAGTCCGGGCAGAAGGTGCTCGTGACAGGCTACGATCTGGGCGCCGGCCGCTGGGGAGGCTGGGGCGAGTACATTCGCGTGCCCGCGGAGTGGGTCATTCCGCTGCCGGAGGGGCTGTCGCTGGTGGACTCGATGCGTTTGGGGACCGCCGGCTTTACCGCGGCCCTGTCGGTCGACGCAATCACGCGGCACGAAATCGCCCCGGGCTCAGGTGAAATCGTCGTGACGGGGTCGACCGGGGGCGTCGGGTGTCTGGCTGTCCGCATCTTGGCAAAACTCGGGTATGCGGTGGTCGCGGTGACGGGAAAGGAAAACCGGCACGCGTGGCTCAAGGAGCTGGGGGCCAAGCGCGTCATCGGCCGGGCCGAAGTCGATGTCAAAGGGGGCAATCCGCTCTTAAAGGCGGTCTGGGCGGGGGCCGTCGACACGGTTGGCGGCAATATGCTCGCCACGATCCTGCGTTCGACGGAGATCGGCGGCTGCGTGACGGCCTGCGGTCTCGTGGGCGGGATTGACCTGCAAACGACCGTGTTCCCGTTTATCCTCCGCGGCGTCACGCTGTCCGGCATCGATACCGGTTGGACTCGCCGCGAAAAGCGGCTCGAGATCTGGCGGCGGTTGGCCTCCGCATGGAAGCCCGAGGGCCTCGCTGCTCTCTCGCAGACGGTCGAGCTGCCGCAGGTCGACGCACCGGTCAAGCGGATCCTCGCCGGCGAAATCGTCGGTCGCACCGTCGTGCACGTGGCGGACTGATTTCACCGTTATTTGCCGAGAATCTTGCGGGCAAGGATCTCGGCCACGCGCTCGGTTGCCTTCCGGCGTGAGGTGGCAATAGTCGGTATAGAACTCCACCTCCGGACCCAGCTTCGCGATCTCGGCGTTCATGTCGACGTAAGGGACGCCGAATTGGGCCGCCGTCTTGCCGAGCGCTCCGGTGAGATAGTCATCGAAAAAGTACGTCAGGACGAGCGCGTTGTCGTCGAGGGGCGTTTTCGAATCGGCCGCGGCGGGGACCATGACAGCCGCGAAACGGCGTTCCGTCTCGGAAAGTTGCTTGTTAATTCTGGTGCGGCCCAACATCGGCTGCAACACGAAGAGCGATCGCTGACCGTCGGTTTTCAGGACCGCAAAATACTGGCGAACAATCTGCAGCAGCCGCTCCGCGTTTTGCCGGTAATGGTCCTTTTGCTTCTCATAACTGTCCCAGCCGGGCCGTCCGCCGGATGCGTGAGACGTGGTCGAGTCCCCTGCCCCGGCGGCGGAATGGCCGGTCGGGGCCGGTTCGGCGGAGCGGCGGCGATTGATCCACTTTTCGTAGCCCGTGGAAAGCACGTAATACGTCGCGGAGTAATTCAGGATCGACTGGGGCCGTTCGTACAGCCTGGCATAAAACGGAAGCTGCTCTTCGACGTCGGCGTAGGGAGTGCCCGAGGCGATGCTGTAGACGTCGTTCATTCCTTCCAGGTTGATGATCAGGTCCGGTTGGAAGCGCGAGAGGCTCGCCAGGTATTGCAGGAACGATTGGTGGATCCGCCGCTCGAATCCGGCCGCGTTGATCACCTCGTAATGTGTGTGTGGGTTCTGGCGCTCGAGAATTGCTTTGAGCCGCCCGGCAATGCTCGCGGGATAGGCGAAGAGACCGTCGGGATAGGAATGAACGGCGTGGTAGCCCACGTTCTGCCCGGCTCCGAAAGCCGTTGAACCACCGACGAGAAAGATGCGGAACGTCCCCTTGGGCTTCTCGTGGCGGACAGGCCCGTCCGAGAGAAAACCGAATTCGTCGAGGACCGGATCGGGGTCCGCAGGGCTCGACTTGATGGCACTTGTGCGGAACGAATGGTTCGGGACGTTCTGAAAGACCGTGTATCCGGAAAGGATCCGGTTATAGCGGTATTGAAACCGCAGATCGCGGTGCCCCTTGGCCACAATCACGACGTACGAGGCCAGTTCGATCAGGGCCAGGATCACGACGACCGTGACCAAGAGCGTCGTCTTGGGGTAGCGGGCGAAGCGGTTTCGCCGCAGCGGTTCTGTCGAAGGAGAGTCGGCCATGGTGCGCGAAAGAGGCTCCGTACGGTCCCTGGAAAATCCAGCATAGCCGTTTCGCGGCACCGGCGCAACCGGCACGGGCCGCACGCCCCGCAGACCCGGGGCGGCATCCCGGCGCGAGGAGCAACGGCCCGGGTGTGCGGGTTGCCGTGTGGCCTATCCTTGAGGGAATTGCATGCGGACCGTGCAGTAAAACATCCGAAGATCATGCTCGCTAAACGGTTTGAGGAGCTCAAGGCCACCGGCGCACTCCCGTCTCCGACGGGGGTGGGGCTTGAGATTTTACGCCTGGCGCGCGACGACAATTCGTCGGCCGCTGATATCGCGCGTTGATCCAAGCCGATCCGGCGTTGACCGGCCGGACCTTGCGACTGGCCAATACCGGAAACTCGGCCGCTTCACGGCCCGTGACCAATATCGCCGACAGCGTCGCCCGACTCGGCACGCGGACGGTGAGCGCCGTGGCGCTCGGGTTCACCATCGTCGCCGGCAACCGCAGCGGAAAGTGCCGCGGGTTCGACTACCAGAGGCACTGGGCCTATTCGCTGGCGCAGGCGGTCGCCACGCAAGTCCTCGCTTCGCAGACACGCGCGTACGACGGTGCCGACGGCTTCACGGCCGGCATCTTGGCGCAGATCGGCCGACTGGGGCTTGCCAGCATTCATCCTGAGCAATACGCGGCCGTGCTCGCGGAATGGGGCGGCGGCAGCCCGGCCGACCTGTTACGGCTCGAGCAGAAGGCATTCGTCACCAATCACAACGAACTGAGCGCGGCGATGATCGCCGATTGGGGCCTTCCCAAGCCGGTCTGCGATGCCGTGCTCTACCAGGAGGATCCCGAGGTGTCGGATCTCCCGCTGGGATCCCAATCGCGACAACTGGCCCTGATCCTCCGCGCGTCATCGCGCATCGCCGATGTGTGCCTGGCTCCGAGCGACTCGCAAGCAGCCGCCTTCGCGCCTGACGTGGTCGAGCGCTGCGCCGCGGTCGGACTGGAGTCCGACGCGTCGCACGCCTTGTTTGATCGCGTCTTCTTCCACTGGGCCGAGTGGGGACGGGTCCTCGACATCTCGACCGCCAAACCGCGCAAACTCTCGCGTCTGATCGAGGCGAACTCCGCAAACAGTCTGTCGGCAACGCCGCCGGCCGCTCCGGCCCAATTGGCACCGGCGTTCCCCGTCCCGCAACCCGCGTTAACGGCCGCGACGAGTTCAGAAAAAGTTGCGGCACCTGCGGAACTGGAAGTCGAGGAAACCCCGTCGGAACTTTTGGTGCTGCTGGCCGACTCGGACATCGCGTCGCTGCGGTTCCTGGAAAAGTTCCTCGTCCTCTCGGGCTACCAGGTGCGGTGCGCGTCGGGCGGGCACGAGGCGCTGCAGACGTTTTTTGAGACGGCCCCGCAGTTGGTGATCGTGAACTCGGCGATGCCGGAAATCAGCGGACTGGAATTCTGCCGCCGTGTGCGCCAGACAACGGCGGGTCGCCAGGCCTACATCATCGTGCTGACGGAACTTGGGGATGAGGAGACGCTGGTCCGTCTGTTCGATGCGGGGGCCGACGACTTCATCACCAAGCCGTTTTCTGCTCGCCCGCTCTTCGCCCGCATCCGTGCCAGCCTCCGCGTGGTCGATTTGCAGGACCGCGTCAGTCGCGACCGTGATGAGATCCAGCGGACTCATGCCGAGTTGGCCGTCGCTCGCCGCCGGCTCGAGCAGGACGCCCTGACCGATGTGCTGACGGGCCTTCCCAACCGCCGGTATTTGATCGACCGGCTGGCACACGACTGGGCGGCGGCGCGGCGCGGCGGAACGCCGCTGGCGTGCATGGTGATCGATATCGATTGCTTCAAGTCCATCAACGACACATGGGGTCACGATACGGGGGATGCCGTCTTGCAATCCGTGGCCCGCGTGCTTCAGCAAGGCATCCGCGGAACGGACGTCGTGTGCCGCTTCGGCGGAGAAGAGTTCGTCGTCATCAGTGCGGCCGACTTCGACTCGGCCATGCGCTGTGCCGAACGCCTGCGGGCCGCCATCGAGCAACAAGTCGTCGCCGACGTCCCCTCGATTCAAAACCCGCTGACGGTGAGCATCGGCGTTGCCGGGCGAAACGACCAGACGCGCAGTCCGGAAGCACTGCTCAAGGCGGCCGACGAAGCGCTGTTTTACGCGAAGCGCAAGGGACGTAACCGCGTCGCCAGCATACGGGAGGTCGTCCCCCTGACGACGGGGCTGCCCGCCGACGAAGGCGGTCCCGGCCGCCCGGCACAAATCCTGCTCGATGCGCAGCGTTGAATCGCCGAATGATCGAGGCAGATTCGCCTCCCACTGGAATTCCGTCCAGGTTTCGCGATAATAGCGCATCATGCGCCCGAAAGTCTTCCACTCCGAAAGGCAGCAAGACACTCTGATCGTCACGCCGGCTCGCGACAGCCTGGACGTGATGGAATCGGAGCTGAGGCGCGAGGTCGACGCCCTTCACAAATTGATGGAAACGCCGGGCGTGTTGAACGTTGTGATCGACGTCGGCCAGGCTCCGCACTTCGGGTCACTGATTATTGGCGCCCTCATGGCCCTGTGCAAAAAGGCCAATGACCGCGGCGGGTCGGCGGCTTTCTGCAATGCCTCGGAGGGGATGCTCGACATGCTGCAGATCATGAAGATCGACACCGTGATGCCGTACTTTCCCACGCGGCAGGAAGCGCTCGCCGCCACTCACAAGCCGCGCGTCTGAAACGGTCACGGACGCCGGAGATGGACGGCATGCCAACTCAGGGCCGATTGCCCTGATTCGCCCTTTTGCATTCCCGACTTTATTTTGGCTTGTTCGCCGGCGCAAGGGGTGACGGTTCACCCAGGTCCACGCCCGGTCCTCCGCCGGTCGTTCCTTGCGGAACTGGTAGCGGCGTCTTGGAGGCTGTCGGCGAAGTTCCCGGAGTGGGATGGCCCGGTTGAGGCGGACGCTCGCCAGTCGACAGGCGCCGCGCTGCTTCGTTGGCTGGGTCGATCGCCGCGACGTGCCCGAACTCGCGGCGGGCGGCCTCGTTATTCCCCAGCATCAGGTTGTGATAGGCGAACAAAAACGCGGGTCGGGCCGCATTCGGATTGGCGGATACGTAGTCTTCCAGAGCGCGGTATTGCGACGTGTATTCATCGGCCGAGCGATACAGCGAGCGGACGGTCGTCCAGTCCCAGACATCTCCGTCAGCGAGTGCGGTCACTGCGTCGCGATAGGCCGCCGCGTAGTCGCCCAGAGCAAAATTCGTCATCGCCCGCATTTGCAGAAGATCCGCATCGCCCGGATCGCGTTCCAAATAGCGAGTCACGCGCCGGAGTGCCGCGGGATAATTTCGCGTACGAAAGATCCGTGAGGTGATCGCGAACTCGCGAGAAGCCCGGACACTGCCGGCACCCGGGCGAGACTCCCCTGCCGGACCTTGATCGTCGGCGCCCTGCGCTGCTCGATGGCGGCGCGGAACCGCGAATTGGATCGGGCCTTCGGGCGTATTGATCTGAATTCCGATGGAATCGTCCCCCGGCTTTATCGCTCCGACTCCTCCTGGAAGGATGAAGGATCCGTCGGGGGCCATGAATTGGCGCAGCCCCTCAAGTTGTGACGGAGCGGCCGGCGGCGCCGGAGGAATGTTTTGCGAACCCAACTTTGACGGCGCGATGACCGTGCCGGGAGCAATCGGCTGCGCGGGCGCGGGGGAATTCGGGGCCGATTGCGATGTCTTTGGCGACGTTTTTTGGGCTGGTTTCAGGGGCGCCGCTGGACCTAATTCGGGTTCTTGTGCGGCCGGCGGAGGCGTGAGTGCGGGCCCGTCCTCGGCCGGAACGGAAAGCGCAAAACTGGCAATCGTCCCGACGCTCAACAGAAAAACCAGCCGAGCGATATTCGATCGGAACATGGTTTGGCTCCTTTCTCAGGTATCCCTATCCGATAGCTACTTCGTCACGTGCTTCATGGCGTCGTCGCGGGAGGCAAAGATGGGCCACAGCTTGGTGAGCCGCATGCTTTCGAGCACCTCCAGCATTTTAGGCGACGGGCCGCAGATGGCGACGCGTCCGTCCGTGTTGGTGACCGCGGGCCAGCCGAATCAGCACTCCAATCAGCTCGGAGCCGAAATAATTCAGGTTGCTCAGATCGACCACGAGATTGGCGAACTCTCGTGTCTCGAGCTTGCGTTGTAAAGCGTTCGCCTCGACGTGCAGCTGCTGGTAGCGAAAACCGGAGCCCTCGACCATCGGGATCACGATCAGCGTGCGACCATCGACATCGAGACTGAAGATGGACCCTCGCCAATCGAGCCGGGAGACAGCGTCGTCCCTTTTAATCGGTCGTGCGGAGGCCGTTTCGGGGACGGGTTCGTCCTGCAAAAAGGCCGATTCCAGTTCATCCATTGAAGTGTCCGATTCGGCTGCGTTGTCGGTCAGGCGTTCGGCCGCTGCCAGGTCGGCCGGCTCCTCGTAAAAAACACCGATTTGATAGGCAGCCACCGAAATGGCATTACCGCTCTCGAGCGGGATGGCGCGGACGTTTTCTCCGTCGACCTTGGTCCCGCCCCGCCCCAAAAGATCGATCGCCCAGAGTCCGTGCTTCGTGAGTAACAGTCCGCAATGCACGCCCGAGACCGCCGGCGAGTCGAGGCGCAACTTGCACAAGGGGCTGCGTCCCAGCAGCGTGAGCAGCCGGTTGACGGACCAGACCGGCTGCTCCGCCGTTTCGTAATGAAATTCGAGGTCGACATTGGGGAGCGGACCGAGTTCGCCGCGATAGCGCTCCAGCGGATTGAGATCGGCGAGCACGTTGTTCGATTTCCGATCGGGCGCGACTTCGGTGATCACCTGCAGGCAGTAAGGGCCGATCTGGATGGGTACATTCGGCGGGACCCAGCCGTACCGCCGCGGCCCGTCGGGCCAGGCGATGCCGTTGCGGCTTGCCAGGTCGACGCAGAAAACGTGTCCCTCGATCACCTGAAAATAGGCGTGACGAAAGCTCACCAGGGGATCGGGGAGGACAATGTCGCAACCCTCGCCGCGACCCACGACCGCGTAGGGATACTTGAATTCGTGCTCGACCGGCGCAGGATCGCCCTTGCCTGCGACCGTGATGCGAAAGCGGTCGCCGGCTCCCGTGGCGGCTCGTAGTAAATGTGCCCAATCGTCCGGCATGCCCCCTGCCCCCTCCAGACCTGCGCAAGGAGCCCATTATGAGTGAATTTTCACCCGGGTGCACCTCCTAAACAGCCAAAATGGTCGAGCAGAAGGCATGCCGTTGGGTGGTCAGACGGCGACCACGCCCTTGGCGAATTCGCCGTTTTGACCCTTGTGAAAGGGCATCGGCGAGTGCGCACAGCAACCGTGCGCGAGAATGAAGGCGTTTCGCCGGCGAAAGAGAAGCCTCGGCTATCAGCCAAAGGCCGAGCGGGCGCCGCATCAAGCTGCGGCTCAGGTGCGGAATTTCCGCCGTTTCAGCCGGCGGGCCTTCGAGCTGGCGGGGCGACGGCCATGATTGGCCTTTTTGAGTTTACGCTGCGTCTTCGACATGACTTACTTCGGCTCCGGTAAAGAATCCTCGCGGGGACGGAGTATTGTAGCGATCGCCCGACCGGCCGCAAAGCACGACTCTTGGCGAAGCGTTTCGGGCGGAGATAGGCCCTAGTGGACCGCCCGAGCTGAGCTGACAACTCCAATGTGGGATTTCGTTCGCAAACCACGCAAAACGAACATCGCATTCCAGGGTGGTCGCACCACTAAATCACCGTGCGCGATAGTTGGACGGTATTAAAGTTCATGCGGCGGTTGTGGTTTGTTGTTGATGGTTGCGGCGGCGCAGGTACGACCGCACGTCTTGCATCAATTGCTTCATTGTGGTTCGCGTGTGATTGCGAGTCACGTTGGCATGCAGGTCTTGCCACGTCCGCTCGATTTTGTTGTGGTCCGGACAGTACGGCGGGAGGAAGTGCAGGTGGAGGCGCCGTCCCTCGTCGCTCTGGAGGCTGACCTCAACCTGCTCGGTCGTGTGGATCGCGTAGTTGTCCAAAATCACGTGAATCCGCTTGGCGTCGGGGTAGTGCTTCACGAGTTTCCACAGCAGGAGAATGAACAGGAAACTGTTTTTCTGCTCTCCTTCCACCCAAACGATTTCGCCTGTCCGGGTGTCTTGGGCGCCGGCGAGATAGCGTTTCTCGTTCTGGCCGGGCGTGAGGATCTCCTTCTGCTGGCCCCTGACCATCCAATCCAGGCCAATCTTGGGATTCAAGTGGATGTCGATCTCGTCCTCGTACACGGCAACCTCGTCAGGCGGGAGATCGGCAATCAATCGCTGGAGTTCCCGCAAACGCCTGTTTTTCGCCGGTTTCGACCAGGGGCAGTTCACGGTCGGTTTGGGACGGCCGCGCCGCGCCCCGATCCGTTTGAGGGCCTTGCTCATCGTCGCCACGTGAATCCGTACGCCGGTCTTCTGGCAGAGGGTCGCCACGAGCATCTCCCGCGTCCAGGTCGGACGCCGCCAACCGTGCTCCTGCGGAGACGATTTCACGACTTCGTAGAGCACAACCAGATACCACTCATCCAACTTGCGCTCCCCATTCTCCTCCCGGTGATCCACGAGCCCGGCTTCCCCCTGTTCCCGGAATCGTCGGGCGACTTCGTAAACCGTGGATCGCCCCACGCCAAGAACCCTCGCTGTTTCCGTCGGCCCTCGACCATTGAGCAGATTCAAAATGATCAGGTAGCGAATCCGTTTTCGCGCCTCCGCACATTGACGCAAGCCCGTTTCCAACCGCTCCTTGGCGCTCGCAGCGCACCTGAGGCACAATGCCTTCCATGGGATTTCCCTCCTTGGGATGGAACTGATGTTTCCAAAACAACAATTCCAAGGTAGGGAATCCCTTTCCCTTCCTTCAACCGCTCACTGTCCAGGTATCGCGCACGGTCATTTAGGCCCGTTCCTGTTCGCGTTTTGGGGGAACGACGGCAAATTGTTCGATTATCGCGCGGCGGCCCAGCAGGCGTTTTAGCCACTCGAGACGTTCCCTCTTCAGGGAATGGGCCTGAACGGTGATCCCGGCCTGGTCGAGCATCGCAAAGGAATCCGCTAAGGCGGCCAGATACTCGTGATAGATCGCCAGGCCCGCGGGGCCGACGTCGTAATCTTTAAAGAGCCGCACGCAGCGGCGTGGCAAGAGTCTCAAGCCGTGAAAGTGATACATCACCGGCGCAGGCTGCCCGCTGCTGGAAAAGTGACGCACGTTCCAGGGGGCGAGCGTCTTCTCGATTTGGCGGACGATGTGCACGCGATCGCCGAAAAGGGTCGGCCACTGATCGAGATAGACCTGGTCTCCAAATTTGCCCTCCTCGTAACGGGCAAAACACCACTCCAGGCACCGTTCCTGCCACCACCGCATCACGTCGCGGGCCGAGTCTGAGCGATCGAATGTCAAAAACTGGACGCAGAAACGGCCGCTATCGTGGGAACGATCATATTCGGGCGCATAGGCGTGCTCGGTGATGAGCACATGCTTGCCCGAATCGTCGAGTTCTTTGAGCAGAACTCGCGGGTCATCGAAAAAGAAGACATCGGCATCGAGATACGTGGCGCGGCGGGCGGAGGGATCCTGCTCAAACACGGCCTGGCAGGCAAACGGGGTTATCGTCCAGCAGTACTCGGCTCGCGTCCGGCCCGGCTTTACCGCCAACAAGCGGGGCGTTTCGATGGCACGCAGCGGAATCACGCGCAGTTGCGGCAGAGCCAGACGCGTGAGGTGTCGTTCGACCTCGTCGTCGACGGCCAGCACCCACAGGCGAAAGGGGCGCGCGTGCGCCTCGAGCGAGCGATAAAGCGACAAACCAATCGGCAGAAACGACGCGTCGAACAGCGTCACGAAGTGCTCGCACGCCCCCGCGTCCGCCCGCTTCGTGGAAATGGAGGGCTCCGCCAGACTCACGTCGAGAGGCCTCGCGTCGGGGTTTGTCTTGTCATCCATTCGCTGATCGACCCGATCACTCGATCCACGTCGGCGTCGCTCAGCTGCGGGAACATCGGCAAGCTCAGGATCTCATCGCACAGTTTTTCCGTTCGTGCCAGTGTCCCCGCGGTCAAACCGCGGTCGCGGTAGGCCGGCTGGCGATGGACGGGGAGCGGATAATGAACGGCGGTGCCGACGCGGCGCTCTTCGAGAAAACGACGCAACTCATCCCGGCCCGCCGTGCGAATCACGTACTGATGGAACACGTGCGTGACCTCATCGGAACAGGTGGGAATCATGATGCCGGGACGATTCAATCCGGCCGCATATCGGCTGGCGATTGCGCTGCGGCGCGCGTTGTCGGCGTCGAGCCGTTTGAGTTTCACCCGCAAAATGGCCGCCTGGATTTCGTCGAGACGCGAATTGACGCCGGCAAACGAGCTGACCGACCGCTGTTGCCAGCCATATTCGCGCAGCGCACGCAGCCGCGCGGCCAGTTCGCGGTCGTTTGTGGCGACGAGTCCTCCGTCGCCGAACGCGCCCAGGTTCTTCGTCGGGTAAAAGCTGAAAGCGGCCAGGTCACCGAAAGTCCCCGTTCGGCGATCTCCAATTTTTGCACCGATGGACTGAGCACAGTCCTCGATGACTCGCAAGCCGTGCCTCGCGGCCACGTCGAGGAGGGCCGGCATGTCGGCCGGATTCCCATAAAGATGAACGGGAATGAGAGCGGCGGGCCGGCAGCCGCCGAATTCACGTCTGCTGGAGAGAACGGCTTCGACATCCGTTGCCGCAATCGTGTAGGTGAGCGGATCGACGTCGATCAAAACGGGCCGCGCGCCGGCCCTCTCGATCGCGGCAATTGTGGCGACGGCCGTGTGGGAGGGGGTGATCACCGCCTGTCCCGGTCCGATGCCAGCGACACGCAGGGCCAGTTCGATCGCGTCGGTGCCGCTGGCGACGCCGACGGCCTGTTTGACCCCTAAATACGCGGCTAATTCAGTTTCAAATGCGGCCACCTCGTCGCCCAACACGTATCGTCCGCCGGCCAGCACGCGGGCAACGGCCGCGTCGATTTCCGCGCTGGGCGGTGTAGGAAGCGCCCGGGTTGGCCTGTGGGATGAGGGGTGCGTCACTCATGCGGTCAACGATAGTGGTCCAAATTGGGCCGGAAGAAATCGAGCGTTTGACGGAGCCCCTCCCGAAGAGGAATTCGCGGCTGCCAGCCGAGCGTACCGCGAATTAGCGAATCGTCGGCGTAATAATCGCCGATATCGATCCGCTTGCGATCCGCGGGAAACTCCTTTTGGAGTGCGCGCCCGCCTCCGTTGATTTCGATCATGAGCTGCGCCAATTCGGCGAGGCTCACGACTTCGCCTCCCCCCAGGTTGAAGACCTTGCCGCGAGCCTCAGGGCGCAGTGCGGCCAGCAGCAACGCGTCAACGCAATCATCGACGTAGGTGAAGTCTCGCTTCTGTTCGCCGCCCCAGACTTCGATCGGCTGATCCTCGAGCAGCCTGCGAATCCAGACGCCGACGAAGGTCTGTCGCGAATCTTTGATCCGCATCCGCGGGCCGTACGTGTTGGTGAGACGCAGCGCCGAGGCTGCCAGATCGTAAACGTCGTTGTACAGGATGTGGTAGAACTCGCCCGCCAGTTTGTTGATGCCGTTGACGTCGACGGGGCTGAGCGGGTGGCGTTCATCGACCGGGAGCCGTTCGGGCCGGCCGTAAATCTGCCGCGTGCTGGCAAACACCACGCGAATTCGCGGGTTGACCTGGCGACACGTTTCCAGGATCGAAAGCTGCGCGCGGCAATTGATCTCGAGGTCGGTGAACGGATCCTCCATCGAATCGAGGTGGCTCGTTTGGCCGGCCAGATTGAACAGAAAATCCTGTCCGTCCAGGTGCGTGCGGAGACTATAGCGGTCCCGCACATCGGAAATGTTCACTCGGACGCGATCCTCGATCCCGTGGATGTTGAATCGGTTTCCGCCGTATTCGGGCACCAGACTGTCGACCAGCGTGACCTGCGCCCCGAAATCGACCAGGCGGCGTGCCAGGTTCGACCCGATAAATCCCAGGCCGCCCGTGATCAGCACGTTCGCCCCGGCAAAACGGGAGAACTCCGTGGCGGTGGGCGAAACATCTTTCGGGTTCATAGATCCATCATAACGCAGCCGTCGAGGAGGCGCTTTTTCATTGTCGATTTCGCCCGGGTTACGATTTCCCCCCGTTACGATTTTCCTCCGGGCCGCTCCGGTTTGAGCAGCCAGCGTCCAAAGGTCCGCACACCCCGCACGGCCGATCGGACGGCGACGGCCGCCCGTTGGCTGCGGAGCTTTTGGTGGATCATGCGGTCGGTCTCGGCCGCCAGGCTGACAAACAGCGGATCGGGGATCGCCACGTGGGCACGGCGGCACAGGTCGAGGGCAAAGCCGAATTGTTCGTTCACGCAGGCGATAACCCATCCGAGCAGCCAGTCCCGCTTGGAAAACGGGCCCGTCCCTCGGAAGGTGTTCAAGTACCGCATCTCGCCCCATCCCGGTGCGGTCGGCAAAGCGGCGGCCAGCCCGGTCGTCTCCTGCCCCGCAAGGCGAGCCGCATCTTCGGGCGCCATTCGCAGCGTGCCTTTCAACTTCAGCTCCGAGAGCCAGAACTCGGCACGATCCATGGCTGTCAGCACGGCCGCCATTTTGTCCTCTCCCTCATACGCATCGATAATTCCCGGCTCGAACTCGACGGCCAGAACGCGCGAGCCGATCTCCTCGCCCAGGCTTTGGAACAGCCGCAGGTCGATCCCCTGGGAATCGGTTTTGAACCAATCGACATGCTTCACGCCCACGTCGCAAAGCGCTTTGGAGAGCGAGACGCAGGGGACGCGGACCGTACGTTCCACGTCGAACAGCCTGGCAAAGTCCCAGTCGCCGAGCGCCGCCGCATCGGGCCGCAACAGGCTGGAACAGTACGGGGAACGCGTCAGGTGGAAATCGGCTTCCGCCGTGTCGTCCGGCACGGCCGCGGCGGGGACGACGTGCAACTGGCGATAGCCGGCCGCTTCATTATGAACCGCCTGCATCTGCCGGCTGTCGGGGTCGAAGGCCACGCCGATGGAATAGGGAGCCAGCGCTTGCCACGCCCGATGCGTTCCGCCCGACGCACCGATCTCAACCAAGACCGGCGGATCGGCGACAAATTCGGGCAGCGACAGAATGCGGTCGAAAGGTTCCAACGCCTGCTCCTCGTGAGGTCATCCCCAGGTCGCGGTGGGCGGATTCTCGAAACGTGTTGCGTTCGTGACGACTTTCGAGAGTAGCCGATTGGCGAGCCCACAAAAACCGGCTGAGGCTGGCGAGCATCCGGACGGACGTGGATGCCGGCCTTCGCCGGGTTCTCGATCTTAAACGACAAGAGGTCGGATTTGCCCCTTTTTGGCGGGATCCCTGTCTTTCAAGGCGTCGACCCCGTCGCCTATGATCGAAGAGAGGTCGCGGCGCGACAGGTTTTTCATGGGAAGTCCTTTCCAGACAAGTTCCTACGGCGGTTTGCGTCGTTTTGCGCGCACCGTCCGCGACCGCGCCCGGCAGGCCAGAAATGACCTGGCGTGGAGCTTGCGCAAACGCCGCGTATGGAGGGCGATGGAGCGTCCGGCCCCTCTCCCCTCCCCCGACCGGCTGCGCGGAACGACGTTGTTTTTCGTCCCCTACGCGGGCGTCACGCCCATGTTCAGCCAGGCTTGCGTGGTGGCGCGGACACTGCGGGAGCGCGGGCAGGCGGTGATTTTTGCGAGGTGTTTCCGGCTATTCGAACGCTGCCCCGTGATGGACATGCGGCGGCTCCCCTACGAGGCGACCGCCGATCAGAAGCTGGAAGCGTGCCTGCACTGCGCCGACAACTCACTGTCGATGCTGTCCGATTACGGCCTCGAATCCGTCGATCTGCGGCCGCTGGCGACGCCCGAGATGGCGGCTCGGATCGACCAGGCCCTCGCAAGCGCACCGCGTGACTTGTTGCAGTTTGAGTTCGAGGGGCTGCGGTTCGGCGCTCTGAGCGTGATGGACCTCGTGCTGGCGCTCAAAATCTCTGATTTCAGCGTGCTTGCGGAGGGGGACCGCCGCGTCTGGCTGCAGTACCTGCGCAGTTGCCTGTTGAGCTACCTGATCGTCGATCGTCTCTGTCGCGAAATGGGCGTCGCCCGCATCGTGCATTGCAACGACTATTCGCTGTTACTCGGCGCTCGCACGGCGGCCCGCAAGCACGGCGTCCCCTGTTACGGAATGGCTTTTCCGGGCCATCGAAACGTCGACTTGAGGCGTTATCTGATCCTGGCCAATGTCTGGAAGCCGTCGTCGTTCAAGCTGCTGGCAGCATGGCCGGCTTGCCGCGATTTGCCCCTCGATCCGCCGCGGGTGCGGGAAGTGGCGGAGGATCTTCTCGTGCGGCTCCGCGGCATCGGCTCGCATCTCTACTCGCCTGCCAAGACGATTCACGAGACCGACGTTCGCGTCCGCCTCGGACTGCCAAGGGATCGCAAACTTTTGGTCGCCTACACGAGCAGCGTCGACGAACTGATCGCCTCACGGATGGGAGTCGAGGCGTTGGACATCGTCCTGCCCGATCGGCCGCAGCCGTTTCGAGACCAGATCGAATGGCTCACGGCCCTGGTCAACTACGTCGAGCAAGGGGACGAACTTGCGCTCATCGTGCGGATTCACCCGCGGGAGGGAGTCAACAAGCGCGAATCGGTCGCATCACAACATCTGACGCGGTTGCGGGAGGCGTTCGGCAAAACGTACGCCAATTGCCGCTTCATTTGGCCCGCCGACCCGGTGTCGAGCTACGATCTCGGCGAGGCGGCCGACGTCGTGCTGACGAGTTGGAGCACCATCGGCCTCGAGATGGCGCAACTGGGAGCTCCGGTCCTGGTTGCGTTCAACGGGGCCGGAGCGGCCATTCCGCAGGACGATTTCTGCGAATGGGCGGCCACCCCGGACGACTATTTCACCCGGCTCCGTGAGTTGCTCGATCGTCCCGTGACGACGGAGCAAATCGCGCGGGCGTTTCGCTGGTATAGCCTGCTGACTCTCGGGACGACCCTGGATCTCACCGACGTCGTGCCCCGCAGCGATTTTGCCGGCCTCCCCCCCTACCGGACGCCCCACGAAGCGGGCGCGATCGAGGAAATCATCATTGGCGGCAAGGACGTCTGCGACCTCAACATCGAACGCTTGCGGGCCGCGCAAACTCAGGAGAGCGAGGAGCGTGAACGGGACGAGTTGCTGCGGCAGATGCGGCGGCTCGTCCATTTTTTGATGACGGGCGAGGACTCGACGCGCGACGCTCCCCTGCTCTTCCGTCCGACAAATCCGGGCGCTGCGGCGATCGAAACGTCTGACGAGTGGTCGGGCCGCATTATTGCGTGCGACGGTCATCACGCCACCTATTATTCGGACCAGACAGTCTACCGCCGCTACTCACCGATGGCGGTCCGGTTGGCGAACTTGTGTGGTGACGAATCGGCACGTCCGGCTCCACTCGGTGCGCGGCCATGAGCCGGTTCTTGATCGTCAACACGGATTATTCCCGATTTCTGACGGAGCTTTATGCCGGCCATCCCGGGCTCGAGCACGCGTCGTACGAGAAGCAGTTGGCCGTCCGCAACGGCAGCCTGTTTGGCGTCTCCGATTTCTACCCCCGCAATCTCGTCGATCTGGGGCACCCGGCCGTCGAGTTTTCGATCAACAACCGTTCGCTGCAAACGGCCTGGGCCCGCGAGCACGGCCTGAAACTTCCTGCGGCAAGCACTCCGCGACTGGTGCTGCGGCGCGGGATTCTGCCGTGGCTCGTCCGCGATCGGGCGGTCTGGATGGAACAGGTGCTGGCTGCTCAGATCGAAGAATTCCGCCCCGACGTGGTGCTGACCCACTCTCTATCCGATTTGCGGCCCGCCTTTTGGCGGCGGATGCGAAACCATTATCGGTTGCTGGTCGGCCAGATCGCCTCGCCTCTCTCGACCGACATCGATTTGACTCCGTTCGATCTCATGCTCTCTTCGCTGCCGAATTTCGTGGAGCGATTTCGCCAGGCTGGTTTAGCGCGGAGCTGTTCCGGCTGGCGTTTGATCCGCTGGTCTTGGAAAAGCTGCAACAATGGGAAGCAAGCAATGGGGCGGAGTCGACGATTGACGTTTCCTTCGTCGGCAGCCTTTCGCGGCATCATGCGGGTCGGCTGGAATGGTTGGAAGAGGTCTGCCGCCAGGCGCCCGTCCAGGTTTGGGGCCAGGGAGTCGGCTCCCTGCCGGAGGATTCCGCCATTCGTAAGGCGTTTCGAGGGGCGGCCTGGGGAATTGACATGTTTGATATCCTCCGCCGCTCGCGGATTTCACTCAACCACCACATCGGCATTTCGGGCCCGTATGCCAACAATATGCGGCTTTACGAAACGACGGGGGTTGGTGCCCTGCTCCTGACCGATTGGAAGGAAAACCTGGCAGAGATGTTCGAGCCGGGCGCGGAAGCGGCCGTCTACCGGACGCCCGCGGAATGCGTGCAGGCGATCGACTACTATTTGAACCACGAAGCCGAGCGCGTGCAGACGGCCCGTGCGGGGCACGCGCCACACTGCGTCAACACACCTACCGCCAGCGGATGGCCCAGCTCGTCGAAATTGTCGAGGGCCTGTTGTGAAACGTGGTTTGAAACGCTGGATGGCCGATTGGGTTCCGCCCCACGTGCGGCGTCTCTTGAACCGAAGCGCCAGTGGCGGGGCCGTCCGCTACTCCGGCGACTTCCGCACTTGGGAGGAAGCACGCCGCCAGTCGCTCGGCTACGACACGCCGGCGATTCTGGAGCGCGTCGCACAGTCGATGCTGAAAGTTCAGCGCGGCGAGGCCGTTTACGAACGGGATTCCGTGCTGTTCGATCACGTCGAACACTCGTTTCCGCTGTTGACCGGTTTGCTCCGCACGGCGCTGGCGAACTCCGGGCGACTCAACGTGGTCGATATCGGGGGATCGCTCGGCAGCACGTATTATCAGTGCCGCAACGCGCTCGAGGCGACCGCGTCGATGCGTTGGTGCGTGGTCGAGCAGCCGATCTTTGCCGCTTGTGGCCGGGAAAAATTTCAGAATGATCAGCTTCGTTTTTTCGACGACCTGGAGAATTGTCTGGCAACCGAGAGGCCCGATATCGCGATCCTCTCGAGTGTCTTGCCCTACGTCGAACGGCCGCACGCACTGTTGGAAACCGTCGCCCGTGCGGTACCGCGGGTGATCATCGACCGCACTCCCCTGTGGTCGGACCTGCCCGATCGGCTCACTGTAGAGTCTGTCCCTGATTCGATTTATGGCTTCGCCACGAGCTATCCCGCCTGGATTCTCAATCGGGACGGAGTGCTCAATCACTTTGTGCCGCGGTTCCGTCTTGTGTTTGAATTCGACGCACTGGCGGGGATGATCGACGTCGACGGGACGCTGGCGAAAGACACGGGATTCTTCCTCGAATTACCCCTCCGTTCGACCTGACTCTTTCTTTCTCCCGTCTGTGCAGTTAGCGCATCTTCTATCGGCGCGTAGGTGTTAGTAATGTCCCTATTGCCTTTTTCGGGGGGATATACTAAAAAACTCAAGCCCGAAGGAAGGAAGATTTTTGCAACCGGACAAGGATGTGTTCTTGTCGGAAAGGAGGCCCGAGAAATGTTAGTCCTCACCCGCCGCGAAACCGAAAAAATTCTGTTGCCCGATGTGGGGGTGACGGTGGAGCTGATGTCGGTTTCGGGAAACCGAGCCCGACTCGGAATCAGCGCACCGGCCACCATTCGGATTCTTCGCGAAGAAGTTGCCGCGAACCAAAAAGCGGTCCAACAAGTGGCCGCCCGTGGACCGATTCCCCGCGAGTTCGCCCACGCGATGCGAAACCGTCTTAACGCGGCCGTGTTGGCCGTTGAAATGTTGCGGCTGCAAATTGCGGCTGGAAACACGTCGGCCGCCCAGGAGCCGCTCGACAAAGTCGTGGACGAGCTGCGGGCGCTGGCTGCCATTCTGCAGCCGGAAACCGCGCCGCCGCAGGCACTGCCGGCCAAGACTCGACGTGCCTGGAAGGCCCTGCTCGTCGAGGACAACGCCAACGAGAGCAATCTCCTGGCGGGCTATCTGCGGATGACGGGATTCGAGGTCGACACGGCCGGCAACGGCGCTGACGCTCTCGATTATCTTCGGTCGCACGACCGGCCGGACGTCGTCCTGCTCGATATGCTGATGCCGCGTTGCGACGGGCCGACCACCATCGGCCGGAATCCGCCGCGATCCCAGTCTCGAAGGGGTCAAAATTTACGCGGTGAGTGGCACTTCGCCGAAGCGGTTTGACGTTCAGACGGGTCCCAGCGGCGTCGATCACTGGTTCTGCAAGCCGGTCGATCCGCGCAAACTGGTGCGGCAGATCGATACCGAGCTGGCGGCCGTTCAGCGGAACGGCTGAGAAGCGGCCTGTCAAGGTTTTTACGACATTCTAACGTGAGTGGGGTCTTGTCGTCCGACCCCGAGAGGTCAGTCCAGATACAGCGGGCTCGCGGGGGAAAGACCCTGATGGATCCGACCGCGACCCCAAAAGGCGGCCGCCGCGACTCGGCTGCGCGGTCTGCCGAACCCCGCGCCGGAGACTTCCGGTGGCCGAGACGAAGGCGGTCACCATGCCGCCGCAGTTGCCGTACGACATGGAAAGCCGCACCTGGCACATCGAGGGCCTGGATGCCAACGACAGCCTGAAGCGCGCACTCGACGTGTGCGAGGCGGCGTTCGACTCGATCGTCGACAAGAGTGCCGACGGCGTGATCGTGATCGATCACAGCGGGACGATCTGTTTCACCAACGCGGCTGCCGAGGCGATGCTGGGCCGCGCGACGGGTGAGCTTTTGGGCGAGCGGTTCACCATTCCCGTCGTCCCGGGGAAATCGGCCGAGATCGACATCTTGAAGCGCGGCGCCCCGCAGCGCATCGCGGAGATGCGCATCGTGGCGACCTGGTGGCAGGGAAACCCGGCCTTTCTGGCGACGCTCCGCGACATCACCGAGCGGAAACAGGCCGAGTACAAAGCCCGCGAGGCGGTCCGCCGCCGCGATGAATTTCTCGCCATCCTCTCGCACGAGCTGCGCAATCCGCTCGCCGCCATTTCCAACGCCGTCAGCGTCTTGGGCAGCGGCAAGCTCGATACGCGGACGTTCGACAAGGCGCGCGGCGTGATCGAACGGCAATGTGCTCAGGTCTCACGATTGCTCGAAGATCTGGTCGACGTCTCCCGAGTGGCGCATCGCAAAATTGAGCTCCGCAAGGAATGTCTCGATCTCCGCGGCGTGATCGCCGATGCCGTGGATGTCGTGCGTCCTCAGGTCGATGCCGCGCGGCAAAAACTGGTGGTCAAGACCGCGCCCTCGCAGATTGCGGTCGACGGAGACCCCGTCCGCCTGCAGCAGATCCTTGTGAATCTCTTGTCGAACGCCTCGAAGTATTCGCAGGCCGACGATTCCATCGAGCTGTCCGCCGAGATCGACCAGAGCGATGTCGTGATTTGCGTTCGAGACCACGGCATCGGCCTCTCGGCCGAAATGCTCGAGGCGGTGTTCGAGCCGTTTGTGCAATTGCAGTCGTCGCTCGATCGGGCCGAGGGGGGGTTGGGTCTCGGACTGGCGATCGTCGACGGATTGACTCGATTGCACGGTGGATCGGTCCGCGCGGAGAGCGCCGGCAAGGGAAAGGGCAGCGAGTTTGTGGTCCGCCTCCCCCTCTCGAAATCGGAGCCGACGAATCGGCAATCGCGCACGGTGACGCGCAACGACGGTCCGCTCAGCATCCTGATTATTGAGGACAACGCCGACGTCCGATCGATGCTCAAAACGCTGCTCGAATTCGCGGGGCACCGCGTCGAAATTGCCGGCGACGGGCTCCAAGGGATCGAGATGATCGAAAATCAGCATCCCGACGTGGCCCTCGTCGACATCGGTTTGCCCGCGCTCAACGGGTATGAATTGGCCCGAAAAATTCGAGCCAATGAAACTTGCCAGGACGTCTTCCTGGTTGCGCTCACCGGTTACAGCCAGCCCTCCGACCGCCAACGGGCTCTCTCTTCGGGTTTCGACGCGCATCTGGCGAAGCCGGTGGACTTAGAGCAATTGCGGCAAATTTTAGGGATCGCGCGGGGCACGCGTCCGGCATTGCGATTCCTGAACGACCGGGACGGCAGGGCACCGACCTGCTTGTGCGCTCGTCGACCGCTTCGACGCTGCTTGTCTCCGGGGTTTGGCATATCAGTTGCACCTCCCTTGCGCAAGTTCCAGGACGTGTCGTCCAATTCCACTTTTGGCGTTTACGAGGGGGAAAGACATGAGACTCATCTCAGCAGCGGCGTTGTTCGGAATGGTCGTGGGAGTGGCCGGATGCACCCAGCAAAGCTCGCCCGGCGGCCCGGGAGTTTCGACACAATCAAAAACGACAACGTCGAGTTCGACGTCGCCCGCCAGCTCGGCAATGTCGACCACGACAACCACGGCGCATAAGCCCGTGGTGACGGACAAGAACAACACGTTCACCTTGGAAGTTCCCAAGATGACGACCAGCGTCAACCGAGGCAAAAAGGAAGACGTCACGATCTCGATCAGCCGGGGAACAGAGTTCAAAGAGAGCGTCAAGCTCCAATTCCATGCCCCGAAGGGAGTGACCGTGACTCCTGCCGAACCGGTCATTCAGGCCGGACAGAATAAGGTGACGATTACGATTCAAGCGGCCGGCGACGCGCCCGCGGGCAAGACCAACATGGATGTCACGGCGGTTCCTCAAACGGGCAAGACCGTCTCGCTGCAGATGCCACTGGAAGTGAAACACGGGTAATCGCACAGCGAACGATGGAATCGTGGCGAGCCTTTCCCGCTGGTAGCGCACGAGGTGGTCGCTCGACGAGCGGTGTGTTTGTCGAGCGACCAAGGCGGTGTCGGGCGAGCGGAAAAAAATCGAACTCATATTTCGTTTAGGGGACCGAATCGTCATATTAGGGTTTAGGAATGCGTGTTTGGAGTTGATGTGCGGGGTTCCCCGTTTGTTTGGAGCGATCACAATGGACGAAACGTTACTCATTGTGATCGTTTCCATCGGGGGCGGATTGGCGATGGTCTGTGCCATCGTCGCCGGTGCGGTCGCCATCACTCGCATCGCCACCCGGCATCGGGAGCGGATGGCCCGCATCGGGATGGGGCTTGATCCGGACGCCGCCGACGGAACTGTCGGCATGGGGTCCGAACGCCCCTCGAATGCTCCGACCGCGGGATGGGACCCTCTCGCGGCGATGCGCTCGCAAGCCCCTCGGCAGAAGTAAGGGTGCCTTTCCCGTTCCCGAGCGCAGCCTGCTCCCCTTTTAAAAATCCGTCTGTCCGGGAGTTCGCTTTCTCGACTCTTCCGGCTAGACAGTCCGGTTAACCTGCTTGTCGTCCCCTGCGCGGCACTCCTATAATGCTGTCGGTTTGGAGGGCGTATTTTCCCGCTGTTTACCGGGCGAAACTGAGAATTTGTGGCCGCGCGAATGCCTGAGTCTCTCCGCGGAAACTGTCTGATTGCCGCCAAGCGGCTCCGGGACCCCAATTTCTACAAGACGGTGGTCCTGATGGTTGAACACGGTTCCGATGGGGCGATGGGACTGGTCATCAATCGTCCCTCTTCGGTGACGGTCGCGCACGCTCTTTCCGAGCACTTCAAGCTTCCCGAGACGGATGATCTCGTTTACGTGGGCGGCCCGGTCGAGCCTTCGGCCCTGTTTATTCTTCACAACTCGTTCGAGCTCGACCGCAAAGAGTCGCCCTTGATTCCCGGTGTTTTCGTGGGAAGTAGTGCCGACGTGTTCGAACAAATTGTCCGCTCGTCGGCCGAAGGGAATCCCGATCTTCTGTTCCGCATCTATTCTGGGTGCGCCGGCTGGGCCCCCGATCAACTCGAAGGGGAAATTGCGCGGGGCGACTGGCATAGCCACCCGGCCGAAGTTGATGCCATCTTCGGGCCGAATCCCTACATGGTCTGGGACAATTTGATCGCCAAGGTGTACGAGTCGAACCGCATCTTGCCCCAACCTGCGGGCAATCCTGAATGGAATTGAATCGGATGGACGTGCTCGTCTTAACCGACATTCGCACGGGGTCGACCGCCCGCATTCTCCCCGAGCTGGGTTTCAACTGCTTTGAGTTCCGCACAAATGTGGCGGGACAAGTCGTCGACGTGATCGATGCCTCGCCGCAGTTTGCCTCGGGAAACGACCGGCCCAGCGGCCACGGCATTCCGCTGTTGTTCCCCTTTCCGAACCGGATTCGCGGGGGCCGCTATACATGGAACGGCCGCGACTATGAAATTCCCCTTTCGGCGGCCGCGCACGACGGGGCCGGGAATGCGATTCACGGCTTTTGTCTCGACCGGCCGTGGCGCGTGACGTCGCGCGGGGCGGATTTCGCCGTCGGCGTCTTCGAGCTGGGGAAGGATGCGCCGGATCGCCTGGCGTTCTGGCCGGCCGATTTCCGGATCGAGGTGCGCTACCAGATCCGCGGACCGAAGCTGCGGGCCGACATTCGTGTCGTGAATCCGTCGACGGTCCCCTTGCCGTGGGGCTTCGGCACGCATCCGTATTTCAAGCTGCCGCTGGGAGCCAAAAGCCGCCCCGCGCATTGCCTCGTCATGGCGCCCGCCTCCGAAGAGTGGGAGCTCGTGAACTGCTTACCCACCGGTCGCCGCCTCCCGATCAGCGAGGCGAAGGATCTGCGGGAGGGGGCCTATTTCGATGTCCTGAAATTGGACGACGTCCTCACGGGACTGCCGGCCGGTCAGACGTCGTTCGAGTGCGGCGTCATGGACGAATTGTCGGGAAAGCAGGTGACGCAACTGTCGGGGCCGGCGTTTCGCGAGGTGGTGGTCTACACGCCGCCGGCACGCGACGCCGTCTGCCTCGAGCCCTACACCTGCGCGACCGATGCGATCAACCTCCAACAGCGGGGAATTGAGGCCGGATGGCACGTGCTCGAACCGCGTGCCGAATTTCGGACTTGGATCGAAATTATGGCCAGCGAAGTGATCGCTTGAGCCGGCAAAGACGGGATTTCGCGCAGAACTGCAAGCCGGCCTCCCGAATCTAATCGCCGTTCTCGTCGTATGATAGAATAAAACCGTGGGGGCACGGCTCTCGCGTTTTACGCTTGCCGGCTCGTGCTCAATCCGGAAACAAAAAGAGACCGTTCTCTCGATGACTTCAAAACCATGAAACAACCCGCAGCCCGGATTACTCAACGGCTCGCCCTCTGTGGCGCCTGTGCCTGGCTCTTTGTGGCCGGCGCCACCTTGGCGGCAGACGGGCCGGCGGCTCCCAAGGCCGAGAACCCGCAAAGGGGCAACAAGGAGAGCGGGCAGAACGTTCCTGCTCCCCTCCGAGCGAGCGTCGAAGCTCCGTATCTGGGCTTTAATTTCTCTTATTACGGCCGACCAACGGCTCGCGATTTTTGGCCGCGCAACTGGTCGTGCGCAATTCGAGTTCCGAGCCGATGGTCCTCAAGGCAAAAGATATTTCGCTCCGCGTCGAGGGGAGCGAACTGCGAATGAAGGATCTCACGACCGCTCTGCGGAACCAGACCATTCAGGCCGGGCTCAAGACCGTGGAGCTTTCCAAATTAAAGGTGCTGGCCGATCTGAAAGTTCCCCCGCGCGAGCGGGACAAAGTGGCTCGTTTTTACGGGCATCCCGGCCGGCGTGCAGATTCCCAAGATGGTGCTGCGTTTGCGGCTCGGCGACAGGCCGCTCGAGGTCGACGTGAACGACGCGGCGCGCCAGGCCATGAGACTGCAGGTCGAACGCATCGGGCCGCGGGGATGCCTCGCCCTGTTGACGATTTCCGGCGAGCTCAACACGGTGAACGTGGGGAGCCTCTCCAGCGTCTTGGAATCGCTGGTGGCGCAGAAGGTTGTCCGTGTCGTGATCCGGTTCACCGAGTCGGCCACGCCGTTGGAGGGTTCAGTCCTCAGCTGGCTCCACCAAGGGGCTGAATCCGTCGGCCGCAACGAGAATACAAACCAGCAGATGCCCGTTTTCCCGCCCGCCTTGCGGGAACTGCATCTGGCGGCGCTTCCCAACAGTTCGGCCTTGAATCTGGACGGCAGCTCGGGAGCCCAGCCGCGAATTCACGCCTCCGATGCCGGGGCGGTCCGGGCCGCTTTGAAATCGGCGATCGAGGTTCTGCCGCGCGAGGAATTGCTGGCCGAGATCGAAACGGGCCATCCATTGACGCGTGTGGCGGCTCTCGCCGACGGCGGAAGCCGTCTGGCCGTCGAAGATTTGCCGCTGGTTTTGAAGTATGCCGACGACGCCGATCCGCGGATGCAACTGGCTGCCTTGGCTGCCTTGCGGCATTTCGGAGAAAAACCGGCGATTGAAAAGCTGCTCGAGTATGCCCGCAGGAACTCGGAGCCGACGGCCTCGCTGGCGATCGAGAGCCTGGCCGCTTCCCGCTACGCGGTCGCGCATCAGGCTCTTTTGGACATCCTGAAGAACGAGCATCCCGCGTCGCGTCGGCTGATCGTGCGGGTGCTGGCGAAATATCCGCGTCCGCTCTGGTCCGACACCATTTATTCCTTCGTCAGCGACTCGGAACCCGAGGTCGCCGTGGAAGCGCTGCGGGCGCTCGTGCAGACGGGCCATCCGCGGTTAATGGTGGTCCTCAAGGACGCGCTGACCCGCGGACCCCGTCCGGTGCGCGACGAGGCATTTCAACTCCTCGCCTCGCGCAGCGACCGGCAGAGTGAAGAACTGGCGCTGCAATACACGCTGCAGACGATGAAGAGCGGTCCTCCCACGCCGGCCATGTACAGCTTGCTCAACCGGACCAAGGACCCGCGGGCGGTCCCGCTGCTCTTGGCGGAGCTGGACCGCGCCAGCGGCAACCGCGTGCAGATTATCAACACGCTGGCCCAGATCGGCGATCAGGGAGTGGCCGACGCGCTGGCGGCGAAGTACCCGGCTTTTGCCGACCGCGACAAAACGGCCGCGCTCAACGCCATGCAGACCTTGAAATCTCCCCTGTTCCGCAAGTACGCGGGCGAGGCACTTTCCAAGAGCGACAGCTCGCTCGTGAGCGCGGCGGTCGTCGGCCTGCAAAACGACGGCAGCCCTCAAGCCGTCCGGTTGCTGGTCGACGCACTCGAAGGGTCGACCAATGCCACCGTCTGGTCCTATATCACCAACGCGTTGGGCAACTTGGGGACCCGCGAAGCGAAGGCCGCCCTCAACAAGGCCCTGGACGCCGACAACGTCGCCAAGCGCAACATGGCGATTGCCGCCCTGCGTACGCTCAATCAGCGCTCGCCGGGATTTCCCTATTGCATGCAAGCCCGCCAGTCGGCCCAGAGCGAGCGGTGGGACGAGGCGATTTCCCGCTATAGCTCGGCCATCGAGATCGATCCCGAACTGGCGGAGGCCTATTCCGGCCGCGGCCACGCACTCTTGCAGAAAAAGAAGGTCGCCGAGGCGCGGAAGGACTTTGCCAAGGCGATCAAACTGGAATCCTTCAGCTCCGAGGCCGTCACCGGCCTGGGGATTTGCCTCGTGCAGGAGGGACACCTCGACGAGGGGATCAAGATCGTGGAAAAGTCGCGAGAGCGGATGAGCGAAGATTTCATCTACACGTACAACGCGGCCTGCGTCTACGGGCGCGCCCTCGAGCAAGTGCTCAAGCAGCCTTCCTCGCCCGATCGCGACAAGCAGGCCGCCGGTTTTCGCGAGAAGTCGATGGCCGACTTGCGGCGGTCGGTGAAACTTGGTTTTCCGGATCTCGATTGGATGAAGAAAGATTCCGATCTGGAATCCCTCCATGACGCGCCGGAATTCAAGAAGCTCGTTTCGTCAGACCCCTCGGCCGAAGAGAATCGCCAGGCACCCGACAATTCGGGGACCGACAACAGCCGCCCAGGCAAGGGGAAAGCACGCAAGGCCAAACCGGAAAAGGCGAAAGAGGGAGCCAACTCGCTCCGCGGCGGGTCTTCGAGCATCGACTCGCTCAAGACGGACCTCCTGTTCGAGAACGCCCGGCCGTAGGGTGAACGCCAGGCGGTCGGCGGATCTGGGCCGGCGGCAGCCGCAAGTGACGTGACCGAGCGCGGGCCGCGCAGTTTGGCCGCGAGGATCGCCCCATGGTTTACCTCGATCGGATCTACACCAAGAGCGGCGACGAAGGCAAAACGTCGCTCGGGAATGGACGCCGCGTTTCCAAGACCGATCTCCGCATCGTCGCTTACGGAGGCGTCGATGAGCTCAACTCGGTCATCGGTGTGGCGAACGCCACGGGCGTGCCCGAGCCTCTCGGAACCCGCCTCGTGCACGTGCAAAACGATCTCTTCGATCTGGGCGCGGACCTGTGCGTTCCCGAATCGACCGACCCGCTCCCCGCCGATCCCTTGCGGATGTCCGCCGCGCAAGTCGCGACCCTCGAAGGCTGGATCGACGAGGCGACCGCTCAGCTCGACCCGCTCAAGAGCTTCGTGCTTCCCGGAGGGTCATTGGCCTCGGCCCATCTTCACCAGGCGCGGACCGTTTGCCGCCGCGTGGAAATCGGCGTCCTGCGCCTCGCCGAGTGCGAGTCGATCAATCCGCAGGCGATCATTTATCTCAATCGACTCTCCGACCTGTTGTTCGTCTGGGCGCGGCTGTGCAACGACGCCGGCAAAAAAGACGTGCTCTGGACTCCGGGCAAGTTCCGCAGTGGCGATCGGCCGTCGTAAGTCGACCTCGTCCGCGTTTCACGGCGCGGCCGGAGCACCCGAAGTGGCCGCGTTCTGGAACTTTTCGAGTTGCTGTTGCAGGATTTCCGTGAAACGCTTGTCTTCAAAGCCCGCGAATCGCGGGAGCCTGTCGATCGCCTCCTGCTCCAGCTTGACGGCCTCTGCCGGCTCGCCGGTTTGAAAGCGGCCCTCGGCCGCCGTGTCGAGGATCTGCGGCGCACGGCTGAGTTCGACAGCCCGCAAGGCGAGTTCGAGTCCGCGCTGGGGATTCCGCAGGGACGAATCGCTCGTCGTTAGATAGAGCCACGCCAAATTATTGAGCGCCCTCGGGTCGCGCGGCACGTCGGCCACGAGTAACTCGTAAGCGAGTTTCGCCTTTTGATCCTGTCTAAGGGCGGCCAGGTGTTCGGCTCGCCTGCGCAAATTGTGCTCCCAATAGTCCTCTTGATTCCAAACGTCGCGCGGGACCGTCCGCGAACGCCCGTTCGCGGGCGTCTCCGCCCGATTTGGGCCGATCGTCCGGTCGATGCCGTTACGAAAGACGTAGCCGAAGACGATCAGACCCAAACCGACCAGAATCGCCGTCTCAAGAGGGAGCGAACGGATGCGGAGGTTGCGCCGACTCTGCGCGCTCCGGCGAATCGGGCGCAAGACCGGATTCGAGGGAAGAGTCGGCGTCCGATGGATCGGCCGGCCGTTGCGTGATCGTCCCGATCGCTGCGTTCGACAATCCCAGGGGGCCGGTTCCCCGCAACAACTCGGGATCGATGGCCGGCCCTGGAACGAGCAGCGCCGCCCCGCCGACGCGCTGCGATTGGAGCCGGCTGGCAATCCGCTGGGCCAAACTTTGCCGTTTGGCCGGAGGCAGGCTCCCAAACGCCGCAGCCGCGCCCCTCAGGCTCGCAATCGCGGCCGCGTCCTCGCTCTCGTTTCGATCGAGCTCCCCATAACGCAGGCGATGATAAGCGGCGACAATCCGCGAGGCGGTCTCGGCATCGATCACCCGTTCGACCGTCAGCGCCCCCAGGTATTCCGTCACCAAAACGCTCGCCGGCCGGACGAGGCCGAGCCTCTCGAATTCCTCAAGGGACGTTGCCAGTGCGTCTTGAGCAGCCGGCGGCCATCTCACTACGAGCGCTCCTGGGATCGGTCGAACGGCGGGTCGATTTCCTTCTCAGTCTGCCTGCGAAGCCTAAGGCGTGCAAGGCTGGCCGTTACCGTGTCGCAGCCGTCGCCGAAAGCAAAACCCCACCCGGCATCATGTTGGGATTTGGCAACATCGCCGCAATTTTCCGCAAATCCCCGTTTTGACGAGTGGGAAGCATGACGTAGATTTTCACATGTCACACGCGACGCTTGAAGCCACGCTTCCGAGTCTGGCCGTCGTCTCCCGGGACTTGCGCGCCGAGCGCGGCGATCCCCTTCCCGTCCTGCTGCGAATTCCCGAGGTGGAGGCGCTTGCCGACGGCGTCGTTGCCAGTTGGCACTCAGCCATGACCTCGCTTCAGTCGCGGCGCTGGCACCGTGCCAAGTTCGACCGGCCGCTGACCGTGGTCCCCCTCGATGACCGGACGGAAAACCCGCTCGGCTCGCCTCTGGCCGTGGTTGGGCACGACATCTCGCTTGCCGGCATCTCTTTCGTCCACGATCGTCCGCTCGCACCGCGCAAGGTGGCCGTGACGTTCCAGTTCGAAGACGGCACCTCAGAGTCGATCCTGACGCTGCTCAAATGGTGCCGCTTCCGCCGCGACGGACTCTATCAAAGCGGCGGACAGTTTGTCCGCAGGGTGGCCGCTGACGAGTGGCTCGCGCCGCCTGCCGGCGCTTGAAGGGCACACTCAGTTCCGTCCGTCCGGCACCGGATGCGGGGACAGGGCTATTTAGTCGCTTCCAGCATTTTGACAATCGCATCTTCTTTGTACGCGGACTCGTCCATCTGGATCATGATGAAGACGGGTGCCTGTTTCCCTTGAAACGATCCGTTGATCTCGCGCATTTTCTTGTGCGTGCCGGGGTCGGTTCCCTGTCTGAAGTTGAAGTTGCACTCCTTGCCTTTGATCTCGATCGTCTTGGTCTCGCTCTTGGTATTGGTGAGGTGCTTGGGGTTTCCGAATCCCTGACGCTCGAGTTGTTGGTGCATCTGCTCGTCTTGTTGCTTCGCATTGCCGACTTTCAGCCGAAACTCGGCCATCGAGATTTCTCCGTTAACCGCCGGGTTGCGATAATCGACGACGATCATCGAAAACATCATGTTGTCCATCTTGGCCATGTTGACCGGCTCGAAGCCGGCCGGAAGCGTGATCTGCGCCATCTCGTCCCGTGCGGCATTGATGTCCGCAGGATTCTGCGAGACTTTCGGCATGAAGGAGTAGAAGAAAAACGCGCCGACGCCACAGCAGACGAGGCAACAAGTGCCCAAGACCGCCGCGAGGATCAAAAACACCTTCATGCCGCTGCTCATGCCCGCTTTGGGCGGGGGAGCGTCGTCCCATTGATCGCGGCTCCGATCGGGTTGGCGGGAAGCATCCTCCGGTCCTCGGGATTCCTCATTCCACTGGTTGTCCGCCATGTTTATTCCTCGACAGAAGTTTGAGCCGTCGACGCGAGTCGCGGGGTCCTTGAAAGAATACTCAATTCAGGAAGCATTCTGGGGGTGACGTTTCGACCGCGTCAACCGCGATCGTGGCACTTTGACGGTCGGATTCGACATTTCCGCCATTGTGCGGCGATCGCAGACCGGTGCTTTTCACTTTTTTCGTGGCAACGGCCTCAAACTGAGGCCGAAATGCCAGTCAGGCGGACCGCCGCATCGGTCGCTGGTCGCGAAGCGGGGGTTTGGCTGTCGGGGCGGCCTTCGGCGCCGGCTCGGTGAGTGGTTCATCGGCCTCTCTCAGAGGAGGATCCCCCGTGCCGCTGCTCCGTCCGGATCGTTTTCCACGCTGGACCCGAGCGGCGGGGACCGCCGAGCCGGATTTCGCGCCGGCCAACTTTGCGGCGCGCGACTCCTTGGCCGCTTCGCGATAACGCCGCCAGAGCGCGACGAACCAGGCGGGCCGCTCGGCCGGCGGTTCGACCGTGACATAGATCGCGTGCCGTGCCTGGAACAGGAAGCTCAAACACAGGCACTGCGCGGCCAGCATCGCGACGCCGCATTGGACGAGCCGCGCCGAGGTCGGTGCAAGCGGCAAGGACCCGCCAAGCGCAATGGCGCCCAATCCGCCGCTCAACACGACCGCGAACCACAAGAGCGTCAGGCTGATCCGACAATCCCGCATCTCTCGATGCAGGAACCGCCACGCGGGCAGCGCAGAGGAAGACGGGAACGAGCCAGCTTAGAGTCTGCTTGTGGCGGAGATCGACGTGCCACAACCAATCGACCGTGACGCCCCAGGCTCGAAACGCGTCGGTCTGGATCGCGAAGGCCGCGAGAAATCCCAAGACCGCGCAACAGGCCCAGCCTCGATACCCGCCCTTGAAGTCCTGCAGGCTTTGCGATCGCAACCACCATACGAGCAAGGCCAGTTGGCTGGCCAGAAACAGGGCCGACGACACATACCAGCGCACCAGTCGGGCGGCCGACAGATCCAACAACCAGGTCAGACCCGGACCCAGGCGTGCCGGGTGCGTTTGGGCGGCAAAACCGCCGGCCAGAATTCCGACGGACAGGCCGAGTCCCAGCAGGGCCAGTCCGGCGTGCTTCCACAGCCGCGAGGAAATTGCCTTTCGCAGAGGGAAGTGAGAGGGACCCCTCTGCTTGATGGGGGCCTTGGCGGCCGGTATTCGCCGCGGAATCGGAGCGACGATCGGCTCAGGCGCGGCCTCGTCGGATTCTGTCGCGAGGCGCCGCCGCCTCCGCTCGTCGAGCGAACGCGAGCCAGCAAACTGTGCCGCCATTGTTGTCGCTTCGTTCCGTCAAAGCCCGCCACCGAGTGTGTCGCTTCGGAGAGATCGGCACGCGTTCAGGTGTCCGATCTAACGAAACGGACGGGTTTAACGGAAACATTCGTGTTCGTCGGCGCGGGGCAAAACAATCGGACTGACCGGTCGCTTCCCGGCACCCAAAGCCGCCCGCTGGAGGAGAATCGCCATTTTGGCAGTATCCGTTTTCTGCCAATTTGACGTTTGTTCGTCTTCCTGCCACATTGGCATATTTTCGTCGCGACCGGATTGACACAAATTGCGAGTTGATGGCATGGCTGGTGGGCTGCGGTCATGCTGGTGTCAAATAAGACGTCGTCTGCAAGTTGCGTCGAGATGCGGAGATGTGATCAGTCATCGCGATTCATCCTCCGCCTTCTCCCGCCGTTGCAGCCCGGCTGGTCCGGCATGGCTCGAGTGATTGGTACGGCCCTTGCATTTACTTCTTAACGGGCTGCCAAGCGTTGACTTGCACACGCGCGAGCGGCTGGGCCCCATGAAATCAAACGAGGTCGGTGAAGGAGGAACAGGCAATGAGTCGAATCGCAACGGTCTGGAGTCCCTGGCGCGAAATGAACCGGTTGCGTCGGGAGATGGATCACTTGATGAATTACGAATGGGCCCCCTTGGCCCGCGGGACGTCCGCGTTTCCGCCCGTCAATCTGTGGGAAAACGAGAAAGGGCTCGTGTTGACCGCCGAGCTGCCGGGCCTTGATGCGTCGCAGCTGGATGTCTCCCTCGAGAAGGACTCGCTCACCATTTCGGGCGGCCGCGCCGGCGAGCCGGCGAAGACGGAAGGCGAAGACTTTATTCGCCGCGAACGTTGGTATGAGCCCTTCAAACGGACCATCGAACTTCCGTTCGACGTCGACCCGGATAAGTGCGACGCCTCGTACGAGAAAGGCGTGTTGACGGTCCGGCTCGAACGGCGCCCCGAGGTTCAACCGAAAAAACTGACGATCAAGGCCGGCTGAACCAGGACGGCGTGACCACGGAAGTGGCACGAAGACGAAGCACAGCGGCACACATTTCGAGGATCCGCTTCACAGGATCCGCATAAGGAGTATCACCATGAATCATCGCTCAACAGTCGAAGGCAACGGGACCGAGCAACATCCGGTCTTTCGGCCTTCGGTCGACATTATGGAGAGCCCCACCGACGTCGTTCTGGTGGCGGATGTTCCGGGCGTCGACGAGTCGCACCTGGACGTGACGCTCGACAAGAACGTGCTCACGATTCGGGGCAAGATCGAGCTGCCATCGTTCGAGGGTTACACCCCCGTCCGCACGGAGTATGGCGTCGGCGATTTCGAGAGGGTCTTTACCGTCTCCGACGACGTCAACCGGGAGGCAATCGAGGCCACCGTGAAAGACGGCGTCCTGCAGTTGAAACTGCCGAAAACCGCTCAATCCGCACGACGCAAAATCAATGTCGCCGCTCGCTGAGAGAGACAGGCGAATGCAAACGGGTGAAGGAGGACAAGTGCGATGAGAATACGAGAATTGGTTCCGTGGCGGTCTCGGGAGCGAGACCAGTTGAGCCGCCCAGGGAATGGCGACCAGTTCAGTACGCTGCAAACGGAAATGAGTCGACTTTTCGACTCGTTCTTCGAAGGATTCGATATCGTTCCATTCGGCAAAACCGGGCTGGCACAGGCCGGCGTGATGCCGAAGGTCGATGTCTCGGAAACGAAGGACGCGGTTCAGGTCACGGCGGAACTTCCCGGCATGAAGGAAGACGACCTCGAAGTGACGCTGGCCGACGGCCACCTGGTGATCCAGGGTGAAAAGCGGGCCGAGAAAGAGGAGAAGGACAAAAACTTCTACCGCGTTGAGCGGTCGTACGGATCGTTCCACCGATCGATTCCGCTGCCGACCGAAGTCGACGACCAGAAGGTCGATGCCTCGTTCCAGAACGGCGTGCTCAAAATCGTCCTGCCGAAGGTCGCCCCCGCGGCGAGCGAGGCTTCCAAAAAGATCCCGGTCCGCCGTCAGAATTGAGGTGGACAGGATGAATGCGGAAGGTCGAAGACCCGCCAGTGGCGGGATGAAGGCTGAGCCCGGCCGGTTTCGGCAATCGCGTCGGGCTCAGCCTGCCGCCTTTAGAGCGCGTTCCATCCAGGTGTCGTGATCCCGCGGCACAAAGCGTTGGTGAAAAACGCAGCTTTCGACGCGTCACCGAAGTGCTCGCAGCACTAGAAGTCAGCTTGTTCAAGTGCTGCGACGTAGGGCAGCGAGCGGTGTTCGTCGTTGTAGTCGAGACCGTAGCCGACGACGAAGACATCGGGAATCTTGAAGCCGAAATAATCGGGTTCCCAAGCCGTCTCGCGGCGCCGTTCTTTCCACAGGAGGACGGCGCCGCGGACGCTGGCCGGGTGCCCCATTTGTAATTGCTCGAAGACGGCGGCCAGCGTGCGTCCCGTGTCGAAAATATCATCGACGACCAACACGTGCCGCCCGCGGATGTCGGGAATGTACGAAAGGTCGAGCGAAAGATCTTCCGGACTCGTCGCCTTGCCCCGATAGCTCGACGCTTGAATCATGCCGACGCGGAGCGGCCGATCGATCGAGCGGATCAGGTCCGAGACGAGGATCACGCTCCCCGTCAGCACGCCGATCACCGTCAGCGGGCGATCGCGATAATCGTCGGCAATTTGCCGGCCGAGCTCGACGACGCGGGCCTGGATTTCCGCTGCTTCAATAAGTCGTTTCACGTCCCCCGCCGGTTTCCGAAGAGTTCAATGTGCAGGCGGGGAGAAACGGAGTACCCGCGTAGTTGCGCCGCCGGACGCAGCCAGCTCGTCTTTTCTCGCAGCTCGTCGGCGTCGATCCCTTGCGGCATTAAATAGACGCGGGCCGGTGCAATTCCGCCGATCCCGACGACGTGCCGATCGACGTCGTCGACATCCTCGGGGCGATCGATGACGTACTTGAGCTGATACCGATACTCACGCGTCATGCGGGCCACGATGTCGGCGCGGTCGCGGAGCTGTTCGTGACGGTCTGCCCAGACGGCGTGCGTCGGCGTCGAATTGGCCCGCTTGGGACTGATCGACATCAAGTCGGCATGCACGGGCCGCTCGACGGTCCCGGCCGTCTCGATCGTCACGAACCGGCCTGCCTGTTTGAGCGCGTGCGAGAGGAACACGATCTCGGGCTGCAACATCGGCTCGCCGCCGGTCAGCACCACGTGCGTGCAGTCGTCGGCCAGGATCCGCTCGGCCACCGATTGCCACGGTTCATGAAAACCCTCCGGCTTCCACGACGTGTACGGCGTATCGCAAAACGAACAACGGAGGTTGCACCCCGTCGTCCGCACAAAGACCGACGGCGTCCCCGCGAACTCCCCCTCCCCTTGCACCGATTTGAAGAATTCGACAATTCGCATGGAATTTCACGGGAACAGCGCCGACTCCGGTGCCCACTTCAATACGTGAGCGGATCGCGGAGGCCGGCTTCGGCAAACCCCTTCAATCGCAAAGTGCACGAGTCGCACCGGCCGCACGGGCGGCCCCCCGGCGCGGGATCGTAGCAACTGTGCGTCAGGGAATAATCGACGCCCAGCTCGATCCCCGTTTTGATGATCTCGGCCTTTGTCATGCGGATCAAGGGGGTGTGGATCTTCCACGACCCGGCCCCTTCCACTCCGGCTTTCGTTCCGAGATTTGCCAGTCGCTCGAAGGCCGCAATGTATTCCGGGCGACAATCGGGATAACCGCTGTAGTCGATCGCGTTGACGCCGAGATAGATGTCGAACGCCCCGAGCGTCTCGCCCCAACCCAGGGCAACCGACAGGAAAATCGTATTCCGTGCCGAAACGTACGTGATCGGAATGCCGGCTGTCATCTCCGACTCGGGCCGATCTTTGGGGACCGGAAGATCCGACGTCAGCGACGAACCGCCGATCGCACGCAAGTCGAGCTGGAAAAGAAGATGACGTCGCACGTGGGCGGCCCGGGCGACTCGGCGCGGCTTCGAGTTCGTACGAATGCCGCTGGCCGTAATCGAAAGAGAGGGCGAAAGTCTCAAATCCGTCGCGGCGGGCGACCGCGAGTGCCGTCGCCGAATCGAGCCCACCGCTCACGAGCACGACCGCTCGTCTGGGACCGTCCGGCATGTCGATCGCTTTCCCTAAAAGACCGCTTCGTCTCTTCGGGAAGCTATCAAGAGCGGGCGGCGCGTGCAAATCGATCCGGCGGCCATTTCACCAGCCGCCGGATCGACCTGACCCCTAGCAGCATCTAGAAAACGGGTCTGTAGAAAGTCAGATTTGGTCTGGCGGCCACAACAAGGGCATCCCGTCTGGCGCGGTCCATCCGAATGGCGGGCCGATCATGGGGATGCTGAACGACGGCCAGCCACCGGGGCCCGTCATGGGGCCTGACATGGGTCCCGACATCGGGCCTTGCTGGCCCATTCCCGACGATCCCGGCTGCATCATGATGGGAGCGGGCGGGAATCGATTGAAGAGCAGCGACAGGGCGAGTTCCTGCCGATACATCGGATCCAGCTCGTATTCCGTGCGGCTATACGGGATGGAGCGGTAGATCTGCTGGTAGCGCTGAACGTTCGGAGCGGCCGTCGCGCGACGCCCCGGGATGATCCTCAATCCGCCTGCCTGCTGCTGTTTGTGATGCTGCGGTGGTGCCGGCTTCGCCTTGTGCGGCAAGGGCTCGGCCGGCAACGGCGGAAGTTCGCTCGCCGGCTTGCCGGGTCTCTTGGCAGCAGGGGCGGGCCTCCGCTCTTCGTATTGCGGCATCGGCGATGTCGGCGGCATCGGCGGCATCGGCGGCAGCATGTGATGCGACCGGGGGCCGGGAATGATCCGGATCTCCGGCTCCTTTTTCGCGTCCGCCGCCCCGGCGATCGAAGCGAAACCGAGGGCCAAACAGATCAACCCGCTTCCCAAGGAAATCCGCCCGACGAGCCGCCGCAAAGCGTTTCCGCTCGTGGTGGCCGTCTGGCGGACTGGAAGCACGTCATGTGGGCCAGCTATCATCGCACTGTATCCAGATAATAAAATTGCCAGTTCCAATTCTCGCTATCCTTTTTATCTTACGTATCCTGCCGATGGCGAGTCAATGAGTTTTCGCGGCAGAACTGGTTGGGAGACTTATACTTGACGTCGAAGGCATGGGGCGGGCGGTTCCAGCACTCCACCGATCCGCGAGTCGAGTGGTTCACCGAGTCGATCAGCTTCGACCGACGGCTCGCGTCCGTCGACATCCGCGCCTCGAAAGCCCACGCGCGGATGTTGGCCCAAGTCGGCCTGATCAGCGACGAAGAGTGCCGCTTAATCGTCACCACGCTCGACGCGATCGGCACCGAAATCGACGAGGGGAAAATTCCCTTCCGCATCGAGCTGGAAGACATCCACATGCACGTCGAGAGCGCGCTCGTGGCGCGGATCGGCGATGTGGGACGCAAACTCCACACGGCCCGCAGCCGCAACGACCAGGTGGCCACCGATCTCAAGCTTTTCATTCGGGCCGCCACGGAGCACATTGATGTCCTGCTCGAAAACCTGCAGCGGTCGTTCATCGCCCGCAGTGATCGCGACCTCGACGTGATCCTGCCGGGCTACACGCACATGCAGCGTGCCCAGCCGGTGATGGCGGTCCACTATTGGCTGGCGTACTGCGAGAAGTTCGAGCGAGATCGGGCCCGCCTGGCCGATTGCCTCAAGCGGGTCGACATCTCGCCGCTGGGAGCCGGTGCCCTGGCCGGCACGTCGCTTCCCATCGACCGCGCCCTCACGGCCGAGTTGCTTGGGTTCTCCGGTCCGGCCGCCAACAGCCTCGACGTGTCGCACGACCGCGACTTCCTCGTCGAGTTCCTGTTCTGCCTCTCGGTCGTCGCGCTGCATCTGAGCGGCTGGGCGCAGGAGTGGATTTTGTGGTTCTCGACCGAGTTCGGTTTCCTCAAGCTGCCTGACGCCTTAACGACCGGCTCGTCGATCATGCCGCAGAAGCGGAATCCCGACGTCCTCGAACTGATCCGCGGCAAATCGGCCCGCATCGTGGGGGCCTTGTCGCAGGTGCTGTTCCTCGTGAAAGATCTGCCGCTGGCCTACAACCGCGATCTTCAGGAGGACAAACCTCCCCTGTTCGAGGCGATCGACACGCTCTCCGGCTGCCTCGAACTTGCGGCCAAACTGGTCGAAGGGGCCGAGCTGCGGCGCGATCGGATCGCCGCCCGTCTGGAAGAGGGTTTTCTCGACGCGACGGCCCTCATGGAATACCTCATCCGTCACGGCGTGCCGATGCGGACGGCCCACGAGACTGTGGGCCAGCTCGTCGCCGCGTGCGAGGCGGAAGGCAAGCGGCTGGCCGAGCTTCCCGCTCGAGCGGCTGCAGGCGGCCTGCGACAAGATCGGTCCCGACGTGTCGAGCGTCCTCGGTGTTGCCAACGCGGTTGCCGTCTTGACGAGTTACGGTTCCGGCGGCCGCGGACCGGTGCGTGAGCAGCTCACGCGGTGGAAGGCAAAGTTCGGATTGCATGCGTAACATCCGCCTCACACTGGCCTATGACGGCACGCGTTACGTCGGCTGGCAGATTCAACCCAACGGCGTCTCGGTGCAAGCGGCCGTCGAGGCGGCCCTTCGCGAATTCTCGGGCAGCCAGGTGTCGCTGATCGCGGCCGGCCGGACCGACGCCGGCGTGCACGCCCTGGGCCAGGTCGCCAACTTCCGGACCGAGTCGGCCATCCCCTGCCGCGGCTTCGTCGCCGGTCTGCAGCAGTTTCTCCCCGATGACATTCTCGTCCGCCGCGCCGACGAGGTCCCGCTCGAATTTCACTCCACCTACGCCGCCAAGCGCAAGCGCTATCGCTACGTGATCCATAACTCGCGGGCCGCGCATCCCTTTCTGCGGCGGTATACGCACGAATTCCACGCTCCGCTCGACGAGCGGGCCATGCACGCAGCGGCACAGGTTCTCGTGGGACGCCATGACTTTTGTTGCTTCGAAACGCAACACCCCAACACGGCCAGCAGCGTGCGGACCGTCTTGGAGGCGACCGTCGGCCGTTTCGGCGGCTGGCCTGCCTGGGACGCCGACGCGGTCGCCGAACATGCTCGGCCGTCGGCGGGCCCGTTCATCTGGTTCGACATCGTTGCGGACGGTTTTCTGTACAACATGGTCCGCACGATTGCCGGCACGTTGATCCGCGTCGGCGAGCACAAATGGGACGCGGCCGACGTTCGCCGCATTCTCGATGGGCACGACCGCCGCGATGCCGGCCCGACGGCGCCCGCCTGCGGACTGTATCTCGTCAGCGTGCACTACGAGGAAGCGCCGCAGCTCGCCGGGGCCGAATTCCCGGCCGCGGCGCAGGACGAGGCCCGCTCGTGAAATTCCGCGTCGCCCACATCATCACCCGCCTCATCATCGGCGGAGCCCAGGAAAACACGCTGCTCAACGTCGAGGACCAGCATCGGCTCGGTGACGAGGTGATCCTCATCACGGGGCCGGGGCTCGGCCCGGAGGGAAGCCTCGAACAGCGGGCCCGGTCGGGCGGACTCGACCTGCGGATCATTCCCCAGATGCAGCGGAGCATCCATCCGGCACGCGATTGGTCGAGCTATCGCAGCCTGCTGACGCTGCTCCGCGAAATCCAGCCGCAAATCGTCCACACGCACAGTTCCAAGGCCGGCATTCTCGGCCGGGCGGCCGCAGCCCGCCTGGGCATTCCCGCGGTCCACACCATCCACGGTGCGGCGTTTCACTACGGACAAAGTGCGCTGGCACACCGCCTGTATATCGCCGCGGAGAAATGGGCCGCCCCGCGCTGCCGGCGGCTGATCAGCGTGTGCGACGCGATGACCGACCATTACGTGCAAGCCGGCATCGCGCCGCGCGAGCAGTTCGTCACCATCTACAGCGGCATGGAGGTCGAGCCGTTCTTGAATCCGCCCCGTCCGCGAGAGACCGTTCGTGCGGAATTGGGATTCCGCCCCGAGCATGTGGTCATCACGAAGGTGGCCCGGCTGTTTCATCTCAAAGGGCACGAATTCGTGATCGCGGCGGCACAAAACGTGGTGCGGCAACATCCGAACGTGCGGTTCCTGTTCGTGGGCGACGGCAATCTCAGGGGCCGCTTCCAAGAGCAGATCGCGCGGGCCGGGCTCGAGCAGGCGTTCGTCTTCGCGGGCCTCGTCCCCCCCTCAAAAGTGCCCGAGCTGGTCCACGCCTCGGACATCATCGTTCACACCAGTCTTTGGGAAGGGCTGGCCCGCGTGTTGCCGCAGGCGCTGATCGCGGGCAAACCGGTGGTGAGCTACGACGTCGACGGAGCCCGCGAGGTCGTGATCCCCGGCGAGACGGGCTATCTGCTCCCGCCCCAATCGGTCGAGCCGCTGGCCGCCGCCTTGAGCGAGCTGGCCGCCGATCCCGCGCTCCGCGAACGGCTGGGCCGCACGGGGCGCGAGCGGTTCACCGAGCAGTTCCGCCACGAAACGATGACCCGCCGCATCCGCGAGGTCTACGCGGAGGTGCTGGGAAGCTGATCGGCTCGCGGATTGGACACTTGGTTTTCAGTACATCACGCGTGATCAAAACCGGCGTTTTTGATCGCCCGTGATCTATTTTTCTGTGTTTTCTGCGGCGTAAAAAAAGGAAAGCGGCACCAAACGCGATTGCGATCGGAAAAAATCGCGGTCTCTAGGCTCCTGTTGACTAGGATTCCTTGACGCTAGGGTGATCAGTGCGTACATCGAGCGGCACCGTTGGATTTGTGGGCGCACACTTTGCCTAAGTCTTCTGTTTTTACTCGTTGCGGACGGTTCGAGCCGTCGGGAATTTTCTGTGGTCGACCACAGAAAATTCGTTTTTGAGTCAAATCAGGCTCGAGACCCACAACGAGTTCAAAAAGCTGCCGCGTTGGACGCGCGAACTCATGCGACTCCGCGACGGAGTGATGCGGACCACGCGGAAGATGACGCTCGCCTCCTCGCCTCCTTTGATGTCGACTTGGCGGAGGTCGTGACCGACCCCCTGCTGCACGTCGCCGAGCGCGAAAAACGGGCCGCCGTTGAGGGAGATCGCGTGCTTGCCGGCGGGCAACCAGACTCCGATCGTCCCATCGTGCCGCATGTGAAGCGTTTCGAGCCGTGGCTTGGCGTCAGCACTGCGCTGGCTTCGCCCGACCGGATGCCGATCACGACGGTCTCTTCCGGTCCCATGCTGATGTCTTGGCTCCTGTCATTGAAGACCAGCCGCACAGTGACGGTCGCTCCCTTGGCGAGGCGAATGGGCGGCACCTCGACGGTTTGCTGCCGGCCGACTTTCAAGGCATCGATGGCTGCCGACGCGACCCCTCCGAGACCGCCCCGGAACGAAAGATTGAACGTGCCGGGTCCGACTGGCCGGAACTTGTATCTCCCGTTGCGGTCGGTCGTCACCGCAATACCGCCCCGACCGGCTCTGCGGCCCCACGGGGCGAAGCCCCCTGCAAAATGTCCGAGTGTCTCCAGGGAGACGAGCGCATCGGCGACGGGCTGGCCCGTATCGCCGTCGATCACCTGCCCCTCGACGACGGATCCTTTGCGGAGCGTCGCCACGACGGGGTTCTTCTTCGCCCGGCCGAATCCCGCGCTCACGTAATCGGGGTGGCTCACCGAGCAAGCGCCGAATTGTGGGAGATCGTCGATTTGAAACTCGCCCCGCTCGTCCGTGCGGACTGAGGGAGCTTCGTCCGGCACCCCGTAATGCCAATACGACCCTCCGCTCACGAGCGCGCCGGGGATCGGTTTACCCTGCTCGTCTCGTACGACGCCATTCATGGAGACACCCGGCCCCATGAGAAGGTCGACCCAATCGTGCCGCTGTTGGAGGATTCCTTCCGACGTCGCCAGACCCTTTTTCCGCGCAATGAACAAGTACCATTCTTCGCCCGTTTTCAAATTCGGCACCTGGCGAAAGACAAACTGTCCCTCGTCATTGGTGATGGTCCGGGCGATGTTGCGGTAGGTGTCGAAGTTTCGCCCGATGATGTAGAGCGCCACCTCGACGCCAGCGAAGCGGACCTCGTCACGACCGAGGCACAACCCGCCGACGGCATCCTTTTCCAGGTGATAATCGACGATTTTCGGAGAGACGCTCGGCGCCTCCGCCAGCATGACCGGCGCGGGCCGTGTCACCGCTCCGCTGGTCGATGCGGGCGATTTCTTCGCGGGCTTTTCTGGAGCTTGCTTCATCGGCACCTGGCGGATCACGCGGAATTCGATCGTCGTCTCCGTTCCCTCTTTGACATCGATCTGGCGGATGTCCTGAGTGGCGGAAGGATCGCCCGGCTTGCGCACGAGGAACGGGCCGCCCGCGACATACACAAAGTTTTTGCCGGGAGGCAGCCGCAGCTCGAACGTGCCGTCGGTTTTCACCGCGAATCCTTCAATCGCCACGCCGCTCCAGGGCCTTGAGGGACCGTGAACGCCGATCGTCACACGTTCGTCTTCTCCGACGAGCGCCGGCTGGCCCGTGAGATCGTCAATCAAACGGCCCTTCACGACACCCGGTTTGACGAGGCGAATCGGGGCGCCTGCACGACCTCGCCGGCGGGGACTGCCAACGAGTCGAGAGCGACGGAGGCGCGTCCCGGCGCTCGACACAAAGACGTTGAATTGTCCACTCGGGATTGACTCGATCCGGAAGCGGCCCTGGCTGTCGGTCCTCGTCGAAGTCCAGAAGAACGAGACGTCATCGAGTTTCAGCTGTGGAACCTGGTTAATCGGCTGGATGCTGACCGACAAACCGCTGGCCGGCTTGCCTGTAACGGTGTCGACAACCTGACCCTCGACAACTCCTCCCGGACGAACCTTCAGTTCTGCCGGCTCATCGAACGGGAGGTGCTCGACGGTTTTGCGAGCGTAGTCCGGGTGTTCGACGACGCAACGTCCGGCGCCGCCAACGTCGTCGATCTCGAATTCACCTCGTGCATTGGTCCGAGCCGACTGAATGCCTTCGGGCAAATCGTAAAACGGACTTCCATCGCAGCGGACGAGCGCGCCGACGACGGGTTTCCCCTGTTCGTTTTTGACCGTTCCCTTGAAGGGGCGGGCCGCCGGCATTCGCAAGTCGAGCCAATCGTGCCGATGATCGAGCGTCCCAAACATCGTGATGCGGCCGTGCCGACGTGCCACCGTCAGGTAGTCCGCGTCTCGAGGATTCACCTGGGGCACGTGCCGGAACACAAACTGACCCTCGTCGTTGGTCGTCGTCTTATCGATCTGCTTTGCGCCCCAATTGTCCGCCTGGCGACCGAAAGATCTGATGTAGAGAATGACCTCGACCCCCTTCAGGCGCGCCTCGTCCGCGCTCAGGCACATGCCGCCGATCTCGTCCTTGGCGATGTGGTAATCGATGATCTTTGTGCTGTACCGCTCGTGCTCCCCGAGTGGCTGTTGAACTGGGGCGGCCTTTTCTTTCGACGGATCGTACCGCCGCACGTGATATTCGACGTTGATGACGCTCGCGTCCGACACGGATAGCTCGTCCCCGCCCTTGCCTGAATAGTCGAAAGATTCGCCGACGCGCACGCCGAGCCACGAGTCTCCCGGCGGCAGGCGGATCTCGAACGTGCCATCCTTGCGGATCTCGGCGACCTGGACCGCGGCGCCGCTTCGCGGTCGCGCCGGGCCATGGCTCTGGATGTCGAGATGGTCCCCCTCTCGCAGACTCACCCCTTTCCCGGTGGCGTCATCGATGATGAGTCCCCTGATGAGGCAACCGCGGACCATCCGGATCGGTGGGGCAATCACCGTCTGGCCGGCTTTCATCTCGAGCGAATCGATGGCCGCGGCCGCGGCGTCGAGAGGCGTGTCGTCGATGAAGAGATTGAACTTTCCCGCCGGCAGCGATGCGAAGCGGTAGTGCCCGTCGGCATCGGTCACGCTATGGTCCCAGTAGCTCGAGGCCTTTCCCTTTTGCCAGTTGATCCCCTGCAGCCCAACGGTGATCCCGGCACCGTGCTTCCCCGTGATCTCATCGACAATCCGGCCTTCGATCACGCCGGCTTTCACCAGTCGCATCACTGGCGCTTCCGTCGCTCGACCGGGATGGACCGCGAGCGATTCGATGACCGGCGCGGTTTGATCGCTCGGCGAAGAGCAGACCCAAGCGCTGAACGAGCCTTCCGGCAGCGAGGTGATGCGGTAATGCCCGTCGGGTTCTGTTCGGATAATCGCGTGAACGAATTGTTTGGGCCGTTCAGACTCGAAAGCGATCGTAACCCCGCCTGCCGGATTGCCGCTCTCTGCGGAGACGACCTGTCCCTCGATGATCCCTCCGGGATCGGAAGCCGCCGACTTTACGCCGGCGGTCTTGATCCGCGCGTCGGGTGCTGCTTGAAGACCGCCGGCGTAAAGCCGGCGGCTCGTTACCAACTTCTGCGCTGCCGTACTCTTTTTGACCGGCCGCGCAGGCCACAGGCCCCAGTGCGGCCGCGATGCCGAGAGGCAAAAGCACGCGACCAGCAACAGTCCCGGCACGATGCCCCAAGCGACGGCCATCCGCAAAGAAGGCTGTTTCACGAGGACGAAAATTGCCGCCGCGACTGCGAGGAGCAGCGTCGCGGCGAGGTAGACATCGGCCAACCAGAAAGCGAATGGTTCCATCCAGGCGGTCATGATTGGGCCCCCTTCTTCTTGTTGGGGCGTGTCCGCTTGCGAGCGGACGCGATCATTTCTTCCAGGCGGGCGAGTTCCGCTTCGCCCAGTTGCCGCGAGTCGAGGACATGGACCAGGTACTCGTCGACGGCGCCGTCGAAGACGCGTTCGAGGAAGCCGCTGGCGAGCTTGCGGACGGTCGGCTCGCGGCGGATGCGGGCGAAGTAGGCATACGCCTTGCCGACCCGTTTGTGGCCGACGAGCCCTTTCTGCTCCATCACCTGCAGCAGGCTCAAGACAGTGGTGTAGGCGAGGTCATTCTCGGCGGCCGTCATCGCCTCCCAGATATCGCGCACGGTCGCCTCCCCCCGCTGCCACAAAACCTTGAGCGCCTCGAGCTCCCGTCCGGTGGGAATCAGATCGGTCATCGGTTGTTCCTACTGGTTGACTAGTAGAACAGCGGCTCATGTTACTGGTTGGGCAGTAGGTGTCAAGAGGAAGGGCAGAGGGGAGAGGGCAGAGGGTAGAGGGCGGACCGGAGCACGCTTTGCGTGCGATCGGTTTCTTTTTCAACCCTCTTCCCTCTGCCCCCTGCCCTCTCCCCTCACCCGGCTGCTACGATTGAGTTGTGGTGCAAGCTGATCGCTTGCATTTTTTCGTGGGGTAAGCTGCCAGCTTGCCCTCTTCTATTTTTCAATTTGGAAAAACGCACACGCTAGCAGCGTATGCCACGAAAATGGCAAGCTGGCAGCTTATGCCACGGAGCGTTTGTGGCCAGGATCGCGATTGTGACCGGCATCGGCGGGCAGGACGGGTTTTATTTGTCCGAGCTGCTGCGGTCCAAGGGCTACGACGTGTTCGGTGTGGAGTTGCCGGGCAAGTTCGTTTCGCCTGGCTTGTGTTCGCGATTGTTTGCGGCGGATGTGGGAACGGAAAATGACCTGGGTGGAATTCTTGACGCCGTGCAGCCGGATGAAGTTTATAACCTGGCCGGTTTGAGCCGGGTGAGTGACTCGTTCGAGCAGCCGGTGGCCTTCGCTTCGGCTAACGGTGTGGGGACCGTGCGGCTGCTGGAGGCGATTCGGCGGTATCGCGATCGGACCGGTCGCGAAGTGCGTTTTTACCAGGCGTCGACGAGCGAGATGTTCGGCTCGGCCGGCCCCCTGCCGCAGACCGAGGCCAGTCCCTTTCATCCGCGGAGTCCGTACGCCTGCTCGAAGCTGTTTGCCCATGTGCAGACGATCAATTTCCGCGAGGCGTTCGGGCTGTTCGCCTGCTGCGGGATTTTGTTCAACCACGAGTCGCCGCGGCGGCCCGAGCATTTCGTCACGCGTAAAATCACTTCGGCGGCGGCCCGGATCACGCGAGGCGAGACGGAGCCGTTGCGGTTGGGCAATATCGACGTGCGGCGCGATTGGGGCTTTGCCGGCGATTATGTCGAGGCGATGTGGCTCATGCTGCAGCAGGAAATGCCCGACGACTTCGTGATCGCCACGGGGCAGACGCATTCGGTGCGGGAGTTCGGCGAGGCGGTCTTTTCGTACCTGGGGCTCGACTGGTCGCGGCATGTCGTCGTCGATCCAAAGCTCTACCGGCCGGCCGACATCGAAAACGTGTGCGGCGACGCGTCGAAGGCACGCCGCGTGCTTGGTTGGCAGCCGCGCGTGACATTCGGCGAACTGGTCCGCATGATGGCCGATCACGACGTCGAGCGGCTCCGGCAGGATCAGCAGCAGCAACAATGAGTTCACCGCCCACGACCGAAAACCGTCGCAATCCGTGGACGCACGTGCTGGTCGCGTGCTGCACGGTGTTCATCATGACGGTCTTCCTGATGGTGGCGGCCGCCTTCAACCGGCAGGCCGTGGCCTTGAGCCGTTTCTTCGACCGGCATGGCATGCTCATTCTGGGCGTCGAGGTGGGGGCGATCCTGGCGTTGGCGGTGATTGTGATGGCGGTCGAGCGGCGGGAAACGCGGCGGAAGATCGAAGAACGCGAACGGGCCCTGCTCGAGGAGCGTCCGAGTCGCGAAAGGGACCCGATTGGCACTGGCGGCCCAAAGTCCGCCTGCGGCGGACCAGTGGCACCCGAGGATGCGCCGTCCGAGCCGTCCGGCGAGGTGCTTCCATGAGCAAGTCGATCCAGGCGGAGATCGAGCGGCTGCGCGAGGAGATTCGCCGGCACAATCGGCTGTATTTCGTCGAGGCCAAGCCGGAAATCACCGATCTCGAGTTCGACAAGCTGATGGCTCGGCTGCAACAGCTCGAGGCGGAGCATCCGGAATACGATTCGCCCGACAGTCCGTCGCGGCAGGTGGGGGGCCAGCCGGTCGAGGGTTTTGAGACCGTTTTGCACCGCGTCCCCATGTTGTCGATCGACAATATTTATGACGAGGCGAAACTCGCCGAGTTCGATGTGCGGATTCAGAAGCTCGTCCCCGGCGAGACGATTGAATACACGGTCGAGTACAAAGTCGATGGCGTGGCCATCTCGCTGATCTACGAGAAGGGGTTGCTGGTGCAGGCCGTGACGCGCGGTGACGGCACGCGCGGCGACGAAATCACGAACAACGCGCGCGTGATCGGCGGCGTGCCGTTGCGTCTGCACACGAAGTCGCCGCCGCCGGTGATCGAAGTGCGGGGCGAGGCATATATCGCCAACACGGATTTTGCCGCGCTTTTGGCGAAGCAAAAAGAATCGGGCAAAGAGGCGTTTGCCAATCCGCGGAACACGGCGGCCGGGGCGCTCAAGCTGCTCGATCCGAAGCTGTCTCGGGCCCGCCACGTGCGGTTCATGGCCCACGGGAGCGGGTATGCCGAGGGGATCGAATTCCACAACCACATGGAATTTCTGCACGCGGTCCGCGAATGGGGCATTCCGACCACGCCGAACGTGAAGCTCTGCCCGAATATCGAGGCGGCCCGCGAGTACGCCAACCACCTGGCCGAAGAGGTGCACGCGATCGACTTCGAGGTCGACGGCATCGTGCTCAAGGTGAACGATTTCGACCAGCGGCAGCGGATGGGCCGCACGAGCAAGGCGCCGCGGTGGCTGATCGCCTACAAGTGGGAGAAATACGAGGGGACGACGCTCGTCGAGAATATGGACGTGCACGTGGGCAAGACGGGGACGCTCACGCCGGTCGCCTTTTTCAAACCGGTGGTGATCGCGGGGAGCACGATCTCCAAGGCGAGCCTGCATAATGCCGACGAGATCGAGCGGCTGGGGATTCAGATCGGCGACTGGGTCGTCGTCGAGAAGGCGGGCAAGGTGATTCCGCACGTCGTTCGCGTCGAGCTGCATCGCCGCGACGGGACGCAGCGGCCGTTCAAGTTTCCCAAGCGGTGCCCCGAGTGCGATTCGCCCGTCGTCCGCGATGAGGATGGCGTTTACATCCGCTGTCAGAATCCGAACTGCCCGGCCCAGCTCCGCGAGAGCCTGCATTTTTTTTCCTCCCGCAACGCGATGGACATCGAAGGATTGGGAATCAAGCTGATCGAGCAGCTCACCGGAGCCGGGCTCGTCAAAAAGCTGCCCGATGTCTATCGCCTGAAGGATCGCCGCGACGAGCTGATCGAGTTGGAGCGGATGGGTGAAAAGTCGGTCGATAATTTGTTGACCGGCATTGAAGAATCGAAATCGCGGCCGTTGTGGCGGCTGATTACGGGGCTCAACATCCGCCACGTGGGGACGCGCAATGCCCAGGTGCTGGCCGACCATTTCGGCACGCTCGACGCGATCATGGAGCAGTCGACCGAGTCGCTGGCGGAAGTCGAGGACATCGGTCCCGTGATCGCCCACTCGGTCCACGCGTTTTTCCACTCGGCAGTCGGCAAGGGGCTGGTCGAGGAACTGCGGAAATTCGGCCTCAACTTCGGCGAGCCGAAAAAAGAACGGCCCAAGGTGGCCGGCGGTAAACTGGAGGGGAAGACGATCGTCGTCACGGGGACCCTGACGCGATTCAAGCGGGAAGAGATCAACGAGGTGATCCATCAGCACGGCGGCAAGGCGGCCGGCAGCGTGTCGAAAAAGACCGACTTCGTCGTGGCGGGCGAAAACGCCGGCAGCAAGCTCGACAAGGCCGAAAAGCTTGGGGTGAAGGTGATTACGGAGGATGAGTTTGTGAAGTTGCTCGAGTAGCAGCGGGAAGCACAAAATGCGAATGACGAAAGAACGACGAAATCCGAAGCACGAAACGGGAGCAACCGCGCCCCCAACTCCTTTAGGGCTTCGTGCTTCTTTCGTCATTCGGATTTGGTGCTTCGTCATTCTTCGCTTGTGTACTTTCCGCCCGCGGCCGCGCTATAATAGGTGTCCCGCCTCTGTCGCACCGCGCCCGGGTCGTTGGAACGGATGTTCAGTGCTGGCGCGGCACCCGCCGATGTGACGCCGCTACTCGGTTGAGAATCGCGAATGGCCCGTCTGAAGCTCAGTGACCCGCGTCAGCCGCTCTATTTGCGCACGGTGCTGCGGATTTACGAGTTGCTGGCGTCGCTGAAGCTGGCCGTCGTGATGATCTTGTCGTTGGCCGTGCTGTTGGGGCTGGCCACGTTTGTCGAGGCGAACTTCGGGACGGCGGCGGTCGCGTTTCTGGTCTATCACACCTGGTTCTTTGCCGCCCTGCTGGCCCTGTTGGCGACGAACATCTTTTGTGCGGCGTCGATCCGGTTTCCCTGGAAGCGGCACCAGACGGGCTTTGTCGTCACGCATATCGGCCTGTTGACGCTGCTGACCGGTTCGGCCATCAGCGACCGGGGGAGCGTCAATTCGCAGATGCTCGTGTTCCTCGGGCAGGCGAACCACGTGGCGATCGACATGGACCAGTCGACGATCAACATCGGCGATATCCCCGGCCGGCCGGAGCCTTTGCAGGTGCGGTTTCAGCCGGGGCCGTTCAACTGGAGCGATCTGGCCCCCTACCCCATCACGCGGCGGATCAAGTCGTGGTTCGGCCTCGATGACCCGAACAAGAAATGGGTCCATTCCCCCGACGTCGTGTATGACGACGGCAAAACGAAAGTCGAGGTCGTCGACTATTACTCGCGGAGCATCATTCGGGCGGCCCCGTACCTCGCGCTCGACTTTTACCAGCCGATGATCAAGGCGGAGATTCCGATCGAGCTGGAACTCGACGAGCGGCGGCAGGATCTCCCGGTGGCCAAGGCATCGCTGATGGGCATGGGCGAGGTCTTGATGTGGCGGGCGAACGAGGAGGACGCGCTGGCCGCCTTCACACAGTGCAAGCCCGATCGCACGGTCGACGGGAACGGCCTCATCGCCTTCTGGTCGAAGGGGGAAAACTACTGCGCGACGGTGAAGGAATTGCAGAAGCTCAAGGACCAGGGGAAGCGGTTCCCGCTGAATGATCATCTGTCGATCGAGCTGAGCGGGTATGTCGACTCGCCCGATCTGGCTTCGCTCGTGCATGGCAAGGGGCTTGTGCCGGCGACTGCCGAATCGGAGGGGCACAGCGTCGGTCCGACGGTCGAAATCTTTGTGCACGAGAAAAACGGCAGCGAGGAGACCAAATACCGCATCGTCCGCTTCGCGCAGATGCCCTACTTGCCGGAAGGAAAGCACCCGGCCGGCTTTTACGCCGAGTTTTACCATCCGCAGGTGCGGGGGCAGATCGACATTCTGATCGGCCCGCAGGACAAGCTGGCGTTTCGCGCGTGGCAGCAGAAGCTGGGGCGGGTCGTCGCTTCGGGCGATCTCGAAATCGGCAAGACGGTCGACACGTTTTCGATGGGGGGCGGCGAGAACGTGATGCGGATGACGCCGACGCGATATGTGGGAAGCGCCGGCGACAACACGAGCGCGATCACGCCGACCGAGGTCGTGTTGCCGCTGCCGTTTGACAAGGGGGACCGCGGCGACTCGAAATGCGTGAACCTGCGGGTCACGTGGTCCGACTCGCAATCGGGCCACGCGCAGCACGAGACGTTCTGGCTCAAACAGAATCTGCCGGTGCCGTGGGAAAGCGCGGGGCGGCGGCAGGTGCATGAGACGAACGCCGGAAGCGATCGGCCGATCAAAACTTCGTATAACGTCAAGCAAACGGAAGTCGGCTTCACGCTCAAGCTGGTCGACTTCGACCTCGAGGTCGACCCGGGGACAAAGACGGCGGGCAACTACACGAGCCGCGTGATCCAGGTCGACGTCCGCAACGATCCGGAGGTCGTCAAGCTGCGTGAAAAGGTGGCCGGCGCTCGCGACTCGGCTCAAAAGCAGACGTTTCGTGACGAGCTCGACCGTACGATCCAGAAGCGGACCGACGAGTATCTGGCTCAGCTTCAGGGAAAATCGACGGCCGAGCAGCACAAGTTGGCCCAGGACAACAAGGCCCTGGACGACTTCGTGATCACGATGAACCGGCCGCTCGACTATCCCGATCCGGCCGGGCGGCAATTGCGGTTCTTCCAGGAGAACTACATCGCCCCCGACAAGTCGCACGGCACCGAGTTGGGATCGGTCTTCCGCGTGAATTACGACCCGGGCCGGCCCGTGAAGTACCTCGGTTCCGGACTGATTGTCTTCGGCATCTTTTTGATGTTCTACATGCGGGCCTATTTCTTCAAACGGCCTGTCCAAGGAGCCGTCACATGATTCGCTCGGCCGTCGCGTTTGCGGCTGTTTCCTGTTGCGTGGGCTCCTTTTTCGCAGCTCCGCTCGTCGCACGGGCGGCGGACGCTCCGGCGAACACTGGCGGACAAGCCACCAGTGCCACCCCTGCTCCTGCTCCTGCTCCTGCCGCTGCCCCGTCCGCGGCGGCGAAGCATGCGGTTCCGCATCCGAATTTCGACTGGTCCGAGTGGCAACGGCTGCCCGTGCAGAACGACGGGCGGATCAAGCCGCTCGATACGCTGGCCGACGAGCTGGTGAACCTTGTGACGGGCCGCTCCCACTGGACCGATCCCGACGCCAAGCCGGCGGTCGCCTATTCCGCTCCGGAACTGTTGTTCGGCTGGATCACTCAGCCGGAGGAGTGGATCGACCGGCCCATCCTCCGCTGCGAGTACCGGCCGCTGCGGAAGATCCTGAACACCGACAAGGTGAAGCTCCCCGTCGAAGGGACGTTCGTCGCGCTCGGGCAGATCCTCGACTGGAAGCAGTCGAACGAGAGCGGCCGCCCCGTCTACTGGTCGAAGGATTTCGAGCATCGCCTCGATGCGCTGCAGCGCTCGCCCGGCAAATCGCCCGACAGCGTGGGGGATACGGCAGAAGACCGGGCGATCAACGGCAAAGTGGCCGAGCTGTTCCGCCACATGGAGTCGTTTTTGACGCTGCGGCACGGGAGCGACGTCTATATCGTGCCGGGGCTCGATCCGCGTGCCCTCACTCGGCAGACCGATCCCGACGACCGGCTGCACGCCTGGGTCTCGCTCGGCGCGATCCTGGACGCGGAGAAGTGGCGGACGAACGACGACCTCACGATCGCGGCCATCATGGCCGATGATCCGCGCGAGCTGGCCCGCGAGCTGTTGAACCCCGATCGCGCGATGCGCTATCCCGAGGGACATCCGAACCATCCCGCCACCCTCGTCACCGTGCTGCCGCAGCTCGCGCAGGCTCAGAAGGTGAAGGGAGAGCTGCAGACCGAAATCCGCGCGGTGAAGCAGGCGCTCGATAAGACGCGCGACGCGTACAACGCGGGAGACGCGTCGGCCTTCGGCTCGTCGATGCACGCCTTCGTCGAGCAGGTGCGTCGGCTGGCGCACGCGATGGAAACGGCCCGCAAGCAGATGACGCCGCCTGAGAACAACTCAATCGCCTTTGGCGACGGGCCGAACGACCGGGTCAACGAGATCATCTGGAAGCGGTATGAGCCGCAAAAACTCAGCGACATCCAGATGAAGTTCTCCGCCTATCCGCCGGCCGGCTCGACCGATACCGAGATTCTGTACAACCAGTACAAGCCCTTTCAATCGGCTTGGATTGTGTTCCTCACCGCGCTTGTGGTGATCGTCCTCTCGGGCATGTTGAAGTCGTCGCGGTTCGTGTATGCCTCGGGGCTGTTGATCACGCTGGCGGCGATGGGTTATTCGGCGTGGGGTTTCGCCCTGCGGGTGCGAATTGCCGGGCGGCCGCCTGTCACCAACATGTACGAGACGGTGATTTGGGCCTCGTTCATCGTGTCGGTGTTGGGATTCTGGTTCTGCGTGCTCCCCTTCACGTGGCCCGGCCTGAGTTGGGCCTGGCGGCTGGCCGGCTTGCCGGTGCGGCACCGCTCGGGGGCATCGGGCTTTCCGCCGGCTCTGGAACTCGACCATCCGCAACAGGAGGACGAGGGACGATTCGCCGGCCGCGCGTTCCTGCCCGTGCAGTGCATGACGTCGCTCGTGCGACTCGCGCTCTTTGCCGCCACGGTCTGGTTCTTCACACGGAGCGAGACGTCGTTTCGCATTATCAAATTTGTGCCGCCGATCTTCGGCAAGGTCGTCGCCTGGTCGTCGTTGGGGACGTGGGCGGTGGGGATGGCGGTGATCGTGGGGGCGGCGTGGTTCGGCTCGCGGGCCGCGGTGGCGCTGGCACTCTTTCCCATCACGGCGATTCCCGAGGCGCGGCGCGAGGGAGAAAAGCTGTGGGAACAGACGTTCCAGCGGCGGTATTTCCTGTTGGGCGCGCTCCCCGTGGTGAGCTTCGGCATGATGCTGGCCCACTTTGTCGGCATCAACAGCCCTGACATCATGAACCCGCGGATCGGCTCGATCACGGCTGTCTTGCGAAACAATTACTGGCTCACGATCCACGTGCTGACGATCGTCTCCAGCTACGGCGCCGGCGGATTGGCGTGGGGGCTGGGGAACCTCGCCATGCTGTTTTACCTCTTCGGCAAGTACCGGCCGGAAGGCTCGGCCGCGAATGTCGCGGCGGTTCCCGCATCGAATGGCAACAGCGGCCCGACTTTCGATCTCAACACCCTGTACGGAAGTCAGGAACCATCGATTGTCGCGCGGCTCAAGAAGGCGGGCAAAGCGCTCAAGCCGACCATGCTCCCGCGAACGATTAAGGCCGGCTTCGAGGACTTTGGCAGCGGTGACGAGCATCTCGAATCGGCCAAGGTTCGCCCGCCCAAAGAGGCGGCCACGCTGGCGAGCTACACCTACAAGGCCCAGCAGGTTGCCGTCCTGCTCTTGGCAGCGGGCACGATTCTGGGCGGCTTGTGGGCCGACGTTTCGTGGGGCCGCTTCTGGGATTGGGATCCGAAGGAAGTTTGGGCGCTGATTTCGCTCTTGGCCTATCTCGTCGTGCTGCACGGACGGTTCGCCGGCTGGGTCGGGACCTTCGGCACCAACTGCGGCGGCGTGCTGGCGTTTTCCGCGATCCTCTTCTCGTGGTACGGCGTCAACTTTGTGCTGCCGATGGTGCACGGCTGGCTCAACGGCACCAACATGCCGACCGAAGTCGGGCTGCACTCGTACGCGGTCGGCTCGGGCGGATTGGGCTACGTCCTCACCGGCGTCGGGCTCAACCTGCTGTTGGTCGCCGCCGCCTGGGGCCGCTACGCGGCCGAGACGACCGATTTGCTCTCGCGATCGGCAGAGCACAAACTGGCCGGCCATGCGTGAGGCGCCAGCGCCAAGACCGAGGCCCCGGCGACATCAGCTTGAGGCTGCCCGGGACTTTTTTCGCGAGGGACTTTCCGGCAGGATGATTTTCTTCCCGCCGGGACCGATCTCGATTTCCAGGCGCGTCGACGCCTTCGAGGGGAGAGCCACCAGCTCCAGCGCCCAGACGAGCGCGATCTTCTTCCCCTGGAAACTGTAGGGTTCCCGCGGCAGCCGGACCGTCATCGGCCGCGTTTCGCCGGCCGGCGGCGATTCGATCCGCACCGTTTCGACGACTTGCAGATCGCGCTGCTCCGTGCCGGTCGTGTTCCAGACGACTCTCAGTTCGACGGCATCCGGCGGACGGTCGAGAGTCCATTTGGCCGAAACGGCAATTTCCTCGCCCGGCTCGAACGACGTCCGTCCGCCGATATCGATCGAGAGCCTATTCATGGGGCGTGACACGGATCGGGAAATTGGCCCGGACGTGAGGCCACCAGGGGATGCGACCGACGACCGCGAGCTTCCAGACAATCGCGGCGTGTTTCGACGCGAACGAATGCATCAAGTTGGCGGGAATCGCAAATTCGACTTCCCCTGCGGCAACCTCGTCGGGGAGTCTTCGCTCTAATACGAGCTCGTCATGAAACACGTGCCCGCCCGATGACCCGAACTTCGGCACGTCCCCTGCTTCGCACCCTTTGAGCCGAATCGTCAGCGATTCGACGGTGTCCCATCGTCCGTCGAGGGACCAGGCCAGGCGGGCCTTTCCGCCTAAAGGGACGCGGGCCCGGCTCAAGGTCAGCACGGGCTGCGGATTGAAAAGTCCGAGCACGAGCATTCCCAGCCATCCCATCATATACAGCCCGGCCGCCAGAAACGGGGTCAAGAAGGCCCACACGAGCAGGCGGCTCCAACCGAAGCCTACGCCGACCTGGAACTTATCGACATGGAATACAAACACGCTGACAATCCCATTCCAGAAGAGCGTGACGAATAAAGCCCCGAGAATCTCCGCCCACCGGCTGATTTCGGGCTGGAGCGTGATGGGGCCCTTGTCGTCGGAAGTTGGAATCGAATTATCGCGGGCGGCCGCCAAATTCCGGGTGAACGCTTGTCCGACGGGAACAGGGAAGGCGTGGCCTCTGCGCCGGCCGACCAGATACCACCAGCCGGCGCCGCCCAAGATTGAAAGACCGATCACAAAAAACAGGAGTGGAAGCAGCCCCCAGAGAAGCTCGAGGCTCGGGGCGCGGTTGATGACGGCCTGCGACGGATCGCGCGGGTTGACGTAGCAGGTCGTCACGCGGCCCGGCGGAAGGGAGTCCACGACCGCGTTTCGCCAGCCGAGCGCACTCGACGAGCCGGTCGAGAAGTCGTAGCGATCGGATTGGTGCGGTTTTCCACGAAACAGATACGAATACGTGATCTCGACGGAATAGGTCGACCCACCTTCGCTGCCCGGATGTTCCTTGACCGCGCTGGCGATGATCGTGCAAGGCGTCGGAACCCAGGAGCGTGCGGAAACGATCAAGGCCACCGGCCGGATCATCGCCGCGTACGCAAGGATTCCGCCGGCGACGGTCGCAAAGACGGCAAAGAACCCGAAGACCGCTGTCGCAGCGGCGGAAGTCTTGTTCGCGCGGGTGGAAAGTGCCGCCTTGAAGGACATCAATCGAGTCCCGAGTCGCAAACCGCGTCGCCTCTGCCCGCCGATCATTTTAAAATCGCGGCGATCGGCGATGCAATTTGGCTGGTCGGCGCCGTCCGGCGGCTCAAGCGAGTCTCAACCCGAGCAAAGCTGCAGCAGGTTGGCTGCCCTCGCGTCGGGGCCGATCACGATCTCCAGGCGCGTGGACGCGACCGACGGTAAAACAACCAGCTCCAGCGCCCAGGTGAGCGACACGAGCTTGCCCTGGAAGCTGTACGGTTCCCGCGGCAACGTGAGAGTGACGCGCCGCGAATCCTGGGCCGGGGGCGAATCAAAGCGGACGCCGTCGACGACCTCCAGGTCGGCCGTCCCTTTGCCGGTCGTGTTCCAGACGACGCGCAGGTCGATGGCCTTCGGCGGGGCGTCGAGATTCCACCGGGCGTCGACCGCGATTTCCTCGCCCGGCTCGAAGTAGGTGCGTCCGCCAACGTTGAGCGAAAGATCATTCATGGGGTGCGACTCGAATGGGAAAGTCGGCCCGGACCTCGGGCCGCCAGGGAGCTCGCCCGACCAGCGACAGTTGCCAGGCGATCGCATTTTGCTTCGTCTCGAACGAGTGCATCGAACTGGCCGGAATCACCAGATCGACTTCTCCGCCCACAATCTGGTCGGACTTCGATCGCTTCAGGACGATCTGGTCGTGGAACAGACAGTCTTCCCACGTCCTGATCCTCGCGGTGTTCAGGAACTTTTCCCGCCCCTTGACCCGGATCGAGAGCGATTCGACGGCGTTCGGACCTCCCTCGAAGGACCAGGACAACTTCACCTTGGTGCCCAAGGGGACGCGGCTCTGGCTCAAAGTCAATACGGGAAGCGGATACGCAACCGCGAGGGCCCGTCCCACGAACCGTACCAGCAGGAAGACTCCGATCACCGCCAAGGGGATCAAGATTCCGAACGCGACGTAATCGTCCCTACCGATGGCCTCGGGAGTCCGCCAGACCGTCCGGGAATAGGCGACGCAGACGACGATCAGGTTCCAGCCCACGGCTGCCATGAGGCTCTTGTTTCTGGCGGCGAGCGGACTCATTTCGGCCACGAGGGTGGTCGGCCCGTCGGCCGCTGGGGCACTTGCCGCAGGGAGGGACTCCGGAGGAGAAGAGGGAAGCCGGTCGCGCGACAAGCTGTCCTGACGCACGGAGTTGAAGTTCTGACCGAAGCATCGGCCGGCCACGATCCACCACACGGCGGCGCCGACTAAAAACACCCCGAAGGCAAATAAGCCGAGGGACTCGAAGCCCCCACCACATCTCCGAGTTCCAGTTGCGATCAATGACGGCTTGCGATGGATCGTGCGGATCGACGTAGCAGGTCGTCGTGCGGCCGGGCGGAAGATCCTTGACGAGGGCCGCCCGCCAGCCGAAGGCGCTCGACGGCTCGGTCAAAAAACTGTAGCGGTTCGACCGGTACGACGTCCCGTTCACGAGATACGAATAGGAAACGGCGATCACAAAAGTTTTGGAGTCCCTCGTGTCCGGTTGCGGCTGGACGGAACTGGTAAGGATTGTGCAAGGAACCGGATTCCAGGAACGAGCGGCCCGAATCGACTGCGCCGGTCCGATCATCTCCTCGTAGGCGTTGAACCCGCCGAACCACGTCATCAGCAGCCCGGCGAGCAGCACCACCACGATGCCACCCCAGTTTGTTTGTGCCGACATTGCCTTGTTTGACGGCATTGCACTCGTCCCGGCGAGGATCCTGCGAAACGGCGATCATGGACCGATGGAAAACGGACTACAGTGACAATCGGACGCGGGGCGCCACAAATTGAACGAAGGCAACTTCGCGCCGAACGCGCGGCAAAAACCGCGCTTACGGGCTCGGGGACTCGCCGCGAGGCAGCCGCAAGCGGGCCGGCAAGGATTTGCCGATTTTCCCGGCCCAGGCCTCAGATGTGTCTCATCAGCATCTCAGGCAACACAAAGCCAAGGGCGATTCCGTAGAGAGAGTCGAGCCAGAAGAACCGCAGCAGGTTGGCAATGTAGATCACGACCACCAGCGGAAAACTGATGAGGGCCAGCGGGTTCCATTTGGACGTGGCCGACTTGGCTTGCTGCCAGAGGACTCGCGCGTCCTGCGTCGAGGGAAAGGCGTGCATCCCGATCGAGATGCCCAGCCAGATCAGGAAATACGAGATCGGGTCCCCCTTCCCGAAGAGCCGCACGGGGACGAAGGCCGGGAAGCAGAACAGCACGCACAACAGCGAATTGATGATGAACGGGCCCACGGCAATCAGAAACGACGACGTGAAGCTCTCCGGCCGTTCGTGCAGCACGTAACCGGCCGGATTGCCGACGCGAAAATAACAAACATCGAACACCGCCACGCGGCGGAGCTTGCAGAAAAAGAGATGGGCCGCCTCGTGCACGATCACGCCGGGAAACGTCACCAGGCCGATCAACCAACCGGGAATGATGATCACGACTTGCTCCGATAGCCGGCGGGATAGCGTTTGTGGAATTCCGCCCGAGAGAGGATTTCTCGCGTCTCCAATCGGTGATGAATGCGGTTGGCGTATTCCTGAAACTGGGTCGCTTCGTCAGGCCGGACCAGCTTCGAGGCCCGATCGAGCTGCTCCAGGGACTGTTTTCGATATTCCTGAGATCCGGTGACGGCATACTTGCAGGCGTAGGCGGAGGCTATACCCGCGACGGCGGTTGGGTCGTCCGATGCCAGTTTGGCAATCTCCGTCTCCTTTTTCAGGAACTCGTCGTAGTTCTTCTTCTCAAATGCGATGCTTGCTTCGGCCATGCGAATCGCCCGTGTGAGAGTGGTTCCGCTGAACGACGGTTCGCGGGCGGCGGCCTGGAAACAGTGGAGAGCGTCAGCGTCTTTGTCCTGCTTCAACAGCGCAAAGCCCCGATAGAAACTCGCCAGAGCGCTCAGAGGCGGAAAATCGGGGACTCGCTTGGCCGCCGAATCGCTGAGCGCCGCCGCACCTTCGAAGTCGCCCCGACTCGCCACGCGGTTCGCCTGGCGCATTTCTCGAAACGCGGCGATGAACCGCCAGTTCCGCGCGAAGCAGAAGACAGCGAGGGCCACAAGTGCCAGAAACGAGGCTTTGAGCCAGAGAGGATACGGACGATTTCGGAAGTATCCCTCGCAGGAGCCGCAGACCGGAAGATTGCCCATCTTCGGCAATTCGGTGTCGCCGTGATCAGACCCGCATTGCGCAGACGGTGGGATCGACGAGTCGAACGATCGAATCCGCGGTGATCTGACCCTTGGGATACTGCGACACCTCGTCCGCGGCGCAGGGCTTACAAAGCTGCCGCCCGAGCACGCGCAGCGTCTCATTCATGGGGACCATCTGAAGGCAGTGTTCACACTTCGCCTGCCACATGCCCGCACTCCATCAGCCACTGCCGCTTCGTCGACGAATTACTCGACTGCCGTCCGCCTGCCGATGAATCGGCCGGACCGCAGAATTTCGTCTAACTTAGCGATCCGTCGGGCCGGAAAGCCAGAAAAATGTCTGGCCAGATTCTTGCTCGAACAATCAGGAGCATGATCCGACCTCTTCAGGCTTGGCGGGACGCCGGTGCTCAGCCGCCGACCATCTGTGGGTGGACCGAATTCTCGGCAGCCGCCTGCGGCTTCGGACCTTCGCGCAATTGCTCGAGTACACGCGGCAAGAGGCTGCATTCCGGATCGAACCTCCTGGCCTGCTCGAGCCACCGCTGACTGGCGGCGAGGTTTCCTTCGTCCTTGAAGCCGATCGCCAGATAACAAGCGTTGACGGCTTTGTTGGCCTTTTCTTCATTCTCCTTCATCGCCTGTTCAAGAAGCGGGATGCCCTCTGCCGTCCGGCCAAGCGTGACCAGCACCGCGCCTCTGGTTACTTTGGTGTTGGCCGCCCAGGGAGTCAGCCGCATGGCCCGCGCTGAGTACCTGCTCGGCCTCGTCCAGAAGCTTTGGATCGCCCGTCATGACATCGGTCCAGGCGACGCTGTTGAGAAAAACTGCCTGATACGGAGGTGTGCTGCCGGGCGGCTCACCGATTGCCGCCAGTTCGAGAAACAGGCTGCGGGCTTCGACGAAGCGGTCAAGGCCGAGCAGGGCCGCACCGAGCATGCAGCGGTTGTTGACCTCGCCCGGGTATTCGCGCTGCCCTTTCTCGGCCCAGGCGATGGCCGCCTGATAATCTTTTTCGCGAAGACACTCGAACGCTTCCAGGGCCGCATACGCGGGAACATGCTGTCGAATTTTCGCGCCCGCAGTGAACGGCAGCGTGACGAGCGCTAATCCATCGCTCGGCGAGAAGCCATAGGGTGTGACATATTTCCACGGGAAAAGGCTCGCCGCCAGAAGAATCAGATTCGCCCACGCGAATGGTTGAAGCACAGCCTCAAGGCTCGGCGCCGGCGTGCGACCATGAGGGACAGGGCAACCAAGACGCCGTTGAACAGGGGGCCTCCCAGCACCATCAACCACCAGCGAAGCCGGATCCAACGTGCGGAACGAGCGGCCATGCGGACATATCCGCCGGAGAGCGAGCTTCTGATCTCGAAAGCCCATTTCCGGATACGAACGCGGAAGAGCACGCGGCCCGACAGTCCGTAACCGATTACAAACAGCCGCAGCCCGAGCGTAACGCCCGTGACGGCATGCCCCAATTCGTAGCATGGTCACGCAAGGAACGAACAAGAGCACATAGCCCCAGAAAAGGAGACGGCCGATTTGGCCGCGAGGCCCGAGGATGATGACGGCCGGCAGAATCGTCACAGCGGCCAACGCCAATGAGAAGTAAACGCACAGTCGCCAATCAGCCGCCTGCCGAATGGACCAGCAGCTCGGGCAGAGATTCCGGGCCTTTTGAAGCGAAAACGACTTCCGGGTCAGTCGGAACGCCTGATCCCAATCCGATTCCAGATCGCAGGAGTCGCATTTCATCGGGCGGCCCGATAAACACTCGCGAGTTTTGACTTGCACCTCGCCGCTACTCTTCCTCTTCCTCGTGCTTATGCGCCGCCGCCGCCACGATCTTTTGCTGTTCGTTGGGCGGGACGGTGTCGTAGTGGCTGAATTCGAGGGTGAAGGAGCCTTGGCCTCCCGTCATGCTCGACAGTGATCGGGCGTAGGTCATCATTTCCGAGAGCGGGGCCTTGGCGCGGATCACCTGGAAGCCGCCCGGGGCGTTGTCCATGCCTTCGACCCGGCCGCGGCGGCCGTTGAGGTCGCTCGTGATGTCGCCGAGTTTTTCGGCCGGGACCGTGATCTCGGCAATGACAATTGGCTCCAGCAGGACCGGATGGGCCTCGCGGAAGACGTTGCGGAAGCACATTCTGGCCGCCGTGCGGAAGGCCGTTTCGTTGCTGTCGACCGGGTGGTCCTTGCCGAAGAAGAGCTCGCAGGAGACGTCCTGCACCTGGTAGCCGGCGATGACCCCTTGCTCCATCCGCTCCTTGATCCCCTTTTCGACGGCCGGAATGAAGTTGTTGGGGACCGAGCCCCCCGTCACCCGATCGACGAAGGCGTAGTTGAGCACCGGGTCGTAGTGGAAGGACCGCATGCTCGCGAAGCGGTCCTTCGTGAAGAACTCTTCTGGCTTGATGCCGTGCGGAATGGGAGCGATGCGGAAATGGACCTCGGCGAACTGGCCCGAGCCGCCCGACTGCTTTTTGTGGCGGTAGAAGCCTTCGGCATGCCCGGCCACCGTTTCGCGGTAGGGAATTTTGGGCGGGTGGGAAATCATCTCCACCTTGTCGCGCTTATGCACTCGCTCCTGCATCATGTGCAGGTGCAATTCGCTCATTCCGTGGATCACCATCTCCTTGGTCTGCGAATCGCGGCTCAAGACGAAGGTCTGGTCCTCTTCGGCGATTTTTTGCAGGGCGCCGGAGATCTTCTGCTGGTCGGCCCGGCTCTTGGGTTCGACGGCCAGGCCGATCATGGGCGTGGGGAACTTGATCGGCGGCATGACGAACGTGCCGGCGTCCTTCGTGATCGTGTCGCCGACGGCGAAGTCTTCGACCTTGACCACGACGGCGATGTCGCCGGCGGTCGCCTCTTCCAATTGGGTGTGCTGGTGCCCCTGCATTTCCAGAAGCTGCGGCACTTTGATCGCCTTGGCCGCATGCGTGGAATGAATCGCCATGTCCTTTTTCAGCGTGCCGGAGAAGATGCGCAGAAAGCTCATCTTGGCGACGAACGGGTCGATCCGCGTCTTGAAGATCTGAGCAATGAGCGGCCCGTCCGGTGCCGGAACGATCGGCACCTCTTCACCGGCGGCGTTCTTCGCCTTTCGCGGCAGCTCGAGCGGTGAGAGCGCGAAGCGGGCCAGCGCGTCCATCAGCTCGGCCACTCCCACTCCCGCCTTGGAGCTGACGAAGAAAATCGGAATCAGCGTGCCGGCGGCGACCGACTTGGAGAGTCCCGCCGAAACCTCTTCGGCCGAAAGCGTTTCGCCGTTGAGGTACCGCTCCATCAGCGATTCGTCGGCTTCGACGATCGCGTCCATGACGGCCTGATTCCACTCGGCCGGGTCGGCGGCGGTGCTGGCCGGGACGGGCGACGGAATTTCCAGCGTGCTCACCACGCCGCTGATTTTCGGTCCGAGTCCGATGGGAAGGTTCACCGGCACGCAGGCGTTTCCGAATGTCTCGCGGATCGAGTCGACGAGTCTTTCGAAGTCGATATTTTCGAGGTCGCACTTGGTGACGACGATCATCCGGCCCAAACCGGCCGCCCCGGCGAGGTTGAAGGTTCGACGCGTGTTCACCTCGATTCCGGCCGCGCCGCTCAAGGCGACGATGGCCGTTTCCACGCCTCGCAGGGCGCCGATCGCCTGTCCGATGAAATCGGGATAGCCCGGCGTATCGATGACATTGATGTGCTTGCCGGCGTGCTTGAAGTGAATCAGGGTCGAGGTGATCGAGTGCTTATGGTGCTTGGCGTCTTCGTCCGAATCCAGAACGCTGCTGCCGTCGTCGACGGAGCCAGCCCGGGTCACGGCGCCGGATTTAAAAAGCATCAGGTCCGACAGCGTCGTCTTTCCGACTGCTCCGTGCCCGATGAATGCCACGTTGCGGATGTCTCCGACTGCATGTTTGGCCATAAGCGCTCTGTGTCCTGCATGCTGAGAAGCTACTTGAGAAGTTGGGAACCAGCCGACACATGACCACGATTTCACTCGATCTTAACAGTCCCGCCAGACGGTCTCAAACGCGCGCAATCGGCAAACGATCGCAGCGCACGCGCCGCGGCAACTCGGCCCGCTCTCCAGACGAGGAACACGATTTGCAGAGGGGTCGTGTGCGACCGGCGGATCAAGAGGTCTGCGCTGGAAGCGGAAGCCAGATTCGAAAAGGAGCAGTCATGCCGGACAAAGCAACCATGCGTCGCGCGAAACAGGACCAGGCGGAAGGGAAGGCCCCAACCACTCAGGCGGGTGAGTTCATCCGCGAGGAAATGGAGCACATTCGCGAAGGCAAGCACGGAGCCCGCTCGACCAAGCAGGCGATCGCCATCGGACTTTCCAAGGCCCGCCGGGCGGGGGTCAAGCTTCCGCCGCCGAAGAAGGGGCAGACCTCGGAAAAGACGCGGCAGAGTGCTGAAAACGCCTACGAAGCGGGACAGTCTGGGCCTCCGCACAAGACGAGTGCCAAACGCTCGCGGGCCATTACCCAGGCCTTGAAGCGGGAAGGACACGAGGCGGCTTCGTCCTCGTCCCTCTCGAAACAGGCCAAGACCCAGTCGCGTGCCCGGACGACCTCCGAGCGCAGCGAGATCGGCAAGAAGGCGGCCCGCACGCGGCTGGCTCACCAAAGCCCGGCCGAGCGTCGCCGGATTGCCCGCAAAGCGGCCAAAACCCGGGCCGCGCGAAGCTGAAGACGAAAAGCCTGCGACGATTGAGGAACCGGGCCGGGCCGACTCTGCCGCTTGGGTCGCCTATTCCGGCGAGAGTGGGCCTGGTTCGCGGCGGCGCTTGAAGGGGCATGAGCGCCGCCGGCCGTTTTACGACGAGCGAACCAGGCTGTCGTAGCGGTGCAGCACGAGCACCGCGCATTCGCAGTGGCGAATAATCTGCTCGGCCACGGAACCCATGATCAGCCGCTTGACGCCGTGGTACCCGTGCGAGGGCAACACGATCAGATCGGCCTGATGCTTGCGGGCGTAGGCGCCCACCACAGAGGCGGGATCGCCGACTTCGGTCGCCTGCGTGACTCCGCTGAAGTTGTGCTTTTCCAGATACTCGGCCAACTCGTTCCGCGAGACGGTTCCGACGACCTCTCCCTCCCGCAGCGGGGCCCATTCACCGGTCGGAGAGAACGTTGACGACGGCAATATGGCGTGCAGCACATGGACGTCGGCCGGGCTCGACACCAATTCGAGCGCCGTGGCGACGGCTGCCGCCGCCGATTCCGAAAAATCGATCGGCACGACGACGCACTTCACCGGGAAAACGGGCACCCGCGTCGCCCGTTCGGGCGATGGTTCGCTCGTCGACGTCGGTACTGGTTTCTCGGCCACTTTCGCCCCCCACACGGCCACCTATTAGAATTATAGAAGCACCGCTCGCGGGGGACAGTCTGAATCACCTCGATCCGCAGCGGGATTCCGTTAACCAAGGAAAGGCGAATGAGTCAGGCGCCGGGCGTCGCAGAAGACATAGATGGTGCGCACGGTCGCCGGCGGATGTTTTGGGCTCAGGTCGTCGCCCTTGTGGCGGGCATCTGTTTCACAATCCCCGCCGAAGTCGCCAAAGTCCGCACGGCCTCCGAGACCAAGGTCGGCCTCCTGGCGTGGATTTTTTTGACCAATCTCGACACGACCTTTCCCCTGCTGCTGTTTCTGATTCTGCCCCTGGCGTGGTTTGTCCGCAGCAAGCGGCAGGAGGACGATCTCGAAATGCGGCCGGCGAAGCGGATCGCGGCGTCGCACCCCGTTGACGGAGCGACATCCGACACGAGCCGCCGTCTTGCCTGGGCAATGGCCCTGGCGTGCGCTCTGACCTCGCTCGCGGGAAGCGCCTGGATCGCCTCGACCGAGATCACGGTCGAAGACAAGAAACCCCCCGTCGCGTTTGGCGATCTCCCCCCGGCGATCCACGACGAGTTCAGCTATCTCTTCCAGGCGAAGACGTTTCTGGCCGGGAAAATCTCCTTCCCGAGCTCGCCGCGGATGCCGGAGCTGTTCGATCAGATGCACGTCCTCAACGAAGGGCGCTTCGCCAGCCGGTATTTTCCCGGCGTCGGTCTGTGGCTGGCCCCTTTCCTGGCGATCGGCCAGCCGCATTGGGGCGAGTTCCTGGCGGGGGCGTTGACGGCCTTCTTCATCTTTTGGGCCGCACGCGAGCTGGCGGGAAATTGGGTCGGCCTGGCGGCCGGTCTGTTGACGGCTCTGTCGCCGGGAATGGGCCTGTTTATGAATCTGCTGTTGTCGCATGGACCGACGATGGCGGCGCTGGCGTTTTTTCTGTTTCTCTTTTTGCACTTCATGCGGACGGGCCGCACGTCCGACGCCTTTTGGGCCGGTTGCGGGCTGAGTTTCGCCATGCTGTGCCGGCCGCTGACGGCCGCCGGTTTTGGGCTCCCGTTCGGTCTCTGGCTGCTCTGGCGATGCATCCTTTCGGCAGTCGCTGCCAAGCGGTCCGGATCACCGGTGCCTCCCCGCGGCGAAGACACTGGCGGGCCAATGTCCGCCCGTGGCGGACCAGTGGCACCCGATTCCCTAACGAGTCGATTCCCCGCCGGATTGCCGCTGCGCCAAGTCGCCGCACTCGCGCTGCCGCTCGTGGTCGGATTCGCAGTGCTGTTTGTTTACGACGATGCGATCACCGGCGACGGTTTTCTCTCGCCGTACTCGCTCTACACGCGGATCTACACGCCGAGCCACATCTATGGCTTCAATAATGTCGAGTGGGGTGAACGTCACCGTGGTCCGAAGGTGATTGAGAACTACGACCGTTGGGCCGAGAATCTGACGCCCGGCCTGGCGATCAAAAACGTCGGCACGCGGGCGCTGGCCACGGCACAATGGACGCTGGGACCGGTTCCCTTATTGATGGCGACGGTCGTCTTCGTGCTGGCCGCGCTCTGGCCGCTCGATTGGCGGTGGCGGTTGGTTGCCGCATCGATTGTCGCGCTGCATGCCGCTTACTTTCCTTACTGGCTCGCCGGCATCCAGAACTGGCACTACGTCTTCGAGACGGGGCCGCTGCTTTTGATGATTTTCGCCGTCACGACTCAACAGCTCATCCAGTACTGGAGAAGCTCGCGACGGATGTTGATGTCGATCTGGTGGTCGGCCCTGATTGCCTCGGCCGTCCTCACCAACTGGCTGCCGTTCGACCCGTTCTGGAATTCGCGGCTCGACGGTGGCATCGAGGAGCTCGCCTTCTCGAGAGTGAAGTACGAGCGCTTCGAGCGGTTTATCCACGCCGCGGTGACACGACGCCCTGCCCTGCTCTTGATCGAACCGAGTCCGAGTGACCGCCACATCGACTTTGTTTACAACGATCCGGATCTGAGCGGCCCGGTGATCCGCGGCCGCTATCGGCCTGGAAAAACCGACCTGGCGCAGGTGGTCGCGGACTTTCCGAACCGGACCATCTACCTCTACAGCGTCCAAACGGCACGGCTCCGGATCGTGAGCCGCCGGTAGCCTGGGGTGCGATGAACGCCCCCCCGGTCACTTGCTTGTGGACAACACTTCGACGAGTTCGCGGAGGGGCAGTCCGACGACGTTACTCAGGCTCCCGTCAATCCGCGAGATGAAGATCCCGCCCGCGCCTTGCACGGCGTAGCCTCCAGCTTTGCCCCGCGGGTCTCCCGTGGCGAGATACCAGTCGAGCTGCCGCGTCACATCGTCGTGAAACGTGACAGCGGAGCGGACGATCCGCTCGACTGGCGGCATCCCCGCTTGGGCCACGCAGAAGGCCGTCGCCACTTCGTGCGTTTGCCCCGCGTAGTAGTCCAAAAACCAACGGCGGACGACTTCCGGCCAGCTTGCGTCCTCAGGCGGCTGACCCAACACGACCAGACGGCCCCCGTTCCCCCGAACCACGACGATCGTGTCGGCCGTAATCACGATCCGCCGCGGATCGGCCCGTCGCGCGGAGAGCTGATCCAGGACGTCGGCGCACTTGCCGCGTGCAATTTCCAGCAGGCGGCCTTCAACCGCGGGCCAGTCGGCCAGTCCCTCAAAACCGGCCTCGACCGAAGAACTCGGCGGCAGGACCTCGATCGCCTCGGCCGGCACGATCTGCTGCAAAAGCTCCAACCGCCGCGGTGAACGGGAGCCGAGCACATAACGTCCTCCGCCGCAGGAATTCATCGCCGGATTTTACCGCTGGCGGGGTCGTTTTGACAAAAGGGGCGTGGCGAATGCGTGAGGTCGTTCCGGCGGGAATAAATCACGGCCTCAGCCACTCTCATTTGTATGGCCCACCTGTATCGCGCTCTTGCCGATTTCGTGGTGATCGCTCACGCGTGTTTTGTGGCGTTCGTGGTCTTCGGCCAATTGGCGATTCTGGCCGGGTCGCTGCTCAAGTGGAAATGGGTTCGCAACCTGACGTTTCGATGCCTTCACCTGGCGGCCATCCTGGTGGTCGTGCTCGAGGCCTGGTGGGGCATCACCTGTCCGCTCACCACCTGGGAAGGTGAACTGTGGGAGCGGGCCGGGGAAACGGCCGAGCGCGGCGACTTCATCGCGCGGTGGGTGCATCAAGTCCTCTTCTATGATTTTCCACCGTGGGTCTTCACGACGGCTTACAGCCTGTTCGGCGCGGTTGTCCTCTTGAGTCTGGTTCTCGTTCCTCCACGACGGCGCGGCGCTTGAATCCCGCAGCGGGCGGATTTTGAGACCACCCCGCGATTTCGTGAGCTACGATTGAAATAGCCGGCACGGACCTTCACTTCCACCGTGTCCGGTCTCGGTCTCTTCGACTCATCGTCTCCCAAGTCTCCTGCGGAATCCGATTTTTGTCGGCGTCGCCAACGGCTGCGATTGCTGCGCGGTCCGTTGCGACCCTCGCGATCAGACCGTCCGATTATTGGGCGGATTTTCATACGAAACCCGGCTTCGTGCCGGGTTTTTCTGTTTGAGGGCCGCGCAGGGCCGTCAGCGCCGGAGACCAGGAAATACGCGCCACCGGGCGCTCGGTCTCGACTATGATGGGAAACGACAGCTCCACGGAGGGTGGAATTCTTGTCTGCCATCCGGGAGCCCGCGACCGTGTCCTCGTCCGACGTCCGACTGAAAGCGCTGATCGATCGATGCTGCGTCCCGCACCGGCGGCACGTGCGGCTTGCCGATTTTGACACCTCTTGGGGCGGCAAGGAGCTTCGCAAGGAATTCAGCCGGCGGAAACTCGAATCGCTCCTGGCCGACGACATCGCCCGGCTCGCCAAGGCGCAGGATCTGTTGTACGCGGCCGACTCGTGGTCCGTGCTGTTGATCCTGCAAGCGATGGACGCGGCGGGCAAGGACAGCACGATCAAGCACGTGATGTCGGGCGTCAATCCGCAGGGCTGCCAGGTTCACGCGTTCAAGCCGCCGTCCGTCGAGGAATTGGACCATACGTTCCTGTGGCGCTGCATGAAAGCGCTCCCCGAGCGAGGACGGATCGGCATTTTCAACCGCTCGTATTACGAGGAGGTCCTCGTCGTGAAGGTTCACCGCGACCTCTTGGCCGCCGAACACATTCCGCGGCAAACATCGACGAAAAAGCTGTGGAAGGACCGCTACGACGACATCAACCGGTTCGAACGGCACCTTTCCCGCAATGGCACCCTGATCCTCAAGTTCTTTCTGCACGTCTCCCAGGAAGAACAGCGGCAGCGGTTTCTCGATCGCATCAAAAAGGCCGACAAGCACTGGAAACTGTCTCCCGACGACGTCCGCGAGCGGCAATTCTGGGGCCAATATGTCAAGGCGTACGAGGACTGCCTGACCGAGACGAGCACGGCCTGGGCCCCCTGGTACATCGTCCCGGCCGATGATAAATGCGTCACGCGAACGGTGGTCGCCTCGATCGTCGCGCACGCGATCGGCAAGCTGCACCTCGAATATCCGCATGTCTCCAAAGAGCAGCGGAAGGCGATGAAAGAGGCCAAACAACAGCTCGAGCGGGAAGGGAAATGACCCGCCGCCGGCCGATCGCGTGCTGATTCCTGATGTGCCGCCTCTAGCGAATTTGACGGCGGTCAATTCGCTGGACACCGGTCGACGAGTCGCCTGCGTGAGCTAGGCTAGTCATGCAGGGCGGGCCGGCTCCGAGCAACAGCTGCGCAGAGAGTGCGCGGCCAGACTTTCATCAAGGAAGCGCGGATGGGAGCATCCGTCGCCGAAGGCGCAACGGATCTAAAACAACTTCCCTTGCGGGCGCTCGTTGCCTATGCGGCACGGTGCGCGCGGCGAGTTCAATCGCAGTACGCGCTGCCCGAGGGGCATGCGGAAGCGGCCGACTGCCAGGCCGCCCTCGACGGGGCCATTCGCATCGCCGAGCAGTTCGCCATGGGCGAAGAGCCGACGGCCGAAAGCGTTACCCAGGCAGAAGAGGCGACCGTCCGGGCGATCATCCTGGTCAGCGGGGACGAAAACGGCAATTCGGCGGCGGCTTACGCGGCGAACGCGGCGTACGCGGCGATTGCCGCCGCCACGGCCGGCCTGGGGACGATGCACGGGGAGGACCCGCAGGCGGCGGCCGAAAAGGTGGCCGACGCCGCGGCCATCGCCTTCGACGCGGCCACGGCCATTCGCGACGACGTCGCGCGGGCGGCGAACCTCGACTGGGAAATGCTGCATCGGATGCACCTCGGCAAGTTCCCCGGGGTCGGCGAGCCGGTCAATCCGTCCGAAAAGGGTATCCTGGGTCCCCTCTTCTCCCGGATCGACGGCGCCTCGAACAAACGGGGCGGCAAAGCCGCCGCGAAGAAGCAGGCCGAGGCGGCTCCCCCCCCAAACACCGAGGCGAAGCCGGCCGCCGTGGATGGTCCTGCCATCGAGGAGATCAAGCGGGCCGTCGAGGAGTGGCACGCGAAAGCCGAAGAATGGCGCGAAAAATACGAAACGGTGCGCGCGGAGGCGGCCGAGCTGGAGCAGGCCCGCGAGGCGCTCGAAGCCGACCGGGAAGCGCTCAACACCGTCAACAGCGAACTGGAGCGACGCCGGACCGAAGTCGAGCGCGAGGGGCGCGGCTTCAACTCGAACGCGCTCGGGGACAAACGACGCCAAGACGGCCGAGGCGGCCTCCAAGCTGCTCGAGCGCCAGCAGGAACTCGAGGTCAAAGAGAAAGAAGTCGAGGCCGAGCGGACTCGGCTGCAAGCCGAACGCGAAAAGTTCTTGGCCGAGATTGAGCAGCAGCAAGCCGAAAAGGCGGCCCTCGCCCAGGTCCGCGAGGAGCTGGATCGCCTCTCGGCGGAACGCTCCGCCATCCAAGCGGAAATTGACAAGCGGAAGCAGGCCGTCGACGAACAGACGGAGCGCGTCAGCAGCGAACGCGCACGGCTGGAGGAACAAGATGCCCAATTAAAGGACGTCGCCGCTCAGCTTGCCGAGCGAGAGGTCCAGTTACAAACGCATCAAGCGGCCCTCGACGACGAACGCACGCGATCGCAAACGGAACGCGAAACGCTGTTGGCGGAGCTGCAGCGCGTCGAAGCCGAGAAGGCGGAACTTGTCGGTCGGCGGGAAGAACTCGAGCGGCTCGCCGCCGATCATCCCACGATCGAGGCCGACCTGCGGAAGCGCAAGCAGTCGATCGACGAAGAGTGGGAGCGCCTCGAAGCCGAGCGCGAGCGGCTCGACGAACAGGCCGTTCGGCAAAATGAGGCCGCGGCCAAAATTGTCGAGCGCGAGGACCATTTACACTCGCAGCAATCGAAGCTCGAAGAGGATCGCGCGGTCTTCCTCGTCCAAAGCGAAGAGGCCGACAAACGGTCGAACGAACTCCGCGAAGCGTCGGAACGGCTCAAAGAAGAAAAGACGCAGCTGCGCACGCAGCAGGACGAACTCCGTACGCGGCAGGAGGAGTTCCTCGCCCAGGAAGAGTCCCTCGAGGAAGAGCGGCAGGCGTTCCGCAAAGAGGCCGAGCAGTTCGCCCGCGACGCCGAGCAGGCGGCCGTCGCCCGCGTCGAATTTCAGGCCCGGGTGCAGGAGATCGACAAGCGGCAGGCCGAGCTGGAAGAACGCGAAGCGCCTCTGGCCGAACGGCAGAAGCAGATTGACTTCACCCTCGAACGCCAGCACGAGCAGGAACTGGCCCTCGCCAAGGAGCGGGCCGAAGTCGAACGGCTCCATCGTGAACTCGAAGAGCGCCGCCGGCAAATCGACAAGGATTCAGCCGACCTCAAGGCGCAGGCCACGCGGAACCAGGCCGAATCGGCCCGCATCCAAGCGGAGCGAGAGGCACTCCAGGCGGCTCAGGACGACGTTCGCGACCAGCGGGTCGCCTTCGAGTCGGCTCGCCAGCATCTCGAGCACGATCGCCAGAAGACGCGTGAATCGGCCAAGCAGGTCGAACGCGATAAGAAGAAATACGCCGAACTCCACTCGCAGTACGAAACCGATCAGCGGACGCTCAAAATCGCACGCGAAGAGGCCGAGGCGGCCCGGACCGAACTGCGACAGCAAAACGAAAAATTCGAGGCCGCCCGCGTCGCGTTCATGGAAGAGCGGGCCCAGGTCACGAAGAAAGAGGCCGACATCCACAAGGCCCTCAAGCAACTGCGCGACGAACGCAAGGGGCTGCAGCCCGAAGAGGACACGCTCAAATCTTGGAGTCTGCATCAGACTCCCAAAGAGACGGTCGCCGATCTGCAGATCCTGCTCAGCCGATTGCAGGAAGATCGGCACCGCCTGAAGGTGGAGCGAGAGCAGTTGGCCGAAGTCTTTTCGCTCGTCAGCCGGGGTGGACGCGGCGGTGTCCGCCGCCCGCCGCGAATGCTCGCCGAGGGAACTCAGCAGCGACTGAGCGAAGGACCGCGGCTGCGGATGATCCTCGAGCCGGGAACGGCCTCGTCGGGCGAGGTGACGGATCTCTTGGCCGAGTTGTCGGCTCTCAATCGGCGGCTCGGCGGGCCGGGCGTCGAATTCCTTGTCAATGAGTGCCGCACGTGGCGGGTTTCGGCTCCGGAAAGCGGCGTTGCTGCCGGCGGATCGCCGCGGCCTGACGCGGCCAAGACGCCGACCGACCGGTCGTTTGTCGAAATCTACGCCGTCCCCCGCAAGCCCAGCGAGCCCGACGCCAAGCATAGCGCGGCCCATTGGGACCGTTTTACGGCGAGCTTGTTTTTGGTGCTGCGGCTCGACGCCGGCCAGGCCAACTACTTCGAGATGTCGGAAGAGGCTTCGTCCGAGCACCCGTCGTTCGTCCTGGCGAGCGACTCGGCGCGGCGGGCCGCCGAGAAGGCATCACGTCTCGCGGACCCGAAAAACGCCGCGCCTGCGGACAGCTCCGTCGACGCCTTGAACGAGCACCTGCGAAAGATTGAAGAACTCCGCCGCAAGCTCGAACGCGAGGACGCGTTAATCCTGGAACTGGCGCCGGCGGTCGAATTGCCGGCCGCAGAGGCCGTCGTCGAGCCCGCCGTTCCGACTGTCGAACCTGCCGTAAGCAACCGCGTTTTGGTCATCGCGGTCGGCGTGGTGGCCGCGGCCGCCCTCACGATCGGCGGACTGTTCTACGTGGTGCGTGGCAATCCCGCCGCGAACGCCCCGGCTCCCGCCTCGCAATCGGCTCTGTCGAACTGACGGCGTTTCGCCCGGGCGGTGAAGGTCGCCAGTCTCCTGACGAAGCGCGGTCGCGCTTCGGTAACCTGCTTGCGAATTTGCAATCCTCTCGACTCCGGGAGGCGCGTGGCGAAGAATGGAGGTTACAGCCGGCTCTGGATTGAGTATGCTCGAAGCAGGATAAATTCTGGCATTTGTCCGGCGAATCACGAGGAGGGCCCACGGATGTCGACGCGCAAGCCGCTCGACGGGATGCGAATCCTGATCTTTGTCGGCGACGAATACGAAGACCTCGAGCTGTGGTATCCGAAGCTCCGCCTCGAAGAAGCGGGCGTGCACGTCACGCTGGCGGGGCAGCTCGCGGGCAAAACGTATCGCGGCAAGCACGGCTATCCCTGCCCCAGCGAGGCGGCCATCTCCGACATGGAGGCCAGTGATTTTCACGGAGTTGTCTGTGCAGGCGGCTGGATGCCCGATAAAATCCGTCGTGATCCCCAGGCACTCGCGCTGGTCCGCACTTTCGCCGAATCGCGAAAGCTGGTGGCGGCGATTTGTCACGGAGGATGGATTCCGATCTCGGCCGGAGTTTATTCGGGGGTCAAGGTGACGGGTTCGCCGGGTATCAAGGATGATCTCGTGAACGCTGGCGCGATCTGGGAAGACGCGCCGCTGGTCGTCGACCGCCATTTCGTGTCGAGCCGCAAACCGGCCGACCTGCCCGAATTCATGGCAGGCGTGCTGCGCGTTTTATCGCGCGTGGCGGAGGCGGTCTGAGATGGCCAAGTCCACTGGGGGCCGTTCGCTGCGCCTGCTGTCGGCAATGTTCGTGCTGGCGTTCGCGACGTCGCGGAGTGACGCCGTGGAAATCATCGGCCACCGGGGTGCCTCGCACGACGCCCCGGAAAATACGCTCGCCTCCTTCCGCGTCGCCTTCACCCAGCACGCCGACGCTGCCGAAACTGACGTTTATCTCTCTAAAGACGGCGAAATTGTCGTCATTCATGACGCAAATACGCGCCGAGTCGGCGGTCGCAATCGCAAAGTGGTCGATCAAACTTTAGCGGAACTTAAAAAACTCGACATCGGCTCCTGGAAGGGAGAACAGTGGTCGGGCGAGCGGATTCCAACGCTGGCCGAGCTGCTGGAAATCATCCCGGAGGGGAAACGGCTGTTCATTGAAATCAAGTGCGGCCCCGAAATTGCTCCCCGGCTTGCCCAAGTCTTGCACTCCGCGCACAAGCGGCCGCAACAGACATGCCTGATCAGCTTCTCGTACGAAGTCATGCAGCGGGTGAAAAAGGAGCTGCCCGAACTGAAGTGCTATTGGATCGTGCAGCTCAGGCGGAATCGGGAAACGAAGCGCTGGTCCCCTTCCCTGGAGTCCATCGTTCGCAAAACGAAAGAGGCCGGATTGGACGGGATCGATTTCGGCGACGCCGCGGTCATCGACCGGGAGTACGTCGGAAAGATCAAGCAATCGGGTCTCGGCGTTTATATCTGGACCGTCGATACAACCGAGGAAGCCGGCCGGCTGGAGCGGGCCGGCGTCGACGGAATCACCACCAACCGGCCCGGTTTTCTGAAGGAGTATTTCCGGACCCGGTCCTTTTGACCGCCGGGCGTCGCGACCCGCGCGCCCGCATGAGGAGATTGGCATGAAGGCCTGGTTCCTCCTCAAACGTGTCCTGCCGGAGTGAGTCCTCCATGTTCGTGCGACGAACCGTTTCGCCCCTCGTGTGCTTGACCTTCCTCGTCTGTCTAACGGCAATTTCCGACCGGTGCACCGCTGCCGGCGATACGGCGGCGGCCCCTGCGGCCGCGGCCGTTTCCGCGAGCGTCGCCCTGAAGGAAGTGGCCCGCGGCCTCGAAAGTCCGGCCTTTGCCGTCCGCGAAGCTGCCTCGGAGCGGCTGGCAAGCGGCCAAGGTCCGGCGGTTCCCCTGATGCTGGGCGTCGCCAAGGACGGAAACCTCGAGGCGGCCGTCCGCGCGGTCGGCATTCTCGAAGCGATCTACGTCTCGGCCGAGGCCAAAGGTGATCCGGCCGCCGTCGACGCCGCCGAGCTCGCCCTCGACGAACTGACGCGCGTGGGCCGCCCCTCGGTGGCCGATCGGGCCGACGTCGTGCTCGAGAGCCACTACGACATCCGCGAGCACCGCGCGGTGGCGGCGATCGAGCGGTTTCACGGCGTCGCGAAATTCGGCCCGCCGGGCGAACTGACAAACGGCTGGAACCGGAGGTTCAATCAGATCCCGCCGGCCATCGACCGCTCGGGCGACTCCTCCAAGGAACGAGCCGAGCTGACGCTGGTGATCGTCGGCCCCAAATGGACCGGTGGCGACGAAGGTTTGAAGCAGATCGCGCGGCTCAACCGGCTCCGCAAGCTGTATCGCATTCAAGGCTGCCCGGCGACCGACGAAGGAATTGCCCGCTTGCGGGCCGCGATCCCGGGTCTTGAAATCGAGGTCCGCGGCGCCGCCAAGCTGGGAATCACGTACGCGGGCGCCCCCGGCTCCGATCGGGGTTGCATCATCCAGGACGTGCAAGAGGGTGAGTCGGCCGCCAACGCGGGATTGCGTCCTCAGGATCGCATCATCCGCTTCGGTAACCACGAGATTGACGATTTTTACGCGCTGGTCGATTTGTTGCGCAGCTACAAGCCGGGCCAGACCGTCGAAACCTGGATCGTGCGCGACGAGAACAGGCTCAAAGTCCCCATCACGCTCACCGGCTGGGACTGAGCCGAACCGACGGATTGGGCGCTCGCGCCGGCCTGACGAGCCGCCGGCTTCACGCCGGCGGTATTCCAACAGCGCACCGAGCGCCCTGAAAAGACCGCCGGCGTGAAGCCGGCGGCTCGTTTGGCAGAATCCCGCACGGTCGTCGATCGCGCAGCCGCTACAGCTGGCGTGCGCGGATCCTTCCTCACCGGCCGCGCCCCCTTCCGTTGCGCCTTTCCGGCCCGTGTTGATTGGCGGCAACTGTTTCTTTTTTTCCGCGTCTTCTGCGCGAAACGTGAGCTACGTTTTCGGTGTCAGGACCGGCGCCGCACGGCGATTGCGCGTGGAGCGGAACGGGTCCGGATAACGGGATCAAATACTCGCGCTTCAGGTTTTCTCAGGGAGTGATGCGACCGATGGTGAATGCCAAATTCCCCCCCCAGCGGACCGTACGGACGGCCGAATCCGGACAGACCGATTTCGACGAGTTGAAGCGCCTGATTCACGGCAAGCTGGTCGACAAGCTCGACCTGACGCGGTTCGGCGATCTGGAAGGCGACACGCTGCGGCGCGAGATCCGCCTGGTCGTCGAGCACCTGTGCGACACCGAAGACCCGCTGCTCAACCGCATCGGAGCGCGAGCGGCTGATCGAAGAGGTGCTCGACGAGACGTTCGGCTTCGGTCCGCTCGAAGCTGCTGCTCAAGGACCCGACGATCAGCGATATCCTGATCAACGGGCCGAAGAACATCTTCGTGGAAACGCCGCGGCAAGATGGAGCGGTCGAAGTCACGTTCCGCGACAACGACCACCTGATGCAGATCATCGACCGCATCGTGTCCAAGGTCGGCCGCCGCGTGGACGAAACGTCGCCCGATGGTGCGACGCCCGCTTGCCGGACGGCTCCCGCGTCAACGCGATCATTCCGCCGCTGGCCCTGGACGGGGCCGGCCGTCTCCATTCGCCGCTTCGGCGCCAATCCGCTGAAGCTGGAAGACCTGCTCAACTACAAGGCCTTCACGCCCGAAATGGTGATGCTGCTGGAAGGGGCGATCAAGGCCCGGCTGAACATCATCATCTCCGGCGGCACCGGTTCCGGTAAAACGACGCTGCTCAACACGCTGTCGAGCTTCATCCCGCACGACGACCGCATCGTGACGATCGAGGACGCGGCCGAATTGCAGTTGCAGCAGGAACACGTCGTGCGGCTGGAAACGCGGCCGCCGAACATCGAAGGCAAGGGCGCGATCACGGCGACCGACCTGGTGCGCAACGCCCTGCGTATGCGGCCCGAACGGATCATCATCGGCGAGTGCCGCGGTCCGCGAAACGCTCGACATGCTGCAGGCCATGAACACCGGCCACGAAGGCTCGCTGACCACGATCCACGCCAACACGCCGCGCGACGCCGTCGCCCGTCTCGAAACCATGATCATGATGGCCGGCTTCGAACTGCCGCTCAAGGCCATGCGGCAGCAGATCGCCTCGCGCCGTCGACCTGATCATCCAGGCCAACCGCCTGCAAGGCGGCCCGCGAAAAGTCACGCACATCACCGAGGTGCTGGGCATGGAGCAGGACACGATCGATCATGCAGGACATTTTCCACTTCGTGCAGGACGGCATCGACGAGACGGGCCGGGCGTTCGGCCACTTTGCCTCGACCGGCGTTCGGCCGGCGTTCATGGACCGGCTGGAATCGGCCGGCATCCGACTGCCCGCCAACCTGTTTGCTGCCCGGAAGCTCGGACGGTAGTTCACGCCTCTCCTGGTTTGTTTGTGGGAATTGGGTCATGAATCCACTGATCATCATGGTGGCGGCCTTCGTGGGAGTGACCGCGCTCATCGTGGGCATTGCCGCGATGGCCGGCGTCTTCGACACGTCGAAAGCGGAAGACCGGCTGGCCGTCATGACCCGCCGCAAGGGCCGCGAGAACGAGGCCGAGGGGGCCATCCTCGACGAACTGTTCCCCGAAGCCAAGGCGGGCCTGATCGGCATCGTCGAAGCGTTTTTCCATCGCGTCGGCCGCTTCGGCCTGCTCTTCACTCAGTCGGACTGTCCCATTAAACCGGAGATGTTTTACGGGCTGACCGGCGGCTGTGCCTTGATGGGTGCCATGGCCATGATCATCGGCCATGCCCCGGTTCCGCTCTATCCGCTGGGAGCCATCGGCGGTGCCACCTTGCCCTTGATCTGGCTCTTGATGCGTCGCCGCAAACGGTTCAAGAAATTCGGCAAACAGTTGCCCGACGCGCTGGAACTGATCGCGCGGGCATTGCGGTCGGGACATAGCCTCGCGGCCGCCATGCACGTCGTGATGGAGGAAATGCCCGATCCGATCGCCATGGAATTCGGCCAGGTCTACGAAGAGCAGAACCTGGGCGTCGGCATCGAGCAGGCCCTCAAGAGCATGCTCGTGCGGATGCCGAACCTCGACTTCAAGTTCTTCGTGACGGCCGTCGCCATCCAGAAACAGGCCGGCGGCGATATGGCCGAAATCCTCGACAAGATCGGCTACATCATCCGCGAACGGTTCAAGATCATGGGGCAGGTCCAGGCCCTTACCGGCGAAGGCCGAATCAGCGGCGTCGTGCTGATGGCTTTGCCCATCGCCCTGTTCTTCGCGGTGCTGTACCTGAATCCGACCTACGTGATGCTGCTCTTTACCGAATGACGTCGGCCGCAAAATGATCGCCGTCGCGGTCGTGCTGCAGATCCTGGGGGCCATCACCATCAAGAAAATCGTCAACATCAAGATCTGAGGCGTGACGCGGGCCGGCCGCTTGAAATTCGTTTTTGAGATCCCGCTGGCGGAAAACCTGCAAACTTCGGGTGCCCGGCGGTCAAGGTGAGATTGCTATGGATTTCGCACAAATATTGCCGTGGGCCATCTTCGGGCTGATTTCCTTCGGGGCGTGGGCCCTGATCAACTCGGTCTCGTCCCGTTCTTCCCGTGCGCTCGAGCGACTGGAAGAGCTCCGCGACCCGACCCTGCGAAGCCGCGAACAAAGCAACAAAACAGGCGTCGGTGCGGTCGTCGAAATGGCGGCCCCTGCCCTGTCGAAGGCCTTGCAGCCCAAAACCGAGCTCGAACAGAGCGAGCTCAAGCGGCGATTGGCCAACGCGGGCTATAATTCGCCCGGTGCCCCACAGCTGTTCCTCGCCATCAAGTTCGCCATGATGGTGCTCGGCGCCTTTATCGGAGCAAGCTTCGGCCTGATCTGGTGGGGTGCGACGCAAAAAGGCTGGACGTCGATCGTCGTCGGAGCCGGTCTCGGCTTCTATTTGCCGCAGATGTTCTTGTTCTGGGTCACGCGAGGGCGGCAGGAAAAGATCTTCCTGCAGCTCCCCGACGTGCTGGACCTGCTCGTCGTCTGCGTGGAAGCGGGTCTCGGGCTCGACGCGGGCATGCGGCGCGTCTGTGAAGAGCTTGAAGACACAGCGACCGAGCTGTGCGAGGAAATGTCCATCGCCAACAAGCAACTGCAAATGGGCCGCGCGCGGCGCGAGGTGCTGCATGACATGGGCGTGCGGACGGGTGTCGACGACATGCGCTCCTTGGTGGCCATCCTGATCCAGGCCGACAAGTTCGGCTCGTCGATCGCCCAGGCCCTTCGCGTTCAATCGGACAGCATGCGCGTCAAACGCCGGCAGATTGCCGAAGAGCGGGCCCAGCAGACGTCGGTGAAGATGATCTTCCCGCTGGTCCTCTTCATCTTCCCCGGCATCTTCGTGGTGCTCGTCGGCCCGGCGGCCATCTCGCTGATGAATGGGCTGTTGAAGAACTAAGCCGTTCGCTGGCCCCGCGACGATTGAACGCGGTCCGGTCCCGGCGCGTTTCATTTTGCCTTTCGAGCGAGAAAGAACACGGCGTTGACGCCCTCGGGCGGTCGATAGCCGGGCAATGGCGGCACCTCGCTGTAGCGGGGCGATTCCTCGACACGCGACGTGAAGGATCCCTGCGCCGCTGTCGTGAACTTCACCTTTCCGTCGGGCCCCGTCACCTGTTGCTGCACGTTGAGCCAGGCGACGATCTGACCACTGAGCGATCTGGGGTTGGGATACAAGTAAACCGTCACGCCGGGCATCGGGACTCGGTTTTCCACGTCGAGCACCAGAAACGTGAAATCCGCACCGGTCACCGGCCTTTGCGGGTTCAACCCGACAACGACGCACGGGACCACAACCAGCAGAATCACGCCCAAGACCAGCCACCAGCTAAAACTTCGCAGGTGAATCCGCATAAAACACGATCGACAACCCCGTTCAGCCTAGTGCAAAAACGTTCCGCAATTCCAGCAGCGGACCAGCCCGACGCGGATCAGTTCGCCGCATTCCCGACACCGAAGTTCCGATTCGTCGCCTTCGGGCGCGATCGTTGAAGCCGTCTCAGCCTCGCGGTGCATTTTTTCCAAGTCATGACGGCATCGAGGGCACACGGCCATGTCCCGAGTGACGAGCGTGTTGCAAGACGGGCAAGGGATGACGAAGCACATCAGCGGTGTGACCAGCAGGCCCATCGGCCGATTGTCCAACCCGTCCGCCAGCATACCTCACTTCGCCGCCGTCATCACCTGCACCATCCAGTCGCCACCGAAGTTGACCGGCCGCGGCTTTTCGTCGCCCGCCAGGCCGATCCGTGAGTGCGCGCCTTTCGTGCTCGTGTCGTAGCTCACGTAGACGCCTTTCGTCTGCTCGGCGTGAAAGTTGAGCACGACCCAGAAGACTTTAGGCAACTCGACCGGTTTGCGGAACTTGACGGTGACCCACTTCGAGGCGCCGCGGTGGAACAGGCTGTACGGGGCCAGTTGCGTGTCGAGAATCTCCGAGAAGTCGTCTTTGACAAAGCTCACCTCGAAGTTCTCCTGCGGCGGCTGCGGATAGCCATATCGCGCGCCGTGAATCTTGATCCCGCTCACGCGGGTCACGCCGTCTGGCAGCTCGAAACCGATCATTTCGCCGCTGCCGCCCAGGCTTCGCTTACCGTCTGCCTTGCCGTCGCCGTATTTGAGGATGTTCGCATCCGCTTTCCTGGCTTTGGGTTTCTTGTCGCTATTCGTCTGGGCGAGTTGCAGGGGCGCGGGCTCTGCTCCTCGCGAGATGGCAGGCGGCCCGAGCGCGGATCGGCGGCGATGCTCGAGCGGCCGCTCGGAAGAGCAAAAACCGCCAGTGCGGCGGCCAGGCCCCAGCACCAAGCGGGAGACCGGCGATGGATCATGTTCGGACGTTGCATGATTTCCTCCAATCGGCGAATGGTGATTTCGACCGGCCGTGTGCCGGGGAGCCAGGGAAGCGGCTTGAGGGCTTGCTGCGCGGTCAAAACGTCGACGAGGCAGCGGGCGTAGATCGCGCGATCGCTCGAGAGCGACGCCAGCACCTCTTCGTCGCAGCAGCGTTCGCGGTGGCGGTCGATCTGGCGATTCATCCACCAGACGGCAGGGTGGAACCACCAGACCGCTTGAGCCACAAGCTGCAATCGGGCGATCCACATATCACCGCGCCTCACATGGATCAATTCGTGGGCCAGAAGCGCCTTCGAGCCGCGCGCCGACAGCGTGTCGGCCAGCTTCCGCGGCAGATAGATCTCCGGATGCCGCGTCCCGGCGACGGCGGGACCGATCGGACACTCGGTAAGCAGCACGGTCGCTGCACGGCGCAGGCCGAGCCGCGCTTCGAGTGCAAGGACCATCGTTTCGAGGGCGTCCCCGGGAGGCGTGGTCAATTCGGTCAACAGCGCTCGCCGTTCGACACTGCGTCCCCAAACCAGTCCGAGAATCAAAAGCGTGCCGGCCATCCACGCAGACGCCAACAAAATGCTCGCCGTCGCGCTCGCCGCAATCCGGCGAGATGACGCGACAGCCGACGATTCCAGGCCCGAACGGTTCACGGCGGTTTCCAGCGCATGATCCGCGTCGTGTGTCCGCCCGGCGGACTCCGTGAGTGAGCCGCTCGCCGCACGGTCTTCCGGGCGAGTTCCATTCGGAACTGTCCCCACGCTATCGCCGAATCGGACGGCGGGAACCGGGATCCAGGACCAAAGAGTTCCCGAAAAGTCGCCCAGGGGCGGCATCAGGCACTTGAGCAATGCCACCATCCACAAGGCGTAAGCCAGATGCGGATGCTTCCGGCCGACGAATTTGACCAGGAGAGCAATCAGTCCCACAATCAGGGTCAACTGCCAGAACTGCCTCCAAGCGGCTTCGATCAAGTGCAGGCTACCGTCGGTCATCGCGGTCACCCCCCTTCTCTGCGCCAGGTTCCGGCGCCAGGCGATCGATGGCCAAGCGCAGCTCGGCCAGGTCCGCCGGCGTGAAGCCCCCTTCCCGGATAAGGTACTGCATGAGCTCGAGCGGCCGTCCGTCGAAAAGCTGTTTGAGCAAGTCCTGGATCACCTGCCCGACCACGCGCCGCCGGCTGACCTTGGGTGTATAGAGCTTGTTGCGGCCGATGCGGCGGGTGCGGAGGTAGCCCTTCTGCTCGAGCCGCCGGAGATAGGTCTGCACCGTGGCATAGTCAATCGAGCGGGTTTGAGACAGATGCTCATGCACGGTGCCGACCGTCGCCTGTTCGAGCTCCCAGACGGCTCGGGCGACGTCGAGCTCACCGCGAGAAATGGCCGGCCGTTTTGCCATGACGGTGCCTGGTGGAGAGACAGAAGGCCACCGGCGGCTCTTCAAGTACAACTGTACTCACTAATAAGTACAAACGTACTGATTGTCAACCTTCCCCGCTGTCGCGTCGCGTCGTTCCTACGAGCCGCCGGCAAACGCCAGGACCCGACGAGGCCCAGCACAATCCAAAGCACGGAGGCCGCTTTGGCGAGGAGAGGGATCTGGCGATCCGATGGTGGCAAGTCATCGGGCAATCCATTCGCGACATGACCTTCTCCGCGCGGCGAGAAAGAGTGCCGGGACTAGTCGTCCAGTAAGGAGACTTGCCAGGACTCAAGAATCGTTCCAGCGACAGGCTCGAACGCGCGTATAATTCCAGGAATTCGACGGTCGCCATCGAGCTGGGTCGTCAACCGAGCGGGAGACGGGCGACCTCGCGGTGCGCTTGCCGGCGGGCTTGCGGCCCGCCTCATGCGACGCCAGCGGAACTTGGTGTTTTTTGGACCAGGTTCCGTTGAACTTGGTGTGGCCTTCACCGAGTTCCGACGAACTTGGTCAAACTTTCGCCAAGTTCCGGGAAACTTGGTGAGAGCCCCAAGCAGCACTTTGGCAGCAACTGGCTGTCGTGCCCCGTATCAAAGCGGTTTTTTGTACGCCCGGTTTGCGGCACAAGGGGGCGGGCACTCTTGGGTTTTTGCGCGATTTTTTGCACATCGCGGCGGCACGCCGCACGCGGGTCGAGAGCGGAGATTTGCCGCTACACCTGGTCGATTAACACGATGCGCTCGAAGTGTCCCATGCCTCCGCCGCCGCGGAGCGGAGTGATTTCGTGCAGCTTGCGCGCGGGGATTTTCGAGTCGGTCAGTTGCACGTCGATCCAGTACGGCCCCTTCCTTTTCGGACTCCACTGATGCATCCAAACGCCGTAGGGGGCAACTCGCGTCTTCGCTTTGCAGAAGAGGATCGGTTGATAATCGGGGTCGTTGGCCTTGTAGCGGAAGCGGATTTTGAGTTTGTCGGTCCGCTGTGTTCCACCCCAGGTGATACCGATCACCCGATACGTCAGTTTCTTGCCCAGCAGCCATTTCTCGACGCGGACAGGGAGGATGGCCTGATCGATCCTTGCCGGCACATACTCGCGGGCCAGTTTCGGTCCGACTTCATGAAACGTGCTGATCGACGGATCGCGGTGCACCTGTTGGCCGGTTCGCTGCGAGAACTCGAGCATTTGCAGGGTCGCCGGCTGGTTGTTGTCGACCAGTTTGATCTCGTTGACCCATTTCATTTCGCTGCAGCCATACCAGCCGGGAACGACGAGGCGAACCGGCGCCCCCTGGTCTTTGGGCAGGGCCTGCCCGTTCAAGCGCGTCGCTAGGAAGGCGCCGGCGTGCTCGAGTTGCTCGCGGGTGAAGACCCAACTGCAGGTCGGCATCGAGTGTTTGTGATAGGGAGGCCCGTTATCCGGCAGTTTGGAATCGTCGTCGAAGCCTTTGACGAAGACGGACGTTGCCTTGTTGGTCGGCTCCGCCATCTCCAACACTTTCCCGAGCGGAATCCCTTCCCAGTCGCCGACGCTGACGAGGCCGTACTTCAGCGACCGATGATTTCCCGAGCATTCGAGCAGGACGAGCTTGCTGGCAAGTCCCACGAGCGGATCGAGCTTCCGCAGCGAGAGCCTTTGCGGCTTTCGCACTTCGCCCTCGATCAGGATCTTCCAGTCTTCGGTCGGTTGCAGCAGATCGGGGTACCCGGTGCGAATGAAGAAGTCGTCCGCGGGCGTGACGCGGGTGCCGGGCATCAGGAACGAAGCGGGATCGATGATCCGCCGCGTGTCGTGTCCCTCGCCATTGCGCATCCCCGGTAACAAGGGAGATCCGCTGTCCTCACCCCGGAACGGCAGATAGCCGAGGAGCTGGCCCCCCGCGAACGGGTCAGGAAAATCGGTGTCGAGCAGTTTGCCCGCTTCCAAGCCGAGCGGATCGCGATACGCGATGAGGTTTGAACTGTTCTGCGACGAGCCGGTCGAGCCCGGCAAGTCGTCTTCCCTGTTCCACAGCCACACGCCGGCGGCCGCGGCCCCCGCGGCGGCGACGGTCGAAACCAGCAGGCTTCTGCGAGTGATTCCTCGCGGCGTCATGCGAGACTCTTATTTTGCCTTCGCGTCGGATCGGAAACGGATCCAGGAGCACTGGGTGATGAGCTGGTTGATCGAGGCGAATGAAATATGGGCGTTGGTGGCATAGCGGGGCGTTTCGTTGGCCGGGTACGTCGCCAAAGTGGCATCTCCCACGAGGAATACGTCGAAATCCTTGGAGAGATTCAGGTAACCGGCGGTCGTCCGGCAGAAGCACATGTCGGTCGCGTAGCCGGTGAGGAGGACGTGCCGGACTCCCCGTTGCTTGAGGAAATCACGCAACGCCGGATAGCCTTCCTCGTCGTAGTATACGACGTCTTCCGGAAAAACCGTGACATCTTTCGTGACGGGTATGGGCAAATCCCAAAAACCGGAATTGTTGAAGCGGGCGCCCGCGTCCAGCCCTGGAAACTGCTGGAAATAATCGCGGACGGGATGCTCGTCTGAGACGTTGAATTCGGCGGGAACCGGTTCGCCGCGATAGCGAAAACCGTTTAAAGCCGCCGCCAGCTCGTGCCGTCCCTCTGTGCGTTCCGCCTGGCTCGGAGTGTGGCGCACGCTGCGATAGATTTTTGCCTGGGCCGGGTACTGGTGCCCGCGAAGGCTGAAGAGGACGAGGGAGACGCGCCCGCGGAGCCGCTTCAGGAGCGGATCGACCACCTCGCGGGTGTGCCGCCCCGCCAGGTGGTTTTTCGCCGGCGTGCAGAAATCGGCGACACCGGCCGGTTCGGGAGTCCGCCAGCCCTGGCCGTCGTCGATACCCCACGGGTGGACCATGATGACGGCCGTGTGGTCGGCGCGAAGGTGATTGGGAAGCTCGATAATCCCGCGGGCGTTATAGCTGAAGCGCCAGGCCCGGACATCGAGATCCGCACCCGGTTCGTCGACGAGCACGGGCGCCTCGTAACGGGTCTTTTCGATGACCGGCTGCACGAATTCCGGATAGTCGGCCAGCAACGGTGCCGGATCCGTAAGAGGCATCAGATGATTGCGATAGGTCCGTTGCCCGGTGGCGGTTTGCGGATCGACGGAACGCGTCTTGGCCGCCGGTTCTTGCTTTCGAGGTGTTTCACGGCGGGCCAGAAAGCCCAAACCGAGACCGCAAGCCAAAAGTGCGCAGGATCCGCCGAGAATTCGAGGTCGATTTCGTTTGCCGTTCTGCATCGCATCTCCTCATGAACCCGCGAGTTTCCTGCGGCCGGCAGGCCCCGTTTCCAGGATACCCGAAGGAATGCGGATCGGCGAATCGGCAAGGATCGGCAACAAAGAAACGTCGGCAGGACTGCAAAGGCAATCCTGCCGACGCGGACAACTCAATCACGAGCGGAGCAAACAATCTACCAGTTGAAACCGCAGCCAACCGTCAGACCAACCAGATTCAAGTCCACCCGGCCGATCGAGGCGTCGGAGACACCGTGGAACGGAGAGTCGACGGCAAAGGAGCCGGCTGCCGCGCTCCCGCCGGAACCGAGATTCCAGTACTGATATTCGAAGGCCAGGCGGAAGTAAGCCGACATGGGCAGGCAACGCAGCTCGTGGTCCCATTGGACACCGGCGAGGGACTCGAAAATGAAAGCCGTATCGCAGTTTTCCTCTGAGGCCGAGTTGGTCGACTGCACGTCGGAACCCACCTCCATGACCGAGTCGCTGGTCTGCACGGATCGTTCGGCGTCGCCCCACAGGATTGACCCGCGGACTCCCCAAACCAGGCTAATGCACGTGTTGCAGCCGATCGGCGTGCGGCCCAGGAAGCCCATCGTGAGGCCCAGGCCATTGAAGTCGAAGTCGGTAAAGGCGCTCGAAGAATCCGATGTCGGTCGCACCGTCAGCCCACCGCGTCACTTGCTGGCCCTGGCCCGCCTCGAACGAGGCGTATCGGCCGCCGAAGTCGAACATGACCTTCGACATGCCCAGGCAGAAGCTGCGAGTCACCTCGAAGTCGGCTGTATAGGCCTTGAGCCGCACATCGTTATAGGTGCCAGCGCCAGCCGGCGGAAAGGCCGGGTTGAGGCCGCTGGACGAGTCACTCAAGTACCAGAAGCGGCCGAGGATGCCCCAGCAGCCCTCTTGAATACCGGCCGTGATTCGCGGCGAGAACGTGAACCGATCGAACCCGTCGCCATTCGCGAGGCTCTCGTCGTTGGGGATTGTGTTGTTTGCGATGGAGGCGTCCGCATGCATGCCGTGCGTGATGGCGTCGAACATCGTGGCTTCGACGCTGGCATAGAACTGCGGACAACAATTGTCACCACAGCTGAAAAAGTTCGACAGACTGTGGGTGCAGCAGTCAAACACTCCGGTCTCGTGCTGGCACGAGCTGCAACAGTCATTGCAGCAGCTATTACCGCAGCCGTTTCCACAGCCATTGCCGCACGCGGGGGCACAGCAACTGGGGCCGGGAGCGCAGCAGGCCGGACCGGGAGCGGCACAACCGCCCATGGGGGCCGGGGCGCACGGCGCCGGCGAGCCGGCCGGAGCCGGTGGGTAGCCCATCGGGGCCGGCGCTTCGGTCGTGGCCGAGGTTAAAGCGAACTCTTCGAAGATCTTGGGGGAGTCGTCCGACTCGGGGGCAGCGGCTCCATCCGCTGCCAGGGCGCACAATGGCAAGCACACCACGAGGGGGGCCGCCAGCGCCAATCGTTTGAGCAGTCCTTGCGTCATTGTCCTCTACTCCGTTGTTCTCAAGACGGTAACACGCAACTGGATTGCCGCAATGAGGTTTGCTCCGCATCGCGATGAGTCGGATAACGAATGGCGGAGGGTCCGGTCTTCGCCTCCGACGGCAATGCCCGCTCCAAGCGGCCGCAGGTCCGGTTGCAGCGCGAAATCCGAACGGTTCGATTTCACGCAATCTGACTATCGTGACCATCGTCCGTGTTGTGCCGGTGGATTCATGAATACGGCCTGTGACGTCACAGGCGATAAAACCCTTGAGTTCAGTACGATGCGGAAAACCGTCACGCTGGCCCACCACTTCGATGAAAAATGAGGGCCGCCTGGCGAATTCGCTCATTTTTTCTTCCCGCCCTGCCGGGGCCCGCGGCGCGTCCAAATTCGCCCCTGTATGTCCCTGTGGTGAAAGCGGAAAACAGGACACGGCTCGTGCGTCTCGACCCGCGCATAATCCGTCCGCGTTGTACTGTTGTTTCGAGCCCGGGTGCCGAACCATGCCCCCTTTTCAGAAACCGGCATCGAGACGCTGCCACGGCGAAGAAAGAACGGCTCGTTGATGAAAAGATCCGGCCGTCACGATTGAGGCGGGTGCGCACCGCTGTCGTCTCTCCTGCCGCCGAGGTTCCAATTCAGCCCAGTTTCGATGGCACCACCGATTTCCGGATTGCCCTGTAAGAGGGACGCCTGTCGCTTGGGGATCGCGACCGCTGGCCAACTCAAAAGAGGTCAACGGCTTAGGCCGCCTCACCAACGTTGGCGGGTCCCAACTTGAGAAAAACTCCGAAAAATCGGAATGAGACGGTCGGATCGCATGGTCCTGTCGCAAGGGTCGCAAGGCCCGGTTCTGCGGCACTTTGGGATAAAAACGACCGCTTCTTGGAGAACTATTCCGGCTGCGTTGACCCTGCGGAGCCAGTCGTGCCGGTTTTGCCGAAAGCTCGACTTTTGCCGATTTGTTCTGACATACCAACGGCTCCGGCGATCGATGCTAAATGAGGCTACGCGGTGTCAGGATGACGCCGTTGCCACGCAATGGAGTGCACAATGGTCGGTGGAAACACTCCGCGAATTCCCGCGCGAGAATTCGTCGAGGTGCCAAAGTCCTCGCGGCTGGCGTCCTGTCCTTAATGGGCGTCGCCGCGAGCTGGGCTTTGGCCGACGATTCGCCGTCGTTACGGGCGATGGCGCGGCGCTACGTGGATCCGACGCAGCTTTTCGAGCCGGAGGAAGACGACATCACCCTCAACCAGGTCGTCGTTCCGGAAAAGGCGTTCCAAATCCCGCCGGCGTCTCCTCCGGTGATCGAATTCACTGTTGATGAACCCGCCGCATTCGTGACGAGCGTCTCCGCGACCGACGGGCGCCCGTCGCCGGTCGTGTCTGCGGCTCATACCTCGTCGCCATCTCCGGGGACACCGAAGTCGGCAACGCGTTCGTCACCGGGTTCGCGACCCGCCGTCGCCTCCGCGAGGCGAACTCCGCCGTCGGCGAAGCAGGAAGCGGTTCCTCAGCTTCGCTTTGCCGAGGCCGAGCCTCCGGCGTTTGTGATCATGAGCGTCGCCGCTCCCATGCCGATGCCGCTGTCCTTGCCGACGTACAATCCCGCGCCGGCTCGCGGACCGGTTTCCCTCGTCGTCGCGCCGGTCGAGGTTCCGGATCTGACCGTTCCGCTGCCGCCAGCGCATATTGCCAATGAAATCCCGGACACGCCGGCATTCGTATCAACGGCCGATCCCCTGAACATCACAATCGGTGCCGTGGTGATGGCCGACCAGACCACGCCGGCACCAGGTGCCGATTCCTCCGCTGCCGGCCAATCGGGGGCGCCCGGGTCGTTTGGAGAGGTGGAAAAGCTGGGAGACGCGCCCCCCAGCAACACGCTGGAATTCCTGCGGCAGCAGGCGATCCTTTTGAAACCGGGACAATGGCAGTTCGACTGGGGACTGGCCTACACCGTGTTCAACTTCAATGCGGCCGTTCCCATCGTCAATCACTCAGGAGCCATTGTCGGCGTCGCCAACGAGCGCGAGCGGCTGCAGTTGATGACCATTCCGTTCGCAGCCCGCTACGGCATCTGCGACGGGTTGCAAGCTTATGTCAACGCTCCGCTCGGCTGGTCGAACACCGAAATCACCACGGACAACGGCGACAGCTTGACGAACAACTTTGGCGGCATGGCTGACATGTCGGCCGGGCTCAACTGGCAGATTATGAAAGGTTGCGGTGCCTACGTGCCGGACGTGATTGCCTCGGTCGGCTTTATCGCCCCGACCGGGCACGCGACCTTTGCGACGTCACTCTTCGCGCCGAATACGCGCTGGGCCAGGGCTTCTGGGACATCACCTGCAGCGTGCTGGCCGTCCACAGCATCGACCCGGTCGTCTTTTATTATGGCGGCGGCTACGTCCATCGATTCGACGCCAGCTTCGGCAACAATCTCGAAGTCGATCCGGGACAGGAGTTCGATTACCTGTTCGGCGTCGGCTTTGCCGTCAACCCGTGGGTCACGATCAGCGGCACGTTCATCGGCAACTACTTGACGCGGTTTGGCGTCAACGACGTGAGCATCCCGGGAAGCGATCTCGACCTGATGCGGTTCCGGGTTTCGGTGACGGTCGTCAAGGACAAGCATATTTGCGAGCCGTTCGGCGAAATCGGCATGACACCGGATACGCCCTCTCGCATCGGAGTCACGTTTACGTACTAGGGCGGCGGCACCGGATACGAACGAATCGCTGGATCCTGGAATCGCGGGGATTTCGGTCGGAGCTCGGAATGAGAAACGCAGGCCAACGACGCACTGTTCCGGCCGCTCTCCTGCTGGCGATTTGGATCGTCTTTGGGGCCGCGTTCAGCACGTCTAGGGCGGGGTCTCCGGGCGACACGTCCGCGAAGCCCTGGACCGAGCTGCGCGACCCGATCCGCGATCCCAACCACACGTTCCGAAAATTCATCTGGAGCTGGAAGGACATCCGAGACCGCAACGTCGTCAAGCAGAACCGCGACTATTCGTGCGGTGCCGCGTCGTTGTGCACGCTGCTCCAGTATTACTGGGGCGATAAGGTCAACGAACAAAAGGTTCTGGACAAGCTCGACGCGATGCTCAAGCCCGCCGAACGCCGCGACCGGATCAAAGAGGGACTGTCGCTGACGGATCTTCGCCGCGTTTCCGTGAAGTTGGGTTACGTGGCGAGCATCGGCACCCTCTCGTTCGAGCAGCTTTCGCAATCCAAGATACCTGTCCTGGTTCCGCTGACGATCGGGAAATTCAACCACTTCGCTATCTACCGCGGGACCGATGGGTTTTACGTCTACCTGGCAGACCCCGCCCGTGGCAACGTCCGCACGCGGATCGATGAATTCGTGAAGCAGTGGCAAAAGAATGCGATTCTCGTCGTGGCCAAGAAAGACCAGGATCTCCGCGAGAACGCGCCACTGACGCTCACGGCCGAAGAGGTTTACCTGGGGACTCTCAACCGGGTCTTCATCGAAAAGCAGGTCGCAAATCCGATTATTGCGGCTCCCTTCGTGCACCCGTAAGGCGCGGCTCTCGCTTTTCTTCTGCCGAAGATCGCTGCACCACGATGCGCTCAGGACGCTCTGTGCATCGTCACATCTCTTTTATTTTCAGTAAATTGCGCTGTTCCCGGCAGAATACCTCATCGATGCGTCTTTTACGCATCACGCCCGAGGAACGCGCGCACATAGCTCAACAATAACCCGATGCCAATTTAAAAATAGTTAAACTGGATAAAATGGATAAACATCTCGTTGACAGGGCCTGAGACTGCCGTTTAGAGTGGGACCGAAGTAAAGGATTTTTGCTCGTAGCTACAGCAAGTCTCTGTTGAAACCTGATTCCGCACCCTTTTGATGAGTGGAGACATTTGAGATGAAGAGCCTGATCGCATTCGCTTCGGTCCTCGCCCTGTCGGTTCCGGCCATGGCGGCCGAGGGTCACGTTTCTCACCAGTCGTTGGCCAAGATGGGTCTTTCCGGGATGACGGCCATGGCCGACGCCCAAGGCATGCAGATTCGCGGCCTGTCGGTGCTGGTCGGCGGCGGCAGCTCCGCCAAGATCAGCGGCGTCGGTGGGACGGCTAGCTCGACCAACTTCTACGCCGCTGACGGGAAGCACTCGGCCTCTGGCGATAACGCCAGCGTTGCCGGCGACCTGACCAGCACGGTTACCACGCACGGCAGCCACGTTACCACCGCCACCACGGTGAACGTGATCGGCGCCGGTGGGTTCTCGAGCGCGACCGCCAAGTAATTTTCCGCCTCGATTTGCTTCAGTTGGCCCGAAAGCCCCTGAAGAACGCCTCTCAAAAGACGGCATACTGATCGTGTGATCAGTATGCCGTTTGTTTGTTATAAATTAAACGACTTTGAAGATTAGGTAGTTGACGCAAATAAGTTTGTCTGGGTAGATTGCAAGGCTGTCAGGGCTGAGCGAGTCTCGAAGGCGGGCCACTGATTTGCCTATTTAGGGCATTTCAACAGGCTTGACGGCGAAATGGTCAATAGACCAGCGACGGTCGATTTGCCCGAATTGGCCTTAATCCACGTAGGGACGCGGGAGCCCGACGTGTGTTTTTTTGTTTCCGCGTGTGTCCATTTTTTTGAGAGGCAGTTGCAATGAAGGTTCTTCTCGGATTGGCTGCGGTTGTTGCGTTTTCGGCGACGTCGGCAATGGCTGGTGAAGGCCGTGTTTCGGATCAGTCCCTGGCAAAAATGGGTCTGGCCAACATGAAGACAATGTCCGACAGCCAGGGCATGCACATTCGCGGTCTGTCGGTGTTGGTCGGCGGCGGCAGCTACGCCACGATCAACGGCGTCGGCGGCTCGTCTGGATCGGTCAATTTCTACCTCGCTGACGGCAAGCACTCGGCCTCTGGCGACAATGCCAGCGTGGCTGGCGACGTGACCTCCACGATCACCACCCATGGCAGCCACGTTACCACCGTCACCACGGTGAACGTGATCGGCGCCGGTGGGTTCTCGAGTGCGTCGAGCCACTAGTCTGACCAGAGCAACCGGCACCGCGCTGTCAGCGCTGTGCGGTTCGCCGAAAATCGGTCAAACGCCCTCCCCCATCCTGGGAGAGGGCGTTTTTGTTTGCGCGGGCGCGGCCGTTTGCGTCGTTTCATCAGGCGTCCGCGTTTATTGACTTTGATGTTACGACACCGCTAAAGTGTCGAGCGTTGGGTCGGTCGTCCGCAGTCGCCACAAGAATCTGCACCGCTGGAATCTCACCCCTAAGGCGATCGCCGCTGAATCGGCAGGCGTTCCTGCGCCGCTGATTTTGGCTACTCTTCCGTCGGTCGGGCCTTCAAGCAACTGGATGCAACAAACGCAGGCCGTGGACCGCCTGGTCCCTGCGTTTGATTTGGTTCGACAGCCTTAGAATGGAGACACCTGCTGTGAAAACCCTCCTCTTTTTCGCTGCGCTATTCGGTTTCTCGGCGGCGCCGGCATTCGCCGGCGACGGTCAAATCTCGAAATCCGGCCTGTCTCACATGGGACTGGCAGGAATGAAAGCCATGTCCGACGACGCGGGAATGTCCATCCGCGGAACGTCATTCGTCATCGTGGGGAGTTTCACGTTCGTGACGGGCAAACCGCCGGCGATCTCCGTGAAAACCTCCAGCGGGGCAACCAGGACTGCGTTCACCTTAGTCGTCAATGGAGGCCTGGCAGCGGGCGGTTTTGCGAGCGCGTCGGCCCACTGAACCGTCGTTGGTTCATTCGATCCGTTGGGGCCGGGCCCCCCAACGTTTAAGTCTCGGGCCTTTGCGCCACAGCCGCCGAGGCGAACCATCGGTCGAGGCGCCGGCACCGAGGGGGCAAACCGATTCGGACTTGCTGCCAGATCGAACTCGCGGAGGGATTGCGAGACTCGCTTTCCGATGCCGATAATCAGCGCGGTCTCGGTCCTTAAGGACCGGCCCACGAGGAAACATCGGCAACGTGGAGAGTGCGTCTGTGGAACTTGTCCAATTTGAGATCCCCGGGCACGGGAGGCGCGTCGGCTTTGTCGACGGCGACGTCGTTCGCGACGTGACGGCCAATCATGCAGACTTGGCTTACGTTTACGACCTGTTTCAAGCGGCCTTTGCTGCTCGGCGGCCCCTGGTGGATTTCGTTCGTTCACTGGTCCCCAGCAATTCAACTGCCAGCTTCAGCATGCGCACTCTGCTGAGCGGAACGCCAGGTGGGAGCACCCCCTTCGTCTGTCCGCCTCTCGATCATGCCGATCCGCATCGCGTCCTGGTCACGGGAACCGGCCTCACGCACACCGGCAGCATGCAGTCTCGCGACCAGATGCACGCCGCTCAGACGGAGGCCTCCTCAGGTCCATCGAGCCCCGCAAAGGAGGTCGCGGCCAAACCGATGACCGACTCGGCCCGCATGTTTGAGTTGGGCGTGCAAGGGGGCAAGCCGCTTCCCGGCGCGCGTGGAAACTCGCCCGAGTGGTTTTACAAGGGAGACGGAGGCATTCTCCGCGGGCACCGCGACGCGCTCGATATCCCCGCCTTTGCACTCGACGGCGGCGAAGAACCGGAAATCGTCGGTTGTTACATTATCGATCCGACCGGCCAACCGCGGCGGATCGGCTTCGCCCTGGCGAATGAATGGTCGGACCACGCGACTGAGGCGATCAATTACCTGTACCTCGCGCCATCGAAGCTGCGAACGTGTGCCGCCGGACCGACGTTGAAAACAGATTGCGCGTTTGATGACATCCCCTTGCGGTGCACGGTCACGCGGGACGGGCAGACGATCTACGACAGCGGCGAACTACGGACTGGCGAGAAATGGATGTGCCATTCGCTGCGGAATCTCGAAGATCATCACTTCAAATACGCGCAGCATCGCCGACCCGGCGACATCCATCTGCATTTCTTCGGAACCAGTAAGTTGAGCCACAAGACGCGCGATTGGCGGTTTCAGGCCGGCGATGAAATTCGCATTGAATCGCCCCTGTTTGCCGCCGCGCTGGTCAATCCGGTCGCTGCCGGGTCTCCCGTCGACGGCCGACCGATCGCGGTCATTCCGGCGTGAGCAGCGTGACGCCACGTGCCGTGATTGTCGGTGGAGGACTGGCCGGTCTGGCCTCCGCTGTCGCCCTGGCGCAACGGGGCGTGGCGGTCACGGTTTTAGAGTCGCGACCCAGGCTGGGCGGACGTGCCAGTTCGTTTCTCGACCGGGCGACAGAAACCAAGATCGACAACTGCCAGCACGTCAGTCTTGGTTGTTGCACGAATTTTCAGCATTTTTGCGGGATCGTGGGGCTGGCCGATCTGTTTCGCACCGAACCCGAACTCTTTTTCATCGGCTCCGACAACGTCGTGAACCCACTGGCGAGCGGTCGGCTGCCCGCTCCGTTTCATTGCGCTGCGTCGTTTGGACGGATGAGTTACCTGTCGCGGAACGATCGGCTCTGCATCGCGCTTGGTTTGCGTCGGTTGGCCGCTGGTCGCGGTGGCGAGGCGCAGGCCCTCTCCGATTGGTTGCGGAAGCAGCGGCAAACGGAAACCGCGATCGACCGTTTCTGGAACCCCGTGCTGGTGAGCGCACTGAGTGAAACGCTCGACCGGATCGACGTGGGGAGTGCCCGGAAGGTTTTCGTCGACGCGTTTTTGGCGAATCGTGACGGCTGGTACGTGCAGATTCCAACCGTGCCGTTAGACACACTGTACGGCGAACGGTTGCAGGAATGGCTTCGGCAGCGCGGCGCGACCGTGCGGTTGCAGACGGGCGTCGAACGGATCGTGGTTGAAAACGGCCGTGCCGCCGGGGCTCTGCTCCGCTCGGGTGAAAAGATCACGGCGGACTACGTCGTTGTCGCCGTCCCACATTGGATTGTCCTCGATCTCTTGCCGGACTCGTGCCAGGCAGACCCCGCCCTGTCGAAGATCCGCGAATTGGAGTCGGCCCCGATTTCGAGCGTGCATCTCTGGTTCGACCGCCCAATTCTTTTTCCCAAAAATCAGCGGTGCGCCGGACGGACGCGGCGGGTTCTGCCCGCGAACTGCCTCACGCCGTCCTGATCGGGCGGTTGAGCCAATGGGTCTTCAATCGGAGTTTGTTGCATGCCGCCAATGGAAACGTGTCGCCCGATGAGACGGAAAACTTGACTTCGCAAACTGGGCAGTCCGGTTACAGCTACCAAGTCGTCATCAGCGCAAGTCGCAACATCGCCGCCAATAGTCAGCAGGAGACCATTTCCCAGGTGGTCGAGGAATTGGAAGCAATCTTCCCCGCGTCGCGCGGTGCCACGCTTTTACACAGCCGGCTGGTGACCGAGCACAAGGCTGTTTTTTCCGTCCGCCCCGGCGCGTCGGAGTGCAGGCCGCTTCAGCAGTCTCCCGTGACCAACCTGCAGTTGGCCGGCGATTGGACGCAAACAGGATGGCCGGCGACCATGGAAGGGGCAGTGCGCAGCGGCTATCTCGCCGCCGAAAACGTGCTGCGACAACTCGGACGGCCCGAGCGCCTCGTGCAGCCGGATCTCCCCGTGTCGTTCTTGTCGCGCGTTCTTTTGGGCATCGCGCGTTGACGAATTGCCGCCGGCATGGATTTCGTTCGACGCGGCTCGTTTCAGGCTCGGGCTGCCGCCTCTTTACGTGGACCGTTCGACCGGCGCTTTGTGCGGAGGGAGCGTGACCCGAAAGACGGTCGATTCACCCGGCTGCGAATCGCAGGTGAGCTGCCCGCCGTGCGATTCGATGATCGACCGACTGATGGGAAGACCGAGTCCCAAACCGCTCGATTTCGTGGTGAAGAACCGATCGAAAATCCGCGGTACGTCGGCCGCCGCGATTCCGGGGCCGTTGTCGGCGACGGCGATTTCCGCCATGTCATCGTCATTCACGTAGGTGGAAATCAGAATCTTCGGGAATTCGCAGCGCGGGCTCGAGACGGCATGAATGGCGTTGGAGAGCAGGTTGACGACGACCTGCGTCAACTGGACCGGGTCCGCCTGAACGTCCGGCAACTCCCGATCAGGCCGCACCATGACGGCGACGCGGTGCTCCCGCCGTTCGAACCGCGTGAATTGCAGCGAGTCCATCACGATCGTGTTCAGGTTGACCAGTTTCCGATCCGGCTCGCGGCGGCGGATAAATTCGCGGATCCGCCTGAGCACTTTGGCGACGCGCATCGATTCGGCGGCGATGTCCCGCAACCGCTCTTTCAGCTCGCGGACTTTCAGCTGCTTGTTCTTCAAACGCCGCAATGTTCCGTTGGCATAATTGGCGATCACACCCAGAGGCTGGTGGATTTCGTGTGCCATGTCGGCCAGCAATTCGCCCATTACGCTCAGTCGCGAGGCGTGTTCCAACTGCAGGCTGACTTCGCGGACTTGCTCTTCGGCGAGTCGCCGCTGCGTGAGATCGAGAACGAAAAAGACGCAGCGCCAATTCTCGCGATCGAGGAGTGCACCACCGATCAGGACGGGGACCCGCGAGCCGTCTTTGCGGATGTATTCTTTTTCCAACGGCTTGACGGTTCCGCTGCGCACCATTTGTTCCAGGCTGAGTTGGGTCAAATGGAACCACTCGGGCGGAGTCATCTTGTCCCAGCGCAGCGGCAGATCGGCGCGAGAATAGCCCGTCATTTGCAGAAAGGCTTCGTTCACGTCGGTGACGTTGCCATAAATGTCGCTGAACATCACGCCGATAATGTTCGCCTCGAACAGCCGGCGGAAACGGGCCTCGCTGCGCCGCAGTTCCGCTTCGATCTGGCGGCGCTGTGCGATTTCGCGTTCGAATCCGGAAACCGTTTGCGACAGCTCCTGGGTCCGCAGTTCGACCTGCCGGGCCAGATCGGCGTGGATCTCCTTGAGTGCCGTCTCGGTCTGCTTGCGTGCCGTGATGTCCTCGGCAATGCCGGCCAGTCGATCCACTTGCCCCGACTCGTCGCAAACCGGCGATTGAATGACGCGGAGCCAACGCAACTCGCCGGAGGCCGTGTGGATGCGATATTCAAGTTCGGTTCGCCCCTGGACGACCCCCTCGAGCCGATCCGCAACCCGCTTCAAGACGAAGGCCCGATCGTCGTTATCGATTAATTTGGTCCAGGCCCGCGGATTCTCGTACAGCGTTTCGCACGAGTAGCCGGTGATCCGCTCGTACGCGGGACTGACGTAGTAGACGCGGCTCATGTCGCTGGCGACCAGAAAAAAGATCTGGTCGAGCGATTCGACGAGCTGACGCAAATGCGCCCATTCGGTGTCGGCCAGGCGACCTAATCCTTCGGCGAGCGACATGACGCGATCTCTTGGGCCCAGCGCTCGAATCCCTCCGTCTGTGCCGGATCCAACACCGGTAGATTCCCAGGCGGAAAGAGATGACCGTATTTTAGCCCCGTTCCGGTGTTAAAGAGCACAATTCGTTCGTCCGGTCGGATCCAGCGCTCTTCGGCCAGACGCTGCGCCGCCGACCAGACCGCGCCTGCCTCGGGGCAGACGAAGTTTCCCAACGCCTGTGACATCTCGATCGTCCCGGCGAGCAACTCCCGATCGGAGACGGAAACCGCCGTGCCATTGCTGGCGCGAAGCGCTTGCAGCATGAGGAAGTCTCCAATGGCCGCCGGCACGCGCAGGCCCGAGGCCACGGTGCTCGCATTGGCGAAGACCTGAGCGTGCGATTCGCCCTGCTGGAAGGCGCGGACGATCGGGGAACAGTTCTCCGCTTGCACGGCCACCATTCGGGGCCGGCGCCGGTCGATCCAGCCCAGGCGCTCCATTTCGTCGAACGCCTTCCACATGCCGATCAGTCCGGTTCCGCCGCCGGTTGGATAAAAGATCACGTCGGGAAGGGTCAAGCGGCCGTTTCCCGCCTCATCGGCGAAGTCGAAGGCCAGCTCGTAGCCCATGGTCTTTTTGCCTTCGACACGGAACGGCTCCTTGAGCGTCGACAGGTCGAACCAGCCGAACCGCTCGCAGGCTTGGCGCACGATTTTTCCGCAGTCGTTGATCAGCCCCTTCACCAGAATGACACGCGCACCGGCCACGACCGCTTCGACGATGTTGGAAGTCGGCGTATCCTCGGGCATGAAGACGAAGCAACGCATGCCCGCCCGCGCCGCGTACGAAGCCGCCGCTCCACCGGCGTTGCCCGCCGAGGGCAGCACGACCGTGGTCGTGCCGAGCGCCTTGGCTCGCGTGATCGCCGCCGACATCCCCCGCGCCTTGAAGCTCCCCGTCGGGTTAAAGGATTCGTCCTTGACGAAGAGCCGGCCAAAATCCGCCAGAGGGCCCCTGCCGCGGACGCTCACCAGGGGCGTCACGCCTTCGCCCATCGAGACCGCGTCTTCCGGCCGGTCCACCGGGAGCACTTCCCAGAATCGCCATAACGAACGCACGTGCCGGGAGCGGACGCGTTCGGGAGTGAAGCTTCCCGCCAGCTCGGTCAGGCGATATTCGGCCAAGAGAGGCCGACCGCACTCGACGCAGACGTTTTGTGGCACGTCGACGGCGTGCAGATGCCCGCAGGCCGCGCACTTCAGGGTGGTATGCACTCGGGAACCGTTTCCGTGGAAAGATTAGTGCCGGTTGCCCTTCAGCCTACGCTCCGGTGGGCCGAATGTGAAGGATTCGCCGGACTCAGCCTTCCGCAGGGAGGGACGGGCCCTCGTCCCGGCGAGCGGCCGCTTCCTGTTGCCAAAGCGACCGCACGCGGTTGAGCCCATACGTGCAAAGCTCGAACTCTTCGCTGAGGCGGCGGAGGATCGGCGCTTCCTGGTCATACGGCTTCTGGTCAAACGTACTGGCCAGGTAATACGACCGCTTGCCTTGTTGGAAATAGTCGACCAGGTGGTCGCGGCGATCGGGTGCCTTCATGCGAGAGAGCGCTTCGGGGTACACGCCTGTCCAAAACAGCGTGAAATCGCCGATGTGGCGATAGATCTCCCGGCGCGGATTGGCCTGACGTTGGTCGGCCTCGAGCATCATTTCCGCGACATCTTCCAGACGTTGTCCGACCGTGTCGCGGATTTTGAAGATGGCATCCATGCGGACGAAGCGAAGGAGGAGGTCCACCAGATAGTCGATCAGCGGTGGGTCAGCGACCCCCAAATCGACTTCGAAAGTATGCTCGGTGGTTGCGGCGAAAACCCGACGGAGTGAATCGCCGTCTGCGAAAACGGGCTTCATTCTCTCTCCTTACGCTTTCAGCTTATATTCCCCCTTCGCCTCTAGTGATTCAGTCGCCCGACTCCTCATATTTTATCTCGCTGTTGAACGTCAGTGCTGACAGGGTTGCGGAAATTGGAACAAATTCTCGTCACGTCAATTCCAGGCGCTGCGGACGGGGGACTGCGGTTGGTTGACGATAACTCCAGTAATTTCAATATGTTACTGCGTTGAGTTCTGTCGAATTCTCTTTGGCTGTCGTCACCCGATGGCCGGTTCTTCGAATGGCCGTTCCATTTTCCAGTGGGCGCATAGCAGGATGCCGAACTCGTAAAGAAAGACGAGGGGAACAAACATCAGCATCATCGTTCCCAGGTCGGCTGCCGGGTTGAGCAGCATCGCCGCCACCGCCATGACGAGGACGGCCAGTCGTCTGCGGGAACGGTAATCGGTGGTTGACACGATTCCGAGCCGTTCCAGAAACAGCATGATCAACGGTAATTGAAAGCTGATCCCGAACATGACGGGCAGAAGAATAACAAAACTCACCCATTCGGAAAGTTGAATCTGCGGCACAACTCCGAGCAAACGGTTGAAACCGAGGAGAAAATCGAGCACGAGAGGCAGCGCGAGATAAAAGGCAAAGAGTACGCCGGTCAGGAAAAGTCCGATGCTCATCGGGAAATAGACGTGGACGTACTTGCGTTCGTGCGGGTACAGGCCCGCCGCCACGAACTGCCACATTTGATAAAAGATCCAGGGGCTAGCCAAAACGAATCCGGCCACCAGGGAGACCCACAGGTACATCATGAAGGCTTCCTGCACCTTGAGCGTGATCGGATGGGTCGAGGCCACGGTCGTCTGCCGGAAGTCGCGGAATTCATCCGCGGCGAGCGGAAGCGAAACGGCCTTTTCGTCCGCGTTCACTTGAGGTGCTGGGTATCGCTTCGGATCGGCGCCGTGCAGGATATTGAGAAGATCGGATGGTTTGACGTGAACGAAGATCGTCGCCTTGTTCGGCGGAGTGGCCGGCGCTTTGTCCTGATCTCCGTTGGCCGAGCCGTTTTGTGAAACCGCCGGTTTACCCGTGAGCCAGCCTGTGAATTGGCTCCAATATTGCGTTACTTCTTCTTCGTTGTACAACTTGTTGCGCGTCAGCGCGGCATCGAGGGGCCGGCGGATCATGTCGACGATCGACGTGCCGTAATAGACGGTAAACAGCGTGGCCACCACGAGTCCCAGAATGGCCTTGAACAGATGCATTCGGAGCGCCTCGAGGTGCTCGCCGAACGTCATCGTGGATTCGTCGAACAGGTCTTTCGATCTGGCCATAACTTCCGCCCTTCACATCTCGAGGCGATGGAAACTCCACGGGTCTGGTTGCCGGCTTGATTGATCGCTCCCTGAGCCGACAGCCGGCTCGCGACAAGCCGCAACCGGCAAACGCCGCGTTTAAGCGCCGCCAGAGTCGTTGGCTTCTCATCGGACCGGCGATGCGGGCCGTTGCCGCTGCGGGCCGGCGAAGATCGCAAGGGATCGTTGTCTGAGAACACGGGGCGGGAAAGAGATTGGCTCTCTCGAGCGGGTTCTTCGGACGGTGCCGACAGCAAGCGGACGGAGGCGATCCCGGCCGGCGCATTGCACCGTGCCGACAACCGTCACCACTCGGTTCGCCCGCGTCAGTTCGGCAGGAGAGATGAGCGGCAGATTCACAATTCATTCTAATCGGAGCACAAAGCAGGTCAACCAATCAACGCCCGTGGCGGGGATCGGCTCGGCTCATACGCCTCGATTCGCGCGTTTGGTCCGCTCTCACACTTGATCCGCGGTGTCGCAGTCGTTATTTGTTCTAAAATTCGTAAGAATATTGACGCGACTGATGCTGGACCATCGAATTCCCAGCATGGATGAGGTTGCAAGGCCCCGCACCCACCGAAACGGCGGCGCCAAGCAACTTGTCGAAATGCTCGCCGCGAGCACCTGAATCTGCGTGGCTCGAAGCTGCACCCCACCCCTGAGGAGTCCCACCTGTGAACGTTGCGATCCGAGATTCCCGCCCCCTACGAGACCGTCGACGGCCCGGTTTCACATTGATTGAGCTCCTGGTCGTGATTGCGATCATTGCCGTCCTGATTTCGCTGTTGTTACCGGCGGTTCAGGCGGCCCGCGAGGCGGCCCGCCGGACCCAATGCCGCAACAATCTGAAGCAGATCGGCCTGGCTGCCCACAACTACCACGACGTCAATCAGATGTTTCCGCCGGCCTTCACCATGGTGGCCGGCCCGGTGCAAAGTGCGATGGTTTGCCCGTGCGTCTTGGGGCAGTGTCCCCCCTACTTTTATCCGACCGACGATCCGAACGTGCACGTCTGGGGCGAGCGGCTTTTGCAGTATTTGGAAGCGACCAATGTCTACAACAAGATCTGCCAAAACGGTCCGATCTATTCTCCCCAATGCCTGCAGATGTTCGGGATGCCAAAATATACGCAACTCAATTCCGGCGGGTGTTGCACGTGCGGTCCCAGCCGGCCGGCCGCGGCGGTGATTCCCGCCTTTGTTTGCCCGTCGTCGCCCCGCGCATCAAACCCTTTTCTGGAAAATCCGGTGGGTTCGTGCATTCCCTGCCTCGGTTATCCGACTCCGTATTGGGCGGGAGCCAGCGATTACACAGCGGTGGATTGCTATTGCAACGGGCTTCGCTGCGCGTACAACGCGGCCGTTTCGCCGAACGATCCCCAAAAGATTGGCGGCCAGTCGTCCCGATTGGGAGTGATGAATTGGACCGTTATACGGACGGGCGTCCCCCCTGTGTCGATCGAACAGGTCACGGACGGGACATCCACGACCCTGTTCTGCGCCGAATTGGCCGGCCGTCCCGATTTGTGGCAGCGGGGAGTGAAAAAGATTGCCAACGCCGCGTGCGCCGGGGGAAACCTCGTGGCACCTGATCCCCTGGAGCCTGTGCCCCACCACAACGCGGGAGGCTGCTGGGGATGTATCGATAACGCCTGGTTCAACCTGTTTGGGTCGACTTTCGACGGAACGCAGCCGGCACCGCCGGGCTCCACGACCGCGTGCTTCATCAATTGCACGAACCAAATCCGGTTGGGACTCTATAGTTTTCATCCGGGAACGTGCGGTGTGCTGATGTGCGACGGCTCGAGTCACATGGTCAGCGAAAACATCAGCCTGATCGTTTTCTGCCGGCTGATTACCTACAAGGGCCGCTCTCCGGTCACGGACAGCTTTTAGAGATCGAGCAGGAGCCAGCCTCCGGGGGCCAGACCGCGTTCTGGCCCCCAAAGCCGAGGTTTGAGGGGCCTGCCGTCTTGCAAGACGTGTCGGTGCGTCCGGCGATGCTTGTCCAGCCGGAGGGCGAACGCTGTTTTGATTGTCCGCTGGCCGGCCCTTTGAAACTTTTCCCTCAGAGGTCCTCTTTTACGCTCTTTAATGCGCTGCACGGCGGTTTGTGTCACGTTAAGATGCAAACAGCCGCGCTCTGGCAATCTCCGGCTCCGCGCTGCGAATCTCGGCATTCGCCGAGGTCTACTCGCGAATAAGTCCTTTCTGGCGGATCGGAAAGATTTCATGGTGGCGGCCGCCGTGATCGGAATGATCATTCACCCCGCCCGCGAGCAGGCACTCCTGAGGGAGACGATGCTGCTGGCGGAAGGCTGAAACGGCGAGACGGAGGATTTTGGATGGAGAGAGCCGTCGGCCAAAATCGGGACGTCCTATCGGGCACGCTTAAAGTGTCTTCTCCTGGCCGATCGGTTGATTGGGTCCGAGCGCGACACTCCGTTAGGAGGTGGCTCGTTTTGCGTCGATCATCTCCGTCCCGGCTGCGATTTCACTGTGTTGTCTTGCTTCCTGGAATCCGCGCCGTCGCTCAATCTGTCGGCGGGCGGAGACCCGTTCGATCCCCTTCCGCCGGCACCTCGGCAATCTGCCGCGCACCGCGATTTGTGGTTATGTGCCATGTCGCAACATGATTCGCTGGAATCGAACCACTGTGCCGAAATGCTGAAAGCACTCGGAGATCCGATTCGCTTGCGGATCATCGATACGCTGCGCCGGACCGCAGAACGTCGGCGAGCTGGCCGAGGCGCTCGCCACCGAGATCGCCACGGTGTCGCATCACCTCGGAATTTTGCACGCCGCCGGACTGCTGGAACGAGAGAAGCGCGGGCGCTTCAAAATTTATCGGCTGCGCGAGGGAATTCTGGCGAACTCCCCTTCCCGCCAAGGCAAGCAGCATATCGACCTGGGCTGCTGCCGACTGGAAATCCCCACGCCGGAAGCGTAACAACCGCGCAGAAATCGCGGTGGAATCCGTCGAGGCGGCGGCGTCTTATCTCGCTTTTCGGCCCCGTTTTGGCGCAGCGGCGGGGGCCGGCTGTGCCTGACCGGGTTTCGCCGGAACCGCGTTGCCCCCCGGTCCGGCGGGACCGCTCTTGAAATCGACGGTGGCGTAAAGAGCCGCGCCGATCCCGGCAGCGACCAGTCCCGAAGCCAGGACGCCGGCCGCAAACTTGAGCGGCGACTTCTCCGCTTTTCTCATTGTCGCAACGGCGACGATCGCCCAGCCAAAACCCACGAGTGTCAGGATCGGGCCGCTGATCAAGAGCCCATAGGTGACCCCCTCTGCTGCGCCCGTCAGGAAGCTCAGTCCGATCGAGCCTCCCAAGAGAATGGCCACGGCATAGAGCAGCCCGACACCCGTCAGAATGGGTTTCCATGAGGGTTCGGCAGCTTTGGCCTCTAATTCACCGAGGTTTCTTGCCTTGGGAACGTAAACAACCTCTTCGACCATCGTTTCGAGGTCGAGGTGATCCATGAAGTACCGCGCGTACTGGCCGTTCGTGCGCATCGAAAAGACGGCGATCGCTCCAAACAGGGCCCCGGCCGCGACCAGCAGGCCCGATGGCAGGAAGAACGCCGACCAGGCCATCGGCAATTCTTTCAGTTTGGCGGCTTCCTGGAGATCGTGAGGGACGTCCTTGTTCTTGGGAATGTTTTCGATTTCGGCCTTCGCCGTGAAGATTCTCGTGTTCACGGCGGCATGGTCGAGCAGCTCTGGTATTCCCCTGGCGGCGAAGAACCCGCCCACTGCCACGCAGGCGATCGCAGGGAGGAGCGTGAGGTAAAGAAAAAAGCACCAGTAAATAACCGCCGGGAACGTCCTGAAAAACGGCTTCGAGAGTTTGGTCAACATCCATCCGCGACGCGTGATCGGCATCGCCATGTGCGTCATCGCGACCGGGAAGAGCAGCGATGCAAACAGGACGGCCGCCCCTTCCAGCGCGCCGGCGACCATGAACCCCAGCGGCATTCCGCGCACTCCAAGCACCAGGAACACGATTGCCGCAATGTGCACCGGGGCCGCGATGTCGAGGAACCAGAAAATCAGTTTCAACCCCAGGGCCGCACCCAGAAACTTGTCGTACGTATATTTTCCGAGCTTCTTTTTCTTCCGCATCGTGGCGTCGATGATCGTCGTATGCAGATTCCACGTCAGCCCCGGCGGGATCAAGAGCGAGATGGATGCCAAAAACATCCAGAAATCGCGAAGCAGCGGCTTGATGCACCACAGCGACATGAACGCGCAGGCCGCGAAAATCAGGCAAAACAGGGTCCAAAAGGTGGCCAGGCGAAAGGTAAGGCGTTTCTCCCGTTTCCAGAAGTCGAAGCCGTCCCGCACAAATTCCTTGTAATAGAGCTTGGGGTTCGGCCCCTTGCGGCTCAACTCGACTTTCTTTTGATCGCTGAGCAAGCCGGTCTGCAGGTTGACGTGGCATTCGGGACACTCGACGTCTTCCGCCGTCACCTCAACGCCGCATTTCGGACAGATGTGAGTCTCGGTGTCTTCGATGCGATCGAGATCGAGATTGGCAAGCATCATGCTGCTACTGGGGGGCGGCGCGGCCACTTTCTTGGCCGGCTTCGCGATCGGCACGCGCACGGCCGACCCGCAGGCCGGACATTTGATCGCCTTCCCCCGCGCGATCGGGCGCAGTTGAGCACCTTTTCGCATTCCGAACATCGCACTTTGACGGGCATCGCAATCAGCTCCAGATGCAGCAGGACTCCTCTCTTCCACTGTAGCAAGTCGCCGCGGCCGATTGCATCCCCCCGGCAACGGGCAAGAGGGCTGAGCACCGCGTGCCGAGCCGGGAAAAGGGGGCCAATCCGACCGGCCGCCGTCGGCCCCAGGATCACTCGCATCGAGCCGCTGTCTGTTCCGCGCCGCTCACCCCTCGCCCCCTGCCCCTGGTACGGTTATCCTGGGCGAACCGACCCGTTCAAGGAGCTACGGATGTCACGTCAATTGATGTCGGCACTATTCGTTGCCGTGATTTCTCCCCTGCTCCTTTTCTACGGAGCGGCAGGCTCCCGCAATCCAAAGTCGGAATCGATGGTCGCGTCGGCGGAGCCGGGACCACGACCGGCCAAGGCCAGACGCTCAGGTCCGCGCAAGCAACAGGCCGCCGCCGCTGCCGACGTAACCGACGCGGAATATCTTGGACGCCTCGAGATCGCCGCCCGCGACGCCGGTGCCAAGGTCCTTTCGACCGGCGATTCGTGTGACGATTTCGCCTCGGTGGCGAAGGCCGCTGATGGAACGCTTTTCGCCGCCTACGCGGCCTACTACGACGGGCACGATCAAATTCGCGTCCATCGGCGATTGCGTAACGGCCGGTGGTCGACCCGAACGAACGTGCCGCTCGTCCAGGCGCAGGCCGATATTTGGATGCCGCAGATCGCCGTCGACGCTCACGATCGGCTGTGGGTCATCTGGTGCGAGCAGACCGGCCAATCCGCGGGTCAGACCGGGAACTGGGATCTCTACGCACGGTCGTTGGAACACGACACGTGGGGAAAACTCGTGCGCCTCACCACTGATCCGAAGCCCGACATCAACCCCCACGTCACGGTTGATGAAAAGCGGAATATCCACGTCGTCTGGCAGGCCCATCCGAACAACGCCGGCGACATCTACTACTGCAAGTTTGACGGGACGTCCTGGTCGCAGCCGCTGGCCGTCACCTCGGACGCCGAAAGCGACTGGTTCCCCCGCGTCGCCGTCGATGCCAGCGGAACGGCTTGGATCGCCTTCGACAGCTACCGCAACGGCGACTACGACGTCTTTTTGACGAGCGTCCGGGACGGAAAGGCCGGCCGCGTCATTCCGATCGCCACGTCGTCCTATTACGAGGCCCATGCCAGCGTCGCCTGCGACCGCGACGGTGGCGTGTGGATCGCCTGGGAACAGGGAGGGCCGAACTGGGGCAAAGACGTCGGATATTGGCTCCGGCGGAACAACCGCAGCCTGGGCAGCAGCTTGGGCAGCACCCGGCACGTGAAGGTCGCCTGCTATCGCGATGGAAAGCTCCTGGCCGCTCCCGACGTTCAAAAATCGCTGGCCGAAGCCGATGACCCGGCCCTCGCTGTTGAAGAGTCGGCCATGCCCTCCCTGGCCTCCGGAAAGGATGGGCGGATCTGGCTCCGCTTCCGCCACCTGATTTTTGCCCGGCGTCAGCGGCCGCGTGGACAAAAAGGCTGGGTCGAGAGCGTCACGACCCTTTCGCCAAAAGGCTGGACTCCGGCCCATGACCTGGCGGCCAGCACGGGACGGATCAGCGTTTTCAGCCGCATCCTGCCCGTCGACGACGGTTCGCTGTGGGTCGCCTATTCCAGCGACGCCCGCGATCCGCGCAACTTCCATCGACCCATCCAGGACGTGGCTCTGATCACCAACGTCCCCGCCCCGTCGGCCGAAGTCGGCGTTCCTCAACTGGCCGCTTATCAGCCCCCTGACCCGCCCGCCGGCATGCCCGCGTGGAACGTGTCGCGTGAAGCACGACAAGTCGAACGAATTCGCGCCCATCGCGTCTCGATTGGAGGCGTGCCGCACCGGATTGTCCGCGGCGACTTGCACCGCCACACGGAAATGAGCTGGGACGTCGGCCCCGGCAACGACGGTTCGTACCTCGACTTTTATCGCTACATGATCGACGTGGCGTCGATGGATTTCGGCTCGCTGACCGACCATCAAGGGGGTGGCCATTACGCCTATTGGTGGTGGCTCACGCAAAAGTCCGCCGACATGTACTTCCTCTCCCCGCGGTTCGTCCCGCTTTACGGCTACGAGCGGAGCGTGCAGTTTCCCAACGGGCACCGCAACGTGGTGCACGCCGTCCGTGGGGTTCCCGTCTTTCCGTTTCAGTTGAAGCTCGACCAGACCGGCGTCTTCCCCGGAATCGGCACGGGCCACGTCGTCACAAATGACACGAAGCTGCTGTACGAGTTCCTCTCGCGAACGGGCGGATTGGCGATCCCGCACACCTCGGGGACGAGCACCATGGGGACCGATTGGCGGGACAACGATCCCAAGATCGAGCCGGTCGTCGAGATGTACCAGGGTGCCCGCAACAGCTACGAAACGCTTGACGCCCCGCGGGTCCACGGACGCAACGAAAAACCCGATAGCGCACCGGGTGGCTTCCAGCAGGCCGGCCTCGTCTGGAAAGCGTACGCCAAGGGCTATCGGCTGGGCACGATCTCCTCGAGCGACCACGGCTCAACGCACATCAGCTATGCCCTCGTCTACACGCCGGAGAACTCTCGAACGGCGGACCTCGATTCGATTCGCAAACGGCACACCTACGGTGCCACCGACAACATCGTGCTCGACTTCGAGGCCAACGGCCACTTCATGGGGGACGAGTTCACGACTGCCGAGCAGCCCCGCTTCACGCTCCACGCGATCGGGACCGAAAAGATCGCCAAGGTCGCGCTCGTCCGCGACAACGAATACCTCTTCCAATCGACGCCGCACTCCGAGGAGATCAGAATTAATTACACCGACGAGCACCCAAAAAAAGGGCCGTCGCTGTATTACGTGCGGCTCGAGCAAACCGACGGGGAGCTTGCCTGGTCGAGCCCCGTCTGGATCACTTGCACCCGGTAACTGCCGACTTTTGACGGGACTTCCGCATGGCCGACTTCATTTACTGTCTCAATTCCAGCACGATCCGCCCCACGCCGATCCTCGACAAGATCCGCATCGCCGGCCAAACGGGCTACAAGGCAATCGAATTGTGGCACGACGATATCGACACGTACCTTGCCGGCGGGGGCAAATTGTCCGACATCAAAAAAGCCCTCGCCGACCAGGGCCTCGCCGTACCGACCACGATTTATGTCAAAGGCTGGTTTGATTCGACCGGGGCCGAGCACGCCGCCGCCCTGGAAGAGGCCAAACGCCGCATGCACCAGTCGGCCGAGCTGGGCGGCATCCACATCATCGCCGGCCCCCCGGGCGGCAAGGCCGACCACGATCTGGGAGCCCGCAACTACCGCGAGCTGCTCGAAATCGGCCTCAAAATCGGCGTGAAGCCGGCGATGGAGTACCTCGGCTTCGTCGACGACATCAACACCATCGACGCGGCCGCCGAAATCGTCGAGAAAGCCGGCCACCCGCAGGGGACCGTGATCCACGACCCGTTCCACATCTTCCGCGGCGGCGGCTCGTTCGAGTCGTTATTGAAGGTCCCCGCCGACCGCATCGCCATCAGCCACTTCAACGACGCCCCCGCCAGCCCCCCTCGGCCGCAGCAGCACGACAAAGACCGCGTCTACCCGGGCGACGGCCACCTCGATCTGCGTCGCATGGTGCGGCTGCTCAAGCAGGTGGGCTACAACCGCTGGCTGTCGCTGGAGCTGTTCAACGAAAAACTGTGGGCCCAAGACCCGGCCCAAGTCGCCCGCACGGGGCTCGAAAAAATGCGGGCCGTCGTCGAATCCGCCTGAATTCCCGCACGCTTGACCGGCGCGGGCCTCTGGCTAGAATCACGAACGCGTCACTCAGAGCCTGGGCCGGCGAAATTGCCGCCAGCACTGAGGGACGCCGCTCATTTTTTGGGGCCGTGGCGCAATTGGTTAGCGCACCGGACTGTCGATCCGGGGGTTGCGGGTTCGAATCCCGTCGGCCTCGC
>CAWHWU010000016.1:0-120442 GCA_963833105.1 uncultured Planctomycetaceae bacterium
TGGAACCCTCTTCCTGGGATTCCGGGCCCAAATGAATCTTCCGATTTGGGACAGCGGCCGTCCCCTCGCCAACCAGCGAGCGGCCGAAGCCACTCACCAGGCGACGACCGCCCAAGGGCTCAGGGCTCAGGCCCAGGTCGAAGCCCAAACGGCGATCGAGCGTTACGAACGGGCCCGGCGGCTGGCCTCCCGCGAACGGGCCGATTTCGCCCACATGATCCCCGAGCAATTGGAGCGCGTCCGCCACCAATTCGATGCGGGCCTTGTCGACATTTTGTACGTCTTCACCATTCAGAACAACTTGCTGCAGGAACATCGGACGTACCTCGATCTGCTGAACGAGGTGGCCCAGGCGGCCTCGGATGTCACGCTGGCGGCAGGCCTCCCGCCGTCGCGAGTCGTGGGCGTCACGCCCCAAGACGTGCCCGTTTCCCCCCTCGCTCCGGCTCGATAAGGGGCAAATCGGGACATTAAGGGGGCAAATCGGGACATTTTCTGCGGTTTCCCGGCGACGGGCCCCCTCGCAAACCGCAGGATTTTTGATTTTTCTGGTTTTTCTGCGGCGTAAAAAAAGGGTCGACCACCACAGAAAAATCGCGCGACCATCCAGTCCTTGAACAAGGTCCAGCAGGCCAAAAAAACGGCCTCGACCGTGCTCGTAAACGCTGCGGGTTCCCGCAAATCGATCTACCGCAGAAAGTTGATCTTGCACGATTTGTAATGTCACTGTATAATCGCGCGGAAGGCCACTTCGCGCGGGCCATCTAACCTCCGCTCATTTCGACTGTTGCCTTGAAAATTGCAAATCGGCGTGCCCTCTCGCGCCGTCCTCAATCGCTATCCCCCTAATCCCGATGTAACGCTACACTTTGCGTCCCTATGGGGCCGGTTTCACGCGGTCCCCGTTGGACAACCGCTGCATTGATTCCGTGAGTAGGCACCGTTCACAGGGACGTGAAACGTTGACTGGCCGATCGGCGAACGCGCGGGAGCCGCGAACTCTCCCTCCGGCATGCGCCGTCGTCTTTCACGCGGACGATTTCGGCATGAATCGTTCGGTGACCGACGGCATCATTCGCGGCTTTACGCACGGCCTGTTAACCAGCACGTCGCTTCTCGCCAACGCTCCCGACGCCTCCCATGCGCTCAAAGCCTGGCGGCAATTGGAGCTCCAGCGGGCGGCCGGCCGCTTGCCGTCGTCGGCCGCGCGGGCCGGCCTCGGCGACCATTCGCTCCCGTTTGAACTCGGCTTGCATTTGAACCTGACGCAGGGACGCCCCCTCACCAAAACCTATCCAGTCCCGCTCCTCGACGAGGAGGGCCGTTTTTGCGGCATCGGAAAACTGTTTCGCCACCTCCGCCGAACGCGGCCGATTTTCGAGTCCGCACTGCGGTCGGAGGCTGCCGCGCAGATCGAGTTCCTGAAGATGCGCGGAGTTCACCCGACGCACATCAACGGCCACCAGTACGTCGAGCTACTCCCCGGCCTGAGGGAGACACTGCGGGGATTGATGGCCCGTTACGGCATCGATCGCCTCCGCATCGCGCGGGAACGGGGACTGGCCCGCACGACCTTGTTCCGTCGCGTGCAGGCCGCCAACTGGGCGTTGGCTCACGTCAAACGTTTTTATGCGGTTCGCCTCGAGCGAGAGGTCCAAGCTTGGAACGTCGAATTTCCGGATGCCTTTTTCGGCACGAGCCACGCCGGCCGCGTCGATTTGCCACTCGTGCGGCAGTTTCTGGCGTCGAAACGCCGCGCGCGGCTGATCGAAATCGGCCTGCACCCGGCTTTCCCGGGCGTCACCGCCGACAGCCCGGCCGACGGTTGGAGCGATCCGCTGGCGACGGTTCGCCCCAGGGAACTGGAAATGCTGACGAGTCCACAACTCGTCGAAATCGTCAAATCGCACGGTATGTCGCTGGGCCGCCTGGGCGGAACGGCAACGGCGGCCGCGCTCAGAGCCGCGTAACAACAATGAGAGCCTTCGTGAGTTCGTCGAATCGCGGAAGGATCCAGCCCACCGGGGTGCCACTGGCGGGGGCCTTGACCCGCCAGTGTTTTCGTTCGCAGACCAAACGGCATCGGCACTGGCGGCCCAAAGCTGCCGCCAGTGGCACCAGCCGCCGCCTCGGGACCGCGGCTCGACTGAGCTCGCCGAAGTCCGGCATAAATCCGGCGGCTCGTAAGTCAACCGCGCGCCCGTGGCGGACCAGTGGCACCCAGTCCGGAAGGATGTCGCATGAGTGACGCCACCGGTGCGGGTGCCGCGACGCGGAGGATTCCGGCGCCCTTCACCGCCCGTCCGTTCATCGCCCGTTTGGCGACGCCGACCGCGCTCCACGTGGCGAGCCTGGTCGTGATCGGCCTGTTGCGGCTGGGCACGCTGGGGACGATGGCTCTCACCGACAACACCGAGGCACGCTACGCCGGCATCAGTTGGAACATGTTCCGTTCGGGCGATTGGGTGACGCCGCGGGTCTACCTTTCGGGCAAGCTTGTTCCCTTCTGGGCGAAACCGCCGCTGTTCTTCTGGATGACAAGCTTATCGTTCGAGACGTGCGGCGCGAGCGAATGGTCGGCCCGGCTGCCCAACGCGCTCGTCGCCATTGCCGTGGTGCTGATGACGATCGCCTTTGGACGCCGTTTCTGGGGCCCGCGCGTCGGCTTGTTGGCCGGCCTGATCCTCGCCTCGTCGGGCCTCTTTTTCGGACTGGCCGGCACGTGCATTCTCGACATGTCGCTCGCCGCGAGCGTGACGTGCGCCCTGATGAGTTTTGCCCTCTTCGCCAGTCGCGAAGAGACCGACGCCTCGCGGGGGACGTGGTGGGGCCGAGCCTTCTTCTTTTCACTGGCACTGGGCGGACTGGCCAAGGGGCCCGTCGCGCTCGTCCTGGTCGGATTGGCGGCCGGAGCGTGGATTGCCGCGTCCGGGCGCTGGCGACTGGTGCGGCGACTCCCCTGGATCACCGGACTGTCGATCCTGATCGTCGTCGCCTGCCCCTGGTACATCGCGGCCGAGCGGGCCACGCCCGGGTTCCTGCACTATTTCCTGCTGAACGAGCACCTGCTGCGGTACATTCGGGCCGAGTACGGCGATTTGTACGGCGCGGGCCGGACGCAGCCTTATGGAGCCAGTTGGCTGATGCTCGCCGTCACGTTTCTGCCGTGGTCGCCGTTGCTCGTCCGCTACGGCATTGAACGCTGGCGGGATCGCAAGAGCGGGACAGAGACGCCGCGCGACGCGTGGGTCCTGTTCGCCCTCATTTGGGGATTGACGCCGGTCCTGTTCTTCACGTTCTGCCGGCAGATTCTCGTCACGTATTTGTTGCCCGGTTTTCCGGGCCTGGCGTTGGCGATGGCTGTATTTCTCAATCGCTGGCTGGAAGCGAAAGACACGACGTGGCTCCTGCGGGGGCTGCGGTGGACCGCTCTCGGCATGGGCGTGGCGATCGTGACCGGACTGGTCGCCGAATGTGTGATGGGTGTGGCACCGTGGGCGATTGCCGGCACGACGCTGGCGTTCCTCTTTTTCGGAGCGATCGCCTGGCACGGACATACGCGGGCCGTGCCGTCGGACCTGATGGCGGCGATGGCGCAGGGAGCGGCCCTGTTGATCGCCATCGCGATATTCGCCTCGGCCGGCTTCGTGGAAGAGGCCTTTTCGGCCAAGACAATCCTCGCGTCCCTCGCCCGCCTGCCGCAATACGCGGCGTGCGACGTCGTGCTGCCGTTCGGAGACGAATACTCGGCCGACTTCTACCAGGAGGCCTGGCTCGGCCGCCGGCTCGAGCACAATGCGCACGCCGGTCTCAAGTTGCTGGTCGATGCAACCCACCATCCGCATCCCGAAATCTTCGTGCTCCGCCGCCGCGAGTGGCAGGAGATGGAACCGGCCATTCGCCAGTCCCTCACGCCGATCGCCGAAACCGACCACTGGATTGCCTGCCGTGGAACGCCTGCCGCCGACGCGTCCCAAGCCAGCAAGCCACGAGCGGGCAATCGGCTCTAGGTCACGTCGGCCGCGGCCGACCGGGCGGGACACTGCGATTAGGCACTGTGGTCGTTAGAAGAGAACCATGAGTGTTTGGCTGGGCGAGCGGCGTAACGTAGCTGGATTGGTAGGCGCCATAAATATTGCGCTCTTATGCGGCTGCCAGCCGGTTCCTGCTGTTACTCAGGTGTGCTCTTTGGCGGCCCCGGTCGGAAGATCGGGCACACCATTGCAGGTGACCGGACTGGACATTTCAACGGATGGTCAGACGATTGTCGCCGCGCTGGAAGACGGGACCTCCCGGGCGTGGCGTGTGGGACCGAATGGCAGCGCCGATGAGATCGCGAGCTTGGCTCCGGAGAAACGGCAACGCAAGGATGTCGCGGTCTTAGGGCGGCAGATATGTGTTTCGGCCGATGGACGAATCGTGGCAATTGCATCTGCTGTTGATGCGAAGGCGAATCAAACCGGACAGCAGGAAGCAGCGGCCGGCTTTGTTCGAATATGGGATCTCTCCAAGCGAAGCAGTCGACTTCTGGCAACACTACCAGAGCGGATCGACTCAATCGCAATCGCACCGGGCGGAACGGTCGTTGCGGTCAAGGCCGTTGCATCCGGCCCGTTTCGGCTCATTGACGGCATGACGGGCAGGATTCTCTGGTCCGATTCAAAAGCGGTGCGCATGTTTTTGCAGCCAGTCTTTTCTCCCAACGGCAAGTTGATCGCTGCAGGAGTTGTTGCCAATGTGCGCGTCTACGAGACACAGACAGGCCGTGTCCGGCGGGAGTGTACCGGTCCAACTGGCGGCATGGTGGCAGTCGCGTTTTCAGCGGACGGATCTCGTGTTGCTGCGGGAGGCCCGGATCCTAATCTCTACGTCTGGGATCTCGATGCGCAAAAAAAGACTTGGTTTTGCCACTGAAACTGCCCGATCGCGTCGAGCCGAGCGTTGAATCGCTCGCCTTTGCGAATGGGTCCGATTCACTTGTCGCGTTCGCTCCGAGAGCAATGCGTCCGGGAACGTTTCAACTTTGGGTTGAGCATGCATCGCCCGACGTGACGCCAATCGAGGGTGCGCTCATCGTTCGCCGCAGTTGTGAACCGGACGGAGGAACTGATTTTTTGCTCGATACGAAGCAGGTCTTCACGAAAGTGCGATTTGCTTCGAAGGTGCGCCGGTTCGTTGAGGTAAATTTCAAAGATCGCAGGATCGGTGTCTGGAGCTATTAGATCTCGCGTCGCCCTGGCGACGAGGCGTCGAGCGTTATCGGTCACGCCTGCCGAATTCAAAAAGAACCCAGCGCGGCGTCGCTTCGCTCAGCCGCAAAATGAGGAGAGCAACCACGGATCACACTGATTCCACTGATAAAAGAGCTGTTGAAGATGGCTTTGCACCCGCCCCATGGCTTTGCATCCGCCCCAATGGCGGAATGGCGGAATGGCAAAATGAACCTCCTGCCTGGAATCTGTCTCTTTTCTTCATCAGTGCCATCGGTGAAATCAGTGGTTCGCATTCCTTTCGCGTAACCAACGTGACGATATCGGCTGGTGGGTAGTGTCCCCGTCTTGTGTTGGTGAATAGTGGGCTATTTCAAGAACTCATCTAGGTTATAAGGCAAGAAGAATTGGCACGGAATCATGAATAGCGGAAGCAGAATAGCCACCCAAATATAGAGTTTCACCGATGCCCCGTTTGCAGTTCGTCTGACAATGGGCGCCAGGGCGCCGAAGAGGGCCAAGAGGATGAGATTTGCAATCGGATTGACTCCGAGCATAATTCCCATGGCACCCCAGCTAAAATGATCGACAAACTGTACCCAACCCAGGAACACATTGACCCCCAGAACGGTGACCGCGCAAATCACCGTCGCTTGAATTACACGACTCGGCCTAAGCACACGGTCCCGATTGTCGGTAGTGGGCGCGATCTGTGTTGGTCGGATCATCGCGCACCGTCATTTCCCGAAGCTGGACCTTCGGCTGCATCATGCTGTTGCGCTTCATGCAACCACCAAGACTCGGCCGCGGGTAAACACTCAAGTACCTGATGCGCCGCCTTCCGTACTCGCCAAGATAACAGTGGAACGAGGCCATTATCGAAGCGGAACCAGCCGTCAGTTCCAGGCAAGTCACGCGGCTGGATTCTCTTGTCGTTCGGCGCAAGATCCCAAGCGGTTAGCTCCTGCGGTGGTATGTGTTTGCCCAAATGCGTAGTAAAGCCGCGATCTGAACAGCGGCCGATCTGCATCACGAAGCCGCCGCCGTGCCGATCGAACTGAAACGTGAGAACCTCGGTTGCTCCATTGCCGACACGACGAAAGTGAGGCAGTGAGCCCTTGAAGCCCTTCGCACGCAGCGAACAAAAAAAGAACAAAAAAAGGTGTCAGGAACGAAATCCGATTTGGTTCCTGACACCTTTGTTGTCCCCTTTGTTGTCCTGACACCTTTGTTGTCCTCAATCCGAGACGCACCAGCGTGAGCAGGCGAGCCAACGCGCCACCGCCGGCGCCGCGATCGCGACCGATGACAAAGCTCGTTCGAAGCACCACACGACGCTGCATGGGTAGCGCAGCCTGTTCAAATTCACTTTCCCACGCGCGCCCCACAAACGGCGCCAGCCCATAGCCGAAGGGAGAGTCCTCGGTGCACGCGACCTCCGGCGGATCGCCGTAGATGTGCGCCGTACTCATCTGCACCCAGACCGGAGGCGGTGTATCGACACGGCGGACCGCGAGGCCCAGTGTCCGTGTTGCTTCGATCCGGGAGCGGAGAATCTCGTCCTGATGGTCCGGTGTCTTGACGCAATCGACGCTACGGCCGACCAGATTCACCAGCCCGCTCGCGCCTGCGAGCGTTCGACTCCACTCTCCCAAATTGGGAGCGTCGCAACTCACATGCCGCCAAGGGCCTTCGCGTCGTGGCGGACGACGAGAAAGGACCGCGACCGACCACCCCTTCTCCGCCGGGAAAGTCGCAAGGGATAGCCCCAGAAATCCACTTCCTCCGGCGATCACGACGCGGCCACGATCAGCATTCGCCGGCATCGAACTGGACTCCAAAAACGTCGAGAGAGGCGGACAGTTCCCTAACCGTTCTCAGCCTCTCGCTCTTAACAAGAATCCCCTTGGCTCCATTCGTGTTCTGTCGAATTGACCAATTTGACAAAGGCCAGACACCGGCCGAGGCGTCATCCGGGTTATCGCGCTGTCGCAGTTGATAAGTCCTGTTGCACGGCCGAGAAGTGTCCCGCCCGGTCGGCCGCGGCCGACGGGACCGACTGTTCGGCGGTTTAATCCGCCTGGAGCGGATTTGCGGCCCTGGTTGCGGTCATACGCGTTTGCGTCGCCGGGAAACGGTACTAGGGTTTAGCGGCATAGTCCCGCCGCGAGTTACAGCCCGCCGGAAACTGCCGGAACGTCCGCCCGCAGCGAAATCTTACACGGTCCGTTGCCATGAAATCGATCGAGGCCCGCGCGCGTCAACTGACTCACGAAGCCGAGTTGGAAGTCTACCGCCGAACCGACCGGATGTTTGCCGGTCTGCTCGCCTTTCAATGGATCGCCGGCATCGCCGTCGCCAAGTGGCTCTCGCCGCTGACGTGGAGTGGCTCCGAGAGCCGGCCGCACATCCACCTATGGGCCGCCAGCGTTCTCGGCGGGCTGATCGTGGCCTTGCCGATCTGGCTGGCTTTCGCGCGGGCCGGCTCGGTGATCACGCGGCACGTGATCGCGGTGGCCCAGGTCCTGGCTTCGGCGCTGTTGATTCATCTGACGGGCGGCCGCATCGAAACGCACTTTCACATTTTCGGGTCACTGGCCTTTTTGAGTTTCTATCGCGACTGGCGCGTGCTCGTGACCGCATCGATCGTGGTGACGCTCGACCATTTCCTCCGCGGGATGTTCTGGCCGGCCTCGATCTACGGCCTCTCGACGGGGGTCGAGTGGCGGTGGCTGGAGCACGCCGGCTGGGTCGTGTTTACCGACATCTTCCTCATTTACTGCTGCGTCAAGAGCAAGCAGGAGATGCGGGCGATTGCCGAACGCCAGGCCCAGCTCGAAATGACCAACCAGATCGTCGAGCAGAAGGTTCTCGACCGGACCGCGGAACTGCGGCAGAACGAAGAGCGGCTCCGCATGTTGATGGCCGCCACGCCCGTCGGCATCTTCCAGACGAACGCCCGGGGAGAAGGCGTCTACATCAACGACTGGTACTGCACGATCACCGGCATGTCGGCGGAGTCGGCCAACGGATTCGGCTGGGCCGAGCGGCTGCACCCCGACGATCGGGATCGCGTGGTCGACCAATGGAAACGGTCCGTCGCGGAGGGGGCCGAGGTCGCCTTGGAACACCGCTTCCGCAACCCGGATGGGAAAGTGACCTGGGTCTTGGGACGGGCCGTCCCGATGCGCGACGAGGAGGGAACGATCACCGGCTACCTCGGAAGCATGACCGACATCACCGAGCGCCGAGAGGCGGAAAAAACGCTCGAGGAGCGGGCGCAGCTTTTGGGGCTGACCGGCGATGTCGCCGTGGCGCTGACGCGTCGTGCCAGGTTCGACGAGAGCCTGAAGGAATGTGCGGCCTCGGTCGTCTCCCGCGTCGGCGTGGCGGCAGCGCGGATCTGGGTTTTTGACGCGCCGGCCGACGAATTCGAGATCAAGGCGGCCGCCGGTCTCTCCACGGGACTCGAATTCGCGCCCGGCAGAATTCGGGCGAGCCAACCTGGCCTCGACCCAATCGTGCGCGAGCGCCAACCCACGTTTTCGCGGGAGACGGTCGGCCTGTTGTTCGAGGGCTGTCTGCCGCCCGACTCCGACGCAACGGCGGCCTGGGCCGGGTATCCGCTGATGGTGGCCGAACACCTGATGGGGATCCTGGCCGTGCATTCCCGGGAGCCTCTTTCACAAGCCGGCCAAAAGGCCCTTGTCGCGGTCGCCGATACGATCGCAATGGGCATCGAGCGGCATGGGAACGAAGAACGTCTGGAGATCGCCAAGGACGCGGCCGAGTCGGCCAACCGGGCCAAGAGCGAATTCCTGGCGAATATGAGCCACGAGATCCGCACGCCGATGAACGGCATCCTCGGCATGACGGAGCTGCTTTTGGAAAGCGAGCTGACGACCGAGCAACGCGAATCGGCAGAGCTGGTCAAGTCGTCGACCGAGTCGCTGATGCGGGTGATCAACGACATCCTCGATTATTCCAAGATCGAGGCCGGAAAATTTGATCTCGATCCGATCGAGTTCGGGATTCGCGACCTGGTGGAGGACACGCTCAAGGTCGTGGCGATTCGGGCCCACCAAAAGGGGCTGGAATTGGCCTCCGACATCGACCACGACCTTCCCGACCGGGTCATCGGCGATCCCGGCCGCTTGCGGCAAGTCCTCACGAATCTCATCGGCAACGCCATCAAGTTCACGGAGCGCGGTGAAATCGTGGTTTCCGTTCGCGATCGCGGTCCAGCGGCCGGCGAGCACGACCTGGAATTTGCCTTCACAGACACGGGCATTGGCATCCCGCCGGAAAAGCAACGGCTGATCTTCGATCCCTTCTCCCAGGCCGATGGCTCGACGACGCGGCGCTACGGGGGCACGGGCCTCGGACTGACGATCTCGTCGCGCATCGTCGCCCTGATGGGGGGCGAGATCGCCGTCGAGAGCGAAAGCGGCAAGGGGAGCACGTTCCGCTTCAACGGCCATTTCGGAAAGGTGGCGGGGATCAGTCGCGCGGCTCTCGCGCAACCAGGCACGCCTGCGGGGGCTTTCGGTCCTGGTCGTCGACGACAACGCGACCAACCGCCGCGTGCTGACGGGCCTGCTCCGACTCTGGTCGGCCCGGCCGACGGCCGTGGAAAGCGGGCCGGCCGCCCTGGCTGAAATCAAGCGTGCCGCTGACGCCGGCGAGACGTATCCGCTGCTGTTGGTCGACGCGATGATGCCGGACATGGACGGCTTCACGCTCGTCGAGCAGCTTCGCAAACAGCCGGCGACCGCTCCCTCGACGATCATGATGCTCACCTCGGCCGATCGCCAGTCCGACGCGGCGCGGTGCCGGCGATTGGGCCTGTCGGGCTATCTCGTCAAGCCGGTCAAGGCGGACGATTTGCAAATCGCCATCCTGGCCGCGCTCGGCGGAATGTCGGCGGCGAACCGCTCCAAGCACTTGGCGCCGAAGGGGGAGGCGCAACGGTCGGCCGTCGCGTCCACGGGCGGGCTGCGGATCCTGCTGGCCGAGGACAACTCGGTCAATCAGCGCGTGGCGTTGCACCTGCTCAAAAACGCGGGACATTCCACGCTCGCGGTCGGCAACGGGCGGGAGGCCATTGAAGCCCTGGCCCGCGAAGACTTCGACCTGGTCCTGATGGACGTGCAGATGCCCGAAATGGACGGACTCGAGGCGACCGCGCGATCCGTGAGCGGGAACAGGAGACCGGGCAGCATATTCCCATTGTGGCCATGACGGCCCACGCGATGAAGGGGGACCGCGAGCGGTGCCTCGCGGCGGGAATGGACGATTATCTCTCCAAACCGGTGCAAAAGGCCGAGTTGTTCCGCGTGCTCGACGCGCAAAGGCCGCCGCGTTCGGCGCCGGATCCGGCGGCGGCATTGGCCTCGATCGAGCCGGTCTTCGACATGAGCGTCGCCCTCGACCGCGTCGACGGCGAACGGGAGGTCCTGGAAGAAATCGTGCGGCTGTACCTGTCCGATGTGCCGTCCCGGCTCGAGGAGATCGAGCGGGCCCTGGCCCGAAGAGACGGGAAGCAGTTGGGCTATGCGGCCCATTCGCTCAAGGGCGCGACCGGTTGCCTGGGCGGCATGCGCGCGGCGGACGCCGCCCGGCGCGTGGAGGAGCTGGCGGCCAATGCCGATCTCGACCACGCCGCCTTGGCGGTGGACCACTTGCGGCTCGAGATCGGCCGGCTCAATGCCGAATTGTCGAATCGAGTTCTCCAGGATTCGCCGGCGGAAGCGCCGGCGTTCGCGTCCGGATGCACAGGCTGAAAGAGGCACCAATTGTCATGAAGATTCTGATTGCCGAGGACGATCTGGTCTCCCGCACGATGCTGTCGCGGCTGTTGACGTCGTGGGGCCACGAGGTCGTGGTCACGGTCGACGGCGCGGCGGCGTGGGACGTTCTCCAGCGGGACGACGCCCCGAAGGTCGCCATCCTCGACTGGATGATGCCGGACGTCGACGGCGTCGAAGTCTGCCGCCGCGTCCGCGGGCTGGACCGGCAGGAACCCACGTATCTCATCCTGCTGACCGCCAAGGACCGGACGGAAGATCTCGTGGCCGGGCTCGACAGCGGAGCCAACGACTATCTCGTCAAGCCGTTCGACCGCCGCGAATTGCAGGCGCGGCTCCGCGTGGCGGACCGGATGGTCTCGCTCCAGCACGACCTGGCCGAGCGGGTCCGCGAGCTGCAGGAGGCCTTGAACCAGATCCACCAGTTGCAGGGGTTGTTGCCGATCTGCAGCTACTGCAAGAAGATCCGCGACGACGGCAACTATTGGCAGCAAGTCGAAGGCTATCTCTCGGCCCACACGGGGGTGCAGTTCAGCCACGGCGTCTGCCCCGACTGCTACGCCAAGGTTTTGGCCCAACTGGAAGAGGCGGGAATACCCGGCTGACGGGCCATCGCGAAAGCGAGGCACCCGGGCGCGGAATTCTCCGCTCCCGCTCATCGCGGGTTGAGCGCCTCGTCGAGCAGCGCGCGGACTTTTCGCGAGCGCATCGGGAGAGAAAGGCTTCTGCAAAAAAGCCACTTCGGCGTCGAGGACTCCGTTCAGGACGACGGCGTCGTCGGTGTAGCCCGAGATGTACAGCACCTTGATTGTCGGAAAGCGGAGAGTCGCCCGCTCGGCGACCTGCCGTCCGCCCGCTTTCGGCATGACGACATCGGTGATGAGCAGGTGGATCGGCTCCTCGGACGTCTCAATCAGCTTGATTGCCTCTGCCCCGTCGCGCACGGACAGCACACGGTACCCGTTTTTCGCCAGGATGCGTTCGGCCAGGCGTCGGAGCGTTTCTTCGTCTTCGGCCAACAGGACGGTTTCTGATCCGGCGGCGGCGGGTGCGAGCGTTTCGTGCTTCTTCGCGAGGGCCGATTCGCCGAGCCGCGGCAAATAGATCTTGAAGACCGTGCCGTGGTCCGGCTCGCTGTAGACGGCGATGTTGCCGCGGCTCTGCTTCACGATGCCGTAAACCGTCGCCAGGCCCAAGCCGGTCCCTTTCCCTTCGGTCTTCGTCGTGAAAAACGGCTCGAAGAGGTGCGACTTGGTGTGCGCATCCATGCCGTGGCCGGTATCACTGACGGCAAGCAGGACGTAATCTCCCTCCTTGGAGTCCAGGTGCAGGTCGACGTAGGCGGCGTCGAGCGTGGTGTCTTTGGTCTCGATCAGGAGTTGCCCGCCGCCGGGCATCGCGTCGCGAGCGTTGACGGTGAGGTTCAGCAGGATTTGCTCGATCTGGCCCGGGTCGGCCTCGATTGAACCGAGTTGCTCCGCCAAAGACAGCCGCAGCTCGACGTCTTCGCCCAGTATCCGCCCGAGCATTTTTTCCATGTCGCGGATGAGCGAATTGAGATCGAGCACCTTGGGCGCGAGGATCTGGCGGCGGCTGAAGGCCAAAAGCTGCCGCGTGAGCGAGGCGGCCCGGTCGGAGGCCTTTTTGATTTCGACGAGATCCTTGATGATCGGGTCCTCGGAGTTCACGCTTTGCACAGCCATGTCGCAAAAGCCGCCGATAACGGTCAGGATGTTGTTGAAGTCATGGGCGACCCCGCCGGCGAGGCGCCCGACCGCTTCCATCTTTTGCGCCTGGCGGAACTGCTCTTCAAGGTGCGTCTGCTCGGTGACGTCCGCGAGCAGGCGGAGAATGGCGACGATTTGACCGTCGCGGTCGCGGAGCGGCGCGGTCCATAAACTGACGTCGATCCGCGTGCCGTCCTTCCGCACGCGCTGCACCTTGTAGTCCGCTTGCGACTCCCCGCGCCAGTCGCTTTCGAGAATTTGCTGAAACCGCTCTTGCTCCTCCTCGGGGACGATCGGCAGGGGCTTGCCCGCGACTTCAGCGGCGGTCCAGCCGAAAATCCGCTCGGCGGCCGGGTTCCAGAGCAGGACGCGCCTGGCGGTTGATGGAGATGATGGCCAAGGGAGCGGCCCGCACCAGCGAATCGAGCTTGTCGTACGTCTCGCGGAGCCATTCCTCGGTCTGTTTGCGTTCGGTAATGTCAACCACGGCACTTAAGACGAACGAACCCTCATTCGTCCGAATGGGGGTCAGGCCGATCTCGACGGGAAACTCGGTTCCGTCTTTGCGTTGGCCGTAGAGATCGCGACCGATCCCCATCGCGCATGCTCGGAGCGGCAAAATACCCGTTGCGATATTCCGGGTGCCCGGCTCGAAAACGGGCCGGCACCAGGAGCTCCACCGGTTGGCCGAGAAGTTCGTCGCGAACATAGCCGAAAAGTTTCTCCGTCTGCGCATTGACCAGCACAATCCGTCCGTCGCTGTCGGTCATCACCAGTCCATTCGGCGCAGATTCGACGGCGAGCCGGAATTTTTCTTCGGCGTCGTGTCGTGCCGTGCTCTGCTGGCCTAGCTCGGCTGTCCGCAGGCGGACGCGCTCTTCGAGAGTTTCGTTGAGTTGGCGGATGGCATCCTCGGCCTTTTTCTGTTCCGTGAGGTCGCGGGTGACTTTCGTGAATCCCTTGAGAGCACCCCTTGATCGCGCACGGCCGTGATCACGACGTTGGCCCAAAACATCGTGCCGTCCTTGCGGACTCGCCAGTCCCGGTCCTCGAATCGCCCTTCCACCGTTGCCCGCTCGAGCCCCGTGTCCGGCCAACCTCGTGCGATCGCCTCCTGAGGATAGAAGCGGGAGAAATGCTGCCCGATGATTTCGTCCGCCGCATATCCCTTGATCCGCTGGGCTCCGGCGTTCCAGGTCGCCACGCGGCCCTGCGGGTCGAGGATAAAAATGGCGTAGTCTTGCACCCCTTCCATCGAATGCCGGTAAAACTCCTCGCTGGCCTTGAGCTGCTCCTCGGCGTCCTGGCGGGCGGCCAGATCGCGAAGCACCAACCAGCCGAAGACTCCCAGGAAGACGATGGCAAGCGGAATGACGAGCACTTCCGGCAGCGGCGTGAAGACAGTTGTCCCACCGAGGGCAAGCAACACAAGCATTGCCGCTCCGAATGTCGCAATCATCTTCCAGCGGGTGGTGAGCCTCATCCTTGCTCCCACGAACACTCCGTTGCCCCACGGCGGTAAAGCCGTCGGTCGCTCGCGCGCGATTCGCGGCGGCTCGTTTCTTCGGGTTGCGTCCTCCGGAGATGTGAGAGGGCGGTAGCGGTGGACCGTTCGCGCTTTTCAACCAGCCCAGAGGACAAGTCGGAGTGTCGAAGAATTTAGCAATTGAGACATCCGCCAACAAGGCGGCACTCGGGCCACCAGGCCGCCTTGCGGGTTTTCCCTGATCCCGATTCGCGACAGGCGGACCGCGTGCGCGGGAACCATCCGCTTGCGGGTCGTTCGGGACTGCGGTACGCTCGGCGATTCGCCGGCGCGACTCGGATGTGTTGCGCCCTCCCCGCGTTATTCCGAATTCACCTCATGGCCGAACCGTTACCCGATCGAAACCGCATCGTCATGACGGGTGTCGGTCTGGCGGCGCCCAACGGCAACAACCTGAAAGAGTTCCGCCAAAGCCTCCTCGAAGGCCGTTCGGGAGTCACACGTTTTGAGACCCGCTACATGGGCGAGGTCTTGGCCGGCGTGTGCCATTGCGACGTCCTGCGTTACCAGAAAAAGAAAGACTTGCGGCGGGGGACGCGGGCCGGTTCGCTTGCCATTTATTGCGCGAACGAGGCCGTCGTGGATGGGGGCTCTCGACTGGAGCGGCGTCGCCAAGGATCGCGTCGGCGTCTTCATCGGCATCACCGAGCACGGCAACGTCGAGACCGAGAACGAGATCTACGAAATCTCCCGGTTCGACTACGACACGACGGTCTGGTCGCACCACCACAATCCGCGGACGGTGGCCAACAACCCGGCCGGCGAGGTGACGATCAGCCTGGGGATCACCGGTCCGCATCTGACCGTCGGGGCGGCCTGTGCCGCCGGCAATGCCGGCCTGATCCACGCGCGTGCAGATGCTGCGGCTGGGCGAGGTCGACTTGGCGATCGCCGGCGGGGTGTCCGAGAGCATTCATACTTTCGGCATCTTCGCCAGCTTCAAGGCCGAGGGGGCTTTGGCCCACCACGACGATCCGACGAAGGCCTGCCGTCCCTTCGACAAGGACCGCAACGGAATCGTCGTGGCGGAGGGGGGCGGGCTCTGTGTTCTGGAGCGGCTTCCCGACGCCTTGGCCCGCGGAGCGAAGATTTACGGCGAGATCGTCGGCTACGCGATGAACTCCGACGCCGGCGATTTCGTCCTGCCCTGACCGCCGCCGCCAGGCCGAGTGCATGCTGCTGGCACTCAAGCGGGCCGGTCTCAAACCGACCGACATCGATATCGTCAGCAGCCACGCCACGGCCACCCGACAGGGGGATATCGAGGAGGTGGGCGCTCTGCGGCAAGTCTTCGGGGACTGTCCCCGCGTGGCGATCAATAACACGAAAAGCTTTATCGGCCATGCGATGGGAGCGGCCGGGGCGCTGGAGCTGTTCGGGAATCTCCCATCGTTTGACGATGGAATCGCACACGCTACAATCAACCTCCAAACAGTCGATCCCGAATGCGACCTGCCGCAGATCGTGGCAAATACGCCTCGAAACCTGGGCAAGGTCGGTTATATTTTGAACAACTCGTTCGGCATGTTGGGGATCAATTCGGTCGTCATCGTCAGGAAGCGGGGAGAATGAATTCGGATATCCGTAAGGTAGTTCTCGACATCCTGGAACGCATTGCGCCCGACGAAGATCTGGCCGATCTGAAGGACGACGTCCCGTTCCGCGAGCAGATGGAACTGGACAGCATGGACTTTCTCGACATCGTGATGGAGCTGCGCAAGCAATACCGGGTGCAGATTCCCGAGGACGACTATCCCCGCCTCACCACGATGGCCAGCACGGTCGACTACCTGTCGCCGATCCTCAAGGGTGCGCAGGCGTCGGCCTGAATGAGATAGCAGCGCAGCGTTTCGATCTCGTGCTGCTCCAGAGTCTGCCGTGGCTTACGACGCGGTCATCATCGGCGCCGGCATGTCGGGTCTGGCCGCGGGCATCCGCCTGGCCTACTACCAGAAGTCGGTCTGCATTCTCGAGCGGCACACGACGATCGGCGGGCTCAATTCGTTCTATCGGCTCCGCGGCCGCAACTACGACGTCGGCTTGCACGCCTTCACGAACTATGTGCGTCCCGGCACGAAGACCGGACCGCTGAGCAAGGTCCTGAAGCAACTTCGCCTGCGATGGGAAGATTTGGACCTCTCGCCGCAGCGCTCCTCGACCGTCGTGTTTCCCGACTGCACTCTGCGGTTCGCCAACGATATCGACAACTTGACCCAGCAGATCAACGATCGGTTTCCCGCCGAATCGGAGGGCTTCCGCAAGCTTCTCGCACGTGTCGACGAGCACGAAGTCACCGGAATGGCGATGAGCGGCCTGTCGGCCCGCGCGGTGGTCGGGGAATATCTCCGCGATCCGCTTGTTGATCGAAATGCTGTTTTGCCCGCTCCTCTTTTACGGAAGCGCCTCGGCCCACGACATGGACTTCAACCAGTTCGTGATCATGTTCCGCAGCATTTTCATGGAAGGGTTCGGCCGCCCGTTTGACGGCATTCGCCGGGTGCTCAAGGTCCTTGTGCGTCGCTTCAAAGAGCTGGGGGGCGAGCTGCGGCTGCGGGCGGGCGTGCGCTCCATCCTGCACCGCGGCAATCACGCGATCGGCGTCGTGCTGGAGGACGGTCAAACCGTCGAGGCGGCCGACGTCATCTCATCGGCCGGCGCGCTGGAGACTTTGCAGCTGTGCGGTCTCAAAGGGGAAACACCCGCCGGCATTCGCCCGGGAACGATTACATATGCCGAGTCGATTTACTCGATCGACCGCCAGCCGGACGAATTCGGACACAACGAGGCGATCGTGTTCTTCAACGATTCGCCGACGTTTACGTACGACATGCCGCGGGAGCCGCTCGATTTGCACAGCGGCATCATCTGTTCGCCCAACAATTTTGAATACGGACGCACCTTGCCGGAAGGCCGCATCCGCATCACGGCGTTGGCGAACCCGGCCTTCTGGCTCGGTCTATCGCAGTCCGAATACGATCGTCAAAAGGCAGCGTGGACCGACCGACTGCTCGAGTCGGCCCTACGGTTCATGCCCGATTTCCGCTCGGCCATCGTCGATACCGACATCTTCACGCCGCGGACGATCCAGAAATTCACCGGCCACCTCAACGGCTGCGTCTACGGTTCCAGCGACAAGGTCGCTTCGGGCCGCACCCATCTCGAGAACCTCTATCTGACCGGCAACGATCAGGGGCTGTTGGGGATCGTCGGCACGCTCATGTCGGGCATCTCGATCGCGAATGCCTACCTGCTGAAATAAGACAGACGCGCTGAGGAGCCTTCGAGCCCGATTTCAGTGCGCGCTCTGCCAGGCTTTCACGGCGTCGATGGGGTGAATCAGCATGAGGACGTTCAAGAGCAGGCTGTCCCGGATCCACCACGTCATCGTCACCTCGATGAGGACGAACAGGGCAATCGACGCCCACAGCCCCAGGTAGCGGGCCGCGACAAAGCCGATCGCGCACGACAGGATGTCTCCCCAGGAGTTGGCCACGCTGTCACCGTAATAATTGAGCGCAATCGTCGCCGTGCGGTAGCGGTTGATGACAAAACTCGAGTTCTCGGCCATCTCCCACATCGCCTCGATCCCCATCGCCGCCACAAAACGCCAGCCGACTGCGACCGAGGGCAAAAGCCACGCACACAGTCCGCAAATGAGGAGGCCATGCTGGACGTGGCTGAATGAGTACGGATCGAACAGGTGCTGTGAGTTGTGGACACTGTGGGTGTCGCTGACCCACGGACTCCACCCGCCGCATTGGCACCACCAGCGATGTCCTTCCAACCGCAGCACGCTGGTATGCAGGATCAGAATGGCGGCCAGCGCGAATCCCATCAATCGGTTCAATCGGAAGGGAGGGATGGCACCACGGAGAGAGAGGCCCGGATTTCCAGCTGTTGAATCCGGTTTAAGTGGACTCGCCATCGTCTGCTTCTCCCGTCCCGCCGAGCCGTGCCGATAAGAATCGTAGCGAATTGTGTCAAGCATCGGGGCCCCTTGCTCGCTCGCGATCGGGAAGTTATCCGCCGATTCAACTTGCCGCAAATCGGCTGATGAATCACAATAAGTGACTATGAGAAATCACTTTGCACCGACGGTACCTGCCAACGCCGGGCCGACGGCGACACTATTGGGTGAAGCCTCGCGGTATTGCGACGGCGTCTCGCGACGGTCGTTTTTGACAATCGGCGGCCTGGCCATCGGCGGATTGTCGCTTTCGGGCCTGCTCAAGGCCGAAGAGCGGGCCGGCGTCCGATCATCGAATAAGTCGGTGATCATGGTGTATCTCTCCGGCGGATTGTCCCACCAGGACACCTTCGACCTGAAGCCCGAGGCGCCCTCCGGCGTTCGGGGCGAATTCAAGCCGATCGACACGGCCGTCCCCGGCATTCAGATCAGCGAACACTTGCCTATGCTGGCCCGCGTGACCAATCGCACGGCGATCATCCGTTCGGTCGTCGGCCAGCGCGACGAACACACCAGTTTTCAACAACTCTCGGGCCATGGGATCAATGAGGCGCTGCGGCAGGGTTATCCGAACTTCGGTTCTGTGATCGCGAAGCTCAACGGAGCGACCGACGCCCTCACGCCGGCGTATGTCGACTTGTTCCCGTCGATGCAGCACCAGGAGTTCAACAGCCCCGGGCCGGGCGCGCTCGGCCCGCGGTATGCCCAGGTAAAGGCGGACGGCGAGCAGTTGGCCAGCATGAAACTGCGTTACGTGACGTCGGCGCGGCTCTCGGACCGCCGCCGATTGCTCAAGGAATTCGACGGTTTTCGCCGCAATCTCGACACGCCCGCCGCCAGCGGGGTTGACGCCGACTATCAGAAGGCGTTCGACGTCCTGTCATCGAGCAAGCTGGTGACGGCTCTCGATATCGACCGCGAACCGAAATCGGTTCGAGAACGTTATGGGCACGGCTCTTCGACCCATCTGGCCGACGGCGCTCCCCAATGGAACGATCAACTGCTGGCCGCCCGGCGACTGGTGGAGGCAGGGGTCCGTTGCGTCACGGTCGCTTATGGATATTGGGACACGCACGGCAACAACTTTGGCTGGCTCCGCGAGCGGTTGCCCCTCTTCGATCGGGGGATTTCGGCCCTGGTCGAGGATCTCTATTCCCGCGGCCTCGACCGCGACGTGACGCTCGTCGTGTGGGGTGAGTTCGGTCGCACACCCCGCATCAATAAGGATGCCGGGCGCGATCACTGGTCCCGCGTCAACTCGGCCTTGATCTCCGGCGGCGGACTGCGGATGGGGCAGGTGATCGGTGCGACGGACAAGCTGGCCGACTCGGCGATTGACCGGCCGGTCCCGTATCGGGACGTGCTATCGACGGTCTACTCGGCGGTCGGGATCGATTCCTCGGGCGGAGTGACCGATATTTCCGGCCGCCGTTTGCCGATTCTTACTCCCGAAGCGACGCCCATTCGTGAGCTGGTTTAACACCATCTTCACGGGGAATCTCTTTGCCAATTGCCTGAGGACTGCTACACTTCCTCGCCCCGAACCCCTAGAATCCTTACACCGAACAGTTTGAACGCCGCTCACCCGCCGTTCCCCCACTCTTTCGATCCCGGTTTGGAACTCCATGCGACGCAACGACATCCGCAATATTGCCATTATCGCCCACGTGGACCATGGCAAGACGACCCTAGTCGATGCCCTGTTGCGCCAGAGTGGCCAATTTCGCGACTCGCAACTAACTGGCGAGTGCATTCTGGATTCAAACGATCTCGAGCGCGAACGCGGCATTACAATCCTGGCGAAGAACATCGCCCTCATTTATCAAGGCGTGAAGGTCAACATCATCGACACGCCGGGTCACGCGGACTTTGGCGGCGAGGTCGAGCGAGTCCTGTCGATGGCCGACGGGGCGCTGATCCTGGTCGACGCCTTCGAAGGTCCGCGGCCGCAGACTCGATATGTGGTCAAAAAGGCCCTCGAATGCGGCCTCAAACCGATCGTCGTGATCAACAAGGTCGATCGGCCTGATAGCCGGCCCGGAGAGGTCCTGTCGGAGATGTTCGACCTGTTCGTCGAGCTCGGGGCCGAGGACTTGGCGCTCGATTTTCCGTACGTCTATGCCAGCGGGCGGGAGGGATACGCCTCCGACGATCCGGCGAAGCGCTCGGGAACGATCGCGCCGTTGCTCGACCTGGTCCTCGAGAAGATTCCGGGGCCCGACGTTGAGCCGGACGCGCCGCTGCAGTTGATGGTGACGTCGCTCGAATGGTCCGAATACGTCGGTCGCGTGGCGATCGGCCGCATCCAGAGCGGGACCATCCGCAAAAATCAGAAGGTCGTGCTGATCCGCGAAGACGGGCGGCACGAGCCGGCCGAAATCGCCGCCGTGGAACTGTTCGAGAAACTAGGCCGCAACGAAGTTCCTTCGGCCGACGCGGGGGACATTGTGGCCCTGGTCGGCCTTCCCGATCCGGAAATCGGCGACACGGTCGCCTGTCCCGATAAGCCCTCCGCGCTCAAGCGGATCAGCATCGACGAGCCGACGCTGTCGATGGTCTTCACGATCAACAATTCACCCTTGGCTGGCCAGGACGGCAAATACGTCACGAGCCGTCACCTCCGCACCCGGCTGTTTCGCGAGTTGGAATCAAACGTGGCCCTGCAGGTCGACGAAACCGGGGACAAGGATTCGTTCACGGTTTCGGGGCGCGGAATCCTGCACCTGTCGATTCTGATCGAGACGATGCGCCGCGAAAGCTATGAGCTGTCAGTCGGCAAGCCGCAAGTCATCCGCAAGAAGATCGACGGCGAGTGGCATGAACCGTTTGAAGTCCTCGTGATCGACGTGCCGGCGGCCGACGTGGGCCGCGTGATGGAACAGGTCGGCGTGCGCCGGGGCCAAATCCTCGAAATGGTGACCAACGAAGCAGGCATGGCGCATCTGGAATTCTCGATTCCCGCCCGCGGCCTGATCGGCTTGCGAACCAGGCTTCTGAACGCAACTCGCGGCCAGGCCGTCATCCATCACCGCTACGAGTCGTACAAACCGATGCAGGGAGACGTCCCGCGGCGTGCCAACGGCGTTCTCATCTCGCAAGAGGCAGGCAAGGTGGTTGCTTTTGCCATGGGGAAACTGCAGGAGCGGGCCGAAATGTTTGTCTCCCCTGGCGACGACGTTTACGAAGGGATGATCGTTGGTGAGAACGCGCGGGAGGGAGACATGGTCGTCAACCCGGTCCGCGAAAAGAAGCTCACCAACATGCGGGCCTCCGGCTCCGACGAGAACATTCTCTTGAAGCCGGCGCGTGAGCTCACCTTGGAAATCGCTCTTGAATACATTGAGGACGACGAATACGTCGAAGTGACGCCAAAAATCGTCCGCCTGCGCAAGATCGGCCTGACCGAGGCCGACCGGAAGCGCAAATTCCGCGGGAAGTAAATTCGGCGCTGGCCCATGACGCGCGTCGTATTGCTCGGCGCCAGCAACCTGGCGATTGGCTTGCCCCTGATTGTCCGGCAACTGTTCGCTGGTTTGCCGCGCCCCTTGGAAATCTTTGCCGCGTGCGGACACGGCCGCTCGTTCTGTACTTGGAGCCGCGTCCTGTTTCGCGCCCTGCCGGGAATCGATCGCTGCGGCCTGTGGACCGACCTCGACCAGGCGGCTGAGTCGCGCGAGTCGCGCACCTTGGCCCTCGTGACCGACGTGGGCAACGATTTGATTTACGGCTCCTCACCGCAAGTCATTGCCCGCCGCGTCGAAAGCTGCCTTAAAGCCCTGGCCCGCCATCGGGCCGAAGTGGTGGTGACCCGGTTGCCATTGGCCAGCGTCGAGCGGCTTTCGGCCCTGCGTTATCACGCCACGAAGGCCGTCTTTTTTCCCCGTTCCGGGGGGCGTTGGTCGGAGATGCGGCAGAAAGCGCGCGAGCTGGATGAATCGCTGGGCCAGATCGCGGCACGATTTTCCGCGCAGTTGATTGACCAGCCGCTCGACTGGTATGGCTTCGATCCGCTCCACATCCGCCGGAGCCGACGGGCCGCGGCGTGGCGAACGATTTTCACGGGCTGGCCGTCGTTCGCCGCCGCGAACCAGAAAAGGTCAATCTCGCTGGCCGACGTTGTCCGCTTGCGGCTGGCCGCTCCGGCTGAGCGTCGCCTCTTCGGCCGACAGCAGATGCGTCTGCAACCGGCCCTCGAACTGGGCGATGTCCCCATCCGCCTCTATTAAACCGACGCGGACGCCCTCGCCCCGGTGCCAGTCCGCGCCGGAGGGTCAGGAGAAGAACTCCCGCGAGGCGGAGAGCGCTCCCAGAAACAGCATGGCGATCAGCGGAACGAGCGCGATCAGCATTGGTACGGGCAGTGTCACGGCGTACCAATGACAGCGTCGCGGGCTGATCATTTCCCCCAGCTCCAGTCGCGGATTTCCGGCATATCTTCGCCGTGCTTGCGGATGTATTCGCCGTGCTCGATCAGCTTATCGCGGCAGGCCTGCAGGATGTAAGCCGCTTTCCCGCCAACCTGCGGCAGGCGATCGACGGCGTCCATGGCGAGATGGAAGCGGTCCATCTCGTTGAGGACGGTCATGTCGAACGGCGTCGTGATCGTCCCCTCTTCCTTGTACCCGCGCACGTGAAGATTGTCGTGGTTCGTTCGCCGATAAGTCAGGCGGTGAATTAGCCAGGGATATCCGTGGTAGGCAAAGATGATCGGCTTGTCGCGGGTGAAGAGCATGTCGAATTCTTTGTCGGTCATCCCGTGGGGATGCTCCGTCGACGGCTGCAGTCGCATCAGGTCGACCACATTCACCATGCGGATCTTGAGCTCAGGCAGCGCCTTTCGCAGGATGCTGATGGCTGCCAATGTTTCGAGTGTCGGCACGTCACCGGCGGCCGCCATCACGAGATCGGGATCGCCTCCCGCGTCGTTGCTGGCCCATTCCCACAGTCCGATGCCGGCCGTGCAGTGTTTGATCGCCTGATCCATGTTGAGCCACTGCGGAGCGGGGTGCTTGCCGGCCACGACCACGTTCACGTAGTGCCGGCTGCGGAGACAGTGGTCCATCACCGACAGCAGGCAATTGGCGTCCGGCGGCAGATAGACGCGAATCACCTCCGCCTTCTTGTTGCAGACGAGATCGATGAAGCCGGGGTCCTGATGCGTGAACCCGTTGTGGTCCTGCCGCCAGACGTGCGAGGACAGCAGGATGTTGAGTGAAGCGATCGAACGTCTCCACGGGATCTTTCGCGTCACCTTCAACCACTTGGAGTGCTGGTTAAACATCGAATCGATGATGTGGATGAAGGCCTCGTAGCAGTTGAAGAGGCCGTGGCGCCCCGTGAGAAGGTAACCTTCGAGCCAGCCCTCGCACTGATGCTCACTGAGCACTTCGATCAGGCGGCCCGCAGGAGCCAGATGATCGTCGGTTTCGATGATCTGCGCGTCCCACTGCTTATTGGTCGCATCGAGCACGGCGGTGAGTCGATTGGAAGCCGTCTCGTCGGGTCCGAAAATACGGAAGTTTTTCTGGTCGTCGTTCTCCTTGATCACATCGCGGAGAAATTTGCCCAGGGTACCGGTGTCCTCCGCCGAAACTGATCCAGGCGACGGGACGTTGACCGCGTAGTCGGCAAAGCCGGGCAGCCGCAAATCGCGGAGCAGAATTCCGCCGTTGGCATGGGGATTGGCTCCCATCCTGCGGTTGCCCTTGGGAGCCAGTTCTGCGATTTCGTTGAGGAGCCGGCCGCTTTTGTCGAACAACTCCTGCGGTTTGTAGCTGCGGAGCCAGCTTTCGAGGATTCGCAGGTGCTCAGGATTTTTGGCGGGAGCCGAAAGTGGAACCTGGTGCGAGCGGTAGGTTCCTTCGACTTGTTGGCCGTCGACCACCTTGGGGCCGGTCCAGCCCTTGGGCGTCTTAAGGACGATCATCGGCCAACGGGGCCGTCCTTTTGATCCGCCTTGCCGCGCTTCGGTTTGGATCTTCTTGATATCAGACACGACGGTGTCGAGCGTCTCCCCCATCAGCTGATGCATGCGGGCCGGATCGTCCCCTTCAACGAAGTAGGGGACATAGCCGTAACCGCGGAGCAGTTGCTCCAATTCTTCGCGGCTGATGCGGGCCAGAACGGTCGGATTGGCAATCTTGTAACCGTTCAGGTGCAAGATCGGCAGAACGGCCCCGTCGAGCTTCGCGTTCAGGAACTTGTTGCTGTGCCAGCCGGTGGCGAGCGGCCCCGTCTCAGCTTCGCCGTCACCGATGACGCAGGCGACCAGCAGGTCGGGATTATCGAACGCGGCGCCAAAGGCGTGGCTCAGGCTGTAGCCGAGCTCGCCACCTTCGTGAATCGAGCCGGGCGTTTCAGGTGCGACGTGGCTGGGGATACCGCCGGGGAAAGAAAACTGCGTGAAGAGCCGCTTGAGCCCCGCTTCGTCCTCGGTGATGTTCGGATAAAACTCGCTGTACGTCCCTTCAAGATACGTGTGCCCCACAATTGCCGGTCCCCCGTGACCCGGGCCGGCAATGTAGATCATGTTGAGATCGTATTGGTTGATGACCCGATTGAGGTGGACGTAGACGAAGTTTTGCCCGGGAGTCGTCCCCCAATGCCCCAAGAGCCGCGGCTTGACGTGCTCGAGCTTCAAGGGCTCGCGGAGCAGGGGATTATCGTGCAAATAGATTTGCCCGACCGCGACGTAATTGGCCGCTCGCCAATAGGCGTCCATCCGGCGTAAGAGATCCTGCGAGAGAGGCTCGGCCATGGTCGTCTCCTTACGGCGGAAGAGTGATGCGGCCCGTTCGATCCGCTAACCGCTGCACGATGAATAAATGAAGCCGTTGCCGGGTGCAAGCGTGGACCTCGCACCTTCACACTTCGTTTACTTTTGCAGGTAGCTGAATAAGTCGCGCAGCTCCTGCGGCTTGAGTGGATCCAGTAACCGTTCCGGCATCAAGGACTGCGGCGACTCCCGGATTTCTTCGATGTCTCCGCGGCGAATTGTCGTACGTTCGTTCTTGGGGCCGACGAGCGTAATGCTCGCCGGGCTTTGCTCCGTAATCAAGCCCGTGACGACACGGCCGTCGTTCGTCGTGACAACGTATGCGAGATATTCCTTGCGGATCTGCACGCTGGGATCGACGATGCTGACCAGGAGGTAATCGCGGTCTTTCCGGTTCGCGGTTGTCAGGTCGGGGCCGATGCGGTTCCCCTCGCCAAACAGGGAATGGCACGTTGCGCAAGTTTTTTTGAAGAGATCATGGCCGTGCGAGGGCCGGCCGCCAGCCGCTCGCAGATCGTTCGTCATGCGGCGGATATCGGCCAGTTTTTCCTCCGGCGTCCCCGCGCGAATGTTTCCCCAACGCTTGCGGACTTGGGCGTCGAGTTGCGGGTCGTTGTAAAGCGCGACGCGCCGCAGCTCGTCGGTCTGTATGTCGGTTGCTGGAATCTCACCGCGATCGACACTTGCCAGCAGCTTGCGGACCCAGTCCGGGCGGCCAAACAAGATGCCCCTGGCAACGGTGCGTACGGGGACGCTCATTTTGGGATAGAGCGACAGGACGGCTTGGGCAATTTGCGGTTGGTCGAAGCGACCCAACGTCGATAACGCAGCCGACTCGAGCGCTGCGTCGTGCGACTCGCGCAGAACGGCCAGGACCGGCCCGACGCAATCCGCGCTCCCCATCTCGTCGAGAATGCCCAGCAATTCGATCTGAGTGGAGTGCGGAAGTTGTTTATCTCCGACGAGCTGGAGGAGTCGCTCATACGCATCGCGACTTCCCAGCCGACAGGCCGCACGCAAGACGGCCGGGTCGGTCACGCCGTCATTCCAGATTTCTGCCAGAATCGGTCGCAGCTCGGGCGGCACCTGAGACAAGCGCCCGTGGCAGGACCGACCCTCCGACTGCAGGGTGGCATAGCGCTCAAAAACGGTGCCCAGCGGAAGTTCCTTGGCGGGCCGCGCTCCAATCATCCGTAACCCTTCGTCGAGTTCCGCCAGCAGTCTCATTTTGTCGGCCGGCGACGGGGCCGACTCGAAAATCTGGGCCGCGGCGGCGAATCCGTCCGGCGTTCCTTCGGCCGCATACCGCTTCAACAAGCGGCCGATGATCACGTCCCGAACGAGAGGGGTTCGCGACGCCGTCTTCGAGGCAAAGGTTTGCACCACGAACGGGCGATCGGCCGTCGCGTGGCTCTCGACGGCCCACCAGGTGAGGAGTGGAATGTAGCGGTCGTTGACGCTGACGGGATTTGCCGCAACGCGATGAGCGATCCGCAATCCACACAAAGCCGGCAACCGCTTCGCGGAACAGGCAAGTTGGGCGAGGACCATGGGACTCGGATCAGACGCGCCGATTTGCTGAAGGTGGTCTTCCAATTTGGCCGAGACGTTGTGTTCGTCACCGAGAAACCGGATCGTCCACGCGCGGACCGCTTCACTTCGATGGCCCAAGAGTTCGTCCGCGAGCCGTTCGTCGAAGCCGCCGCTCGCGTAAATCCCCCACAGACATCGCAGGGCGACAAGCGGATCGTTGGCGGCGCGGAGCCGCGACAAAAGAGGCGCGATCGCGCCCGATTCGCGGCGCTCCGACATCACGCGGAGTGCCCGCCGGGCGTGCCAGCCGTCGGCCGAAAAAAGCCGATCGACCAACTCGGTCGTTGGCAATTCGGCGATCGATTTTCCACTCACTTGCCGGAACGAAGACTTGAGATCCGCGTTCTTGGGCCGGATGCGGTAGATGCGGCCGTTGCTGCGGTCCCAATCCGCATCGGGATCGGGATGGGCTGTCCGCTTGTCGCACCAATCGGCCACGTAGACGGCTCCATCAGGCCCCGTCGTCAGGTCGCTTGGCGCGAACCATGTATCGTTGGCTTTAAGCAGCGAACCGCCGTGGGCCGTGCGGACCGTCGAGCCGTCGCGCGTGATGGTGTGCCAGTTCACGCCGTGTCCCAAGAGATCGGCCGCGATGAATCTCCCGCGAAATCGCGGCGGGAACAGGCTTTCCTGGTAGACGGTGCCGCCGACGGCCACGTGTCCCCCCTGAAAATGCGCGTGCGGCACGTGCTCGAAATATCCGAATGCGAAAGGATTGTGCAGGTTGCCGTGCTTTTGGAACTGCTTGACGTAATAAGCTCCTTGCATTCCGTGCACCATCACGTAGCCGCCGTAGTTCGTGCTGTAAAACAGGTTGCCCGTCTCATCGAAGTCGAGGCCCCACGAGTTGCCGCCCCCTTCGCAAAACAGCTCGAACTCGTGCGTGCGCGGGTGATACCGCCAAACACCCTGCTCGAAGTCGATGCCGCGGATGTGGGCCGTGATGTTGGTCCCCTGCGTGCCGTAGAGCCAGCCGTCCGGTCCCCAGGTAAGAGAATTCGCCAGCGAACTGGTGTCCTCCATGCCGAAGCCGGACAGGAGCACCTCCGGATCACCGTCCGGAATGTCGTCGTAATTCCGATCGGGATAAAAGAGGAGGTACGGAACGTTGAGGACGAAGACCCCGCCGTAGCCGAAGGCAATGCCGGTCGCCAGGTTCAGTCCGCTCACGAAGTCTTTCGAACGGTCGATGCGGCCGTCCCCGTCGGTGTCTTCCAAAATCGTGATGCGGTCGGCCCCTTTCGGACCGCGCGGCGGCGGTTCGGGTACGCGGTCGTAAACCGTGCGCGAATAGCGGTCGACTTTCACCCGCTTGAGCCCGGCCGGATTAGGATACTGCAGATACTGCACGACCCAGAGGCGCCCCCGGTCGTCGAATTCGATGCAGACCGGCTGGCGAACGTGCGGCTCGGCCGCCACGAGATCGACGGCGAACCCGTCGGCCACGGTCATCTTCGAGGCGGCGACCTCCGGACTGTAGCCCTGCGCAAAACCGGACGACGGTGGCGACGCCAGGCACGCGAGAGCGACCGCCGCGACGGCGCAGCAAGCGCAAAAATGCTTCGGCTCACGCGGCTTGGGGACATTCGATCGCGGGGTATCACGGGCCATCGGTCATCCGCAGGATAACCGACGCTTCACTTCAATTCCATTTCGACCTGAGCATGAAGGATGTCACGTTTCCGCCAAAATGGTCCTTATCGAGCCAGCAACAATGGCCAATCTCCAACCGGCGAGGCGGGCCGGCATGAAAATCGCAGATTTGGTCCGCCGCGACGGTTCGACACGCACTCAATTGGAAGGGATAACCGATGCAGACCAAGAAGTGTCCGGTGTGCGGCACCGAAATCAAGGACGGCGGGGTTCAAGCCAAAATTGGCGGACAGCAAGTCACCGTCTGCTGCGACCAGTGCGCTAAAGAGGCCAAGGAACATCCCGCCGAATACGCTCACGCCTCCAAGTAAACGGCCAACGGACTGCCCAAGCCGCGTCATTCTCGGCGGGAGTCGGGAATGGACGCGGCGAGCATTTTTGTCATTCCGTCTCGCTCGCCCGCTTTGATCGTGGCGAGCTGGCAATCAGTCCGGTTCTACTGCTGGCAAGGTGGTTAGATCCCTGCTTCGGCCGACTGGGCACTACGAACCGGATTCGCGAATGCGGGCCGGGTTCTCACATTGAGACGGGGCGGCGGTCTCTTTTTTTCACGGCTGTGATGCCGTAAAAAAGGGCGTCATTGATCAGCGCCCCGCGGCGTCGCCGTAATCGCCGCCCTGTGCCCGCTTCAGAACGACCAATGATCGATCCAAACGCCCCCGCGCCCTCGAAAGGCCGCCACTTGGCACGAGCCGCACGATCGTGCGATTCGTGCTAATTGCGATTGTCTTGGCGGTGGTCGCGGGAGCGTTTGCCTACCTGGGAGGCTGGTTCACACCGAATGAGCTGACCCCGGCCCGGTTCGTCGACGCGTTCGAGCAGGTTGATGGTGTCCACGACGGTTTTCGCCGTAATCATGCCAAGGGAATGGGAGTCTCCGGATCGTTCGAGAGCAATGGGAACGGCGTCCGCCTCTCCAAGGCCGCTGTCTTCCGCCCCGGCCGAGTTCCGGTGATTGGGCGTTTTTCTCTGTCGGGAGGTCAGCCGTACGCGGCGGACAAGCCCGATGCCGTTCGCGGGCTGGGTTTGCAGTTCGCCTTGCCAAACGGCGAGTTCTGGCGGACGGCCATGGTTAACCTGCCGGTCTTTCCGGTCCGAACACCCGAAGCCTTTTACGAGCGACTGCTGGCCTCCGTTCCCGATCCGCAAACGGGCAAACCCGATCCGGCGAAGATGAAAGCCTTTATCGCGGCCCATCCTGAGAGCGTCCGAGCGTTGGAAATCATCAAGAAAGTGCCCTTCTCGTCGGGTTTTTACAATAGCACGTTCCACAGCCTCAATGCCTTCCGCTTCGTCAACGCAGAGGGCGTCTCGGTCCCCGTACGCTGGATTCTCAAGCCCCTGCAGCCCGACGAGGTGGCCAGCCCGCGGCAAGCAACGGACGACAAGAACTACCTGTTTCTCGCCTTGGCGGGGCAGATCCACATGGCGCCGATGCAATGGCACCTGATCGTGATCGTGGGCCAGCCGGGCGATCCGACGGCGGATGCCAGTCTCCCCTGGCCGGCATCGCGGGAGCAGGTCGACGTCGGCACGGTGAGCCTCGACAAAGTGGAGGCCGAAGAGACCAGTCCCGCGACCGATCTCAATTTCGACCCCCTTGTATTACCCGTCGGCATCGAGCCGTCGGACGACCCGTTGCTGAGCGCTCGCTCGGCCGTATATTCACAGTCGTTCACTCGCCGCGCGGGAGAAGCCAGGCAGCACAGCGCCATCACACCGACGGACCTGCCTGGTAACCCAAATAAGAAGTGAGTCGGAGCATGTTGCATCCGCCCCGACAGTTCTCGGTCTTGTCCCGCCTGCTGCATTGGAGCATGGCCGCGATGATCCTGGCCATGCTGGGCATCGGCCTGGCGATGATGGTCTCGCTTGCCGACTACCACACGCTGATCTCGATCCATCGTCCGCTGGGTATTGCCATCCTGGTGCTGGTCGTGGTTCGCTTCATCAACCGGCAACTGAGCACGTTGCCGCCGTTCCCCATCTCGATGTCGGCGAGGGAGCGAAAAATCGCCCATGTGTCGGAACTCACGATGTACGGCCTGATGCTGCTGCAACCTTTGGTCGGCTGGGCGATGCTCTCGGCCGCCGGTTATCCGATCGTGCTGTATGGCTCGCTGCATCTGCCCTTTATCCTGCCGCTCGATCTGACTCTGTACGCCCTGTTGCGGAAGGCCCATACGGTTTTGGCGTACCTCTTCATTTTCGTATTCCTGGCCCACTTTGGAGCCGTGCTGTTCCACACGCTGATTGTGCGGGACGGTCTGCTGTCGCGGATGGTTCCCTGGAACATCGCCTCGTCAGACGACGCGCCTCACTGAACAGCGACCGCTCGCGAGACTTTTTTCAAAAAAATCGCGATTTTTTTCGCGCCGGCGCGATGTGGACACTTGGTTTTCAGTACATCATTCGTGAACAAAACCGATGGCTTTGATCGCTGGTGATATACTTTTCTGGTTTTTCTGCGGCGTAAAAAAAAGAAAGCGGGGCCGCCGCTGCTCAGAAACGAAAGCCGAGCATTTCGTTCACCGCGAGTGGCTTAGGATTAATCGAGTGTAGAATGGGGAAGTTCCGACTTCGCAGCAAAGAGATGGTTTTCAACCTGAAAAACTTGCCTAATTCACCCAAATTCACGGTATAACCTGCGGACGGTCAGCCGCGATTTTTCTGTGGTTGCCACAGAAAAATCGTTTCTGAGCGAAAACGCCCCGACCGACCCGAATTCCACCCCAAGCAGCGCTCAGGCATCGCGACTTCATGACATCCCGACGTCAGCACGTCACGCCATCCTGACAATGCGGCTCACCTCAACCCCCGATTGCCCGGCAAGCAACTGTGCACTTCATCCCGCACGGGAGCTGCAACCGACGGACGTTGTTGTCCCCCCTAGCCCGGCCGGTACGTCTTGCCTCATAACAGCTTGCGTTGAGCAGCATCCTGGTTTAGCGATCGGCAACCGCGATGCTGATGGCGATAACCCCTCGCCGAATAAGCTGCGGATATTGGACAAAACCCGGTCTCAAGTCGCTCTTCTGATGGGTCCGCGTTTTTTTGCGCGGAATTTCGCGGGATGAAGTCGCCCCGCCAGCGTCATTGATTGAGAAATCACTCCTTCGAAGCGCCTCGCCGGATGTCCCGGATTTCGCCGGAACTTGTCGCACGGTTGTTCGACCAGCATGCGGCAGCTTTGGAGCTGTTCGCCTCGCGGTGGTGCACCGCGCCTGCGGACATCGTCCAGGAGGCCTACATGCAGCTTGTGCGTCAGGCGCGGGTGCCCGATCGGCCCGTCGCGTGGCTCTATCGCGTGGTCAGAAATGGTGCGATTAGTGCGGCCCGCCGCGACAACCGGCGACAGCGGACGGAAAAGACAGCCATCGCGCAGACCCGCCGTCGGTTCGCAGCGGACGGGGAGAGTCCGCTCGATGCCGAGCTGGCCGCCCGCGCGCTCGAGGAGCTTTCCGACGACCAACGAGAAGTCGTCATCGCCCGCATCTGGGGCGGATTGACCTTCGAGGAGATCGGGGAATTCGCCGCGATCTCTTCGAGCGAGGCCCATCGCCGCTACGAGGCGGGACTGGCCTGTTTGAGAAAGCGTTTGGGTGTGACATGGCTGACCAAAAGCGTGACGACAAAGAGATAGACGAACGGCAGGAACTCGAGCGCGCCTTGGCGCTGCTCCGGCCAGCGGCCAGCAGCCTCGACCGCGATCGGTTTTTGTTCCTGGCGGGTCGGGCCTCGGCTGAAGAGGTCCAACCAGGTGCAGCGTTCGGACGCTGGGTGTGGCCCGCAGCCACCTGCTTGAGCAGCCTGGCTGCCGTCGTGTTGTTGGTGCTACTCGTGATGCGGACCGGGCCTGAGGCGAATCGCGTCCAACCGCTCGAAGCTCGTGGGCACGAACTGTCTGATCCCTCCGTCTCTCATGTCGCCGTTGAAAGCCCCGTTAAAAGCCCGGTTGAAACGCACTCCGGAGTGGCCGAGATTGCACCGCTCGCGCCGACGGCGGAGGAGACGGCCCGCGCCTTGGCGCCCGGATCGAACTATCCCCGGTTGCGCTCCTTCGTGCTGGCTTACGGAATCGACGCGCTCCCCGAGCCGGCTCCGCTTCAAAAATCGGAATCCAGCTCGCAGGCCGACCGGGAACCGGCCACGGTGAGAGACTTGCTCCTACAAACTTTACAGAGCCGTTCGAAAGGTTGAACCGCGATTGTGGAGTCGTTGACGTACTGGAAGGGACAATCGATGTCGTGTTATTTGCGTGCAATTGTGGTCATTTCGATTGCCGGCACGGTGATGCTGGCGCCCTCGGGCACCTAGCCGCTGCGCCGCGGGTTCGCCAACCCGCACCGGAAGGGCCGAAGATCGTGCGGCTGGCGGTGGACCCGGCGGCCGAACCTCGCCCGGCGCTCAAATACACTTTTTTAATCCCGCCGTCCGCGCGGAAGCCAGGCAATGCCGCGCCCTTCTATTACCGCGCAATCCTCGCTTACACCACTTATCGGGCTGGAATCGGTCGCCTGATCGACGAGTGGACGCGCATGCCCCTCGAGCAGCTTCCGCGGGACCAGGTGCGGAGGGTCATCGACGGCTTTGCAGCCTATGACGACCTCCGCGAAGGGGCCCGTCGCGAGCGCTGTGACTGGGACTATCAATTGCAGAATCTCGACGGACTCAAGGTGATCGAATTCCGCCTGGAAGAAGTGCAGGACTCGCGCGACGTCGCCCGCTTTCTGGCGGCCAAGGCCCGGCTGGAAATTGCCGAGGGACGGTACGCCGACGCCGTCGAGACGATGGGAGTCGGCTATCAGTTCGCTCGCGACCTGTCGACAACGCCGATGATCATTCCCAGTCTCGTCGGGATCGCCATCGGCAACATTCTCGATGACCAGGCGCACGCGTTTTTCGCGGCGCCCAAATCGCCCAACCTCTATTGGGCCTTCACTGAGCTCCCACGGCCGTTCATCGACATGCGGCCGGCGGTCGAATTCGAATTGACGTTCCCCGAGCGTGTTTTCCCGATGCTCAAGGACCCCGAGCATGCCCAACATTCGCCCGAACAGTGGGCCGACATCGTCTCGCACGCCTATTTTACGCTTTCGACTGTGTTCAACGAGCTGGCGACCGAGAAGGCATACGGCTGGGATTCTCGATTGGCGGCCACCGGTCTGGTCCTGCGCGGATATACCCAGGCCAAGCGAAACCTGATTGCCGCTGGGTACGACGCCGCAAAAATCGAACAGATGCCGGTCGGCCAGGTGGTCGCCGTCGACGAGGCCCATCTGACCCGCTACATCTCCGACGAAATGCGGAAATGGACTTTGGTCCCTTACGCGCAAGGCGGTCGGCGCATGAACGGGGCGACTCGACAGCTCGTCCGCGACCACTACCTCGGTCCGGGACTGAGCTCGCGTGAAGTCCTGCCAATTAACTCCCTTCTGCTCCCGGCAACTGCCGCAGCGATGGAGGCGCCGAATCGGCGGGACGTTTCCGTGGCCGCGGACCGCGTGATCGAGGCGATCCGCATGTACGCGGCGCAAAATGGAGGGAAACTGCCGCAATCGCTGTCCGAAATCACCGCGGTGCCCGTGCCGGTGAACCCGAAGTTCGGAACGCCATTCCCGTACAAGCTCGCGGGAGACACAGCCACTTTGGAGGTTCGCCGGATGACCGAGCCCTCCGAACCCATGCGGGAGGCTGACTATCGCTTTGAAATCACCATTGCGCACGATCGGCACTGATGGTGCCTGCATGACTCCTGAGCCGCCTGAGTTGCTGGCCACACTCAATCGAATCAAACCCAAAAAACGGGAGAACGGAATGAAACCGAGTCCACGTGTCGAAACGCTCCGGCGCGGCATCCTTTTGAGTCTGCTGGTTCCATTTTTCGTCGTCGGCATCGGGCAGTGCGTTCCACGCACTGCCCTGGCCCAGGCAAGCGAATCCGAAGTGCCAGCCGCCGTCGCCTGGGCGCTCGATGAACAGACCTTCGGTGTTGTGGGGATCGACACGGCCCGAATTGATCTGAACGGCCTGGTTCAGCAGATCTCCGCGATCCCGGTTTTGACCGAGCGACAGCGGAAGGATCTCGCGCTCTACAAGAGGAATCTCACTCTCTGGCTCGCGCGTTGTAGCAGGGCCGGCGGACGCCAGGTCTGGATCGTCTTCACCCTGTCCGACAACCTGATGGACAATCCGTTGGTCATCGTCCCGTTGAGCGACGACGCCAACCGGCAGACGCTCGAGCGTCTGTTCCTCAGGGGCGCGCTCCAGACGGCTGAAGAAATGGATCGTCCGTTCAACATGGACGGCGCAATCGAGCGCGAGGGGGCGTTGGTCTTTGGTCCGCAAGCGACGCTCGAGCGGCTGCGCGGTTTTCATGGGCCCACTCGCGCGATTCCGAAAGCCGCGCTGGCAGCCGTCGCAGGGGCCGAAATCCGCGCCTTCGTGCTTCCCACCGACGATCAGCGGCGCGTGCTGGCCGAGTTCCTCCGCGATCCAGAGGCCGAACGGGCCATTGTCCAGCGGATGGCCCCAGGAACGGTTCCGGCCGAATTCCTGCGCAATCCGGGTGAGATTGCCCGGCTGGCTTTGGGCGAGGGATTGCAATGGGTCGCCGCCGGCGTCACGACGAAAGATGACCTGGCTCTCAAGCTCGTCATCGGATCCAAGGATGCCGTCTCGGCCAAGGCGCTCGAGGTTTGGCTGGCCGGAGCCTGGCAATATGCGGGACGGCACGTCGCGGCCCAGAAAGATCCGGACTCGGCGATGATTGCCGGCCTGATGGAGCAGTTCTCGCGGCTGCTGAAACCGAAGGTCAACGGCGACGAGCTTTCGATCCGCGTCGACATGCAGCAACTCATGGCATCGGCCGCCGGGGTGTTTTTGGGTCAGGCCGCTGTTGACGCCGCGAAGCGCGCCGAGGGCACGGTCGTGAAAAATCATTTGAAGCAGCTGGTTCTGGCGATGCACAATTACCACGACGTCTATAAGCAGTTCCCGCCGGCAGCAATACGCGACGCACAAGGTCGGCCCTTGTTGAGCTGGCGCGTCGCCCTGCTCCCCTTCCTCGAAGAGAACCAGCTCTACCACCAGTTTCATCTCGACGAGCCGTGGGACAGCCCGCACAACCAGCCGCTCTTAGCGAAGATGCCCCAGGTTTTCAGCCCGCGCAGCGCCACGCTCCGCGCGGAGGGAAAGACGACCATGCTCGTCCCGGTCGGCAAACAGACGATTTTCGGGCCACCGGAAGGAGTCACGATCCGCGAGATCACCGACGGCACGGTCAACACGATTCTGATCGTCGACGCCGACGAAGCCCACGCGGTCGTCTGGACCAAGCCCGAGGACCTCAACGTTGACGGCGTTGATGCCAACCAAGCCCTCTTCGGCACGCGAAAAGAGGGAGTTTTTTGTGCCTTCGCCGACGGATCTGCACGGCGTCTGGACCCGCAAATTACTTCCGATTTGGTGCACGCGCTGTTAACGCGAAACGGCGGCGAGGTGGTTAACCTGCCCCCGACAAACAGGTGACGAACTGTCGGTTCCCGGTTTCACACCGTGCGGTTGAACCAAAGTCGTTTGGCGTTTTCGCCGGCAATTTTCGGGATGGCGTCGGGCGGCATGGGATACTTGCCGTCGAGCAGGAGGTGGAGGTCGGCCTGGTAATCGTCCTTTGTGCCCACGACCGGGTAGTTCGAGCCCCAGAGAATGTTTTTGGGGCCGAACCGCGTGAGCGAGTCGGCAATCAGCGGGTAGAGCGCCTCGTGCGGAAAGGGGCAAAACATCTTCATCCCCGAGAGTTGCAAGTAGACGTTCCCGAATCGGGCCAGGCGAAACATGTCGCGGGCCGACTCGGCGATGTCGTCCTTCTCGAAGGTCGGGTTCCCCAGGTGCGTGATGACGAGCCGCGTGAACGGGGCCGACTGCAACTCTTTCTCGAGTCGCGGCAGGATGGGCCGGATCCCCTGCGGCGCGTAGAGCACGATGATCATGCCCAGATTGGCCGCTGTCGAGAGGAGCGACTCGTGCTCCGTAATCGCCTCGGCCGTCAGGCGGATTCCCTGAAAGTTTCCCGAGGAGTGCCAGCGCTCGAGAGAGTCGATCACGTCGGACTGGTGATGATCGACCAACAGCACGCCGGCCAGGTGCTGCGGGTCGGACGCGACGACCGAGCCGATGTAGGAGTTGTCGAACTCGCCCAAGTGCTGCACGAGGACGGCCCGCGACACGCCGGCCGCAGCTATCGTCGTGCGCACTTTCTCGATCGGCTCGTACTTCGAGAGGCCGCAATGCGCGTAGGCGTCGATGATTTCCATTAGACCGCTCCACCTGTGCTGCCGGACGCCTGCTGCCATTGGGGCGTTCGCGGCAAAAGAAGTCTGGCCGCAACGAGGGCAACTCCGCCGGCGAGCACGACCCATTTCCAGAACGGCGGACCGAAGACGACCGTGGCGTTGAAGAACATGAAGGCGAAGACGGCCTGCACCAGCCAGTAAACGACCGCCGGCGTCGGTTGATGGCGCGCGGCGCGGATCCACCACCAGACGACGTCGGTCACCCACAAAACGGTGAAGGCGTAATTGATATAGATTCCGCCCCCAAAGCGGATTCCCGTGACTTCGAACGTCCGCCGTGCCGTGTGGGCCACGGCCGCGGCGTGGCTCCAGTGGTGCAGGAAGTGGAAGGCAAACACGACGTGCGACAAATAAACGGCACACCCGGCCGTCCAGGCGAGCCGCGCCCAACGCTCGCGACGGGCCGGATCGGCGATGAGAAAATCGGCCGCCAGTCGCAGTGCATAGAACAGCACCACGATGCGGGCCGACCAGGCAATTAACTCTTCGCCCATCGCCTTCTCTTTACTTCCGCGAGAACTGTAACACTTTGGTAACGAGCCGCCGGCTTCACGCCGGCGGTCTTCTCAGGGCGCTCGGGGCGTTGTCGCAAGACCGCCGGCGTGAAGCCGGCGGCTCGTTCGGCTAGCGCGACCGATCGCTTTCGAGTTTCTCCGTTTATCCGAGCCAGTCGGGATGCCGCGCGGTGGCGTCGAAGCGGGCCGAGGTTTTGAACCGCTCGTACTGACCGTCGGCAGCAGCCGCGGCCGTCCGGTTCAAGAGTTCGGCCGTCTGCTGCCGCGACAAGGGCTGAAACGTTTTCACCGCGTTGAGCCCCTGTTCGAGGATGACCATCGTGTCCATGCCGCTGATCACGACCGATGTGGGCATGCTCATGGCGTAGTGCAGGCATTCGGTCGCACTTGCTGTCTTGCTCTTGAGGATGGCCCCGCTTCCCAGCGGCTTCATTCCCAGGACGGCAATCCCTTGCTCGACCGCGACCGGGACGACGTTGCGTCCGAAGCTGCGGAAGTGTGCGTCCATCACGTTGATCGGCATTTGCACGGTGTCGAAATGGAACTCGTGTTCGTGAGCTACCTGCAGCATCCGCAAATGGACCATCGGGTCTTTGTGTCCCGTAAAGCCGATGTAGCGAATCTTTCCCGCCTGCTTGGCCTCGAGAAAGGCCTTCATCGCGCCGTCCGGCTCGAAGATGCGATCGGGATCTTCGAGGCGAATGACCTCGTGATGCTGCATCAGGTCGATGTGATCGACCTGAAACCGCTTGAGGCACTCGTCGATCTGCTTGGCCGCCTCTTGCCGCGTGCGGCCGTCCACCTTGGTCATGAGGAAGACCTTGTCGCGGTAGCCGTCCTTGAGGGCCAGCCCCATGCGGATTTCGCTCTGTCCGCCGTTATAGTCCCACGAATTGTCGAGGAAATTCACGCCGCGATCGATCGCCGTGCGGATGATGCGGATGCTTTCCTGGACCTCCTTCTGAATGCCGATGTGATAGCCGCCAAGTCCCAAGAGCGAGACTTTTTCACCCGTGCGGCCCAGCGTGCGATACCGCATGGCTCCGCGAATGGTCTCCTCGGGCATTCCCGAGGGAGCGGCGGCGGCCGGCTGCTGAGCCGCGCCGGCGTGATTCGTCACAGAAGCCAAAAACCCAGTGGCCGCCACCGAGACCCCGGCGCCGGCCGAAACCGTCTTGAGAAAGTCGCGACGCTCCACGAGAAATCTCCTTTTAGGTCGCATGACGAGCCGCCGCGTTTACCCCGGCGGTCTTTCAGGCGGGGCTCGACGCGGTTGGAAGACCGCCGGCCAAAAGCCGGCGGCTCGTTAACTGGTTCGTTCAGATCGGGCCGAAACCGTCCGCAAATCACGTACCCGCTGCCGAGTTGAGACGTTCCACCGTCCATTCCCAAAACTCGGCAATCCGCTAAAATTCCTCCGATGGTCGCTCCGGGCCGATTGGTCGCCGCCGGTCTTACTGACCTGGCGCCGAAGCTGCTTCAAGTTGATGGCTTTGCGGAGGTGGCGGCCGCCCTTGCCCGTGGCGAGAGTGCCGCCGTCGACGGAGCCTGGGGATCGTCGTGCGCGCTGGCGGTGGCAGCACTGGCCGAAGGGACCCAGCGGCCCCTGTTGGTCGTTTTGCCTCGCCCCTCCGATCTCGATGATTTTGCCGCGGATCTACTCGGTTTTCTAGGTACGGCTACCGAAATCTTCCCCGCCTGGGAAACGCTTCCCCAGGATTACAGCGTTCGTGACGCGGTCTACGGCGGGCGGTTACGCGTGCTGGGCCGCCTGGGCGGTGCCGAGCCACCGCGGGTCGTGGTGACCACGATTTCGGCCCTGCTGCAGCCGGTGCCAAGCCGGCGTGATCGGGAGCAGGGAACGCGCCGCGTCCGCGTGGGGGATTCGGTCGATACCGAGGACCTGTTGCGGTGGCTGGTCGATTGCGGGTTCGAGCGGGTGCCGGCGATTGAAGTCCCCGGCGAGTTCTGCCTGCATGGCGGAATTTTCGATCTTTTTCCTGCCGACGCCGAGGATCCGGTCCGCATCGAACTCTTCGGGAACGAGGTCGAGTCGATCCGCCGTTTCGATGCGGAAACCCAACGGAAGCTTGAAGATCTGACCGAAGTCGAATTGACGGTGCTCCGCGCCCGCTCCGGCGGATCAGAGGCGGGCAAGTCGTCGCAGAAGTACGCAGGAGCGGCCCCCGCGGAACCGGAGGGCGAAAGTTTTCTCGAATCGATTTCCGCCGAGAGCGCCGTCATTCTGTGCGAGCTGGGCGACTTGGTCGAAGAGGCGAAAGCCTATCTCGGGCGCCTCGACGATGTAAAAGGTCTCTTCAGCGTCCCGGCGACGATGACGCGGCTCACGAAATTCCCGTCGGCTTCGATCGCCGCCATTGCCGGCGACAGCTACGACACGACCTGCCACCTGCGGATCGAGTCGATCGAACGGTTCCAAGGTCCACGGACAGAAGCACTTAGCGAATTGGAAGCGCTCGTGGGCCGCGATGAGCAAGTGCTCATCGCCTGCCACAACGAGGGGGAACGGGCCCGGTTGGCGGAGCTGCTGTCGGAACCGGGGCGGACGCTCGCCGGGCGGGTCGAGCTGTGTCTGGGACACGTCACCCGCGGTTTCCGGCTCGTTTCCGAAGGGATCCTGGTGCTGAGCGACCAGGAACTCTTTGGCCGCACCGAGTTGCGCCGCGACTCGCGGCGGCGGACGTACGAAACGCGGGCCATCGACAGCTTTTTGGAGCTGAGCGAGGGGGATCTGGTCGTCCACCTGACCAACGGCATCGGCATCTACCGCGGCATGCAGCTTTTGGACAAAGGGGCGCAGAAGGAAGAGCACCTGATCCTCGAGTTTGCCGACGCCGTGCGGATGTTCGTGCCGATCTCGCTGATCGACCTCGTGCAAAAATACGTCGGGGCCAGCAAGTCGAGCCCGCAGCTTTCCAAGCTCGGGACGACGACGTGGGCCAAGAAAAAGAGCGCGTCGCCACGGCGGTGCTCGACCTGGCCAGCGAGATGATCCAACTTCAGGCGAAACGCGATGCCAAACCGGGCATTGCCTTTCCACCCGACAGCCACTGGCAACAGGAATTCGAGGCCGCCTTTCCCTACACCGAAACGAAGGACCAGGTCACGGCGATTGCCGACGTGAAGCGAGACATGCAGCACGCGCGGCCGATGGATCGGCTGCTCTGCGGCGACGTCGGATATGGAAAAACGGAAGTTGCGATGCGGGCCGCCTTCAAAGCGGTTGAAGCAGGACGGCAAGTCGCCCTGTTGGTCCCCACGACCGTGCTCGCCGAGCAGCATTACCGCACCTTCTGCGAGCGGATGGCCGAATTCCCGTTCAACGTGCACGTCCTCTCGCGTTTCTGCACCCGGGCGCAGCAGACGCGGACCCTCGAAGGGATGGAGATGGGCGAAGTCGACATCGTCGTCGGCACGCACCGGCTCGTGCAAAAGGACATCCGTTTCAAGGATCTGGGCCTGTTGATCATCGACGAGGAGCAGCGGTTCGGTGTCGATGCGAAAGAGATGCTCAAACGGTTGCGGTTGGAAGTCGACGTGCTCACGATGAGCGCCACGCCGATTCCCCGCACGCTGCACCTGTCGTTGTTGGGGATCCGCGATATCTCGAACCTCACCACGCCGCCGCGGGACCGGCAGGCCATCGAGACCCGCATCTGCCGCTTTGACGGCGAACTCATCCGCAAGGCGATCGTGCGGGAACTCAACCGCAACGGGCAAATCTTTTTCGTGCACAACCGCGTTTACAACATCCGGCAGATCGCCGATCGGCTGGCCACGATCGTCCCCGAGGCGAGCTTCGGCATCGCCCACGGTCAGATGCCCGAAGGACAGCTCGAAGAGGCGATGGTCGGATTCGTGACGGGGAAGACCGACGTGCTGGTCTGCACGACGATTGTCGAAAGCGGGCTCGACATCCCCAATGCGAACACGATTTTCATCCATCAGGCCGACAAGTACGGCCTGGCCGATCTGCACCAGCTCCGCGGGCGCGTGGGCCGCTACAAGCACCGCGCGTATTGCTATTTGCTGTTGGAAGAGGGGCAGAGCCTGAGTTCGACGGCCGCACGGCGACTGAAGGCGGTCGAGGAATTCAGCGAGTTGGGTGCCGGTTTCAAGATCGCCATGCGGGATCTCGAAATTCGCGGCGCGGGAAACATTCTGGGGACCGAGCAGAGCGGGCACATCACGTCGGTCGGGTACGAGCTTTATTGCCGCCTGCTCGACAATGCGGCCCGTCACCTGAAGAACGAGCCGGTCCGCGAGCCGTTTCACGTGGCGGTCGATCTGCCGGTTTCCGCGTTTCTTCCGGGCTCGTACATCCCCTTGGCCCGGCAAAAAATCGAGATTTACCGGAAACTGTCGAACATCCAATCGCTAGCGGAACTGGCCGAGTGGCACGACGAAATCCGCGACCGGTTCGGCCCTTTGCCGCGGGAGGCCGAACGCCTCGTCGAGATGCGCGAGCTGCAAATTTCGCGCACCAGTGGGGAATCGACGACATCCACCTGGAAGGGCACAGCGACGCGGTGTTTCGCTACAACAATCCGCAGAAGATGGGTCAACTGGCGAAGCGATTTCCGGGGCGTTTGCGGGTCGTCGACCGCCTGACGGCCTATCTGCGGTTGCCCGAACGCGAATTGAGCGGTGATGAACTGGTCGCGGAGCTGAAATCGGTGTTGCAGCCAGCGACGACTTAGTTCTATACTCCGCCCCCTTTTCCTCCCTCCCGCTGACGACTTTCCACGGTTTGTAGAGACGCGCCTCAAAGGTCCGACCTCTTCGGTCGAGCGGTGTCCATCACCGTTTGCACGATTCGGGTCGACGCGATTCGAGCGCGCGTTTAGAAATCCCGTTCATGCGTCAACGGTCGAACGTTCCACGTCCCGAATCGAGGCTCCGCCGACTCCGGCGACGGTTCGCCTTTCGGGCCCAAACGTTACGGGCGGCATCGGGTCCGCGGCACAGTCTCCCGCTGATCTTGATGTTCACGTTGGCGCTGACGGGCTGCGATCTGTTCGATCCGGCCAAGACCGACGATCCGGTTTTCGGTCCGCCCCCGCCGCGCAAGCTGGCCGCGAAAACTGCGACCGCCACGCCTCCGGCAACGCAAACGGCTGAGAGTGCACCGGCAAGTTCCGATTCCGCGACCGTTGCTCCCGTCGACACGGGCGGCGCTCAGCAGGCCGCGGGCACGACGCGGGGAACGGCTCCCGCGGACGGAATGATCAAGCGGGTCTCGTTCACGCGACAATTGCCGCCGCCGTCGAAGAAGCTGGCCGGCACGGAAGTGGCCGCGATGGTCAACGGTCAGCCGATCTTTTGCTCCGAGATTTTCGAGCGGGCCAACCCCGAGCCGTTAACGGCCGAGGGCATGAGCCTGTTGGCGGCGATCAAGAATCCGAAGCAGGTGACGGACCGGGAAGTCCGCCAAATGCAGGAAATGGCGATCCGCAAATATCTCAAGGATTACGTCAAGACCCGCGTCTTGTGCCAGGCCCTCGAGTTCAAGCTCGAAAAAGAGCAAAAGGACAAGATCGAAGAGGCCATCAAAAAGATGTTCGACGAATACGTCGAAAAGCTCAAAAAGGACTTGAAGGTCCTCACGAAGGCCGAGGTCGATTCGAAGCTGAAGGAGTCGGGAACCGCGCTGGCGAGTCTCCAGGTCGAATTCCGTTATCGACTGCTGGCCGACGAATACCTGCGACAGAAATCGAAGAAACCGCACGTCGTCGGCCGTCAGGAAATCCTGGCGTATTACGAAGCGCATCTGGCCGACTACAGCTATCCCGAGCGCGTCCACTGGCAGCTCTTGGAAATCAATTTTGCCAAGCACGGCGGACAGGCGAAGGCGCTGGCGATCCTGGAAAAGGTCGTCGACGCGCTGCGTCGCGGCGAAGACTTCGGCAAGGTCGCCAAGAAATACTCCGACGGTGCGCGGGCCGATGCCGGCGGGCAGCAGTCGTGGACCAAACCCGACAGCGTGGCCGACGCCAAGACGGCCGCCTGGCTGCACAAGGTCGCGCCCGGCGAAATCAGCCCGGTGATTCACTCGGCCGATTCGTACCGTCTGATCCGCATCAACCAGCGGAAGTCGGCGGGACGAAGCTCGCTCGCGGAAGTGCAGGACACGATCCGCCAGAAGATCGAAGAGAAACTTCAAAAAGAGGCGATCCGCGAAGTCCTCGCGGACGTTTACTCGCATGCCGTCATTGAATCGGCCTTCATGACGCCGGAGGAGCTGGGGCCTCCGGCGGATGTTGCCGGAATTCGGCTCCCAGCAAAAAGCGGGAACGATTCTCCGAAAAAACGTCGTGACCGCTCTTGACCCGTTTCGCAGCTATGAGGTATGTAGCCGCCCACTCATCTCCCCTTTCCTATCAAAGCAGAATCCACAGTCATTTGATTGTCGGCCGGTGTGAGGTTTCACAACGACCGGCGAATCAAACCGTCCGAGCCGCGTGTCGTGCGCTCCGAGCTTCGGCTGTTCGGGAGCGGCGAGCGCCAACGACACTTCGGAATGCCCCATGAACCGATTTCCACCTAGCGCACCCCGAATTGAGAACTTCGGCCCTGAAGGACTGAAGGAGGAGCGAGACTTGCGCCACGCATTCGGACTCATCACTTGGACGGCGGCGGCCCTGCTCGGTTCGCTGATTGGAACAGCCAGTGCGAATGACGGCGTCGGGGCACCGCCAGCGGCCGGCGTCCCCGTGACCAGGCAGCCGGTTGCGGGCACGGCCGCGCCCCAAGCCGCCAGCAAGGACAAAGAGATCGTCCAGAAGCGGCGCTACGTGGCCGCCCTGATCGACTCGGCCCGGGCCGATCTCGAGGTGGGACGCGTCGACCTGGCTCAAGCCAAGGCGGCGGCCGTCCGAAAAATTCAGGCCGCCTATCATTTCTTTGATGACCGCGCGACGCGGGTGCTGGTCCAGATCGACCGGCTTCGTCGCCCGAAGAGTGCCGGCACGGGCGAGCCGCTCGTTGTCCGCGGACAGTCCCCCTCGGGCTCCGACTCGCCGGCCGATTTTCCTCCCGGGGCTCCCGACGCGAGCCGACCGGATGCGGCCGCCGCTCCGGCCCCTTCGGCCAGGCAGCAAGCCAAGAGGCTCCTCGCCCAGGCGCGAGCCGCTTTCAACGCGGGAGACTTCGACGAGGCCCGCTCGAAGGCGCTCAAAGCGGATGAGTTTGACGTCAAGTGGGACATTCTCGAGGATCAGCCGCAGACCCTGCTCAGCGAAATCGAGCGAGCCACCGGCACGAAAATCTTTTCGCGAAAGGCTGTAAAGAAGCGGACCGACGCGGGCGCTGCGGATCCGCGCGTGCCCAGGCTCTCAATTTGATCCGCGAAGGACGCGCCGATCTGCAAGCGGGCCGGTTCGACGCCGCCCGGAAGAAGGCGCTTCGCGCTAAATCGCTCAATGTTGTCTTCGGGATGTTCGAAGATCGACCCGATACGCTGCTGGCCGATGTCGCGCGGGCGGAACGCTCGTTGCCGGCCAACTCGAATGACCTTTTCGGCACGAATGAGCCCGACAATGCGGCCCGCAAAACGCGAAAAGAGACACAGAGCTCGCCCGCGGAGGCGCAGAAAGCACAGGATCTCTTGCGGCAGGCCCGAGTCGACTTGAAGGCCGGACGGCTGCAAGCGGCACGCCGCAAGGCGGAGCAGGCGGGGAAATTCAACGTCGTCTACAGCCCGTTCGACGACCGGCCGGAACTTGTTTTGGAATCGATCGCGATCCGCGAATCGCAGATGGGACACATCGAGCAGGCTGGCGCCCAAGCTCCGGACGCATTCCGCGAAGGGGACAGCGTGCAGCACGCCACGGTCTCGACTCCAAAGAACTCCGAAAACACATCCCTCCGCAAGGCGAACAAAGAGCGGGCCCTGGCCCTCGTGCGGAGCGCCCGTGAAGATCTGAAAAAAGGACGCGTTGACGCGGCCCGTCGCAAGGCGAAAGAGGCGGCCTCCCTTGACGTCACCTATTCGATCATGGAGGACCGGCCGGAGTTGGTCCTGGCCGATATTGACCGCCTCGATCCGACGATGCCAATCGCCGGATCGAGCAATTCGACCGCTCCGGATTTCGACTCCATGCCGCCCAGCACGCGGACGGGAAGCGGCGGACCTCCGCCGTCGATCCCCGCACCGCCGGCCGCCCCCGTAACGATGAATCCGCCGGCAACGAGTGCGCCCTCCACGAGCACTTTCCCGACAGACTTTCCGCAAGAGCCCCCGGCCTCGCCGGCCGGCACACTGCCGGCGCCCCCGGCTCGAACGGCCGACGCGGGACTGCCGACGCAATCGGTGGTGCAAAGCGCTCCGAGTGTCAATGTGAACGGTTCCCTCGCCATGCCGCCGGCTGTGCCGACGCAGCAGCTTCCGGCCGCTCCGGTTGCTGCGGCCGCCAAGACGGGCGACGCGATCACGGCCGAGAATCCGTTCCTCTCCGGCAAACCGGAGCAGAACGACGTGTCCGTGATCCGGCCCTCGGGCGCTTCGGCCGACGAACTCTTCGAGCTCGGCATGCGGCAGCTTCGCGAGGGACACACCGAGGCGGCGTATGCCGCGTTCGTCCAGTGCTATCACTCGGGCCAGGAGCTCGATCGCATTCGCCAGCGGCAGTTGCGGGACTTCCTTCGCGATCTGGCCCCGGCCCACAGCCGCGGCGTGCGGCAGGTGGCCGCGGAGATTCCCGCGCCGAATCCGGGCGACTCGCGGAGCGTCAGCCGCCTCGATGTCGTCGACCAGCAGCGGGCCGTGAAATTCGAGAAGCTGCGGACCGAAGCGCTCAATGCCCACTTCAAAGCCGAGCGCCTGCGTGAGGCCGAACCCGCGAAGGCCGTGAAGATCCTCGCCGACGAGATCGACAAGGTCGAGAAATCCGACTTGGGATCCGACGCGGTGGCTCCGCTGTTGCACTTACTCACCCGCTCGAAAACCGAGATCGAAGGGCGGCAGAAACTACTCGCACCGGTCGCGGCTCAGCGCGAACACAACCGGAAAATCGAGAATGAAATTGATCTCGAACAGCAGTACAAGATCCGCGTCGAACAGGAATTTGCCGACCTGGTCGAAGAATACAACAAGCTCGTCAAGGAAGATCGCTGGGCCGAGGCCGAGCTGATCGCCAAGCAGGCCAAAGAACTCGACAAGGAAAACCCGTACGCGACGATCATGTACGAAAAGGCACGCATCGGTCGCCAGGTGGCTCGGAATACCGAGCTCAAAACGCGCAAGGAAGACCAGTTCCTCGAGATGCTGTATGAGGTGGACGACGCGGCGGCCACGCCGATGTACGGAAGCCCGTACCGGTTCCCCAAGGACTGGAACGAGATCACCCATCGCCGCAAAGGAAAATACGGTCCGGACAACAAGGAGCGGACCGAGCCGGAGAAGCAGATCGAGCAGAGCCTGAGCCGGCAAGTCTCGCTGCACTTCAATAATGAACCGCTCGTCAAGGTGATCGAGGAGATCCAGAAGATCGCCGACGTCAACGTTGTCCTCGACAACGCGGGTCTTGACGAGGAACGCGTCACCTCGGGGACTTCCGTGACCATCGGCGTCGATGGGATCACGCTCCGCAGCGCTCTCAACCTGATCCTCGAACCGCTCAACTTGGGTTACATGACCAAGAACGAGGTCCTGGTGATCACGAGCCGGCTCAAGCAGCAAGGACAGTTGGAGCCGCGTGCGTATCCGGTGGCTGACCTCGTGTTGCCGATACCGAATTCAACGCCGGCCACGATGATGCAGCCGGGGGCCGGACCGCTCTGGAGCGTTCCGTCGACCCCGACGCAGCCGGCCCAGGCGCAGGCCTTTATGCAGGTGGGCCAGCCGGTCGGTGCCAACCCGAACTCCGCGTTGGCGAACGCCATGGCCGGTACGCACCCGCACAATGTTCTGGGCCAGCCCGACTTCGACTCGGTCAAGCACCTGATCATGTCGACGATCGAGCCGGAATCGTGGGACGAGGCGGGCGGACCCGGCTCGATCACGACCTTCGAATCGACGTTGAGCCTGGTCATCCGGCAGACGCAGAAGGTGCACGACGAAATCCGCGATCTGTTGCAGCAGCTGCGGCGGCTGCAGGATCTGCAGGTGACCGTCGAATGCCGGTTCATCACGGTCGACGACGACTTCTTCGAATCGGTCGGCGTCGATTTCAACTTCAACGTTCAAGACAACGTTCCCAACTCGACCCTCGGCCTGGGCAAGTTCGGTTCGCCCGTCTTTAGTGGCAGCAGCACTTCGGGCAGCAGCACGTCGGGCAGCAGCACGAGCACGAGCACGACTGGCACGAGCAGCACGAGCAGCACGAGCACCTCGGGCACGAGCAGCACGAGCACGTCGGGCGTCACCTCGGCGGGAACGCCGTTCTTGCCCTTCCCGTTCCCGCTCAACCTGGTGAACACCGGGAATTGGCCGAGCAAGGGAACGATCGTCGGCATGGATACCGAGAACACCTTCTCGCAGGATCTCAATGTTCCCTTCCGCCAAGGATCGTTCGACGTCGGTATTCCGCAGTTCGGCGGATTCAACCCCGATGCCGGCATGACCGTCGGTATGGCGATCTTGAGCGATATCGAGACGTTTTTCTTCATCCGCGCCGCCCAGGGCGACACGCGAACGAACATCATGTTCGCTCCGAAAGTCACCCTGTTCAACGGCCAGGTGGCCACGGTGCAAGATACGGTCAGTCGTCCGTTCGTGACGAGCGTTACGCCGACCGTCGGGGTCTTCGCCGTCGGCTTTACGCCAAATATTACGGAAATTAACGAAGGCGTCACCATGACGGTGGCGGCCGTCGTCTCGGCGGACCGGCGCTTCGTGCGCCTCTCGGTCTTTCCGATCTTCCGGACCATTACTGACATCTTCACGTTCACGTTCGTGCAAAGTGGAGCGACCCAGGGAGCCCAGGGTATGGGCCCGGGAGCCAGCGGTTCCTCGGGCACGACCGGTTCCTCCGGCTTCGGCGGTGGTCTGTCGGGATCGGGCGTCTCAGGTTCCGGGGCTGCCGGCATCAGCGGTACGCCGACCACCGGCACCTCGAGCACGTCGTCAACGAACCTGAGTGCCGGCAACATCACCGTGCAGCAGCCCGTCGTGGAAAGCATCATCGTGCAAACCACGGTCAGCGTTCCCGATGGCGGGACCGTGCTCTTGGGCGGTGTGAAGCGGCTCCGTGAAGGACGCAACGAGGCGGGCGTCCCGATCCTGGGGCAGATCCCATATATCAGCCGTCTCTTCAAGAACACCGGCGTCGGCCGTGAAACGGAAAGCTTGATGCTGATGGTGACGCCCCGAATCATCATCCAGGAGGAGGAGGAAGAACTGCTCGAGTCGTCCGCCGCTCAATAGGGCAAGCCGGGCGAGTCGTCCTCTCGACAATTCAGTTTGTGCGGGCCAGTTTCTCGGTCCTGAACCGCCGTGATATTGCGGGTATCGCGGCGGTTCATTTTTTTAGAATCGCGGCAAACGCGCTCAGCGCGTCGCGAGTCGCCTTGACGTCGTGCACCCGCAGAATGTCGACCCCCTCGACCGCCAGGGCGATCGCCACGCCGATCGTCCCGGCCAAAAGTTCGTCCACGGGCCGTCCGAGAAGCTTTCCCAGGAATCGCTTCCGCGAGTGGCCGATGAGGATCGGTCGGCCCAGTGCGAAATCGGTCGACATTCTGCAGAATCGTCAGATTATGGGCAGCCGTTTTGCCGAACCCGATCCCGGGATCGATCACGATCCGCTCGCGGGGAATGCCGGCTTGCTCCAAGGCGTCGAGGCGTTCCGCTAGGTAGGCGGCGACTTCAGCCAACACGTCGTCATAGTGGGGATTCTGCTGCATCGTGGCGGGCGTCCCTTGCATGTGCATGCAAATGACGCCGGCCTCGGCTCGGGCGCAAACCGAGGCCATCGCCGGGTCAAAGGTCAGGCCTGACACGTCGTTGACGATGACCGCACCGGAGTCGAGCGCTCGCTGGGCCACCTCGGCGTTTCTGGTATCGATGGACAACGGGACCCTCGTCTCGTTGGCGATGCGCTCAATCACGGGAAGGACCCGCCGCAACTCCTCTTCGGGGGGAACGGGCGTCGCTCCCGGCCGGGTCGATTCCCCACCGATATCGAGCAGGTCGGCCCCCATGGCAACAAGGTGGGCAACATGTTCGGCCGCGAGGCCAGGGTCAAGATATTGGCTCCCATCGGAGAAGCTGTCCGGGGTGACATTCACGATTCCCATGATTTTTGGGAAGTCGCCCAGCTTCCAAGTGGCTCCGGGAAAGCCCCAGGGCAAGAGAGTCGGTGTTCGAATCGATTTGCCCTCGGACATGCATTTGCCTCTCGTGCGAGCCGCGTGCCAGTATCGCCGACCGACGGGATCGTTTCCGTCTCAAATCAATCCCGTAGCGCTTCGTAAACCGCAGACAAGCCCCGGTTTGGGCCAGGGTTCTCAGAATCCGCAAAAGCCCGAAATTTCCTCTTTTTGGTTTGACAACATGGCTTCGGTTGGTATTTTGAACACCACGAACGGAAAACTCGATACAGCTTACGCAGTTTTCCAGCCAATAAACGCTGCCCAGTGTGGTTTCCTCGAAAAGGGGGAGAACCACGTGGGGCATGAAGGATCGAGTGTTGTTGCCCGATGCGTTTCGGCGCTGATTGGCAGCGTGAGTAACCAGGGCGTGTGGAGTTTTTCAGGGTGTACGCGTCTCAAGTGTTCCACAAGTTGAGGAGATTGCTGATGTTTCGTAAGACGTTGATTCTGGCCGTCGTGGCCGGAGCCTCTCTCCTGGCCGCTGGTCCGGGCAGTGCTTATGCCCACCACCACGGCTGTGGTTGCGGCTACGAGGGTGGATGTGGTCATCATCACCATCACCACATGGGCTGCGGTTGCGGAGCTCCGATGGAAAGCTGTGGCTGCGGCGCTCCGGCGATGAGCTGCGGTTGCAGTGCTCCGGCTCCGGCTCCGGCTCCTTCCTGCTGTGCCCCGGCTCCGTCGTGTTGCGCTCCGGCCCCGTCGTGCTGCGCTCCGTCGGCTGCTCCGTCCTGCGGCGTTCCTGGTCCCGGCACCATGGCTCCTCCTCCCCCGGGTCCTGGCCACCCTCCGGCAGCTCCGGCTCCTCCGCCGGAAGAGCCGGCTCCGCCGAAGCCGAAGGCCTAGTCTGACACGGTGCGAAGCAGCCGGAAACCTCGAATGTCCGGCTGCGAATTCAGGTAAGACAGAGACGGGTTCGTTCGCAAGTTCGCGAGCGAACCCGTTTTTTTGTCGGCGCCCATCCCGGAGTCGTGGCAAGCCATTTGCGTAATCGCCCTCAAGGCTCAGCCGCTCCTCCGGAACGAAGACATCCCATGGCCGTCCGACGAAAAGCAGTTGCTGCTCAGGGGCAAGCGTCCCCGTCAAAACGGTTCCTCTCGATCACAGCTCGCGATTTCCTGCCCGGGCGGGAGACCTTCCCGGCTCTCCAAAGGGCGGCCAAAGGTTGTCAGGGTTGCCCGCTTTACCAATTTGCCACTCAGACGGTCTTTGGCGAAGGGCCAGCGCCGGCCTCTTTGATGTTGGTCGGTGAAACGCCTGGCGACCAGGAAGATCGTCAGGGCCGGCCCTTTGTGGGTCCCGCCGGACGACTGCTTGACGACGCTTTGGCAAAGGCCGGCTTGAGCCGCGGACTGGTCTATATCACCAATGCGGTGAAGCACTTCAACTGGGAGGAGCGCGGCAAGCGGCGACTCCATAAAAAGCCAAGTGCCCGGGAACAGGCCGCCTGCCGCCCGTGGTTGGAAGCGGAAATCCGAGTCGTGCGTCCCCGCGTTATCGTCTGCCTGGGGGCGACGGCGGCCCAATCGCTCATCGGGCGAGATTTTCGAATCACGAAGGACCGCGGCAAAATGCTCGCGTCCGAATGGGCTCAAGCGATCCTGGCAACTCACCATCCGTCGGCCGCTCTGCGGGCTCCGCAAGCCGAAGTTCGGCGGCGGATGCGTGATGAACTGGCGGCCGACCTCGAGACGGCCTGCGCCGACCTTGAACGACGCTCCGATCCGACCGACCGTAAAGGCCACGTCGCCGAACAATCGCGTGGGCACGTCATTTGCGATGCCTCACTGAGACAGTCAATAAGCGAGTCCGGACGTCGTATTCCAAAAGGCAATCGACGTTGACGGCTGCTGATTCTCTTTGAAGATAATAAAAAATGTTTGGCAGACCGCTAGGCACGGAAGGAAGAGCCAAGCGAGAACCTCACCACCGTCGGCGAAAGCACTTCGGTTCGAACCCGCGCGTGGCAACGGCCCTCGGCTCTGCCCTTGGCGTGGTGATTGTGTTGGCGGTTGCCAGTGCCTTAGGCATTGGGGCAGTCGGTTTTGCGACCAGCGTCGCGGTGGGAATGGTTTTGGGTGGCTGGGCCGGCGGCGAAATCGGCGAGCGTCAGGCACGCAAGCGAGCACCCCGCGAGGCGTTGCGGAGACGGCGGTCGATCCGCATCTTTCGGATCACACGCACTCTCAGGCGTCGCAGACTCAACCGTGCCAATCTGGCCGTACGGCAAACCGGATTTACGGCCTGGTGCGGGCGCCTCACGAATCCCAAGTGCAACCGTAACCGGGCACGGCGTGCCTTTGCGGGTAACGCTTTCAGGTACCGGGCGCCTCTGCGTGCACGAGTTGGGGTTCCGAGACCGGAGGCCGGTGGCTCTCCTGTTCTCGCGACGGGCGGTCGTACTTGGCCAGCGGCTCCAATTTGATGGGCCGTCCCTCTCGCGCCGAGCGGAGCAAGGCTTCAATCACCCGCACGTCGGCCAGTCCCTCCTGGCCCGACGGTTCGGGTTCTTTTCCCTCGACAATGCATTGCGAGAAATAGACGATTTCCGCGGCGAACTGGTCTCGCTTCGGGAACACCTGCTTGTGCTCTTTCCCCTCGATCCGGACGCGTTGTACGAGCTTTTTGGAGTAATGGTAGGCCGGATCGAGCAATAAATCCCCTTTGGTTCCCACAATTCGAAACGCGGACAAGTTCGTCGCGCCGAAGCTCGAGGTGAGCGTTGCCAGCCGCTCCTGCGGAAAGCGGAGAATCGCGCTCGTCATTTCGTCGATTTCGGTGAATCGCTTTTCGTCGTTGCGGGCACTGAAGGCAAAGACTTCGGTCGGCTCGTCTCGAAACACGCTGCGGGCCGCATTGATGCAATAGATGCCGATGTCATACAGCGTGCCGCCCCCTTTATCGCCGTCGGAACGGACGTTTCCCTCGCCGAGCTGCATCCCAAAGCTCGATTCGAAAAAACGGACTTCGCCCAGTTCGCCCGACTGGGCCCGCTCAATGGCCATCAGGTTCGCCCTCTCGAAGTGGAGACGATAGGCGATCATGAGGCGGACATGATTTGCCCGGCCGACATCGATCATCTTGTGGCACTCGGCCTCGGTGACGGCCATCGGCTTTTCGCACAAGATGTGCTTACCCGCCTGGGCCGCCCGCACGGCGTAATCGCAATGCAGGTGATTGGGCAGCGCGATGTAAACGGCGTCGACTTCGGGACTACGCAGGCACTCCTCGTATTCGTCGTAACTGAAGCCGCGCGTCCCGCGGTATTTTTTGCAGAGTGCTCGACGTTTCTCCGCGTCTCCCGAGACCAGCGCGACGAGCCGAGAGTTTTCCTTCGCGTGGCGGAACGAGGGGAGGACCGCATTTTGTGCGATGTGTCCGAGACCGACGACGGCGTAGCCCACGCGGCGCGGACTCTCCGCGGCTGGTTGCTGTTCCATGCTTTGCTCCTGGGTGCGCTGGGGGACGAATGAGTCAAAGTGCAGTTTATCGCTCGGGCGAGACGGCCGTCTTGCCCGAGGCCGACACGCCGATCGATACGCCTCCGCGGGTCACCGCTCCCAGCGCGACCCCGCCCACCGCCAGGCCGCCGACCGCGACGCCGCCCAGGGCCACCAACACGCCCAGCGTGCATCCGCCGATGGCAATCAATCCTTCCGAGAGGCCGCCGATTGCCACGAGTCCTTGGGCCAACCCTCCGATAGCGACCACGCCTGTCGCCTGATCGCCTACGGCGAAGACGGCCTTTGCGTGCCCATGTTGCTCGCCGTGAGACCATCGGGGTCCAAATGCCACTTCGTAAAGAGGCAATCGACCGAACGTGATTCCTGAGCGTTTCCGGACGCTCGGCTGCTGCCCGCCTTGGAGTGAACGGATGAGCGTTCCCAGCATGGACTTTTTCCCTTCACAGCGGTGCGGTGATCATGGAATTCAGACAGTCGGTGTGACGGCCGGACTAGCTTGCAAACGCTCCGGCACGCTCGCGAGAGTTGGACGCGGCGCGTCCTTCGCCACGGGAAGAGCCCTGGCCGCAGGTTCTCAAACCGAGGATCGAATAGAACGGGCAATGACCGGTCACGCCCCGATAAATCATGCTCGCGCCCATCACTGTCGCCAGCAGGCCGTGCAACGATCGCAAATTTGCCGCTGTCAATAAGATCGCTCCGCCCCCTACGGCCGAGATCAGCCGTTCGGCCTCGTCCACGTTGACTTCGTTCCCAAATGCCTTCAACGCCAGTTCTTGCGCCTTGTCACCAAACGCTTCCTTCATGGTCTCTCTCCTGATTCGTGCGATTAGAGTCTCCGAGGAGTATCGCCGTTCGCCGAGCGCAACGGCCCTTTTGCAGTGGTGGTGCACCTCGAATACCAAATCCGTTGAAAATCGCGCTGCCAGCGCGGATTTGAAAACGACGAAGTACCGCAGGAGACGCGGCCCAGGCTTTCGTCGTCGTTCCGGCACGCAGTCCCCCGCGGGCTCGGCACAAGTCTTGCGACGCTCTTGATCGGGCTCAAAAACCGACAATTCAACACCTCAGCAAGGTGGCTTGACATGAAAGAGTTTGTGATCGAACGCACGAACGAGATGCGACGCGAATGGTGGAACGGAACCGATTGGACGGAAGATGAATTTCAGGCCCGCTGGTACGAATTCGAGCCCGACGCGCCGAAAGTGACCGGCGACGAAAATGCCCGCGCCGTGCATTACGAGACCGGAAACGTGATGAACTGATCGGATGGCCGGCGGCGACATCGCTGTGCTCGCATCGTCTCTTGAGAAGCCGCCGCGCGGCTAGGGCACGATCCGCGCGCAAGCGCGCTGCACAAGCCCGAGATGTTGGAGAACCACCGATGGCCAAAGCGGGGACGACAAAATCGCAGAGCCGTTCGCAGCGCCGAACGGGAAAGAAATGGGTCAAGAACGTGAAGACCGTTTCCACGTTCCCGCCCAAGGATCTCTTCACCAAGGACGCCGCGACAATTGCCCGCGCGATGGAGAGTAAAAAAGTCAGTCCCAAAGGGATTGGCTCGGGAATCCGCATGATCCAGTATTTCATCAACCGGGGCGGCAAAGGCCTCTCGGCCGCTCGCAGACGCGAGCTGGAAAAAGCGAAGCACATCCTGCAGGAAAAGCGACTGAAGCAGCGCCAGGCGGACTGAGGCTGCCGCCGTATCAAGCCGGCAGTTGGCTTCGTCGTTTCTTCCGAAACGTCCCTCTTTCTGTTCCTGACCCCTTCACGCATCATTTCCTGCGCATCCGTTAGGACGGATACGCGCCACGCCCCTTTCGCCGCCAAGTCCGTTTGACCGGACAAGGCTTGGTCCTAGGTTTTAGGGGCTTGGAGCATTCGTGCAATGCGCTATTGGAAATGGGCTGTTCTGATTGCCGTCTGGTCGGTTGCCGTAGGCTCCGGACTGTTCGCCATGCTGCGCTATGAAATGACTCCGGGAACGGTGTCGCCCGTCCCCGAGCACTGGCCGGCCGGCTCCTCATTGTCGCCTGCGTCCGCGTCTCCCACGCTGGTGATGTTCGTTCATCCTCATTGTCCCTGCTCGCGGGCAAGCCTGCACGAACTGCTGGTTCTGGCCACACATTGTTCCGGCAGAATGAAATCGATCGTCGTCTTTTTGAACCCCGTGGGATTCCCCCACGATTGGGAAAAGACGGATCTTTGGGAGACGGCCGCTTCAATTCCCGGCACGACCTGCGTGTCAGACACCGGCGGGAGGGAGACCGCCCGATTCCAAGCCCGTGTCTCGGGAGAAACGTTGGTTTACGACGCTTCCGGCGAGCTGCTGTTCCACGGCGGGATCACCATTTCCCGCGGCCATGAAGGGGACAATGTCGGCCGGTCAGCCATCGAGTCAATTCTTGCCGGCGACAGGGTCGCGTGCCGGCAAACACAAGTTTTTGGTTGTTCACTGCGTGAACGCAACGGCTCAATTCCCGTCGGACACGCGCGGGGCGGTCCTTGAGGTTTTCAAATGGATGATTACTCGGACGCGGCACTGGCCGCGCACAGCCAGCAGATTTTCCTGGAGCAAAGGCAGCGGATCTTTCGCCGCACCGACCGTCTTTTTGCGGCTCTGATGATTCTGCAATGGCTGGGAGGAATCGTGGCGGCCTTGCTGCTGACCCCGCAGACGTGGGAAGGTTCGCAAAGCGCCGTTCACATTCATGTATGGCTGGCGGTCGTCTTCGGAGGCGTACTCGCCATTCCGCCGGTCTTCCTTGCGTGGCAAATCCCGGGGCGGCTTGTGACGCGGCACGTCATCGCCGTCACCCAGATGCTGTTTTCCTCGCTCTTTATCCACATCAGTGGGGGACGGATTGAGACGCATTTCCACGTCTTCGGGTCGCTCGCCTTTCTCGCTTTCTATCGCGATTGGCCCTTGCTGATTCCGGCCACGTTGATTGTGGCCGTCGACCATTTCGTTCGCGGCATGTACTGGCCGGAGTCGGTCTTCGGAATTGCCGTTGCCAGTCCTTGGAGGTGGTTCGAACACGCGGCGTGGGTTGTCTTCGAGGACGTGTTTCTGATTATTTCTTGCCGGCAGGGAGTCAAAGACCTGTGGGATAACGCCTGGCGCCGGGCGGAGTTGGAACGGAGGAATGCCGAATTTCACGAGGCCAAGGACGCGGCCGAGTCGGCCAACCGGGCCAAGAGCGTCTTCCTCGCGAATATGAGCCACGAAATTCGCACGCCGCTTAACGGCATCCTGGGCTTCGCGGATGTGATGCTGAAATCCGACGACCTGAGCGAAGAAGAGCGGCGCGATTACCTGGAGACGATCACGCAGAGCGGACGACACCTGTTGGGCGTCATCAACGACATCCTCGACCTGTCGAAGGTTGAGGCCGGCCAGATGAAATTTCATCCCGAGCCTTGCGCACCGCACGTCTTGATTGCGGACGTCATCTCGATCTTGCGCGTGCGGGCACTAGAGAAGGGCATCGGTTTGGAACATCGCTGGGACGGACCCGTTCCGGAGCGAATTGTCACGGATCCCTCGCGGTTCCGCCAGTTGATGATGAACCTGATTGGTAACGCCGTCAAATTCACCGACAAGGGCGCCGTTACCCTCGTGGCCCGTCTCGAAAACGGGAGCGATTCGCCCAATTTGGCCGTCGACATCATCGACACCGGCATCGGCATCGCGCCCGAATATCTGAGCCGAATCTTTGAACCGTTCAGTCAGGCCGACCAGTCGATTACGCGCCGATTTGGCGGCACCGGACTGGGATTGGCCATCAGCCGACAGATTGCCGAGTTGCTGGGCGGATGCATCTCGGTCGTCAGCCGGCCCGGCGAGGGGAGTACGTTCACGGCGAGGATCGCGACCGGCCCGCTGGAGAGCGTCCGTCTTTTGGAGGCGCCCACGGCCGACCTGATGCCGTCGCAGCCCGCAAAGGCCGGAGCCTACCTCTCCGTTCTCTCGAACGTTTCCGTGCTCCTGGTCGAAGACGGCGAAACCAACCGTAAGCTGGTGAGCCTCATTCTCCGCCGCGCCGGGGCGAGTGTCGTCATCGCAGAGAACGGTCAGGTCGCTCTCGACACCGTCCGATTGCAGCCGTTCGATGCCATCTTGATGGATATGCAAATGCCCATCCTCGACGGTTACGAGGCAACTCGCATTCTGCGCCGCCGGGGAGTCAACACGCCCATCATCGCATTGACGGCCCACTCCATGAAGGGGGACGAAGAGCGGTGCCTGGAGGCCGGCTGCTCGGGTTACATCACCAAGCCCATCGACAGCGACCGCTTGTTGCAGACGTTGGCCAACGTGATGGGGACGTGCGTTTCCGCGGCGGCCGAGACCGTAGAGCCAACCGGTGAGGACCACGGCGTGATTTACTCGAGCCTGCCGACCGACGACACGGCTTATCGCGAAATCGCTGACGAATTTGTCGCTGAGTTGCGGGCTTCGCTCACCGATCTCAAGCAACTCGCCGGCGAAAAATGCTTTGCCGACGTGGCCCGCAAGGCCCATTGGCTCAAGGGCTCCGCGGGTTCGGCCGGCTTTGGCGCGCTCACTCGCCCGGCGGCCGAGCTCGAGCAGGCCGCAAAGGGGGGCCAGTCGCAGGATGTCGACGTATGGCTCGGGCACATTGAAAAAATTGTGGCCCGCATCCAGTCGAGCGCAGCGCCCGAAACGGCGACTGTGTGAGCCTGAGACGAAAGTGGGCCGGCGTCTGATCGGTGCACTGCGAGAGCGGCCACCGGTGAATTCCCGCAGGCCTTACGAGCGGCGCACCGTGTAACGCCGGCTGAGCCATTGGCGGAACGCGGAGCGCGCCTCGACGGCCTGCTCCGTCTCGTCGCCACGTGGCCGCTTGTCGCACAACAGGATAAATGCGACCAGCACCAGGAATGAGGCGGCCCCCAATAACGAAGTCCGGACCGAACGGTCGTCCGAGAACGTATCGAGCAGCGGTGTATCGAGCACGCTTTGCGAAAAGGGCCGGCCCGTTTCGGCCGTCGTCGCACCGCTGGACATCGGTTCGCTCTTCAAGTTGAGCGCCGCGGGGACAGCGATTCGCTCTTCCGGTCCAACCGCGGGCACCGACGGACCGAAATCGGCGCGGGCCAATTCGGCGGCAAACTGCGAATCGTGCTGGAGCGCGTCGACAACTTTTTGCAGGTAGTCAACGCGCCCTTCTGCCGCAATCAACTCGCGCTCAAGGCCGTCGTATTGCCGCTTCAAATCGCGGTACGTGCGCAGCCGAGGCGCCAAAAAGACGGCGGCGAGAATCGCGACCGACAACCCGAGGCAACACCAAAAGGCCAGCGAGGCGAGCGGGCGGAATCCCTCCATGGCTTCGGGAGACGACGGGTGAGAGCCAACGGAAGAGCGTCGAATGCCGAATTCGCCGGACACCGTTTCTGCCCGGCCCTCTTCGTCCGGCTCCCGGTCCTCGTCGCGCGACGCGGTCATAGCGTGCCGCCGTAACGGGCCGCCGGGCCGAGAATCTCTTCAATCCTCAGCAACTGGTTGTATTTGCAAATACGGTCCGTCCGGCTGGCGGAGCCGGTCTTGATTTGCCCCGTGCCGAGCGCAACCGCCAGGTCGGCGATGGTCGTGTCCTCGGTCTCGCCGGAACGGTGGCTGATAACCGATGTGTAGCCGAACCGCGAAGCAAGCTGCACGGCGTCGATGGTCTCAGTCAAGGTGCCAATCTGGTTGACCTTGATGAGGATGCTGTTGGCAATCCCCTTGTCGATCCCCTCCTGCAGCCGCTTGACGTTCGTGACGAACAGATCGTCTCCGACAAGCTGGCACTTCCCCGCCAGCGCCTCGGTGAGCAGCTTCCAACCCTCCCAATCGTCCTCGGCAAGGCCGTCTTCGATCGAGCAGATGGGGTACTTGGCCGCGAGTCCGGACAGGAATTCGACCATCGCGGCGGAGTCGAGTTTCTTTCCCTCGAGCATATATTTTTTCGTCTTGGCGTCGAAAAACTCCGTCGCGGCAGGGTCGAGGGCCAGCTTCACCTGATCCCCCGGAGTATATTTCGCCTTCTCAATCGCCTTGAGAATCAGCTCGATGGCTTCGGGCGTGCTTTTGAGGTCCGGGGCGAATCCCCCCTCGTCGCCGACCGACGTACTCAACTTCTTCTCCGAGAGGACCGATTTGAGCGAGTGAAAAACCTCGACTCCGGCGCGTAATCCCTCGTGAAACGAGTCAAAGCCGACCGGGACGATCATGAACTCCTGAATGTCGATCGGGTTATCGGCATGACGGCCTCCGTTGATGATGTTCATCATGGGAACCGGTAAACGGTTGGCGCCGACTCCGCCGATGTAGCGAAACAGGGGCAGGAAGCTTGCGCGGGCAGCGGCGTGGGCGCAGGCGAGCGAGCAGGCCAGGATCGCGTTGGCACCGAGGTTCGATTTGTTCTCGGTCCCGTCCGCCTCGATCATCGCGCTGTCGATGGCCGCCTGGTCGGCGACGTCGAGGTCGATCAGCGCCTCGGAGAGCGTTTCATTGACGTTCTGGACGGCCTTGCGAACCCCTTTGCCTAGATAGCGGTTTTTCGCGTCGGTATCGCGCAGTTCGTGGGCTTCATGTTTGCCCGTGCTGGCCCCGCTGGGGACGGCGGCCCGGCCGACTGTCCCGTCCTCCAACTCCACGTCGACTTCGATGGTCGGATTTCCGCGACTATCCAGAATCTCGCGGGCATTCACACCGGCAATGGACAAGGTCATCGCGATTAACTTCCTTCTTTGGATTGCAAGAACTGCGCTGCGCACCGGCCGCAACACCGAATCGGTCGGAATTGTCGTTGCGCGTTGTGCGTTTTACCAGATTCCCGCAGTCGCAATCCACCGGTCGCCGGGGAAGAAACCGGATCGCCGTGGGAGTCTCCACCGAGAATCGTCGCGCCCGACGAGGCCGCTGCAGGCAAGCTATTGGGTCCGGACGGCGCCGCGTCATCCGGGCGGCAGGAAAACGCGTGCGGTCTCCGGCAACCGTTCCAAAGTGACGTCAGTTTTCGCTCGGGACGGCCGATTTACCGCAGCGGGCCAGAGGGCCCCTTGGCGAGCGGTTCACCGGAGAGGCTACGCAAATAGGCGTACAGGTCCGCCAGGTCGGTCGGCCCCAGGTCCTTCAGCAACCCGACCGGCATGAGGGACGTCTTGAGGGCCCGGCGTTCTTCGATCTCCGACGGTTTGATGCGGAACGTCTGATTGGCTGCGGTCCGCAGGAGAAGTCCGTCGACCGCTTCGTAGACGATCATGCCTGTGTAGACCTTCCCGTCGTTTGTCTGAATCATTGTCGCCTGATAACGGGGCGACACGTCGCGGCTCGGTTGCACGATCGCCGTGAACAGGTCCTCCCGCGAGAAGCGACGGGCCGCGCCAGAAAGGCTCGGGCCGAGGGCGGCCGCACCGCCGTGGCATTGGGCGCAAGTTCGCGACTCAAACAGGTGGGCTCCGCGGTGTGCGTCGCCTGCTTCCCAATTGACGTTGGCCAAGAGCCGGCCGACGGCCTGCGGATCGTCGCCGGCAAGGGCGCTGGCCCGGGCGAATTCGGCCGGGTGTGTCTTTTGTAGCCACTGCGTCGCACGTTCGACGACGTCCGGCTGCTGCCGATGGCCGGCCTCTCCGAAGACGAATCCGAAGTCCTCTTTCGCCGTCCGCGCGAGAAGTTTGGCGATGCGTTCACGCAGCAGAAACTCGGGCTTTTCATGGACGAGGTGTCGCAAACCGGCGACGAGGGCAAATCGTTCAGCCGCCGAATCGGCAGGAGGAAGCTTCTCGAGCGCGGAAATGCAGGCGGCAACGACCTCGAGCTGCGACGATTCGAGCCCCGCATCGAATTTCGGCCGGTCGACGTCTTCCGGCTTTTGGGCCAGCGTCATGACCACGGCACTGCGGAGTGCGAAGTCCGCGTATTTCTTGCGAAGTAACTCGCGGTGCTCAGGGTTCGACGACTCGCCCAGAAGGAACACGACGCCGTTGGTCCACTTGAAGTTGGCATCTTCCTGACTGTGTCTGAGAAAGGCGTCAATCGCGGGCCTCAACAATTCGGGGCCGATCTGGCTCAAGAAGAGCACGTGCCCAGGGCGGCCGAACGCTTTTTGGCCGACGACGAACGCGGGCAGCTCCTCATCAATTGTGGCGAGCTGCTTGTACGTTTCGCCGACGCGATCGTCCCAGTTGCGGTCTTGGTTGAGCTTGCGTGCTGCGATCTTGGAATCGAGGTTGACGAGCGCTTCCGCGATTTTTTCCGACTGCTGCGAGCTGCGTTCGACGTTGATGCGGGCGGCCACCGTCAAGTAATGAATATCGGCAACGGGATCGGAATCGGCCGTGATCTTGTCGAGCAGATGTTCGAGCAGTTGCCCGTTGGCCGGCGTCAGCATGGCAATGACGCGGGCCAGCTCGAAATCGACTTCGGGATCGTGCGTCGGGAACAGCTTGGCAATGCGGATGCGGGACGGATCGAGCTCTCGCTCGTGCGCGGTGAGGTCGAGCCGGCTCGTGTAACCGTCAAACATGGGGGCCACCGCGTGTCCGGGACCGCAATCGCCGAGTGCGATTTGCATCACCCGGAGCGCATCAAGCCGCAGCTTGGAATTGTCGGCCTTTTCGAAAACCTCGACGGCCGTTTGCAATGCGGTCAGATCGAAGCGCCCCGTGCGTTCGATCCGCCCAAAAGCAAACCAGAGCCGGGCGGTGAGGTTTGTCGCGTCGAGCGCCAGCCGGACCGCCGCGGCCTGATTCTCGTCCAAACGTCCGACGAGCCGCGCCGCCGCAAAATGGACGGCGTGGTCCGCGTCGCCCAATCGCTGGATGATGGACGGCATGAGCGAATCGGAAGGTCCGTCGAAGCGGACGGTTCCGAGTGCCTCGAGCGCCGCCCGGTCGACCCACGGTTCCTTGTCGTCGAGGTAGGTCTTGAGCGTGTCGGCCGGAAAGGCCGTCGTCGTGGAGCGGCCCGCGGACCAAACGGCCCGCGCGCGAACGCTCGCCGATTCATCGCTCGAAAAGCGGGCCAGCGACGCGGGGTCAATTCCGCCAAAGATCTCGGTGATGATTTCCAGGGCCCGCACGCGTTCTTCCGTCGGCCGGAGCGTATCCGACGCCGCCGTGAGAAAAGCGTCGCGACCAAGCTTCCTGGCCTCGGGAACCCAGAGGGCATGCGACCAACTGCTCTCCGGCTGCGGGGCCATCAGGCACAGGGCCAGCGGGAATTTTGTCTTGACCGGCCGTCCCGGCGGCGGCAGTTGTGCGGCGGGATTAGCGCTCGGCGATCCGGCGACTCCGTCCGGGGTTTCCCCCGTATAGACCACGCGGTAGACCGAGCCCCGTGTTCCGCGTCCGCCGACGCAGATGAACAGGCTGCCGTCCGGAGCGACGTCAATATCGGTCGGAGCGAAGCCGAACTCACCCTTGGACGTCAGGAAGGGGGCCGATTCGCTCCTCCAGCCGGCGCCGTCGCGCGTCGGGCGCACGGCGATGACCCGGCCAAAGGTCCAGTCGAGCACGAACAGCGTGTCGTGGTAATACGATGGGAATTGCGTGTGCCGGTAGCAAACGACACCGGTCGGCGAGCCGCGTCCGAAGGAGGCGACGGCCGGCGGTGCGTCGGCATACGACGACGGGCGAATCCAGTTCTGGCTCACCCAGCCGGCATCCGATCCCGGCAGTAGGTGCAAGACGCGAGTCGGCCGATACCACGGCAGCGAGACTTCACGCTCGTTGTCGCTGTCGAAGGCGAAGACATCTCCGGCCGAGTTGAAGGCGAAATCGTAGGCGTTGCGCATGCCGTCCGCGACGACCTCACCGCCGGTGAGGTCGGGTTTCAGGCGGATGAGCGTGCCGGCCCGCGGATCCTTGATCGGCGAGCTCGGCAGCGTGGCGTATGAGTGCGAGATGTGCCCCTCGTTGCCGACGATGAGGTACCACCATCCGTCGGGCCCTCTCCGCACGGCGTGCACAAAATGTTCGCCCCCCGTCTTGAGTCGCAGGAAAACCTCCGGAGGTCCGTCCGCGCGGTCATCTCCATTTTTGTCGCGATAGCGGACGAGACCCGCATCGCCGGTGCAGAACAAATCGCGGCCGACGAAGAACATTCCTTGGGCGCCCGTGGCCGGCCCGTCGGCAAATTGCTTGTACGAGTCGGCGACGCCGTCGTGGTTGGCGTCGATGAGGATTCGCACATACCCCGGACCTGACACAACCACTCGGCCCAACCCATCGATGGTCATCGAATAGATATCGTGGGCCAACCGGTCGTCGGCGTATTGAGTGACGACGAAGCCGCGGGGTACTTTCAACTGGTCGACGTCATTTGCCGCAAGCCGGCTGATGCAGACAAGTACGAAGACCGCCGCCGTACGAAAGAGATGTTTCACGAGCCCGGTTCCCTATTCAGGCCAAGCGATCGGCACGGGGACCCGGACAGATTTGTCGAGTCGGATTGCACAAGGGGCGTCCCCACCACGGCCAGATTTGGCCGAATCTTAATTCGCTACCGGCATTTAGGGCAATGCGGAAGTCGGAGGACTGTTCGCATTTACCGGTCTGCGCAAGTTTGGTTATCATTCGCCTGTATAACGAGTTATGGTCTGATCCGCTCGTTTTGTCGCCGGTTCCTTCGCGGAAGTCCGGCGTTCGAGCCCGAAACGGCGTAGCTTAGTAGAATACTTGTGGCCAGCGCCTGAATGGCTCTTTGCTAGGACGTCATGATGCAAAAGTCGCGGATTTTTGCCCGAGTTCTCGGCATCGCAGTCGTGGCAACTCTCTCCACAGGATTCAGCGCCGCACTCACCCAGGCGGCCGGTCCGCCGTTCAGCGGCAAAGTGCAGCTAAACGACCTTCTGGGAAAGACCCGCACGCTCCCCGGCCTGCAAGACGAGGCGAAAGACGACAAGCCGATCGTCCACGCGGCGCTGACGCCGACCTCCGCGAAAGCGGGGAGTATCGTCACGCTTTCCGTCACCGTTCTGCTGCCCGCCGATTCTCACACCTATTCGATGAGTCCCGAAGTCCCCGGCGCCACGCGGATCGAACTCAGCGATGCCACGGGATTGGAGTCCAAGGGCGATTTTGAAGCCGATCGGGCGCCCTCGCTTGTGAAGGACCCGCTGACGGGCAAGAACGTCGAGCAATTTGAGCACGTTATCACGTGGCTCAAGCCGTATGTCGTCACCGCCGACAAGTCCGAGGCCGTGCACGTCGGCGGCACGATTGATTTGAGATATTGCGACTCGAAGAGCTGTCGTACATTTTCGCAGGCGATTCGGGCCCGGCTGGTCAGCGCCGCGGGCGTCGACGACGCACCCCCGCCCGACGCCGAAGGAGGTGACGCTTTCACCAAGGAAGTCACTCCGGCGAATTTCGGCGGGCAGGCTGCGCCCGCACGGCTCAAATTCGTGTTAAGTCCTCGTACTCCCAAGGCAGGTGACATCGTCACGCTGGCCGTCTCGATGCATCTGGAGTCGGGCTGGCACACGTACTCCACGACTCAGAAGGATAGTCCCGGCTCGACGACGACCAAATTCAAGCTCACTAAGGGGAATGGGCTGCAGCCCATCGGCGAGTCTTTCCAGCCGGATCGAACGCCCGAAATGACGGCGAAGGGTTCTGACGGTCTCGAGCCGAAAGAAGTTTACCACGGCGACGTCACCTGGATTCGCCGTTTCAAATACATGCCGAAGCCCGGCGGAACGGGTATCGGAATCAAGGGCAATGTTCACTTCGGTATTTGCAACGAGGCGACGTGTCTGCCTCCGAAGACCGTCTCATTCAGCTTGGGCAACCTGAAAGGGGCAGGCGAGTTGCCGAAACCGCTGCCCGACGACGGCTTCAAGGTGAGCGCGGCAAAAGAGGTCTCCGAAGGGACCATTTGGTTTTATCTGGGCGCGGCGTTTATCGGCGGACTACTGCTGAATGTGATGCCGTGCGTCTTGCCCGTGTTGGCCATCAAAATCCTCAGTTTCGTGCAGCAAGCCGGCGAGAGTCGGTCGCGGATCTTCGCGCTCAATGTCTCCTACACGGTCGGCGTGCTGGCCGTCTTTCTGTCGCTGGCCACGCTGGCCGTCGGTACGCAGCTCGGATTGTCCTTCGCGGGAGACTTCTCCTGGGGCGGTCTCTTCCAGCACACGCGGTTCAACCTGATCATGGCAGGCGTTGTGTTCGGAATGGGCCTCAGTCTGCTGGGCGTGTTTGAAATTCCGGTCCCTGGGATGGTCGGTTCGGCGGCCGGACAGAATCAGGCCGAAGGTCTGCTGGGCGCGTTTCTGACAGGTATTTTCGCCACGCTGCTGGCAACCCCCTGCACAGGGCCGGTGATGGCGACCGCCTTGGGCTGGTCGGTCCGGCAGCCGCCACTGGTCGTGTATCTCGTGTGGGGCGTGATGGGACTGGGGATGGCGTCCCCCTATTTGACGCTGGGCCTTTTCCCGCAATTCATCAAGTGGCTGCCCAAGCCCGGCACGTGGATGATTCGGTTCAAAGAGTTTGCCGGTTTTCTGCTCTTGGGCTCAGTCATTTTCATTATTTACTACACCGACAAACGGTTCACGATTCCGCTGCTCGTGATGCTGTTGGGAGTCGCAATCGGGCTGTGGATGATCGGCAACCTGTACGATGTCAACTCGCATATCCGGCACAAGATGGTTGTTCGCGTCGTCGCCCTCGTGCTGGCCGGACTGATTTGCTGGGGCGGATATGGACTCGCGGGCGAGAACAAATACAACCTCGATTGGCAGCCCTTCTCGGAGTCACGCCTGGCGGCCCTCATGAAAGAGAACAAGACCGTCCTCGTCGACTTCACCGCCGATTGGTGCATCAACTGCCACTTCAACGAGTACATCGCCCTGAATACCCGGGAGACGCAGGAACTGGTGAAAAAACACGGTGTCGCCACGCTCAAGGCCGACTTTACCGAAGAGTCGCCTGAAATCCGCCGCTGGCTGTTGAAGTTCAAACAGGACGGTGTGCCGCTGACGGTCATCTTCCCGGCCGGCCGGGAAAGCGAACCGATTGTCCTCGAGAGCGTTTACACGAAGGGAACGCTCTTGGAGAGCCTGAAAAAGGCAGTCTCCAAGAATTCGTCGAGTGCGCAAGTGCCGGAACATTCGACCGCGATTCGCTGAGGTGCGGTCGACCCGGACTTAAATATCGATGCCGAGTTCTTCGATTTTTCGATAGAGGCTCGACAGCCCCAGCTTGAGGCGCTTCGCGGCTTCCCGTTTGTCGGGCCATTGCCGCAAGACGCGCGAAATGTGCAGCCGCTCGTAGTGTCGGAGCGCCGTCCGCAGGTCGTCCGTGTCGGGCAGGGGCTGGCCGATGCCCAGCAGGTCGGGGGGCAGGTCCTTGGGCTCGATCCGCGTGTCGTCGCACATCATCACGGCCCGCTCGATCGCGTTGTCGAGTTGGCGGACGTTCCCTTTCCACTGGGCCGCCATTAAGAGCCGCATCGTCTCGCTGGTGGCGCCGGTGACGCGTTTCCCCATCGCCATCGAGTGCTTGGCGACGAAGAAGTCGACAAGCTCCGGCACGTCGTCAAGCCGCTCGCGCAACGCGGGAATGTGAATTTTGACTCCGTCGAGTCGATAAAAGAGGTCCTCCTGGAACCGGCCTTCGGTCACTTCTCGCATCAGGTCTCGCGTGGTCGAGGCGATCATGCGGGCGTGCACGCGGACGGTTTCCGAGCCGCCGACCGGCATGATTTCGCCGTACTCGATGGCCCGCAGCAATTCGGACTGCGTGCCGAAGGGAAGCTGCGTCACCTCGTCGAGGAACACGGTCCCCTCGCCGGCATGCCGGAAGATCCCCTGGCGATCGGTCCCTGAGCCCGTGCTGGAACCGAAGAGCTGCATCTCCAAGAGTTCGACGGGGCGCGTGCCGCAATTGACGGCCAGAAACTTCTCTTCGTTCTTGGGGCCGGCCGCATGGATTGCGCGGGCAAAGAGTTCCTTGCCCGTGCCCGTCTCGCCGGTTAACAGCACATTCGAATTGGTGACGGCCACCTTGCGGATCGTCTCCTGCAAGTCGGCCAGCACTTTGCTCGAGCCGACAATCTGATCGAAGTCACCGCGGCGGGCCAGTTCACGGCGGAGGACCTGGTTCTCGATATGAACTTGGCGGTAGCGGTAGAGCCGCTCGAGCTTGTGCGCCAGGTCCTCGAAAATGACGGGCTTGACGAGGTAGTCGAACGCGCCCGCCTTGAAGGCTTCGACGGCGTTTTCGACCGTCGCGTAGGCCGTGATCACGAGCACCGACGTTTCGAGGTTCACTTGCTGCAACCGCCGCAAGAGAGCAAGTCCATCCCCATCGGGCAACTGGACGTCGCAAACGGCGACGTCGAAATCGCGCTGCCGCGCGAGGCGCAGCGCGTCGCCGACCGTGCCGGCGTCGGCGACAACGTATCCCTCGCCAGTGAGGAATTCGCGCAAGGTCGTGCGGATGATTTCCTCATCCTCGACAATAAGGATGGAGCGATGGGTCTTTACGGAAGCCATTAGGGAGCGGAGATTTCTTCAGGCGAAACAGACAGAGCCAGCGGGACGTCGGGGTGTCGCCGCACGTTTTCGCATGTGACAAACACCGTAAACGTCGTCCCGCCGGGCGAAGTGCGGGTCAGCTCGATCCGCCCTTCGCCCGATTGTTCGAGGATGTTGCGGCACACAAAAAGTCCCAGGCCCGTCCCTTTTTCCTTGGTGGTGAAATAGGGGCGGAAGATGGCCTCCCGGTCCGCGTCGGAGATGCCGTGTCCGTCATCGTGGACGGCCACTTGAATCCAGCCGTCCTTGAGTTCGGTGGTGAGCTCGATGGTTCCCCCCTCGTTGGTCGCGTCGAGCGCGTTGAGCACGAGGTTGAGGAAAACCTGTACCAACTGGTCGTGCACGGCCCGCAGCTTGGGAAGGTCGTCGGCGTACCGCGTCACGATCCGCTTCCCCTTGCGCCGTTTGTAATACTTGGCGATGCTTAGGGCCTTGTCCATGATTTCGTGCATGTCGCACAGCCGCCGGTCTTTGGTCGCCGGCCGGCTGAAATCGACCAGTTCGCGGAGCGTCCGCTGGATGCGGTGGAGCTGCTCGTCGACCATTTCAAGCCGCTCTCCGGTGTACGTGTCGTTCTGCCGCCGTTTGAGCATCTGCACGAGGGAGCTGATCGCCGCCAAGGGATTACCGACCTCGTGAGCGATCCCCGCCGCGAGCAGGCCGAAGGCGGCCCGCTTCTCCTGATGCACCAGTTGCGCTTGCGACTCCTGCAGCTCGAGGGTCCGCTCGCGAATCCGCTGTTCGAGGAGTTGCTGGTTCTCTTTGAGCTCGTCGTTGAGTTCCGAGAGCCGCCGACTGGCCGTCTTCAACAGGCTCGCCAGTGCCGTGCTGCCCCACGTCGCCCAACCGAGGAGAATCAGCGTGAAGATGAGTGTCGTCACGTCGGTGCGGCGATTGAAGTCGGGGCTGGCGGTGAGGCACGTGAAGCTGAGCGCATGCAGCGTAAACGTCGAGTACGCGATCAGCGGAGAGTGCCGAATGGCACAGACCAAAAGCGACAAAAAGTAATAGAAGCGAAACGGGCTCTCGACTCCGTTATTGAAATAGCACAAGAGCCCGATGAAGACCGCCTCCATCAGCGAGATGAAAAGCGGGTTCTGCGCCAAAAAGACCTTCCCGCGCAGGCTCCACCACGTATCGATAATCGCGTAGACGGCCCCCAGCGTGAGGATGGCATTGAGCACCGGCCGGTTGCCGCCGCCCCCGCCGATGAAGTTGACCAAAACGTATCCGACGCACAGCCCGAACCAACGGATACGGACCGTGACCGTCTCGGCGGCGAGATCCCAGGACGTTTTATCGCGTTCGATTTCGGCGTGGTTCACGGGATCTATTGTGACAGGGAGTTATTGTTGAAGTCGGCGTGCGCGGCCCCAATTTCGATTATAGGGGTCGCTAGCCTACATTGTGGAGGGGTGCACGATTTGCCGAGCCTTTGACACAACTATTTGCCTCTCCTTACGATACGTGGGCGCCAACCGGTCCGATTTGTTCCACGCGAGTGAAGACGCCTTTGCAAGCGTGCCGATAAAACGGATTACGGCGACGCGGAAAACCGTAGCGGTTGCGCCGGCTTGAACGGGAAGTGAGCCTAAATGCGTATCGTGGTGGCCAGTTCGGAGGCGGTCCCCTTCTCGAAGACAGGAGGGCTCGCGGACGTCGCCACGGCATTGGCTGACGCTTTGGCGGCATTGGGGCACAGCGTCTGGCTCGTGACTCCCTATTATCCCCAGATTCACGCCAAGAATGGCTCCGCCAACGGCGTCGTGATTGAGCCAACCGGTATTCAGTTCGAGATTCCGATCGGGAACCGGCACGTCCGAGGAGGTGTGCGCCGCGCCCGCATTCCCGGCTCCGCGGTGACGTTCCTGCTCGTCGATCAGTTTGTCTATTTCGACCGGCCCGGTCTGTATCAGGCGAACGGATCCGACTTTCGCGACAACTGCGAACGGTTCACTTTTTTTAGCCGGGCCGTTCTGGCGATCGCGCAAGAACTCCGTCTTCGCCCGGACGTCGTGCACTGCAACGACTGGCAGACCGGGCTCATTCCGGCCCTGCTCTCTATTGAAGGGCGACGCCCCGAGACGTTCGAAACGACCGCCTCGGTCTTCACGATCCACAACATGGCCTTTCGCGGCATGTTCTGGCACTGGGACATGTTGCTGACGGGGCTCGACTGGAAATACTTCAACTGGAAACAGATGGAGTTTTACAACCAGCTCAGCCTGCTCAAGACGGGTATTGTCTTCGCCGACGCGCTCACAACCGTCAGTCCGACGTACGCCCGCGAGATTCAGACGCCCGAGTACGGCTATGGTCTCGACGGCGTCTTGCGCTCGCGCCGTGACGGCGTTCGTCGGCATCCTCAACGGCGTCGACACGAAAATCTGGAACCCTCAAACCGATCCCGCGCTCCCGGCACATTACTCCGTCGTCGACATCGAGGAGGGAAAGCGGGCCTGCAAGCGAAAACTGCAGGAAGAATTCGGTCTTGCCGTCCGTGACGAGGTCCCGCTGCTGGCCATCGTCTCGCGGCTCACCGATCAAAAAGGTCTCGATCTGGTGATGCAAGGATCGGAAACGCTGCTCAAGCGCTGACCTGCAGCTGTGCGTGCTCGGCAGCGGCGAGGCCAAGTATCAAGACTGGCTGCTCGACCTTTCCAAGCGCGTGCCGGAAAAGATCGCCGTCCGCATCGGTTTCGATGAGGCGCTGGCCCATCGGATCGAGGCGGGGGCCGACATCTTCTTGATGCCAAGCCAGTTCGAGCCTTGCGGACTCAACCAGATGTACAGCCTGATTTACGGGACCGTTCCGCTCGTCCGGGCCGTGGGCGGACTGGCCGACTCGGTCGTCGACGCCACGCCTGACAACCTCGCGCACGGGACGGCAACCGGCTTCTCGTTCTCCGGCTATTCGGCTGCCGATCTTGTCGCCACGATCGAGCGGGCACTGGCTCTCTTCGCCGACAAATCGGAATGGCTGCGACTCGTCCGTTCGGGGATGAACCAGGACTGGAGCTGGCGACGCAGCGCGTTGCAATACTTCCGAGTTTATGAGAAAGCCGTGGCGAAGCGTTGTGCGGCGCTCGCGGCCCCGGCCGTCTCGGCCACTTGAAAACATCCACGATGGCAGTACGAAACCACCAAAGTTCACGATACAAAGTTCAAGGTCGCATCGACCGACCTGCGGACCTTTGTTCGCAGACTGGATTCCTCAGTAAGAAAACGCGGGCGCGGCATCGCTCCCGCGGGCGGCAATAAACCATCGAAACTTCGACCTGGGATTCCGCATGCACCCAGTGACCGTTGCCTTTTTCTGGCACCAGCACCAGCCGTACTATCCGGACGACGTCAGCGGTGAAACGCTGATGCCCTGGGTCCGCATGCACGCGACCAAGGACTATTACGGCATGGCGCTGCACCTCAAAGAGGTGCCCGAGTTCCGCTGCACGATCAATCTCGTGCCCAGCCTCCTGCTGCAATTGCAGGCGTACGGCGAAGGGCGCACGGACCGGCATCTCGACGTCTCGCGGATTCCCGCGGACGGCATGAGCGAAGCCGACCTGTTGTACTTGCTCGACAATTTCTTCCTCGCCAACGTCGACAGCATGATTCGCCCGTACGAGCGATATCACGAGCTGTACTTGAAGCGCGGTTTCGGGAGCGACCCGGTCGAAGACGCCGTTCCCCGGTTTTCGCCCCGCGACATTCGCGATTTGCAGGTATGGAGCAACCTCACCTGGATTCACGAACTGGCTTTCGACCAGGACCGCGAGCTGCGCGAGTTCCGCGCCAAGGGCCGCGGCTACACCGAAGGTGAAAAAACCTGGCTCCTCGACAAGCAGAAGGAAATCCTGCAGCGCGTGATTCCGATTCACAAGGAGCTCGCCGCGAGCGGTCAGATCGAAATCACCACAACACCCTTCTACCACCCGATTCTGCCCCTGTTGTGGGACAAGCGGTGCGCCCGCCAGGCGATGCCCGGCTGTGCGCTTCCAAAATATCTCGAGTCGTACCGCGAAGACGCGCAAATTCACCTGCGGCGGGCCGTGGCTTTCCATAAGCAGATCTTCGGCCAGGCGCCGGTCGGCATGTGGCCCTCGGAGGGCTCCGTTTCGCAGGACATCATCGCGCCGATTGCCGAAAGCGGCATCGAATGGATTGCCACCGACGAGGAAATCCTTTCCGAGAGCACCAACGGCTGGATTTCCCGCGACGGTCAGGGGCACCTGCGGCATCCGGAGATGCTCTACCGTCCCTGGCGCGTCGAGGCCGGCGACAAGTCGCTGCACATGATTTTCCGCGACCACGCGCTCTCCGATCTCATCGGTTTCCACTATCAGCGCAGCGACCCCGAGCAGGCGGCCGGCGACATGATGGGGAAATTCCTCGCAATCGGTCGCGCGGTCGAAGCTAACAATGCGGGCCGTGGTGCGCTCGTCCCCGTCATTCTCGACGGCGAGAACTGCTGGGAATACTATCCCGACGGCGGCATCCGCTTCCTGCGGGCACTCTATCGCGGCTGCGTGCAGCACTCGCAGATTCGCCCGCAGCGCGTCCGTGATTACCTCAAGGAGCAGCCTCCGACCGACCGTATCGGAAACCTGTATGCCGGAAGTTGGATTTCGCACAACTTTGCCATCTGGATTGGCCACCACGAGGACAATACGGCCTGGGACCTGCTGCACCAGACGCGGGAATTCCTGAAGCAGACCGAGGCCGAGGGGAAAGCGCCTCGCGACGCGCTCGCCAAGGCTTGGGAAGAGATGTTCATCGCCGAAGGGAGCGATTGGTACTGGTGGTTCGGCGACGATCATTCGTCGTCGCAAGATGCCCTCTTCGACCAGCTCTTCCGCAAGCACCTGCAGAACGTCTACACGCGGCTCGAGACGATTCCCCCCAACGTCCTCAAGCACCCGATTAAAAGGCTTCAGCGTCGGGCCCTGCACACGCACCCCAGCGGCTTTTGCCCCGTCAAAGTCGACGGGCGGCGGACCTACTTCGAGTGGATTTGCGCGGGCCAATACATCTGCGGCAGCGAACGGGGGACGATGACCAAAGTGACGCAGGGCGTGATGCGCGCGGTCTACTTTGGATTCGACGCCCAACGCCTGGCCGTCCGCATCGACACGACCCGCTTCGCCCTCGAGGATCTCGAAAGCCTGGATGAGATGCGGCTCCGGTTTGTCGAACCGGCGTCGCTGGAAATCCGCATCACCGGGCTGCGACAGCATGACCCACGCGCCAAGCTGTATCGCGACGACAAACCGCTCGCCAAGTCGAACATCGAACTGGCCATCGACCAGATTCTCGAACTGGCGGTCCCCTTTGCGGATTTGGGACTGCGGCCCGACTCGTCGGTTCAAATGTACGTCGAGGCCATCTCTCGCAAGCAGAGTGTGGACCGCGCGCCGCAGGAAGGGGTCCTGGAGATGACCGTCCCCTCACCCGACTTCGAGCGGATTATGTGGCAAGCGTAAAAATCTTTCGTCTTCGGTCTCCGGCCAAGGAAGTCAGAAGGTAACCCATCGATGCCCGAACTTCGAAAAGACCCCATCGTCGGTCGTTGGGTCATCTTGGCTCCCGACCGGGCCAAGCGACCGGAGGATTTTTCGTCCGAGTTCCGCGCGGCCAAAGCCGGTTTTTGTCCCTTCTGCGAAGGCCACGAGGAGACGACGCCTCCCGAAATCCTGGCCTATCGCCACCCGGGGACCGAGCGGAACAAACGCGGCTGGCGGACGCGCGTCGTCCCGAACAAGTTCCCCGCGCTGCAGGTCGAAGGGAATCTCGATAAGCGGGGCGACGGTATCTACGACCTGATGAACGGCGTCGGCGCTCACGAGGTGATTATCGAATGCCCCCATCATGAAACGAACATGTCGCGGTTTTCGGTCGACAACGTCCGCGAGGTGCTGTGGATTTACCGTGATCGGCTCGTCGATTTAAAGCGCGACCCGCGCCTGGTCCACGGCCTCATCTTCAAAAACCAGGGGGCCCCGGCCGGCGCTTCGCTGGAACACGCCCATTCGCAGCTCATCGTGACTCCTGTCGTCCCGATTTCGGTCTGGGAGGAAATGACTGGCTCGCTCGAGTTCTACAATTACCGGGGACGTTGTATCTACTGCGACATGGTGCAACAGGAACTGGCCGCCGCCAGCCGCGTGGTTCTCGACACGCGAAGCTTCCTCGTCTTATGTCCGTTTGCCAGCCGCTTTCCCTTCGAGACGTGGATTCTGCCCAAGCAGCACTCGAGCCAGTTCGAGAATATCCCGCGGCAGGGGATCGAAGATCTAGGCGTCGTCTTGCGCTCGATCCTGCGGAAGCTCGAGGTGGCCCTCGACGACCCGCCCTACAACTATGTCATCCACACGGCCCCTTTCGACGCGAAGGAGCTGGCCCACTACCATTGGCATATCGAGATCTTTCCCCGGCTGACGCGCGTGGCCGGGTTTGAGTGGGGGAGCGGGTTTTACATCAACCCCGTGATGCCCGAAGAGGCGGCCTCGTTTTTGCGAGACGCCGAAGAGGAAATTGTCGTCCGCAAGCCGGCGGTCACGGCAACGTCCGCCTGATTGGCAAAGTTAAATGCGAGAGCCGGCCGGTGTAACAGGGCGGAAAGCCGGCAATGTGTCCGCGCATCCTCCCGGTTGGAAATAGGGAAACAGGGCCGGAAAAACCGTCCGTGCCACCGGTCTTGCCGAATTCGAGCGTTCCTAAGATTATCACCATCCGGCTCGCTTCTCATTCAGGGGCCGAAGCGGTTTTATGGAAGGTCACGCCCTACCAGGAGGAAATCTCCGCATGACTGGATGTCTACGTCTGGCGCTGGCCATTCACATTCATCAGCCGATCGGCAATTTCGAGGGGGTTTTCGAGAACGCCTATCGCGACAGTTACGCTCCGTTTCTCGAAGTCCTTCGCGATTACCCGCAAATTCCGATTTCGCTTCACATTTCCGGTAGCCTGCTGGAATGGCTGGCCGACGCGCACGGCGAGTATATCGATTCGGTCCGGGCCCTGACCGAGCGCGGCCAGGTTGAAATCATTGGCGGCCCCTTCTACGAACCGATCCTGGCGGGAATTCCCTCTTACGACCGGGTGGGCCAGATTGCGGCCTACTCGCGGTACCTCGAACAGCTCTTCGGTACCAAGGTCCGCGGCATGTGGATGCCGGAGCGTGTCTGGGAACAGAACTTTGCCTCCGACGTGACCCGCGCGGGAATTGAATACACGATCCTCGACGACCACCATTTCAAAAGCGCCGGCCTCCGCGACGACCAGTTGCACGGCTATTACCTCTCCGAAGACGAGGGGCGGCTGCTCAAGATTTTCCCGGGCAGCGAGAAGCTCCGCTACACAATTCCGTTTGCCGAGCCGCAGGAGACGATGAATTATCTCCGCGACATTGCCGAGCGGATCCCCACGCCCGTCGTCTGTTTCGGCGACGACGGCGAGAAGTTCGGAACCTGGCCGGAAACTAAGAAACACGTCTACGAGAACGGCTGGCTTAGGCGGTTCTTCGACGCGCTCTGCCAGAATGCCGAGTGGCTCAAGCTCTGCACGCTGGGCGAGGCGGTCGATCACGTACCGCCTGTGGGAAGCGTCTATCTTCCCGACTGCAGCTACCGCGAAATGACCGAATGGGCCCTTCCGGTCGAACGGCTCATCGAGTTCGAACAGATCAGCAAACGCAAGCAGCAGGACCCGGATTGGCACGGCGTGCCGCCCGTTCATCCGCGGCGGCACCTGGCGCAACTTCCGGGTGAAGTACCCCGAAGCCAACGAGATGTACACCCGCATGCTGCAGATCAGCCAGCGGCTGCAGCAAATCACCTCGGAGGAAGAGGCCGTCGAGCGGCCGCATTTCGTCACGCAGGCGCGGACCGAGCTCTATCGCGGACAGTGCAACTGCCCGTACTGGCACGGGGCGTTCGGCGGTCTTTATCTGCCCCACCTGCGGCACGCCATTTACAACCATTTGATTGCGGCCGATACGCTGCTGGAGTCGGCCTGCGGGCGGCCCGCGCGGTGGGTGCAGATCGACGCCGACGATTTCAATCTCGATGCCCGTAAGGAAATTCGCCTGGCCGGCGACCGCGTGGTCGCGTTTCTGGCTCCCAGCCGCGGCGGACATCTGTACGAGCTCGACGTCCGCGAGGCGAAAGTCAACCTGCTCGGCACGCTCAACCGGCGTCCGGAGGCGTATCACGAAGTCGTCCGCCACGCCGCCGGCAACCATCACGATCAGGGCTCGGTGGCCAGCATCCACGACGCGGTCCGCTTCAAGCAGCCGGACCTCGACAAGAAACTCGTATACGATAAGTGGCCTCGCAAAAGCCTCGTCGACCACTTCCTGACTCCGGGACTCGATCCGGCCGCCTTCCGCAACGGCGATGGAGAAATTGGCGACTTTGTGCTGGGCGTTTACGAATCGAAGCTCCGCCGCTCCTCGGGACGAGTCGAGGCGGTCCTCGCCCGCGACGGCGTGGCGGGTCCCCATCGCTTCCGATTGGAGAAGTCGATCGCGCTCGAATCGGCGTCCGGCGGGCGGCTGCAAATCCGCTACGACTTGTCGAACCTGCCGCCGGGCGAGCGGTTCCATTTCGCCGTCGAGTTCAATTTCGCCGGCCTGGCCGCTGGGGCGTCGGACCGCTACTACTACGACGGGGGCGGCCGCAAACTCGGCCAGCTCGAATCGGTCCTCGCCCTCAGTCAGCTGGACCGCATCGGGCTGATCGACGAGTGGCTCGGCGTCGACATTTCGCTCGAACCGTCGGTGCCGACCGACGTGTGGACCTTCCCCATCCAAACCGTCAGCCAATCGGAAGGGGGATTCGAATTGGTGCACCAGTCGAGCGCCGTCGTGCCCCATTGGGAGTTCATTTCACCGGCCGACGGCCGATTCAGCGTGAGCTTGACGCTGACGACGGACACGTCCGCGGCTCAGGCACGCGAACTCACCAAGGCGGCCGCCGCCGTTTGAGTTCGGCCACTCGCGATCGCCCGCGTCAGCGAGGCTCAAGACGAAGCTTGGAAACGGCCAGACCCGCCGCCTCGGCGCGATCGAGCGGCACGAAATGGTATCGGCCGGTCCGCCACTCCTCGAACTGATCGCGGTAGTTCGGGCTGCCGGGATGGCCTGACTGGCTCTGACAGTCAACGGCCCACAGGCCGGCCGGCCCTTCTCCCAGGTCGCAAATCATGCGGTATCCGGCTCCGGCAGTCGCCTCGAAATCGGGACCGCGCCCCGTGTTGCAGACCGTCGTCGCATCTCCGCGGACGCCGGCCCCTCCGTGGTTCAACAATTCGCTCAAATCGCCGCGTGCGGCGAGCACGTGCTTCAGATCGAGCCGATGCAGGCGGCCCCAGGTCCATTGTGCCGGGTCGTCGCCAAAACGGGCGGCCAGATGCTGGAGCGTGCCGCGAAAGGTTTCGCGAACAAGCGCTTCGCGATTGATTCCGCCGTTCGCCGCGGGCCGGGCAAACCAGCCACAGTCGTCGGCCCGCAGCAATTCGGCTGCCAGCCCTTCGATTCCGCCAGCTAGAAAGGCCATCGCCGCCTCCGGAAATCGCTCGGCCGCGACCCGTTTGCACCAGTCGACAAAAAAGACGTTAAATACGGCGGGCGCGACAAGGTCGTCGCGGCAGTCGCCGTTCCAGTCCTTGAGAAGTCCGACGAGGCGGCGCCCCACCGGATCGCTCTCGTGTTCGAGAGCGGCACACAATCCGGGCAGACAGGCGACCGCGCGGAGCGAGACGGCATCCTGATGCAGGTCACGGTGATTCGAACGTTCGAGCGACGTTTGCGATTCGATTCGCTCGCGAATTCGCCGCGCCCGATAGCCGCTCGACCACGTGCCGGCCAGCGAATAGGGAAAATCGTTCGCGGCGACACGGTTATTGGCCGTCGCGACGAAGCCTCGCTTTGGATCTTCGGCCCGGGGCATCCCCTCGAACGGAATGAGCCCCTGCCACGCATGCTCCGCGTCCCAGCCGGGGCGGTATCCGCGTTCCCAATATTTTCGCAGCGGAATCCGACCGGTCGTCTGATAGCCGATATTCCCTTCGATGTCCGCGAAGACCACCGAAAACGTGGGCACATGCCACGGTCGCAGCGCCTCGCGGAACGACGGCACGTCGCCGGCCCGATTCATGCCCAAAAGTGCGGTCAGCCAACCGCCTTGATACGTGCCCAGCCATCTGAGCGAGACCGGGCCGGTCTCGTTGGCGGGCGGCGGCAAAATCTCGGACACAATCGGCCCGTTGTGCGAGAAGACGATCCGCTTCGAGATTGGGCCGAAGCCGCGGACGTGAATCAGCTCGGTCAGCTCGCGGGCCGGTTCCCATCGGTCGCCGTTGAGAAAGCAGCCCGGCTCGTCGGGGCTCGTCTTTTCCTGGTACAGATCGCGCTGCGACGAGATATTGTTGGTGATGCCCCAGGTCATCCGCCGATTGCGGCCGATGAGAATGGCCGGCATGCCGACATACGTGCAGCCGGCGACATCGTACGAACCTCCCTGCAGATGCACCTCGTACCAGCACGAAACCGCCTCGAAGGCGATGTGCGGGTCGCTGGCGACGTGCGGCTTGCCGCTCGCCGTGCGCGAGCCACTCACCACCCAGTTGTTGCTGCCGAGGGCCGAATCGGGTTCTCCCACCGCTTCACCGACCGGTTGGACGCCTTTCCCTTTCGCGTCGTAGTCACCGGGCGACAAGATGCTTTCGTCGTCGGCCTCCGCGGTGAGGAAGGCGCGGTAGAGCGGCCCGTCTCCGAGATGTCGCCGGGCCAGCTTCGGGGATCGCGATGACGGGGAAGCGGCCCGTGAGGTACCAGCGGAACTCGTTTTCGATCAACAGGCAGTCGATCGGCTGCCACGGCTCGGGGCGATAGTCGAGCAGATCGAACTCGATCGGCAGGCGGTCGCCGCTCTCTTCGATCACCGCGTTGACGCCGGCACTAAACGCGGTGAGCACGCTTTGCGTTTCGGCGGGGAGCCGGTCCCACTCGGCCCGCGCGATGCGGTTGAGGCCGACCGTCCGCGCGAGGACGTCCTGCTCGAGCCCGTCGTTGCCGACGATTTCCGCGAGCCGCCCGGCGCCTTTGCGGCGGAGCCAATCGAGCTGAAACAACCGGTCCTGTGCCATCGCGTAGCCCAGGGCGATAAACAGGTCCGCATCGCTCGTGGCGTAGATGTGCGGAATGCCGAATTTGTCCCGCTCGATTTCGACCGGACGGCTGACGGGAGCCTTCACGCCTCCTGCAAAGTTCGGCACACGCGCGGCGGCCGTGCGCTTCCAACGCTCGAGAAATTCCTCGCGTTTGATTCCACCCGCGTGACAAAGGATGTCGATCGTCTCGCCCGCGCCGAGCGGCGCAGATCGTCTTTGGTGAGGAGTTCCATGGCGTCCAACTGAGCTGTCAGCTTGCCGCGGCGGCGTACTCTTTGGCGATTTTCACGCCCACGGTGCCGATGCCGTAATACCCGACCGAGATTTCCGCAACGTGGGTCAAGATATCGTACGCCCGCCAGCGGTTCCAACCGTACTCTTCTTCCATCCACAGGATGAGCCAGGCCATCGCCTGGGCGATGGAGCGTTCCATCGGGCAGCCGCTGGCGACCGTCATGATTTCGCCCGGCGACTCGATCCGCGGAGCGGGAATTCGTTTCCCTTTCACAAGGTCGACCGTGAGGGTGGTCTCGGCCGGCATTTCGAGCCCGGTCGCCGAGAGTTCGCCGTGCCCCATCACCGCGTGGGCATCGCCGAGGTACAAGTACGCCCCGTCAACGAGCACGGGCAAAAAGACCGTGCTGCCGGGGCACGTCTCGACCAGGTCCATATTGCCGCCGTGGACGCCGGCCGGCAGTGTGCTCGGCACGCTCCATTCCGGTGCCGTCCCGATGCAGCCGAGCATCGGCGCGTAGGGGATTTTGAGCTTGTCGCTCCAGTGAATAAATCCGTCGCGAATCGGGCAGACGTGGGCCCCCGGCGGAACGTCGGTCCCCAGCCATTCGCAAAGCTGCTTCGGCGCCCCGGTGTACGTCGCACACTGGCCCAGCGTCGGCCGGATTTCGCGGAGGCGAACGGCCAGCGCATCGCCCGGTTTCGCACCGTTCACAAAAATCGGCCCGGCGACGGGATTGCTGTACGGCATCTTCGACTTGTCGCGGACGTCGCCCGGTTTGCGGATCTGCCCTGACAAGGCGTCTTCGGACTCGACGCACAGCGTCTCTCCCGGCTCAATCCGCACGCGCGGCTCGAGATGCCGGGAGAACTCGTAATGCAAAGGAGTGGCGGAAACTCGTTTCATGGTACTCTTCAGGCGGCGACGCGTCGAAATCGGGGCTGGCACAATCGGCCCGCGGATCTACGCTTAAGTTGTGTAGATTAAATTGCGGGAGTGCGAATCACCATGATGACACCGAATCGGCGTGAGTTTCTGGCAACGACGAGTGCCGCCCTGCTCGGGGCGCTGGCCGCCGGTCGGCCCCGCGTCCTCAGAGCCGATGACGACGACAGCAGCAAAGACGACAAAATCACGCCCACGGCCGACTGCCTCATCGTGCTGTGGATGGCCGGCGGCATGGCCCACACCGAGACGTTCGACCCCAAGCGCTACACGCCGTTCGAAAAGGGGCTGGCCTCCAACAAGGTGTTGAGCACGTTTCCGTCGATCCAGACGGCCGTCGACAATATCCGGATTTCGCAGGGGCTGGAGAAGATCGCCGCCATCATGGACCGCGGCACGCTGATCCGCTCGCACGTCGCCGGCGACATGGGCAACATCCTCCACTCGCGGCACCAGTACCATTGGCACACCGGTTATGAGCCGCCGCAAACGGTGGCCGCTCCGCACATCGGCGCTGGATCGCCCAGGCGAAAGGGCCGCGGAATCCCGCCATGCCCGCCTTCATCGACATCGGCCAGCGCTACGACGGCAACGGCGAGGCGGAGGAGCTGAAGGCCTTTCAACCGGCGGCTTCCTGGGCAGCCGAGTACGGCCCGTTCCGCGTCCCCGACCCGCAGCAGGCCGTGCGAGCGTCCGCCCGCCCGCCGGCATGAGCCAGACACGATTCGCCAGTCGCTACGAAACGTACAAGAAGCTGCTGGCCGAAGCCCCGTGATGCGGCACGGCAGCGACTATCAGCGCGAGTCGCTGCTGCGCTCGCTGGAAAACGCCCATCGCCTGCTGAACTCGCCGGCCGCCAAGGCGTTCGACCTGTCGCTGGAGCCGCAAGAAGTCGTACGACAACTACAACACCGGCCGGTTCGGCCTGGGCTGCCTGCTGGCCCGGCGGCTGGTCGAGGCCGGGGCGCGGTTCATCGAAGTGACGACCGAATACATCCCGTTCCTCGGCTGGGACACGCACGAAAACGGCCACACGCGCGACGGTCGGCCTGAAGAAGATGATCGACGCGCCCGATCGCCCAACTGATGCTCGATCTGGAAGAGCGCGGGCTTGCTCGACCGCACGCTGATCGTGCTCGCCAGCGAATTCAGCCGCGACATGATGATCGAAGGGAAGCCGGACAAGCCGGTCCACGACCAGGTCGCACCAGCCCGACAAGATGACCGAGCTCAAGCACTACGGCATGCACCGCCACTTCACCGGCGCCGGCTCGGTGCTGATGTTCGGCGGCGGCGTCAAGACGCGGCTTCCTCTACGGCAAGACGGCCGAGGAGCGGCCCTGCACGACGATCGAGAACCCGGTCACGGTCGAGGACCTGCACGCCACGATCTACCGCGCGCTGGGCATCTCGCCGAAGTACGGCGTCGAAGTCGAGCAGCGGCCCTTCTACGTCACGAAAGACGGCAAGGGAAGCCCGTGCTCGACGTGCTCCGCGGCTGATTGCGGTCGTTGTCCGACGATCGGTTTCGGGTGCCACGCCCACGGCTCTGCGTGGGCGTGCGAGTCCGTTTTGACGTTCGAAAACACGCCCACGCAAAGCCGTGGGCGTGGCACCCGACTGGGAGATTGTTCGCTTTTCTCGTTGAAGAAAGGGTTAACGGCGTAGAGTGGCACCCCGTCCAGCGCACTGGCAGTGCTCTGCGGATTTGAACTCCCCTCCCGCGAGCAGATCTGCGACCTGCCGTTTTCTGCCTTCCAGTGCGTGGATTTTTTCGACGAATACGGGCAAGCTGGCGGTTCGACTGGGCCGTTACCCCGAAGTCAGCTTACCCCACGGCTGGAACACCTTGAAACGCATTCCAACGCCACCTGATTTGGCCGGCCCCGTTGTGTATCGGCGGGCCGCGCTGGGGCATCTGCACATTCAGGCCCCCTACTGCGCGATGGGATGTCTATGCGCTCGGCTGCTTGCACGCCATCGACCGGCCGATTCAGGTGCATTTGTCGCTGCTGGCCGCGCAGGGACGGTTGCTGGAGTTTCTGGGAGACGAGCCGGCGGCGCGGGCCATTGACCGGTCGATCCGGTTCTTCAATTTTCGGGTCGATGCCGAGGAGCAGGCCGCCCGACTCAATCCAGAGGCCCGCTCACAGATCGACGCCTATTGCCGCGGTTTTAACGACTCGCTGGCCCGCCGCGGCCGGCCCACGCTGTTGGCGTTTTTTGGGCGTTCCGCCGGCTGAGCTGAACGCCGTCACGACGATTGTCCTGTTTCGGCTGTTGGCGTATTTCGGGCTCACATCGCTGCAGCACACGGCCGAGATGGTGGTGACGGAACTCGTCGCCCGCGGAGCCAAAACATCCGCTGTTCGGCTTGCTGTTGGGTGACGCCGCCGCCGGGCTCGATCTCGAATCGCTGCAGGGAATGCAGTTTCCTGCGGAGATGTCGTTCCTCCGCCTGCCGCACGTGGCCGGTTCGAATGCGTTTGCCGTCTCGGGCCAAAAATCGGCGACGGGCGGTGCGCTGCTGATGGGCGAGTTCCACATGCAAAGCGGCCGCCTTCCTCCCGTGCTGTATGCCGCCCACATCGAGTATCCGAACGGTGAATACTACCAGGGGGTCGGCATGCCGGGGCTCTGCTTCCTGGCGGCCGGCCGCACCTCGCGCGTTGCCTGGTCGTACACATACGGGCACGCCGACAATGTCGACGTCCTCGTCGAGGAATGCCAAGGCGGCCGCTACCGTCGGGGAACGACTGGAAACCACTCACCCGCCGCGTCGAACGTATTCCCGTTCGCGGACGAGGAGCCGAGGAGTGGGTCTACTTCGAAAACGAGTACGGCACCACGACGGGGGGCGACCCGCTGCCCGACGGTCGTCGACCATTCGTCCGCTGGGCAGGGCTGCGCGAGTCGGCTTCCGACTTGAACGGCGTGCTCGGTGCCGCGCATCCGACGTCGGCGGAAGAATCGGCCGAGCGGCACCGCTCAGCACGGACCCTCTCGCTGGGAGCCGTGATCGCCGACGTTGCCGGGCAGATTGCCTACGTGCAGACAGGGCAGATCGACGAGCGGCCCGCCGGCTGGACCGGGGCCTATCCCCGCCGCGGCTGGGATTCGTCCTCGCGGCAACCGGCGGCATTGCCCGAATTGGGGTGGCCCTTCTCGCCCCTAACCCAGAGGAAGGTTTTGTCGTCTCGGCCAACGAGTTCAACCGGGGCCGTCGCGGCGAATGGTGGAGCACGCTGCCGGAGCCGATCTACCGCTGGGAGCGACTGCGGCAGATTCTGGCCGCCTCAGAAAAGCCCGACAGGAACTGGCTCGTCCTGCGCTTTGTACGACGGCGTCGACCTCTGCGCCGAGCGATTGATGGCCGTCTGGAAGCCTCTCTTGCCGGACGATGCCGACGCCCGAGCGCCGGCCGCATGGGCGGCAAACCAACCGGCTCAAGCCCTCGAAACGGGCCGAAAAATGATGGGCCTGTTCCACGCACTCCACCAGGAAGTCGTCTCGCAGCTCCTCAAACGTTGGCTGCCCCCCGAGTCGGTGGAGGAGATTGTCGACGCGGCTTCGGGAATCCTGTTATTTCAGTATCACATCGACCAGGCCCTCGCGCTCGGCCGGCCCGATGTCCTCGACGAGAACGCACTGCGGAGCGTGCTGGCCGCCGCCTGGCCGGCCGCGAAGAAACGGGCTGCAAGCTCCGGCTGGAATGTGCCGTGCGGTTCGCGTTCGTGAATGAGTATTTTGGCGGCAAGCTACCACGGCCGCTGGGATTCGACTCGCAGGTCGTCGCGCCTCCCGGCGGTCCGACAGTGCCGTTCCAGTTACGGGAGGTGGCGTTTGCCGGCATGAAGCTCTATTTCGGTCCGGCCTTTCACCTGGTAATCCACATGAGCCAACCGGTGGCGTGGTTCCACATCCCAGGCGGAGCCTCCGAACGCCGCTTCGGCCCCGGCTACGGCAAAGGCATCCAAGAATGGCTCACCGGCCAATTCTTCCCCCTCGGCCCCGCGACTGGCCGGCCGCCTGCTCTGGTTTGATTTTTTCTTTGTGTCCTTTGTCGTTTAAAGATTTTGGAACCACGAAGGACACGAAGGACACAAAGGGTAGAAGAAAAATGAAACGACGGACACTTTTGGCTTTTGGACTTTTGTTTGTCTTCTGCGTGGTTCAGCCGGGTCAGCCTCGCGCAGCGGAACCGGCGCATTTTCATCATGTCCGGCTCAATGTGCGCGACGTGGCCAAGTCGATGCGGTTCTATCAGCGGGTCTTCGGGGCCGTCCCGATCAAATATCGCGGGAACAGCGATTCGCTGTTTGTCGAGCGCTCGTTCTTGTTGTTCAACAAGGTCGATACTGCACCGGAAACGGAGCTCAACACGGCGATCTGGCACATCGGCTGGGGGGGCGTCGACGTCGGAACGAGTACGAGTGGTACGCAAGCACGGGGCCGAGATTCACACGCCATTAGCCCGCTGCCCGGTCCCGACAACTACTACTTTTACCAGTGCGGGCCCGACAAAGAGTTGATCGAGATCAACACGATGGGGCACCATCGTTTCGCCCACGTACACTTCTTCGCGACCGACGTGAACGCGACGGCCGCTGGTACGCGAACACCTGGGCCTCAAACCGCGTGGGCCAGCGGCCCAAACCGAAGGGGGACATGGCGACCCTCGACAAGATTTGGCTCAACTTCATGCAGTGCGACAACGTGATCCTGATCGTCTTCGGCAAGCCCGACGTGTCGCCGAGTCCTCCGTGGTGGCCCGAGCCGCCCTTGAAGTCGCTGCAACCGACGAAGGGACGGCCCATCGACCATCTGGCCTTCTCGTACCGCAACATCGAGCCGGTCTACGAAGCCATGCAGCAGTCGGGCTTGAAAATCGCTGAAACTCCCAAGACCGACCCAAAGTACCACTTCAAGAGTTTCTTCGTCGAAGGTCCGGACGGCGTGCTGATTGAAATCGTCGAGGAAAAGCCGGTGCCGGACGGGATTTGGGAGTGAACGGACTCCGACCGTCCGCGTTGCCCCGCGCCGGCCGAAAATCGATTGCTCTGAACTGTTTCGTCTCTACTGCGTTGTCTGAACGGGAAAACTCTCCGCACAGCGCAGAGTCCGCAGAGACCGGGCCGGAAGAGAGGGGCGAAACACCGCGTCTCTCTCTTTTGCTGCGGGCTCGTTGTCTTTGCGGCCTCTGCGCGGGGCGTGAGATTTTCGGTTGGAATCATCCGGAGTGCGGACGGCACGACCGGTCGCGACGGGGAAATTGCCGCTCAACGGGCCGGGAACCCGGCGAAAGTCGCTTTTTTTGGCCCGGTCGATTCGCTAGGTTGAAGGAACCGTGTTTCGAGGTTTTATAGTCTTGTCGAGGTGCGGCATGCGGAAGTTGGTTGTGGTTGGTCGTGTCGCCGCCTGCGTCGCGGCGCTGGCTCTCTTTTGCTCGGTCAACCTCCTTTCCGCTGGAGACACGGCGCTCGACCGTTACGTCGCCAAGCCGGACCCGACCTACTCGTGGAAAATCGTCAAGAAGACGGCCGGGCCGACGGCGACGCAGTTCATGATCGATCTCAAGTCGCAGACCTGGCGAACTGCCAAAGAGGTCGACCGGCCCGTGTGGCAGCACTGGCTCTCGGTCGTGGTACCCGCGCATCCCACTTCGAATATCGCGTTCTTGTTCATCACGGGGGGCAGCAACGGTGACAAACCGCCGAAACGGAGCGAGCTCGGCCCCATCGCCTCGATCACCAACACGTCGTCGCCGAGCTGAAGATGGTCCCCAACGAGCCGCTCGTCTTCGACCACGACGGCGTCCCCCGCAAGGAGGACGACCTGATCGCCTACACGTGGGACAAGTTCCTCAAAGGGGGCGACGACGAGTGGCCGGCCCGCTTGCCGATGGTGAAGAGCGCCGTCCGCGCCATGGACTGCGTGCAGGAGCTGTGTGCCAGCGACGAAGGGGGCAAGTTCAAGGTCGAGAAGTTCCTCGTGGCCGGCGGCTCGAAGCGCGGCTGGACCACGTGGTGCACGGCGGCCGTCGATAAGCGCGTCGCCGCCATCATGCCGTTCTCCATCGACTGCTTGAATAGTTCGCTTTCGCTGGCGCACCACGTCGCCGTTTATGGTTTTTACACCGAGGCGGTCGGCGATTACTACGTGCACAAAATCACGGCCCGCGCCGCGACCCGCGGATGAAGCTGCTCAACGACATCGAAGACCCGTATTCGTATCGCGAACGGTTCACGATGCCGAAGTTCGTCGTCGAGGCGGCAGGGGACCAGTATTTCTGCCCCGATTCATCGCAGTTCTATTACCCCGAGCTGCCGGAAGAAAAGCTGATCCGCTACATCCCGAATACCGATCACAGCCTCAAGGGCTCGGACGCGAAGGACACGCTCGTCGCCTATTACTGGACCCTGATCCACAACACGCCGCGGCCCAAGTATTCGTGGACGTTCGAGAAGGACGGCTCGATCGACGTACGGACGAGCGATCGGCCCCGTGCCGCGCGGTTGTGGCAGGCGAATAATCCCAAGGCTCGCGACTTCCGCCTGATGACCATCGGGCCCGCGTACAAAGACACGCCGCTCACCGACCTGGGGGGCGGGCATTATGTGGCCAAGATCGAAAAGCCGAAGGAGGGGTGGACCGCCTCGTTCGTCGAACTGACGTTTAACGTGGGCGCTCCCGTGCCGCTCAAGGTGACCACGGCTGTCCGCATCACGCCCGACATCCTGCCGCACAAGGACATCGATCCGACCAAGGCCCCCTTTGAATTGCTGATGGGCAAGCACGGGAAGGACCTGTCGAGCCGGAACCGGAAGGGGCACGGGCAGCAGACGGCGAACGTGGCCCACTAAGGGGACTGGCAAGCGCCGCTCAAGTTGATGCGCCAATGACGAAGCACGAATGACAAAGGAAATCCGAAGCACCAAGCACGAAGGAACAACCATGCGTGTGGCCGGCTTGGTTTCTGTTTCGGTCATTCGGTCCTTCGTGCTCGGGTACCCGCGCTGCGGGTGCGTTCCGCCACGGCGGACCTTCGGCATTCGGATTGCCTGCTTTCTCACTGTTCCTCGCTCTGGCCTGCCTACCGGCCTCTGCTTCGTCGGCGGAGTTTCGCGCCTCGGCCGCCAAAACCGACATCACACCGTCGGGCAGCGTCGACCTGTGGGGGTATTCGGACCGGTCGGGGCCGGCCACGGGGAAGCGCGACCCGCTCTTCGCCAAAGTGCTGCTGCTCGACGACGGGACGCATCGGCTGGCCCTCGTGACGCTCGATTTGGGCCGGACATTCGGGCTCGAGTCGATGAATTTCGTCCGCGAGCGGGTGCACAAGTCGGCCGGCGTCGAGCAGGTCTTCTTTTTTCGCCTCGCACACGCATTCGGCGCCGGTGATCGACGACGCGTATCCGCCCGGAAAGCGGCCCGCGTGGGAGACGACGGCCCTCGAGCGGATTGCCGCCGCCATCGAGCAGGCGGCGACGCGGCTCGAACCGGCGAAGATCGGGACCGGCGAGGGGGAAGTCTTCATCGGCCACAATCGCCGTTACGTCTTTCCTGACGGCGCGGTCAAAATGCTGTGGCGGAATGCGACCAAGACGCCCACGCATCCGGTCGACCCGCGAGTGAGCGTGATTCGCGTTGACGGGGCCGGTGGCCGCGTGATCGCCGTTGTGGTCAATTACGCCTGCCATCCGGTCATCTTCGGCCCCGACAACCTGCGCTACTCGGCCGATTATCCGAGCGCGACGGCCCGCGTCGTGGAAGAGGGATTCGGCCAGGGGGCCCTGTCGCTGTTCCTGCAGGGGGCGGCCGGCGACATCAATCCGTACTACGACAAGATGCGGCTCGAGGAAGACGCCGACAAGCTGATGGAGGAGACGGGGAAGAAACTGGGCGACGAGGCGCTCTCGCGTGGCCCGCTCCATCGAGAGCGCTCGCCGGCTCATCCCGAACTCACATTCGCGCTCGATGTGCGGCATTTCAAGCTGCGCTACGACCCGGAGAAACTGCTGGCTTTCGTGAAGCCGACGGTGAGACCGGACGCCTTCGGTCGCAAATATCTGGAGACGCCGCTCGACTGTCCGGTGACGACGCTCGTCATCAATCGCGAGATTGCCGTGGCGGGCATGCCGGGCGAGCCATTCACCGATTTCGGCATGAGTTTCCGCGACCGCTCACCTGCCAAGGTTTCGTTCTTTGCTGGTTACGCGAACGGATACTTCGGCTACTTCCCCACGATCCGCGCGGCGGTTGAAGGAGGTTACGGCGCAGAGGGGCTCATGGCGAGAGCCGAAGTCGGCGCGGGCGAGGCCATGCTCGACACGGCCCTCATTCGTCTCTACAAGCTGCTGGGCCAGCTCAAGCCGCTGCCGAAACGGCAGTAGGCGCGGCATGGTTGCTGCGCGCGTTCCCCCTCGCGGGAAGGCTCGCCGTCTCCCGCGGATCGGAATGCCGCACGCTTCCCACTGTCCAATTATTAGGCAAGGGTCAAGGGGGGCTTTCCCCAACCCCGATTTTTCTGTGGTGATATCCCTTTTTTTACACCGCAGAAAAACCAGAAAAATCGCGTTTTTGAGGGTTTCTGTGCAAAAATTGTTCAGGGCTCGCGACCTGGACACTTGGGTGAATGAGAAAGGGATCGGCAGGCCGACGGCAACGTGAGCGTTTTAGCTGCTTCGTGCGAGTCCGATCACGGCCCATGCGGTCCCCGGCCTGTGATGGGAACGAGGCTGCTGGAACCCGGACCGCCGGGCTTTGTGGGACGCGACGTCATGGGCCAGGAACCGTCGGTTCGCTGTGTTCGCACGAGGAAGGCCTGGCCCCGGATCACACTTGGCTCACTCGGGCCGACTCCCGCGCAGGCCAGTGCATAGAGAGCCTGTCCGGTCGCCCAGGCGTCGCTCGACATGCCGTCAGCCTGGCTCCAGCCACCGTCGGAGTTTTGGCTTTTTTTGAGTCGCTCGAGAAGCGGTCTCCACTCGCCGGCGGGTCGCTCCAGCCGCCGCCAGAGGACCAGCCGCAAGGCGAGCGACTGCGGCGTTGTCGTCGTTCTGGATTTTGGCCAGCCAGTCGACGCTCTTCTTGACCGCGGTTTTGGCGGCGGGGTCTTGCTCTTGGGCGGCCGGGAGGAGGGCCAAGGTCGCCAGGGCCGTCATGCTTTCGTCGGAGTCTCCAAAGAAGGGGGGCCGGGTCTCGGGCCACGCGATCCACGAACCGTTGGAGGTCTGGTCGGCTTCGACCGTTTTAAGCAGGCGGCTCAGCCCTTTTTTAGTGGCGGAATCGGGCGATAAACTCGTGATCAGGCCGAGTGCGAAATAGACGGCTTTGGTGTTGAGTGCCTTGGGAGCGGCGGCGGGACGCGGCACTCCGGTCTTTCCGTCACCCGACTCGGCGAGCCACTTCGTCAGGTCGGCCAGGACCACCTTGTCGATTCGATGCCCGCGGCGTTCGGCCTCGTTGAACGACCAGATGACCAGGCTGGCATGGTGGCACGAGGCACACTTGTACTGGCTTTTCCAGGCCAGGGCGTCCTTTGACGAGAAAGGTCAGACCGCGATCGATGGCCTTAGCTGCGTCGGAATGCTTCGGGTGCGTCACCGCCGGCCACTTTGCCGGGAGCGAACCGACCAAGGCAAGAACGATCGCAATCGTCGACGAAGAACCGCATGCCGCCAGTCTATCCGGCGGCGGTTCCGGCTGCCAAGAAGTGGCTCTTCTTCGCTTGTTCAAGCGGCGCGGCGGATCTTGTCGTCCTTCGGCGTCGGAGTCTTCTGATCGAAGGGCTGCAGCCAGGCGGGCTCAGCCACTGCCGGCCGGACTTTTCGGCGGCCGATGTGGTGCAGCAAGTCGAGCAATCCCGGAGCGAAACGCTTGGCGTTATGCAAGACGTACGCGATCGGCGTCATGAGCACGAATCGCTGGTTCTTGTGGATGGCCCGAATGGCGGCGGCCGCGACACGCTCCGGAGACGTCGTGAGCCAGGCGGGAGGTTCGGGGATGGAGGATCGCCTTTTTTTGGCGATGACTCCGGCGCGATATAAGTTCGTCCGCACGGGCCCCGGGCAGAGGGCCGTCACGCCGATGCCGCGCCGGCCGTATTCGGCCCGCAGCGATTCCGTGAACCCGACCAGGCCGAACTTGCTCACGTGATAGGCCGTCGTCCGGGCACCGGCGACAAGCCCCGCCACGCTGCAGACATTGAGAATATGGGCTTCAGGCCGCGACAGGAGCGTCGGCAAGAGTTCCCGCGTGATTTGGATCGGGGCCAACAGATTGATGCCCAGCAGCCAATCCCACTGCTCGGCGGTCATCTTTTCCGTCGGCCCATAGAACGCGACGCCCGCGTTATTCACGAGAATGTCGACGCCATCCCAGGCGGCCAGCATGTCGGAGAGGGCGGCTGCGATTTCCGCAGGCTTGGACAAGTCGCAGCGGACGCCGACGACTTCGACGCCGCAGACCCGGGCGTCGCGGACGACTTCGGCCAGTCCCTCCGCGTCGACGTCGAGCAAATAGACATGTGCCCCCTCGAGGGCCAGTTGCAGGGCGATTTCCCGCCCGATACCCGACGCGGCCCCCGTCACGAGGGCCCGTTTGCCGCGGACCGATTTCATCGTCGCCTCCCTGCCGATGACGCAAACCGGGCCGAATTTAATCAGAAGCGGGCGAAATCAACAACTACAGTTTCGCCTGCTCCGTCTCCGGCACGGCGTGCGGCCCGCCTTGCGAGCAGTCCGCGTTCGAGCGGAACCGCATCCAGACGCCGGCTGAATTCCACAGCTTCCGAAACAGGCGGCCGGTGACGATTTGCGTCGTGAGCGTCTCGTGCTGCGCCGCGAAATTCCGCCAGACGGCCGCGGTGTACGGCGTCGCGCTGGAGCGGACGACATGGTAAAAGCCGCGCTGATGGATGGTCTTCAGACCGTCGACATAGTGAGCCACGATATTGCGGTTGAGGAGACCGCCGGCGACCTCGACGCAAACCAGCGATCCCTGCGCGACGGCTTCCACCTTTCCCAGCATGTGGAGCGTAAGAGCCCCCGAGACACCCAGCATGCTCACGCCCTCTTTGGCCGAAATCGTCTGCATCTCGTGCCAGTGATCTTCGAGTTCCTTCTGCGAGGGGAGGGCCGCATGGTCGGCTGAGGCGATGGCGGAACGCGTTCGCTCGATGGTCAATTTAAGTTGTTCGACCGAAAGGGGGGGCGTGGCGATGAGGGACGCCGTCTCGGCCGTGGTCGTCTGGATCGCGGCGAGCAGGTCGTCGACGCGGTCGATGGAGGAAGTGTCTTTAATCAGGCCCCGCTCATGCAGTTCGGCCGCCAGCTCGCGGACGTACGCCTTGGAGCCGTACGCGACGTCACTGACGACGGCGAAGATCCAAATCGGGGACAAATGCAGTGTCGCCACGCCGGCCAGGTCGACGAAGTTGCCGACCGCCTTTCGCGCCAGAAATTGGTCGACGGGGGGCGGCTCGCCCGCGGCGTGCTGGCACTCGACTCCGCCCACGTTCTCGACGAGAAACTTGAGGGAGTTGACGACGACCAGTTCGTACGTTTTTGAGGATTGGAAAGCCTGCGGGATGAGGGCGTGACTTGCCTCTTTGGCGGCGCCCGCGGTCACTCCCACGGTGCTGCGGACCACGCGTTCCGGCAGGCTGACGGTGTACAGGAGAAATCGGGAAAGGTGAGAGTCGGACGCTTCGGGGTCGTTCGTCGCTGATCCGGTCGCGACTTGCGTTTCGAGTGGGCTCATCGGCTGCCGTCCTGGAAATTTCCTCGGGCAGGGTACTCACCGTTCACTTCAGAATGTCGGAGCGGCCGTAGGATAGCAAACTGGCCTCGGGAAGAAAGCGGCAATTCGCCGATAATCCCTTGCGGCCGGTCGGCGGACCCACTTAGAGTGGAAGGAAGGGCCGGGAAACCGCCAATTTGGCTGAGGAATCTTCAACGTGACGAATAAGACCGCAACCGCGGCCGCCTCGCTGGTCGCCGCCGTGCCGGCCGCTGCTCTGGGTTTTCTCCTGGTCCAGAGTTTTCTCACTGGGCTGGGCCGGTTGAACACGATGTTCCTCGGGCTGTATGGCGCCACGCTGGCCGCCTGCGTGGCGATCGTTTTTCTTCCTTTTGCGGTACTGATTTTCGGGCCGAAAGCTCCCGCCCGCAAAGCCGCCGACGACAGTGGCTCGAAAGACGTCGCGCCAGAAAAAGCTCCCGAAACGGGCGAGTTGCCGGTGCAGGACGAATTTGACAAGTCAAATCCGGAAGTCGACGCAATGGCGACGGAAGAGGGGGGAGCAGAAGAGGGCGAGGCGCCCACTTCGACGGGCGAACTCGAGATCGTTGAACCGACCGATTCGGAAGGCGAGTTGGACGCGTTCGATAATTTCGACACGGGGGAGGCGGAAACCGAGGCCTTCGCGACTGATGAGGACGAATTCCGCTTCGACGACGAAGAAGAGCCGCCCAAGAAAAAGAAGAAATAGCGGCTCGCCCCCAGCCGGAATTACCCGCGATGGAGGCTCGAATTTCAGCTGCTCGCGCTGCGATAGGCGCGGAGCGACCAGCGGAAAACCGCTCTCGACGCGACCAGACCGGCGACGGCCGAGGCGATGGCCACGAACGTGAGCCACGATGGGTCGAGCACTTTCGCCAGCAGGATCCGCGACGGGACCGTCACGACGAGCAGAATGGGAACGACGTAGGAAAGCCCGAACTGCAGCGCCTCGCCCGCCGGAGAACCGTTGTAGATTCCCCGCGGATAGCGAGCGAAAATCGTGACGTAAAACCAGAAATCATAGAGCCCCGTATTGCGGCCGAACCAGACGCTCGTCGACGCCAAAAGCAGCATCAGGCTGTAAAAGAGCGTCACGCCGACCCCGACGAAGAGGACGTACATGGCGGCGTGCATCGGGTGGACCGGATGCCCGATTTTGATGAGGGCATACGCCACGAGCGACAACGCCAGGACCGCCTGGTTCAGCATGGCCAGTTCCATTTTCTCGAACGAGACGAGGAACTGCGGATCAATCGGCTTGAGCAGCACGAAATCGAGATTCCCGGTCCGAATCAACTCGCTGAAATTGGCACAATTCGGCATAAAGAAGGCCTCGACGAGCGAATTGATGAGCATGCCGGTCGCCATGAAGACGAAATACTCCTCGCGGCTCCAATCGTCGATGGCCACCACTTGCCGATAGATGATCTCGAACAGCGTCAACTGGGCCACGAAGTAGAACGTCCGCGTCACGATCGTAATGAGCAGGTTGCCGCGGAACGTCATTTCGCGGACGGCCGCATTCCGCAAAAATGTGGCAAAGACGCGGTAGTAGTTCGCGTGAAGAGCGGGGGCCGATTCGGCCGTTTCCTCGACGGGGGCTGGCGCGAAAAGCACGCCTTCAGTCGACGAGCTCGACACCGAGCGGCCCCTCTTGAATCGAACCGATGGTCCAATGGGCGATTTGATGCGACGCCAGGCGCTCGGCAACGGTTCGCACCTGCCGCGACGCGACGACGAGCACGAAGCCGATGCCCATGTTGAACGTGCGGAACATCTCGGCCCGATCGACCGCGCCCAGCGACTCGAACCACTCGAAAACCGGCGGCCGGTCCCATTTGGATGTCTTGATCACGGCACGGCAGTTTTCAGGCAAAATCCGTTCGATGTTGTCGACCAGTCCGCCCCCCGTGATATGGGCCATGCCGTGGACGGCCGGCTTGCGGCCGGACGCTTCCAGAACGTCAAGCACCGGCCGAACGTAGATTCGGGTCGGTTCGAGAAGCGCCTCGCCGACACTTTTGCCCAACGCCGGCACCGTCTCGTCCATCGCCAGGCTGCTGTGTTCAAAGACGACTTTGCGGACGAGGCTATAACCGTTGGAGTGGAATCCGCTCGACGCCAGTCCGATCAGCTTGTCGCCGGGCCGAATGGCGGCGCCGTCGATAATGCCTTTTTTCTCGACCACGCCCACGCAAAAACCGGCCATGTCGAAATCGCCCGGACCATAGAGCCCCGGCATAATGGCCGTTTCGCCCCCCAGCAGGGCCATTCGGGCCTCGACGCAGCCGTCGGAGACTCCTTTTACGAGCCCAGCGAGTCGCTGCGGGTCGTCCCGATCCATGGCGATGTAATCAAGAAAGAAAAGAGGCTCGGCCCCCAGGCACAACACGTCGTTGACGCACATGGCCACGAGGTCGATGCCGATCGTATCGAAGCGGCCGGCGAGGCTCGCCAGTTTGACCTTCGTGCCGGCTCCGTCGGTCCCCGAGACGAGGACCGGGTCCTTGTAGCGGCGGCCACCGGGTCTCTCGGCATCGTTGAGCCGAAACAGACCGGCGAATCCGCCGACCAGGTCGATGACGCGAGGCGATTGCGTCCGCTGCATGAGGGCAGGGAGCTTGTCCATTGCCTCGCCGTAAAGGCCCAAATCGACGCCTGCATCCTTGTAGGTGAGTTGTGCCATGGCCGAATCATAACGCATGCACGACGCGTCGTCTCTCCGCCGTGATCACAGAGACGAAAAATGCCCACGGACGACTGTCCGTGGGCTTGGGCGTTGCACAAATCGACGTCGTTCAAGCGTTGTAATACAGCTCGAACTCGTACGGGTGAGGGCGGAGGCGGATCGGGTCGACTTCCTTCTCCAGCTTCCACTCGATCCACGTCTCGATGAGGTCGTTCGTGAAGACGTCTCCCTTTGTGAGGAAGGCGTGGTCTTTTTGGAGGGCCTCCAGCGCCTCGGGGAGCGAACCCGGGGTCTGGTTGGTCTCGGCCAGTTCTTCCGGCGTCATGTCATAAATATCGCGGTCGAGCGGCTGACCCGGGTCGATCTTGTTCTGTATGCCGTCGATCATGGCCATCATCAGGGCCGTGAACGTGAGGTACGGGTTGCAAGACGGATCGGGACAACGGAACTCAGCCCGCTTGGCCTTCGGACTGGCCGAGTACATCGGGATACGGACGGCCGCCGACCGGTTTCGCTGCGACAAGGCGAGCGTGACCGGCGCCTCGAACCCGGGGACGAGCCGGTGATACGAATTGGCCGTGGGCGCGGCAAAGGCCAAAATCGCCCGGCCGTGCTTGAGGATGCCGCCGATGCCGTGCAGGGCCGTTTCGCTCAAGCCGGCATAGCCGTCGCCGGCCATGAGTGTGTTCTTTCCCTTCCACAGCGAGATGTGCGTGTGCATGCCGGAGCCGTTGTCCTCGAAGATCGGCTTGGGCATGAAGGTGACGGTCTTGCCGTTGCGGCGGGCCACGTTCTTGATGATGTACTTGTACCACATCATCTGGTCGCCCATTTTGAGCAATTCCTCGAACCGCATGTCAATTTCGCACTGACCGGCGGTGGCCACCTCGTGGTGATGCGCCTCGACCGCGATGCCGACCTTGCGCATCTCGTTGACCATCTCCGTGCGCAGGTCATTGAGCGTATCGACCGGCGCAACGGGGAAGTATCCCGCCTTGTAAGCGGGTTTGTGGCCCAGGTTCGGACCTTCGGTGCGGCCCGTGTTCCAGGCGGCTTCGACCGAGTCGATTTCGTACATCGCCCCGTTCTGCTTCGACTGGAAACGGATGTCGTCGAAGATAAAGAACTCGGGCTCGGGGCCGATGAAGCAGTTGTCGGCGATGCCGGTCTGCTTGAGATAGGCGATCCCCTTTTTGGCGATGTTTCGCGGATCGCGGGAATATTTTTCCTTCGTGATCGGGTCGACGATGTCGGCGATGACACTGGTCGTCGGTTTCTCGAAGAACGGGTCAATCACCGCCGTCTTCGGATCGGGAACGGCAAGCATGTCGGAGGCATTGATGGCTTGCCAGCCACGGATCGACGAGCCGTCGAAGCCGAATCCGTTCTCGAAAATGCCCTCATCCAGCGTGTCGATGGGGTAGGTGCAGTGTTGCCACGTTCCGAGCATGTCGCAGAACTTCATGTCGATTTGCTCGGAGTTGTTCTTCTTCATGAATTCGAAGAATTCTTTGGGGGTCATTCTCACTTTCCTTTCGTAAATCTCATCGTGCCTCGACGCGCATGGAGAATCGGCACCCCTGCACAGAGAATGTGCAACCCGAGGTCCGGGTCTTCGCGCCGCACGCGCAAAACCCTGCGATTACATGGCCAGGGAACGAAGGGCGTCGATCCGCGGCTGAATTCGCAAGGGGCGTGCCGAAGCGGCCCAAGCAGCATACACGTGATTCGTCCCGCATTCCACGATGGACGGGCCAATTCCGGCCGAATACAGTTGTTCGAAGCCAGCCTGCGAGGACCGCTTTGGAAATTACACCGGCATCGGAAAAACTGCGGCCGTCCTCCCCGCAGGACCCGATTCTCGCCTCCTCCATGCCGATGATTGAGTTGGCGGAGGTGACGAAAAGTCACCGCCACGGTCACAACGAGGTCCGCGCCCTCCGCGGGATTTCCGCCAGGATCGACAGGGGCTCCTTTACCTTTATCGTCGGACCTTCCGGCAGCGGTAAGAGTACGCTGCTTTACCTAATCGGTTCGCTCGACGAACCGACGAGCGGCGACATTATCGTTGACGGGCGGTCCCTTTCGCGGCTCAGCACGGCCCAGCGCGACAAATACCGGCGTGACGACGTCGGGTTCATTTTTCAAAACTTCAACCTGCTGAGCAATCTGACCGCGGTCGAAAATGCGCTCGTTCCCTATCTGCCGGCCGGAGTTTCCGGTGAGCTGAGGCGGCGGGCCATCGAACTTTTCAAACAAGTGGGTCTGGCGAACCGCCTGGACCATCGGCCGAATGAACTCTCCGGCGGCGAACAACAGCGTGTCGCCATTGTTCGGGCCGTGCTGAAACGGCCCAAACTCGTCCTGGCGGATGAACCGACCGGCGAACTCGACAGCGCGACGGGGGCGGAGGTTTTCGGCCATTTGCGGCGTTTACATGAAGAGCAGCGGACGACGGTCCTCGTCGTCACTCATGACCAGCGATACATCACTCCCGGCGACAATGTGTTACGTTTGCAGGACGGCGCACTGGCCAACGGCGTATAATGGCAGGACCAGAGTCGAGGCAGGGGAGTTGAGGGCAAACGACAAAGACGACTCGATTTCCCTCAACCCGGCTCCCTCCTACGGTAGAAGTTGATGTTGCGGCGGATTGAGTCGAGCCGGCGCCGGTTTCAGGATTACCGCGAGCGGCTCCGCAAAAAGGAGGTTTTGCAACCGGAGCTGACGCGCGGCCCGCGTCGGGGCCCGCGAGCCCGCTCTTCATGGTCTCTTGTCCGCCGCTTCTTTTATCTTCTGGGCGATCAGCGGCGAGCCGTCGTATTCGCGTTGGTCACGCTGACCTTCTCGACCTTGCTGGGGCTCTTTCCGCCCTTGGCGACGAAGTTCGTCGTCGATAATGTCCTGGGCAAAAAGCCGTTGCCCAAACAGATTCCCGAATGGCTGCACATCCCGAGCAATCCGTGGCCACTTCTCTTGTGCATTGTGGCCGCCGTTACTGTGCTCAGTCTGCTCAAAATCGGCGCTCACGTGTGGGGACGCTGGTATGCGACTCGGGCGACCAAGCGGCTGCAGCTTTCGATCCGCAAACGGGCCTTTGAGCACGCCGTGCGGCTGCCTTTGCACCGCGTCCACGAACTCAAATCAGGCGGTGTCGCCAGCGTCTTGCGGGAGGACGCCGGCGCGGTCGGCGACCTGATTTTCGGCATGCTATATAACCCGTGGCGGGCCGTCGTGCAGTTGTGCGGCAGTCTCGTCGTGCTCGCCTGGGCCGATTGGCGGCTCCTGCTCGGCTCACTGGTCCTGGTTCCCCTGATCTTCATCACGCATCGCACCTGGATCAGTCGGATTCGCCCGCAGCACAAGGCGATTCGCGCCCGGCGGGAATCGATCGACGCCCACACGACCGAATCGTTCAGCGGCATGCGCGTCGTGCGGGGCTTCAGCCGCGAGCACAGCGAGGCCGGTCGGTTCATCCGCTCGAACGATTTGATGGCGCGGCAGGAGCTTCTGGTCTGGTGGTGGGCCCGCATCGTCGAGATCTGCTGGGAGGCACTGATCCCCGTTTGCACCGGCATCCTGATGCTTTACGGCGGTTGGCAAGTCTTGAACGGTACGCTGACGCTAGGCGACTTGATGATGTTCCTGGTTTACCTGGCGATGCTTTTGGAGCCGATTGCCGTCCTAGCGGAAAGTGCGGCCACGTTCCAGAACAGTCTTTCCGCGCTCGATCGCATTCTCGATCTGCTCGATGAGCCGCGCGACATGCTGCCCACCGGCAATTCGGTGCGGCCGCCGAAGGAACAAATCCACGGCCGCGTCGCCCTCGAAGACGTTTCTTTCTGCTATCCCAGCGCCGCGCAGCCGGCCCTCGAGCATGTTTCGCTGATCGCGGAGCCGGGGCAGATGGTGGCGCTCGTGGGCTCCAGCGGCGCTGGAAAGACGACCCTCTGCAACCTGGTCGCCCGCTTTTACGACCCGACCGAGGGGCGGCTCACGCTCGACGGCATCGACCTCCGTGATATTGATGTCGAGCATTTCCGCAGTCTTCTAGGCGTGGTGGAGCAGGATGTTTTCCTGTTTGACGGCACAATTGCCGAAAACATTGCGTATTCCGATCGCGCCGCGACCGAGGACGAGGTCCGCCGGGCCGCTCAGATTGCCAATGCCGACGAGTTCATTCGCAAGCTGCCCGAAGGGTACGGCACGCTGATTGGAGAACGCGGCGTGAAGCTCAGCGGCGGCCAGCGGCAGCGGATCGCCATTGCCCGCGCCTCTTGGCCGACCCCAAAATCCTGATTCTCGACGAGGCGACGAGTAATCTCGACACGGAAAGCGAACGGCTCATCCAATCGGGACTTTCCCGCCTGATGCAGGATCGCACCTGCTTCGTGATTGCGCATCGCTTGAGCACGATCGCCCATGCGGACCGGATTGTCGTCCTGGAAAACGGAAGCGAAGTTGAATCGGGAACGCACGCCGAGCTGATGGACCTCGACAGCCGCTACCGTATGATGGTCTTGCTGCAGACCAGCCGGCAGGAGGACCCGGTCGAAGCCGACGAGATGCCGGCAACCTGAAAGGACCTTGTAGGTGCGGATTGGCGTTGTCAGCGATACACACGGCCATTTGGACAATACTCAAAGAGCCGTCGACGTCCTGGCCAGCGAGCAAGTCGAGTGCGTATTGCATTGCGGGGACATCGGATCGTCTGAGGTCATACCGCTGTTCGGCGACTGGCCGACACACTTCGTCTTCGGCAATTGCGACCCTGACCAGGAATCACTGACGCACATCATCGACCTGTGCGAACAGACGTCGCACGGCCTGTTCGGCTCGATCGAGTTGGCAGGCTGCCCGATTGCCCTGCTGCACAGCCATGAGCCGCGGCGGCTTCGCGAGACGATCGCCTCGCAAGAGTACCGTCTCGTTTGCTACGGGCACACGCACGTCCGCGAGTTCCACTACGAAGGCGAGACACTCGTCCTTAACCCCGGCGCCCTCTATCGGGCCAACCCGCACACCATCGCCATCGTCGAGCTGCCGCAGCTTGCCGTTCGCTCGATTGAACTCACCTGAGCGATGCTCACGCCATTCGTCGCATGCGGGCCACCAAGACAGGCGGAATGTGCTCAAAGACTTTGTCGAAGAAACTCGGATTGGACTTCGGCCCGATCACCGGTTCCTCCAGTCCGTCGAGCACGAAGCCCGCCTGAAAAAAAAGAGCGAAGAGGTCCGAAAGGGGACGGTGAAAATAATACTGCGGAACGGGCTGCCCGCGCATCGCGACCCCTTTCGCGGTCAGCGGCTCGCTGTATCGGGTCACCCGCACGAAATACTCGTCGACGAGTTCGCCGTCACGCTCGTACTGTTCCATCCCCTGTTTCCAGAGCCCGGAATTCAAGCACGGGTGCAAGAGCGAAAAGACGAGGTACCCGCCGGCTGTGAGAAGCCGGGCGGAGGCCGAGATCAGCGGCTCGATTTCCGAAATGTCCATTAGGGCCATCGTGCACACAACGCGGTCGAATCTCCCTTCGCCAAACGCGAGCAACCTCGCCCGGTCGGTGCAGTCGACCACGTGATATTCGATTCGGTCCTCGTAACCGGCGGACCGTTTCTTCGCGTTCTCGATCATTCGACGCGCGGCGTCGGCGGCCACGACTTTTGCTCCCATGTCGGCCATTTTTCGCGAGAATTGACCGTTGCCGCAGGCCAGGTCGAGAATGGCCTCGCCGCCGCGCAGATTCAAGAGCCGCAGTTGCGAGGGTTCGATAAGCCGTTTGTGGAATTCGTTCCCCTCGCCCATCCGCGCGTCCCAGAAGTCGGCATTGTCGTCCCAAATCTGGCGGACTTCGTCGCGGAGTTGCTGACGCACGTGCGGCGATTTGTCTTCCATCATGCTCTTCCGAAAAGGAACTGTTTTCTCGGCCGCGATTCTATCTCGGTCGCTCGGCGGGCCGTAGAATGCCGGACGGAATTGTTGGTTGGAAATAAAGGGCAGGGAAAGCTTGAGCGTCGAAGCTTCGTCCGACAAAAAATGGCATGTCGAGGTCGAACACGCCGGAATGGCGTTTCCGACCGGTCACGTTGCGGTCGCGGAGGCCAGTTTTTCGATCCGCGAGGGAGAATTCGTTGCCGTTGTGGGCCCGTCCGGCTGCGGGAAATCGACGTTGTTGCGAATGATTGCCGGGCTGATCGCTCCAACGCGGGGTCGCGTGACCATTGCAGGTCGCCCCGCGGTCGAGACGCGCAGCTCGGGAGGCACCGGTTTCGTATTTCAGGAGCCCCGGCTCCTGCCTTGGCGAACGGCGGCTCAAAATGTCGGTTTGCCATTGGAACTTGGGCGCGAGCCGCGACCGGTTGTCGAGGCCCGTGTCCCCGAGGCGCTCGCACTTGTCGGGTTGACGCCCGCCGACTCCGGCAAGACGCCCCGGATGCTCTCCGGGGGCATGCGGATGCGCGTCTCGCTAGCCCGTGCTCTCATCACCAATCCCGGACTCTTGCTCCTCGACGAGCCTTTTGGGGCCCTCGACGACATTCTGCGGCAGCAGCTCAATGCGGAACTGGTACGGATTTGGATGCAGCGGCGACCGACCACCATCTTCGTCACGCACAACGTGGCCGAGGCCGTTTATTTGAGCCAGCGGATCCTGGTCGTGACCCCTTCGCCGGGACGCATTGCCGCGGACGTCGCGATTCCGTTCGCATATCCGCGGGACACCGGATTGCGAGCCACAGGCGAATTTGCCCGCTGCACCGGAGAAATCAGCGACCGCCTCCGGGAGAGTGCGGCATGACCACTCCAGGCCGGTCTCTTGCGGCGCGCCTCGTGCCGCCGATTGTGCTCTTTCTTCTGGTTCTTGGCGTCTGGCAAGCGACGACCTATCTGCGCAACATCCCGAGATATTTGCTTCCGGGACCGATGGATGTCTTCGCGGCGGCAACGAGCAATTGGCACAAACTCGCGCAGGCGACAGGCGTCACGGCGGCAGGCGCGGTCTGCGGCTTCGCGGCCAGCGTATTCTGGGGGACCCTGATTGCGGTTGTCTTTTCGCAGTCGGCCCTGATTCGTCGCAGTTTCTTTCCTTATGCGATTTTTCTGCAAACCGTTCCCATTGTCGCGGTGGCCCCTCTCATCATTCTCTGGTTGGGGACCGGGTTTCGCAGCGTGGTGATTGTCGCTTTCATTGTCAGCCTGTTTCCCGTGGTGACAAATGCGACGGCCGGCCTGACGGCGATTGATCCCGATCTCGTCGACCTCTTCCGCCTGCACGGCGCTTCGCGCTGGCAGACGCTCGTCAAGCTGCGGCTTCCGAGTTCAGTCCCGGCCATCGTGACCGGAGCCAAGACCTCGAGCGGCCTGGCGGTCATCGGCACGATCGTCGGCGAGTTTTTTGTCGGTTACGACGCGTCGGAACGGTTCGGACTCGGCTATCTCATCCAGCAGTCGAGCGACCAGTTGAAGACCGATTTGATGTTTTGCGCCGTCCTCTTGTCTACGCTCTTGGGGCTTTTGGTCTTTCTGGCCGTGAGCGGCGCGGGAGCTACCATCCTCCGCCGCTGGGACGGCGGCTCGGCCTGACGTCGTCGCCGAGTGCCCCGCCGGTCAGCCGGCGGCGAAATAGGACCGCAGCACGCGTATGAGGCTGTTGGCGCGCCGCTCGAACGCCTCGGGATTCTTGGCCCAACCCAAAGGCTCCACTCGCACCTTGATCGTCACTTGCTTCGAGGCAACCCTCTGTTTGCGGGTCGGAGTCGATTTCTCGTTGCCGAACTCGACCGTCATTTGGACAGGCTGCGACGCGGACGAACGGCTCAAAAATGGGAAGAGGCCACGTCGGCCGAGTCGAATGACGGCCCGCGTCTCGGTAACGTCGGTCAAAGCGCCATGCTCGTCGCGCACGAAGCCCCCGAGTTTGTAAACAATCATGTCGGCCGCAATGCACGCTTGAAACGTCGATTCATGCACGAAGGGATCGCGGGGCGCCTGGCTTTCCTCGCCGGCCGCATCCTCGAGGGTCGCGTCGGCCGCGGTCTGTGCCACGGTGCGATTGCGGCCCGATTTCTTGGCGTTGTACACCCCGCAGTCGGCCCGTTTGAGGATCTCTTCGACGGTATCTCCCTCTTCGACCTGGGTGACGCCGAACGAGGCGGTGACCTTGAGGTCGTCATTTCCGCCGATCTGCCCGTTCATGATGGCCAGGCGCAGTCGCTCGGCCCGTTTGATTCCTTGTTCCAGGACCGTTCCCGGACAGATAACCACGAACTCTTCGCCGCCATAGCGGGCCACCAGGTCGCCCGAGTAGACCTCGTGGCGGAAGCAATTTGCCACGTCGACCAGCACCTGGTCGCCGACCGCATGCCCGAACGTGTCGTTGATGGCCTTGAAGTAATCGACGTCAGAGAAAATCACGCAGAACGGATCGGCCGATTTGCCTTTTTGCTCGTGCAGCATGAGGGCGAGTTGAATCTCCAATTCCCCCCGGTTGACGAGCGACGTGAGCGAGTCGCGACTGGCCGCCAGCTTGAGGTCACGGTACTCGCGCGGCCGCAGGCTGTTGCGGGAGAGATCGCGAAAGATTTCGGCAACCCCGTGGAGCCGCCCCTCGTTATCGAATAAGGGGACCGACTGCATCTCGACGTCGATCCACCGTCCGTCGGCCGCCTCGATTTGGACGTTTTGCGTCGCGGGAGTTCCCGTGGCGATGGCCATCTTCATGGGGATATCGTTTTCGCCGAGGCTCTCTCCCAGCTTGTTGGCATATCCCAAAAGCCCGGTCGTCCAGGTCTGACCGAGCATGTCGTGCGACTCACGGCCCAAAAGCTTCTCGGCGCCGCGGTTCCAAATCACAAACCGCAGGTCGGCATCGACGAGGTAGAAGCCGTCGTACAGGCTTTCCAAGAGGTACAAGTACGAAAAGATATGACCCAGCGAACTGGCCTCTTGCGCGTTCTGGGGCCCTGAAACCTTCGGGGAGCCGACGGTCTGACTGGGGTCGTCGAGCGTGTCGGCGAAGGGAAGACCTTCGTTTTCGACCCAGCGCTCGAGCGCCCGTACGATGTTCCCATCGAACTGCGAACCGGAGGCCTCCTTGAGAATCGCGAGAATGTCGGCGTGCGACTTCGCGTCGCGGTACGTCTTATCGGTCGAGAGTGAGTCATACGCGTCGGCCACCGCCAGAATCCGCGCGCCTTGGCAGAAGTTCGCCCCCGCCGGACGAGTACGGCCGATGTAGCCATGGTAATGGTGGGCGGCCTGCACGATGAATTTCACGACCTCTTTATTCACGCGGCAGGCCTGCAGCACGTCGACGCCGATATTGTGATGCAGGTCCATCAACTCGGCTTCGTCGGGGCTCAGCCGGCCCGGCTTGAAGAGGATGTTGTCCGGCACGCCGATCTTGCCGACGTCGTGCAAGAGGGCCGCCACTTCCAATAAGGTGATTTGCTGCGACTCCCAGCCCAAGTGCTTGGCGATTCCCGTGGCCAGCTGGGCCACGCGACGGGAGTGCCGGACCGTGGCCGCATCGCGGAAATGGAGCGCCGACATCAGGCTCCGCAGAACGCCCTTGGAAATGATTCCCGCGAGCGACTCGGGAGCCGACGACTGGCCGGTCAAATCGGCCCGCTTGTGCAGCGTCATCAGCCCCAACAAAAGCCGCGAGGAATCATGCGGATTGGGGCTCAGGAAGTCGCGCGCAGGAGACTCCTCCAAGGTCGCGTCGGCGAGCAAGCGTTCAGTCAGCATATTTTTTCGCGCAAATGAGAGCACTAAAAAAGCGATCGGTTCCGTCGGCAAACAGCATCCGACGCGAAAACTTACGCCAGACCCGGCGCGAGTCAAAAAGCAGGCTGCTCCTCGACCGGCCCGGTCAGGAGGCCGTACGAGTCGGAAGGGTTGTAGCGGTCCGGCCGATCAGGCCGATTCTCCCAATTCGCGCGAGCGAAGGGTCGCCGCCCGGACGGCGTTCATTAACGCCGCGCAGCCCCCCCGATTCGAGCGCGTGCAGGCCGGCGATCGTCGTGCCGCCGGGGCTGGCGACGGCGTCCTTGAGGACGGCCGGCGATTCCCCCGTCTGCAGCACCATCCGAGCAGCCCCGAGGACAGTCTGGGCCGCCAATTTCGTGGCCACGTCGCGGGGAAGGCCCATCAGCACGCCGCCGTCGCTCATGGCCTCGATGACCTGGTAGACGTAAGCCGGTCCGCTTCCGGAAAGACCGGTCACCGCGTCGAGCAGTCCTTCCGGCAATTCAACAGCCAATCCGACGGTCGAGAGCAACCGGCGAACCAATTCGCCATCGGCCGCCGTGGCCCCACCCCCCAGTGCATAAGCGGCCGCCCCCAGGCCGACCAGGCTGGGCGTATTTGGCATCACCCGGACGAGCCGTGTGCTCGGACCCAAAAGAACGACGAGGGTTTTAAGAGGGACGCCCGCGGCAATCGAGATCACCAGGTGCCGCGACCGGACTTCCGCTTGAACATCCATCAGCACTTCGGAAACATGTTGCGGCTTGACCGCCAGCACCACCACGTCGGCCGATTTGAGAACATCAACGTTCGACGCCGTCGTCCGTCCGCCGCACTGGGCGGTAAATGCGTCCCGCGCGGCCGGCAGCGGGTCGCTGGCGATGAGGGAGTCGGCCGCCGCGAAATCGGCAGAGACCAGCCCCTTGGCGAGCGCGGCAGCCATACGACCGGCACCGAGAAAACCGACGCGGATTTTGTCTCCGGAAACCGGCATGCGACGAGCGGCCTTTCGTGGTCCGAGAAAAGTCAGTGACGTCCAAAATCGCCGTCAACGGACGCCGATTCGATTATAAGGCGAGCCAAAACACCTCACAATTCGCGGTCATTTCCGTGGAAGAATATGTCCAAGCGACCCGCCTGTCGATTGAGACGCGCGTTCGTCCGGTTTCTGTCGCCCGGTTCGCGGCGTCGATAGAATAGGTCCCGCTCATGATCAAACTGGCCCGATTCGCCTGTTTCAGTTTGCTGCTGCTTGCGGTTGGCACACCGCTGTTTGCCGCGCTGCCGAGTCGCCCCAACGTCGTCTTTTTTCTCGTGGACGATCTGGGCTGGCGAGACCTCGGCTGTTTTGGCAGCACGTTTTACGACACGCCCAATGTCGACCGATTGGCCGCGACGGGAGTGCGGTTCACGCAGGCGTACGCCGCCTGCCCTGTCTGCTCGCCCACGCGCGCGAGCATCATCACGGGCAAATATCCGCAGCGAACGGGCATTACCGATTACATCGCAACCAACCGGTCGAACCAGCCGGAAAAATGGAGCCGCCGCACACGGCTCTTGCCGGCTCCGTATTCCGACCGGTTGGCGCTCGGCGAATTCACACTCGCCGAGGCACTCAAAAAAGGGGGCTACGCCACATTTTTTGCGGGAAAGTGGCATCTAGGACCGCACGGTTTTTACCCGGAAAACCAGGGTTTCGACGTTAACAAGGGGGGTCTCGAGTGGGGTTCGCCGAGCGGCGGAAAGCATTACTTCTCACCGTACGGCAATCCCAAGCTCCGCGATGGTCCGCGTGGCGAGCATCTTCCCGCGCGGCTGGCCGCCGAGACGGCCGCCTTCATCTCCGCCCATCGAGACCGCCCGTTTCTGGCCTACTTAAGCTTTTATTCGGTCCATGTACCCCTCATGGCTCGCGACGATCTGCGGGAGAAGTACGAGGCCAAGGCCAAGACCGTGAAAAATGCCGGCCCCGAGTGGGGACACGAACGCAAGCAGCGCGTGCGGCTCGTCCAGAACCATCCGGTCTATGCCGCCATGGTAGAAGCGATGGACCGGGCCGTCGGCACCGTGCTGAAAAAGCTCGACGAGTTGGGATTGGCCGACCGCACCGTTGTGATTTTTATGTCGGATAACGGCGGCCTGGCGACCTCCGAGGGACATCCCACGTGCAACTTGCCGTTGCGAGCGGGCAAAGGCTGGCTCTACGAAGGAGGCATCCGCGAGCCGATGATGATCCGCGCCCCGGGCGTGACCGCCGTCGGCAGCACGTGCGACACGCCCGTGATCAGCATGGATTTTTACCCGACAATCCTCGAACTGGCCGGCCTCCCCGCCGAGCCCGAGCAGCACCGCGACGGCCGCAGCCTGGTCCGCTTGCTCAAGAGTCAGCCGCTCGAGCGGGGTCCCCTCTTCTGGCACTACCCGCATTACGGCAATCAGGGGGGCGCACCGGCGGCCGCGGTCCGCGACGGCGATTGGAAACTCATCGAGTGGTACGAGGACGGCTCGCGCGAACTATTCAATATCCGCGAGGACATGGGCGAAAAACACAACCGCGCGGCCGAGATGCCGGAAAAAGTCCGCGAGTTGGCGGCGAAGCTCGACGCCTGGCGGCGCGACGTGGGAGCCGTCATGCCCAGTCCCAACGGTCGAAAATAAGGGCCAGCCGCCGTTTAGGGCTCAGCTCTGCCCGCCATTTTGGCAGAGCGCGGTAAATTTTCTGGTTTTTCTGCGGCGTAAAAAAAGGCGCGGTCACCACAGAAAAATCGGCGCTCCGCTTGAGGGGTGAGGGATGAGGGCCGCGGGGCGAGGGCGGAGGGAAGAGAAACCGACTCAATGACAGTCCGCAAAGTGTGTCGGCCAATCATGTTGCCACATTTTTGGCACTTTTAATCTTGAAAGACTAAGCAGGCGATGATACAATGTGCCTAGTGCAGCAAATGGCACTCTGATTCACCGGCCTTCCGCCATCCCGCCTCAAGCTTGCTTCTCTTTATTCGTGCCTGCCATCGACCACGCGGTGATCCCTCCGACGTTCCGCAGGCCGCTCTGATCGATTTCCGTCGCCTCGATCGGATTTCGACGCCTGTCCACGCGCCCGGATGCGGCAAATCCACAATCACTTCTCGGGGGCACACATTCGATGCCTGAAACACGCGACCCGCCGACCTGCTGAAACGCGCGCTTGGTTTGCGGATGCTGCGAACGGAGCGGCAGCCATGAATTCTGCTTCTGCGGCGTTTTGTTGAGCCGCACTTCGAATTGAGCGATCCACCGCTCATAATCATCCACGGCGACATCCCACAGGACGCGAAAATCCTCCGGGAGTCGTGCCAAAACGTTGGGAGGAATCCGCACATGAACCGGCATCCGCGCGATGCCCGACGGCTTCTTTGGAGCGGAGTTGCCTTATTCCTCCTCGTCAGTTCGGCGGGGTGTGGGCGCCAACCCGCAGCCGACCAAGGGCCTTCTGCCCAGGCGATCTGCGAGAAGATGTGTGCGGCAATCGAAGGCGTCTCGCGTGGAATTGTGCGCGTTGAGGATGACACCACAGACGCGGGTCGTCACGCCCCCGTAAAGAGCACTTTTCGACTCGTTTTCGACGATTCGGGCAAGCTGCTCCGTTGCGACCACGACAGGCTGTCTGCCCACACGAAATACGCGCGCACCCCCGCGGAAAGCTTGTTTCAGGCCGGAAGGGAGCCACCACTTCAGGGGATCACCGTCGGCCCCCCCGATCGCGACCTCTCCAGTACGCGCAACCAGCCGCTTGATCCGCACCTCTTATGGTTCGCTGGCGTCGGCGGGTATCTTTTTCGCGAAGAGTACACAAAGGTCAAGCAACACTGGTTCTTCGGCACCGTCGCGCCGACGGTTTCGAAGGACCCGGCGGGCCGATTTGTCCTCCAATGGACGAAGCGAATGGATAACTCGTACGAAACCCTCCGCAGGTTGATCGTTGATCCCACGTTAGGTTTTGTTCCCGTGCGGAACGAGATCGTCACGAGATTGGCCGGATCAACGGAATTGAAGGCCAACGAGTGGTCGGAGATCCGGTACGAGAAGAGGAACGGCTCTTTCGTACCGGTCAGCCTGGACATCCACGGGGCAGGTTTCACGATCAAGGCGACCTGCCATTGGGAATCGGTGAATGAGCACATTGATCCCAAGGTCTTCACGGTCGCGGGATTTGAGCCGGCCAAGAGGACGGCGATCTTCGACTTGAGGGGGCCCGAACCCGCCCTCCTGGCCATCACGTCAACGGTCGAGGACATCGATTTGTGGAGCGCGCGAGCCATGAGCGCGAACAAGCCGCTCGACGTCCGGCTCCAGAGCGCTCTGGCCGGCTCTCGGCTGTTGTCGACCTCTGTGCTTGTCTTTGTCGCCTCGGCAAAGAGCGAAGTGTGCCGACGGTTCTTTTCGATCCAGCAATGGCGAGACCCGCAGGAGGGTGACGACGAGGCGCGGAAGGCGCTCGCCAATTTTATCCGGTTGCCGATCGACGCCTCGGCGCGATCGCGGTGCCGAGCTGCAGACTTTTTTGGCCCGCTGGAGTCTGGCGTCTCCCGCGCCCGACGACGCGGTCCTCGCGCTCATCGACTCCGAGGGGCATCTCGTCGCGGCCACGACCAGCAAACAACTCTGTCCGGGCAAGCAGCTCGATGCCAGGCCTCTCGCGGCTTTTCTCCACAAACACATGCCTGCGGTGCCTGATGCACAAACGCGACTGGCGCACGCCCTCGCCCAGGCGAAACGCGAAAACAAGCGGGTGCTGGTTGAACTGAGCGGGATCGGGTGCGGCTGGTGCCGCGTGCTGGCGACGTACCTCGATCGCCACCGATCGCTGGTCGAGAAGGACTACGTCTGGATCGTCATCGATCCCCGCTTCACGCATGGCGAGAGCGTCATCAACAAGCTGCGCCCCGAAGCGGACGGGGGCGTCCCTTGGATGGTCATCCTCGACGCCGACGGCAAGCCGCTCATCACCAGCGACGGACCCCGAGGAAATCTCGGCTATCCGGGGGACGCCAAGGATCGCCCTCACTTCGAGAAAATGTTGCGTACGACGGCCCGGCACTTGTCTGACACCGAGATCAAGACCCTGCTCGCGGACGTGCTGCAGAAGTGAGCCTCAACTGCCAGCGTGAGGCGCTTCTGCCAGTCTCGCCGATTCGGGGATCATGCCAGGGTGGGCGAAAGTAATGGGAACGGAGTGACTGAGGATTTGGTCGGGAGCCGCCGATGGTGTTCGCGCAGGATGATCGGCCAGTACGCGAGTTCTTTCGCGGCGGCAGCAAGCCCTATGTCCGCTGGTGGTGGCTGGCGGGGCCATTTTGCGAGGCTGACATCGAGAGGCAACTCGACTGGGTCAAGCAAATGGGGTTCGGCGGCGTCGAGCTGGCCTGGCTGTGGCCGGGCTGGATTACGCGGTTTGATCCGGTTGACATTCCGATTTGGCTCGGCCCCGACTGGTCGCGACTCGTCGCGCACGCAAAACGCTCTGCGGATCGCATCGGTCTCGGCTGCGACTTCACATTCGGAAGCTGCTGGCCTTTTGGCGGGTCGTGCGTCTCGCGTGATCACGCGTCCCAAACGTTTGATGGGAGCCCAACCCAGTACCTCGAGGCTTCCTGGGAAGAACCGCTGTATCGCGATCTGTTCGTCGTCGATCATCTCCACCGCGAGGCGCTCTTCGCCTACGGTCAGGCCATGCTGCCTGCGATTCAAGCCGCACTCGAGGGGGCGGCTTCCGGCTTGTTCTGTGACTCCCTCGAAATCGATTCGCGCGGCTTGTGGAGTCCCGCTCTTTGGGACGAGTTCGAGCGCGAACAGGGCTATCGCCTGGAGCCGTTCAGTAACGATCTCGATCGCCAGCTTGATGTTCGCTACGACTATCGGAAGTTCCTGGCCGGGGTGATGGTTCGAGAGTTCTATGCTCCGTTTACCCAGTTCTGTCACGAACAGGGTGCCTTCTCGCGCGTGCAATGCCACGGCTCGCCCACCGATCTCTTGACCTGCTACTCGGCAGTCGACGTGCCGGAATCCGAGGCACTCTTGTTCGATCCGCATTTCTCGCGAATTCCGGCGTCGGCCGCCGCGCTCAGCGATCGCCCGGTCGTGAGTGCCGAAACGTTCACCTGCATTTACGGCTTCACCAGCTCGCGGCACATCGAGGCATATCGTTATTGGAAGCGCGAGCAGGTCGCCGACCTCAAACTCCTGGCCGACGCCGTCATGGCCAACGGCGTCAACCAGATCGTCTGGCACGGCATGCCTTACAGCGGCGCGGGTTGCCATCACGAATTTTACGCGTCGGTCCACGTCGGCCCTGATTGCGCCTTCGTCGACGAGCTGCCGGCCTTCAACGCCTATCTCGAACACGTCTGCGGGTTGATGCAGTCGGGTCGCACGGTCTCTGAGTTGGCCGTCTACTTGCCCAATGAAGACATGTGGATGCTCGACCTGATGCCGCTCGAACTGCGCACTCCGGGCGCCGCGTACTGGTGGGAGATGCGATACGTCCAAGTGCCCCAAGAAACTCGCCCCTTCCAACCGCTATGGATCTCCGCGGCGATGTTGGCGCGTGCTGAGATGCGCGAGGGACGCCTGGCGATTGGATCGCAATCGTTCGCCGCGTTGTATCTCGACGTCGAATGGCTCGATGCCGACGGCCTGGCCGAGATCGAGCGCCTGGCATCGGACGGTCTCAAGGTCGTGCTCAAGCGCCGGCCGCGTCAACCAGGCCACCGCCCGCGCGGCGATTATGAACGCCGGCTCGATTCGCTCGCCGCCTCGCCGAACACCGTCGCGACTCTGGCTCAGGCTGGCCTGCGGCCGCTCGTATCGGGCGAGAATCTGCCCCCGTATTCGGCGCGCCAAACGGGCACCGACACGGACTTTTTCTTCGCCCCTCCCCAGGCGGCCGAGGTCAGCTATCCGATGCCCTACCGCTTTTCAAAATGCAACAAGACGCTCCGCCGCCGGGTCAGTCTACATTCGCCCACGGCGTCGACTGACGTGGAACTCGTTTTCGAGCCTTATCCGTCTCTGCTATTGCGTCTGTCCGAAAAAGGCGAGATCACCCCGATCGATTGCCGCTATCGCCCGCCGATCCCGGTTCAGTCCTGAGCACGTTCCCAGGCGGTTGCTAGCCGTTACTCCAGCAGCGGCCCGCCCGTCCAACGTGACTTGGCGCGGAGCCAGTTTGTGGAGGCGGCAGTTGATGCGACTCCAGAGATGCAGCATTTTTCGTTCTGTGGGCCGTCACTGCAAATGCGAACGCAGGAAAAGATCACTCGTTTGACAGGTCTCTGAGGGGCGTGTGTCTTGGCGATCGCAACCATCGTTGCCAGAGCGTCATTGTGCCTTGCCAGGAACCAATAGCCAGCGAATCGGCGGCTGGCGAGAGGGCGATCGTGGACACGTCGGACTTCGGATAGACCGCGTCAATCGGATCTCCCGTTGCCACATCCCACAAGGCTACGCAACCGTGGGATTCGCGCCAAAAATCAGATTTGCCCAACACGAGGTTCTTCCACGTATCAACCCGCCAGTCGGCCCCCACCGCAAGGGTTGTGCCAGTCGAGGAGAAGGCAAGCTGCGCCACGTCGGCATCAAGGGGTACTTGTTTTCCGAAAGAGACGGCACGCAGTCGTGTCCCGGTCCTCGTGTTCCACAACTGAATTTCCTGACTGCAAGTCGTGGCGACGATGCTCTCATCCGGTGAGAAACAGGCATGGACGTTCCAGTTGGGCGTGGTGTCAAACAGTGGCCGACTGGCGGGCTTGCGGATATCGCGGAGCGAAACCTTGTGGGATGAATCGCACAGAGCGATCAAGTTCCCGGCGCTTGAGAAGGCGAGCACGTTTTGATCCGCGAGCCCGGCCAATGTGATCTCGGGGCGTCCGGTGGTGACGTTCCCGATCTGGAAGAGCTTTCTGTCGGCGTACTGGCACAACACCTTTGTACCGTCCCGTGAAACGAGAACGTCGTTGCAGGGATAGGTCGTTGTGGTCACGTTTCCGCGTTGTTCGACGACCGGAGTTCTTTCGCTGAGCCGAAATGTCCGGAGCAAAAAGCCTGTTGAAGCGTCCCACACATTCACTTGACCCGCCGAGCCGGCCGACACGATCGATTTGCCATCTTTTGCAAACGCCATTGAGTTGACGAGTTCGTCTCCGCCGGCCGAAACGATCCTGGCAATGCTCCCCGTCGACGGATCGAGAATCAGGATCCGATCGCGATGGTCCTTGGCAATCGCGACGCTGCCATCCGGAGCGAATTCGATTGGGTAGCGCAAATTCCAACTCGACCCGTCGATTGGATCGGGATTGGGCCACAATTCCACCTGATGGCGATAGAAAAACCGCTCGCTGTGCCACCAATTAACCGCGACAACGGCGATTACGGCGGTGGCGGCGGTGGCGGCGGCCGCAATCGCCATCGTGAGCGTGCGACGGCGTTTCGTTCGGCCGGGCGTTCGGACCGTTTCTGACGAAGTGCACACGACGTCGTCCTCAGTCGAAGTTCCCGGCGCGCGTTCAGGGTTCGATGCCATCGGTCAGGCCGCAAATCTCTGTTTCTCGTGCTGAACCCTACTTGCCGTCGACGGGGGCATAGAGGTCGGCTGTCCGGGGCGTAGTGCCGATCTCGGCGAGGAGGGCCTGAAACTCCTTGATGTGCTCGCTTGCGAGGTGCTTCCGCAAAGGCTCGAGCCCCTCCCAGCGCTCGATCAGGGTGTAGTGGCAGGGCTTCTCCAAGTCGCGGTAAAATTCGTAGGCCAGGCACCCTTTCTCGGCCTGCGTCAGCTTCGCCGTCTTTGCAGCCGCTGCCTCGAACCGGGTCTCCGAGCCTTCCAGGACATAGATCTGAATGACGAGCGCGAAAGGCCTGTCTTCATCTTTCAACGGCTTCCCCAGCCGCTCGACCAAAGTCGGTGGGCCCTTGGGAGCTACGGCCCGGTACTCTGCGGTCATGAGACGGTGTCTCGCTGTAATAGGTGAAACGACCTGCAACTGGTGTGCGCATGCGGCGTGCCACGTTCGCTTCCAGCCGTTGCCGGAAGCGTAGCAAGAGTACGGGGCGAAGCAAGCCGCTGGTACGCCAGGTCTGGCCTGCGACCGGTCGTCTCGGGCGAGGATTTGCCCCCGTATTGGGCGCGCAAAACGGAGACCGACACGGACTTTTTCTTCGCCCACCCCAAGGCCGCCGAGGTCTGCGATCCGATGCCCTACGGATTTTCAAAATGCGACGAAACGCTCCGCCGCCGGGTCACTCTGCAATCGCCCACGGCGTCGGCGGACGTGGAGCTGGTTTTCGAACCTTACCAGTCCCTGCTGATGCGGCTGTCCGAAAAGGGTGAGATCACCCCGCTCGATTGTCGGTATCGCCCACCGATCCCCGTTCAGTCCTGATCACGTCCCCGCGCACGGTTGCAAGTGTCGTACTGGTCCGTCTCTCTCTATTTGTCAGATGTCGTTGCCCAACCGTTTTCCTCGCCGTCGCATTTTCAGCCAGACACTTACGGCTGGACGGACCACGACAAGGCCAGGCAGTTTTGAACCACAAAGCACCAAGAACCCAGCGCGGCCTCGCTTCGCTCAGCCCCAACCAAAAAAGGAGCAAAGCGACCACGGATCACACGGATTCCACTGATAAAAAAGCTGATGAAGATTGCTTTGAATCCGCCCTTCGGCGGAATGGCACCATGAACCCGCTGCCCTGAGATCTGTCTCTTCTCTCCATCCGTGTCATCGGTGCCGCGTTCGTGCGCGGCCTACGACCGCTGATCCGTGGTTCCCATTCCTTTCGCGTAACGACGTGACGATCGGAGCTTGAATCTTCAATTGAAAAAATCTTCTCGCCGTAAACAGAATGAAAACGTTAGTAGTACAAAGAGTGGAAAAGCCAAATTCGTGCGGGGCAGCGAAGAATTCCGATTCATCGCAGAGCCGATCGTTGATCGCCGTTCTCCTGCTCCTCCTTTGTGTCCTTTGGGCCCTTTGTGGTTTCCCTGCGTTTTGATTGAGCGAATCCCGGCTGTCGCGTCCGCGTCCAGCGTCCGCATCGAGAGCCGCAGTCTCGTGGCAAATGTCCGACGACAAGGCTACGATCGGGCGCTCGGATTCCTCGCGACTTGGGCTCTTTTTGCAGAATTGTGAACGTTGACGGCAATGGCCCGGATCCCTCCTCTGCGAGACGACGAACTGCCAGCGTCCTCACGAGCCGTGCTCGATCGCCATCTGGCCGAGCATGGTAGCGTGACCAACATGAAGCGGACGCTGGCGCATTCGCCCGTCGCGCTCCGCGTTTTGTTGGAGTGGTACGCCCTGCGGGAGGAGGTACTTCCGTTCCTCGGCGAACGGTTGACCAATCTGTTCGCGCACGCGATTTCCGCGCAGACCGATTGCCTGATCTGCTCCACCTTCTTCCGCCGCTTGCTGATCGAAACAGGAGAGAATCCCGAGGCACTGGCGCTCGACGCTCGCGAAAAGGTCGTGACGGACTTTGGCCGGCAATTGGCCCGCGATCCGCATCAAGTAGGCGACGAATTGTTCGCGCAACTGGCCGGCTACTTCAAGCCGGACCAGATTGTCTCACTGACGGCGTTCGCCGGACTGATGATCGCCACCAACGTCTTCAACAACGCGATTCGTGTCGATTTGGACGAGTACCTGTGGGCGTATCGCAAGTCGTCGCCGCCGGCGCACAAATGAGAAAATATTGGTATGTCGAACGGGCTTGAGGGACGAGTTGCTTTCATCACCGGCGCCGCCCACGGACAGGGGCGTGCGACGGCTTTGGCCCTGGCTCGCGAGGGAGTCCGTATCGCCGCGCTCGACGTCGCCCGACAACTTCCCTATCCGGGATACGGACTGGGCTCGGCAAGCGACCTCGAATCGCTGGCTGCCGAATGTGCCCGGCTCGGCGTCGACTCTCTGCCGCTGGTTGCCGACGTGCGAAACGACAGTGATGTGAGCAACAGCGTCAAGCAAGCCATGGCGAAATTCGGCCGCATCGACATCCTGTTCAACAATGCGGGCATTTGTGCCTACGGCTTGGCGCACGAGCTGACGGAGGAGGCCTGGGACGCGATGCTCGACATCAACTTGAAGGGAGCATGGATCGTTGCGCGGCGGGTGATTCCGCACATGAGGGATCAGCGGTCCGGCGTCATCATCAATAACTCGTCGATCGCCGGCTTGCGCGGGATGGCCCGATTGAGCCATTACGCGGCGTCCAAATGGGGCCTGGTCGGCCTGACGAAATCATGGGCCATCGAACTGGCGCCATTCAACATCCGCGTCGTGTCGATCCATCCCACGGGAGTCAACACGCCGATGAACGACGGCCTGGCCGCTCTCGAGGGAGCCACACCCAAAGAGATCGCCGAACGCTCGGCCGGCAATCTCTTGCCGGTTCCCTGGATCGAGCCCTCCGACGTCGCCGACGCGGTCGTGTTTTTGGCCTCCGACCGGGCACGATTCATCACGGGGTCGCAATTCGTGATCGACGCGGGGCTATTGAGTCGTTAGCGCTGCGAGCACTCAGGCGACGCGACGAATTATGACGCCGGGGACAAATACGCCTACGAATTGACACGCGCTGCTTTGCCAAGTGCATCATTCCGTAAAAAAAGGGCCGGCCCGTCAGTTCTGACTCGGGCCGACCCTTCTCATCTTCCAGCAGGATAGCACGACCGCGCTGTGTCGCGCCGTTTCTACGAGCCGCCGGCTTTACGCCGGCGGTTTTCGAGCAGCGCTCGACGCGCGGTTGAAGACCGCCGGCGTAAAGCCGGCGGCTCGTCACCAAACATAGCGTTGTAGCACTCGCTGACCGGCGAAGCCGGCCAGTGACTTGTGTTGGCAACCGTCAGTCGTTGCTGCTCTCGTTCCCTCCGTTGTTGCCGCCGCCGTTGCGGCCGCCGCGGCCGCGACGCTGGTTCTGCTTCTGCGGGGCCTGGTTGGGCTGCTGGCCGGCTTCGGGACCGGGCGCGGTCTTTTTGAGCATTTCGGCCAGCTTTTTCTGGAGGGCGTTGACGTCGATGGACCGGTTGATTTGCAGCACCTGGAACGACTGGGCCGCCTGAACGGCCGCCTTATCCAGTGTTTCGATAATTTCCGTAACGTTGATCATCAAGGTTTGATTCGCGCACGAGACGAGAAGCGTGTTCGTCGTGTCGTCGACACCGAGCGACAAGGCCCCGTTGAACCGCGCCTGGCTCATCTTGCCGTCGTCTTCCTTTTCGCCGAAGTCGTAGGAGATGTATCCGCGGCCGCCGCGGCCTTGGGCCTTGGTCTGGTTGAAGCTTTCCATCGCCTTGTCCTTGTTGCTCAACAGGTCGCGGTACATGTCCTTAATCACGTCGGCGATGACGGAGGCCTTCGAATGCTGAATGTGGAACATCTGGGTCAGCCGGGCCGGGCGAACGCTGACCGGCGCCGGACTGTCGTACATGTCGATGAGTTCTTTGATCTTGCCAAGCTGGTCGGATGTGCCGCCCTGCACCAGAATCGAGTTGGTCTGCCCGTCGACGATGAACCGCATCGGCTTGCGGCGGGAGAGCATGGGCGAATCGTCTTTCTTGTTGCTGGAGTCGTCATCCCACCACCAGCGGCGGGCCCGATCTTCGCTTGAGTCTTTCTTTTCGGTCTGGAAGAAATCATCCAGGTTCGCCTTCACCGCATACGCGTCGGCGTGCTTCAAGTAGTACACGGCGTAATCTTTGCGGTGAGGCGCCAAGTGACCCGCCATTTCCTCGAGGCGGTCGAGGGCTGCCGTGTCGCGTGAGGTGATGACGAGTTTCCCGTCCTCTCCCCGTGTGATGTAAATCGGGGCTCCCTGGTTGGATTTCGCGTCGGGTTGCTCGACTTTGCCGGCGGAAGGCAGGTCGTCGGCAGGTTGAGCCTGGACTTCCCGAAGCCGGTTTTTCATCCCCTTGCGAGCGTGCCGTAAATTGTGCGGAGCGGCCGGCACGTCGGCTGACGCAGGCGAGGAGATTCCGGAGGTCGATTTGGCGTTGCCGTTCGTGGCATCGGCCAGGAGGTGGTCGTCCGGGACCACAACCTGCTTCAGGTCGACGAACTGGATGCGAGCCGCCGGCATGAAGCTGGCGGAGCGTTCGACTTTGGGCGCCGCTGCTTTGGGCGTTTTGTCATTTTTGTCGGAGGCCGACGGAACCGTACTCGGGGCAGCCGCCGCGGGAGCTTTGGGTGCCGTCTGATCGGGCTTCGATTCCTCCCGGGCCGCAGGCGTCGCCTTCTTTTCGGGGACGTCGATGATCAGCTCGTTGCCGTCCTTTCCGCGCGACGGCCACACGTGGCGGAGCCGGTCCAACAGGACCTTCTGCTCATTTCCCGCCCCCACGTCGAGGACGCGAATCATTTCGACGCCGTGCTCGCGTTGGGGACTTCGCCCATCTCAGCCAGGCACTTATAAACCTTCTCCAATTCGGCCGCGTCGGCAAAAACCAGCAGGCGGTTCTCGACGATATCGGCTTCGACGCGGAACTTGCTGGTCGACGGCTCTTCGTTGGTGTTTCCGGAGTTCATCGCGCTGAACCAGCCGAAACGGCGACCGCCGCCGCTGTTGTTGTTGTCGGTTTTGTTCTTGTCGTCCCCGACCATCAACATGCGGATCGTGCCGGCCACCAGGTCGGCATCGAGCTTGCGGAGCGGAATGACCTTGAGGTTGCGGTCGCTGTTATCGAGGTTCTTGACGAGGGCGCCGATGATCTTCTGGTCCTTGGGCGTCGCATACGCGATGACGGTGTGCGTCTTCTTGTCGATGTCGAGCTTCGTCTGCGGGTCGAGATCGCCCACCGTCTCCAGGAAGTTGACCACCACCTCGGGGTCGACCGTGGCCAGACGATACGGTTGCATCAACTGCGTATTGTCGGAAAGAGACGGCCGGTCGGAGGGGACATCGATCTTCCAGATGGCCGATTTGATAATGCCCATCTTGTCGGGTGGGGCGTTGACGATGACCGTGTTGCGGCGCGTATTGGCCATCAGGTGGATTTCGGGGACCGCCTGCATGCCTGCCGGCTGCTGGCCCGGCTGCTGCCCCTGCTGCTGCATCATGGCCATCCGCTGCATGAACATCTGCTGCATCGGATTGGCGCCTCGGTCCCGTTCTGACCCGGTTTCTTGAGTCCCAGGAAAAGTTCGAGCTGTTCGACGACTTCCGGAGCGCGGGTATACCGCAGCTCAAACTCCTGCGCGAGCCGATCGAGGCTGTTCCGGCCCTGTTCCTCGTCGAGAAGGGAGGCAAGCTGCCTCAAGTTGACAGCCGAATCGATGGCTTCCAGGCGATTGGTCGTCTTCAGTGCGAGGAGCTTGGCCTTGGGCGAGAGAACTTGTTTGAACTCCTCGACCGCGTCCTTCGCCAGGAGCCAATCGAGACGGAAGAGACTTTCACCAGGTCGTGCGGCGGGAGGCTGTCGAGATCTTCGGGGGCCACGCGGGGAACCAGGGCTGTATTCAAGTCGTCGAGATGGACGACCTTCATGCTGTTCGTCTTGGCCTCGAAGAGAATGGCGTATCCGCGGGCCTGCAGGTGCTCGTTGATGATGTCGCGGGCTTCGACGACCGTGTACTTCTTGTTCGACGCAGGTTGAAGGTGTCGCCAGGCAACTGCGTCCAGTCGAGCGTGGCGCCGGAGACGCGGGCCAGTTCTTCGACGACGAAGGTCCAGGGAGCCTCCTGGAAGTTGAAGCTGACCATCCGCTTCGAATCGACCGACATCTGCTGCTCGGCGAGTGAAGCCGAATTGTCGTAGGCCGCGGGGGGCCGGGTGATCGGCCTGGGGCCTTCGTCCTTTTTCGGTGCGGCCGGCTTGTCGTCCTTCTTCTCCTCTTTCGGCTTGTCCGCATTCGGGTTGACGACAGGAGGCTGAGCCGAATTCAACTGTTCCATCTGCTCGCGGAAACGGCGCCCCCTTCCGCGGCCGCCACCACCTGGGAGAACCGCCAGATCCTGGGAGAAAGCCCACTCCGGAGACGTCAACACCAATGCCAGCGCGAGCAACCAACCGTCTGGCTACGAGGCGGTCCATGTATGTTCCTTCTACGCGAGCCTGCGCCCGCCAATCGGTGGAAACGATTGAAGGCTTTCCGCTAAGGAAGAGCACGACCGTCGCGGCAACGGCGTGATGCTGCAAGCATAACCTACCAATGGTGCTAAGCGACGACGGGGAGCCCCCCTCTGTACCTTGATCGACCCGCCAATCCCGGGTGCGACCTTCTTGAGTATGCCATCCGTCCGACCGGTTACGCAACGCTGAATTTCAGCTGAAGCCTTTACCCAAGCGGGCTTGCTGAGAGGCGAGTCGCTATTGCTAGTGTGTCGAAAGCGACTTACGATTGCTTAAGAAGCGGTTGCCGCACAATTGATATTCTCGGCTCCGCCCTCGCTAACGCCCGACGTGGGCCCGTTGGGCGCGGGCGCAATTTTTCTGCCTCTTCCCGGCCAGCACTCTCGTGGACATCGGTGAGCTATTTCTCGAGCGCGGCCTCGTCACGCGGGAGCAACTCGTGATGGCGGCGAGCCAGTGTGCGGGCCGGCGGATCGACTGTGTCCTGGTCGAAACGGGGCTCGTCAACGAGGAAGACGCCCTCAAGGCGCTCGCCCACGCGTTGGGCCTAAAATTCGTCGACCTGTCGAGTGTCGAGATCGACCGGGAGTTGCTGGGCAAGTTCCCCACGTCGGCCGTTTTCCGGCATACGATTCTCCCCCTCGGACGCGACAACGGAAAAGTCCGCGTCGCCACCCATGACCCGTTTAACCTCGAGGCCCTCAACGAACTGTCCGCCCTGTCGGGCTTCCGGCTCGACCCGGTCCTCGCCCGGCGCGACGACGTCCTGCAGCGGATCAAAGAGTACCTGGGGGTCGGCGGCGACACGATCGACGGGCTGGAGCGCGGAACGTCGAGGAAGGGGTCGAAATCGTCGGCGAGACGTCCGACGACGGCAGCGAACTGACCAAGATCGCCCAATCGGCCTCGGTGATCCGGCTCGTGAACGAGCTGTTGGTCGAGGCGCTGGAGCTGATGGCCAGCGACGTGCATATCGAGCCGCAGGAAAAAGGGCTGACCGTCCGCTTCCGGTGTGACGGCATGTTGCGGGTGCAGCCGGTGCCACCCGAAATCAACCAGTTTTACGCCGCCATCGTCACCCGTCTCAAAATCATGTCTCGGCTCAACATCGCCGAGAAACGGGCTTCCCCAGGACGGTCGTATCAAGATCAAGGTCTCGGGCCGCGAGATCGATGTCCGCGTTTCCATCATCCCGATGCTCTACGGCGAGGGGGTCGTCCTGCGGTTGTTGGACAAGGAGCGAATGAAGTTCGACCTCCGGACGGTCGGCATGCCGCCCGAGGTGC